>JBKBUF010000038.1:0-34312 GCA_046290815.1 Cytophagaceae bacterium | reverse complement strand
ATTCATAATTATTCATCGGTTTTTTAATCCCGACGAAGGTAATTACTGGTGCATTCTTGTTGCCAAATTTGGTGCACTCTTATTTTCCGATTTTGGTGCAGTTGTAGTTACCGACTACACATTATATATATATATATATATATATCTTTTAATGTAGAATTTTTATAATTTAATTTGTAAATATGAAAAAGATGTTACCTGTTGACTTTATTAAAGAAGTTGGTATTGCAAAGTGGATAATTAGGACATTTATAAGACAATTTTATAAACGTATTCTAAAAAAGGATAATAAAATAAAATTAGTAAATGGATTAACTATTAATTTGCCTCGAAATAGCCATTTTGGATCTGAAGTATTTGTTACAAATTGTAACGTAGACTGGAACTCGGAATATTTCTTTCTCGAAAATTATGAAAAGGGAGGATGTTTTTTAGACATTGGGGCACACATTGGTTATTATACCTTACTATTAGCGAAAAAGGCAGAAATAATATATGCTTTTGAACCTGATCCCAGAAATTATAACCCACTGGAAAATAATATAAAAAACTTCTCCAATATTCTATTTGTTAAAAAAGCCATAAGCTCTGAAGAAGGTAAATTTAGTTTTAGTTTAGGCTCCTCTTCAGCTAATAGTTCATTAATATCAGATAAAAATACTTTACAGAATATTGAAGTTGAAGTTACTACTATTGATTCAATTCGGAAATCAATTAATACAAAAATCCATGGGATAAAGACTGATATTCAGGGAATGGATTTAGAGGCCCTTCAAGGCGGAAAGGAAACCATTCTTCAAGACAAACCATTAATTATTTCTGAAATCCAATATTCAAAAGAGGTAGATGTTTTTTTAGAATCTGTCAATTACACGGCATTTTCCTTTTTGAGAAACAAGGATTCAAGAAAAATCCTTTTTTCTAAGATTCCATTTCCCAAAAATTACAACTCGAAAATGTTAATTTTGATTCATAAGGAAGATAAAAGGTTGGAGAAATGGGAAAGTTTCATTAAGTAAATTTTGGACTTCAAAATCAAAAATTTTATAAAATTAAATTAAACTCCTCCTTAATTAATGTTTTAATATCAATATTTTCCTTTTTTAATCTTGTTTCAATTTCATAAACTTTTACATCTACAAGTAATCTATACCAAAAACCTTGTAAGGCACAAAAAACGAACCCTCTGAAACCATCCAAAAAACCCAACATAATAAAATATCTGTAAAAAAAATACAATAATGGTCTAATTCCAAACGGTAATCTAGTATATACCTTTTCTTTCAACCATCGATTAATTTGATTCTTATCACCCATAACAGAAGCTTCAATATTATTTTCCAAGTTCAAAAATTTATACCTAATATTTAATAAATCAACTGCTTCCCTACTTGCATAATGGTTATGCTTGGTTGTCCACCAACTGATGTTATTTTTGTTATCATCTACTATATGCCCTTCAAATTTTATTGTCTTCCCGTCGCTGAGTGTAATATGTTCATCCATCCACCGGCTTTCGCAAACACCTTTTCCTAATCTCCAAATTCTTAATAAAACATGCGGATAAAATCCACCATGTCTTATCCATTTCCCCTTGAAAAAAACTTTTCTTTTCAAGTAAATTCCGGATAATCCATTTGAAAAAGTACTTAATTTCAGATTTATTTCCGATGCTAATTCAGGTTCAACATATTCATCAGCATCCATTCTCATTACCCATTGGGTTGAAATAGGTAAATTTTGCAATGCCCAATTGAACTGACAAGAATAATTAATCCATTTATTTTGATATACTTCTGCACCTAGTACTTTGGCAATATTTACCGTCTCATCTGAAGAAAAAGCATCAACTACAAAAATCTTTTGTGCGAATGGCAATAGACTTCTAATACACCTTTCTATGTGCATCTGTTCATTAAAGCTTAAAATTATGACGGAAATAGAAGTCATTATAACGTCGCTTTTATAACCATAGATTTCCAAAAAAATTTAAACCTGCCGCTTCCCTTAAACTTTACTACTTTAAATCCTGCATTAATTAATAATTTAGATAAAGTATCTTTGGACCAAAATTTAATATGGCCACCAGTCCTTAAAGGATTAACATGCTTATCAAAAGATCCTGTGAAAGTTATGGCAAGATTTTTAAAATACCCATGGTAAGGGGTTGAAATTATTATCTCACCTTTTTTATTTTTTTCGAGAATTGACTTACAGAACATAATATATCCTATTGGATCATATAAATGCTCAATAACTTCAGTTGAGATAATGGTATCAAAATTAATATCTTCAATTTCCACAGGAAGTTTCTGGGATTCTACATCATTTACAAAAAACCTATCACTTACAAACTTTTTCGCAATTTCTATTCCTTGAGAAGAAGCATCTATCCCATAAGTATTGTATCCTTCATTAAGTAATCTTCGAACCATAATCCCGTTTCCACAGCCCACATCTAAAATAGTTTTGTTTTTTTCCTTTGTCAATAGTGACAGAATATCCGGGTATAGATATTTATGAGCACCTGGTTCATTCTCAAAGGTCCAGCCAAATTCTTTATAATCTGCCATTTTTTTGTTTTAATATAGTATTAAAAATGCTTTCAAACTTCTTAGCAACTTCTTCCCATGAAAACCTTTTTACATATTCCTTACCGTTTATTCCCATTTCGTTCAAATCCTTTTCAAGGAGGTAGCTGATAGCATCTGCAGTTTCACCAACAGAATTTCCAACACATCTTCCACAATTATAATTTTCCACTTCTTTCCAAGGGGTATATAAACTAGCAACTATGGGTGTTCCTGACGCTAATGACTCTGCATATACATTACCAAAGTTTTCATTATGAGAGGGAAGAACAAACAAATCAGCATTACCTAAAAATTCAATTTTGTCACTACCGGTTAATTCTCCTATTAAAAATACCCTATTAGATAATCTTAATTGATGGATTAATTTTAGCAAAGCTTCCTTTTCCCCTTCATCTTGTCCTGCAATAAATAAATATGAATTATTGAATTTAATTAATATTTCTGAAAATGCTTTTATTAATATGTCAAACCCCTTTTTTTTCTGCAGCCTGCCCATAGAAATAATTATATGATCCGGATTCGCTTCTATCCTTGCATATTTCTTAATGAAATCTACTTTTGAAAATTTTCTAAATGGAGAAAACTCCTGAATATTTAATCCATTTGGTACAATAAAAACTTTAGCTTCCGGAAAATGTGACTGAATTTCAGTTTTTTCCTGTTCGGAAGTAGCATGCCAATATATCCTATCTGAAAATGGCTTGATTAACAAGCTGATCCAGGTAGATTTAAATTTAATTCCATGATTCATTACCCAATCACCTAAAGCTCCCCTTGGAGATAATAATAAAGGTTTATTATAGAAATTAGCCCAAAATAAAGCTATTGGAGTAGGTGTATTAAAAATTGCTTGTAAATGGACTATATCCACATTTTTGATATCTCTATTAATATTAACATATAAAGCAGCTGAAAATCTGTTAACAAATGTCTCATTGTAATATTTTACATACAAATTATTTTCCAGCTCAATGAACTTGTTAACAGGCACATTTAATCTTGAGTTAAAATTCGAATTTGTAGTGGATACAAATATCTGGTGATTTAACTTTGCTAATTCTTTACTTGTATATAATGTAGAATAAATTGGTCCACCATAAACAGTTGCCGGAAAAAAAGAAGGAATTATCAAGGAAATTTTCACCGCATATTAATTTATTACTTATTTATATTTATAACCATAAATACTTGCCAAAGGGTATGAAATAATCCAGGACATTAAGGAGTACCCTTTATTAAATTTTGTTTTCCAGGTTGTGTCCAATTCCAGACTACTTTTCCTCCATCTTGATTGATTTCCAGAAATTCCATGATTTTTATAAGCTCTAAAATTACTTGCTGAAAACCCATCAAAATTAATTTTAAATTTGTTCCCAATTTTCTGAAAAACTTCAGAAGGATTTGTAACCAAGTCTTCATACCTAATATGAATAAATTCATCTTCTGAGAAATGTCTTCGTCCAATAATTGTCATTGTAAGATTTTCAAAAAACCATTTTCCTGTAAATCTGATACATTTTGATAAAGATTTAAACTTCTCCTTGGTCATGGAATATGTCAATGCTCTAGGATCCTTTGTTATATGGATTACCTTAATATCAAAAAATCCAGTTGATTTCAAAAATATTAATCTATACGGATCTTTAGAAGCATCTGCAATCCATTTGATTTCAGTACCTAAAGAATTTTCAGCTGCAACTTTAATTTGTTGAAACAACTGATGATTAGCCAAACCATACTCATAGCAGCCATTTTTCCATTTACCAGGCTTACCAGATAATAAAAATTTGAGCATATTAAATCTTATCACTTTACCTGAAGGATACTTATCACGAAAATAACTTATTGATGAAAACGTATCAGGAATATTGAAAATTGGAATTTTGCTTGATATGGGAGCCCAAAATTCACATTTAATTAAATGATTACCACAGCCGCAAATTTTATTTGCTTTATAATCTTTAGGTAAATTCTGTAATTCCCCTACTGTCCATATTTCAGGATGTGATCCTATCATTACATCCAAAATAGTAGAGCCGCTCCTTCCATTGCTTAGAATATATAAAATAGGAAACTTCTTCATTCAATCAAAGATTAAAATATTTCAATTTAAATACTTGTAATTACCTAAATAAATGAATAATTCCTTTTTTGGGAAACAATTTGATTAACAAAAAATAAATAATCAATAAAATCAGACATTCCCTTAGAGTTGCAAAGACATTAATAAAATGATTTTCTGCACTCAGTGCCAATTTAATAGGAACAAAAATAATAATTGAAGTAAACAAGTAATTAAGTTTAAATTTAACAGCAATTTTTAAAAATAAAGTAAGAATCCCAGCAAAACAAAATCCAACCAAAAATGCACCGATAAGTCCAAATTCCACATAACCATATAACGGCAGATTATCATTAAAATCCCGTTCATTCATTTGATATTTCTCAATAATATATGATTCCGCTCCTGATATTATATTAACTTTATCAGGATATAAAAACCTGGGGATAACTTGTATAAAATTATTAATCAATAAATCACCATTCATAAAATTCCCTTCACTATGTTCAACTACTTTTAAAAACTGATACATAAAATATGCTCTTCTTCCTAAGTTTTGAGTGCTCTTACGTTGAATTAGTTCCATATCCTTTTCGCTGCCCCTTTCAATCGCTTTTTGATAAGCAGAAATATAATTTCTTTTTTCCTCAGTAGATAGTTCCTTATGACTATACCTAAGTCCGAACAAAAAAGGGAAAACAAATGAATAGAAAACAATTCCTACTATAGAGAAAAGTACAAGATACTTTACCTTAATATTACTTTTGATTAATATCAAAGCAATAAAAGCAACCTGACCATAAATAATGAACAAGCTCCTTGAAGTGTAATTGGTGATAAATAAAACAATTATTATTAAATACAAATAGATTTTATTATGTGAAGAACCATTTGAAAACAAAACTGAAATACTTATCAAATAAAAGGCAAACAAAAATAAGTCTACGAAAAATAAAAATACTATCCAGTAATATGGAATTGAAAGAAAAGCCTCTTTACCTGCTCCTCCATAACTACTGAAACCATAGGCTGCTTTAATGGTTACCTTAATAGAAAATAGAATAAGAAAAAAAATAAATAAGGATTTCGTGTTTAATTTATCGGGCTGTGCAATTCTTTTTAAAACATATGACAACTCTCTATTATCGCCTTCTTTATAAAAAAGCCATTGAAATAATTTAACTCCAAATAAATAACAAAAAACACTTCCATAAGCTAATAAAAAAATTTCAGTTCTAGCTTCATATAAAATTCCACCGTTTGCTAAAGTAATAAATGGTGAAAGTCCAAAGAAAAAGCTAATTACAATAAAATTAATATCTCCTAAGGTAACTCTTTCTGGGGATTTAAAACTTATAATGGAGTTAATTACGCCTAATAAAATTAAAACCAAAGCTAAGGTTAATTCAATGTTTTCATCCATTACTCAACATAATAATGTTTCAAATTCCCTTTGTGAAACCTAATTTTTAAAAATTCCATAAAAATTCTACTTCTTGAAAATGGTGGTTTAACCATTTTCAATCCTTTATAAAACAATTCTATTTTAAAATTTAATAACCCTCTGAGCAACCATTGGGCATATTGGCTACCTCGTTTATTCACTATATATGCTATCGCCAAATCTCGACTTTTACCAGAGTAGGCTTCCTGGAGTATCTTTTCATATATCGGAATTTCTTCTTGAATAACAATATAATCAAGATTAAGAATTTTACTACTTTTTTCAGAATGATCTCTTATTAATAACGCTGGTTGTTTTTGAAATATGATAGGAAACTTCATATTTGTCCTAATCCAATAATCAAAGTCCCCAACATATCTAAATGATTCATCAAAAGAACCAATAACTTTAATAGTTTCACGCCTTAACATAACTGGTGATAAGTTTCCAGGTAGACAGCCAAAACTTAAAAAAAACTTAAGGCCTTCCTTTTTCCCTAAATATTCAGGAATAAGGTTATTCTTTTTTATTTTGTCTTCAGAATTTTCTATAATTTCCAAATTATGTTTAACACTATATTTATTTGAAAACACCATTCCAGCCTCTGGAAACTTATTAAAACATGTAACTTGCTTCTCTAAAAAAAAAGGCATCATTAAATCATCCTGACAAAAAATTTGAATGAATTTTCCTTTGGAACAGGCAATTGCATAATTCAGATTGCTAAAAATTCCTTTTTTATTATTTAGATTACTAATAATTTTAATTCTGTTGTCAGAGAATGAACGTACAACTTCAAGAGAGTTATCTTTAGAATTATCGTCAGATATTATAAGTTCAAATTCCTGATAACTTTGAGACAAAATTGAATTTATTGCCTCCTTAAGATATTTTTCCCCGTTATAAACTGGCATCACTATGGATATTAGCTCCATTAGTTAAATTTAAGTTTAGTAAGCAATAAATTAATAAATTTCTCTTTGACAATGTTTGGCAGAAATTTCCATTGAAAAAAATATACAAAAAATAATAAAATTAAACCAAAATATGAAAGCAAATAAATATTAAACACATAAAATGCGGAAAAGAGAAATATAATTCCAGTAATTACTACCGGAGCAAGGCTGATAAATTGCTGAATTTTATTAATTGAATTCCCCATTACTCTTAGTTGTTTATTTACAAAGTAAAATGACAGTCCTATTGATGATACTATTTCAGCAATAACTACTAATATACCCATGACCGTAATTCCAAAAAAATTCAAAAAAAACAATGCGCCTAAAAATGTTATTAAAATTTTAGCAATAGAAATAGTTGTTATTGCTGCTAAATTGTTAGTGCCATTTAAATATGCACTAAAGCCAGAACCATAATTTACAATACTTATACCCCATATCAACAAATAAAACAATGGTGGATTAAATTCCAAAATCCCCTTAGTCCAAAATTTGTATAAATTTGGAAAATAAGGTAATAAAATGATAATAGTAATATTTACAAGCATACCACTTACAAACCAGTTTGCTTGTAATGTATGATTTAACTTTTCTCCCTCTTTCTTTACAGAGAATTTTACCAAATCTGGAATTAATGGAGTCAAAATAATACTGGTAGCCTGTGTAGCAGTATTGGCTAAAGTCCTCAAAGTAGTATATGCAGGTACAAAAGCTGGATTTAATATACTTGAAATAAGAATAATAATTCCATTTTGATTTAATTGTGTCAATATACCGTTAAAGGTTAAAATAACCGATTTTCTCAAATTTCTCCAGCCTGTAGTAATCTCACCACCTTCCCACCAAGGGAAAAATTCAGGGATTGTTTTTTTAAGATCTTTAAATAAAAACAAACAATAAATAACTAATGAAATGGAAATATAAAGACATGCTTCAAAAACACCTCCATTATAAAAAGCAGTCGTAACTAAACAAAAAAATTGAATTAGCCTTGACGCAATACCCCATCTTTGGCTACGTGAAAACTTGCCGACTGGTATAAAAAGCTTAGCTAAAATTCCTCCGATGCTACCAACAAACAACCACATTGTTAGGAGTGAAATTAAACCCCAATGAAGATTTTTAGAATAAATTTCAAATTGAACCAACCCAAGCATTTTTGCAAAAATGCCAGAATAAATAATGAAAAATGCAATGAATATTTGAAAAAGTCCCAGTAAAAATGCTATTAATATGGAAGAGCCAAGAACTCTCCTTAATTCAATTTTATTAATATGATATAACCTATTAATCTCATTGCCAATATATGCCTGATGACCGGTATCAATTGTTTGAATAATAGTATAAGCTGCAAAAACTGAAAGCCAAATACCGTAGTTATAATCACCCCAATACTTCAAAAGGTATGGGACTAAAAGAATTACTTGAGCCAGATTAAAC
Source organism: Cytophagaceae bacterium (assembly GCA_046290815.1). GTDB lineage: Bacteria > Bacteroidota > Bacteroidia > Cytophagales > Cytophagaceae > JBKBUF01. Next base: position 25,813 of record JBKBUF010000038.1, on the reverse strand, counting down.
AAAAAAGACAATCCACCCCAAAGTGTTCCTGATAAACTCCTATATTCTATCCTCCTTTTATCCACCTATTTTAATTCCCTTTATATAAATGTTTCTATGCAAATGTGAATACTCCAATAAATCCTTGTCAAGCTCTTTGCATATTATTCCTATACTTTTCAAAAAGGATTTTATTTCGTGATCATAAGTAACATAAATTGCATCTACATCAGGCCTAAATTTATCTTCAAAGCATATTGGATTGATATTAATATAAAATTGAGGCTTTTTGATCGCCTTTCGTCTCAATATTAACGCTGTTATTGGTACTCTTACTTTAGAGTCGAATCCTGTAATAAAGGCATCGAATATTTTACCCATCATAAATTTCTCTTTTCCGGTACCTTGTGACAATCCACACCTTTGAGAAGACATTCTCCCTTTACCTAAAAAATCAGGACAAACTACAATTAATACACCTCCAGGCTTAAGCACTCGCATACATTCCTTCAAAAAGTTGCCAGGAAAAACTGTGTGTTCTAACACATAAGTTGAAAAAACCACATCAAATAAATTTTCCTCAAAAGGAATTATCCTAGGGTCTTCAATTACTTTAAAAGTAGCTTTTGGAAATTTAGACTTATTTAGATTTATTAATTCTGAAGAAAATTCTACACCTGAATATTCGGATTCATCAATAGCATTAGCCATAAGTATATTAGCTGACCCACATCCTACCTCTAATATTCTTTTGTTCCCTTGTAATTCTCTAATAATATCCTTCTGTATCAAGGCTGATGGATTGATCCATACATTTTTAGTAAAATCAATGTCCTTATAATAAGTTTTGGAATTCGCATAAAAATCTTCCATCTTTTTCTGAAGATCCATTAAAATAGATTCATTCCTTGAATCTTCCGAACTTATCCATTCTATTTTGTTTGATATTGGCATTAGATTTTTATTCAAAAAGATGTTTTTCCCAATTACCTTCTCTAATATTTATAGGAAGTTTATCAATAGGAACATATTCTGTTCTTTTATTATTTAACTTTTCCAACTGTTCCTGAAATTTATCTTTTAGCTCAGAATGAGAAGATTTCTTCATCTTCTGTTTGATCCTTTCTTCACCACCTATATAAGCTGCATGATGGAATACACCAATTTCAGATGGGCATTCAATAAAACCCCATAATATAGAAGGCAAACTGCCTAACCCGATTTTTTTAAAATATTTCAACAACCTTATTTCATTTAGACTAACAATCCTTCTTATTTTAAAAAAAATACCGGCCTTTATAAATCCAAAATGACAAAATTTTTCATCTTCTAACTTTACTCTTCTATTCCAAGTGTTATAGTAATTAAATGCATTTATTCGCATTCCTCTAGGCTTTTTCCATTTCAAATAATCTATGATTCTTGGCAAAGTATCTATATCATAAATTTCATCTCCATCTACAATTAAAAAATAGTCCGGAGGTTGATGAAATTTCAACACATCCTTCATTGAAACACTATGAGTGATTACTGATTTGTAAGGTTCATTTAACAGAGCAGCCATTTCATGATTTCTCGCAACAGCCTCGTCCTTAAACTTTCTAATCACCAAATTAATCTTCCCTTCAGGATCTGGAAAAGAAAGGACATCATTTAATGTATTATCCGGTTCAATCATATTACCATAATAATCTCTATCATATTGTGATATCACACTAATTCCATTACAATAAGGGTATAAAGGTTTAATAGTTTCTTTAATAAACATTCCCTCATTTAGTGCAAGTATTATGGCATGTATTCGAATACTCATTCTAGTTTTCCTTTACACGAAGTTTATATAAAAGTTGAGATCCAAATAATCCTGGAGAAATTTGAGCCAATACGTTTTTAAAGAAAGGATGTATAAACTTTGGCAGTAACTTTTCGGATAAAGATTTACATGGCAAGGATACATCCACCCATGATTTATTAATGATAAAATGATTGTTAATAAATAATTGCCTTGCAGATTTAAACGTATACCATCTAAAATGAGTATTATCCATGGTGCCTGAAGGAGTGTAATCAAAGTTCCCTAAAATCAATTTACTTCGAAATTTATAATGCATTATGTTTGGAAGCGCCACCAATAGTGTTCCATTTGTTTTCTCTAAAAGATTGTAGATATCGTTTAAAAGAATTTCTGGCCAACATATATGTTCAAGGACATGAGAGCAAATGATAACTTCATATTCTCTTTCTTTAACTACATTTGGTAATCCTTTTTCTAGATTATAAATAAATACGTCTCTACAATGGTTTTTAGCAACCTCTGATTCTGCCATTGATAAGGTTATTCCATCAACAATTTTCCCCTTTTCCATTAATATTCTAGCATTGTCTCCTGCTCCACATCCTATATCCAAAACTCTCAATGAGGAATTGTCAATTTCATTTATAATGGAAATATTTCCCAAATTTTTATATCTCTTTTCAGAAACATTCATAATTATTCTTCCTTAATTCCGCACAATAAAATTTTGGATGATGTAAATAATGGACTTAACCAAGTGGCAAATTTTTTCTTATCTTTATCCAAGGGAATTAAAATAACCCTATCAGACCAACTTCTTATAATATCAAAATTATCATACACACTGTATGAATAAAACAAACCATCCCCTTCCGAAATTTGATATCCTTTTCCTCTAGTCCTAACCAAATCTACAATTGACCACAATTTAAATTTATACGAAATATATTTAAACACCCTTGCTATTACACTGCCTCTTGCGAACCTATTACTATCACACAATACAACAACTTTTCTTGAAACCCTTAACATTTCCTTTACTATAGATTCTGGATTTTTTACATGATGCAATACTCCAAATTCACAAACAGCATCAAATGATCCATCCGAAAATGGTAATCTCTCTCCATTACCCAGTAATAAAGATGATGTTGGAATACCATTTTGAATTCCAACCTTTACTAAAGCTTCTACAGGCTCTATCCCTATGACAGAAAAATTTTTATTTAAGAGGAAATTTACAGCTCTTCCTGTTCCTGCCCCAACATCTAAAATTGATTTCACTCCCCAAATTGGAAACAACTGAGAAATATATTGCAATGCAATACCTCTACCATCATCTGGGTTTATATGCATCTTATCATAGTCAGATGCAGTTTTAGTATAATATTCTTTTTGTATATCACTTTCTAATCTGGTCATACCCCTTGCGAATTCTTTAAAATAATATTTGAATATTTTTCAAAAATTTTATGTCCATAATCATCCCATGTTAAACCAGATTGCACTTTAAGTCTTGCTGCATTACCCATTTCAGAACATAAATCTCTATTGTTATATAAAAATAAGATCCTTTCTTTCAAAGCATCTATATCTCTAATTGGAATAATATAGCCTTCCTTACCATCTTCAATTAAATCCTCTCCTCCGGAATTGGTAGTACAAATTACTGGTAATCCACAGGCCATAGCCTGAGGGAGAACCATTGCCATACCTTCTTCAATGGAACATATTACAAACAAAGATGCCTGAGAATACAAGTTTCTCAAGTCACCTTGAGGAACAGGTGAAAAATATTTAAATGATCCTTCATACTTTTCTAAAACACCTTTTATATCGGGCATAATACCCCCAACTAACCACAATTCAGATTTTTCTAATTTTAATTCAGAAAAAGCCTTTAATAAATATTGAACTCCTTTTCTTAATCTAATACCCCCAACAAAAATTATTCTAAAAATATCATCCTGCTTCTTCATAGGGTAAAATTGAGTAAGATCAACTCCATAAGGAATTTTTATCAGCTTCTCTTCTGCTATCCCATTTTCAATAAAAGTTCTTTTGACAAAATCTGAAGGTATGGAAATAAAATCCGCTTCTTTATATTCAAGTAATTCCCTTTCCATCCTTTCTGAAGAAAAACTTCTAAGAAGGTCTTTAGAAGTTACTCCCCAAATTTCATTTTCTGCTAATAAAATATCTCGTTGAAATGTAGCATGAGAGGACCCTCTTTCTACTACAGTTAAAATTTTCAGCTTTTTAGCTTTTTCAATAATTGGCAAGGCGGATAAACCCCATGTAATGATTAAATCCTCATCTTGAATATTCTTTGCTACCCAGTTACCAAAGTATTCATAGCTTAGCAATTGATTTTTTGGCTTGATTCCATAAGTTAGTATGGCACTGATTAGGTTGGTTTTAATATGAAGTTCAGGAATAGAAAATCCAATGCTATTGTCTTTACCCAAAAAATTACCATAAAAAGACGTATATAAGAAAGAAAGTGCTTTACGATTTAAGAGTTGTTGGGCTAAATTGAAGCCATGAAATTTTGCACGCAAAGCAACTGAAATTTTCATTTTTAATTACACTAAAAATTACTTAAGATTAAGATTTTATATATGAATTGCAGAACATAATTGTTGATTTTGGAAATACCATTCCACCGTGCGTTTTAAACCTTCATCAATTCCAATTTTAGGTTGCCAATTTAATAATTTATTAGCTTTCTCAATATTGGCCCAAGTTTTTTCCATATCGGCCTTATGAAAAGGCTTGTAAACTATATTAGCTTTTTTCCCAATTAAGGATTCTAATTTTTCAATAATTTCAATAATTGAAACTGGGTTTCTTCCACCACCCAAATTAATAATTTCATATCCCACTGACCTCATAGCAGCTATTGTACCAGTTGAAATGTCATCTATATAAGTAAAATCCCGAGACTGACTACCATTGCCATTCAATTCTATCACTTTACCCTCGGCAATCCATTTTACGAATCGAAAAATGGCCATGTCCGGTCGAGAAGCAGGACCATAGACAGTAAAATATCTAACAACAGAAATATCTAAGCCGAATTGAAAATGGTAAGTATATGCTAATACCTCTGCAGCCTTTTTAGAAGCAGCATATGGAGAAATTGGAGAATTAACGGGCAATGATTCCATAAATGGCATTGATTGTCCTGCATATAAGGATGACGTAGAAGCCACAACCATTTTTCTAACATTATAAACCCTCATTAAGTCTAATAAATTTAAAGTACCTAATGAATTTGTAGATAAATAGATATATGGATTTTCCAAACTGTATCTTACTCCTGCTCTGGCTGCTAAATTTAAAACAGCCTGAAAATTATATTTTTTAAAAAGAACATCTAGGTCAGAGTAATCTTCTATATCTGCAAGATAAAATCTAAAGTTTTCATACTTTCTTAGCTGCTCCAAACGATGTTTCTTTAAATTTACATCGTAATAATCATTCATATTATCAACGCCTATTACTGTTTCCCCATTATTTAATAATAACTCAGCTGTCTTACTTGCAATAAAACCAGCAACCCCAGTAATTAAAATTATATTTTCCAATTTAACTATTATTATAATCCTTATTGCTTTAATTTCAATACCTTATTTATCATATCTAAAAGTCGGTTTTTATGGTCATAACCTGCTTTAAGACTCTTTTCCAAAGCATTTTTGGCAATCTTTTCTCTTTTTTCAGGATGGTTGATATAATAACTTACTTTTTTCAGCAGTTCTTCATTATTATCAAAAAAAACTGCTTCTTCGTCTTCTTTAAAAAACTCTTCATGCTTATAGCTTCTTTCGGCTATCATAAATGTACCACATGCAGGAATCTCAAAGGTCCTACTATCCTGAAAATCTCTATTCTCTTTTCTTAAAAAATGTAAGGCTATTTCCATACCAGAAATAACTTTCGCATATTCTAATCCATAAACGGCTTTTCCCTTATAATATTTCTGAATTTTTTTAAAACTCTTAAACTTCTCCCAATGATCTCCATAAATGGATACAGGAATACCATTTTCAATTAAAAATAGAATAGATTCAGCTCTAGCGTAAGCAAAAGTTCCAACAAAACCAACTTTGGTATGGTACTTTGACTTCTCCGTTTCAGATAATTGTATAGGCCTATGAATATTTGGATCAAAAGAACGATCATATTCAAATACAGTTTTTGCTCCAAATGATTTGTATTCATTAACATTTTGTGGCCGGGAAACGAAATGAACATCATAAAAAGGGATAGACTTTTTAAATAATCTGAATCCCTCCTGGTTATTCCCAAAAGGATCATCCGGATTTAAATGAACTATAATAGCTTTAGGAAAAGAGTCCTTGATCTTTTTCAAAGACGAAGGTTGAATATATAACCCTTTATCTATCCAAAGTAAATCAGGAATTGAACCTTTAACCTTTTCAACTAGCCTACTATTTAATTTATTAATATCAGGTCCAATACCAAGCCTGAATTGTAATTTGCCAAAAAAATCTCTTTTAATAAATTGACTAAAATCAAAAGGAATTACATCAAACCCTTCTTGTTTGAAAATTTGCATCCTTGAAAAAGAATTACTTTTAGTACTTAATGTGCCTGCATAAAAAATTTTCATTTAAAAAAGTCGGGTTATACAGTATAAAATAAGATAATTTTAAGAATTTTTTATTTAACTATGCCTTCAATTACCTTATCATATGAATAATCTGAAATTATATCAGCGGATAATTTTCCTGCCTCTTGTCTAAAATCATCATTTAATACTAAAATTTTCAAATATCTTGAAAGTTGATTAATGTTCCCTTCCTGGAAAATAAAGCCATTTTTACCGTGTAAGACCAAATCATTAGAACAACCTACCAAATCACTGGAAATTATTGGTAACCCAAAATTCATCGCTTCATTAATTACTAGACCCCATGTCTCCCCTATACCGGATGGTAAGACAAAAATATCAGAAATTAAATAATATTCCGGGATTTCAGTTTGATTTTTAAACCCTGTAAATACTATATTTCTAATTTCCTTTGTATTTACGTACGATTCAAGCTCTTTTCGAAGTTCACCATCTCCTACCATTACCAAAGTAACATTTCCCAAATTTAATTCTTCAAACGCTTTTAATAAGTCAAATGGGTTCTTCTTAGAAATAAATTTACCTGCAAAAAGGATGATAATGTGATCAAGAGGTAATCCCAGTTTAACTTTAAGATTCTCCTTATTTTGAAAATTTAATTTATAATATGATAAGAATCGATCATTATCTATGCAATAAGGTGTAAAAATCAACTTTTTTTCCGGTACACCATAAAATCTGTAAAACTCTTTGTTCTGGTGCCCTATATACAGAATTTTATCAAAAAGAGGAAATATCAATTGTCCCAGGAAAATTTTTTTTATTAATATATTGATCTTTTTCTTTTTAATTTCCTGCTTAAATGGATTCTCCGCTCGTAAATAAACTTTTATGCCTCTTAATTTTGCAATTATTAGCCCGAGTATCATGGTGAATCTATTCCAGCCATGAATTATCAAAATTGTATCCTTATTACCTTTTAAGATTTTAATAAGACTAAAATTGATAAGACCAAAAAACCCATTATAAATTGAGGGTTTCCAAGAATGATTTTTTAAGAAATTATAATTATATCCGTTTAAAACAGGAATATCCCAAGCAAAAGTGACACCAAATTGTTTATCAAAATGCCCCTTTACATTTTCATCAGAACAATATAATACCATAAAATCTAAAGATTCATCCTCAGCCAATTTTTTGAAAAGTGGAGAAAAATATTGAATCGGATGACTAATTAAAAAGTAAATTTTTTTCTTATGCATTTACCATTTGGTTAATTTGGATTGCTAATCTTTCTTTAAATTTAAGGTAGCCAAATTTTTCAAGAACCTGACTTTGCAAATAAAGCTTATCTTGCTTTGAGGTATTTTTGCTTAAAGCCTTAATAATTCCTTCTTTAATACTTTCCTTACAATCCGGATCTACAAGAATACCAAATAAACCATTTTGTAAAGCATCAACAGTTCCATCTTTATTCCCACCAATAACCTGCAAGCCACATACAAGCGCTTCAATAAAAACAATACCAAAACCTTCTTTTTTACTTGGAATTACAAATATGTCGCAGGCTGAATAAAATTCTGTAAGTTCTTCTTCCTTAACAAATCCAGTCAATATCACCTTTTCAGTTAATTTTAAGTCGGCAATTTTTTCTTTAAGTCTGATGCCTTCCAGATCATCATATTTTCCTGCAATAATGTATTTCAAGTTTGGCTCAATAAGTAGCAACTCTGGCATTAATTCAATAATTACATCATAACCCTTATTACGTTCGAAAAAGGACAATCTGCTTAAAGTTAAAAGAACTTTCGTTTCAGCATTTAAATTAAATTTGGATGAGCTTTTGGAAGCTGTCAAGGTTGGAATTAAAAAAAAAGGATCAATCGCATTAGGAAATAATTCCACTTTGTGCGGCTTCAACCTATGCTCATTACATAAAATCCCTTTGGTGTAATTACTGACAGTAAAAACTTTATAAGTGAATTTTAATATTAATTTTTTAAATACTGAAAGTCGTCCCCATACTTCAATTCCATGAGTGATTAAAACAATTTTTTTTGTGGGATAAAAAAATTTTAATATTAACCCCAATGGAGCAAGGTTAATATGACCTAGGAAGACAATATCTGATTTAACTACTCTTCCAAAAATGGCAGAAAAAATAAAAGAAAGATATCTCCTGTTAAAAGCAGCATAGTAGGCCCCCTGAGTGTAATTTGGATCAGGAAAACTATCATAAAAGGAATAAAAAAATGAACGTTTGATTACTTTTTCCTTTTCTAAATCTGAACAGGCCTTGATGAATGATCTATTAAATTTTTCTATTCCGCCGGTACTGGAAAATGCAGACAGAAAAATGAAAGAAACTTTCATTACACTTTTTTTCTTAATGTTCTTTCGAATTTATTACTGATATTAGTCCAAATATTTTTCTTCATTTCTTCATAATACCCATACCCGTAACCATATCCATATCCATATCCATATCCATAGCTATAAGAACTGTTTGAATCTTTAATATCATTAATCAAAATACTGATACCTGGTATCTTATTTGAATTATAATAGTCATTTAACTTTACTAGTAATTTTTTCTCTGTATAATTATGACGAACAACATATATATTAATATCAATATATTTTAATAAAAGAAGATAGTCAGATACCAACCCGATAGGAGGTGTATCAATAATTATATAATCATACTCCTTATCCGCAATCTTAAAAAATTCCTCAAGCATATTTACTCCCAATAATTCCCCTGGATTTGGTGGAAGTGGTCCAGAAGAAACAATATCAAGATTTTCTATGATAGTTCTTTGTATAATCTGATCAAAAGTGTTAGCACCAATTAAAAAACAAGAAAGACCCAAATCATTAGACAGTCCAAAGTCATTAAAAATTTTAGGCTTTCTTAAATCTGCGCCAACCAGTAAAGTTTTTTTCCCTGAAATTGCAAATATGGAGGCTAAGTTAATAGAACAAAATGTTTTACCTTCTCCACTAATGGAAGAAGTAATACCAATCACTTTCCCTTTACTAGTACCACGGAAATATTGTAGGTTAATCCTTACACTTCTAAAAGCTTCGGCCAAACCGGATTTGGGGTTTTCTATTAAATATGAAAATTTGTTATCGCGAGAATTATGACCTACCATTCCGATAATAGGTATTTTAGTAAAACTTTCTAAATCCTCCTTGCTTTTAATCCTGTCATCAAAAATATTTTTAAGCATTATTAAGCCAATAGGAATGATACAACCAAGTAAGATTGCAACGGAGTAAATAGTTGAACTTTTAGGAGATATTTTTTTAATATTATCAATTCTTGCAACATCTACAATTTTATTATCTGCAATATTGGAAGCCTTTGCAATGCTTGCCTCAGCCCTTTTTTGAAGCAAATAATTATATATATTGTCACTTAAATTAAATTTTCTCTTAATGCCAATAAGAGTCCTTTCTGTTCTTGGTAATTTAGAAATATTTCTTTCCATTACCGAAATTCTTGCATTAACATCATTTAAAGAGATCTGGACGGTATTAAGTAAATTCTTCATATTCTCATATAAAGTATTCTCTGCATTTTTAATTTTCAAATCAAGAATATTAGAATAAGGATTTTTATCCTTAACACTCATCATTAACCCCGATTTCTCTTGATGTAAATTATTTAAATCAATTATTAATCTATTTAATAATTGATCATCTATTCCTACCGTTGAAGGTGCGATAATTGTATTTAAATCTTTGTTAGATTTAATATAATCCAATATATATTCGTAATATTTCTTCTTCATTAAAATATTACCCTTTTGTACTTCCAAATCCTTAAACTTCTCAAAGTGAGCCCTTGCCTCATAATCCAAATCAACAATACCATTTAAAGACCTAAAATTTTCTAATTGACTTTCTGCATTAGATAATGAATCAGCAATTTCTGACAATTGAAAATCTATAAAATTGATTGTATTAGTCGCTATTCTATTCTTTTCTCTTAAACCATTTTCAATGTATTGATGACAAAGGCTATTAACAAAATCAACTTCTTTCTCCGGAGTAGGCCCTTGAGAGGAAATTTCTACAATTGATGATTCCTGATTAATCAACTTAACATTAATCTTTCTCCGAAATTCATTAATTAAAGAATTAATATCTCTGATAATGAAATAATATTTCTCTTTTGCTTTATTTATTGATTTATGATCTTTCTCTAAAAATATGGTAAACCCGCAATTGTCAAACTTAACTGGAGATCCAAAGTTGAATATCTTATTGATCATTACTTGTTTTTCATATCCATAATTTTTCTCAGGCTCTAGAAAATTATATTTCCGGATATTTTGACCTTCTATTGAAAGAATAAACTGAGAATCTGATAAGATTTCTATATTTATTGGGAAATTTATTATTTGAACTGAGCCGGAATCCAAATAAACCTTAAATGGGCTATTTTTATATAACTCAACATCACGAACTTGACCTGCACTAAAATAATTTATTGTAAACTCTGGTCTTACAATTGCTTGATTAATCAGTCCATATGATTTTAATACATTAATCTCATTGTTTATATTATTGTAAGATTGAAACAAATCCATTCCTTGTAAAAAATGGGATGAACCCCAAGAATAAGTTGATCGGTCTTTAATTAGAATAGTGGAATTAACTGTGTATAATGGAACACTATATTTAATATAAAAAAAAGCCACAGTTAATGAAATCAAAACGCTGGTTATAAAGAACAACTTATATTTTAAAAATATATCAAAGAACTTCTTTAACCCTATTGATTCTTCTTTTTCCGTATTTTTCACTTCGTTCATCTACGACTTAAGAAATTAAATAATAATACAAAAGTGGAAATCCCTGAAAAAACAACTGACAACACAGTGATATTTGAGCGAGTTAATTTTGCCCCTAATGGTTCCACATAAACAACATCATTTGGCATAAGAAAATAATAATCACCCGACACAATCCTATCATCAGTTAAATCAATGGTTTTAACAATGGTTTTATTGTTCTCCTGTCTAATAATTTTAATATTTTTTCTGTTTCCATAAGTAGCTATATCTCCGGCCATACCAATGGCTTCAAATATTGTTGCACTATTGTTGTATATATAATAATATCCGGGTGCATTTACTTCACCTATAACAGAAATTTTGAAGCTAATGAGTTTAACTACAACAGTTGCATTGCTAAAATGCTCATCGATTAAAATTTGTATATTACTTTGAATGTGATCAATATCGAGGTTAATTACCTTAACCTTGCCTATCATTGGAATTTGTATATATCCTGAGTCACTAACACTATATCCCCTTAGGTATAAACTTCCCGGATTCGCTTGGGCTGTATTATTAGCTGGTTCAATATTAAAATAATTTGAAATATTGGGATCAAGACTAAAAACTCTAATGGACAAAACATCACCAGGTTGAATTAGATAGGTTAACTTATTATTAAGAATTTCCTTTTGCCCACCCTGTAAATAAACTAACTTTCTTTTTGACACACAAGAAGTTACAATAATAAAAAGAAAAAAAATTAAGCTCACCCTCATACTTTTATAAAAAAATTACGTATAACCTCAAATATAATACAAATTTAGGATTGAATAAAAATAAGCTATAATTTCGCATATATTTGTTCCATATTCTTTTTATTAAAATCCAACAATCATGGTAAGAAAGTTATTTATCCTTTCATTTTTTGTTATTATTCTTAATACCCAACGTACTTTTGCAATTGTTTATTATTCACAAGTGTCTCTAGGAGGAGGAAATAACGCCGTTGTATTAGGGAATTGGAACTCCCAAAGAGATGGTTCTGGAACAACTCCAATCAGTTTTTCTAATGGGGATGAGTTTTGGATTATTAATGGTGATTCCCTCATCGCTTCTTCTCAATGGAACATTCCACTTCCAGGAAAACTGGTTATTGAGGACGGAAGATTTAATGCATCTGGTTTTGACCATAATATTACTCTTGATCAATACCCTGGAACCACATATTATGTATTGTCTTCCTACCAAAACTTGACCTTTGGAAACATTAATAACTCCAGTAATTTTCATCTCCGATATCAAAACTCTAGCTCAACTTCTTTCTTAAGAAGTCTTACATATCAAGGAAATCTAATTCTGAATATTCAAACGAATACAACAACTAATGTAACCTTAAATCAAAATCTAACAGTTATCGGAAATTTAATTTTTACTTCAAGTACAACAACTAATAGGAATTTTAATGTGACTTCAAGCAGTGTCTTTTCTATTGGTAATAATTTTATTATTCAACAAGGTGAATTTACAGCGGCAAATTCTGCATCCATTACACCAATATTTAATATTTCAGGAAATTTCCAAATTTCAGGTGGAGCATTTAATGGTACAAGGGATTCTGGTACACCTGTATTTAATATCGGAGGAAATCTAAATATTTCTGGAGGGGTATTCAGAGGTGTAGTTGGTTCTTCCTCCGGCAATCCAACATTTAATATATCCGGAAATTTATCCCATACATCTGGCACATATTCAGCAAGGGCATCTACCTTAAGTACAGGTAGAATAAATTTAGTTTTTGAAGGAACAGGATCTATTTCCACCATTGGAATGTCCAATTCAGATCACAGAGTTGAACTAAAAGGAAATTATAGCTTGCAATCAAATTTTACGGTGGGTAATTCATTTACGCAAACTTCTGGTAATTTAAATATTAATGCAAATACATTAATACTTACTTCAAACATTGTTTCAGGTTCAGGAACACTTACCGGAGGAACAACTTCTAATTTATCAATTACCAATTCCTCTTCAACCAATGCCTCTCTTTCTTCAATAACATTAAATAATTTAACAATATTAAGAAACGCTACTATTTCATTAACAGGTTCAGTCACAATTCATGGAATTTTAACTCTTACAAATGGAATACTTAATAACAGTACAAATAGTTTAATAATGGCCAATGGAAGTTCAATAGTAAGAGATAGAGGAACCATTAGCTCTACTCCAGTATTTCAAGGAACTATTGATTTGGCTTACAACTTATCAACTAACAATTTTACAGGAAATGAAATACCTGTTTCCAATTCAGTTCTTCGAAATTTTACTTTAAGTAATACTAATAATACAACATTAACATTATACCATAACTTAACCGTAAATGGGATTTTGACGGTAAATAATGGTTCCACTTTAGATGCAAATTCAAGAACCATTACCCTGAATGGAAATTTTACAAACAATGGAAATTTCTCTCCTGCCACTTCAACAGTTATAGTTAATGGAGTGGTATCTTTCTCTGGTTCAAATGTAAATTTATCTTTAAATAACTTAACCATTACCTCATCTGGAACACTCATTGCTCCATCTGGAACATTATCTATTAATAATCTTTTCACAGTTTCAAGCGGAGGAACATTTAATCATAATACCGGAACAGTTTCTTTTGACCGAGGCGGCGGTTCAAGTCAAAATATTCCGGCCCTTAACTATTTTAATTTATCATCTACTCAGACTGGTGCAAGAATTTTAGCTTCAGGTACTATTGGCATTGCAGGGTTGTTTACTCCCGGAACAAATTCTTATACCACAACCGGCTCGACAGTCAATTTTAATGGATCGAACAATCAAATAATACCAACTAGTATCACTTATAATAATTTGACATTAAGCACCTCTGGAAATAAACAATTTTCCAATACTTTGAATGTAAATGGTCAAATTTTAATTCAGAATTCGGCAACATTTACCCTAGGAAATGGAACAATAAATTTAAGGAGTCATTGGACAAATAATAGTACCAATTCAGTTGATCCTGGAACCAGTACTGTTAACCTGAATGGAAACTGTATAATTAGCGGTAGTATTTCTGATCATAATTTCTACAATTTAGTTGTAGCTGCGGGCTATTGGTTAAATGCTCCAGCAAGTAATTTAAATATTTTTAACAATTTCAGTTTTTCAGGTACACCCAGCTTTAATCCAACAACAGGTTCTGTTAACTTTGTTGGTTCTGCACCACAATTAATTCCTTCAGTTTCCTATAATAATCTTGGTGTTTCTGGGTCTGGCAGTAAAACTTTACCTACATCCGTCACCATAACAGGCAACCTGACGATTGCTGGAGCCGCTGATTTAATAGCAGGAAATTCAATTAATTTATCAGGAAATTGGATAAATAATGGAGCTACTTTTTCATTTGGAACCTGTACGGTTAATCTTAATGGGAACTGTGTAATTTCAGGATCATCACTAGACCATAACTTTTATAATTTAAATCTAAACTCAGGAAGTTCCTTAACCGCTCCTTCAGGAAACTTAAATATTTATAATTCATTTAACATAAATCCAACTGCATCATTCCTTGCAAACAATGGTACAGTAAATTTTGCAAGCTCCGGGTCTCAAACTATTCCTGCATTAAATTACCATAATTTAAGCTCGTCAAATTCCGGAGTAAGAGTTCTATCTTCAGGTACCTCAGGAATTTCCGGGTTATTTAATCCTTCTGGTAGCAGTTTTACAGTAACAGGATCCACCGTCGATTTTAATGGTACATCTGCTCAAAATATTCCGACAACTATTAATTATAACCACATTACCTTTTCAGGTTCAGGGAATAAATCAATTAGCAATGATTTAACGGTGCTGGGTAATTTACTTATTTCAGGTTCTGCTGTTTTAGTTCCAGGCAATAATACTATAAACCTTTCAGGGGACTGGAGCAGTTACAATGCTTCAGGACTTACAGAAGCAGGAAGTACCTTAAATATGAACGGAACTTCACTTCAAACCATAAACACCGCCGGTGGTGAAATCTTTAATAATTTAACAATTAATAACTCTGCCGGAGTTACTCTATCAAGTGTTGCCACAGTGAATGGCGTCCTAAGATTATTGAACGGAGCTTTAAATTCGTCAGGAAATCTGACTATTAATATGAATTCAGGATATATTCATTACAGTAACTCAGACAATGGAAGTATCAGTGGAAACATTACTGTATATAAAGATGTCAATACTTTTAATACTAATCATTATTTTGCCTGTCCGGTTGCCGGAACCACTGCAAATGATTTCGCTGATGATTTCCAGTACTTTAATCCTTCTAACGGATATTCTAGACTAAATGTGTATGCTAACGGAGCCTGGTCAAGAGTACAGGATGTGAATACACCATTAAATATCCAGCAAGGCTATTCTTTCTATCCAACAGCAACAGGAGTACTTGATTTCACAGGCACATATTCTCATGGAGCACTACATTCAACATTTAGCTATCCAAACGCTGCTCAAACCATGGAATTTGTAGGAAATCCTTATCCTTCCAACATTGACTGGGACAACAATAGTGGTTGGTCAAGAAGCAATTTAACGGATATTATATATACCTGGAACACCACTTCAAGATCATGGTCCACTTATTCAACCTCCTCAGGTGGAACAAACGGCGGAAGCAATATTATTCCATCAATGCAGTCCTTTTTTGTTCTCACCAATGGAAATGGAAATCAGTCATCTTTAAGTATTAACAACCTTGCAAGAACCAATGCTACTTCTGCCTTTAACAGAATGACTGTTAAAAAACATACAGGGTTGAGAATCATTGCCTCTTCCGGAAATTCCAAGGATGAGACTTTTATTAACTTAAACGTGCAGGGATCAGCTGAAGGATTTGATAACTATGATGCCTATAAGCTTAAGAATGCTGATGATGTACCCTCAGTTTTTACCAAGGCAGGAAAGATTGACGTAGCCATAAATGCTATCAATTATAACCGGAATTTGCAAATTCCATTAGGAATTGTTGGGGAAGAAGGAGCTTTTACATTTTCCTTTGAAGGAATGGAAGATTTTGAATCCGGACAGCCTTTATTCCTTATAGATAGAAAAGAAAATATAGTGATCGACCTATCCTTACAGAATAGTTATTCTTTCAATCTTACTAAGCAAGACAGCATCGGAAGGTTCATAATATCTGCAAGAGCTGATAATACAAATCAGACAGCAAACGAAACAATTTATCTATCAGGAAAAAATGAACATGTTAACATTATTTACAATGGTTCTGGTACATTATCCGGATCTATCATTGTAACTGATATTATGGGAAGAGAAATAATTCAAAAAGATAATATCGTCATTACGCCTGGGATAAATTCTGTTCCTGTAAGCGCAAACCGTGGTCTATATATAATAAAAGCGGTAGTTGGATCTCACTCCATTTCGGAAAAGGTATTTCTGGGCAATTAGTTTTTTTATGATTGAAATAAAGCTTTTCCTAAAAGCTTTATTTCAATCATTTACTTAATTTTTTCGTTTTTTTTTACTAAAATTGTATTCTAACCGTTATACCTAAGTTATGAATAAGCTGTTTAAGTTTTGTGTGATTGCTTGCTTTATTGCATTTGTTGGCCCAAACGACACATTTGCGCAATTTATCTGTCCTCCAGGCTGCACCAATCCCCCAGCCTGTGATGATTGTGACGATCCTTCTGTCCCGTTCGATGGAGGTGCAACAGCTATAGTATTAGGCGGGCTAGCAATAGGAGCTAATAAACTTCTGAGAAATAGAAAAAAATAAATTAATTGGGTCAAACAAAACATCTATTAAACTTAGATACAACTAAATCCATCCTCCTTTTCTTTGTAAAGGCACTTCTCTTATTTTTTGTACTTAAATTCATTTATTCAGGTTATAATGCTTCAGTAACTCCTACCAGCAAATATTTTATTTCTGAATCCTTTGCAAAGTATAGTTTAATTGAAATCTTAAGAAAAGGGTTAGTCGTACCTGCTTCATTTATAATCTCGCTTTTCGGGTTTGACGTTACGAATAATGGATACTCTGTTTTTATTTCCGGATACCAGGTATTAAAAGTGAATAATTCCTGCCTGGGAATTGAAATAATTTTCGCATATGTTTCCTTAATTATTGCTTATCCTTCCTATCCTTCCAGAATTAAAAATATTATTATTGGAATTGGAATCATTTATTTGCTTAATATTCTAAGAATGGTTGTGGTTGGAATTTGTTTCTATAAATCAGTAAGCATGGGACGCTTAAACCATGACGTATTTAATGTTTTATCTTATGCTTTTATTATAATATATTTTTATATCCGGTTAAAATACATTTCTTCCGATGATTACAATAGTCATCAGCAAATGCTGACAAAAGATGCTTAATAATTTTCAACTTACAAGCCGCATATTTTATCTTAATTTTTTTAATAATTTTTCATAAGATTATTTTAAATGCTACTTTCTGATAATGGAATTGTAATAGATATAAAAGGAGCATTTGGCAATAAAATAAAAGTAATGGCTTACTGGAGTTTATTATATAATAAGCAGTTCGTTTTAACTTATTTTTTGTTTCTTAGAAAGACTTTTCCTGAAATTACATTTTTATTATCGTCAACTCTAATTACATAAACTCCTGAAATAATCTCGGGTACATTGAGATTAAAAAATCCGTCATTTCCGATAATGTTCTCAAATCTGGACACCTCTTTGCCCATTATATCAAATACAGAAACATTAATTTTATCTGAAGTACTTAAATAAATTGTTACATTAGCTTCATCTGATGTTATATACCATGAATCAGAAATTTTATGATCAAGGTCTTTTCTGCTTGTAATATAAAACCTCCCCTTATTTACATCACCTGAAAAGCTATATGAGGTTGCATCGGATATTTGAATAGAAGTATTATTGCTATTATCTAACAAATATAAATCTTCTCCTACATTCGTAGTATAAAAGACAAATTCTTTTGTATCGGAAGATAACACATCCGCTTCTATACCTATTGGTTTTAACTTATTTTCGGCCACTGAATTAATGGAATATTTCTTTCCATCAACATTAGTATATATAGAGGGTATTCCTTCAGGATTTATAATTTTGACAGCATCCAATTCATAATCAAAATTAAATGTTGCCTCGCTAGAAAATCTAATTACTGTTTCATCCGTTTGGCCTTCAGCTTTCAGGACAATCCTTAAAAGTTTTTCATCGTTACTTTTCCTGAATAAATTAATATTAGGATTATTGACCCTTGAGTTATTGTTAGCGGAAACCACCGCACTTCCACCTGTGCCATCAGTCATCACAAAGAATGACTGCAGCGAAGGAATGAATCTACTACCTTCATTGGTAGCTGTGCCTTTTACATATGAAACATACTTACCTGCAGCTGCATCCCAATAATAGATTGCGTTACCTATACCTGATTTGGTCCATCCTTCTTCATTATCCCAGTCCAGACTTGAAGGATAAGGATTTGTAACAAATACCATTTTATCTGAAGCAGCATTAGAAACTGTTTGACCCGGATAGGTTTTTCCATGAAAATACTGGCCGGTATAATCAATAATACCTGGATTTAGATAATATATTGAATAACCTGTATTTGGTGAAAGCATGGTATTCAAATTAGTTATTCCAACCCAGCTTTGAGTGTCAAAATTTAATGTAAATAATCTTGATCTGCCATTAGAAGGGTTAATTACCTGAGTATTGTCATTTATATCCATCGCGGTTGTACCTTCTACCGGACAAGATATATAATGTGTCCTAAAAGAGTTAACATTCTTTACAACTTTAATTTTTCCATTCACGGACCCAAGGTCTGTCTCATAATAGACTATTGAACCTGTATTAAGATTAACAGTTAAGCTATCATTTGTACTTAACACACCCTTGCTTAAAAACAATTTACCTTTTACTTTGGCCTGATTATTTATTCGAATGCCTATATTATTATTTAAAACCAAATTATTAAATTCAACAATACCTGAAATATTTTGCCATACGCTTCCGGAAAACTGTGTTATTCCATTATCTATGTAAATTCCATTTACAGTCAAATCTCCTTTTAAGTTTATTTCTCCGTCTGTTGCAATAGTCAACTCTGCATCTGTCATTAAATGTAACTTTCTAGCAACCGCTATTTTAGCCACTTCAGGTTTATTTGGCACGATTGAAGGAATTGTTACATCCGAGTAACTAAAAGGAACTAAGCCTTTATCCCAGTTACCTGCCTCATGCCAGTCTGAAGATACAACACCTGTCCATACGAAAGAGCAAGAATCTGTAGTAACTTCAAAAGTCGCAGTTGCATGACAATTGTTGTTATCTGTTACTTCAACAGCATATATTCCTGCCTGTGTAACTTGTATAGACGAAGCAGTGGCTCCGGTGGACCAGCTATTTCCTGAATTGTAATTACTGATAAGGGAAACTGTTACTCCTGCACAAACCGGCATAGTTTGATCAGCCGATATCTGCACCTCTGGTAAAGAATGAATGACAGCTGTTACCTGGGTTCTTCCCTGACTTTCGCATCCATCTGAAGAAACAGCAGTGACATAATAACTGGTAGTGGCATTTAATTCAGGAGTAGTAAATGAGCTGCCTGAAGCTATAGCCGTTCCTCCGGAAGCAGCGGCATACCAGTTATATGATACAGCACCGGAAGCATTTAATGTAACAGTACCGGCACCACATCTGCTCATATGTGGTGCGACAGGTGCAGAAGGAATATCTCCGGTAGTAAAAGAAAATATAGAGCATCCCATTGCTTCTCCTGCACTATTAACAGAAAGGACCGTCCAGTAATAGGTGGTATTGGCAGTTAATCCTGTCAGGTTAAAATTGGTATTACTTACACTTGTTCCATTAATAAAATTTGTAGGCAAAGCGTTTCCATTTCCATCTGTTCCGGCATATACTTTATAGCCCTGAACCGGAGCGCCTGAAGAGGGAGCCTGCCACTGTAATGTAGCGCTTAATTGGCAGTTTACCGAAGCAGCATTGGCCGGAGAAATGAGTGTAGCACATGAAGGAGCTTGTGTAATTCCCGGGACATAAATGTTGTCAAACAAAGCATTCTGTGACTGATTACCGAAATTGTAAAGGCAATGAATATATTTCAGATCGATTCCTATATAAGCAGAGTTTGTAACTGAGCCACAACTTGCAAAATTGTTATTACTTCCGGCATCGGCAAAGGAGGCACCATCATTTCTGGTAGAAAGAGTCCAGCTATTGTTTGAAGGATTGTAAGTAACTCTTACTGACAAATAAGCGGTGGGTAGATTTGCCGAACAATCTATTAACCTTGTAAGGGTAGTGTTTCTTAATCCGTTTGAAAATGAAACAAGACTTACAGGATCAGTTGATCCCGGAACTCCTATAATAACTGCATATCCCTGTCCAGAGGTAGTATTAGCTGAGGTACTTCCTAAAATAAATGCAGCACCAAACATGCCGTCGTTAAATCCGTTCGGATTGGTGGATGACTGGCGGAAGTTAAACGACCAGGTCATACTCTGTCCGTTAAGGCCGGGTGTAGAGTTGTAAGTTCCCGAAACATCTCTTCCCACAGAAACTCTCCCTGAAGTGCCTGTCTGCGAAGTAAGCCTAAGCATACCATTGTTAACAGAGGCAAGAGTATTTTGTGATTCAGTTTCTATCCATCCGTTTCCTACAGAGTTGTTATTGGCTCTGTTGAAATTGTCTAAAAGTTGCTGTGCAGACAATTGCAGGCTTAGCAAAGCAATGCTAAGTGATAAGTATAAATGTTTCATAATTAAGAAATTAAAACAAGCCCACCGGACCGGTGATGATACCCTGATTAAGAAAAAATCCAGCTGAGTTGTTAATTAAATTTAAAGAAATTTTGGCCGACAAAGGGGTTAATTCGGTGAATATATGTAACCTTAGGCATGAAAGATAAAAATTAAAGGGTAAAAAGAAGAAAGCTGAAAACAGAAAGCTTAAAGCGAAAGTAGAAAATTTAACACTTTAAACTTTTAACTTTAAGCTTTAAACTTTAAACTTTGAACCTCATCGCCCTTATACTTACCGGAGGAAAAAGTACCCGAATGGGAACAGATAAAGGTTTGCTTCCTTATCAGGGTACAAGCCTTGTTCAGCATGCTTTTGGAAATCTTACTTCATTGCGTATTGAAGTATTTGTTTCAATCAATGAAAGCCAGCAGGAAACTTATACTAAACTTTTTCAAAGTAATCAACTCATCGTGGACCATCCTGTTTCTGCAGGACCATTGAGAGGATTGCTTTCTGCGCATGTGACATTTCCGGAAATGGATATTTTTGTACTGGCTACTGACCTGCCGGATATGCAGCCTTCTACCCTTGAAAAGTTGTTGCAGGTTTATAAAGCAGAAACACCCAGCTATGATTTCTTTGCTTACAGGAATGAGGAGTACTGGGAACCTCTGTGTGGAATATATACAAGCAAAGGACTAAAGAAAATTCAAAATGAATTAGCAGAAGGAAAATTGCAAAGCTACAGCTTTCAGCAATTGCTATCGCGTTTTAAAACGAAGGCACTTGAAATAACGATTTCTGAAAAGAGCAGCTTCAGGAATTTTAACAGTCAGGGGGAATGAAAGTTGTCGGTTCCCGTCATTGCGAAGCATTGAACAGCCTATAATCAACCGTTAGTGATTAATCTAATACCTTTATTAAATTAATGAAATGCTGAAGCAATCTTTGGATTATTAAGGAAGGAATATTTCCCAGATTGCTTAAGCATTTCTTTATGGAATCATGAATATGAATTTAGGAAACAGGTTAATTCAATATTATCTTCTGCTTCGCAATGACGGGGTGACATTCAACATTCAACATTCATCATTCAACCTTCCTCATTCTTAATTCTTCATTCTTAATTCCCTATAACTGCTTTCCCGGTCGTCACCTTCTCTCCCACCTTAACTTTTACAACATACACTCCCGGACTATAATTAGCAGGAATGGATACAAAACCGGCGGAGGTATTTACATAATTTAGATTTTCCACTTCATTCCCCAAGGCATTGTATACATGAATGGTTGCTGACTCCTGATCATGATTAAGGAAATGTACATGTATCTGATTTTCCAATCCCTGGATTACTACTCTGGATTCTGAAGTTCCCTGCTGGCTTGTAATTACATTTTCTCTTTTGTAAACAAGAAAAAATCTCGTGACAGTATCTCCTTTGGTATGACTGAAATTGTATTCAGGATTAACTGTTAGATTTTGAAGATAATCCAATCTTTTATCATATAAATAGAATTGTTCATTCAATTCAAGATCCGGAAGTTCGGTAACATTTATTTTCATATTTCCGGTAACAGAGTAATCAAGTTTTATTGGTATCGTAAAGTTATCAATGAAATCAAGTGAGAATGAGTTTATAGAGTAATTAGTTTTTCCTATAGAGGTAAAAACTGATGGCATACCAGTACCATTATAAAACTTGATAGCATCAAATTTTCCATCATAATCAAAGGTTGCATCTTCATGTAATCTGACTATAGTTTCATCAGAGAGATTACCGGCTGACAATCTCAAACGAAGTTTATTTCTTTCGGATTTTACTCTCCAAATGCCCGGATTAGGATTGGTAACGCGGGAATGTCTGTTAAGATTTAGCCTTGCAGTGCCTCCTGCCCCATTGGTCTGAACAAAAAAGCTTTGCATAGCAGGAATGTATTGAGTAGCGGAATTAGTTCCTGCCTGATAAACATAAGATGCATACCTTCCGGCAGCACCATCCCAAAAATAAACTGCATTATCAAAACCTTCCTTTACAATATTCTCATTATCCCAATTCACTGTAGAGGGATAAGGATTTCCAACCAATTGCCATGAAACTGATGAATTACTATAAGTCAGGTCAGGTACAATTAAGCTATGATTATACGTCCCTGTAAAATCCAGTACAGTAGGATTCAGGAAAAATAAAGAATATCCTTCCTGTAAATTTAAAGCTGTGCTCAGGTTATTAATTCCCACCCAGGCATTATTAGAAAAACGAAATAATCGTGTCCTGTTTGTGGAAGGATTTATCACTTCAGTATCATCTGCAAAATCAGCTGCGGTAGTTCCGTTCAATGGAGTTGCAAGGTAATGAGTCCTGGCGGATGTTATATCTTTATATACTGTTAAACTACCCGATACTCCACCGTTATCCCCCGTTTCATATGCAATAGCACCTGAATTTAAATTTAAAGTAAGGTGGTTGTTGGTGACTAATGTCCCATTATTCAATCTTAAAACTCCCTGAATCAACATTAAATTAACTAATGAAATCTGTCCGGTTTTATTTAAGGTAACATTATTTAATGTTTGACCGGATGTTGAGGAGAAGGAATTGTTACCTGAACCGACAAAAGCAACTGTACCATTATTACAATTAAAAGCACCCGCATTGTAAAAATCTCCGTTCACGCTTAAAGTATTATTTCCGCTAACAGTAAGACTTGTACCTGCGGCTATAGAAATATTTCTTGCTACAGCAGCAGCATTTATGATCGGTGCTGCCGGTGTGCCTGCATTTATTACTACATCAGTAGTAGTGGTGGGTACCCCGCCGCACCAATTGGATGCTACATGCCAGTCAGCAGTAGTTCCTAACCAGATACCTGATTGGGTAGATATTGTCACCGCTTGAGAAGTGGCAGAAGTACAGCCGGCCACTGAAATAGTAACAGTATAATCTCCTGCCTGAGATGCATTGTAAGTAGATGAATTAGCACCTGAAATAGGCGATCCGTTCAGATTCCACTGGTATAAATATCCCGTACCTGAATTAGCTGTCAAGAGTAAATTTGAACCCTCACAAATAGTATTGCTTCCAGAATAAGTTATGGATGCTGTAGGATTATCATTAACAACTACAGTTATCGGAGCTGATATAGTAAAACAACCGGTAGTAGCCGTTACCCTGACAGTATATTGGCCTGAAACCGATGCGTTGTATGTTGAGTTAGTAGCTCCCGTAATGGTATTTCCATTCAATTGCCAAATGTAGGAATACCCTGCACCAGTAGTCGCTGACAAAGTAATTGTATTGCCATTACATATATAGCTTGTACCGGATGGACTTATTGTTGCAACCGGATTTGAGTTAACAGTTACAGTAATAGCGGTAGAAGTTGCGGTACCGCAGGAATTACTTACTATTACTCTGTAGCTGCCTGCGGCTGTAGCTGTATACGAAGCGCCTGTAGCACCTGAAATATTAACCAGATCTCTCTGCCACTGGTATAATAAACCGGTACCGGTATTAGCATTTAACACTACTGATCCCCCCTGACAAAAAGTTGTGCCCCCTCCAGATGTAATACTTGCCGAAGGTGGAGGTGTTATACTTATCTGCACTGCAGTACTCCGGTTTGTACAATTGCCTACGGTAATGGCTCTCCTAAACCAGGTGGTAGTTGTAATATTGGTGGGCGTATAATCACGACCTGTAGCACCTGTTAGGGTTGTAAATCCTGTAGTAGCAGAAGTTGTACTGACTTCCCATTGATAAGTTGCATTTGTAATATTATTTCCGGTAAGAGCGACACTACCGCCTGAGCATACTGATCCTGAACTACCGATTGTATTGGAGTAATTACATAAGGAGGACCCTGTACAGTTTGAAGAACATGACCCTGAAGATCCGAAAACTGTAGAAGTTTGATTTGTCGTCATGGACCCCGTTGTCGAGATAGTTCCGGTTCCTTGTAATATAGAGGTATTGCCCGAAGAATAATTTCCGTTGATAATTAAAGTTCCGTTAACTGTGAACACTACTTCGTTGCTAATACTTAAATTTCCATTAAAAATTAAAGTAGCTCCTTCCTCAACCGTAATATTTGAAGCATTTCTAAAGTTAGATGTACTTGTAGAACCGGAAGCTCCAACAACAAATGTTGTTCCTGCCGATATTATCAAAGACGAAGATTGCTGAGTAGTTATAGTCCCTTCGATGCTGGAATTAGCATTAACAGTTAACATTCCGAAATCAGAAAGAGTAATACTATATCTTGGATTACCTGAAGCATCTGTAACAGGAGCATTGAAGGTATAGTTACCGGTTATGGATAAATTTGTATTCAGTTGAATAGAATGATTTACGGTAGCTGTACTTCCTGAAGCAGGAACACCCGATGACCAACTGTTACTGTTCGTCCAGGTACTTGCTCCTGAAACTGTTGTTGTTTGACTTTGTACATTATATGAAGAAAAAAATAAAAATATAACTATCCCGAATAACCTGATATAATTTTCTGCAACATCAAAAATCTTACTGGTAATCTTTAACATACTAAATACAATTTATATATTAGCTAAATTACGTAAATACCAGATTTAAAGTCACTTACCTGTAATATTTATTAGGAATGTATGAATTATTACAATTTTTGAATTTAAGATCATTTGCCTTTCCTGAGATCCGGATCATTAAAACTTTGTTTTTTAATTACTTAGTTACAAATTCATGAAATTCTGTGTAGTCGGTAACTACAACTGCACCAAAATCGGAAAATAAGAGTGCACCAAATTTGGCAACAAGAATGCACCAGTAATTACCTTCGTCGGGATTAAAAAACCGATGAATAATTATGAAT
>JBKBUF010000037.1:0-34618 GCA_046290815.1 Cytophagaceae bacterium | reverse complement strand
AGAGCTTGCTCAAACAAGCCCTCAAATTCCTTTAATTTTTCGTCTTTGTTGTTTTTGGTGTTCATAAAAGTATAATTTAACATTTTTTTACTTTTATGACACAGTTTATTTTACAGCCTCCAGCCAATGTCCATCATCCAATATCCAATATCTAATATCTAATATCTAATCCCTGCCTAATTCTTTCCTGTAATCGTCCTCATCCCTCGTCCCTCATCCCTCGTCCCTCATCCCTCGTCCCTCATCCCTCGTCCCTCTTACCTCGTCCCTCTTACCTCGTAAATCGTACCTCGTAAATCCCTAGATTTTTTTGGCTTTATATCCCATTTCCGTTAAAAACTTCAATACTTTATCTCTTACATCCCCCTGTATAATTATTTCTCCGTCTTTAGTGCTTCCCCCTGTTCCGCATTTTTGTTTTAATTTCTTTCCCAATTCTTCCAGATCTTCAGATTTACCTATGAACCCTTTAATGAGTGTAACTTGTTTGCCACCCCTTGATTTGGTGTCAAGAGAGATTTTTAATTGTTGTTTAGAAGCTTCAATTGTGTCCGGCTGTATTTCTTCATTATGTTTGTATTCAAAGTCAGGGTCGGTACTATATACTATTCCGTCTCGTTTTTTTCGATTGGTCATTGGGAGTTTAAAGTTTAAAGATACTTGTAGTTATCATTCAAAATTCATTATTTATCATTTTTCCTTACTTTCAGATTGGTGGTGGATACCTCAATAACAACAATTTTTTCTCCTTTGTTAATAAAGTCCCCTCTGGTATATGCGTCGTAAATAATATCGTCGATCATTACCTTTCCGCTGGGTCGTAAAACTGTCCATGCGACACCTTCTTTACCTGCAAGTTCAGAAGAATAAAAATTGGAAGTATAGCCTTCGCTGGTATCCATTTTGTCCTGAAGGCTAATTTTTTTGAAAAATCTGCTTTCAAGCATTTTGGGTGTAATCGCTATTGTAAATACTATTCCTCCGAATACTGCAACAACTAAAACTGCGATTGCTTCTGCAATGGCTTCAGAAGGAACCATAGTGAAGTCAAAAAAGTCATTGTCAATCATCACCAGGATTAATCCTCCCACAGTTAAGGTAATACCGGCTATTCCTGCAATTCCAAAACCCGGTATGACGAGGAATTCCAATAATAAAAGTGCTATCCCAAGAATGAAAACCAGTATTTCCCAATTTTGGGCAAAGCCATGGATGTAGGAAGGGACAAAATACAAAGCAGCGGCAATTGCAGATGCAATAATCGGAAATCCAACACCGGGAGTTTGTAATTCAAAATATATTCCACCGAGTATTATGAGGATCAGGATACTCCTAAGGTAGGGGTTAAGAAAAAATGCAATGATGTTTTCTATTGTGCTTAACTGATATTTTACCAGTTCATAATTGGTGACATTGTTTTTGTTAAGTATTTCTTCGATGCTTGTTACCTTACCTTCGCAGTAATTGTTTTCAATTGCTTCTTCTGTAGAAAAAGTAACTACCTTGTTCGCATATCTGGAAGTATCCTCTTCTGAAAAATTTCCTACCATACCTTCTGCTATTTTCGGGTCTCTTTTATTTGTAATAGCGGTAGATCTCATCATAGATTTCATATAAGACTGATACTTTTCCGGAGCGGGTTGACCGTCACCACCTACAACTGTTGCAGCGCCTATATTCGCTCCTGGTGTCATATAGATGCTGTCGCAAGCGATGGATATCAGCGCACCGGCGGAGGCTGCATTTTTATTGATAAAAACCCAGATAGGTATAGGAAAATCCAGGATAGCGGTTCTTATTTTATCCGCATCGGTTACGGCACCTCCGTAGGTGTCCATGTCTATTATTACAATATCCGCTTTTATATCCTTAGCTTGGCTCAATGCCAGATCAACTTTTCTTGACATTCGCGGGTCTATTTCTTCTCTTATTTCAAAAACCATAACTTTCTTTGGTTTTTGCTGAGCCTGAATTACGTGCGGAAAAATCAACAATAAAAAAATTGCTGTTACAATCGATTGGAGAGTTTGCAAATAATAGACCTTCTTTTGCATGATGTTTCGTTTTAACCTTTTAATGGTTTAATTTGGGTAAAAATTACAAATAAAAGATCAACTTGTCACTATCGCACAAAAATTTGTTTCTTGTTCCTTTTGAAGATATTATCTGGAAGATAAGGCTGGACGAAAAGGAAAAAATATTGATTCTTGAATTAAGGAATCCGGAAAAACATAAAGTAGATTTCACTGCAGTAGACCTGCTGAGCAAAAAAATGCTATGGAAAGATATCAGGGCAGATGAGTCCTGGTGGCTGGGAGTTGAGAGTGCCAGGAATGGGGTTACACTTTTACATGGATATAAAGATCCTGAATTGCCGGACCATAAAGGAATAGCAGCTGTAAATTCCAGAACCGGTAAACTGATCTGGAAAAATGACCAGCTTAGTTTTAATGGATATGCTGGTTCTGATATAATAGCTTCCGAAAATAATCATGCTTCTGATGTGGAAAATTATTTTCTGCTTGAAGAAAATTCAGGAAAGGTAAAAGAAAAACTTTCCGCATCTGATTTTCTTAAAAAACTCTCAGGTGTCTTCCGTGAAAAACAGAAATCCGAAATTGTTAACGGACTTCATTTTTCAGAAGAACATGAATACTTTAAAAAGATTGAAGCGTTTGTTGCCGGTTTAAAAAATCATCAGGCAAAATCTGCTGCAGATTATCTGGAGTACGGAAAATTTGTGATTATTTCTTATTATATTTACGAGAATAATAAACTGAGCAATTTTCTGTTAGTTACAAATGAAGAAGCCGAAGAAATTTTTTTCGGTAAGATAGCAGAAGATTTGCCGGGTGCAGGGATGGACACATTCTTTTTATTTGGGGATCAACTGATTTTCATTAAAGACAAAACTATTCTTGTAATAATTGATTTAAAAAAGGTGAATTAAATACATTAGAATCCATGATCAATAAAACCTCTTTTCTTTCATCTGTTATTTTACTTTTGTCTTTTCTACCTTTCTTTGTTTCGGCTTCTCCTCTTGATAGCATAGGTATCGAAAAAAAAGACGGCAAGACATTTATTTTGCATAAAACGGATCCAAAAGAAACCTTATATGCCATTTCCAGAAGATATAAAGTTACAGTAGAGGAGATAAACCAGAATAATCCTGAAATCGCCTCAGGTTTGAAGGAAGGACAGATTGTAAGGATTCCTTTTAAAATTACATCTAATAATTCTGCTGCCTCTTCCACTTCCGGCACCGGTGGTATGAAGCAACACACAGTAGAAGCCAAAGAAACTTTGTTTTCTCTCTCCAGAATGTATGGTGTATCAGTAGATGAAATAAAAAAGGCCAACCCTGATCTTACAGAACTTAAGATCGGACAGGTAATAAATATTCCAGGAAAGGGTGGCGAAGTTGCAAAAGCACCCGAAAAAAAAGACCCTGTAAAGGAAGCAAAACCAGAGCCTGTTAAACCTAAAGAAGTAGCCAAAGAGGTAGAAGAGGTACCGGTACCATCTTCAGGTAGTTTGAACAAGGTTAATGAATCCGGCTTTGCTGAAGTGATTGAAGAAAACTCGGACAATCCAAAATATCTGGCCCTGCACAAAACTGCTCCGGTAGGCACAATAATCCAGGTGAAGAATGAAAACAACGGGCAAAAAATATTTGTACGTGTAATTGGAAAGCTTCAGGGGACTACCGGTGATAAAGTAGTAATTAAGATCTCCAAAAAAGCTTACGAGAGACTTGCAGGTACAGATAACCGTATACCTGTTCAAATTTCTTATATCCCATAGTTTGAGAAAATCCAGCCTGAAACTTCTGCTTGAAAAAAAGACAGAAGAGTACAATAATATTGACTTTATTGAAAAAGATCCTGTGTCTATACCTCATCTTTTTAAGAGGAAGCAGGACATTGAAATTATGGGTTTGTGGGCTTCGGTGCTTGCATGGGGCCAAAGACCTGTGATAATCTCCAAGTGCGCGAACTAATTAATCTGATGGATGGGCATCCATATGAATTCATAATGAATCATAAGGAGAAAGATCTGAAAAGATTTTTGGGTTTTAAACACAGGACTTTTAATGCTACAGATACACTATACTTTATACATTTTTTCAAAACCTTTTACCAAAGCCACTCCACACTGGAAGAGGCATTTGTCATCCACCATAATGCCAAAGAGATAAATACCAGAAATGCTTTAATAGGCTTTCATAATTTGTTTTTTGGGCTGCCGGATAGTCCGCAAAGAACCAGGAAGCATATATCAACCCCTGAAAGGAACAGCGCATGTAAAAGGCTTAATATGTTTCTAAGATGGATGATTCGAAAGGATAAAAACGGAGTAGATTTTGGAATCTGGAAGAAAATTAAACCATCTCAGTTGGTTTGTCCATGCGATGTGCATGTGGAAAGAGTAGCCAGGGAATTAGGACTTATAACCCGTAAGAATATGGATTGGGAAACTGCAGTGGAGTTAACGGAGAATTTAAAGCAGTTTGATCCTGAAGATCCGGTTAAGTATGATTTTGCCTTGTTTGGAATGGGAGCTATGGAATGATAAGATTTCCGGTTTAGGCATTTTGAATTACCATTTAAAAGGGGCACTAACTATAAATCGTAATTCGTAGATATTAAGTATTTCTTTCTTTTTACGTTATTTCTTCAATTTTTTCTGAATTTTTTTGTGTTAGCTAATGATTGTGTAATGATAAACTATTAGTTTTGTTAGATGAATTTATATATTGAACAGACAAATTTAAACCTTTTCCTTTTGGCTTCGTTTTATGGTCGAACCCTTTGTAACAAAAGGTGTAAAACATATTAATTAAAATATTAACCGGCTAATAAAATGAAAATAGATCTTGGCGTAGAAAAAGTACTGACCACTTCGGCAATTATCGGAGACGAAGTGGTAAACCACGATGGTGAACATTTGGGGGAGATAAAAGAATTATTGATCGACCCAAAAACAGGCAAGGTTGAATTTGGAATTTTGTCCTTTGGAGGATTTTTGGGGATAGGAAACAAATATTTTGCTGTTCCGTACGAAAATTTTTCAAAAGCAGAGGGCTGTTATTTGCTGGACGTAAAAAGGCAGGTTTTAGAAAATGCTTTATTGCAGATAGAATATAAAGGGAGAACTTTTTATGTCTATTAATAGACAAAAATCCTTACATCTGATGCCATATATCCTTTAAACTTTTATGGATAATTTTTTGCTAATAAATAATGCCACATCCGGTCTGTCGTTGTAGCTGGGGAAATCAAGGAATATATTACCGGGAGTTATCCGGATATTAAAATTTCAGGTAAATTTGTATCCGGTAATAGTATTTCAGCGTACCAAACAACCATGGGCATTTTCATAAAGAAGGATAAAGAACAACTGCCTCCTGCAGAAAAAATTTACAAGAAGTTTCTGGATACTGCAAAGTACCTGCTTAAGGAATTGGATTATTATGGTCCAAATCAGTTTAAAAAAGTGCCCGAAAATCACGGTTGGAGCATAGGACAGGTTTACGATCATTTGGTCAACGGGACCAGAGATTATTACTTCAAAGAAATAAAGAATTGTCTGGATAGGAAGAACGGAGACGAAAAGGGAGATAAAAGATTTAAGGGTACTCTGGTTTTTGTTTATGGCAGTTTTCCTCCGGTAAAAATTAAAGGAATAAATATCTACGGATATGAACCTTCTCAGCCGGAAAGCACTGCCAAAATGAAAGATGAGATATATAAATTCATCAAGGAGATGCAAAAGGTGGCTAAAGAAATAGACGCCTCCGGAAATACATACAAAACCAAGCATCCATCATTAGGTATGTTAACTGCATTGGAATGGTATGCCCTAATTGAAATGCACTTCAGGCATCACCTGAGACAAAAAAAGGAGATGGATAAATTCCTTAGAAGTTTTACTACTGAGAATAGTGAGGAGAATTTTGCCGGGACAGAATTAGATACAGCTTACTAGATTTCAGACAAAGCCACAATGTCTGATCAGAGAAAAATACTTGTTTATGATGGTGATTGCCGGGTATGTGTAGGGCTGGTAAAGTTGCTTCATTACCTTTCGTTGCTCAGTGAAAATGTAGAGACTACTGCATATTCAGATGTTCCTGCACAGGTGGGTTCTGAAATTGATAAAGAAAGATTCAGGACAGAAGTAGCTGTTGTCTCACAGGCCGGAACAGAATATGGTATCAAAGGAATCCGGAATATTATCAGTCCGCATACCTGGTTGGGAAAGTTGCTTAATATTCCCCTGATATTTCCCCTTTTCATTTTTTGTTACAAGTTGATTTCCTTCAACCGATTCGTCATTGCAACACCTTACAATGAACCTGAAGATTGCGGATGTAATCAAACCCGTGAAGAGTATTTTTATAAACTGGTTTATCTTATTCTTTCAGCTTCGGCAACCCTAATTATTCTGGCTGGAACAGCAATAACGTTTAACGGGATATTTTATAATTTGGGAAAATCTGAAGTGTTAATAAGAAGTTTTCTTTTGTTTGGCGCAGCAGGATTTGTTCAGCTGTTTATGGTTTTAACAATTTACCGTTTTCATTTCTTTGATTACATAGGGCATTTTTTTACTGTTGGATTAGCGGCATCATTATTTTTTATTCCCTGGATAATCATCAGCATGTTTTATAAAGGAGACATTGTATTGGCATTCTTTATTTTCTGCTTTATTTTATCTTTCACAGTCATACATTACCGGAGGTTAAAATATCTGCAATTTCCTCTATGGCTGAATTTTCCATTCTGGCTGGTGTTGATTACGGGGATTTTTGTAATACTGTAGAGACATCATGTATGGCATCTTTATATAGCCGTCGTCAGTAGGAAGGAAATAAAAAAGCTCCGGTGAGGAGCTTTTTTATGTTAGTGTTATTGATCGATTATTTTACTGTATCGATGTATTCGATAAGGTCAACGATTTTATTTGAGTAACCCCACTCGTTGTCGTACCAGCTTACAACTTTTACAAAAGTGTCGCTAAGAGCGATACCAGCTTTTGCATCGAAGATAGAAGTTCTCGCATCGCCCAGGAAGTCATTAGAAACTACTTCATCTTCAGTGTAGCCAAGGATGCCTTTTAACTCACCTTCAGAAGCATCTTTCATAGCCTTTTTAATTTCTTCGTAAGAAGTAGGTTTAGAAAGTCTTACAGTAAGGTCAACTACAGAAACATCAGGAGTAGGTACACGGAAAGCCATACCAGTAAGTTTACCCTTCAATTCAGGTATAACAAGACCTACAGCTTTTGCTGCACCGGTAGAAGAAGGGATGATGTTTTGATATGCACCACGTCCGCCTCTCCAGTCTTTAGCAGAAGGACCGTCAACAGTTTTTTGAGTAGCGGTAGCAGCGTGTACTGTAGTCATAAGACCTTCAAGAATACCAAATTTATCATGAAGCACTTTAGCGATAGGTGCAAGACAGTTGGTTGTACATGAAGCATTAGAAATGATGTTCTGATCTTTAGTATATTTTTTGTTGTTAACACCCATTACATAAGTAGGAGTGTCATCTTTAGCAGGAGCAGACATTACTACCTTTTTAGCTCCGGCCTGAAGATGTTTCTGACCGGTTTCCTGAGTAAGGAAAAGACCAGTAGATTCGATTACATAGTCAGCGCCCACTTCATTCCATTTCAGGTTAGCAGGATCTTTTTCAGCAGTTACACGAATAGCTTTACCGTTTACGATCAGTTTGCCATCTTTAGCTTCTACAGTTCCTTTAAATAAACCGTGGGTAGAATCATATTTAAGCATGTACGCCATATAATCTACATCAATCAAGTCGTTGATTCCCACGATTTCAACGTTTGGTCTGTCAATTGCAGCACGGAAAGCAAGCCTTCCGATACGACCGAAACCATTAATACCGACTTTTACTTTAGCCATATCTTTTTAATTTATTTTGGGTTATAAAAAAGAGTGACAAACATACGATAAGTTGGAGCTAAAATCAATTCTTTTTTTTCTGTAAAATTTCGATAATTTTTCAGGCTTGTTTTTGGATTTAATAAAATACCCTTTATCTTTGCGCCACGTTTTTCAGGAAAAGGAAGAAAATAAGGGAGTAAAGGTAAGATTTCCTGAAACATAGCTTGGAAGAAGCTGTTGATAATAAGGATAATAATTATCAAAATATTTTGGCCCGTTCGTCTAGGGGTTAGGACGCCAGGTTTTCATCCTGGAAACAGGGGTTCGATTCCCCTACGGGCTACAGAAAAAAAGACCTTGATTTTTAAGGTCTTTTTTATTTTATGGCATCCAAATACCGAACCTTCATCTCATCCGTCCCATCACAATTATTGAAGACCCAATCGTGATCAATCCGATTAAAACTATCGAATAGTTTACTCCGAAAACATCTGCAACTATTCCTGTTAATAATGCTCCGAAAGCATAACCTAAATCTCGCCAGAATCTAAATGTTCCAAGACTCTTTGGCCGATCGGAGGGATTGGTATATTCAGCTATTGATGCAAGAAACGTAGGATAAACTATTGCAGTGCCTAATCCTAATAATGTTGAAAGCATGAAGTAATATCTAAAAGTATCAGTAAAAGGAAAAGCAATTAAAACCATTCCTTGGATGAACATCCCGGCGGAAAGCATTTTCTTTTTGGAAGCATGATCAGCAATTTTTCCTGTTATAAGTTGAGCGACTCCCCATACCGCTGGATAAACGGCGGTAAGAATTCCAACTTCTGACAATGAGAATCCTTTCGATAAGAAAAGAATTGGAAAAAGACCCCAAGCCATACCATCGTTTAAATTGTTTACTAAGCCTGCCTGAGTGATTGAACCAAGATTTTTATCCTTCCAGGTTGTATCCCAAAATATATTTCTAAGAAGTCTCACTGAATTGCTTTCACTCTCTTTATTGGAATGGTGAATGGTATCCTTTACAAAAAGAGTCAGGAATAATCCTGCAAAAACTAAACCTATGCCAAGGTAAAAAGGGTAGGGTCTCAATCCATATTGTCCGGCAATATAGCCTGTCGCAAATCCAATACCGGCAACTGCCAGATATCCGGCAAACTCATTTAACCCCATTGCCAGACCTCTGTTTTTTTCTCCAATAAGATCTATTTTCATTACAACTGTACTTGACCATGTTAAGCCCTGGTTTATTCCTAGAAGTATATTTGCAGCTACAATCCAATTCCAACTTGGAGCATATATCAGAATGAATGGGACTGGAATTCCTATGATCCATCCTGCGAGCAATAGATTCTTCCTTCCAAATCTATTCGCAAGTGAGCCGGTAAAATAATTGGTAAATGCCTTTACAATTCCGAAGACTACGATAAATGATAAGATAGCCGTCCTGGCAGCAATTTGGAATTCCACTTCAGCGATCTTAGGAAGGATTGTTCTTTCGAGTCCAATCATACCTCCGACAAATCCATTGATGATAACCAACAATGCGAATTGCTTCCAGTTTTCCTTCAGTCCCAGTTGTATCTTATCCATTGTATAATCTATTGTTTGCATATAGAGTAGGTTATTCTTCCATTGGATATCCTTTGTCAATCC
This sequence comes from Cytophagaceae bacterium, assembly GCA_046290815.1. Lineage (GTDB taxonomy): Bacteria > Bacteroidota > Bacteroidia > Cytophagales > Cytophagaceae > JBKBUF01. Next base: position 25,041 of record JBKBUF010000037.1, on the reverse strand, counting down.
AATCTACTTTTAAATTTTGTGGCAAATTTAGAAGCTGATGGTTCCTGAATCCATTCTTAGTCAGCAATGAAAATGCAGGTCTGATATTGGGGCAATGTTCGAATGGACAACATCCGCAGTAAATAACAACATGCTTCTCTTTTGATAGATTTGCTATATGTTCTTGTAGTTTTTTTATCCCTTCATCCGTGTTAACCGGTCCTACCTCAATTGATCCTCTTATAGCACCGGAAGGACCTATGTTCAAAATAACCGGGTCATTTATTTTGTTGTCATCCATCAAAATCCCGGCTAAGTCTTCAGCTTTTATTAGTTGTTTTTTTTCCCAAGGCTCAATATTGTTAATGAAAGAAGTAAGAAGGAAAGTGGATACTATCGTGAACAAACCGGAGACTATAAATATTTTCTTCATAAGTTATACATTAAAAATTTTATCACATTTTATAATCAATTGAGCATACTCGCTCATATTGCTGATTTTTACTCCTTCGACTAATTTCATATTTGAAAATCCCCTTGCATCAAAACAGCTTTTGCACAATTTTACATTTCCTCCAAGGTTTATAATTTCCGAGATAATGGTTGAAATATTGTAGCTTGTGCTCGTAGGCTTTTGATCAGACAAGCTACATGCAACTCCGTCACCCATTAGAAATACATTTACAATTGTAGAATTATCTTCTATTAATAATTGCACTGCAGTCCTGAGGCCATTATAAGATTTTTCTCCTCCATAAGGAGATTCATTTATTACAAACAAGATTTCCATGTTATAAAGGTTAAGATATTGCACAACGGTTAGCTCCGGCTTCAAGATCTCCTGGATCTACATTGGTTATATCACCTACAAGATTTACTTCAACTACTTTTAAGTAATTAGGAGGTGTGGGTGGTATTTTTGAAAGTATAGTCTTAATGAAGTCCTCTTCAGAAAGCTTAAGCGAACTTACTTTATTCTTAATCTCTTCCAGATTTTCTCCAATTATTGACTGGTCGAATTCAACAGGTTTACTAATATGTCCTGGAAGAACTATTGTATCAGTAGGTAGCATTATTATCCTTTGTAAAGACTTATATAACAATGAAGCTCTCTTAATGGCTTCTTCCTCGCTGGCTTTTAAATCTGGCCTCCCCACTCCGTCAGTGAAAAGTGTGTCGCCTGTCAATAAAAACTTTTCATTTATCAAATAGGATGAACTATCCACAGTATGGCCAGGAGTGGACAAGGTTTTTAATTCTGATTTTCCAAACTTTAATACATCTCCTTCAAATATCTTAGTAAAAGGATATTGAAGCTTTTGTTGATCCGGCATGAATAGCTTGGCTCCGGTTAGTTCAGAAAGCTTACGGGTTCGTGAAAGGTGATCAGCGTGCACATGAGTATCAAGGACGTATTTTATTTCCCACCCTTTGTTTTTTGCGATTTGAATATATACTTCCGGATCAAGCGAGGCGTCTATAACTATCGCCTCTTTTCCTGAACCAAGAACATAAGATAGACAGCCCTTTCCTGTCCTTCTTACTTGTGTAATCGTCAAATCTCCTTCGTTAACTTCTGCGGTATTCCAGGCTAAAGACCATGCTTTCATTCCCCCTTCAAGTGAATAGGCCTCAAAGCCCATTTTTCGAAGTTCATTAGCAGCGATCTGGCTGGTTCTTCCGGCAGCACAAACGGTAATTACAGGAATATCTTTAGGAATGTCAATTTCATTTAAGACAGTTGGATCACCTACATTCAAACGCTTATAAGCATCTAGATGTTCGCTACCGGGAATTTGCCATTCCTCTCTTTGTTCTTGAGGTCTGACATCAAGAATGAATACATTCTGCTTTTCTTCAAGCATCTTCCTTAAGGCATCGGCTTTCACATTAAGATCTTTATTGTCCATAGTATATTTTTATTTTACTACCACTGGTAATCCTTTTAATTTCCAATCCGCAAATCCTTCCTCCAATCTTATTGCACTAAACTTTTTCTTTTTCAGGATTTGTACAGCTTCATCGGCGAACACACAGAAGGGCCCACGGCAGTATGCTACAATTTTCTGATTCTTTGGGAGGAGCTTTAATCTTGATTCAAGTTGATCTATTGGAATAGAAACCGCACCTTTAATATGGCCGGACAAGAATTCATCTTCAGGTCTTACATCTATAACCATGACATTTTCTTCCTTCATCTTCAATAGGAGCTGGTCAATGTTAATTGACTCAAAAACCTCTTTTTTTGACCTGAAATCCTTTACTACCTTTTCAATTTCAGCCATCCTTTCTGTTCCTAAGAGTCTTAGGAGATTCCAAATTTGTATTACTTTTTCATCTGAAATCCGGTAAAAGATAAAATTTCCTTCCCTTCTGATTTCTACAAGATTTCCGGCTTTCAGAACTTGTAAATGCTGGGAGGTATTGGCAATAGACATGTTTGTAGATACTGATATCTTCTCAACGGTTTTCTCTCCTTGACACAAAAGGTCTATTATTTCAAGCCGGCGAGCATTACTAAGTGCACCGGAGATACGAGCTAGTTCTCCGAATAACTTGTCTTTGAATTCTCTTTTATCTTTCATGATTCAAAGATAAGTAAAACTATTAAACTAATCAATAAAATACTTGAATAGTTTTGATATCCTAATACCATCATTTGATTTATAATGTGTTAATATATTTATAGGGACTCAATTCCTGGAAAAGAAGTACGTCTTTGACTTCCTGGTTGGGCTTTAGTATCTTTAGGGCTACGAAAGCTACTCTAAACAGGGTAGCTTTTTTCGTTTAAATGATCTTATTAATTTGTATATTTTGTTATATACAATAATAAGTCTCAATAAACATAAAGAAAATACTCCGTAAAATCAGTTTTGAAAAGGCTAAACAAGAGGATTTTGAATACTTCCTTAATTTAACGCCTTTAGAAAGATTAAAGCATTTGGAAAATATGCGTAAGGTTCATTATGGTGAATCTTACAATAATCCAATGGTTAAGAAAATTCAAGTAATTAAAAGGTCCTGACGTATCTTCCTAAAGAATATCTTGATTTTATTCGTGTATTAAATGCGCACCAGGTTGAATAATTTTTATTGGGTGGATACGCAGTAAATTTTTCTCAATAGAGGATGTTTCTTTATATGCCATCAGCATTAAGGATCTTATAGCAAATAAAACCGCATTGAATACTTTTAAGGATCTTGCGGATGCTGAGGCTTTGAAAAAAGTGTTGGAAAGGAAATCTTCTAAGTAATACGAATGTTTTCCAAACAGGGTTTATTTAAGCTTACACAGTATTTATTTTGATTGAAAAAGAAATAACAGGAGAGTTATGATAACCACATAGGATAATTTTAACAGGACAAAAGTTTTAATTACTTTCGTCCTGTTATTTGAATATCTTATTTCATTCCTACCTTTTTGTCTTCCATCTTCATTTGTTTATCAGGATCTGCTGTGTTCCCTGTCGGGAGCTGGAATTGAAACGATTGTGTATACTCAGGTTTTTCTCCCTTCATAAATGCCATTGCTGTCCTGGCATATATATTTCTTGCATCACTAACAGACTTTTTCCCTGTTGCCACTTCATGGGCCAGGTTTATTGCAAGGTAGTTCATTGCTTCTTTGTCGCATCTGGCTGCCATCTCCCCTTTAGTTCTGTCCAATAATACACTTCCATCATACATTGCGATTTCATCATATTTCTCAAGTGGAGCTTTATAATCAATAACCTGTTCAACAAAGTCTGCATGCGGCATTGGAAAATTATGAGTAACTTCTTCTTTATAAACAATTGTTCTTTTCCAGTTACCATTATTTTCCCATGAGATCATTTCAGAGCTGACTGCGGTAGGTTCACCATATTTTTGAATTAATTCCTGAGCAGCCTTTCTTTGTTTTTCAGGCCAGTTTTTAATTACATCTGAAGCTTTTGGAAAGCTTTGCTGTTCTATGTTAATTACGGCAGCTTCCAATTTTGGATTTTCCCCTGAATTTGCGTTTTCACATGAAACAAAAATTACAGGGATGAATCCAAGGGAAAATAGCAGTAAAACTGCTTTAGAATAATCTTTTTTCATATACATTAATTGTTTTAAAGTTTATCTCACCTTTGAACAGCTAATGTATAGTTTTGTTTAAAAATTTGATTTCCCGCACTATTCTTTAGGTATTGTGAAGAAAAATTTTGTTTCCTCTTCGGGAATGCTTTCTACCCATATTTTTCCTCCATTTTCTTCGATAATATTTTTCACTATGGATAATCCGATTCCATGGCTGTTAATTTTTTGATTTTTATGAGAAACTTCAAAAAGTTTAAAAATAGATCCTAATTTTTCAGAATTAATTCCAGGACCATTGTCAGTGACACATATCTGAAAAAATTTACCCTTATCCTCTACGCCGATTTTTATCTGGCCTTCTTCCTAATTCATAAATTTAATGGAGTTCCCTATTATGTTTTGCAAAACCTGCAAAAGTGATATTCTGTGATACCTTACAATTGGTAAATTGTGCTGTATGTAAAATTTTATATTTGCTGGTGGATTCAATATTTTGATTACATCCTGTGTTATCTCATTTAAATTTATTGTTTCTTTTACTTTCCTGGCATCCCTTGCAGATTGTAATAGGAATCAGTCAATTTATGGGAAAGATGATCCTAAAAGTTGATCCAACACCTAAGGTGCTTTCAACTTCAATTTTGCCATTTGTACTATCTACAATCCTTTTTACAAGGTACAAACCCACACCGGTTCCTTCTATACCCTCTGTATTTTCTTCCAGTCTATGATATTTTTGAAAAACATTCTCTTTGTATCCGGGCTTCATTCCCATTCCATTGTCTTTTACTGTAAGGATAATATTATTATTTTCCTTTTCTGACTTAACTGTAATTTGACAATCCCTTCCATGGTCTCTGTATTTAATGGAATTGGTAATTAAGTTATGAATGATGCTCCTGAGTGCTACTTTGGAAAATGTTATCTGAGGAATGCTGAATTCAGTTTTAATATCGGGACAAGTATCAGCTACTTCGTCTGCTATACTGTATCGTACATCTTCAAGGACTTCTAAAAATGAAACCTGTTCCTCAGTTTTAAGCTCAAATTGCTTTTTTTGCTGATGTGCAATATTGGTTAATTCATTCAGAGTTGTTTGAAATTTTTTAACAGACAACTTTAGCATTTCCTTTATTTCCTGGTATTCATCTTCTGTCAATTCCTGATCAAGGTTATTGACTAATCCTTCAATATTCGCCAGCGGTCCTTTTAAATCATGAGAAGCTGACAAAACAAAGTTTTCTAAATCTGCATTGATTTTAATTAATTGCTCTGTCCTTTGATATAGTTCATCTTCTTTCTTTTTTTTGTCAGTAAGATCGCCGGTAATTTTTGTGAAGCCAATTACTTTTCCATCGTTATCATGTATTGCAGTTAGAACAACGTGTGCCCAGAAAAGGGAACCATCTTTCTTTCTTCGCCAGAATTCAGATTCATATCTTCCATGTTTCGATGCATGGTCTAATTCTTGTTGTGGTTTATTACTTTTCTGATCTTCTTCTATAAAAAGAAAATCATAATATTTACCAACAGTTTCATCCGCTTTATATTGTTTAATTCTTATACATCCCTCATTCCATGTAGTGATTTTGCCTTCTCTATCCATCATAAAGATTGCATAATCTTTTATTTCATTTATGACCTGACTATATATAGAATTGAATTGATCGGGAATGAAGGTTCCTTTAGCTTCATGGTATTTATTCATGAGGTTATTATTTGTAATAATAACTTAATCTCAATCCAAATGTTATATGCAACTGAATTAAAGCAGATGCGACATTTATTTATTATTTAGAATCTATTCTGTCCTGTCAATTACATCATCGGGCTTCTCTCCCAGAAACTCCACCCATTGCTTCTTCATGCAAGGGTAATGCTTTGTAGCTTCCACCAATTCCATGAATGCTTTGATATTATCTTCAAAACGTTTTTCCAGTGTAGGATTGTTAAGAGAGTTATCCTCATTGAAGGCCTGATGAGCCGCAGCAAGTGAAAACATATGTGGGTATAGTCTCGCTCCAAGATGTTCTAATGGAATTCTTAGTGCCCATAAGCCTCTGTTTCCTCCGGCCATTGAAGGGGAGGCAGACATCAACAAACCATGTTTATCATTAAAAGGCTGTGGCCTGAACCGGGAAACCCAGTCAATGGCATTTTTTAATACCCCGGGCATAGAAAAATTATATTCCGGACTGCTTATAATGAAAGCATCATTGGCTTTTAATTTTTCAAGAAAGGTTTTGGCTCCCTGAGGAAAACCTTCAGGCTCTAATTCCTGATTGAATGAGGGGACGTCAAACTCACTCATTTCAGCAAAGTCAACCAAACCGCCATTGTTTTCAACAATCTTTGCTGCAAGTTTTGCTAACTTTTTATTGATGGAACCTTTATGTAATGAGGCCGCAAAAACAAGAATTTTTACTGGGTTATTTTCCGGGTTTTTCATAGTAATGTTATCGTTATTGATCTGTTTAGTTGAACTTTGATATACTGTTATTGTTAAACTTTGCTTTTCAGAATGGCATAATTTGAAATAATAGTATTTAATTGAGTATCCCAAATCTTTTTTGCTTTCTTGATCTAAGTCAAGACTATTTCTTAATCTGTATCAATGTTTTACAGGAATGCTTTCCCTTATCTTTGGGTTATAATTTAAACGAGATATAATTATGAAGACAAGCGAAGTATTAACAAAATGGAAAGAAGACATCGCCCATAGCGAAGTAGGATTCAGGGTTAAACATTTAATGATAAATAATGTAAAGGGTCATTTCAGGAAATTTGATGTACATGTAGAAACAGATAATGAGGATTTTAAAGATGCCAAAATTTCTTTTTCAGCTGATGTAAATTCTATAGATACCGGAAGTGAACAAAGGGATCAGCACCTGAAATCCGCAGACTTTTTTGAAGCGGAGAAGTATCCTGAATTAAAGTTTGAAAGCACCAGGTTTGAAGGTGATAAATTGTACGGAAATCTCACCATGCATGGAATTACAAAGCCGGTTACTCTGGATGTTGAGTTCGGTGGAGTGGCCAAAGATCCCTGGGGAAATAAAAAGGCCGGATTTTCTATTTCAGGAAATATTAACAGAAAAGATTTCGGATTGACCTGGAATGCTGCTCTGGAAACAGGTGGCGTGCTTGTGAGTGAAGAAGTGAAGATATATTCCGAAATTCAATTGGTTCAGGCATAATTGCCTGAACCTTTATTAATGATTATTTTTATTTAAAGATACAATTATGAAACCTCAGGTATTAGGAATACACCATATCACCGCTATTGCAGGTTCTGCAAGAACTAATCTGGAATTTTACACTAAGGTTTTAGGTTTAAAGCTGGTCAAAAAGACAGTGAACTTCGACGATCCCGGTACCTATCATTTTTATTTTGGTAATGAAGTGGGTACTCCCGGAACTATACTTACATTCTTTCCATGGGAAGGAATTATCCAGGGAAAAAGAGGGACAGGGCTGGTAACAGAAATAGGTTATTCTGTACCGGAAGGAAGTTTTGATTTTTGGATCAACAGGTTTGAAAGGTTTAATGTCACATATAATAAGCCTGCTGAAAAATTCGGGGAACAATATCTCACTTTCCTTGATCCGGACGGATTGAAGCTGGAGTTAATAATTCCAAAATCAACTGATAACCGGAAAGGTTATGTTAGTAAGGAAGTTAATAAAGAAATTGCCATCAAGGGATTTCATAATATATCTGTTACCCTTTCGTCCATAAAAGAGACGGCTGCTATTCTGACAGATATTTTCGGGTATAAACTGGCAGAGGAAAATGTTAACCGGTTTAGATTTAGAACTGATGCGATTGATACAGCTAACATAGTAGATCTTGTAGAGGTACCGGGCGAGAGAAAAGGTTTAAACGGAGGTGGTACAGTGCATCATGTGGCATTCAGAGTGAAAGATGAAGAAACTCAAATGCAATTGCGTGAGAAAATTTTGCAGGCAGGATTTAATATTACTCATAAAATTGACAGGAATTATTTTTATTCATTATACTTCAGGGAACCAGGAGGTGTATTGTTTGAAATAGCCACTGATAATCCGGGATTTGCTGTGGATGAAAGCGTAAATGAACTTGGTAAAAGCCTGCGATTGCCGGCTCAATACGAAAAGAAGAGAAAAGAAATAGAAGAGTCATTGCCTAAACTTGATTGAGTTATGCATACAAAGAAAATAGTTTCTGCCGGCAGAAATTTGGAAGAGGCAGAAAAAGTTCTTATTATGATACATGGTCGTGGAGCCTTGGCTCATGATATACTTTCGCTATCCAGGCATTTGGAAGTGAAAGATTTTGCTTTAATAGCTCCTCAGGCTACCAACAATACCTGGTATCCGCTTTCATTTCTTGCACCTCCTGGTCAGAATGAGCCATGGCTTTCTTCTGCTCTCACTTTGTTGGGAGAACTGGTAAAGGATATAGAAGGAAAAGGAATAAAGAGAGAAAATATTTTTTTCCTGGGATTTTCACAAGGAGCATGCCTGACACTTGAGTTTTGTGCAAGAAATGCTGATAAATGGGGGGGAGTTATTGCTTTTACCGGTGGATTGATAGGTGATAAAATTTACGCGGAAAACTATCATGGGAGTTTTGAAGGAACTCCTGTATATATTGGTACCAGCGATCCTGATCCTCATGTTCCGGTAGACCGCGTATATAATTCGGTTGAAATATTGAAATCTCTTAAAGCGGAAGTGACGGTAGAAGTTTTCAAAAATTTGGGGCATACCATTAACCAGGATGAGATAGATAAGGTAAATAGTCTTATTTTTAAATCCAATGTTTATAAATAAGCCAATGTTTAATATTGTAAAAGTGTACAGTGACAGAGAAGGTCATAGTCATTTCGAAGATGTTACGGTGCCATTAAAAGAGTCCGGTGCTATAGGATACCTTTCAGAAAAATTTGATGCGGATGGTATTATTTTTCGTCTGGTCGAACCGACTTACGATTATGATTTTCATAATACTCCGCAAAAGCAGTATATTATTCTGTTGGATGGTGAAATTGAGATTGAAACTTCGCTGGGGGATAAAAGGATATTCAAAGCAGGTGATGTTTTACTGATGGAAGATACGGAAGGGAGAGGGCACCGAACAAGAAATATTACTCCACACAGAAGGAAATCAATTTTTGTAACAATACCATAAATAGTAAAATTCGAAAAACGAAAATCGAAATTGAAATAAAAAGATTAAAATCAATAATTAATTATATGAAGAAAATTTTCGTCATAAGTTTTATTATGGTTATTCTTTCAATTGCTATAGTAAGCTATAAGCAAGCTAATGGTAGCTGCCCTGAAACAAATTTTAATGACTATCAATCCATAAAAGATACGACAATGAAATATGTACTTCATAAAGCTAATACAAGGGGAGAGTTTGAGGGAGGATGGTTAAAGGCAAGGTATTCATTTTCTTTCAATACCTATTATGATCCTGCCCGGATGAATTTCGGAGTTTTAAGAGTGTTAAATGATGACAGAATAGATCCTGCGAAAGGATTTGGTACGCATCCGCATGATAACATGGAGATAATCACTATTCCTCTTCAGGGGGCGGTAGAACATAAGGATAATATGGGGAACCACGGCATTATCAGAGCAGGTGATGTACAGGTAATGTCTGCGGGGAAAGGTGTAAGGCATTCAGAGGTAAATCCTTCCTCAAAGGATACATTGAAATTGTTACAGATCTGGGTGTTTCCAAATAAGAAGGATGTGCAGCCCCGGTATCAGCAAATGAATGGTATAACTAATGATATACCTGTAAATACATTTAAAAAGCTGGTTGCACCTGATGATGAAAAGGCTTTGTTTGTTTATCAGAATGTGGTGTTTTCTATGGGGGAATTTAAAGCAGGCGCAAGGACTGAGTATAATATTGCTTATAAGGGAAATGGTGTTTATGTTTTCATAATCGAAGGGAATGCAAAGATCAACGGAGTAGATGTGACCAGGAGAGATGGCATAGGTATTTGGAACACAGATAAACTTCAAATAGAAATTCAGGACAACAGCAAGATTTTATTAATGGATGTACCGATGATCAATTGATGATAATTGCCCTTTCTTTATCTCATAGGTCCAACCTTTGGCTCCACCGTATCTTCTACAGCTGTTCTGTCTTTAGGCACCACAAAATCCGGATTGACTTCTATTGAATCTTTTACTTTAATAGTATCCAGAAAAAATCTTTCCTGTATTACTTCCGGTCTTCTTTCATTACATGAAAAAAGTATTGCACCTGACATCAGAAGATATTTATACATTATCTTAATTTTTCTGTCCTAATTTTATAACCAATTATTTTTTTCGGTGGTTCTTTAAGCATGGTCGTTTATTCTCTGTTTTTTAATTAGAGATTAATAGAGGAGAATTAGTTCAAAAAATATTACAGAAGAAAAGGGATCCTTCTGTAATATTTTTCTAAATTAAAAATTAAATAACCTTTTGTATTTTTTTGAAAAGTGATTTTCTAAACACTATTGCAAGTACTGCTGCAGGTATCACCATTCGTTTGGCTAAACTTTTAAAAACACCTTTCTTATTATATTTCCAGGAGGCGCGGAATCCTCTTTCTGCAAATATATTTGGTAAATATCCTCTTGAGAGATCATCCATTATTCCTTCAATCACATTAATCCTGTCAGCAATAATGAGCGGAATCCAGTGTCCATAACTTGATTCGCCGTAACGGAAGGCAAATTTCCTTATTAATCCACTTAATCCGCTAGGTTGTACTGAAGTTCCATAAACCGCTGTAATATTAATGCGTTCATTAGAATGAAATACCTTATCAATTATGGGTTGTTGAACAGGTCTTTCCCAATTGTAACCTTTATGTTCTTCATTCGTCCTATGCTTAATAGGATAAGTAGGATCGTTTTTTTCATTTGCATCAACTGCCCAGCCTTTAATTTCCGGATGTTCCAATATTTTATTTTCCATAATCTCCTCCTGTGATGTTAAGGTATAAGAACAGGTTTTATGCAATTATCCAGCTTGTCAGAAAATATCCTGTAAGCATCTGCAGCATATCTTAATGGTAAACGATGCGTGATCAGTTTTGATGGTTTCAATGTTCCGTTCTTTACATGTTCCATTAGTTTTGGTAGCAATCGTTTCACTGAAGCCTGATTTGCCCTGATTGTGATTCCTTTGTTTACAACATTACCTATAGGCACAAGATTGTCAGTAGGTCCATATACTCCGACGATGGAGACTATTCCCCCTTTTTTTACAGAATTGATAGCCCAATGAAGTGCAGTAGCAGAACCTCCCTGCAATAATAACTTTCTTCCTGTAATGGTTTGCAATGCACTTCCTGCGGCTTCCGCACCTACAGCGTCAATACAAACATCAGCACCTAAAGAATCAGTGGTATGCTTTATAAATACCACCGGGTCTTCCAAAGATTTAAAATTATAGACTTCACATTGTGCATAGTTTTTCACAAATTCCAACCGGTAATCAATATGATCTATTACGATTACTCTGCCGGCACCAAATAACCAGGCACATTTAGCAGCCATTATTCCCACTGGCCCTGCACCGAATACAACAACCGTATCTCCCTTTTGAATTCCTCCCATCTCTGCAGCCTGGTATCCTGTAGGAACTACGTCGGTCAACATTACAGCGTCATCAATATCCATTCCTTCAGGTATTACTGTTGGACTTACATTTGCATAAGGAACGCGAACATATTCTGCCTGTCCACCATCATATCCTCCTGCAGTATGTGAGTACCCGAAAATTCCTCCTACAGCGGTCGCATGTGGATTGGATTCATGGCAATTTCCATACAGTCCCTGTTTGCAGAATGTACATTTTCCACAAGCAATATTAAATGGAACTAATACATTGTTTCCCACTTTTAATTTGTGCACCTGACTTCCAACTTCTACTACTACACCAACAAATTCGTGACCGAAAGTCATACCTACCCTCGTATCCGGGACATTTCCGTTATACAAATGCAGGTCGGAACCGCATATACAAGATCGTGTTACTTTGACTATTGCATCTTCCGGATGTAAAATTTCAGGCATTGGTTTTTCATCAACTCTGACCCTCTGGGGTCCTCTGTAATTCATCGCCAGCATATCTTCTCTCCTTATTACTTATTAGGTTAAGGTTCTTCTTAACCAGCCTTTAAAGGAGAACATATGGGATTGTCAAAAAGTTAATCTGTTTACATTATAGTTGTGATTGAAGGAGTTCCCATATAATATATTGATAAAAACTTTATAATTGATGTCAAAATTCGTTTATCCCCGCAAGTAAACATATCTGATTTGATTATTCTTAGAAGGATCCAGTTTTTTCTCAATAGGTGAGCGGCTCTATTTGATTTTTACAAGAATCGGAAAAAGATGACATCCTTTTATTGTATTTAACGTAGTTATGAATTGCTCCATTTTAATTTAAACAGGAGCATCTAAATTTTTTTTATTTTAAATCTTATTAACCCATGAAAAAACTAATACTAACCTTTTTTGGAATAGGTATGGCTATTTTTACTTATGGCCAAACCTGTAATGTAGGTAAAACCCCTAACGGATTTTTTGACAATTTTTCTTCTGCAGAACCGCCTTCGAATCCTGATCATAGCGGAATATATGAATGGGACGATGTTCCTGCAGGAAGATCAACAAGAAATGCATCCGCGGGAAGACTTGATGTAATTGCAACCCAGGCCTATGGTGCATGGGAGCCATACGGAATCAGTTTTGGGGATTCTGAGGGTGATGGCACAGGTACACCACACTTTATCAATCTTTCTTCAGATAAAACTTTTAGTGTAAAGGTTCATAATCATCATTCTTCAATTTCTATTCGTTTCAGAATGGTTATTCAGGATGATGCCGGAAAGATTATTGATACATATGCCTCTGCCGGCTCTGCTGATTTCGGAGATGCCTGGCAACATATGATTGAAGTAGTGGTTCCTGCCGGACAAACAAGGACACTGAGCGGAACCTATGCGGGTGGTTACCATTCAGATTACGACCAGGGAGCTTTTACAACAGGGCTAAATTTTGCTAAGGTTAGCAGCGTAATGTTTTTCGTTACAAACGAAGAACAGAACCCTACTGATGGCTGGAAGCACACAGGGTTTACCGACCTTCACTACAGTATCGATGATATCAGGGTAGGCGCCTGTAATTTAGTTGCTGAATACTGTACTGCCGGTATTGGTGATGGAGTGGTTTTTGAAGATTTTTCTTCTGCTGAAGAAATATTTTATGAAGATAACAGCGGATTATTTATGTGGACAGCTCAACCTGCTACAACCTGGACCAGAAATACCGTTAATAAAAGATTGGATGTCGTCGCAACTCAGGCTTACGGTGCATTCCAGCCATTTGGTATTGCTTTTGGAACTGAAAACCCTGATGGGTCCGGTGCATTACATACAGTGAACCTTTCAGCTAATAAAAATTTTTCGGTTAAAGTTAAAAATAATCATTCTTCTATAACTATTAAATTCAGAATGGCTATTCAGGATGCAAATGGAAAAATAATTGATACCTATGCTTCCGCAGGATCAACCACTTTTGCAAATGCATGGCAACATGTGATAGAAATGTCAGTTGCTCCGGGAGAGACTAAAACTTTATCCGGAACTTATGAAGGAGGATATTATGCAGATTACAATGCAGGGGCTCTAGTCCAGGGATTTGATTTTACAAAAGTTGCAACCGTTCTTTTTACTGTTATTAATTCTGCTCAGAACGCATCTGATAATTGGAATCATATGGGATTTTCAAATCTGTCAATGAATATTATGGATGTTAAGTTAGGTCAGTGTCCTACATCTTGCCTTACACCAGATGCACCATCTTCCATTGCAGGTCCTTCAACTTCCTGTCCAAATGCTTCCGGAAGAGAATTTAGTATTCCATTTGCTAAAAGAGCCAGTTCATATCAATGGGTTGTGACCGGAGGAACCATTACTGAAGGACAGGGTAGCAGATCGATAAAAGTTACCTGGGGCACAACTGCCGGTACTGTTTCTGTAAGACCAGTTAACAGCTGTGGTAATGGGGCATTAGAAGAACGTAATATCACAATTTCATCAAATTGTTCGATCCCTGCTGAAAAGACTATATCCGGACCTTCATCAGTTAATCAAGGTCAGACAGGTGTAACTTATTCAGTTTCTCCTGCACCTGATGGTTCAGTATATAGCTGGACTCTTCCTGCCGGAGCGGAAATTACAGCGTCAAATGCAGATATGAGTACCATTACAGTTTCATTTGGTACTTCCGGTGGGGAAATTAAACTGACAGAAACAAATGATTTCGGCAGCACTGAAAGTGTACTTGCGGTAATTGTAAATGAGCCTACAAGCGCTAATAGAGGTTTCGATTTATCAATTGGATTGAATCCCAATCCAACTACCGGTCAGATTTATCTGTCTAACAACTCCGGAGTAAATTCAACCTATCATGTAATGGTGAAGAATCTGGTTGGAGAAACTCTGATTTCTAAACAAATTCAGTTAGAGAATGGAGCGATATTCAATTTTGATATCTCTGATAATTTACCAGGATTATATTTGTTTGAAGTAGAATCTGTAGGAGGAAGAACAGTTAAAAGAATTTTAAAGCAATAACATTTTTTTTATTAATGACTTATAGCAGGCTGGTATGTAATCAGCCTGCTTTTTTTATTATATTTAGTTGATTGATTGGCATAAATGATTATTTGGCTTTTCTGCCAAATATTGCAGTATTTATAAAAATTGGTGAACAGGATGCATTAAGGATGGTAATCAGTATTGATTTTTAGAAGCGGTAGGTAGAAATATTCACTTTTATTTAGCGACTCAATTGTTGAATTAATGAATTTTCTTTCCAATTGGTTGGGAATGTGCATCTCACCCTCCTCAATGATAGACTCTGCTTGAATTTTTAATGGAACCAAATATTTTTTTTCTTTATCGTACAAGCTTATTTGTAATAATGATTGAAGGAGTGAATTCAATACTGTATAGTCTTTTCTTCCATAGGCTTTTATGGGCGTAAATGACATTTCCAGAAGTGTAGGAAAATCATATTTGTTTATTATTATTCGGGGGTTTCCTTTTTTGTCTGTTATAATTGTTTTAGAAGGATTGCTTAACCTGTCACATAAGAGGCTTGTGAGGTAATCTATACATATGATCGCAACCCCCGGGTCATTTACTCCCGGGCTCAATGCTTTAACTGCAACCTCTCTTAGTTGTCTGAATCCGTAAAATTCATTTTCAATTATATCTTCTCCAGCATATAAGATAAAACTGTTTCTGATCTCAGATAATAGCTCACCATTTAATATTTCTTTATTCAGTTGAAACAGAGAACTGTGGGAATTAATAAATTGCCCGGGAAAGCTGATTACTTTTAATATCAGATTTTCTTTTTCCAGAATGTTAATTAGAACATGAATTCTTAAAAACTGGAAATAACCCTCTCTTTCAGCAGAGTAGTTTATCCAAACGTCAGTGTTTATGCTGCCTACTATGCAATTGTACTTATTTTCCTGATTTAATGCCTTCTTGGTTTTGGTGTAGATTCTTTCTGCTATAGAAGATATCCTTACTGAGTTAGAAATGTTATTTATAAAATGGATAAACAAAAAAATGCAGTATATAAATAAGATTGTGTTAATAATTAGAGAGATGCCCGGTACTCCATTAGAAACTTTTTCACTGTCTATTTGCATTAAAGTGATAATGGTGAAAATAATTGTACCTACGTAAACACCAAGAATAAATTGATTTGATCTGTTATTGATTAATGTGTCTACTACTTTTGGGGAATAATTAGAAGATGATTGGTTAACTACAAGCATCATCATGGAGAAACCAAAAACTGTAAGGGCTATTGTGCCGGTGAGTGTTGTTCCAAGTATAACTCTGGCCGTTTCTGCATTTTTGACAAGTAAATATTCCACAAATTGGCCGGAGGATCCTTCCTTTAATATTGATTGAAGTGTCAGCAATGAGAAGGAAATTACAGTAAGAATTATTGAAATAACTGCAGGAACAAATGATATGCTGTGTATTACTTTTTTGTAAAATTCAAAAAATCGAAGTATTGATAACTTCATATTATTTCAGGTTTAAACCTTCCATGCTTTCTTTTTTAATTACATAAATTGTTCTCCTAATTAACCACCATTGTAATAAAAAGTTATAGCTTATATTTGTACGAATTAACTGTATTTGATTTCTTTACAGGGATTTCAGTATTAAACACTATCAATAAAGCTGTGAAAACCTTTCATGTTAAAGTTTCTAAAACCGCCAGATATTGCCTTTTAGGTCATCCGTCAGAAAAAATTGAAACTGTATGGGTATGTTGCCATGGCTATGGTCAGCTCGCACCTTATTTCATCAGAAAGTTTGAAGTGCTTGATAATGGTAAAAATTTGATCGTTGCTCCGGAAGCGCTTTCAAAATTTTACCTGGAAGGATTTAGCGGAAGGGTAGGAGCTTCATGGATGACAAAGGAAGAAAGGGAGAATGACATTGCTGATTACATCAATTATCTCAATATTTTAATGGCAGAAATAAAATCTACAATTAAGAAGGATGTAAAAATAAATATATTAGGTTTTTCTCAAGGCGTTGCAACTGTTTGTCGGTGGGTAACACATAGTAAAATTGATTTTGATAAATTAATTCTTTGGGCAGGTGTATTTCCTCCTGATTTAAATAAAGATTTTGCCTTTAGCATGGAAAAATTACAGAATAAAAAAATCTATATTGTTTACGGAGATAACGATCCTTTTTTATATGATGACCATAAAAAAAATTTAGATCAATATAAAAAATTATTTCCTGAAATTTCTGTTATTAATTTTCATGGAAAGCATGATATAGATGAAAAAGTTTTAAAAGAGAATTTTTTATAAAACCATATTTTTGCTGTTAATTAAATTTGATTTCAATTTATTTTTTGGTATTCATATTAAACATTGAAGGGGTATGTTTCAGGTATGAGATGTGCATCGGGTACAATATGCAGGGGATGTAAAGCCGAAGTTTCATCAATAAAAATAAATGCATCATATCTTTCTGAAAGCTTTGTAGAAACATAATTTCTTTTGTCCATTTCAGGATGATATACAACTCCGATAGCTCTGTGGCCGAGCCATGATTCAAACCGGTTATTCAAACTGTTATTCCTTCCAAAAATCAAAAGTTTATTTTCGGGTAATGAATTATGTAATATGTCTTCAACAGAGTTTTCTTTAGCATTAGGAACTTTCATTTTTTTCATAGGCGCACCCCAGCCTGATCCTGCTATTACGGTACCTTTATATGTTCCAAACCCAACTATATAAACTCCATCTTTTCCATGTCTTTCTCTTACAAGCTGTCCTACATTTAAAAGGCCGCTTCTGTGCATATCAGTAGCACGTGCATCACCAATATGTGTGTTGTGTTCCCATACAATGACCTTTGCATCGCTTCCATGAAATTTCATAATATGATCAAGTGTTTCTACCATATGCTGATCACGTACATTCCACGAGCTTTCCGAAAATGACATCATTGCGGTATAATATTTTTCTGCATTCTTTATTACCAATGCATTCATTTCTGCGTTTAGTCCGGCTTCCTTGTCTCCATTATAATGTTTTGCATTTTTTCTTACCTCAAGCAGTAAATCTAACACCTCTTTTCTGCATCCTTCATCCAATTCACCAATTGCATTAGCATAAGAATCTTCTTCTCTGTAAGGTTCAAAGCATCTGAATGCTTCTTTTGAATACGAAGCAGTTTTAGGATCTTCTTTTTCCAGGTATTCAACCAGTATTTCCATTGACTCCCAAAGACTATATACATCAAGTCCATAAAATCCTATTTTGTTATTATGAGCGCCATTGGAATTATATTCTCTGAGCCATTCTGAAAGGGCTGCAACTTCATAATTTGCCCACATCCATGTTGGCCATCTTTTGAACGATTGTAGCACCTCTGTTATGGTAATTCCTGAATCTTTATACCCTTTTATCCAACGGTTGATTTTGTAGCAATCAGGCCAGTCGCCTTCAACGGCAATTAAATTAAAACCTTTTTCCTCTATTAATCTTTTGGAGATGGCCGTTCTCCAGGTGTAAAATTCATGGGTACCGTGGGTAGCTTCCCCGAGTAAAACATATCTGCTATTTCCAATTTCTTCCAAAAGAATGTCCAGGTCTTTTGATGATTCAAGTGGAGCGAAATCAGCTTTGGACTGTTTTAATGAAATCTGACTTCTGGTCGTTGGTTTGTTCATTTTGCTTTAAATAATTCAATAAGAATTAATTGTATCATGGAGTAAATGTTCTTTTTTTTATTTTTTTTTACTTAACTTTAACATTAATCCCTTTAATTACACCGTTTTCATATTTTCACACACATACTTCGTATCATACATGTTAAATTGTAACTATCTATTTCTTAGGGCAATTATTATATTAATAATTTTTGCTTGTTTTAATGTTGATGTTAATGCGCAGAGCAGGGAGGTTAAAAAACTTGTGGAAGAAGCCACCGAATTGTACAGAATGGCAGAAACCGGTGATTTGAGCGGATACAGGAAAGCTTTGCGATTGTTTCTTAAGGCAGATTCCCTTTATCCCAACGATCCTATGATCTCATATTCTGTGGGAGTTTGTTACAGTCATACCGATCACAGGATTGCGGCACTTCCGTTTTTGGAAAAGGCTAAAAAAGGTGGAGTTAAATTTCCTGACCTGGATTTTCATCTTGCATGTTCTTACCATTTGGGGCACAGATTTCAGGATGCATTAAGTCTTTTCAAAACCTATAAGAAGCAGGCCGCGAAGGAACAGCATGAAATGATCGATAGATTAATAGAGAACTGTGAAATTGGCTTAGAGCTTATGAAAAAGCCGGTGGATGTCAAGATTACAAATCTTGGACCCACAGTAAACTCCAGATATCCCGATTACCACCCTTCAATTTCTGCCGATGAAAAAACCTTAATATTTATTTCAAGAAGGGATAATAGTACCGGTGGTCAGATAGATGAAGTAGATAATCATTTTTATGAAGATATTTATATTTCAACAAAGGTGGATGGAAAATGGACTACGCCTATTGATCTGGGCAACGGAATAAATTCAGAGTCACACGATGGAGCTGTAGGGCTTTCTGCTGACGGACAGGAAATGTTTATTTACAGATGGTCAAAGGAGAATCATGGAGATATTTATGTCAGTGATCTTGTAGGTAGAGAATGGACTTCACCCAAACATCTGGGGCATAACATTAATTCCAAATACTGGGAATCGGATGTCAGCGTAACTCCTGATAAGAAAATTATATTTTTTACAAGCGACAGAAAAGGAGGTGAAGGAGGAAGAGATATATATATGGCAAGAAAACTTCCTAATGGTGAGTATGCCAAACCTATAAATCTTGGTCCTAGGATTAATACCAAATATGATGAAGATGCACCTTTTATCCACCCTGACGGAAAGACATTATATTTCAGTTCAAAGGGGCATAAATCAATGGGAGGATTCGATATTTTTTCATGCAAAATTGATCTAGCTACCGGTACTATTTTAACGGAGCCGGTTAATGTCGGATATCCTATAAACACTGCTGATGATGACGTATTCTTCGTTTGGTCTGCAGATAACAAAAGAGCTTATTTTGCATCCGAAAGAGAAGGAGGATACGGTGAGAAAGATATTTATATGTTGGAGAGAAAAGATATAGAAGCAGCGCTTGTGGTATTGAAGGGAAGAATCTCAGCTTGTAATGGAAATATACCTATTGCAGCCAAAATAACCGTAATTGATTTGGGTACTCAGGCCGAATTAGGCACATATCAATCTAATTCCAGTTCGGGTAATTACATCGTTATCCTACCTGCGGGAAAAAACTACGGTATAAGGGTTGAAAGCCCTGGTTATTTCTTTTACTCCAAGAACATAGACATTCCTTTTCTTGAACATTATGTCGAATTGGATGATGAAGTTTGCTTAGATGAGCTAAAAGTGGGTACAAAACTGATACTTCGAAATGTATTCTATGATGTAGATAAAGCTACTTTAAGACCGGAGTCAGAAGCCGAGCTTACAAGATTGGTAGAAATTCTAGAGCATCATAAAAATATTAAAATACAGATATCCGGTCATACCGACGGTGATGGTAATGATGAGCATAATATGAAGCTTTCCCAGGACAGAGCAAAGTCTGTTTATGATTATCTGGTCAGTAAAGGAATTGAAATTTTCAGGCTTACCCATAAAGGATTTGGGAAAACACGTCCTATAGCACCTAATGATAGTCCTGCCAATAAACAATTGAACAGAAGAACGGAAATTGAAATCACAGAATACGATATAAAATAAATTTATATCATGGTTTTTTGGGTTGAATAGATTGTTTTTAAGGATAAGCTATAATTAATTTTCGGTTAAAAAGATATATTGGTAATTGTACATCCTTAGGGAACGATAAATCGTATAAGTAAAAGTATTTGTTGTTCAACCCTTATTTTTACACCTATGATGTGCAAGACTTTAACTAATATAAAATCAGTATTAACCTCATTGGTATTGATTGTTTTATTTTCTGCATGCAGTGCAAGCGTCCACTCACAATACACCAAGTGCGGAACCAAGACTGCAAAAAAGAAACATAATTATTATGACGGATTGCAATATGGTAACCATAACCATGGTCATAATAACCATAGTAACCATAAAGCACATCATTAAATAGATAATTGATATAATAGATCTTATAAAAATAGGCTGCATTAATTAGTGCAGCCTATTTTACTTTATAAGGTTTCGATAAGAGCTATATACTTAGAAAGATGGACAAGGCAGTCTTTTCAGTATTTTCTTTTTCTTCACTCTCTTATGATTCACTACGTATGTGAGGTTAAATTCATGTGATCCTCCTGTACCGGCTCTTACCAGTCTGGAAATTGTGTAATCGTAGCTATATCCGAATCTGAAGGGTTGTCCTTTAAACCCGATAAAGAAGATCGTGCTTTCGTTGGCCTGGATGTAATCTTCGTATCTTTTAATTGGAATACCTCTGTACCATATTCCTACCAGAAATTCATTGTATGCACCGTATATACCTAGGTCTAACTGATCAGATTTGCCCTGAAATTTATAGTGAGCAGTTGGGGTGATACTAAATTCTGTTTTATCATGATGCATAGAAACTTCCTTGTGGAGGACTATTTTATATCCACTGGTAAACGATACCTTAGTATGTAACTTACTTACGCTACTGGCATGAAATGATTGATTTGGTGTATTTAAATGATGTGAAGCTACTCCAAACCAAAAGTTTTTAGAATACAACATTCCACCTGCAGCAACATCTGCATATCCTTTGGCCCGATTCCATTGTTCGTTAATATCCGGATCCTGGGCATAGATCATTCCCTGATCGTTATCATATTGGTGAGGGTATCTTAGCTGGGCATAGGCAAGCCTTCTGGAAACATACCCCAATTGAATTCCCGGACGGAAGGTGAATTTTTTATTTAAAACCATTTCATAAGAATACATTAAATGTATCTCGGAAGAACTGACCATTCCGCCACCCTGGAAATCCTGCATAACCATTAATCCCACTCCGCTTTTTGCTCCGTTAAAATAATGATCTACTGATAATACAGAGGTAGTGTATTTGGCATCAAGTTTTGGCCATTGTAACCTTTGGTGTAGACCAACACGAGTATTATGAAGGGATCCGGCAAAGGCAGGGTTTATATATAATGGTACATTATAAAACTGGGAAAACTGGAAATCCTGTGCAAATGATCCAACGGACATCACCAGAAATAAAAAGAAAAATGCTGATTTCTTATATGGGAAATTCATGGATCAATTTAGTATAAGTAAAAAATAGCGTCGTTCTTTTGGGAATTTTTATAGCTATTTTCATTTAGCCTTTTTAGATGAGCCTGGTTTCTGCTTTTATTTTTGTCATTAACTTTCTTCAGTTCTCGCATATTTTTTCTGCTTTTGTCAGAAGCAACCCTGTCAACATTGTCATGATGTTTTATTGAGCTGTGATATCTGTTCTGTTTATAAGAAAGCTTGGGTGTATCCTTTCCGCAGGAGAAAAGCATAAAGGTTAATGAAAAAAAAACAATCAGCCTGTACATGCAATAAAGGATTAAGTAAGAATTATTAATAACATGTAATTTCCCATACGGATATTAAAAATATTAGTTTTAGGAAATGAATAGTTGTTAATAATTATCGCCAGAACAAATATAATTCTTTTAATTTAAATTATTATTCGGGATAAAAAGAATGAAATTACTTTATCAATTTATTGTTATTAACATTCTGGTTGGTTATGAACATTTTTTACTCCTGTAATTTTATGTTCATGTGTATTTTTAGTTATTTCATCTAAGTTTTTCCATACGTAAAACTAATTTTTATAACCACTCGTAAACCTTTTGTAACTTTGCAGGAGATATAAAATAGTGTAGTACTTTATTAGAATTATTAAATTTCCTGCATGTAATGTTTTTTTTAAAATTTTAATACTCCAGGTTTTTAAAAATAGTGCAATTGGTGAGAATTGAATTTTTAGAGGATTGCTATTAAGTAATTCGATAGGATTCAGCTTCATATTGTATTTAAAATATATCAAGTAAATTGATAAAAATGAGAGCACTTTACCTCCTTCTGGTTGCATTTTTTGTATTTTTTTTACAATCCAACCCCTTATTCGGACAATCATGTACAGGATGTAATAATTCTGTCAATGTAACCTCAACACCTGCCGGAGGTATTTCACTTCCCGGTGATGCCACTGGCAATAACAGAACTATTTGCCTAACAGGCTCCGGAACTTATACGGGCACCATAAACCTGAATGGCAGAACAGGAATTACAATTTGTGTTGAAAGTGGAGTTACATTCAACGGTTCTTTAAATGGAACATGGGGAAGTCCATTAAATTTAACTGTTAATAATTATGGAACATGGAATAACACCAGTTTCGTAGTTGGCGGTGCTACTGGTATAGTTTACAATAATTATGGTACTCTTTCTGTAGGTAATATTACAATATCAGATGGTTTAAATTTAAATAATTATGGAACATTTACAGCAGCAAGTTTTCAATTAAATACTGGCTCACCTTTAGTTACAAATCATCCGGGTTCTACGGCAACATTTACAAGTTTACACATAAGTGCAAACGCCACTTTTGTAAATAATGGTAGTTTAAATGTAACTACTAACGTTGCAATTCAAGGTACATTAAACTCAAATGGTACCTTGAATGTAACAGGACAGTTTAAAGTTGACAATGGAGCTGCAAGAGCAAATATAACAGGAGGTGCAACATTTGGGTCCTTTGAAACTTCCAGTGGAATTACGACAATTGGATCACTTGTAACAGTTTTAGGAAATTCATTAATTAATGGTGGTACTATTCAGGGAACAGGTCCATCCTGCGCTGGTTTTGTAACCAATGGTACATTTTCCATGAATGCTGGAAATGTTACCGCTAATGGAGGGTTGACTATAAATAAAAACCCTGTTACAACCTGGGATCCTAATACAAATTATGCAATAGATCCATTAGTTAATGTAAATTCAGGGACAACACCAACTATTAACACGCATCCTGCGAATACAACTGTTTGCGTTGGGTCAAATGCAACTTTTTCGGTTTCTGCTGCTGGTGCAGGTTTAACTTATCAGTGGCAATTCAGGACAAGTGCTGGTGCAGCATGGCAAAATATAGCAGGCGCTACGTCAGCATCTTATACAGTTAATGGGGCAACTGCATCAATGAATGGCTATCAATATCGGGTAATTATTTATAATTGTCCCGCTTCTGTTAATTCTAATGCAGCGACGTTAACTGTTAACCCAACTCCTTCTTTAGTTATTACAAATCCTGCAACTATATGCCAGATTAATCAATATACAACCACAGTAAATACTGTTGACCTTACTCTTCCTGCTGTAACAGCGGGTTCTACTGCAGGTCTTGCCTTCTCTTATTTTACAGATGCTGCCGGAACTAATCCTTTAGCTACTCCAGCTGCTGTAACAAGTTCAGGTACTTATTATATCAGAGGTCAATTGTCACCAGGTTGTGTTACCTCTATACAACCTGTTACCGTCAATATTACCACAGTTGCCACTCCGACCTCCCCAAATCTTTCACGATGTGGCAACGGGATGATTTCTCTTGTTGCTGCAGGGTCAACAGGATCTTACAGATGGTACCTGCCAAGTGGCGGACATGATATGTCCAACCCTTTAAACTTAAGTATCAGTACAACACAAACATATTATGTGGTGGGTGTATCTGGTACTTGTGAAAGTCCGAGGCATACAGTGGTTGCAACAGTTCATAATAATCCTACGGCAACTGTTACTGTGACAAATGTTAGTTGTTTCGGAGGAACAAACGGATCTGTGACTATATCCTCTCCATCTGGTGGAGGTACTGGTACATATCAATATAATTTTAATGGTGGGGGTTGGTCAGCAACTACTACATATAATGGATTAAGTGCAGGTACCTATACTCTTTCCATAAGAGATGCTGCAGATGCTACATGCGTTACCAATCTACCCAACGTAGTCATAACTCAGCCAGCAGCAGCTGTATCAGGAAGTACAGCTCTTACTCATGTATTATGTAACGGAGGAGCAACCGGAGCAATAAATTTAACACCGGCAGGAGGTGTAGGTCCGTATACCTTTAACTGGGGAGGTGGTATTACAACAGAAGACAGATCAGGACTTACTGCAGGTAACTATTCAGTAACAATAACAGATGCCAATAATTGTACAGCAGTAGTCAATGCGACTATAACTCAACCGGCGGCGGCGGTGTCAGGTAGTACAGTTTTGACTCATGTATTATGTAACGGTGGTAATACAGGAGCGATCAATTTAACCCCTGCAGGTGGAGTAGGGCCTTATACCTTTAACTGGGGA
>JBKBUF010000004.1:0-196483 GCA_046290815.1 Cytophagaceae bacterium | reverse complement strand
AGACTGGACAGGCTTCAGACAAAAAATAAAAGATTCTGATTTATCATCAGACAAGAAAAATAAAATCATTAAAATAATAGACAGCAATAAACATCCGGAGCAGAAAGAAAAAGAAATACGTGCTCTTGCCGGTGACCTGAATACACTTGAACCTTATCTTGCTCCTTTGAGAAGGACCAACATAGTTATAGCAGGACAGAGGGCTGCAAGAACACCTGCAGAAATTGATTCTATAGCTAATGCATACCTGAGAGATAAAGAAAAAGTAAAAATCAAAGAAGCATTTACACAGGAAGAATGGCTGGAAGCTGCAACAAGAACACATGGTACAGAAGGAAAGAAAACTCTACTCCTTGCGTATTATCAGGTGTACCCTGAAGATTACCGTGTCACCAACAACCTTGGTGTAATGGAAGCACAGGCCAACATCAACAATGCAGAGGAAGCAGAGGCTTACTTTAAAAAGTCAATAACAGTGAATGCAGGAGATTTTACCGCATACAATAATCTGGGAGTTCTGTATTCGAATATGAAAAGATACCAGGAAGCGGAAGAAAACTTCAAAAAAGCTCTTGAAATAAAAGATTTGCCTGAGATACATTACAACTTCGGTCTGATGTACTCCAGGGCAGGAAATTACAGCAACGCTATCCATCAATTTAACTCAGCAGAGGACGTTGAAGGTAGAAAACTGAACAGAGGTATTGCAAAGTTGTTACTTAAAGAATATCCGGATGCAGAAACTGACTTAAAAAGCCATCTGGAGGAATTTCCTGAAGATGCCAGAGCTTACTATGCTCTTGCAGTACTGGGTGCGAGACAGGGCAACCAGCAAATGGTCACTGAAAATCTTGACAGAGCATGCGGACTGGAGCCGGATTTCTGTGAAAAGGCCAGAGCCGATGCGGAGTTCAGAAATTATGAAGCAAATCCGGAATTCCAAAATGTAACTGTGAGGAAGTAGTTTAAAGTTGAAAGTTCAAAGTTTAATGAGAAGCAGTCGATATGTCGGCTGCTTTTTTATTTTAAATGGAAGAACAAAAGAACTTATTAACATTTAGACGCATTGAAAAGAACAAAGGAACCATGCCTAAACGCAAAACATTGATTTACTGGTATTTAAAATAACAACTTAACATTCGAATGTATTTTTTCAGTTGCGGTTCAATGTAAAATAAAAGGCAAAACTCAATTCTTTTTATCCTAAAAAATAAGGAAATTAGCGCCTCAATTGTCCTTTCATGAAGACATAACCTCAATTGCAGTCTTCAAAAGTTATAAGCAATTGATTTCTAAATAAAAAGCAATTATTTCATAGTTATAAAAGTACCTAGTTAGGGGGAAAAATGGAGAACATCAAATATTTTATTATTGACTTTGACAGCACTTTCACACAAGTAGAAGCCCTGGATGAGTTGGGAGATATTTCTTTGGAAGGTCATCCGGATAAGGAAGCTATTTTGAAGAAAATTGTTGAGCTGACAAACAGTGGCATGGAGGGTAAGAGCTCTTTCACTGAAAACCTTAAAAAAAGATTAGACCTTGTAAAAGCTAACAAACGTCATCTTACCCCTCTTATCGGAAGGCTAAAAAACAAAGTTTCCGAATCAGTAAAAAGAAACAGGCAATTCTTTAAAGATTTCTCTGACAACATTCTTATTGTTTCCAGCGGATTCAAAGAATTCATTACTCCTATTGTTACAGAATACGGAATCAAAGAAGAGAATATTTATGCCAATACGTTTGTCTATGATGACAATGACAACATTATTGGCTTTGATAAATCCAATGTACTTTGTCTTGACAAAGGAAAAATTCAGCAATTAAAAGCTCTTAATCTGAAAGGGGATGTTTATGTTATCGGAGATGGTTATACAGATTACGAAATAAAAGAAGCAGGACTTGCAAATAAATTTTACGCATTCACAGAGAATGTAGAAAGACAGGCTGTACTTGCTAAAGCAGAACATATAGCACCCAGCCTTGATGAATTTTTATATCAGAATAATTTGCCAATGGCAATTTCTTATCCTAAAAACAGGATAAGTGTTCTGCTACTTGAGAACATCCATCCGGAAGCATTAAGACTTTTTAAGAGCGAAGGATATAAAGTGGAAGTTTATTCCGGTGGTTTGGATGAAGATGAATTGTGTGAAAAAGTAAAGAACGTTTCCATACTTGGCATAAGATCCAAAACCCAGGTGACCAAAAAAGTATTAGATAACGCCAATAAGCTTATTGCAGTTGGAGCATTTTGTATCGGAACGAACCAAATTGATTTAAAAAGCTGTATGCAAAGAGGGGTTGCGGTTTTCAACGCTCCTTACAGCAATACCAGAAGTGTGGTTGAACTTGCCATCGGAGAGATAATACTTCTTTACAGAAACATTGTAGAGAAAAGTAAAAAAATGCATGAAGGCAAATGGGATAAATCTGCTAAAAACAGCTATGAAATAAGAGGAAAAAAACTGGGAATAGTAGGTTATGGCAATATCGGATCCCAGCTTTCTGTTGTAGCAGAAGCTCTTGGAATGGAAGTGTACTACTATGACATTGTAGAAAAACTTCAACTTGGAAATGCAAAAAAATGCAGCACATTAAATGAGCTTCTTGGAATTGCAGATATCGTTACCTTACACATTGACGGAAGAGCATCAAATAAAAACATTATTGGAGAAAAGGAATTTGAAGCGATGAAAGAGGGTGTGATATTCCTGAATCTGGCCAGAGGCCACGTAGTGGATATCCCTGCACTTGTAAAAAATATAAAAAGCGGTAAAGTTTTAGGAGCAGGTGTTGATGTATTCCCATACGAACCTAAAAACAACGATGAGGAGTTTATTAATGAATTAAGAGGATTACCAAATGTAATTCTTACTCCTCACATAGGTGGTAGCACCGAAGAAGCCCAGCATAGCATCGCTAATTTCGTACCTAACAGAATCATTGATTATATCAATACCGGAAATACATTCCAAAGTGTGAACTTCCCGAATATTCAGTTGCCTGAATTAAAGAATGCTCACCGTCTGATTCACCTGCATGATAATGTTCCGGGCATCCTGGCGCAAATTAACAACGTGCTGGCAAGTCATAACATCAATATCCTTGGCCAATATTTAAAAACCAATGAGACTGTGGGATATGTAATTACCGACATAAACAGAGAATACAATAAACAGGTTATTCAGGACTTAAAAAGTATCCAGAATACTATAAAATTCAGAATTCTATACTAAAGTGAATAAGAAACTTTTTTTTACGGTAGGGCCATCTGAGCTCTACCCTACTCTTCCAAAACATATTACCTCTGCAATTGAAAATAAGATTGGCGTAATTTCTCACAGAGGAAAACAATTTCAGGAGATATATAAGGGCACTACAGACGGATTAAGAAAGCTTCTTAATATTCCTGACACACACCAGATATTATTTCTTTCTTCTGCGACAGAAATATGGGAAAGAATAATCCAGAACTGTGTTGAGCACACAAGTTTTCATTGTGTAAACGGTTCTTTCTCTAAAAGATTCTATGAGTTTTCTACAGAACTTGGAAAGAAAGCAATTAAGGAGCAGGCAGAGTTTGGCAAAGGATTTTATCCCGAAAAAATCTATTTACCATCAGAAGCAGAAATTATCTGCCTGACCCACAACGAAACCAGCAGCGGGGTATCTATGCCTGTATCAGACATAAATAAGATGGCTGATAAGAACAGAAACGCATTGCTTTTTGTTGATGCAGTATCTTCTCTTCCCTACCCTGCTTTTGATTTCAGTAAAGTGGATTCCACATTCTTTTCTGTTCAAAAATGCTTTGGTTTACCTGCAGGTCTGGGTGTATGGATTCTTAATCAAAGAGTAATTGACAAAGCTGAAGCCCTTGCAAAGAAAAATATCAGTTTAGGCACTTACCATACCATACCTTCCCTTTTAAGCAAAGCCGTAGTTCATCAGACACCTGAAACGCCGAATGTTTGGAACATTTATCTTTTAGGCAAAGTGGTGGAAGATATGCTACAGACGGGAATTGATACTATAAGAAAAGAAACTGACACAAAAGCTGATATGCTTTATAATTACATCAACAACAGTAAAACCTTCAGTCCTGCTGTTGAAGATGTTAATCATAGAAGCCGCACAACAATTGTTGCAAATACAACTGTAAGCCCTTCAGAAGTTAATAAAGCACTTGAGCAATATGACATGGCAGTAGGATCCGGTTATGGAAACTATAAAGACAAACAAATCCGAATCGCTAATTTCCCGGCATACTCCATTCCACAAGTGGAAAATCTGATCGATAAATTAAAGAAGACTTTAGGATGATAAATGTCGGCGATAATTATTCAGAAACTTTTACCTTAACCCAGGAAAAGGTAGACCTGTTTGCTCAAATAACCGGTGATAAAAACCCGCTGCATCTGGATGCAGAATATGCAGCTTCTACCGTTTTTAAAAAGCCAATTATACATGGGATGTTCGGCGCCGGAATTATTTCGAAAGTCCTCGGAATGAATTTCCCTGGCGAAGGTACCATTTACCTGAAACAGGACATAAGCTTTAAACGTCCTATGTATGTTGACATAGAATATCAGGTAGTGCTAACAATTAAAGAGGTAAATACTGATAAACATACAGCAGTAATCGAAACGAGAATTCTGGAAAAAGAAAAAGGAAAAGAAATTGTCTCGGGGCAGGCCGAGGTGATGAATAAAGAAAAAATATGAAAAGCAAAACTCTACTTACCATCAAATACAATCCCAAAAACTGGGCGCTTGCTTTCACATATAAAGGAGCTTTATTAAAAAAACTATTATTCGGACTTATCTTTGTTACAGCTCTATCTTCTGTTCTTTACATTCTTGAAGTTGAAGATATTGTTCATTTTCATCTAAGCAGTGCTCTGCCGGGATATATGGGAGCAGCGTTAGGTCTATTGCTTGTATTTAGAAATAATACCGCATACGATAAATGGTGGGAAGCACGTAAAGAAATGGGTGCTCTTGTTAACATCTCCAGAAATTTTGCCATCAGTATTAATGGCCTGTTACCTAAAGACAGCGACGAAAAATATAAAATTGCCAATCTGCTTATTGGATTTATTTTTTCACTAAAGGAACATCTGCGAAATGGTGTTAAAATGGAACAGCTAAAAGATATTGCAGAAGAGGACATGAAAATAATTTCCAATGCCAATCACAAACCCGCTGTAATTGCAAATATCATAATGAATCGGATCGAGGGCTTGTGGCAAAAAGGTCTAATTACCGATATTCAGCAATACCTGCTAATCGGAAAGGTAAATACTCTGATTGATATTCTTGGTAAATGTGAAAGAATCAGGAACACTCCTATCCCTATGGCTTATGGCTTCCTTCTGAAATTCTTTATTTATGTGTATGTAATCCTGCTGCCTTTGGGTCTTGCAGAAAACTTAACATGGTGGGCAGTTCCGCTTGCAGGAATTCTTTACTACATTCTGATGAGTATTGTACTAACAGCAGAAGAAATAGAAGAACCATTCGGTCATGACCTGAATGACCTGGCTATGGACGACATGGCTAACAGAATGAAAAGTAATATTCTGGAAATTGTCAAACACGATTAAAAACTCAGGAAGCCAGATATTCTCTTATAGCATCTCTAAGCTTTGTAAAATTCTTTCTTAATATTTCTTCATCCTCCTCAAGTAGTGTAATTCTGAATCCTTTCAGGTCAGAACAGAAGGAGGAAATAGGCACAACACATATTCCCGTTGCAGCAAGAAGATAATAAACAAATCTCTTATCCAAAGCAACATCATCTGCACCTACCCATGATTCAACCAATGATCTAATTTTAGGATCTGAAATTTTCAATTGCTGGTCATTCCTTAAAACGCCTTCACGAAAAATGATGGTATTATAAAATGCCCCAAAGGTTTCGTTGAATTTCAATTCCGGAACTTCTGATAATATTTCAGCAATGATTTTACTTCTCCTGCCAATCTTTTCATTTAAAGCTTCCCTGTATGGTCTGAATCGTTTATCTCCCATGATTTTAGGAATAGCCAGCTGAGGTAAAGTTGTGGAGCACACCTCAATCATTTTGGCATTATCCAGAGCAGCACAGAATTTACTAAATTCTATGTCTTTATCTCTGTTGTAATATTCCATCCATCCGCATCTTGAACCCGGCCAAGGTACTTCTTTGGAAATGCCTTTCATGGCAATTCCGGGAACATCTTCTATCACCTCAGCAAGTGAATATGCCCTTGCTCCGTTATAGGTGATGTTCAGATAGATTTCATCACTGATCAGAAACAGCTTAAATTCTCTTGCAATCTCAACAATCCTCTTTAAGGTTTCTAAAGGATAAACCATCCCTGTCGGATTATCAGGGTTGATAATAAGAATGCCTATAATATTAGGATTGTATTTTACCTTGTTATACAAATCATCAAGATCGGGATACCAATGGTTGTCAGGATCAAGTTTGTAAGTGATAGGTTCCTGGTGGGCATGAGCTGCCTCTGCCGAGGAGTGAGTGGAATAAGCAGGAGACGGACCTATTACCCTAAGAGTGGAATCTATAAATTGATATACCTTTGCAATAGCATCACCTAATCCGTTAAAGAACAAAATATCATCAGGTCCGATTTGAACCCCGCCTCGCTGATTGTTTAACCCTGAAAGAAATTGCCGTGTTTCCAATACTCCTTTTGAAGGTGAATAACTATATGTTTTGTTATTCATCGTCAACTCAGCAATTACTTCCTTAATCCATTGAGGAATTTCACAGTTCTTCTGAACCGGATCACCGATATTTTCCCAGTAAATGGTTACGCCCAGATTTTTCAGCTGGTCGGCTTTCTTTACTATTTCCCTGATTTCATAGCTCAACTCCTTAGCACCGCCGCTTAATATTTTATGTCTCATGATTTACAATTCTCTTGGTTGTAAAATTAAAAAATTTAATCTGTATAAGCGCATTAAATCAAAAAAAGCTAAGAATAAGAATTGCAAGAAGGGAAAGAATTATAAACCAGAGCAGAATATAAAAATAACGTTCTCTAACACCTTTGGAGGCGTCCTGGTCATCGCCAGCTTCAAAAGTCCTGCTGGTATATTTGTTTCTTACCCTCGGAGGAACAGGGCCTGAAAAAAGAACCAGGAGTATCGAAATTATAATCCCTGAAATCAGCATTGGGATGAAATATATGCCATTCAAAACCGGTCCTGCAGGAATCCACCTTCCGGCTATCAGGACAATCAGAAAAACTACTGAAAAAAAGAAAATCACCGGAAAGTTTTTCTTTCTGATAACCGGTGCAAGGAATATGGTCAATAATCCGGATATAAATATGGCTATGAAAATCTGATGAATTACCATATCTGGGCTTTTAAAAATGAACAATTAACATGACTAAAAGTTTATTTTTTTACTTTATATATTTACTATGATTCCTGTTGGTTGGAACTTCAATCCTTCAACCTGGCCTTCAAGGTTGTTCGTAATTATCCTTTCATCTATCGGCCTTGCAATCGCAGGTTATATGGCATTTTACCAATTCGATATAATCAATAATTTTTATGAACCTTTTTTCGGAGAAGGAAGCATCATAATTCTAAACTCGCCGGTTTCGGAAATTTTACCCATACCTGATGCGGCTTTAAGGGCATTAGCTTATTTCACCGATGCGATTACAGGAATCATTGGAGGTACAGCAAGATGGAGAAAAATGCCATGGATAGTTCTTATTTTTGGTACTGCTGTCGGGCCGGTAGGAGCAATAAGCATTCTGCTTGTTATCCTACAGCCCATGCTTTATGATGCCTGGTGTACGTTATGCCTATGCACTGCATTAATCTCAGTACTTATGATTGGCCCGGCAATGGCGGAGTATCTGGCTACTCTTCAATACATCAGACAGGAAACCAATAAGGGTCGTTCTTTTTGGAAAACAGTTTTAGGATACAAAAATCAATAATTAAATTAGTATGGCAGGAAGGGCGATTTTAGTAGCAATGATCGGTATCTGGTTAATGATTGCACCAGCCATTATTCCTCACGACTCCGTAATGGAAAACCATAACCGGATCATGGGACCATTGATTTTTTCTATTTCTATCATTTCGATTTCTGAGGTAACGAGAAATTTAAGATGGCTAAACTGTATATTGGCAATATGGATTTTTATCTACCCTATGGCATTTAAAGTAATGAATGTTTTACCTGCTATTAATTATTTAGTCGCAGGTTTGGTAATCCTATACCTATCGGTTAAAAAAGGAAAAACCACCAAAACCTTTGGTGGCGGATGGAATGCAATCTTTAAAAGGGATAATTAACGCATTGCCTGTTTACTTAAGTCAGTAATAACAAACTCTGTCCTTCTGTTTAATTCTCTACCCTCCTCCTCATCATCATTTGTTGCCAGTGGTTTTTCTTCACCGTATCCTTTTGCTGTAAGTCTTGATCTTTCTATTCCTTGTTTGATAAGGTAATTCATTACTGATTCAGCCCTCTTATACGATAGTAATTTGTTATAAGTAGTAGACCCTATATTATCGGTATGTCCTGCTATTTCAACTACCATTTTAGGATTCTCCTTCATCAAAGTAACAAGCTTCTTCAGTTCATCATAAGACTCTGCCCTCAAACTGATTTTATCAAAACCGAAGTATAAATTTCTTAAAACCTGCCTTGTACCAACATCTAGTTTTTGTAATGCAATATTTACATTTATCACAGATTTTTGGTTGCTGTTGGCTGGAATATTTACATTTTTAGAATTAAATGAATACCCGGAACGTGATGCAGAAACCGTGTATTTCTTCTCTTCTGTGTCATAAAAGGTAAAACTAAAAGTTCCATCCGTGGCGGATTGAATTTCTTGTACCACAGTTCCGCTTTCATTAATTAATTGAATTTTTGAAGTCGGCACAGCATTTTTACCTGTATTTTCAGTGATAGTCCCTTTTAATATAACAGGCATTAACTGACCTTTTTCCACTTTAGCTTTTACTTCCTTATTTGTAGCTACTGTTCCTGACGGATCAGTCACACCAAGAAAAACATCTTTATCCTTTTTATAGAGATACTCTTCTTTAGTTTTTTCTACTTTTTCATCTACCAGCGTTTTAGAAGCAATTCTTTCTTTAACAACTTTTCCTTTATCATTGTAAAAACCGTTGGTTTTACCAAGTTTCTCTCCTTCTTTAAGTTTCTCAAGAATAATAAATTCTGTTCTGGTATTAGCTTTCTTTCCTTCAGGGGAATCGTCATCCACAAGTTTTATTCTGTCACCATATCCTACTGCCCTCAATTTCTCAGGAGATACTCCTTTGGAAATCAAATAATCAACTACCGCCTGCGCTCTTTTCTGCGACAAGTCAAGATTGGCCTTATGATTGTCAAAATCAAATGCATGTCCGGCGATTTCAAGTGCCAGATCAGGGTTTTCTTTAATTAATTTTAAATACCTGTCAAGCTCACCGTATGATTCTTTTTTCAACT
Source organism: Cytophagaceae bacterium (assembly GCA_046290815.1). Taxonomy (GTDB): domain Bacteria; phylum Bacteroidota; class Bacteroidia; order Cytophagales; family Cytophagaceae; genus JBKBUF01. Next base: position 186,985 of record JBKBUF010000004.1, on the reverse strand, counting down.
CTGACTTTCCTTCATCAAAGAAAACGTTATTCAATACAATAAGACCTCCCTTTTCTATAGGCGTTAAAGCAATGTCCTTATTGAATTCATGAAAGCCATGTACAGGTATGTTTACATTTTCTGAGTAAGACAAATAACCATTTGCTTCAATAGCTACTCCATAGTTTTTACCCGGATGTAAAACAATGGTGTAGTCATCATGAAATTTTGTAGAATCATATAAGGCCACCAGTTCATTTGTTTCATTATCAAAAATCATGATTTTCGCAGGAAGATGTTTTTTATCCTTGGTAGATATTTTACCGCTGAAAAGAATCAGATTGACTTTTACATCCGGACGATTAACTATATATATATCTCGTTCACCGTATGAATCTTCTCTTACTGCACTAAAATACCCTCTTGTTCCATCCGCAGACCAAACGAAGAACAATTCATCATCAGCGGTATTGATAGGATATCCCACATTTTCCGGAAGTGATACACTATCATTTTCATGGAAAAAGGAACAAGTGAATACATCATAACCACCCATACTATTATGACCTTGGGAGCTAAAATATAAAGTTCTGCTATCTGCATGAATAAAAGGTGCTTCTTCATCATATGGAGTATTTACATTAGGTCCCAGATTTTTAGGAACTCCCCATTTTCCATCCTTCTGCTTTCTTGAAACATAAATATCTGTACCTCCATATCCTCCCGGACGATCACTTGTAAAGAAAATTGTATTTTCATCAGCTATAAGCGATGCCGAAGGTTCCCAATAAGGCGAATTAATTTCTTTTCCCAGATTTTTAGGTCTTGTCCATTGAACACCTTTTCTTTCACTCACATAAATATCACCGTTACCTGTAATGGTATCATTTTTATAAACAAACAAATTATTTCCGTCAACAGATAAAGCAATGGATGCGTCATTATATGGAGTATTAATTTGTCTTCCTATGCTAACAGGAGGGGTCCAGTTGCCGTTTTCCTTATATGAAATAAGAATGTCTTCAAAATATTCTCCATTGATGTCGCGCATTCCACCGGTGGTAGAGGGTCTTCTTGATGTAAATACAAGTATATCTTCATCAGCTGATATTACAGGGGCATATTCCGAGAATCCGGAATTGACTATATTACCCATATTTTGTATAGTGGCATTTACCGGATCAGCCATCAGCTTCTTTCCATTATGACACATTTCTATCAAACGCTGAATATCTTTTTTCTCTTTATCTTTGGAACGAGGTAAACACTTTTGATAAAGCTCGATCGCCTTATCAAATTGATGATTCAAATGATAAGCTCTGCCAAGACTATACTCAAGCTCCTCCCTGGAATAGTTTAATGAGTTTGCTTTCTCTAGATACGGTAAGCTTTTATATCTTGTAGGACTATATAGATAACAAACCCCTGTACGGAATTTAATAGTTGGATCATTAGGCTTAAGACTATCAAGAATGAGATAAATGGGTAAAGCTTCTACATATTTTTCATGATGGTAAAGCTTATATGCTTCATGTTCCATAGTCTTTATTTCCTTTGCGGTCTGTGCGAAGGAATTCCCCATGGCCAAAACAATCACTGCCCAAAATATTAAAATATAATTTTTACAAGTCATAAAATCTTTACCCTTAATGGGACAAAAAATATTGTCCTGATAATCAGGAGATTTTTATATACGAGAAATTTATCCACATGTTTCATACTTTGATGATTATCATAAGATTATATGATCTATGTAGAAGAAAATGTAAAAATAAAAATCATAAACACCTAAAAATTAATTAATTATAAATGCACTGACCATTCTTTCAGTGCATTTATAATTCAGGACTTATCCGACTATTGGCTTTACCCCACGATTTTTTATTAATGCGGTAACCAAACCAGCAATTGCAAAAGTACCAAACCCAAGGGCAATTGCTCCAATATTTTTATTTATCCATAATTGCGGACTGAACGATGCTGCTGACGCAGAAAATTGTCCTTTTGCTCTGTGATCACCGGGAACAGGCTCCCATAAGTTATGTCTCCGGTTAGGATCTTCAGGAACTTCTGTTTGCTGCCCTTCATACCCCGTTTTTGAAAGAACTGTATCACCTAAGCCCGGAGCAATTTTATTTCCTATTACTGCCTGTACTGTGGGCATTCCTACCAGTATTTCTCTTCTTTTTGCATGAGAAGCATATACTATAGCTTCGGCAGCAACTTCCGGTTGAAAAATATCACCCATAGGCCTTGCTTTCATTGGTAACCTGCTTTTTACCCATCCAAATTGCGGAGTATTTAAGGCAGGCAATTGTACCATTGTAATATGGACATTTGATTTGTCATGTAACAATTCAGACCTTAAAGAATCAAAAAATCCAACAATTGCGTGTTTGGCTGCACAATAAGCCGATTGTAAAGGAATACCACGATAGGCAAGTGCAGATCCTACAAACACAATTGTTCCTTTGTCTCTGGGCAGCATTCTTTTCAAAGCTGCTTGTGCTCCATACACCTGTCCAAGATAGGTTACTTCTGTTACTCTTTTGTATTCTTCAGGCTGCATTTCTTTTACAGGAGAAAACACACTGGTCATGGCATTATTTATCCATATATCGATGGGTCCTAATTGCTCCTCAATGGTCTGAGCGGCTCTTTCAATTTGCCCGGCATCAGCCACATCAACTTTTAAAATCAGAGCTCTTCCTCCTAGCTCCTCCACTTCTTTTTTTGTAGCGTCTAATCCATCCTGCCCTCTTGCAATTAAAGCCACATAAGCACCTCTCTTGGCAAATTCCCTTGCCGTTGCTCTTCCCACACCTGCAGAAGCTCCTGTAATTACCACTACCTCAGGAGTCAAACGCTCTTCTTTCTTTATCATTTCGCGTATTTTTTCCGCAAGTTGTTTAATCTTATCGTCAATCATCACAATACTCCTTTTTTTACTAACATTTCAGCAGATAGGTTTGTTATTCACCCTGAAAACAACTGTTGCATTATGCCCGATTCAATTTTTACTAAAGGAAAATCTATTTGTTTTATAATTACAGTAGCACTTATTTTTCCTTCCTGTTACAGAAAAATAAAATCATATGGTGCTTTTACCTTTGTACCGGTTGAAAGAAAAATAAACCCTGATGACATTGCTCTTCCTCCGGGTTATAAAATTGAAGCTATCTCCTCAGGGTTAAATTATCCTACCGATATCACCTTCGATGATCAAAATCAAATTTATGTTACTGAATCAGGGTATGCCTATGGTGAAAATTTTACTACAGCAAAACTTCTCAGGATTGAAAAGGATGGAACATCCACACCAATAGTATCTGATTCTTCTCATATGCCCTGGAACGGGGTCATGTTTTTTAACGGCAACTTCTACATTGCTGAAGGAGGTCAGAGAACCGGTGGAAGTATTCTCAGAATTTCACCTGAAGGTAAAAAATCATACCTGATATCAGGGCTTCCTTCATTAGGAGATCATCAGATCAACGGACCTTACATTTTCAATAATTATATCTACTTTGGCATAGGTACTGCTACCAATTCAGGAATAGTAGGCAAAGATAATTTCGATTTTGGATGGGTTAAAAGATTTCCTCAATTCCACGATATCCCCTGTGAAAATATAGAAGTGTCAGGGAAAAATTATGTAACCAGAAATTTCTGGAATCGGGAAAAACAATTTGTTTCCACCGGACCTTTTTCTCCATTTGGAACTCCGACAAGAGGTGGTCAAAGTATACCGGGAAAAATTCCATGTTCCGGTGCTGTTATTAAAATTCCCTTGCAGGGAGGAGAACCTGAACTGGTAGCATGGGGATTCAGAAATCCTTTTGGGTTAACTTTTCATAATAACCAGCTATATGTTACAGACAATGGCTATGATGACAGAGGAAGCCGTCCTGTATGGGGTTCTCCGGACTTTCTATGGAAAGTCGAAGAAAAGAAATGGTACGGATGGCCGGATTATTCAGCAGGAAGGCTTCTTGACCCTGATAAAAAGATTTTAGTTAAAAATCCTAATGACCCTCCTTCTCCTGTAGCAAAACTGGCATGTCATTCATCTTCATGCAAATTTTCATTTTCGGGAAACGAAAAATTCGGTTATGTCAACCAGGCATTCATTGCTCAGTTTGGTGATATGGCTCCGGAGGTTGGAAAAATATACAATCATGTTGGGTTTAAAATTGTCAGAGTAGATGTGGAAAATGGTATTATAACTGATTTTGCAGTGAATAAGGGCAAGAAAAATCAACCTGCATCAAAGGCAAATAAAGGTGGTCTTGAAAGACCTGTAAGTGCAAAATTTTCACCTGATGGAGAATCACTTTATATAGTAGATTTCGGAATTATGGAAGTAACAAAACAAGGACCTGCAGCAAAACAAAACACTGGTGTAATATGGAAAATAAGCAGAATTCAATAACAATTAGTCTTTTAATTTCTACTTTAATTCTTGCAGGTTGTGCAGGCTACCGTCAGACCGAGCCTGTGATGAGACCTTTATCTTTGAACAACGAAACCTCACACGGACAAATGGTATTTATGAAAAACTGCCAGCATTGTCATCCCCAGGGTGAGGCAGGAATTGGCTATCCATTTCCTCAATTTCCGCTTCCCGGATTTGTTTATAAAGCCAGAGTAAGATACAGAGCAACCATGTTGGGCTTGGGAAAAATGCCATCTTTTAAAGAAGACAAAATTTCAAAAGAAGAACTTAACCACCTTGTAAGTTATATTAAAGCTATGAGGAAGAATAACAACAGATGGACGGAAAATTAATTTTTCTTTTGCATAGGATATTTTTTATTAAGCAAATATTTAAGATAAAAGAATCCGGATATTCCAGCTAATGTGGACCCTACAAGTATTCCGGTTTTAGCATCTTCAACTAGTATTTCATTATGATATGCAAGATTGGAAATAAAAAGTGACATAGTAAATCCTATCCCCCCTAACAAGCCTAAACCAATTATTTCCGGAAGTTCAACTTTAGAAGGATAATTGGCCAGTTTTAATTTGAATGCAAGCCAGCTGAAAAAAGAAATTCCTATAACTTTTCCCAATAATAAACTTATTGCAATACTGTATGTAAGAGTGCCTGTGAGGGATTTGAAAAAAGTGTGATCGATATAAATTGCGGCATTTGCTAAAGCAAACACCGGCATAACAATGTAAAAAACAAATTCATGAAGATTGATTTCTATACGTTGAAGCGGAGACTGGACCTTATTGGTAGCTCTGTCAATGGCATCTATTACTTCAAATTGTTTTGCCGGCAAAAGTATGGAGGAAACAGGTTTGTCCATTTCCTTCAGCTGTTGATATCCGTTTCCTAAGACATCAAGATAAGTTGCTTCATCAAATTTCCTTTTGGCAGGAATAGAAAAGGCCACTAATACACCTGCCACGGTCGGATGGACACCCGACTGAAGAAATAAAAACCAAATGACAATTCCGATGAAAACATAAATTTCTAATCTGTAAACATTAAGAAAATTAATTGCATACAATAGCGCTAACAGGACAAAAGCATAAATAAGAAAGTCAAAATAAATGTCACTGCTATAAAAAAATGTAATAACCAATACTGCTCCTATGTCATCTACAATGGCAAGCGCGGTTAAAAAAACTTTTAAACCTAAAGGAACTCTTTTACCCAACAATGAAAGTACACCGATTGAAAAAGCAATATCAGTGGCCATAGGTATCCCCCAGCCTTCCTTACCTGCCCCTCTCGCATTTAACAACACAAAGATCAAAGCGGGAACTACCATACCACCGATTGCAGCCGCAATAGGCATGGCTGCATGCTTTATATCTGAAAGTTCACCTGCCATCACTTCTCTCTTTATTTCAAGTCCCACCAGAAAGAAGAATATAGACATCAATGCATCATTTACCCAATGATGAATGGTATAATCCATTCTTACTTTATCAAAGCCAATAATCAGATGTTTATGCCAGAACAAATGATATGAATCATGCCAGGGAGAATTGATCCAGAAAATTGCCGCAACTGTTGCAAGGATCAGCATAATCCCTGCCGAAGATTCAAGCCTGAAAAATTCCTCGATAGGTTTTCTGAGCACTGTAAAAATTTTCTTCTCCTTTACCCTTTTCATAACCTGTTAAATACCTCAAAAAAATAAGAATGTTAAAACTCAATGCGGCAAAATAATTTTTTTAAATCAATTCCTGAACATTTTCTTACTAAAAGGGTTTTACTATGATTTTTAGACAAGTACAAAACCTTTTTAAAAAATGAAAACCCTTCAAATAGATGAATTTGTCCTTGAGAAAGAACTACTTAAGGTTCTTTCAGAGGTTAAAAACGGAAATTTTTCCGTTCGCATGCCTCTGGATCAATCCGGTGTAAAAGGCAAAATCTGTGACACTTTAAATGAGATAATTGAGATCAATGAGAGAATGTTATCCGAATTTATTAAAGCGGGTAAAATCATTGGTAAAAATGGTGAGCTTAACCATCGTATATCTCTGGAAAAAGGAAAAGGGGCATGGAAAGAGGGTGTTAATTCAGTTAACACATTAATTTCTGACCTTGTACAACCAACAAAAGAAATAGCTAACGTTATCGGCTCCGTTGCAAACGGTAACCTTTCTCATACCATGCCACTTCAGATAGGAAATCAAAAACTGAAGGGAGAATTTCATCAGATTGCAAAAGAAGTAAACCACATGGTTAAGCAGCTAAACCTCTTCTCTATGGAGGTTACCCGTGTGGCCAAAGAGGTGGGATCAGAAGGTAAGCTAGGTGGTCAGGCAAAAATCAAAGGTGTAGCCGGTGTATGGAAAGATTTAACTGACTCTGTAAACCAGATGGCAGGTAACCTTACTGACCAGGTGAGAAATATTGCGGAGGTGACAACCGCAGTGGCAAAAGGTGACCTTTCCAAGAAAATTACGGTGGACGTAAAAGGTGAAATCCTTGAATTGAAAAATACCATCAACACGATGGTGGATCAGCTGAACTCCTTCTCCTCTGAGGTAACCCGTGTGGCCCTTGAAGTAGGAACAGAAGGTAAACTTGGTGGTCAGGCACAGGTAAAAGGTGTGGCCGGAACATGGAAAGATTTGACGGACTCAGTAAATCAAATGGCGGGTAACCTGACCGCACAGGTGCGTAACATTGCAGATGTAACTACAGCGGTGGCGAAAGGTGACTTATCTAAAAAAATTACAGTACAGGTAAAAGGTGAAATTCTTGAATTGAAAAATACCATCAATACGATGGTGGATCAGCTGAATTCCTTCTCTTCAGAAGTAACCCGTGTGGCCAGAGAGGTAGGTTCAGAAGGTAAACTCGGCGGGCAGGCGAAAGTGAAAGGTGTGGGTGGTGTATGGAAAGATTTAACTGATTCTGTAAATCAGATGGGATCTAACCTTACAGCTCAGGTGCGAAACATTGCAGACGTAACGACAGCGGTGGCAAAAGGTGACTTGTCGAAGAAAATCACAGTAAACGTAGAAGGTGAAATCCTCGAATTGAAAAACACTATCAATACGATGGTGGACCAGTTGAACTCCTTCGCTTCCGAAGTAACACGTGTGGCACTTGAGGTGGGTACGGAAGGTAAACTCGGAGGTCAGGCGAAAGTAAAAGGTGTGGCAGGTGTATGGAAAGATCTTACAGACTCTGTAAACCAGATGGGATCGAACCTGACAGCACAGGTACGTAACATTGCAGATGTAACAACAGCCGTGGCAAATGGTGACTTGTCTAAAAAAATTACTGTAAACGTAGAGGGTGAAATTCTTGAATTGAAAAATACCATCAACACCATGGTGGATCAGCTAAACTCTTTCGCCTCTGAAGTAACCCGTGTGGCTCTTGAGGTAGGTACAGAAGGTAAGCTCGGCGGGCAGGCGAAAGTGAAAGGTGTGGCTGGTGTATGGAAAGACCTTACTGACTCTGTTAATCAGATGGGATCCAACCTTACTGCACAAGTGCGTAACATTGCAGATGTAACAACAGCGGTGGCCAATGGTGACTTGTCAAAGAAAATTACGGTAAACGTAGAAGGCGAAATTCTTGAACTTAAAAACACCATCAACACCATGGTGGATCAGCTGAACTCCTTCGCTTCCGAGGTAACTCGTGTGGCGGTGGAAGTAGGTACGGAAGGTAAACTTGGTGGCCAGGCAAAAGTGAAAGGTGTCGGTGGTGTATGGAAAGATTTGACAGATTCGGTAAACTTCATGGCATCCAACCTTACTGCTCAGGTGCGTAACATTGCCGAGGTAACTACAGCGGTGGCGAAAGGAAATCTTTCTAGAAAAATTACGGTGGATGTAAAAGGTGAAATTTTAGAGTTGAAGAATACCATTAACACCATGGTGGATCAGCTTAACTCCTTCGGTTCTGAGGTAACCAGGGTGGCAAGAGAGGTAGGTTCGGAAGGTAAGCTAGGTGGTCAGGCATACGTACCTGGTGTGGGTGGAACCTGGAAAGACTTAACAGATTCAGTAAATAAAATGGCGGGTAACCTTACCTCGCAGGTGCGTAACATCGCTGAAGTAACAACAGCCGTTGCAAAAGGTGACTTGTCAAGAAAAATTGAGGTAAACGTAAAAGGTGAAATCCTCGAATTGAAAAATACCATCAATACCATGGTGGATCAGCTGAGAGCATTTGCCTCTGAGGTAACAAGGGTGGCGAGAGAGGTAGGTACAGAAGGTAAACTTGGTGGTCAGGCTTCTGTCGAAGGTGTTGGTGGTGTATGGAAAGATTTAACTGACTCGGTAAACCAGATGGCGGGTAACCTTACTGCTCAGGTGCGTAACATTGCAGACGTTGCGATTGCTGTGGCAAACGGTGACATGTCTAAAAAAATTACGGTGGACGTGCGTGGAGAGATCTTGCAGCTTAAAGAAACAATCAATACAATGGTGGACCAATTGAGGGTATTTGCTTCTGAGGTAACCAGGGTGGCGAGAGAGGTAGGTTCGGAAGGTAAACTTGGTGGACAGGCATTCGTACCTGGTGTGGCCGGTATCTGGAAAGATCTTACAGACTCGGTTAATAACATGGGTTCTAACCTGACAGGTCAGGTTAGAAATATAGCTGAGGTAACAAAAGCGGTGGCCAGCGGTGACTTGTCTAAAACCATCATGGTGGATGTAAAAGGTGAAATTCTTGATCTTAAAAATACCATCAATACCATGGTGGATCAGCTAAACTCCTTCGCTTCCGAGGTAACGAGGGTGGCAAGAGAGGTAGGTTCGGAAGGTAAACTTGGTGGACAGGCACAGGTGAAAGGTGTGGCAGGTACATGGAAAGACTTGACAGACTCCGTAAACTTCATGGCATCCAACCTTACAAGCCAGGTGCGTGGTATTGCAAAGGTTGTGACTTCAGTTGCTAAAGGTAACCTGAAACAAAAACTTACAATTAACGCTTCCGGAGAGGTGTCGCAGCTTACTGACACCATTAACGAGATGATTGATACACTTGCGATATTTGCCGATCAGGTAACAAACGTGGCAAAAGAGGTGGGTGTGGAAGGTAAACTGGGTGGACAGGCAAGTGTACCTGGTGCATCAGGTATCTGGAAAGACCTTACAGAAAACGTAAACCAGCTTGCGGCAAACCTTACTACTCAGGTACGTTCAATTTCAGAGGTGGCATCTGCGGTAACAAAAGGTGACTTGACCAGAACAATACGTGTTGAAGCCAAAGGTGAGGTGGAAGCACTTAAGGACACAATCAACCAGATGATCGCTAACCTGAAAGAAACTACATTCCGTAACCACGAGCAGGATTGGCTGAAATCCAACCTTGCGAAGTTTACGAAAATGCTTCAGGGACAAAGAGACCTTAACACGGTGGCAAGAAGGATTCTTTCCGAGCTGGCGCAGGTTGTATATGCTCAGCACGGTGCATTCTACCTTGTTGATAACCGGGAGGGAGAAAACAAAATAAAACTTAAACTATTCGCAGGATATGCTTATAAAGAAGCTGAAGGGTTCCCTATCGAATTCCATATAGGTGAAGGGTTGATAGGTCAGGTTGCTGTCGAAAAAGAGAAAATACATTTAAAAAATGTGCCAACAGAGTATATCAAGATCAATTCTAGCCTTGGTGAAAGTAAACCGCTTTCAATAATTGTACTTCCGGTGCTTTTCGAAAACCAGATAAAAGCGGTAATCGAGCTTGCATCATTTGAATCCTTCAGTAATATCCACCTTGACTTCCTGGATCAGCTGACAGAAAGTATTGGTATCGTAATCAACACAATCGAAACCAATACCAGAACCGAAGGTCTTTTGATCCAGTCACAGTCACTGGCAGATGAATTGACCAGAGCCAATGAAGAACTTCAGGATAAAGCCCTCCTTCTTGAAACCCAAAAGCAGGAAGTGGAAGAGAAAAATAAAGTAATTGAGGAAGCAAGAAAATCACTGGAAGAAAAAGCGGAACAGCTTACGCTTACTTCAAAATATAAATCTGAGTTCCTTGCAAACATGTCTCATGAGTTGAGAACACCACTTAACAGCTTGTTGATTCTTGCCCAGCAGCTATTTGAAAATGCTGACGGAAACCTTACCGAGAAACAGGTTAGCTATGCAAGAACAATCTATTCCTGTGGTGACGACCTGATACAACTTATCAATGATATTCTTGACCTTTCAAAAATCGAGTCAGGTTATATTTCAATACACTTCTCTAAAATCAGATTTACTGAAATATCAAGATTCGTTGAAGCAACATTTAAGCCTGTTTCTGAAACCAAAAAAGTTAAGTTCAATATTGATATTCAGGAAAACCTTCCTGAGGTTATAGAAACTGACATGCAGAGACTAAATCAGATTTTGAAAAATCTATTGTCAAATGCCTTTAAGTTCACAGAAAAAGGTCAGGTATCTTTAAGAATTTTCGAGGCAGAAAAATCATGGAAATCCAGAATACCACACCTGGAAAATGCACAAAGAGTTATTGCATTTGAAATTAAAGATACCGGTATAGGTATACCTAAAGACAAACAAAATATCATATTCGAAGCTTTCCAACAAGCTGAAGGATCTACCAGCCGTAAATATGGCGGAACGGGTTTAGGACTTTCTATCAGCCGCGGATTGGCAGAACTTCTTGGAGGAACTATAGAACTTGACAGTATGGAAAACATGGGTAGTGTATTTACATTGTATCTGCCGATCGAAGCCGGAGGAGAAACCATTATCTCCATACCAAGAAGTGACACAAAAATACTTTCTCTTGAAAGTGTTAAATCTGAATCTGTAAAAGCGTTAGGCTCTCTACTTGCCCCGGTCGAAAACTCCGGAATGGATATGGACCTTGCAGATTACGATCTCGTAAATGATATTCTTCAGGATGTTGAAGACGACAGAAATGTTATCAATGGTAATGATAAGGTCATACTTATAATAGAAGATGACCAGAGGTTTGCGAAAATAATTCTAGAGAAAGCCAATGCTGCAGGATTCAAAGCGGAAATAGCCACAAATTACGGAGAGGTTTTTGAGTTTGCAAACATTTATAAACCTGTTGCTATTACACTTGATATAAAAATGCCCGGAACCAGCGGATGGAGAGTTCTGGATCTCTTTAAAAATGACTTAAAACTAAGACATATCCCGATTTACCTTATTTCGGGTGAAGAAAATTCAGAACTGGCATTCCATAGAGGTGCAAGAAGTTTCCTGCTAAAACCGTTGAAGAATGAAGTTCTTACTGAATTATTTCAGGACATAAAAGATTTCTCTTCCAAAAAGGAAAAACACCTGCTGGTAGTAGAAGATAATGAAAATGATTCCTTGATGATAAGGGAATCTTTTAAAGAAATAAAATCCATCAAAATCACTCACGCAGCAAACGGCAAAAAAGCCTTAAGGCTTGCGCAAAGTAAAAAATTCGATGCGATAATTCTGGATTACAAGTTGCCGGATTTAACTACGAACGAATTTATTAAAGAATTCCAGGAGAATAAAGGCTTATATAATGTTCCTATCATACTACATACTGCCAAAGATTTTACTCCAAGAGAGTTGAAAGACCTGAAAAAGCAGATGTCAAGCATTCTTTTGAAAAACGTGACCACCATGGAAAAACTTGTAGAAGAAGCTGTACTTCATTTGCATATCAACTATCTGGATCTTCCTGAAGAAATCAGAAATGAAATCGACAAGGTAAGAGTAGAAGAAGATATACTTAAAGGCAAAAATATTCTAATAGTTGATGATGACGTAAGAAATCTTTTTGCTCTAACTACCGCTTTTGAAAAATATCAGGTTGTCCCAATTACTGCAGAAAGCGGACAGGAAGCCATTAATATCCTTAATAGTAATGATAATATAGACCTGGTGTTGATGGATATCATGATGCCTGAAATGGATGGTTATGAAACAATGCAAAAAATAAGAAGAGAAAATAAAAAACTTAATCTTCCGATAATTGCCGTAACAGCTAAAGCCATGAAAGGTGACAGACAGAAATGTCTTGAAGCAGGAGCGTCGGACTATATTACAAAACCGGTTAAAATAAATCAGTTACTTTCTCTGATGAGAATTTGGCTAAAGAAATAACAATAATTTTGTGGAAGAAAACATAAAATCAAAAATACTGATTGTAGACGACAGAGAAGACAACCTCTTTTCAATGACTACTGTTCTTGAAAGAGATGGTTATGTTTTCCGTACTGCTTCATCAGGAAAGGAGGCATTAAAAATCCTCCTGAAAGAAACCGATTTTACTCTGATATTGATGGATGTTCAAATGCCGGTATTAAACGGCATGGAAACAGCATCTATGATATATGAAAGAGAAAAGTTAAGACATATTCCAATAATTTTCATTACTGCAAATGATTACAATGAAGACCTTCTGTTTAAAGGATATCAGGCCGGGGCTGTAGACTATATCTATAAACCGGTAAATCCTGAACTTCTAAGAGCAAAAGTTGCTGTGTTTGTCGAACTGTATAAAAAGAATCACCTTCTTCTTCAACAGGAAAGAAAGCTACAAATGATCAATAGTGAATTGGAAGAAAGAGTAAAACAAAGAACCGAAGAGCTGGAAAGAAAAAATAAAGAACTTGAAAATATAAACCAGATCTTAACCAAAGTAAACAATGATCTTGATAGTTTTATTTACACTGCTTCACATGACCTTAAAGCACCTGTTTCTAACATTGAAGGACTCCTTACTACACTTTATGACTCTCTTGGGGAGATAAGGCATAAAGACGATGAGGTCAAGCTTATTCTTGACATGATGGAACAATCAGTAGTAAGGTTTAAATCAACTGTAACAGACCTTACTGAAATATCCAAGATTCAGAAAGAAATACTTGAAGATGTAGAAGAAATTGATATAGTAGATGTTTTGGAAGATGTTAAAATTATTATTGCAGAATCCATAAAAAAGAACAATGCATCCTTCAACATGAATCTGGAATGTAATTCCAAAATAAAATTTTCAAGGAAAAACATAAAAAGCATCCTTTACAACCTTGTAAGCAATGCCATAAAATATCGGCATCCGGACCGAGCACCGGAAGTAAATATCAGACTTTCAGAAAATAACGGATATACCATTTTGTCAGTAACAGATAATGGCTTGGGTTTAAACAAAGAAGACCTTAGCAAAATATTCATCATGTTTAAAAGATTACATACACATGTTGAAGGATCAGGTGTCGGGTTGTATATCGTAAAAAAAATAATAGAAAATTCCGGAGGAAAAATTGAGGTACAAAGCTCTCCGGATAAAGGTTCTACTTTTACAATTTATTTCAAAAATCAGAGTCCCGAGCAGATGAATCGAAAATTATTAGAGAATACAAATGAAACTGTCAAGTAAAATATTTATTGGTTTCTTTCTTATCATTCTGCTTTCAATTATTGGATTCTTTGTAAACTTTAAATTATCCAATGAGGTAAACCAGAATATGGAATTCCTTAGTCATTCAGAGGCCGTTATCAGAAACTCTGCAAAATTACATAAGGGAATAATCGAAATGCAAAGTGCATTTAGAGGTTATCTGCTAACAGGAAATAGCAGCTTTCTCCAACCATATTATGATGGAACCAATACAATTCCGGAATTATTTAAAGACCAGAAAGAATTAATCACTCCTGACTCTCCCCAGGCAATCAAATTAGATAGCATTTATCAAATGCACCTTGAATGGATTAGCTATGCTAATTCTTTAATCAATGCCCGGCTTGGTGTGGAAGCCGGAGCATCTCAGGAAATATATAGAAACCTTTTTGAGAACAAACTTCAGAAACAGGTCGGAAAAAAAATTAATGATCAGATAACTGAAAAATTCAGAGAGCTCGACAGGCAGGAATACCAGGTAAGAGAAAAAAGGAGATTGGCACTTAATCACTCAATAGAAAATACAAGACGCTTTACCATGGTTCTTGCCACTCTGGTAATCCTTATTGGATTTGTAAGTGCGATTTATATTACCGGTATTATCAGCAAGAGGATTCATTCAATGGTAAGCCTAGCAGATAAAATTTCTAAGGGAAATTTTGAAAGAATAGAAGACAGCCAGAACGATGAATTAACTAATCTCAGTTCATCTTTGAATATCATGTCTGAAAGCTTACAAAAAAGTTTTACAGAATTAGAGAGGAAAAACCGGGAACTCGATCAGTTTGCCTATGTAGTATCTCACGACCTGAAAGCACCACTCAGAGGTATTTATAATATCTTTCATTGGATACATGAAGATCTTAGTAATGAAATTTCAGGTGAGCTAAAAAAGTATCATGAAATGATGAAGGGTAGAGTACAAAGATTGGAAAGTCTGATTACAGGACTTCTTGAATATGCAAGAATTGGTAGAGTTACCAATCCTATGGAAAAAGTAAAAGTAAAAGAATTACTTAAGGAAATAGGTGAAATGGTTGTACCAAGAGGGTTTAAATACCAGCTTATTGAACCCCTCCCCGACCTAAAGACAGAAAAAATAAGACTGAACCAGGTGTTCACAAATCTGATAAGCAATGCAGTAAAATACCATGGATCCAATGAGGGAACAATTACTGTTTCATGCAGAGAATTGGAAGAAGAATACGAATTTTCAGTTAAAGATGACGGCATTGGAATTGCCCCTGAATACCACGAAAAAATTTTTATGATTTTCCAGACATTGAGAGAGAAAAATGAAAAAGAAAGTACCGGTGTAGGACTGGCTATAGTTAAAAAGATTATTGAGGATCAAAAAGGTTCAATTAGAGTTATCAGTAACACTGGCGAAGGTGCAACCTTCATATTTACCTGGCCTAAGAAACATAAAAAAGAATTTGTGAATTTTAATAAAGAAGTAAATGCCTATGAAAGCGAAAACAATCTTGTTAGTTGAGGATGATGAACTGGATGTAATAAGTGTAGAACGCTCTTTAAAAAAAATTGATCTGGATATTTCACTTCACACCGCCTACAATGGAATAGAAGCATTGGGTAAACTAAAAGGTGATGGCTACGACAAAATACCTCTTCCCGACATTATCCTGCTTGACTTGAATATGCCCAGAATGAATGGTATAGAATTTTTGAAGTCCCTCAGAAAGGAATCAGACTTCGATCCGGTTAAAATTTTCGTAATGACAACTTCCAATGAAGAGAAGGACAGGAATGAAACAGAGAAACTTGGAATAGCAGGATATATAATCAAACCGCTGAACTTTAATGATAATACTAAAAGGAGCTCCAGTATGGACTCTTTTATGCATTTTCAGATTGTGAAAATATTGGGAAGCTAAAAGTTTAAAAATTCAACAAAATAAGCTCCGTACAGGAGCTCTTTTGTTTATTTAGCTGTAGGGGAAGGAGTCGAACCTCCAAGGAGCGGTTAGCTATAGCTCAATAAATTGTTTTTAGTGGTCAACCCGTTAAGCTACGTTTATCCCGAACTCTCCACCCCCGAGACAGGAGGGCATGTCTGCCAATTTCATCACCCTACAGTATATCGTTCTGCTTTATTGAAGAACTGATACAAATTTAATGGATTGGTTTATTTTTTCAAAATTATTTATTAAAATCGCAAAATATTTACATTATTTGCAATAAAATATCAATGTAATTATATAATAGTTAATTCATCCTGGCTAAAATGGACAAATTTTCCGAAATTGATAATGTTGATTTAAAGATTTTATCCATTCTGGATCAAAATGCAGGTACTCCCTACACTGAAATTGCCAAACAGGTATTTGTTTCACCCGGAACTGTGCATGTAAGAATGAAAAAACTTGAACAGATGGGAATAGTAAAAGGTTCTCATCTTGAGATAGATTATTCCAAATTAGGCTATGATGTTACAGCATTTCTGGGTGTGTATCTTGAAAAATCCTCCTTTTACGATCAGGCACTTTCCGGGCTGCGTGAAATACCAGAAGTGGTAAGCGTTCATTACACCACCGGAAATTATAGCATGTTTATCAAACTCATCTGCAAGGATACCAACCATTTAAGAGAAGTACTTCACGACAAAATTCAGAAAGTAGCGGGTATTCAAAGGACCGAAACCATCATTTCTCTGGAGGAGTCTATTAACAGAAATATCAGGCTGATTTAATCCAGTTTTCTAAGGAAAACAGCCAGATTGGTGTTATACTTTTCCAAGGGAAAACATCCTATTTTCAATAAAATATACATTATTATTAAATTTAGACAGGTTTCGAACCTATAATTTGAATTATTGTTCTAAATTTGTATCTTAGTTTAGAACTAGTCTAAATAAACTCCAAGACATCTTTTGGCATGAGTGAAAATATCAAAATATTAGAGGAGATCACAAGTTCGGAATACAAATACGGATTTGAGACCAAAATTGAAACGGAAAACGCTCCAAAAGGACTCAACGAAGACATCGTAAGGTTCATCAGCAAAAAGAAAAATGAACCGGAATGGCTTCTTGAATGGAGATTAAAAGCATTTCGTCACTGGCTTACTATGACTGAACCTAAATGGCCGAATGTCACCTACCCTCCTATCAATTACCAGGACATTATTTATTATTCTGCTCCAAAGCAAAAAGCTAAACTTAATAGCCTGGACGAAATTGATCCTGAATTAAAAGCTACATTTGATAAGCTGGGTATTTCTCTTGAAGAGCAGAAAAGATTATCAGGTGTTGCCGTAGATGCTGTAATGGATAGTGTTTCAGTAGCAACCACCTATAAAGAAAAACTTGCTGAACAGGGAATTATATTCTGTTCATTAAGCGAAGCTGTACAGGAACACCCTGAACTTGTAAAAAAATATCTGGGAACTGTAGTACCTCAGACTGATAATTACTTTGCAGCATTAAACTCTGCGGTTTTCAGTGACGGATCATTTGTTTATATACCGAAAGGTGTCAGATGCCCGATGGAACTTTCCACGTATTTCAGAATAAATGCTGCAAATACCGGTCAGTTTGAAAGAACACTTATCGTTGCAGATGAGTCAAGCTATGTTAGCTACCTTGAAGGATGTACTGCTCCAATGAGAGATGAAAACCAGCTTCACGCTGCGGTGGTGGAACTTATTTCCATGGAAGGTGCTGAGATAAAATATTCAACAGTTCAAAACTGGTATCCAGGAGATAAGGAAGGGAAAGGAGGTATATACAACTTTGTAACCAAAAGAGGTATATGTGCAGGAGCTAACTCTAAAATATCCTGGACTCAGGTGGAGACAGGATCAGCTATTACCTGGAAATATCCCAGTGTAATTTTAAAAGGAGATAATTCCATTGGTGAGTTTTATTCTGTAGCGGTCACCAACAACATGCAGCAGGCTGATACCGGAACCAAAATGATTCATATAGGAAAAAATACAAAGAGCAGAATTGTTTCCAAAGGTATATCTGCCGGAAAAAGTCAGAACTCTTACAGAGGTCTGGTGGAAGTAATGAAAAGAGCAGAGAATGCAAGAAACTTTTCTCAGTGCGATTCTTTACTTATGGGTGATAAATGCGGCGCACATACCTTCCCATACATAGAAGTTAAAAACAATTCAGCAACGGTGGAACATGAAGCCACTACTTCAAAAATTGGTGAGGATCAGATTTTCTATTGCAACCAAAGAGGAATCAGTACAGAATCTGCCGTTGCGCTGATTGTAAACGGATACTGTAAAGAAGTTTTAAATCAGCTTCCTATGGAATTTGCAGTAGAAGCACAAAAGCTGCTTGCTATAAGTCTTGAAGGAAGTGTAGGGTAAGTTTGATAGGTGAAAGTTTAAAGTTCAAAGCTTCAAGGTTCAAGAGCAAAGATTAAACTTTCAAACTATTCAATACACAAGGAATAAATAGAATTTATAATATGAAGTTTAAAGTCCCTACTTTAAACTTTCATCTTTAAACTTTAAACTTGACATGTTAAAGATTACCAACTTAAAAGCCTCAATAGACGGAAAAGAAATTCTGAAGGGAATTAATCTGGAGGTAAATCCGGGAGAAGTACACGCTATTATGGGTCCGAATGGTTCCGGAAAAAGTACATTGGCATCTGTGCTTGCAGGACGTGAAGATTATGAAATTACCGGAGGGTCTGTAGAATTTCTTGACAAAGACCTTTTGGATCTTGCGCCTGAAGAAAGAGCAGGTGAAGGCATATTCCTTGCATTCCAATATCCTGTAGAAATACCAGGCGTAAGCACTACCAATTTCCTTAAAACTGCCGTGAATGAGGTAAGACAATACCGCGGACTGGAACCTCTGGATGCAGTTACTTTCCTTAACCTGATGAAAGAGAAAATGAAGCTGGTTGAAATCGATCAGGCTTTGCTTAAAAGGTCTCTCAACGAAGGTTTCTCAGGCGGAGAGAAAAAAAGAAATGAAATATTCCAAATGGCTATGCTTGAGCCAAAGCTTGCTATCCTGGACGAAACAGATTCCGGACTTGACATTGACGCATTAAGAATAGTTGCGACAGGTGTGAATAAGCTTAAATCAAAAGACAACGCCACGATAGTTGTTACCCACTATCAGCGTCTGCTGGATTATATTGTTCCGGATTTTGTCCATGTGTTATACAACGGAAGAATTGTTAAATCTGGCACTAAGGAATTAGCCCTTGAACTTGAAGAAAAAGGCTACGACTGGATTAAAAATGAAGTAAAAGAAGGAGTGTAAGATTATTGAATTTCTATACCATGGATGTAACGGTAAATGCAGAGCTTAAGGATATATTGGTTGGGGAGTTCAATAAATCTCCTCAATCAAAAAGTCCTATCCTTTCTTCACTTAGAAAGGAAGCGATACTTTATTTTGAAAAAGCAGGATTCCCATCAATAAAAAATGAAGAGTGGAAATACTCAAATATTTCACCTGTGCTGAAGAAAGACTTTTCACCTGCAGGTCCTGCAACTTTGAAAAAATCAGCTCTGCAATTGGGAGAAGATAAATTTC
Organism: Cytophagaceae bacterium; assembly: GCA_046290815.1. Lineage (GTDB taxonomy): Bacteria > Bacteroidota > Bacteroidia > Cytophagales > Cytophagaceae > JBKBUF01. The sequence continues at coordinate 167,609 of JBKBUF010000004.1, read as the reverse complement.
AGGAAATAGTATTAATAAATGGCAGATATTCTGAAAAGCTTTCCGATTTTAGCAATGAAAGTATAGATATCCTGACATTTGACAACACTCCGGAAAATTTACTTCAGAAATATTTAAAGCAGGAAGCAATCCATTTTTACGATGGCTTTACAGCATTGAACACTTCTTTGTCAGAAGGACTTTTTATCAGAATTAAAAAAGGAAAGGCCATCGAAATTCCTATTGCAATAAGACATATAAACGACACAGGGAACGCCAACATAATAGTTAATTCCAGAATTCTTATTTCATGTGAAGAGAATGCTCAGGCTAAGCTGGTAGAATTTCATGAAAACGTAGGTATAAACGCAACATTAGAAAATTCAATTACTCAAATAGCTCTTTCCCGTAGTGCTCTTATCGATTATTATAAAATTCAGAGTCAACCGGGATTACATTATCATGTTGGAACAACTCAGGTTTATCTTGAGGAGAAGAGTAATTTTAATGCAACGACCATAACTCTGGAAGGAGAGTTTGTAAGAAATAATCTGAACATAGTGCTTAATTCAGAATATTCAGAGGCAACCCTTTTTGGATTGTCTATGATAGATAATAAAAAGCATGTTGACAACCATACATTGGTTGATCATGCAAAAGCCAACTGTTACAGCAATGAACTTTACAAATCTCTCCTGGATGGTAATTCAACAGGAGTATTTAACGGTAAAATCTTTGTAAAGCCGGATGCCCAAAAGACAAATGCTTTCCAGTCAAACAAAAATATACTTTTGTCAAAAGACGCAACAATGAATGCAAAGCCGCAGCTGGAAATTTTTGCGGATGATGTTAAATGTTCTCACGGTGCCACAATTGGAAAACTTGATGAAGAACCGTTGTTTTATCTAAGAGCAAGAGGAATATCAGAAAAGAAAGCGAAAGCTTTATTAGTTCATGCATTTGCAGGAGAGATACTGGAGCACATAAAACTGAAAGGACTGAAATCCTTATTGGATGAGCAGATACTTGAAAGGCTAAATTAATGAGCACAATTAAAGAAAATACAGAACGTGAAATTCTGAATTTTGAAGTTGATAAAATCAGAGAGCAGTTTCCTGTACTGAACCAAACTGTAAACGGGAAACCTCTAACCTACCTTGATAACGCCGCCACTACACAAAAACCAAAAATTGTAATAAATTCCTTAGTGGAATATTACAGTTCATATAATGCCAATATTCACAGGGGCATTCATACACTGGCAGAAAAAGCTACCGCAGCATTTGAGGAAACAAGAGAAGCCGTAAGAAAATTTATTAATGCCAAAGAAACAGCTGAAGTAATTTTCACCAAAGGTACCACAGAGTCAATAAATCTTGTAGCCTCTACCTACGGAAGGAAATTTGTCGGTAAAGGCGATGAAATAATTGTTTCCGGCCTGGAGCATCACTCCAACATGGTACCCTGGCAGATGCTTGCCGAAGAGAAAGGGGCAATTGTTAAAATAATACCGGTAGATCAAAATGGTGATTTAATTATAGATTTCCTTGACAGCCTTATCAGTGAAAAAACAAAGATTGTGGCGGTAAATCATGTTTCAAATACGCTGGGAACGATTAACCCTATCAAAATAATCATTGACAAGGCTCATAATAAAGGAATCCCCGTATTGATAGATGGAGCACAAGCTGCATCCCATCTCGACCTGGACGTACAAGCTCTGGATGCAGACTTCTATGCTTTTTCTGCTCATAAAATGTATGGACCAACTGGTATAGGAGTACTTTATGGTAAAAGGGAATTATTAGAAGCTATGCCTCCTTATCAGGGCGGAGGGGAAATGATCAGTGAGGTGAGTTATGAAAAGTGTTCTTACAATGAACTACCATATAAGTTTGAGGCAGGAACACCGAATATTGCAGATACGATTGCATTAAAATCAGCCATAGATTTTATTTCTTCCGTTGGAAAGGCCGCTATACGGCAACATGAAAATGTTTTATTGGAGTATGCAACAGGGTTAATCAGAGAAATAAAAGACCTGAAAATTGTTGGGACAGCCAAAGAAAAAGTGAGCGTAATTTCATTTGTGATAGAAGGTGTACATCATCAGGATTTAGGAATAATCCTGGACAAAGAAGGAATTGCCATAAGGACTGGTCATCATTGTACTCAACCTCTGATGGGACATTTTAAAATTGCAGGTACTTCCAGAGCATCCTTTGCTGTTTATAATACTATGGAAGAAGTTGACAAATTAATTGCCGGAATTAATAAGGCCGTTAGAATGTTAAAATAAAATATCCCGGATGAAGATGGAATCAGTAAAAGAAGAACAAAATAAAATAATAGAGGAGTTTGAGTTATTTGATGAATGGGATGACAAATATGGCTATTTAATTGAATTAGGAAAAAAGCTGGCACCATTTCCGGAGCAACACAGGTCAGATGAAAACAAAATTAAAGGTTGTCAGTCTCAGGTGTGGATGCATTCATTCATGGAAGACAACAAAGTGAATTACCTGGCGGATAGCGATGCTGTAATAGTAAAAGGGCTGGTTAGTTTACTCATAAGAGTTTATTCTGGAAAATCACCTGATGATATTGTTAATTCGGACCTGGTATTTCTGGACAAGATCGGACTTAAGCAACACCTATCCCCTACCCGATCTAATGGCCTGGCTTCAATGGTAAAACAAATGAAGCTTCATGCCCTGGCTTATCAGGCGAAAATGAATAATAATAACTGAAAGATTATGGAAGAGAATAATAGCAACATATCTGACCAGGAATTAAGGGATAAAGTGATTGAAGCCATAAAAACGGTATTTGATCCTGAAATTCCTGTAAACATTTTTGATCTGGGATTAATTTATGAAATCAATGTTTTCCCGGTAAATAATGTACACATATTGATGACACTTACATCTCCTTCATGTCCTGCTGCAGGTACCATACCCGGAGATGTGGAAACAAAAGTGAAAGCTATTGAAGGCATCAATGATGTGAAAGTGGAACTTACTTTTGATCCGCCATATCATCAGGATATGATGACAGATGCAGCAAAACTGGAACTTGGATTTTTATAAATCAAAATACATTTAACATTTTTCAATCAACATTTAAATTATAAACTTATGTATCCTGAACAATTAGTTGCCCCGATGCGCCAGGACCTGACAATAGCAGGATTCACTGAACTGAAAACACCTGAAGAAGTAGATAAGGTATTAAAAGAGGGTAAAGGCACCACATTACTGGTTATTAATTCAGTTTGCGGATGTGCCGCAGGTGCTGCAAGGCCGGGAGTTAAAGCTGCTGTAAGCAGAAGCTCCGTTAAACCGGACAATCTTGTTACCGTGTTTGCCGGTGTGGATAAAGAGGCTGTTCAGAGGGCAAGAGAATATACTGCTCCTTATCCTCCATCTTCTCCATCAATCGCTCTTTTCAAAAATGGAGAGCTTGTTCATTTTGTAGAGCGCCATCATATCGAAGGCAGATCTGCAGAAATGATAGCTCAGCACCTTGAAATGGCTTTCAAAGAATTTTGTTAGTGAAAAGAAAAAACCTGCTTAGGATTAAGCAGGTTTTTTTTATATCTTTTTGACAACCGGTACTAGTACTTTTTCTGGCGTGGAATTCACTTTCGCAATTTTCTCCAATTGAATCAATCTTTCTTTCTGATTGATCTTATCCTGTATCCAACTGATAAAATGCCCTCTGTATCTGTTCCGTAATCTCCACCAGTCACCTTTTGAAAATTTGCCCCGACACTCCGCGCTACCGCAAAGGCATCTTTCGATCCTGCTGCTTTCAAATTCATTGATGATGAAAGTGGCGTAATCTATTGTAACCTGTTCCCCTGCTTTGATATTTCTCCTTGCTGCCACATCATCGTCGTTTATGAGCCAGGTGGTAGGATCACAGGAATGGTTAATGAAATAGTCAATCTGTTGATGCACATCTTCATTTTCGTAAGGGCCTACATAAACAAATTCACTAATTTCAGTACTATACTTTTCAAATATCTCTTTATAAGGTTGTTTCAGCTTCTTCACCTGTTGTTTGGTTAACCTGGTGCAACTGTCATTCCACCTTGTAAAAATCAATTCACCTTCTTCGATATCTTCAGATGCAAATACACCGAAAAAATCAGGAGCGATTTCCTTTTTGACTAATTTAGGGTTGTACATATATTTCAACTATTGGATAAGGGTGTTGCTATATTAACTTAAACTGAGCTAACAAGTTCTTTTTTTTCAAATCTTGATAACCTCAATCCATATAATGCTATATACAGGTAGCATATGATCACAATCAGGAATGCTATCTTGTAACTAACATAAGAAAAGTTAATTACATTAAATGGTATAACTGCACCGCCAACAATTGACATTATAAGTACCGAAGATCCGTCTTCTGAAAACTTACCAAGTCCGTTAACACCTAATGTAAATATAGAAGGAAATAGAATTGCATTAAACAACCCCACAGCTGTAATAAACCAGAAGGATATATTTCCGGTTGTACCCATGGAAATAAGCACAAGCACTACTGCTGTGGATGCACAAAAGGCTACAGAACGTCGTAGACTTACATTTAGGAGAACATATGCACCAATAAATCTTCCTATCATTTGGCCTCCCCAATAGTAAATCACATTATCCTTGGCAAAGTCATTTAAATAGTTAGCGAGAGACACCTCTGCACCCACATAAGCGAATATAGCAAATGCACCTAATCTGGCCTGAGGAAAGTGCATAATGTGTCTTCGACGTATTTCAGGCATTTTATTCTCCGGCTCCAGATTTCTGGTATTTATCTGCGGGATCTTTACAATTATCAGGTAAATAGCGAACAAAACCATTGCTACAGCGACAAACAAATAAGGATATTCTACATGTGGTGCTTCAATCGCGAACAAGTCCTGCTTTGAAATCATTTCTTTGGATTCAGGAGGCAGGTCGATCAGTATCCACAACATCGGACTGGCAAGAAACGGAGCCAGGAAAGTACCAAGAGAGTTAAAGGCCTGCATCAGTACAAGTCCACTGCCGGCAGTTTTAATATTAGCTCCATGTACTATACTTTTCCATAAAACAATATAAAGATTGGCTCCTACCTGCAGGATAGTAATTCCTGCTGCCTGAATGAAAAGAGCTATGAGAAACAGTTCGAAAGACCGTTGCTGAACAGAGAAGTAAAAAACAAAACATCCACCACATGCCATCAGCCAACCGATCAGAATTCCTTTCTTATACCCGATTTTGGTAATCATATTACCAGCCTGTAAACTTACAATCAGATAGGTAGTAAAAAAGGTAAGGTTGATAAGTGTAGAAAGAGAATAATCCAGCTTGAATATATAAGACAAATAGTCTTTATAAACAAAATTTAAAACAGTAATAAATCCCCACATGAAGAATAACACACCAAAGGTAATCCATATAGTAATTTTCCTTACCTGAAAATTGGAATTGTCGGTCATTCGGGGGAGTTTTTTAGTATGATCAACTGATGTGGTTCTAGTTCAAAAGTAACTGTTCTTATTCCTTCAACGGCTATTACCTTATATTCGGTTGCGGTATTTTGGATATAATTATTATAAATTAATATAAATTTATTACCATCCTTTTTATCCGGCAACAGGAAGCCGATATTTTTTTTGTTTAAGGGATTAAAAATCAACAAAAATTGTCCTTTGTCAGAATTTGTGGCAAAAACGCATATTTTCGATTCTGTCTTTGTGACCAGGTTGTCTGACACAGTCCGGACATTCAACCTGCCTTTCCCGAATCCCGGATAACTCTTCCTGATTTCACAAAGTCTGGAAATTTCCGAAAATAACGGATGTGAGCTGTCAAAAAGGTCAGCACTGCCATCAGGATCAAAAAGGCATTCTCTCACAAATTCATCAGAAATTCCTTCACCCTGTAATCCTTGTTCTGTTCCATAGTAAATGCATGGTATTCCTGGAATTGCGAATAAGATCGCCAATCCGGCCTTTTGTTGCTCCAAACTTAAACCATTACAAAAACGCCTTTTAGGTTTCTGGCCTAACTGATCATGATTATCAAGAAAATTGACAAATAGAAGTGAGGGTCTGTCTTTCAACCTGGTTTTAAAGTATTCAGGAGAAGACTTTTCATGAAATGTCTTTTGAATTGAAAAGTGCAGTGGAAAATCAAGGGCAGCGTCCAGACTACCTTTATTATGAAAGTAGGAACTTATTACATTGTCCTGCGCAGCAATTTCAGCAAAAATATTGAAGTTAATTTTACCAATTGTTTTACAATACTCTTTGATGGCATCTGTAAATCGGGATACATATTCCGGATCCATATGCTTTACTGCATCCATACGAAATCCGTCTATATCAGTCTCTGCGATCCAGTAGCAGTAAATCTGAACCATCAAGCTCAGAAGCTTCGAAGCGCTTTCCGAACCATCTTTTAGCAAGGTTTTCAGCCCATATATATCGCCATGGTATGTTTCAGGATATTTATCGAAGTTGATAATCTGCCCGCAGCGGTAATACAACTCAGAAGATCTCAGTTCTACAGGAACCGGCCTGTAACGGTCTCTCCATCCTCCGAATTGATACTTTTTCCCCTTATTATATTTCAGATGTTCACCTTCTTTGTAATACCAGTTATCCCCAGTATGATTAATAACTGCATCCATATACACTGATAAGCCTCTGTTGTGAGCCTCTTTCACCATTTCTTTCATCTGTTGTAAAGTACCAAACCTTGGATCGATCCGAAGAAAATTCTGGATGGCATAACCGTGGTATGTTGAATGGTTGTTTTCGAAAACAGGACTGATCCATATAGCAGTACAGCCCAGAGAAGAAATATAGTCCAGTTTCCGGGTGATTCCTCTTATAGTTCCGCCACAAAAATTTCGTAAATTGTTTGACTCGCCAAAACCTGCGCCATTAGATCTAACTGTGGATGAGGTTTTTCCATTGTTGAATCTGTCGACAAGCAAAAAGTAGATTATTTGATCATCAAAAACTATAGGAGAATTCCATACCTTATTTTTGGGATCAAGGTTGATTTGTGATATCGAAACAGGTGTAGAGAACTCTCCTTTCATGGAAGGAAATATAAGGAGAGTTTAGGATAATTTTACAAAAAACTTTGTAACAAGCCGTATTGAGTTTTAATTATAAAAAATACTCAATACGGCTGGTAAAATTTACACATTGACAGAGGTTAAGGAGTTAAATGCAAATCTGTCTTTGAATGCAATTAATTCTTCCTTAATATCACTTTCAGGTATTTTATAATAGGTCGTAAGTTTTGAATCTCTGTTAACTTTAAGCTCCCTCAGTTCCAGATGCTGGTTGATAAATAAAAATTCCAGGTCAGGATAAATTTCCTTAAGCACGTCTACAAGGTCAAGAATTTCCAGATTTTTATCGGTGAGGTTATAAACATCAGAAGGAACATTTAGCCCTGTAAGAGCTACCAGGGCATCAACCACCTTAGTCACATGAATGAATGATCTGGACTGTTTTCCTGAACCATGTATCGATATTCTGTTATTGAAGTTAGCGTCAAACATAAACTTGTTTATCACAGAATCAAATCTAATGCTTGGACTATAACCATATACGTTTCCGCAACGAAGTATTACGGTATTGAGTTTCTTCATTAGCCTTTTCACATGCTCTTCGCCTCTCATCTTTGAAATGCTGTAAAAGGTTCTTGGATTTGGCTCAGTTGTTTCCTCAGCAGGCTTTTTTGAAGAACCGTAAACAGAAGTACTGCTTAGGTAAACAAGCTTGCTAACTTTCGATTCTTCTATTGCATATACAAGTTCTGCTGTACCCCAGTTATTCACCTGTTCGAATATATGGGAATCAATATTTGCAAATGGAGTAGCCACTCTTGCTGCGAGGTGATAAACAAAATCAATTCCTTTAAGAACCTTCCTTAATTTTCTTGAATCGAGAAGGTCTCCGAATTCAAACTTTACTTTATTATTAGGAATTCTATTGCTGTTACTAATAAATAAATTAAAATTATCTCTGGTCAGATTATCGTACACGATAATTTTCTCAACTTCGGGTAACTTGGAAAGTCGGTAAACAAGCTCTCCTCCTATGTAGCCTGCGCCTCCGGTAACTAATACATTCATTATTGTTTATTGATTAAGTCCGTATTTAATCCGCATTCGGTTTTCTTTAATCCATACCATCGTCCTTCTCTGGAATAGAATTCCAGATCAAATTTTCTGGTACATGGTTCACAACCTATAGATAAGTAGCCTTTTGCTTCAAGCGGATGCCTTGGCAGATTATGCTCTTTTATGTATAATTCAATCATCTTGGTACTCCAATCCAGCATAGGATGAAATCGAATTACATCATGTGGAGCCTTCTCTTCAATTTTAAAATTTTTTCTCACATCACTTTGGTCTGCTCTTACACCGTTAATCCAAACATCATTCTCGGCAAGTATTGGCTCCAGGGGTTGGGTCTTGTTCAAATAACAGCAAAAGTCAGGGTCCGATGTGAAGAGTAATCTTCCATGTGCATCTTTTTGCATATGACGAGGTGTAAAAGATGATACCTCTTTCAGGTTCAACTTAAACATATCAATAATCATATCTCTGTACTCAAGAGTCTCAGGAAAATGATACCCTGTATTAATACAGTATACAGGAATAGAATTATCTATCTTGCTTAAGATATGAAGTAAAACAATACTGTGCGTCTGAAATGAAGACGTTGTAAACATCTTCAGATACTTTGACTGATATTCTTTAATTTTATACTTGATTGATTCAATATCCACGACAAACCAAATTTTATTTGGTAAATATACCACAATAATTCAATACAAAGAATTTTATATCTTAAAATTTAAGCTATACCAAAAAAAATTCTAAAATCCGGTTTTAAATTTACCGGATCAGATATATAATAACGTTTTAAAAACCAGTTAAATTCGAATTACCACTTAAAAACTACAGTTTTATACTTTTCTAATTTCAGAAGGTAATAATACAGAGGTTGAAAAATTTTTTTGAACTCTAAAACTTTGATTCTTTGAAAAAAACTCGCTTAAAGACAAATTAGTTATATGAAAAATTTGTTTTATCATAAATCAAACAATTGATTAATAGGATTTTTGGTAAATCATACAACCTTTTTTTTATATTTGCGCCGATTCTATAATTATTCCAAGAATTATTTAATGATTTATTAAGCTCTAACTTGCTTTTTATTAATCAATTATTTCGAATATGACCCATTTTAATATTCGGTGGAGACAAGGGACAAAACAGATAAAATTCACAAGCGGGGGCTGTGGAGTTATCTGCCCTTGTTAAAGCCGATACCATTCGGCTTATTTTTACGTATAAATAAAAAATTTCCAGCATGAAAAACGACACCGCGGTAAAGCCGGACCTTAAAAGTCTAATCCGAACCAGATGGATATTTTCCATTATTTTTTCTTCGATCATCTTATTAGTGTATTTTGGTTATATCAGCACTATTGCCTTTAATAAAACCGTTCTTCGTGAAAAAGTCGGCTCTCTTCCGATAGGATTGCATATAGGCTTAGGAATTATAGTTTTTTCATGGATCCTTACAGGAGTATATGTCTATTGGGCCAATTCCAGATATGACCGCAAAGTGGAAAATGTAAAAAATCAGATAAACAAAAAATGAATTTTAACATATTGCTTCAGGCATCCGATACTGCTTTGGGTAAACCAAGCTTAGCAGCAATCATTATGTTCTTTGCTTTCGTTGCCATCACTATGTACATTACCTGGTGGGCGGCTAAAAGAACTAAAACTACATCTGAGTTTTATGCAGCAGGCAGGAACATCAGCGGATTTCAAAATGGACTTGCACTTGCCGGAGATTATATGAGTGCCGCATCCTTCCTTGGAATAGCGGGTATGGTTGCGCTCAAAGGTTACGACGGACTGATCTACTCCATCGGGTTTCTTGTTGGCTGGCCATTGATTATGTTTTTGATTGCAGAGCCTTTACGAAATTTAGGGAAGTATACATTTGCTGATGTTGTAGCTTACCGCTTGAAGCAAAAGCCTGTCAGAATTTGCGCTGCAACAGGATCGTTAACAACCATCGTATTTTATCTCATAGCTCAAATGGTTGGAGCAGGCAGTTTGATACAAAAGTTATTCGGTATCGAATATTCAATGGCAGTTGTGATTGTTGGTGCAGTCATGACCTCTTACGTTCTTTTCGGTGGTATGCTGGCCACCACATGGGTTCAAATCATCAAAGCTGTGCTATTACTTGCAGGTGCCACAATGATTGTAATTTTAACCCTTATAAATTTTAATTTCAGTCCTACAGAATTATTTAACAAAGCAGCCAGCATTTACTCAGATGATATCCTGAATCCGGGAAGCTATATATCCAATAAGTATGATGCTATTTCATTAGGACTTGCCCTGATGCTGGGTACTGCTGGTTTGCCTCATATTCTTATGAGATTCTATACAGTACCGGATGCTAAGGCTGCACGTACTTCGGTTTTTGTAGCAACAGGATTCATAGGTTATTTTTATATACTCACTTTCATCATTGGTTTCGGAGCAATGGTGTTGGTAGGAAAAGATTTGATAATCGCTCAGGAGAAAGGTGGAAACATGGCTGCATTATTGCTGGCTGAAGCCACAGGCGGTAAAATGTTTATGGGATTTATTGCTGCAGTTGCCTTTGCAACAATACTGGCAGTAGTTGCAGGACTTACTCTCTCCGGAGCTTCTACCCTTTCGCATGACCTTTATGTGAATGTATTTCAAAACGGTGTTTCAGACGAAAAAGGCGAAGTTGTAGTGGCAAGAAGAGCTACAATTTTACTCGGCATATTATCAATTGTGCTCGGCCTGATATTTAAAGGTCAGAATGTTGCATTCATGGTGGGACTGGCCTTTGCAATAGCTGCCAGTGCCAATTTTCCTGCACTTCTACTATCTATTTCCTGGAAGAAATTTACCACCAAAGGTGCAGTTGTTAGCATGATCACTGGTACATCACTGTCCATCTTACTAATAATTTTAAGTCCAACAGTATGGGTAGAAATGGCAGGATTTGAACAAGCTATTTTTCCTATAAAAAATCCTGCGATTATATCCATTCCCTGCTCCATGGCAGCAGGAATAATTGCTAGTCTTTTACAAAAAGAGGACAGTGCTGCGGAAAAATTTGATGAAGAAAAAGTAAGGACCTACCTGGGAATCGGTGCGGAATGATAATGGTTTTTTAATAAAATCATCTAAACCACATCAATAAAATATATTTTTCATATATTACAATTCATTTTCAACAATTGTGATATGAAAAAATATCCTTTTATTCTTTTTTGCTTTATTACTTGCAATATTTTTATTGTTAATGCCCAGGATTATCAACCACTGATTACTGAAAATAAAATTTGGCATGTAGCAAAACTGTCATCCCATGCAGAAATCCCAGCCAGAGATATTTATAAATTTTACATTTCTGGTGACACTTCAATAAATGATAAAATCTATAAAAAACTATTCTCAACCAGTTATAATCAAGCCTCACCACAAAACATTAACACCAATGTTTATGCATTTATTCGGGAAGATATAAGTGAACAAAAAATTTATAAAATTGAACCGGGAACAAATAAGGAGAAACTGGTTTTTGACTGTTCCAAACAGGTCGGAGAAACAATGATTTTCACAAAAATGACTTGTAGCACTGAAAGTGAGTCAACTCCTGTAATCGTTTCAGACATCGAAACTATATCCCTCTCCAATAATAAACAGGTCAGAAAATTTCATTTAATAAGACCGGAAAATGAGAACTGTTATCATCCTGAATATTTTATTGAATCCATTGGAAGTTATATGGGAGTATCAGATGAACCATTAAATTTTCCATTAGCAGCTGTAGAAAGTGAATACTATTGTGTAAAAGAAAACAATTCTATCATATACGGTACAAAATGTCATTTGATAGCCAGCGCCTCATTTACATTACAGGAAATTAATGCAAGCGTCACCTACTTAACAGGAAACCACGTCAGGATTACCTGGCCAAATAAAAAATTCGAAGTAACTTTATCTAACATTTCTTCTCAGAATATTTTCAATGCTTCAGCTTTGAATTTCCTGGATATAAATCTGGAGAATTACCCATCAGGCATTTATTTAATTACAATAAAAGACCGCATCCTGCAAATACAGGGTTCAGAGCTGATTAGAAAATTCTGAGGGTTTTTGACATAATACCTGTCTCAACAGAATTCGCTTTTTAAATAAGGAAAATCATTCATTGACCATCTCCATAACTGTTTAAACATATAAGTTATATTTTTCCATGATTTTTTAAGGAAAAAGGATATTTTTGCTTAAATTAAATTTTGGAATTCATCCTTATGAGGACTTCCGTATATAGGAAAGAACATTTCAATGCAGCCCACAGATTATTCAATCCTGAATGGTCTGAGGAAAAAAATGAGAAGATATTCGGTAAATGCAGCAATCCATACTTTCATGGCCACAACTATGAAGTGATTGTAAAAGTTACCGGAGAAACTAATCCTGATACCGGATACGTTATTGATATGAAATTTTTAAGTGATCTGATCAAAGACCATATAATAAAAAAATTTGACCATAAAAATCTTAATCTCGATACCGAAGAATTTAAATCACTAAATCCTACGGCAGAGAATATTGCCAAAGTTATCTGGGAAATTTTAAGAGAGAGAATAGAAAAAAAATACGACTTAAAGGTACTATTGTATGAAACCGAAAGGAACTTTGTTGAATACCCGGCTGATTAAAGACCTTACTATTGATGAAATCGGTGACGATCATTTGGGATCCAATACGGAAACCCCGATGAGGGCTGATGCATTTGCTATGGATGATGAGCTTAAAATAGAATTAATCTCCAAGCATTTTAAAGAAATAATGCACATCCTCGGTTTAGACCTGGAAGATGATAGTCTTAGCGGAACCCCAGACAGGGTTGCTAAAATGTTTGTAAAGGAGGTATTTGCAGGACTTAATCCTGAAAACAGACCTAAAATAAGGCTTTTTGAAAATAAATTCCGCTACAATGAAATGTTGGTGGAAAAAGATATTACTTTTTACTCTTACTGTGAGCATCATTTTGTACCTATCTATGGGAAGGCACATGTGGCATATTTTTCGTCAGGAAAAGTAATAGGGCTTTCTAAGATCAACAGACTTGTACAACATTATGCAAAAAGACCTCAGATACAGGAAAGACTTACTGTACAAATTGCCAATGATCTGAAAGAAACACTTCAGACAGAAGATGTGGCGGTTGTATTAGATGCAGCTCACATGTGTGTGTCATCAAGAGGTGTGAATGATTTTAACAGTCGTACTGTTACCGCACATTACAACGGTAAGTTTAAAGAAGATTCGATCAAATCGGAATTTTTAAAATACATTCAATAATACCTTAAGGAGTCTTTTCAATGAAGCTGGAAGAAGAAATTAAGCAAAAGGAATTCAGAAATGAATACCATAAAGCTTTAGTCAATCTTATTTATACTTCCAACTGGCTTGAATCGAAATCGAAAGACTTCTTTAAAAAATTTGGATTGACCAAACAGCAATTCAACATTTTAAGGATAGTAAAGGGACAGCATCCAAACCCTGCCAATATAAATCTTCTTAAAGACAGAATGCTCGATAAAATGTCTGACGCCTCAAGAATAGTGGAAAGGCTCCGACTTAAAAACCTTCTGGATAGAAAAACCTGCACTGAAGATAAAAGAGCTGTTGACATTCACATCACTAAAAAAGGGATGGATCTTTTAAATAAAATTGACAAGGAAATGCCTTCTTTTGAGAAAAATTTCGCGACCTTATCAATTGAAGAAGCCAAAAAGCTTAATTCGTTGCTGGATAAACTTCGGGGATAAAAAAATGTCCTGAAAGATTTACCCCTTCAGGACATTTGAAATCAATGTATTTTTCTCAATCACAGCATTGCTAATTCCTGATTAAGATTTTCAGAAGTTGTTATTTTCATACTTCTGGAGGAAATAGCAGGCCTGTTCACTTCAAAGCTTTCCACATCCCTCAAGCTGTCGGAATAATGAATGGTAAGCCTGGCTTTTTTTGACTTGGCAATCACTCTGGCCTTTTTAATTGCCTCATTTTTGTGCGTTTCAGTAAAAAACACAGTTTCATCCTTTTCAGAAATTAATCCCCACCCTGCTTTATGAGGTATCAGATGTAACACTTCAGAAACATTTTTCCCGAAACAACTGGCTTTCAAATATGCCACTGTAAAAGATACAGACTCATCAAAATCTTCTGAAATTAATTTTCCTGCAATTAAAATAGCATTTTTTCTGATTTCCGGCTTCAAAAAGCAGTATGATGCCGGGATATTGGATGTAGATATCAGCATAGATTTGTCAAAGGATTGGTTTACAAAAATAACCACCTCCGATGAATTATGTTCATTTCAATACAAAATTGTAGTAAATGATGATAAATTAATCTCAGCTGATTATCTTTAAGGACAAATAATTTCGTTTAAATCAATATATAAACTTAAAAAAAGGATCAATAACTAATAGCAATGATTCTGGTAATTCATTAATAATAACAATTTTAACTGGTTTTAATGAAATTTTTTTGTAAATTAAAATACTTTGCGGTTACAATTACTAACATCCGCGTATAAACACAATGAAGGATAATGAGATTATAGAGAAGATTAAGAAAGGGGACGAAAAAGCCCTGGATTTTCTTTATAAGAAAAATTATAGAATGATGGTCAAAATGATCATCAAAAACAATGGTTCTGAGGATGAAGCTAAAGATATCTTTCAGGATGCACTCATTGTCCTTTGGCAGAAAGTAAATACTGACGAATTTGTACTAAGCTCTAAAATAAGCACTTATCTATACAGTATTTGCCTGAACCTGTGGAGAAAAGAATTGGAGAGAAAGAGTAGGTTATCCAATGAAGAAACAGATGCTCAGGAAGTGAGCAATATGGATCAGAAAGAAAGGGCGGAAATCATCAACAAATGTATTAACGACCTTGGGGATACCTGCAAAAAAATATTGACTTACTATTATTTTGATAATTTGTCCATGAATGACATTGCAGAAAAAATGGGATTTGCCAATGCTGATACGGCCAAAACAAAAAAATATAAGTGTAAGAAAGAATTAGATAACAAAATAAAATCATTATACACAGCAAAAGACTTTTTAGACTGATTATATGACTAATAATTTTTACAATCAGGATAATATCGATTCCTTTCTTTCTGGAAAATTGAAAGGGGAAGAAAAAGCTTTTTTCGAAGAGGCTATGAGCAAAGACCCTTTGATTAAGAATGAAATTCAGCTACAAAAAGATATTATCGACGGATTAAAAAATGCACGTAAAGCCGAATTAAAAGCCAGGCTAAATAATATAGAAGTCGTCGGTACAGGAAGCAGTTTTATTAATAACGCTGCTATATTAAAATTTGCGGCATCTGTTGTAATTACTGCAGTGGTTGGAACCAGCATTTATTATTTCACAAGGACTCATGAACCACAGGTTGTTGTAGATACCAATATTGAAACAAATAAATCCGACCTAGTTACGGATAATGTTGAGATGGTTGCAGAAGAAAAGCCTGTCAGCATAATCAATAACCAGGATGTTACTACCCAAAAAGCTGTAAAAAAAGCTTCAAAAGAAAGAAATGTTAGTTCTAAGGCACCAAAGGTTAAAACCGAGGAGCTTGTCTTAAACAATGAATCCACCAGGGAAACCGTAACCTTAAAGAAAAGAACTGTTTTCCCTTCAGTAAACGAGCCGAAAATTGCTGAAAGTTTTGGTGATGAAGGTGATGTTAAATCCGATAATACCTCTAAAGTTGTAAATGCTGAAATTACACACAGAGATGAAAATAAACTAGACAACTTGTCCGTAAAAATACTTGCCAGCAGGAAAAACAAAGAATTCCACTATCAGCACTATAACAACAAGCTATTCCTTTATGGAGATTTTAATTCCAAACCTTACGAAATTCTGGAATTAAATACCTCTCAGGGAAGAGAACTTTTTCTTTTCTTCGACAGCAGCTATTATGAGCTAAAGCCAAATCAGCTCGAAATATCCCCTCTGAAAGAAATCCTGGACAAATCCATCGTAAGGGAGTTGGAAAGACTTAAAAAGTAATATACCACTATAGCCTCATCAATCGTTGCAAATAGAAATCTTTTGCTAAATTTGTAACGATTGATGAATTTTATTGTGAGTATCAAAAAGAGAAAAAAAAATCTGGGCAGTTACCCCTACTTTACAGTAATACTAAGTATTACCCTTTCTCTGTTTGTCATTGGATTATTTGCCCTTCTGTACTTTCATGCCCAACGCCTTTCTGTATTAATTAAGGAAAACGTTGAAATAAACGTTTATCTGGACAAAAACCTTAGTGAAACAAGCCTTGATAGCCTGATTAAAAATATCGGAACCAGGCCCTTTGTAGCCAAACCTGATAATATTCCACAAATATCCTATGTTTCACTTGAGCAGGCCACTGAAGCATTTATAAAAGAAACTGGTGAAGACTTTTCTGTAATACTAAGCGAAAATCCTTTAAGACCATCCCTTTCCGTCAAAATCAACTCTGATTATTTCAGAGCAGCTAAAATGAAAAATATTTCTGAACAGCTGAAGTCATTGGATGGTGTTTTTGAGGTTGACTACCCTGTCAATTTGATAGAAGCAATTAACAAAAACATCAGATTAATCAGTATCGTAATGGGTTCCTTTTCACTTATATTGATTTTTGTAACTATACTGTTAATCAACAATACAATCAAACTTGCTTTATATTCTCAGAGATTTCTCATCAGGAGTATGCAGCTCGTTGGAGCCAGAAGAAGTTTCATTCAAAAACCTTTTTTACTAAGAGCGGCATTTCAGGGATTCATTGCAGGTGTTATTGCTTCCGGGCTACTTGCAGGTGTTCTGCATTATGCTTACACAATTGTACCTGAACTAGAGCAACTAAAGGATTTTAAAATGCTGGGAATAATACTTGGTAGTTTAATCGGGGCAGGCATTTTCATCGGACTTTTAAGCTCATTCCGAGCTGTAAGAAAATATATAGGAATGTCTTTAGACGAATTATATTAATATGGAAAACAATAACAAGCTTATTTTTAGTAAAGTTAATTACATGATTATGATCGGCGGGATCATCACATTGTTAATTGGATTTTTTGTTATGAGCATTGATGATGAACAATACGGATTTGGAACGCTGGGCTTAACAATCGGTCCGATTATCGTGTTAATAGGTTTTATAGTGGAATTTTTCGCAATTTTCTATAAGCCGCGTAAAAAAGAATGAGCATTATTGAGGCTATTATTTTAGCAATTGTAGAGGGGCTGACTGAATTCTTACCAGTATCATCTACAGGACATATGATCATTGCTTCTGCAGTGATGGGTATTAACGAAGAACAGTTTACTAAAATTTTCAACGTAAATATCCAATTCGGAGCCATTCTCTCTGTGATCGTCTTATACTGGAGAAAATTTTTTAACTCCATGAGTTTTTACTATAGGCTATTTCTTGCATTTCTTCCTGCTGCAATTATAGGATTTCTGCTCAATGACTATATTGATCAGATGCTTGAAAATGTTATTGTCGTTGCTATCTCTCTCCTTGTAGGAGGTATATTCCTCATTTTTATAGACAGAATTTTTTCAGCTGAAGGAAAGAGTACAGAGGAAATGGATTACAAAAATTCTTTAGCTATCGGATTTTTCCAATGTATAGCTATGATACCTGGAGTTTCCAGATCTGCAGCAACTATAATTGGTGGTATGACTCAAAGGCTAAGCAGAAAAGCTGCGGCCGAGTTCTCATTTTTCCTTGCTGTTCCTACTATGTTTGCTGCTGCGTCCTATAAATTGCTTAAAGACTTTAAAACTATACAAAGTGAAGACCTGATAACTCTGCTTATCGGAAATGTTGTTGCTTTTATTGTTGCAATGCTTGCCATTAAATTTTTTATTGGCTTTGTTACAAAATTCGGCTTTAGAATTTTCGGATATTACAGAATAGTAGTCGGTCTCACCATACTCATTTTAGCTGCTCTCGGCGTTGAGTTAAAAATTCAATAATGAATTACAAATTTGAAGACGGAGAAGTACTTTTAATTGACAAACCATATGACTGGTCTTCATTTGATGTCGTAAGGAAAATCCGAAATACAATTAAAATAAAAAAAATCGGCCATGCAGGAACATTGGATCCACTAGCTACCGGATTGTTGATACTGTGTACCGGTAAAAAAACTAAAGAAATTAATGTCTATCAAGATTGGGAAAAAGAATATACAGGGAAATTGGTACTGGGAAAAACAACTCCATCTTGTGATCTTGAAACAGAAGTAGATAATGAAACAGATATTTCAAATCTGACCAAAGAAGAAGTCCTTGCTAAAACCGCTATTTTCTCCGGAACAATTCAACAAGCTCCACCATGTTTTTCAGCAATAAAAGTCAATGGTAAAAGAGCCTATAAACATGCAAGAAAAGGAGAAATGATAGAGATGAAAGAAAGAGAGGTAGTTGTTAAGGAATTTGAAATCAAATCCATTGATTGGCCTGTAGTAGAATTTCGCGTGGTCTGTTCAAAAGGTACATACATACGAAGTCTTGCGAGAGATTTTGGACAGGCACTTGGAGTAGGTGCTTATCTGCAGGAACTCAGAAGAACCAGGATCGGAGAATTCAATGTTTCTGATGCACATATATTGGATGTGCTTATACAAAGTCTTAAGGAAACTAATGAAGGTATACAGAAATCTTGATGAGTTTATTGCTCCTGCCTTTCCGGTAGTCACAATAGGTGCTTTTGATGGCCTTCATCTTGGCCACAGAAAAATACTATCCAGGTTAAAAGAACTAAGCAACAAGCATAAAGGGGAATCAGTGGTGGTAACGTTCTGGCCTCATCCAAGAATGGTATTACTTGCAGATGCTTCTGTAAAACTACTTTCCTCATTAGAAGAAAAAATCGATTTGATTGAAGCAACCGGAATAGAACATCTGATTATAATTCCCTTTACCAAAGATTTCTCTGAAACCACTTCACAGAAGTTTTTAAATGATATTCTGATTAATACCTTAAAGACCAAAATGCTGGTCATCGGATATGATCATAAATTCGGCAAAAACAGAGAAGGAAGTTTTGATTATCTGAAGGAAAATGCAAGCCAGTTCGGATTTCAGGTAGAAGAAATTTCAAGACAGGATATCGAAGATATGGCCATAAGCTCCACTGCCATCAGAGAAAGTCTTGCTGAATCTGATGTTAAAAAGGCATCGGAATTCCTTGGAAGGTATTATTCAGTCAGAGGTACAGTAACAGAAGGAAAGAAGTTGGGGAGAACCATAGGTTATCCTACTGCAAATATTCTGGTTAAGGATTATGAAAAATTACTTCCGGGCGATGGCATTTATGCAGTGCGGGTAAAAGTTGAAAATAAGAGTTATAATGGGATGCTGAGTTTAGGAAATAACCCGACAGTTCCTGGTAAAGGAAGAAGCATGGAGGTTCATATTTTTGATTTTAGCGATAATATTTACTTTAAAAATATTGAAGTATTTTTCATCGATTACCTTAGAAAAGAAGAAAAATTCTCTTCACTGGAAGCACTTACAGCTCAGTTAAAACAGGATGAAATAAATTCACAGAGAATTTTAGCATCCATTTCAACAAAAATTCAATGATATAGTTTTTTAATCATCTGTTCGTTATTGTCAAAACCTCAATACGTCCACTTTTATGAAACAGCTTAAAATTGTATCACTGGGTTTATTGTTTATCATACCTTTATTATTTACTACCTGTAAAAAAGGTGAACGGGTAAATATTTTTTCTGTTGAAGATGACAAAAAGCTTGGGGCTGATATGGATCGTTATCTGGAGGACAGCTTGGGAAGCAAAATTTTAAATCCTGCACAATTTCCTATCTCCTATGGCAGATTAGAAGCTATAAAACAGCAGATACTAAATTCAGGTCACGTAAGGTATAAAAATGATTTTGCCTGGCAGATGCATTTAATACGGGAAGATTCCACCTTAAATGCTTTTGCTACTCCTGGAGGTTACATTTATGTTTATACAGGTCTTATCAAATTTCTTGACAGTGAAGATCACCTGGCAGGAGTAATAGGCCATGAAATAGCGCATTCCGACAGAAGGCATTCTACCAACCAACTTACAAAAGTGTATGGAATGCAATTGCTGTTTGATATTATATTAGGTCGTAATCAGGGAGCGCTAAGCCAGGTAACTGGTGGACTAATAGCTTTAAGCTTCAGTAGAGAAGCCGAATCCGAGGCAGATGAGTATTCGGTTAAATATTTATGTACTGATAAACAATCTTACGAAGCCGATGGTGCAGCTGGTTTCTTTGAAAAACTAATAAATTTGGGTCATTCGGGTGGAGTTCCTCCATTTCTAAGTACACACCCATCACCTGAAAACAGGGTTGAAAAAATAAAAGAAAAGGCTGAAAAAGATGGTTGCAATACTACTCCGTTAAATCCGCCTACGTTCCAGCAAATGAAACAAGAATTATTCTGATATATTCAGTTAACCCTGATATGTAAATATACCGGAAAGTGATCGCTGTATCCATCAGGCTGATATTTGCCATTATTAAAAGTTCTGTAGGGTCCGTTAGAAATGTGACCTTTATAATGAAGCCATAAGGGATGGAAAACAGTACAGGAATTCTTCACATAATATTTAGAGAGAAAATTTTTACTTATCAATATCTGGTCAATCAATAACCAGTCTTTGTTGTGTTTAATGGTTCCCTCCCCTTTTTCTTTTGCCTTAAAATACCCATTATATAATTCATCATACTTTATTTGTTCATTGGATTTACCTAACAACATAGTACTAAGACTAGCGTCTTGCGGTTCATCATTAAAATCACCCATAACAATAATATTTGCTTTAGGTGATTTTTTAAAAAGTGAATCGCATATTTCTCTTACTTTCATTGCCACAGTCATTCGTTTGTCCGCTGTTTGTTCTTTTCCCGCCCTTCTGGAAGGCCAATGGTTTATCAAAAAAATCAGAGTATCCTTTTTAAATAAACCTTTTACCAGTAATATATCTCTGGTATTCATGCTTACTCTTTTGCTTTTAGAAGGATAAATTGCCTGAGCCTGCAAAGGAACAAATACGGAGGATTTATATAGTAAGGCTACATCGATTCCTCTTTCATCAGGAGAGTCGAAATGCAGAAACTTATAAGAAAATCTTTTTATGGCAGGTTGATTTATCAAATCGTTTAGAACACGAGCATTTTCAGCTTCGGCCAAACCTATAAATTCAGGACCATCATCATCTCCGGTTTTGCTTATGACTTCAGCTATTTGTTTTTGCTTACGAAGGTAGCGCGTTCCATCCCACTGATACTTCCCTCCCGGGGTAAATTGATTATCATTGGTTATTGGATCATCCTCTGTGTCAAACAAGTTTTCAACATTGTAAAAGGCAATTGTATGCACAGAATAAGGTTTATCTGCAGGCTTAATTGCTGACAATGCAAAACTTTGAAGAAAAATAAGTAAAAGCAGGTATCTGGAATGCATGCAGATAGGTCATTTATACAAAAAATAGTAAATTGCATGCTATTAAGCAATTTTCGGATATTTAAAATCAATAATGTGAATGAAAAAGTCAGAGATTAAATTCATAATTGAATTGGATGAACAGAATGTTCCAAATAAAATTGTATGGGACGCGACTGATAGTCCACACGGCAAAGCAGAGGAGGCTAAAGCAATTGCATTGTCGATCTGGGATCAGACACAACAACAGACAATGAGAATTGACCTATGGGCAAAAGATATGCCTGTGGTGGAAATGAAGCGTTTTTTCATTGAAACAATTGGAGGTATGGCAGAAACCATCAAAAGCGCTACAGATGACAATATAATGGCTGAGAAAATGCATGAATTGTGTAAAGAACTGGTAAAACATGTAGAAACAGAACATAAATTATAAACCGGGATTATCAGCTCGGAAGGAATAATAATTTTAAATAATTCAAATCGTTATATTTTCCCCGGGGGGCCAGATAAATATGCA
The DNA here is from genome assembly GCA_046290815.1 of Cytophagaceae bacterium. GTDB lineage: Bacteria > Bacteroidota > Bacteroidia > Cytophagales > Cytophagaceae > JBKBUF01. The sequence goes on along the minus strand of JBKBUF010000004.1, from coordinate 145,470 downwards.
CTTTATGCATAATCTGAGCTGATAAAGAGCACAAGCTATTTAAATGACAATCCGTTTTATTCTAATTTTTTTATTCATCATTTTTTTCAATGATCTGCTTCACGGGCAGTCAAGGAATCCGGGAGTCAGATACATTAAAAAAATTCTGAATGACACGACGGAATTATCAAAACCTCAATTTTTAGTTTATCCTACCGTAGCATTCGCTCCTGAAACAAGTTGGGAATTCGGATTAAGCACACTTCATGTTTTTTATATTAAAAGAGACACTGTAAACAGATTAAGTGAAATTAACGGATTCACATTTTTCACTCTGGAAAAACAGTACGGATTATTTCTTGACCATGCATTGTACACCAATTACAACCGCTGGTTTTTTCTTGGTAAGTTTAAGATTCAAAATTTTCCTTTGAAGTACTTTGGGATCGGAAGCGAAACTCCTCCCAACAGTCTTGCCCGCATTGATGCTTCACAAATTCAAATTAAAGAAAGATTTTTGCGCAAGATATATTCCAACCTTTATCTCGGTGCAGAGGTCGATTTTCAGAGGCTGTCAGACGTCAGGTTTATCCCTGACTCTGATAAACCCTTCACACCTCCTCCCGGTTTTGCAGGTTCAAAAAATCTAGGCCTCGGCATGGGAATCATCTATGATAATCGACACAATGTTCTCAACGTAAGGAAGGGCCTGTTTTCCGAGCTGGCCTTATTACATTATGACAAAACATGGGGGAGTGATTTTCATTTTACAACCTTTGTGTCAGATAACAGAATATTCAAACCGGTAAATAAAAGGGATGTATTTGCTGCACAGCTTTTCGGTCAGTTCACTGCAGGTATTGCACCATTCAATCAGCTTGCCTTAATGGGTGGAGAAAATCTGATGAGAGGATATTATCTCGGAAGATTCAGAGATAAAAATCTGGTGGCAGGACAAGTAGAATACAGAATGCTTCCTTTACCTTTAGGCTTCAGTAAGAGAATAGGAGCTGCTATTTTTGCCAGCGCCGGCACAGTGTTTAATCAGATGTCTGCTTTACCTGATTCCAGGTTTGTTTATGCAGGAGGAGGCGGATTAAGATTTTTATTGTTTCCTAAAAAAGATATTTTTACAAGGTTTGATGTGGCATTTACCAATGAAGGCCACGGATTCTATATTTTTATCGGGGAAGCCTTCTGATCTCAGATTAAAAAGATTATTGGATTATTCAGATTATTCAAACTTTACTGTTGGATGCTTACTACATTCGTCAGACAAAATTAAAGTTATCATTAAACTTATCACCGGGGTGAATGATATTCTTTGTTTATCAAAAGAAATGATGCTTAATCTGTAAATCTGATGAATCTGAATAAAAAAATATAGGGGCTTACGGGCCCCTTAACATTTAACTTAATTTAAACTGCAATCAACCTTAACCCTTCAATCAACAATCTCAGCTTTCGCTTCTCTCCAACTCCTCGTGCCTTCTATATATTTAACATCACCTGGTTTCAGATTGTTTACCTGCTGCAGAAAAATTTCAGCAATCTTTTCCGAAAACCTTCCTGAACTCAAGGCTTACAGGACAAAGACCTGTCTCATAATTACTTTCTCCAATTTTTTCAATATTCCCTTCCGGCAGATAATTTCTAAATGATAAATCTTTAGATTCTCCTTTCAGATACTGATTGTAAAAATTAAAAAATCTGGTGGGGTCCCCAATGGCATTAATTTTTACCTCACCTTTTCTTTTTACATAAGTGAATTCAAAATTATTATCGTTGTAATGGAACTCACCGTGCATAGTTTCACCTGCATTTTTCTTGAGCAGCCATTTATGGAACTCCTCATTGGTGAATGCACGTGTGACATCGGTTCCTGCAGCACCGCTTGCATTAATTCCTGAATCAAGCCTGTCAGTTAAGTTGAATTCATTGTCAGGAGCAGACCGGGCTGTAGCAGAAGGATCCTGTGCCCCTGTAGTTGTCCTGTTTTTATCGTCCTGTGCCATTACCGAAGTACATATGGCCAGGAATAGTATGGTTAAATATTTTCCTACCCTCATATCCCAACTTGTTCTAACCCTATACAGAACAACGGGAAAATATAAAGGAAAGTTTTTTGTAAATAATGGAACTAATTAGCTCTCTTTTGAAAGCTCTTTTGCACGCTTCTCCGCAGCTTTCAAGCCGTTGGTGACATTCTTACCAACCTCAGTACTTTCGAAGTATTTCAAAGCCGCCTCAGTAGTGCCTCCTTTAGATGCCACGGCCTGAATCATCTCATCAAGCGATGATTTGGAGTTGTTCATAATCTGGAAAGCCCCAAGCATGGTCTGTTTCACCAGCATGTGAGCAACAGGTTCTTCAATACCCATTTGCTTTCCTGCCTCCACCATATGTTTAACAAAATAATAAAAATAAGCAGGACCACTTCCACTTAGAGCTGTTACCGCATCTAATAACTCCTCATCCTTCATAAAAATAGATTTGCCTGTGGTTTCAAACAAAGTATCAACGACACTGATACTGTCAAATGAAGTTTCTTTAGCTGCGGTGAAAGCTGTTATTCCAAAACCAAGCTGTGCAGGAGTATTTGGCATGGCACGTACAACCTTTTCATGATTTAATAATTTCTGAATAGATGGTATAGTTATACCAGCCATAATAGAAATTACAAGCTGAGATGGTTTGATAACTTTTGCCAGATCTGCTACCAGATTTCTGAAGTCCTGAGGTTTTACGGCAACTATCAGTATGTCATAAGAAGAAATATATTCTCCTATATCTTCTCTAAGTTCAGCTACGCCTTCCTCTCTCAAAATCTTTCTTTTATCAGGGTGTTTTTCAATGATAAGCAAATCCTGAATTTTGACAATGTTACTTCTGACAAAGGCTCTTGCATAGGTAGCTCCCATATTCCCGCCACCGATAATTGCTATTTTCATATAGTTGAATTTGTATTTTAAAAAATTATATGAGATGTGCTTTACAGTGACATATCACATACACACATATTTATACTTGTTCTAAAATTTCAGAAAGGGATTTTTTATTTGCTTCGATAATCTGTTTTGCAATTTCTTCGGTAATGGAAGTTGAAACGAACAATGCTTCAAATTGAGAAGGTGCAAGATAAACACCATTGTTTAACATTGCCCTGAAGTAATTTCCGAAAGCTTTCAGGTCGCATTTTTTTGCATCTTCAAAGGATTTAACTTCTTTATCAGTAAAAAACAGTGTAAACATCGAACCAATATGATTAATTCTTCCTTTGATATTAAGGGTTTTCAGGTTTTCATTAATGCCGTTCACTATAAGTCCTGTTACCTTTTCCAATTGAGCATATACCTGGGAGTTTGAATTCAGATAATTCAGCATAGCCAAACCGGCTGCCATTGCAATCGGATTTCCCGAAAGAGTCCCGGCTTGATATACCGGCCCTGCAGGAGAGACAAAATCCATTATTTCTTTTTTACCACCATAGGCTCCTACAGGCATTCCACCACCAATAATCTTTCCTAATGTAGTAAGGTCTGGTTTAATATTAAATAATTGCTGTGCTCCACCTTTGGATAATCTGAAGCCGGTCATCACTTCGTCAAAGATGAAAATAATACCTTCCTTATCACATAATTTTCTTAATCCTTCGAGAAAGCCTTTTTCGGGTAAAACGCAGCCCATATTTCCTGCGACCGGTTCTATAATTATTGCTGCAACCTGAGATCTGTTTGCATTTACAAGATCTTCTACCGCTTTCAGATTATTATATGGAGCAGTTAATGTATCGTTGGCCACCCCTTGGGTAACACCGGGACTATCAGGTACTCCCATAGTAACTGCACCGCTCCCTGCTGCAATTAGGAAGGAGTCGCCATGGCCATGATAGCAACCTTCAAATTTTATAATTTTAGATCTTCCGGTAAAGCCTCTGGCAAGTCTTACAGCAGCCATTGTAGCTTCAGTTCCTGAGTTAACCATTCTTACCTTTTCAATAGACGGCACCATTGAAATGATTAGCTCTGCCATTTCCACTTCTCTACGAGAGGGGGCACCAAATGAAAGAGATCCGGAGATTGCATTCTTTACAGCTTCTTCTATAATAGGGTTAGCATGACCCAGAATCATGGGCCCCCATGAATTGATCAGCTCAATAAAATTATTCCCATCTTCATCGATCATGTATGGACCTTGAGCAGATTTTATAAACAATGGATTACCGCCAACTGCCCTAAATGCTCTTACCGGAGAATTAACCCCACCTGGTATTACTTTTTTCGCACTCTCAAAAAGTTCACTGCTTTTTACACTTTTCATAACCTTGAATTTTAAATTACCGGGGATTCACCACTACCATTTGTCCGGCTTCAAATTTTGTGATTGGTATGTATTGATTACTATTGATGGAAGAATAATTAACTCCCTGGAGAATATAACCAGGTATAAAGCCATCAGAAGCAAGTCCGGCTTTAAAGAAATTTCCATATTTTCCTAATGCTTCACCAAACTGCATCATCATTTCGTATCCTTGATAAGCATAAGTTTCGGGAAACTTATAGGTACGAGAAATAAAACCATTTTTGAAAGTATTAACCGACGGTTTATCGTAATCTAAAAAATCTGGAAAAAGGAAATGCACATTTCTTCTCTCGAATTGTTCATAAGACAAAAGAGGAAAATCCAACCATTCTGATCTGGTAATAACAGGTGTGGTAAACCTACTTACTTCCAGACTGGAAATTACGTTTGCTGCAACTCTTTCATCACCAGTAGCTACAAAAATGTGGTTCAATACAGAAACTTTTGCGGAGTCTAGTGAAGTCTGTAACTTTTTTATTTTAGTGCCTGAGACTTGTTCAAATTCTGCTATTTTAAATCCTTTACTAAGTAAAGTGTCTCTGTATCTAACAGCCAATAAAGAGTCTCTTCCTTCAGTACCGTAAAATATCATTACATTATTTCTATTGACTTGAACAGGTTTTGCACCCTTTTTTTCTGGCTGAACCACCGCTTCTTTAGGAAAACCGGATGTAAAAGCCGCAGCATTAGATGCCATTAACTCTATCGAAGGTTGAAACAGGAAACAAAAAGGATTATTTTCTATCAGCTTACCATTGGAAGAAAGTGGGTTTACAGATATTATTTGATTTTTCAGAGCAAATTCAGAAAACATAGAATAAGCAGAAGGCGAAACCGGGCCTACCACCATATCCATGCTCAATAGCTCTGGCAATTGCAGAATAGCAGAAATCCTCTGATCGTCCTTTTCAGTGTCATAAGCATATAAGTTTATGGTGATTCCATTGGCCTTAAGTGAATCAACCGCCATTCGAATGCCCTGATATAAATCATACACATAAGAGTAATTTCTCTGCCACTGGTCCGGTGTAAGTGTTTTTTCCATAAAGGGCAAAAGCACTGCTACATTGTAGGATTCTTTTTGTCTTGTAGTTCTGAATTTTGAGAGTTTATCCTTATCAATTTTATACTCCTGAAGCAGGTATTCGAAAAGCATTTTATCTTTTTCTGTCAATCTTGAAACCGACATTCGTTGTGCCAATAAATTTGCCAAATGGTTATCGGCAGGAAAGTTTTTCTGAAGAGATTTTAAGGTATCCAGACTTGTAATTTTACTTACATAAAATTTTTGCAGGTTTTCACCATCTGCCTTCAGATCTTTAGAATTCAACTTTTGCAGAAAAGAAATTCCCTGGTGATACTTTTGCTGTTCGAAAGCAATATTAGCAAATAGGTAAAACACCTCTTCCATCTTTTCCCAGGTAGGATATCTCTGCTGCAACTGCAGTAGCATCATCCGGGATTCATTTAGCTTTCCTGCCTTAAGGCCGGAAAGAGCGTAATAATAGTGAGCATATTCAGAAAATTTATTCTGAGGATCTTCTTTGGTCAAAGGAAGAAATATTTCCATTGCGGGAAGATATTTTCCTTCTTTGTATAGATTTTTTCCGGTCAGAAACTTTCCCTGATAATCCTCCTGCCCAAAGGAAATAAAGGAAACCAAGGTAAATAACAGAGTAAATAATCTGATTTTGATCATGCTTATTGTGTTTATTATTCCCACTCTATAGTTGCCGGAGGTTTGGAGCTAATGTCATATACAACTCTGTTTACCCCTTTAACACGGTTAATTATTTCATTGGATACATCTGCCAGGAACTCATAAGGGAGATGCGCCCAGTCGGCGGTCATTCCATCTGTACTTGTTACTGCCCTTAAACTTACTACATTCTCGTAAGTTCTTTCATCGCCCATTACTCCTACAGATTTGATCGGAAGTAAAATAGCTCCTGCCTGCCATACATTATTGTAATGTCCCTTATTTTTTAGCGCACTGATGAAAATATGATCTACTTCCTGGAGAATGGCAACTTTTTCTGCAGTGATATCTCCAAGAATTCTTATGGCAAGTCCAGGTCCGGGAAAAGGATGCCTTCCAAGTATTTTATCATCAATTCCCAAAGTTTTACCTACCACTCTTACTTCATCTTTAAATAAAGTTTTCAAAGGTTCAACCACCTTCATTTTCATTTTTTCCGGCAGGCCACCCACATTATGATGCGATTTTATAGTAGCAGAAGGTCCCTTTACTGAAACAGATTCTATCACATCCGGGTAGATGGTACCCTGGCCTAGCCATTTAACCTCTGAAATCTTATGTGCTTCTGCATCGAATACTTCTATAAAAACTCTACCTATGGCTTTTCGCTTTGCTTCAGGATCACTTAATCCTGCCAGTGCAGAATAAAATTCCTTTTTAGCGTCAACCCCAATTACATTCAATCCCATGTTTTTATAGGATGCAAGCACTTCATCGTATTCATTCTTTCTTAGCAATCCATTGTCAACAAATATGCAGGTAAGATTTTTACCAATTGCCTTGTCGATTAAAACGGCAGCTACAGAGGAATCAACTCCACCGGAAAGACCCAGAACTACTTTGTCGTTTCCTAATGAAGCTTTTAATTCACCGACAGTTGTGTCAATAAAAGCATCCGGAGTCCAGTCCTGATTGCAGCCACATATATGAACAACGAAGTTTCTTAAAATTATTTTTCCCTCTGAAGAGTGTGTTACTTCCGGATGAAACTGAATTCCGTAAGTTTCTTCACCTTTAACTTTGTATGCAGCGACCTTTACTGACTCAGTGCTGGCAAGAATTTCAAATTTATCATTCAATCCGGAAATAGTATCCCCATGTGACATCCATACCTGGGAATAGGGAGTTATTTCCTTCATTAATTTATCAGTTGAGTGAATTTCTGACAACCTTGCTCTTCCATACTCACGGATCTTTGAAGGCATAACTTCATTTCCTTCTTTGTGAGCCATTAATTGTGCACCATAACAAACACCAAGAACAGGAATTGTTTTTCTGATTCTTGAAAGTTCTACATCCGGTGCGTTAGCATCTCTGACCGAACAAGGGCTTCCGGAAAGAATTAAACCTTTAACAGATGAGTCAATCTGTGGAACTTTATTAAAAGGGTGAATTTCACAATACACATTCAACTCTCTTACTCTCCTGGCAATCAGCTGAGTGTATTGTGAGCCAAAATCTAAAATGATTATTTTCTCTGCCATGGGGCAAAAATAGCATTAGTTAACAGGTTTTACTAAAAAATCTTAAGAGTATAAATTTAAAATGGTTTTTAAACTTGAAACGCGGTGAGAAACAAGAGAAAAGAACTGATATGGAATAACAGCTTACTATATTTTTTCTTTTTTTTGGACAATTTGAGATGATTATTAAAAAAGGGGCTTATCGGAGCCCCTTTTTTTAATTTTTTTAACCAACAGCGGTTTTATCTTTATCCTTAATTTCAGGCTCAAGGCTGGTGATTAATTTAAAATACTTCTCAAAATCCTTTTTTTCCAACAGGTAAGTAGGTTTATGGCTAGCCCATTCCGTAGATACCTCAAAAAGGTCATTAAAAGTGCGTCCCTTGTAAATCTGATTTTCTTTAAACTCTTTCAACAATTTGTTGTCAGGAGTCTTAATGCACTTGTACTGAATTTTTAAATTGTTAGTTTTCATTTGGGTTCCTACCATATATGTATCTGAGATTGTTCAACAATTTTTAAACAGAAAAAGATTTCAATTCTGAAAAATAAATATTCAAATTTTATTCCAATTTTAAACATCCAATTAACGACGAAAAAATAAATTATTTCTGCATTTAAGAAATAAACTCTTTAAGTGAAAAAAATTCCTTTTTTTTTCATACAAAACGAACAGTAGGCGCTGCAAGTTTTCAATAGTTCCGCACCACAACCTTTACAAATCCTTTGTGAGAGGACCAAAAATTTTTCTTCTGCTGAATTAATTGTACGCATTATTTTAGCATAGTGGATGCAATGTGGATAACATTTTCTTCCCGGAATTACAAGTTTAAAGCTTCTCTTCGAATTTTCTTTCCATTCAGATATATGACAATCATTACAATCTGATGAACAGTCATATAATAATTGATGAAATACAGAAAAAGTGTGGTATAAAATCATTATGATTCCGCTTGACACTTAAAACCGGAGCGGAATAAAAATTGTTTAAATTCTCTCAACCGGAAAAATTCAATTATCTGAACTTTTTGTACAAAATTTTTCGTTAGCAGGTACAGTAAACTGTACTAAAAAAATTTTACATGGGTCTTTTTAATTTATTTTCTAATGAAATTGCCATTGATTTGGGTACTGCAAATACTCTCATCATGCAAAATGATCAGATCGTTTTGAACGAACCATCCATTATTGCAATCAACAGCATAACTGGAGATCTTGTAGCTATTGGGAGAAAAGCTATGGAAATGCACGAAAAAACTCCGGAGAATATTAAGACAATAAGGCCTTTAAAGGATGGGGTGATTTCTAATTTTCAGGCAGCAGAACAAATGATCCGCGGAATGATTCAAATGATTTTCGAAGGTAAAAGAACCCTGGTTAAAACTGCCCAAAAAATGGTAATCTGCATACCTTACGGTTCAACTGAAGTAGAAAAAAGAGCAGTGAGAGATTCTGCAGAAAACGCAGGAGCAAAAGAATTATATATGATACATGAGCCAATAGCTGCGGCTCTTGGAATAGGTATAGATATAGAGGAGCCACATGGTTCACTTATTATTGATATTGGTGGAGGCACAACAGAAATTGCAGTTATTTCCCTGTCAGGAGTTGTCTGCAATCAATCTTTAAAAATTGCAGGTGATACTTTAAACAAGGACATATTAAGTTATGTAAGGAGAAGCCATAATCTTCTGATAGGTGAAAGGACAGCAGAAAGAATTAAAATGGAAGTGGGTGCTGCCTCTCTTGATCTTGATAATCCTCCTGCCCCTTATACAGTCATTGGCAGGGATATGATGACAGGATTGCCAAAGGAGATTATTATGACTCATGAAGAAGTTGCTTTAGCTATGGAAAAGTCTCTTTCGGTAATAGAAGAAGCAGTAATAAAAACTCTTGAAAATTGTCCTCCTGAATTAGCTGGTGATATTTACAGAAAAGGTATCCATCTGACAGGTGGCGGAAGTAATTTAAGAGGACTGGACAGAAGGCTGGAGCAAAAAACAAAACTTAAAGTACATCTTACAGAAAACAGCTTGTTCTCTGTAATAAAGGGGACAGCAACTTCGCTTAAGAAGTTGAAAACAATGAAACACATTCTTATAAAATAAGAATAAAACAACAACAGAATTCCGGATGACGCACCTATGCATTATCCGGAATTTGTGTTTTTGTACTTTTATTTTTGCTGTCCAAAATAAGCCAGCTCCAACCAGCTTCATCATAATTATACTTTTTCTTTTTCTGCATTTTTTCAGTGATTTTTTTGCGGAAACTCCAGCAGGTACTCTGTCTCAAACTTATTATTCTGGACAACTCTAAGGTGGTAATTTTATCTTTATTGGCGTATACCAGAAAAAGAAGGTAAAAAGCCTTATTTAAATCAAATTTAAGTTTATGGAAAATGGTAAATGCAGTGGCAGATTCATCGTATCCACACTTAGTACATCTCCTGGAATACACCTCATGCCCTTCGAAAAATTTATTATTGGCACATTTTTTACAAACGTAATCTTCCGTCCATTTTAATTCTGCCAAATATTTCAAACAAGATTCTTTATCGGGAAATATTTTAAGAAATTCACTAAAATCGACTTCCCTCAGCATCACCCTGGCTTTGGTCAATTCTTTTACGTTTACCTGTAGTTCTTCATTTTCTTTGTAAAGAAGCTCATTCATTCTTTCTATTTCCTCAGACTGCGCTTTCAGGTCAGCGTTAGCCAATTGAAGCTCTTCGTTCTGTTTAGAAATTATCTCCTTCTGTTCAAAAATCTCTTTTGTTCTTTCAGCTACTTTTTGTTCTAACTCCCGGTTTACTTTATCCTTAAGCTTTTCATTCACTCTCAATTGCTCTATAATTCTTTGCTGTGCTTCCTCCTTTTCCTGTTTAATTATTTTAATTCTATCTCCTAAAGCAAAGGAAAGAATAACAATTTCTATCACTAAACCGATATTAAAACTATAAACTGTAAATATATCATGCAGATTAATCAGCCCTTTCATTCTTAAAAACAGAATTATCATACTAATACCAACAAAGGAATATCCGGCTACATAGTATCTGGCAGGTCGGTATCCCCGGAAATAAACTATCACAGCTGACAGGTATATCAACATAAAAGGAATGAGGTAAAAGGGAAATCTGTAACTCAGATCAAAATATTTAAGATCCAGTGTATAATAGATACAATATGAAAATACCGTTATCCAAACAATTTTATTTACGACAGGAAGCTGTCTGTTAATTTCAAGGAAACTTAAAGAATAGATGGTAAAACAGATTAAAAATAATGATGGAGAATAGAAGGTAATAATCTTATTAAGGGAAGGAAAATCCGGCCATATATATTGAAAGCCTAGGCCATCCTCAGAAAAACACAACAATGCAGCAGAAAATACATAAATAACATAATAAAGGTAAAACTTTTCCTTTACAGATACCCATATAAAAAAATTATATAAAGCCATGATCAGCAGGATACCATAAAATATTCCCAGAAGGAAATATTCATTGAGCGCATAATACGTGAAGAACTGGCTTGTACGAATTTTATATAAAAAAACATTATGATTGTCTGACTGAGCTTTAATGTAAAATGTATAAGTACTATCGACCGCGCCAGGAATATCAAAAATGAAATTTTTATGAAGATATTCTCTTTTCACAAAAGGCAATGAAAAACCGGTACCCTGTAACATGATCAAACTGTCATTTCTCCTGACATATACCTCTAAAAGTAAAAAGTGAGGATCCAATATCTCAAGTACTCTTCTCTTTTCTTCACTGGTTTTATATTTCACAGTAAACCTTGTCCAATAAGTACTACTGGTATTTGCTATATAGGGAGTGGGAAGAGTGTTAATAATGAAGCCGGAATGATTCACAACTTTTTGAAGACTTAGCTGGTTAGATTTGTCTTCTAGTATTTCAATAGTATGAGTAGGAACAAGCACATCTTCTTCATTATCGGAAATATATAAAAATTTATTTCCGAAAGAATTAGCAAAGATAAAAAGACAAAATACAAATAGAACTCTTGCTTTCATCTATCATTATTTAGATAGTCTGCTCTTTATGAATTATCTCTTCACCAATACTTCCTGCACGCTTGGTCTTTGACCTTCCACAACAGGAGGATTATACATTACTTTTATCTCACCATCTGACAAAGTATTAGCAAGGCTTAGGATAACACCTTTTCCTCCGTCAACAAGTTTGGTCTTGCTTATCTCTGTACCTTCAATTTTAAAATAAGCTTTCTTTGCATAATATACTGTTAGCTCTCTGGAGAAAGATATCTTGATTGTGTTGTCAGAATTTAATTTTGCTTCAACCATTGCAGGGCTATCTAAAACCGGGCCACCGTTGTACCCGATATTATCTTCTTTTGTGAGACAAAGAATAAGATATCCATCTTTCACAACTGCATTTGCCGGTTCGAAGTCACACATGTTTCCGTCAAAAGTGTGTGTAGCGGTTTGCCATCTGGTCTTATCAAAAGTATCAAAATCGTCCTTCCACTTCAGGTTAAAAGATTTAGAAGAAGGCACATATTCGTAGTAGCTAACATAATCGTAATATGCATAATGGGGTACTTTAGTCTCGTCCCATGAACCTGTCCAACCTGTCCAGGTGGAGGCCCAGATATTCATCATCAACTTTTGAGGTTTATTCATTTTGGCAATATGGTCTCCCTCCTGCCTATAAACTTCTTTTCCGTCCACATGCCAGGCAACATAATCAGGGGTCCAGTCAAACGAATACACATGGAAAGCCTGATGAGGATTGAATCCCAGCACATGACGATGTTCATGCATTTTATGATCTTCAATGATTGTATTGTATTGTACTTCGTTATTATATCGTCCTAAAATTTCAATATCAATTTCATTCCAGTTTTTAGCAAAATCTGCATTGTCATAGAAGGTAAACAATGAAGATAACATGCCGCTACCTTCAGCAGATTTCATTCTTACTTCGAATCTTCCATATTTGAAAGATTCCATGGTTCTTACTTCTGCCCCTTTATACTTTTTGGCAAGAGTGAAAGAAACAAATATTACAGCAAGAAGAATTGTAATTTTAATTGCGAATTTCATATTCATATAATTTACTGGATTAAGACTTTGAAAATTTTAACTTCACCTGTTATGAAAATTACTTTTACTAATGCATAAGAGGTAATGGAGGAGATTACAGGAAGAATCATCACATCAGAATCCGGTTGCGCCTCAGCATGGATACGTCCTGTTACATCCAGAAGTTGTATTTTTTCGGTAATACTTTTGTCGGTTTTTATAATGACACCTTCGTCCTTCTGGACAGGATTTTTTATAAGTATATTGTAAGTATTATTTCCTGATAACCACACTGACGGTGATATCTGTTTTTTACCGTCAAAATCGACCTGAATCAGACGATAATAAATTGTTTTGTCCGGCACCTGCTGATCAATAAATTCATAACTTATAATCTGGCTTGAATTTCCTGCAGATTTGACTGTACCTGCATTTTCCCAGCTGATCAGATCGTAACTTTTCTGAACATAAAACCGATTTGAATTTTCTTCTTTAGCGGTTGACCATGTAACCAGAACCCCTGCAGACCCTGGTATAAAGATGGCCTTAAGAAACAATAGCTGTACCGGCATTACTATTACACAACCTGAAGGCATAGCCCAACCGGCTGCAGCATAACCTCTGTCAGTTCCTATGGTACTTCCCGGCCCGAGCTGACCGAAAGCGTTGTCGCCCCACATATACATGATGTTATTTACAGCATCATACGCAAATCCATTAAGGTCACCATCAGAAATTGATGTAATTCCGGTCAACCTGGTGGATGCAGCAGTTAATACGTACTGGGGGCCATTAAAATTACCTGTGGTACTTCCTACACCTAAAGCTCCGTCAGCATTCGCGCCCCAGCCTACTACTTCTCCTGTATTTAGAAGAGCAATCACATGTGACTGGCCTCCGGAAATCTGAGTTACTCCCGTTAATCTTCCTGAAGAGCAATTGGCTGTACTGGTGGTTTGCCCGCAAACAATATATTCAGGAAGCGTACCGCATGCACAACCACCACTTCCGGAAGGACGTGTTCCGGCAACTCCTACCCCCATTTGTCCATTGGAATTTTTTCCCCATGAAAGTACCTGACCTGAAGTTGTTATGGCATAGCCTGTTGCATCGCCTGCCGCTACTGAGCTTATATTACACAATTGTCCGGTGCCTGAAGGATCTTTAACCTGTACCGGTGAACTTCTGTTGGTTCTTGTACCATCTCCTAACTGGCCCACGTCATTTAAACCCCAAGACCAGACACATCCGTTTTGGTCTAAAGCTAAAACATAATCGTCCCCACCATCCAGAGCTACAATCTGAATACCGGCAGGAAAGGTTATTTGAACCGGGTTGTTTCTATTAATTATGGTTCCGTCACCAATCTGACCGTTATCATTACTACCCCAAGCCCAAACGCTGCCATCATTTTTAATAGCATAAGCTGTTTCATTTGTGGCTGTTACAAACTTTACATCAGAAATCGGTACACAATTTCCTCCGCTGTACGAACCTGAAGCACAAACCGATTCCGGTGTTCCATTATTTGCACAACATGTTCCATTTCCCAATTGACCTCTGTTGTTTTCTCCCCAGGCATAAACCTGGTCGCCATTTGTCAACGCCACGCCAAACTGACCACTTCCGGTGTCAAATTGCTTTATATTAGTTAAAACAGCAGGTGTTTGCATGGTTGTTGTCGCTGCCCCTGTACTCCCGGTTCCCAGTTGTCCTGTATTATTGTTTCCCCAAAGTCTTACAGTCCCGTCTCCACATAATAACCCGCTATAATTTACCCCTCCGCTATAATTTAAATTCTGTCCATAAACAGACTGTAATATTAAAAGGGGTAGAAAAATCGATAAGGTAATAATTGTTGTAAGCTTAGATTTCATCATGTTTTGGTATTAGTGGTTAAAAAAAATTTTAAACACCATTTTTTCTCCTGTTTTCAAGTCGTGCAAATCGACCATTAACAATACAAAGATGGATTCTGCTAATACAAAAGGCAAGGATTTTTCAAAATATATTTCACGTAACAAATTGATTCTTAAACTGTTATGACAGATTTTGTACGCTTAGTTATCAAATTGGCAATTGTAAATATTCTAAAATTTCAACCTAATCAGGCTTTTTAGAAAGGTTGGATCAAAAATCCTTTCGGATAGTTATCATTGACTTTTTTTATGAAAAGATTATACAAAACCAAGTCAATTTGTATTAAATCTTATTTCTAGGTTTTACGATTTTAAAAGATGAGATAGAAAATGGGAGCCAAATCCTGAACTATTTAAATTCTTAAATAGTTTTTGTTTCTGTAAAGGATTTATACCTTTGCAAAGGCAAATCTATACGACCAGCTCCTGCTGAACCCCCCCAGGTCCGGAAGGAAGCAAGGGTAGGCGGTCGAAGCGGTGCGATATTGGATTTGCCTTTTTTTATGCCTTTTTTAATTATTGTATTTTTTACACTATGTGAATAAGAATTCGTATATTAGAGAATCAATTCACCTTTATTTATTTAGTTTTGTAACCATAATTATTAATCCTATGAAGTTTTTTATTGACACAGCCAATCTTAAAGAAATCCAGGAAGCGCATGAACTTGGCGTTTTGGACGGAGTTACCACTAACCCAAGCCTTATGGCTAAGGAGGGGATAAAAGGCAAGAATAACATATTCGCTCATTATAAAGCCATCTGTGATATTGTAGACGGGGATGTAAGTGCAGAAGTGATCGCGACAGATTTTAAAGGTATTATTAAAGAAGGAGAAGAACTGGTAACAATAGATGAAAAAATTGTGGTAAAAGTTCCTCTTATTAAAGATGGAATTAAAGCAATCAAATATTTCACCAAAAACGGGATAAGAACCAATTGTACTTTATGCTTTTCTCCCGGCCAGGCCATATTAGCTGCAAAAGCCGGAGCTACCTATATCTCCCCTTTCGTTGGAAGATTGGATGATGTTTCTACCGACGGGCTTGATCTTATAGACCAGATTGTTACTATTTATGACAATTATGGGTTCGAAACTGAGGTATTGGCAGCATCAGTGAGACATACTATGCATTTGATAAAATGCGCTGAAATCGGAGCAGATGTGGTGACATGCCCCCTTAATGTTATTACCGGATTGTTAAATCATCCACTTACTGACATTGGACTTGAGAAATTCCTGAGTGATCATAAAAAACTTAATAGCTAAGCTGAACATAAGATAATAAAATCAGGAGCTACCAGTTGATGTATATAATAAAGGTAAAAGGCAAAGCTAAAATTCCTGACTATATCCAGCTCAGAGATGACAACTTTGTGCTTATTGCCTATTTCCGTGCCGACAGACCAGTAAAATTACTTAAAAAGTATGGACTAGAAGGAAAGGAAAAAGAACTGGAAGAAATAATTAAAACTCTTCCTTTTGGAACTCTTCGAAAACTTGAACTTTAATTAACGGATGGAAGACTCATCAGATATCGTTGTTAGTTTAAAAAATGTTTATATTGATCAGGATGGAATGGAAGTTCTGCACAATGTAAATTTTGAAATCCAAAAGGGAGAGTTTGTTTATCTTATCGGAAGGACAGGCAGTGGTAAAAGCTCTCTGCTTAAATGTTTATATGCTGACTTACCGGTAAAAGCCGGAGAAATCAGGGTAAGTGAATACCTGGTAAACAAAATTAAAAAATCCAAAATACCCTTCCTTAGAAGAAAAATAGGAATTGTATTTCAAGATTTTCAACTCCTTCATGACAGAAGTGTAGGAGAAAATCTCCTATTCGTTTTAAAAGCAACAGGCTGGAAAGATAAAACTGCCATTAAAACCCGAATCAATGAAGTTTTAATGAAGGTGGGCTTAGCATATTCTGCTCCAAAAATGCCTCATCAGCTTTCAGGGGGAGAGCAACAAAGAATTGTAATCGCCAGGGCTTTGTTAAATGAGCCTACAATTCTGATTGCAGATGAACCTACAGGTAATCTGGACCCGGAAGTGGCAGAAGAAATAATGAAAATTTTCCAGGAGATTAACCGAAGCGGAACTTCAGTATTGATGGCAACACATAATCATTCTTTCATTGATAAATATCCATCCAGAATTTTGAAGATTGAAGAAGGCAAAGTTCTCGATTCTTCCAAAGAGCTATTTAGCATGCATTACACCTTATAACCTATTTTTATCTATAGTCATTTAAGGTTTATTGGAAAACCGCACTCTAAATATTATTTCCTTTGATGTACCATCACCTCCTGATTACGGAGGTGTAATAGATGTGTATTATAAAATCAAAGCCCTTAAGGCGGCAGGTATAAAAATAATCCTACACGCTTTTTCCAAAGGGAGAAATGTTGATCATAACCTGGAGAGCATTTGTGAAGAAATTTTCATATATAAAAGAAAAGAGGGATTAAGCTCTGTCCTTTCTACCATTCCATACATAGTAAAATCAAGGTCGGATAAGGACTTAATTAATAATTTAAATAAAAACCCCTACCCTATCTTGTTTGAAGGGTTACATAGCTGCTATTTACTGAACCATCCTTCCTTATCATCAAGAAAGAAAATAGTAAGAATGCACAATATAGAACCGCATTATTACTGGAATCTGTTTAAATCAGCAAAAGACCTTAAGGAAAAAATTTTTTTCTACACTGAATCAGCAAAGCTTTATGTATTTGAAAAAAACCTTGCTGCTGCAGATTATATACTTACAATTTCAAAGCAAGAAAATGAGTATTATAAAAAAGTTTTTCCTTCAAAAAAACTCATTACTGTCAACCCATTTTCTGATTTTAATTTCAGATGTAAACCAGGTGTGGGGAAATATTTGCTTTACCATGGCAATCTTTCAGTACCGGAAAATATTCGTTCCATAGAATATCTGTTACCGAACCTAACTGAAATTTCCTTTCCATTAATCATAACGGGTAAAGATCCTACCGATCAATTCAAGAAATTTTGCAGCAAATTTCCTTTTGCAGAATTGATTCCTGATCCTGACCAGGAAACATTATACCGGTTAATTGAAAATGCTCATATTCATTTATTGTATTCAGTGCCGGGAACAGGTGTTAAATTGAAATTGATTAATTCATTGCTTTGGGGCAGACATTGTCTAAGCGATGCGCTTACTGCTCAGCAAACAGGTATTCCTGAAGCATTAGAAATTTCCGATGGTGACATCAGTAAAAAAATCTCAGAACTAATGACTATCCCTTTTACAGAAGAGATGATAAACAAACGGAAAGACTTAATGAAAGACCTGGATCCTGAAATTGGTGCAGCTAAAATTCTAAAACTATTATAATTGATTTTTAGGATTCAGTCCATATTTTTTCTTAGCTATTTCCAGAACAAATCTCAGAGCCTCTTCATATTCATTTTTGATTATTCCGTCCAACATAGCATCTCTCAGATCATTCTTAATATCTCCAATTATCCTGCCCGGAGGAATATCGAAAATTTTCATTATATCTTCACCGGTAAGAACAGGTTGAAAATTTCTTAATGAATCTTTTTCATTTACCTCTTCCACTTTTATTTCCACCTTTTTGAAGTTTTCAAGATACTTCTGAACCTTTTGATTATTCTTACTTGTGATATCCGCTCTACATAATTTCATCAATGATTCGTAATCTTCTCCCGCTTCAACTACCAGTCTACGTACAGCCGAGTCTGTAATATTTTCTTTGACAAGTGCAATCGGCCTTAGATGTAATCGTACAAGATTCATTACACTTTTCATTTTTTCATTCATAGGAAGACGCATTCTTCTGAATATTGCGGGTACCATTTTGGCTCCTTTTTCTTCATGTCCGTGAAAAGTCCACCCTTGTTTTTTGTCAAACCTTTTGGTTGCCGGCTTGGCAATATCATGTAATAATGCAGCCCACCTCAACCAAAGGTCAGATGATTCTGCTGCCACATTATCCAGCACCTGCAAAGTATGATAAAAATTATCTTTATGAGATTTATTATCAATTGTCTCCACACCTTGTAGTGCGGTTAATTCGGGAAAAATATCCTCCAATATCCCTGCGTGATATAAAAGTTTAAAACCATAAGAAGGCCGGGCTGAAAGAATGATTTTATTTAATTCATCCGAAATGCGTTCCATACTTACAATAGACAATCTGCTCCTGTTTGCCTGGATAGCTGAAAACGTGTCAGGATCTATATCAAATCCTAACTGACTGGCAAATCTGATTGCCCGCATCATTCTTAATGGATCATCACTGAAAGTAACAACAGGGTCAAGCGGAGTTTTAATTATTTTTGATTTCAGATGCGCTAATCCTCCAAACGGATCTATCAATAGACCAAAATTTTTTGCGTTAAGGCTTATGGCTAATGCATTGATGGTAAAATCTCTTCTTTTCTGATCATCTTCCAGTGTACCATCTTCCACAATAGGTTTTCTGGAATTCCGGTTATAAGATTCTTTCCTGGCTCCTACAAACTCGACTTCCCAATCATCATATCGCAACATAGCAGTACCAAAATTTTTAAAAGTACTGACATTCATGTTTTGGCCGGAATTTTTGGCAACCTGATTGGCTAAAGCTATTCCACTTCCAAGGCAAACTATATCGATATCTTTTGATTCCCTTTGTAAAAGTAAATCTCTTACATACCCTCCAATGATATAACATTCAAGCCTAAGTTCATCAGCACTTTTCTTTACCAGCGAGAATACTTTATTGGTTTTTAAAAATTCCGAAAAATCTGTTTTCAATTCTGACATTAAACTGTCAAGCTAAGAATATTCTTCAAAAATAAACTGAATTTTCATATAGGAAAAGAAACTGCAGATACCTGATAAGTTTATTTCCAAATGTTGCAGGTGATTAATTATTGCTTTATTTCTATTATTTATTAGATTATTATAATAAAACTTCAGATAAGATTTGAATTAAAGACTTTTGCCTCATTATTCCTGAATTAAATAAGAATCAATTTCAGGTAAGATTTATGCAAAAAAAAATTTAAAATAAATGACATGTATTAAAATTTTACCAAACTAAAAGTTTACCTTTGTATCCCATAAGTTGAAAAAATTTTATGTCACTTATGGCATCTGCAAAATACATTTTCGTTACCGGCGGGGTAACATCTTCCCTGGGAAAAGGGATAATTTCCGCATCATTGGCAAAACTTCTGCAATCCAGAGGGTTCAGAGTTACCATCCAAAAATTTGATCCTTATATCAACATTGATCCAGGTACCCTCAATCCTTATGAACACGGTGAATGCTATGTCACAGACGATGGAGCAGAAACTGATCTCGATTTAGGACATTATGAAAGGTTTCTGAATATACCTACTTCGCAGGCAAACAATGTTACTACAGGAAGAATTTACAACACTGTAATTTCTAAAGAAAGACAAGGAGCCTTCTTAGGTAAAACTGTTCAGGTAGTACCTCACATCACAGACGAGATAAAAAGAAATTTCCTTCTTTTAGGGCAGAACGGACTCTACGATATTGTCATTACTGAAATTGGTGGTTGCGTGGGTGACATCGAATCCCTTCCTTTCCTTGAAGCAGTAAGGCAATTAAGATGGGAACTCCCTCCTAACGACAGCCTTGTTATACATCTGACTCTGGTTCCTTATCTGAAAGCAGCAGGAGAGCTCAAAACCAAGCCAACACAACATTCTGTACGACAACTATCAGAAGCAGGAGTTCAACCGGATATACTTGTTTGCAGAACCGAGCATCCTCTTCCTATAGAAATCAGAAAGAAACTTGCATTGTTTTGTAATGTAAACGTGAATTCTGTCATAGAGTCCATAGATGCTGAGACGATTTATGATGTACCTCTGCTGATGAAAAAAGAAAAACTTGACGAAAGGGTACTCACTAAGTTAAAGTTGTCTAACAAAGGAGAGGCAAAAATTGATGCATGGAAAGATTTCCTGGGCAAATTGAAAAACCCTACCTGTGAAATAAATATCGGATTGGTTGGAAAATATGTAGAGTTGCATGATGCTTATAAATCAATTGTAGAAGCATTCGTACATTCAGGGGCAGAAAATGAATGTAAGGTAAAGCTGAAGTGGATACAATCTGAAAACATTACAGAAGAAAATGTTGATCAGCTTTTAGATAATCTGGACGGGATATTAGTGGCTCCGGGATTCGGAGAAAGAGGTATTGAAGGTAAAATTAAGGCCATCAAATTTGCCAGAGAAAACAATGTGCCATTCTTTGGAATATGCCTGGGAATGCAGTGTGCAGTTATTGAATTTGCCAGAAATGTACTGGGCTTTAAAGATGCTGCCTCTACGGAAATGAATAAAAAGACAACCCATCCGGTCATAGATATGATGGAATCTCAGAAAAATGTTACGCAAAAAGGCGGAACAATGAGACTTGGGGCTTATCCTTGTGAATTGCTGAAGGGAAGCAAGGTGCACGGCATTTACGGGAAAACCAAAATCAGTGAAAGACATAGACATAGGTACGAATTTAACAATAAGTACCTAAAACAGTTTGAAAAAGCAGGGATGATAGCTTCCGGGATAAATCCTGACTCAAAGCTGGTCGAAATAATAGAATTAAAAGATCACAGGCATTTTGTTGGTTCACAGTTTCACCCGGAATTAAAGAGTACAGTATTGAATCCTCATCCCTTATTTGTAAAATTTGTAAAAGCCGCAATGGAATTTTCTAAAGAAAAACAGGCAAAAACGATTTAAAGAATTAGATTTGCAAAATTTTTTATCTAAGTAATATAAATAATGGACAGGAATCAGATCACAGGTTATATCCTGATTTTATTAATATTTATCACCTATTTCATCTTTTTTGGAAACCAGGAAAGGCCTGAAAGGCCTATGGCTGATACAACAGCGGTAGCACATCAACCTTCCGTTACAGTAGTACCGGATTCTGTTAAAGAGGCTCAGCTTAAAGCTACTTATGGGGATCTTTCTACAATAGCTACCGGTGAAGCAAAAGATATCACAATTGAAAATGATGAATTAAGAGTAACTTTTTCCACCCAGGGCGGAATGCCGAAAAGAGTCCTGTTGAAAAATTATCTTGCAGACAATAAAGACTCTTTGTATCTGATCAATGATAATAACAGTGAGATTTCAATCAAAGCCGCATTAAGTACGGGAGAAGCAGATATAGCAAAATTATTTTATAACTCGGATGTTACAAAAGCTGGTGATACTACAATAGTAATATTCACTGCAAACGCAGGAGAAAATAAAACAATTACTCACACTTACAAACTGCCACCTTCAGGTTTCTTACTTGACTACAATCTTCAATTTTCAGGACTTACCAATACACTTAGTTCAAATCCGGTTATTTTTGACTGGAAAGCAAACATTCCTAAAGTTGAATATGACTTAAAACAAAGCAGATTAAACACAGCAGTAAATTATTTTTCTGTTGAAGATGGTTTTTCTCACATAAAAGAGTCAGAAACCGGAAGCGAATCGGTAACCATCAGCTCACCTCTTAAATGGATTTCAATGAAGACTAAATTCTTCAATGCCGGATTCATTGCAGAAAATCAGTTTTTATCAGGATTTGCCAAAGGAGAAGTATTACCCGATGAACAATCAGTTAAATTATTACAGGCATCTGTCGCTATTCCATCAGCTGATTTGTTGAACAATGCAGGTAATTTTAAATTTTACTTCGGGCCTAACCATTACCAGACACTGCGAAAAGTGCCGGCCGAAGATTATGATAAGAATGTTTACCTGGGATGGCCTGTAATTAATCTTATCAACAGGTTTATCGTTATACCGGTTTTTAATTTCCTTGAATCATTCATACCCAATTACGGAGTAATTATTATAATCCTTGTAATTCTGCTTAAGCTCATATTATTTCCACTTTCCTACAAGTCATACATATCTATGGCAAAAATGAAAGTACTCAAGCCTGAGCTGGATGAAATTAAAGAAAAATACGGAGATGACATGCAGAAGGTGCAGGCTGAGCAAATGTCATTATACAGTAAAGTAGGAATTAATCCTTTGAGCGGTTGCATTCCAATGCTGCTACAAATGCCAATACTTCTGGCAATGTTTAACTTCTTTCCTAATTCCATTGAGCTAAGACAGGAATCATTCCTTTGGGCACATGACCTTTCTACATATGACGCAGTGTTCACCTGGGATACTTTCATATGGGGACTAAGCAATACTTATGGAAATCATTTTAGCTTATTTACCTTCTTAATGACTTTATCTACCCTTGCTACAACTTGGGTTAACAACCAGGTAAGTACTGTAACTGGTCCTATGAAGTCAGTTTCTTACGTTATGCCTGTAGTATTTATGTTTGTATTAAACTCTTTCCCTGCAGGGCTTAGCTTTTATTATCTGATGTCAAATATTGTTACAATCATTCAGCAATATGTAATCAGAAGATTTGTTGATGAAGATAAAATCAAGGCGATCCTTGATGAAAACAGGAAAAAGATTGCTGCTGGTCAGGGCAAAAAATCAAAGTGGATGCAAAGAGTTGAAGATGCTATGAAGGCAAATGAAGAAATAAAAAAGAAACAGCAGCAACAAGGGAAAAAGAAAAAATAGGAAATATATTTCAATTCATAAAATCTCAAATTTCAATCCCTGGCCTCTTTATGATTTGGAATTTGAGATTTGTTTTTCCCCGGATGTGTACAACTTATTATAGTATCCCCTTATTACTAACTACTTGCCCATTATCCACATATTCACAGTGCAAAATATGTTTATAATAAAATAAACAATCCGGAAAGCCTTCAATGGATTTGTACTAATTTTAAAATAAAAGGAAGCTAAAAACGGAAACAGTTGATTATTAAATAAGAGGCAGGATTATTCGTTAATGTAAAACAGAAAATATTTCTGTTTAAATAGTCCAAAATAGCCTAACTTAGTAAACCTGAAAAACATAAATTAAATTTAGAGAAATGGGTAAAATCATTGCAATTGCTAACCAGAAAGGTGGAGTAGGAAAAACCACCACAGCCATCAATCTTGCTGCGAGTCTTGCTGCTTTGGAATACAAAACACTTCTGGTGGATGCTGATCCGCAGGCAAATTCCACTTCCGGGCTTAGCTTTAACCCTAAAACGGTTGAAAAGAGCATTTACGAATGTATGGTAGAAGGAATGGATGCAGAAGAGCTTGTATTAAAAACCAATGTAAATTACCTTGACCTTGTTCCTTCACATATCGACCTTGTAGGTGCTGAAGTAGAAATGATAAGCCTTGATCAGAGAGAGGAAAAAATGAAGGAATCTCTGAAAAATGCTAAAGAAAAATATGATTTTATAGTTATAGACTGTTCACCTTCTCTAGGTTTGATTACCGTAAATGCGCTTACCTGCGCAGATTCAGTACTTATACCTGTACAGTGTGAATATTTCGCCTTGGAAGGTCTTGGAAAACTTCTGCATACAGTAAAAATCATTCAGACAAGACTTAATACCCAGCTTGAAATAGAAGGAATTTTACTTACGATGTATGATCCGAGGGTAAGATTATCTAATCAGGTTGTAGAAGAGGTAAGAAATCATTTTCAGCACCTGGTGTTTGAAACAATTATACCAAGAAACATCAAGCTTAGTGAATCACCAAGCTTTGGTTTACCTGTTATAGTTCATGATGCAGAAAGCAGAGGAGCTATAAGTTATTTGAATCTAGCTCAGGAAATTTTAGAAAAAAATAAAGTTGCATTAACATAACACATCATGAATTCAATGACAGAAAAAAAACCACAACCGGCAAAGAAAAGTGTATTGGGAAGAGGACTTGGGGCATTGCTTCAGGATTCAGATAATGTAAATGCAAAACAAGAAAAGCCTGCTGCTGTAAAGGTTGAAGAAAAAAAGCCTGAAAGCGCAATCAATGAAATACCTGTTGAAAGCATCGAGGTAAATCCATGGCAACCAAGGACTCATTTTGATCAGGAAGCTCTGAAAGAATTATCTGAGTCCATCAAGGTACAGGGCATTATACAACCGATCACTGTCAGACAACTTTCTGCTAACAAATACCAGCTTATCTCCGGTGAAAGAAGGCTTCAGGCTACCAAGCTGGCAGGCATCAAAAATATCACTGCATATATAAGAAAAGCCAATGACCAGGAAATGCTGGAAATGGCTTTGATTGAAAATATTCAAAGAGAAAATCTTAATGCTCTTGAGGTTGCTCTTAGTTACCAAAGGTTGTTATCTGAATGCAATCTAAAACAGGAAGAATTAGGTGACAGAGTAGGGAAAAACAGAACCACAGTAAATAACTATCTTAGATTATTAAAATTACCTCCTGATATTCAGGCAGCTATAAGAGACAATAAAATCAGCATGGGACATGCACGAGCCCTGATTAATGTTGAAAAAATTGAAGATCAGCTGGCCATATTTAAGAAACTATTAGACGAAGAGCTATCTGTAAGAAAAGTTGAAGAGTTGGTAAGGGACTTAGGTAAGGAAAACAAAAAACCTGAAAAGCCGGTTAAACCTTCCTCAGCAAATCCGGAAATTACGGGTCTGCAATCCAGATTGTCTACTCATTTCGGAACTAAAATTCACATCAGTTGTGATAAGGACAATAAAGGAGAAATAAAAATTCCTTTTGTTTCAGCAGAAGATCTTAACCGGATCCTGGAAATTTTAAATTTCTGATATGGAAAATAAGAAACTGATAGCATTAATAATACTAATAATGATCCTGATAAAACCATCGGGATCATTTGCTTTTAATCCCCCTGAAGACAGCATAAAGCAAAGGACCATTCCCGGCAAAAGCAGGCCTGCAACGGCAGCCATCTTATCAACAGTACTCCCCGGCGCCGGACAGGTTTATAACAAAAAATATTGGAAGGTACCTATCCTATATGCAGGAGGCGGAGCTTTGATTTATTTTACAATCAGTAATTACAGAGGCTATGTAAAGTATAGAGATGCTTATAAAATGAGGGTAGATCAGGATCCGAACACAGTGGACCCGTATATCAACATATATGATGACAATGCTTTAAGGTATCTAAGAGATGCTTACAGAAGAGATTTCGAATTTTTTACTATTATGACAGGTGCGTTATATGTAATAAACATCCTGGATGCCTACGTAGATGCCCATTTGAAATATTTCGATGTAAATGAGAATCTTGCATTATCTGTAAAACCCCTTTTTTATCAAAATAATTATTCCCAATTTGCAGGAGGAATAAGTTTAAACCTAAAATTCAAAAAATGAGAATATTGTTATTGGGCTATGGTAAAATGGGAAAAACCATAGAACAAATTGCCCTCAGCAGAAATCATAGCATTCCATTTAAGATTGATGTTGAAAATTACAAGGAACTACAAAACGTAAAGAGTTCAGACGTTGACGTAGCTATTGAATTTACCCAACCGGAAAGTGCTTACGCGAACGTAAAATATTGTATAGAAAATAACATACCTGTTGTATGTGGAACTACAGGCTGGCTTGAAAAAAAGAAAGAGCTGGATGAACTATGCAAGCAAAAAGGAAGTGCATTTTTCTATGCTTCCAACTTTAGCCTTGGTGTAAACCTCTTTTTTCACCTTAACAAGGTTCTTGCAAAACTGATGAATCAGTATCCTGAATACGAAATTAAGATGGAAGAAATTCATCATATTCAGAAAAAAGATGCACCTAGTGGTACAGCAATTACCCTGGCTGAAGGCATTATTGAAAACCATAACAAGAAAAATAAATGGGTCAATCAGGATTCATCCGATAAAGGTGCTATTCCGATAATCAGTAAAAGAATGAATACCTTTCCGGGCACTCATATCATTTATTATAATTCTCCTGTGGACACCATAGAAATCACACATACTGCTCATTCAAGGGAAGGATTTGCAAAAGGAGCAGTTGTTGCCGCAGAATGGCTGGTAGGCAAGAAAGGTGTTTTTAACATGGAAGATATGTTACAATTAGGTAATTAATCATTTTTTTATAATGTTCAATTTTAAGAAAAGCAAAAAAGAGAAGCCCCAAAAATCTAAAGCAAGAGAATGGGTAGACGCTATTGTGTTTGCAGTAGTTGCTGCTACTTTAATTCGTTGGTTATTTCTTGAGGCCTTCACCATTCCTACGCCCTCAATGGAAAAATCTTTACTGGTTGGTGACTTTTTATTTGTCAGCAAAATGCATTATGGCGCCAGGACCCCTAAAACTCCATTGCAAATGCCCCTTACTCATCAGAAAATCTGGTTTACTGATATCCCATCTTATCTTGACTGGATTCAACTTCCGCAGTACAGACTACCCGGATTTTCTGAAGTTAAAAACAATGATGTGGTAGTGTTTAACTGGCCTCCTGAGGAAGAATACCCGACTGATTTAAAAACCAATTATATCAAAAGATGTATAGGCATCGGAGGAGATAGTTTAGAAATAAAGGATCAACAGGTCTTTATTAATGGTAAACCACTAGCCAATCCTTCTGAAGCTCAGTTTTCATTCAGAGTATTTACCAATCAAAGGCAGGAGCACAATTTTAGAAAATTAAGAATTTCAGAAATTCGCCCTTTAATGGATGGTTATTTCATTTATACCACTCCTGAAACTGCGGAAAAAGTTAAAGGATTACCGGGAGTTATCAGAGTGGAAGCAATGAAAAGACCGGCAGGTGATCCTGAACCAAGAATATTTCCAAACAGCTCCAAATTTATATGGAATGAAGACAACTTTGGTCCTTTATGGATACCTGCAAAAGGCAGCACCATTACATTGGATTCGAATAATGTGATACTTTATGGCTCTACTATTGTTAGTTATGAGGGACTCAAAAATGCTGTTATAAAAGATGGAAAAATTTATGTTGACGGGAAAGAACTAAAAGAATATACTTTCAGTCAGAATTACTATTTCATGATGGGTGACAACCGTCATAATTCCCTCGATTCCCGTTATTGGGGATTTGTACCTGCTGATCATATTGTAGGTAAAGCATTACTTATTTGGATGTCAATCGACAATCAGGGAGGGTTTACTGAGAGAATCAGATGGAGAAGATTGTTTAATGTAATAGAATGATAAATGCTAAATGTTGAATGCTGAATGAGAAAAACTTATCGAACATTCAACATTCAACATTCAACATTTAACATTCAACATTCACCACTCAATCTCCTTCTTTCCTTTCGACCTTAAATATTCATTACTTTTGGAAAAATGTTTACATCCAAAAAATCCGCTGTGAGCAGAAAATGGTGAAGGATGGGCTGCGGATAAAACACAATGCTTTTCTCTGTTAATGATCGCTCCTTTTTTTTGTGCATATGCTCCCCAAAGTATGAATACCAGATTTTCTTTTTCATCAGACAGAATTTTTATTACAGCATCAGTAAACTCTTCCCATCCTCGCTTCTGATGACTTCCAGGAGAGTTGGCTCTCACTGTAAGTGTGGCATTAAGCAATAGGACACCTTGTTTCGCCCATCGCTCCAGATTGCCAGTTTTGGGAATCTCTTTCCCCAAATCGGATTTGATCTCCTTAAAAATATTCTGTAAACTAGGTGGCAAAGGAATATTATCTGCAACTGAAAAACATAATCCATTGGCCTGTCCAGGACCATGGTAAGGATCCTGGCCGATTATAACTACTTTCACTTCATCAAATGGACATTTATCAAATGCAGAAAATATCAATTGTCCAGGAGGATAAAGGGTATATTGCTTTTTTTCCTCCTTGAGAAAGCCTGCGAGATTAGAAAAGTACGACTTTTCAAATTCACCGACCAATTTCGCCTTCCAGGATGAAGCTATCTGAACCTCCATAATTGAATTATTTTAATGAGATTTTAACCTAGGGGAAATCAAAACTAAAAGTTACAGTATATGAAAGTCTCAAATATAGAATTATCTGCTTTTTTTTATCCACAATGCATTTCAGGCATCAAATTTCAGGCAAAAACTATTGAAATAACAAAATTATTGGGTATCTTTATTCGTTGTCTAACGTAAAATCAAATGCTATGGTAACTGAAATCACAGATGGTGTAAAAGTCAGCGTGGTTACTTCTTACCAACCTGAGTATTCCTCCCCTTCTCAGGCCCATTTTGTATTTACCTACAAAATCATCATTGAAAACAACAGCGAATACACCGTTCAGCTGTTAAAAAGACATTGGTTTATATACGATGCCAATGGTGCCCTTAGAGAAGTTCAGGGCGAAGGTGTGGTCGGACAACAACCGGTGTTAGAGCCCGGACAATCCCACGAATATGTTTCCGGCTGCAACCTGAAAACAGAAATAGGAAAAATGAAAGGTAATTACCTGATGGAAAGAGTCGTTGACGGAAAACTCTTCAAGGTAAATATTCCTGAATTTGTGATGACGGTACCTTATAAGTTGAATTGATTTGCTGCAGCACCTGAGTATTTTTTTCAGATACCTAAAATTCCTTTACGTTTCGAAAAATGAACATTCTGTTCATTCTCCATTTGTCTTCCATCTTTATACAAAAATAATAAAGAAGCAATCTACCCGAAAAGAATTTACTGAAATTGAAAATCTGCGAAAAAAGCTACTTGCTGATAATAGCAAAATTGCTATGAAGGATTATGGCGCGGGATCAAGTTTGAATAAAAGTAATATCAGGTCCATAAGCAGCATTTCGAAATATGCCGAAAAACCTGCTGATCTTGCTCAACTTTTATTCAGACTTGTGGAATTCTTTAAACCCACCACAATCTTTGAACTAGGCACTTCCTTAGGTCTTACCACTACCTATCTCAGCAAAGCATATCCGGAAGCAAGGTTGTATTCTTTTGAGGGTTGTCCTGAGACTTTAAAAAAAGCAATTGAAAACTTTCACTGTATAGGTTGTCAAAATATCACAACTATTGAAGGAAACATTGATGATACTTTAAAAGAAACCCTGAGCAAAATATCTTCTTTGGATTTTGTATTCTTTGATGCTAACCACAGGTATAAACCAACATTAGAGTATTTTAACCAATGTCTTAAGAAGATCAACAACAATTCCGTATTTATTTTTGATGACATTCACTGGTCATCAGAAATGGAAAAAGCCTGGGAAGAAATCAAAGCGCACCCAAGTGTGAATGTAAGTATTGATTTATTTCACTTAGGTATTATATTTTTTCGAAAAGAGCAGGTTAAAGAACATTTCATACTCAGGCTATGAAGAAATTTATTCTTTCATTTATACTTATTTCATTTAATCTTAAAATAAGTTTTTGCCAGACAACAGAAATAAAAAATCTGGTATTCGAAGGTGCTGGTATCAGAGGAATAGCCTATACAGGGGTCATCACTGAACTTGAACAACAGAAAAGATTAGATAGTCTGCAAAAAGTAGGTGGAACTTCCGCAGGGGCAATCATAGCACTTGCATTATCCTTGGGATATAATGCTAAAGAAATAACCGATATCATCTATAATACAAAATTTCAACAATTCAATGACGGGAAATACATTTTTATAGGCGGACTATACAGGATGAATAGTAAATTCGGCTGGTATCAGGGAAATAGCTTCAGCAAATGGCTTGAAAATCTTATCGTAAAAAAAACAGGTAGTTCTGATATCACTTTTAAAGAATTACACGATAAAGGTTTTAAAGATCTTTATGTAACTGCTACCAGCCTGAACAATCAAAAACTTATTGTATTCAGCAAAGATAGCTACCCGCAGATGAAAATTAAAGATGCTGTCAGAATATCCATGTCAGTCCCACTTTACTTTGAAGCTATAATTATAGACAGTCTCGGTAACATTATTGATAAGCCAGGCAAGAAAGATATGTATTACGATGTTGTAGTAGACGGTGGTATTATAGGTAATTTCCCGATTGAGATTTTTGACAGCATCATCATTAAAGGAAATGATAAATATCGAATTGCAAATAAATATACTTTGGGTATTAGGATAGATAGTGATGAACAAATTTCTTATGATGAAAAATCTAAAGCCCTTGCCCCACATGAAGTAAAAAACCTGATCGATTATATCGAAGCATTTTATATTTTTGCTATAGAAAACTTAAACAGGAACAAGCTCACCGAAGAAGATTGGCAACGAACCATCTCCGTATCCTCTTCCGGAATAGGACCAAAGGTTAAAAAGCTTTCAGAAAGTCAAAAAGAACTCTTAATCAATAGCGGAATCACTGCAACAAGAAAATACTATCCTATAAGAAAAAATTAATTCAGTTTTAATTACAGATTGCCATACCTCCGTTAACTTGCGACTTAACTATGAGGGATAATTCGGGTTAATAGTTCTATGCGATTTATTTTTATTTTTCTTTTTATCTCTACCACTCTTGCATATGCGGAAAGAGACAGTCTTGGTACCATGCAAAGACAGAATTCCATATTAGCCAGGAAAGAAATTAAAAAGCCTTTAGTACGACCATTTATAACAGACGATGCCAGAGTTGTGGGCGCCCGATTATCACAGCTTGAAACATGGGCAAGGTATGAGCATCGCAATTTTCAGCAATGGGTTATGCTCGCTTATGGTCCCACAAAAAGAACTGAGCTTACTTTAGGAGGGGTCGGAGGATATGATGAAGAAGAAGGTGAAGGACATTTTGCTTACGCCCTTCCATTGTTACAGGCGAAGATTCTTTTCAGGGAATATAAACCAAATAAACTAGCCGGTGTTGGACTGGTGGCAGGTAGCTTTCTCCCTGTCGGTTCAGGCACTTTCAGGCCTCCAGGTTATGGTATTTTCAGTTTTTTGACAATATCACAGGCATTAGGACATGGTGAAAAATTACTTCTTCACCTAAATGCCGGAGGGAATTATTTATATGAAGATAATCATCAGTTTATAGGGACATGGGGATTCGGATCCCAGATAAAAACCATTGGCGGGTTTCATTTGGTGGCAGAGTTATTCTCCGGCGATCCTTATGTACCTGGTACCGGAACAGCCTATCAGGCAGGATTCCGCCATTTCTTCAGCGATAATTTTCAGATAGACATGACCTTTGGCGAAGGTCTGGCTGGTCGAACTATAATGCCATTTTGGGTAAGTGCCGGCCTCCGCCTGGTTTTCGGAACAAATAAATCAGATTCCTGAATTTACTTCTTCTTAGGGTGCCATGGCTGAGAATGATGACCTGAGCCTGAGCATCCGGACATCATTATGGTCACAACAAACAAAATCAATGCAATAAAATGAACAATCTTTTTCATGGCAGTTAGTTTTCAGTAACATACGTGTTATTTCCTCATCAGGTTTTTGTACATTATTTTTAAGTTTTAATAAATATTTTTCATTCATGCAGATATTTCCTGATTTTTTTATGCAATAAACCCTAATACCTTCGTTTTTTTGCAAAAAAAGTTGAAAATACATATTATATTACCTTATTTTTAAGGCGAAAACAGGAATTAAACAAGTTATACTTATCAAAAATGGCAGAAATTAAAGAAAACCAAAAGAGTGGAAGCAAAAAGGGGCTTATCATCGCTTTTATTGTTATCTTACTAGCAATCAATGCAGTACAGTTATTTTTAGGTCTTCAAAAGAACGATCAGATAGCTGAGAAAAATACAAAAATTGAAGAGCAGCAGGCGAAAATAGATAGCACTACCACTGAACTTGATAAAGCTATCAGCGAACTAAAGCTTAAACAAGAAGAGATTGCCAGACTTGGCGGCGACGTAACGGTATTGTCTGAGCAGATAAAAGGCCTTGAAGGAGAAAGAGATAAATACAAAAATGACAGCCGTAACTACTATAATAAATATCAGGATCTGAAGAGTAAAATTGATGAGGCGCTAAGATACAGAGAACAAGCTCAGGCTGAAGTAGAAAGATTAAGAGCTGATCTTGCAAAAGCTGA
The DNA here is from genome assembly GCA_046290815.1 of Cytophagaceae bacterium. GTDB lineage: Bacteria > Bacteroidota > Bacteroidia > Cytophagales > Cytophagaceae > JBKBUF01. Next base: position 113,026 of record JBKBUF010000004.1, on the reverse strand, counting down.
AACCAACCTCAAAGAATATCAATCTCAGGTAGCAGTAAGGGATGATTCTATAAATCACCTTATTTCACTGAAGCAGGAACTGGATAAAAAAGTGGCTTTAGCTTCTGTTCTAAAAGCTGAAAATATCCAATTGGCATCTGTTTCCAGCAAAGGTAAAGAAAAAGCCGGTACAGAATTTAAAGCTAAAGGCACTGAGAAACTAAAGGTTACCTTCAACCTTGCCGATAATAAAGTAGCCAAACAGGAAGGAAAAGACATCATTTTAAGAATTATTGAACCAGACGGCGCAGCATTGTTTGATGTAGCATCAGGTGGAGGAAGCGTTAATACCGATGGCAGAGAAATGTTTTATACCCAAAAGCAAACCATCCTGTTTGATAACAAGAAGCAAAACATCACCTTTTTATATTCAAAAGGCGGCAATTATAAACCTGGAAAGCATACAGTTGAAATCTATTCAGAAGGCTTTAAGATCGGTGAAGCAACATTTAATGTAAAATAGCCATATTTTGCACTATCCGTAGAATCCCGGCAGATTGCTCTGTCGGGATTTTTTTTATTTTACTTTTTGTTTCGGTTTATTATCAGTATATTTGCATCCCTTAATTTTAAGAGAAAAACAAAAATTAATCATGGAATTAAAAAATTACGAGACGGTATTCATTTTAACTCCCGTTTTGTCTGATAGTCAGATGAAGGATACCGTAGAAAAATTTAAGCAAGTGCTTATTGACAATGGAGCACAGATTACCAATGAAGAAAACTGGGGTCTTAAAAAGCTGGCTTACCCGATTCAGCATAAGACAACAGGATTTTATACTTTATTGGAATTTACTGCAAAGCCTACAGTCATCAACACACTTGAAGTGGAGTTCAGACGTGATGAGAGAGTAATGAGATTTCTAACTGTTGCTCTTGATAAACATGCTTTTGAGTACAACAAAAAAAGAAAAAAAGGTGAGTTCAAAAAATCAGCTGAAAAACAGGAGGAAAAAGTATGACACTAGTAAATGAACCCGTAAACAGGATCGAAAACAAAAAGAAATACTGCAGATTTAAAAAGATGGGCATCAAATACATCGACTATAAAGATGCCAACTTCCTGCTAAAATTTGTTAACGAGCAAGGAAAGATCCTTCCAAGAAGACTTACAGGAACAAGTCTTAAATTTCAGAGAAAGGTATCTCAGGCGGTTAAAAGAGCAAGACATTTGTCTCTTCTGCCATATGTAACAGACTCACTTAAATAATTTTTGTTGTCATGGAAATCATACTTAAAGAAGATATAAAAGGCCTTGGCTATAAAAATGACCTTGTAAATGTAAAACCAGGATTCGGAAGAAATTACCTTATCCCTAAAGGTCTTGCCATCATGGCTACAGAAAGCAACAAGAAGATGCTTACTGAAAATGTAAAACAAGCTGCCCATAAAGCAGAGAAATTGAAAAAAGATGCTATTGCTGTAGCAGAAAAAATCGGAGATCTTGTTCTTACCATCCCTGCGAAAGTGGGAGAAACCGGTAAAATCTTCGGTGCTATCACTGCTCTTCAGATTTCAGATGCTTTAAAAGACAAAGGATATACAATAGACAGGAAGAAAATCACCTTCAAATCTGATGTAAAAGAAGTTGGTGAATATACTGCAGTCCTTGATCTTCATAAAGAAGTTAAGCACGAAGTTAAATTCAAAGTTGTAGCAGCTTAATTTTAACTAAAAAAACATTACTTAAATCCCGGATTAGCATCCGGGATTTTTTGTTTTTATACTATATGTATTATTTTAACTATTATGCATTTCAGGACAGAAATCAATATTCCTAAGTCAGATTGGACATTTGATCATCAATCACAGATTCTAACAATAGGATCATGCTTTTCTGATGTAATTGGTACCACCTTGAAGTCATATAAATTTCCTACCCTGGTAAATCCATTTGGGACCATATTCAACCCGATTTCATTGTTTAAGCTCCTTAATGCTTCCATTGATAACAGCTACCTGCATCAGGATTATTTCATTCAAAACGGAGATATTTGGTACAATTATGATTTCCACTCCTCCCTCTCCTCCTCTTTTAAAAACGAATTATTTGAAATGATCAGAGGAAAAATAACGGAGGTTCACGAATTCTTAAAAACTGCAGAGGTCATAACCATTACTTTAGGCAGCGCTTTTGTTTACCGACTGCTCCCTAATGGGGAAATAATATCCAATTGTCATAAAAAACCCGCCAGCTTCTTTCAGAAGGAACTGCTGAAAGTTGAAGATATCACATCAGCCTTCGAGCATTTTAATATAAAATTGAACCAACTTAATCCTAATGTTAAGGTGATATTTACCGTTAGTCCTGTGAGGCATATTAAGGACACATTGGTTTTAAATAATGTAAGCAAAAGTACACTTGTGCTTGCAACACATCAGATATGCGAGAAATATAATAATTGCTACTACTTCCCCTCCTATGAAATAATGATGGATGATCTTAGGGATTATCGTTTTTACAAAGATGATTTCCTGCATCCCACAACATTTGCAGAGAAATATATATGGGAAAAATTTATCACAACTTTTACAAACGAAAATACTCAGGAAATAATAAGAAAATGGGAGACCATTGCCTCAGCAATAATGCATAAACCTTTCCATCCTGAATCTACAGCGCATCAACAGTTTTTAAAAGACACTTTAAAAAAACTTATTGAAATATCATTGGTTCTTGAGGTGAATGAAGAAATAAGTCTTATAAAAAAGAATATTATAGAATAACCAACATATGGATAGCAATAAACATCCGAACCGATTAATAAATGAAAACAGCCTCTACCTTCGTCAACATGCCTACAACCCTGTAGATTGGTATCCATGGGGAGAAGAAGCATTGACAAAGGCAAAGAATGAGAATAAGCCTGTATTAATAAGCATAGGCTACAGTTCTTGTCACTGGTGTCATGTAATGGAGAGGGAGTGTTTTGAAAGTCCGGAAGTGGCGGAGGTTATGAATGAATTGTATGTATGTATAAAAATTGACAGGGAGGAAAGGCCGGATATAGATCAGATATATATGGAAGCTTTGCAGACAATGAACTTACGCGGAGGTTGGCCATTGAATGTTTTTCTTACTCCCGAAGCAAAGCCTTTCTATGGTGGCACATATTTTCCCAAAGCCCAGTGGCTCCATCTCCTTAAAGAAGTGGCAAGAGCGTTTCGTGAAAACAGAAAAGAACTTGAAGAATCAGCAGAAGCATTCTCACAATCATTGACAAACTCGGAAGTTTCAAAATATAATCTTACCGATATCAATACTGAATTCAGTCCCCAGGAACTGGATAAATTATTTCAAACACTGGAAAGGCATTTTGATACCAGAATTGGAGGATTAGATAAAGCCCCGAAATTTCCTATGCCGGGACTTTGGGTCTTTTTATTGCGGTACCACCATTTCACAGGAAATAATTCAGCATTGCGTCAGGCTCTGCTTACGGCTGACAGAATGGCCATGGGCGGATTATATGATCAGATCGGCGGTGGATTTGCCCGCTACTCCACGGATACGGAGTGGTTCGCTCCACATTTTGAAAAGATGCTTTATGACAACGGACAGCTTTTATCTTTATACAGCGAAGCTTATACACTTACTAAAGATACTCATTACAGAGATATCATATATGGTACAGTCACCTGGATTAAAAATGAAATGACTGATTCTGATGGTGGTTTTTACTCCTCCCTGGATGCAGATAGTGAAGGAGAAGAAGGTAAATTTTATATTTATACCTTTGAAGAAATTGAATCTCTTAACATCCCTGACAAAGATCTACTGAAAAAATACTATAATATTTCTGAGGAAGGCAACTGGGAACATGGATATAATATACTATATAAAGATTTAAGCGATGCTGCATTCAGCAAAAAGCATAACATACCTTTAGAAACATTAAGGGAAAGGGTAAAAGAATGGAAAAAAAACATATTTGATTTTCGTTCAAAGCGTGAAAGGCCGGGACTTGACACCAAGATTCTTGCTGCATGGAATGGTATAATGTTAAAAGGTTTGACGGACGCATACAGAGCGACAGGAGACGAAGAAATACTTGAGCTTGGGTTAAAAAATGCATCTTTTCTATCCACCAATCTTATAAAAGGCAATACGGTTTTACATTCATTTAAGGAAAAAACTGAAGGATTCCTAGATGACTATGTTTTTGTTGCAGAAGCTTTCATTCATCTTTATCAGGTTACATTTGATGCAAAGTGGATAAATATTGCATTGTCTCTTACTGAAAACTGTATTAATCACTTCTTAGACCCTAAAGAGGAAATGTTTTATTACACTTCTTCAGGTTCTGAAAAATTAATTGCAAGGAAGAAAGAGATTTTCGACAATGTTATTCCTTCTTCTAATGCAGTAATGGCGCATAACCTTTATCATATCGGGATTCTTTTTAACAGGAATGAATTTATTGATCTTGCCAAACGCATGACAGGTAGAATGAAAAAAGCCCTGTCGGTAGATGCATCTTATCTTTACAATTGGGCAATTCTTTATGGAAATCTTGTCAATCCCCTTTTGGAAATTGTAATATCAGGAAATAATTATCTGGAATACAGGAAACAGTTAGAAAATAAATATCTTCCACATAAGATTCTTGCAGGAGGAAAAGATAAAGCAAATTTACCTGTTTTGAAAGGAAAGATAATAAACGATGGCAAAACAAAGATTTTTGTATGTACTGATAAGACTTGCCTGGCCCCGGTTGAATCTGTGGAACTTGCCATGCAGGAAATAGAAAAATAATGATAGCTCCTTCTTTTTCTGACTTGAATTTGATTTTGTAATTTCATCAAATAATATTTTACAATTGTTCGGCATATCACATACAGATAATTTCCTTTATGCAGACGTCTTGTTACCTCTGCCTTTACCGAAGCCTTTTACCTACAGAGTACCGGAAGTGCACCACAGTACTATACTTAAGGGTTCAAGAGTTGTTGTTCAATTTGGTAAAAAAAGAATTTTGACAGGAATTGTAGTGGATATCCATACCAGGTCCCCTGAAGTTTATGAACCCAAGGAAATAATAGAACTGCTGGACGATACACCAGTAGTAAATACTTTTCAATTGCAGCTTTTTGAATGGATGTCAGACTATTATTTGTGCAGTCAGGGAGAAATTTTACAAGCAGCTCTACCGAGCGGATTGAAGCTAAGCAGTCAGTCGAAAATACAACTAAACCCGGAAAGAAAAGACAACATACCTGTTACTGAAAAAGAAGAAGCCGTCCTGGAAGCACTAAAAAACAAGGGATCTTTATCTTATGATGAAGTTGCCGCTGTAGCAGGGAAAAAAAATATTCATCCATTGGTGAAATCTCTAATTCAAAAAGGATTTGTCCTGCTGTTTGAAGAATTAAAAGAGAAATACTCTCCGAAAACCATCCGCAGGATCCGACTTAACTCATCTATAGCAGGCTCAAATGCAGAACTTCAACATATATTTAAATCATTAGAAAAAAATCAAAAGCAGACAGATGTTTTATTAAAATATATCAGTCTTGTTAATTTCAGGAAGGACCCTTTAGCCAACAACCATGGTTTAGACAAAAACAGGCTTTCAGGAATTGTGGACTCTTCGTCCGCCTTAAATACATTGATTAAAAAAGGAATATTTGAGGAATTTGAAGTTATTGTTTCCAGATTTGCTGATCTGCCGGAATATCCTAATCATGAAATAAACCTAAGTAAAGAGCAGGAAGCAGCAAAAAATCAGATCTTAAATTACTTTCAGGAAAAAGATGCGGTATTGCTTCATGGAATTACAGGTAGTGGTAAAACTGAAATCTTCATTGAACTCATTCGACATGCTTTGCAAGGCGGATCACAGGTATTATATCTTCTTCCTGAAATTGCCCTAACCACACAAATTGTCTCACGGCTTCGAAAAGTTTTTGGAGATAAAATGGGAGTTTATCATTCCAAATTTTCTGACAATGAAAGAGTAGAAACATGGAAAGGGGTGATATCCGGAAAATTCAGTTTTGTTGTCGGGGTCCGCTCTTCGATCTTTCTGCCATTCGATAACCTTGGACTGATTATCATTGATGAAGAACATGAGCCCTCCTATAAGCAGCAGGACCCTGCACCGAGGTATCATGCGAGAGATACTGCTCTAATGCTTGCCAGAATTCATAATGCAAAATCAATTCTTGGTTCTGCCACTCCATCAATAGAATCTTACCATAATAGCAAAGAAGGTAAATGGGGATTGGTAACATTAAACAGCAGGTTCGGTTCAGCAAGTTTACCTGACATGATAAAAGTTGATATCAGAAAAGAGCGTAAGGAGAAAAAAAATAAAAATGATTTTTCTTCTGTAATGGTTCAAATGCTTGATGAAACAGTAAGCCAAAAAGAGCAGGCAATATTGTTCCAAAATCGAAGAGGCTACGCACCTTATTTATGCTGTGAAGAATGTGCTTACATTCCAAAATGTGAGCAATGTTCGGTAAGTATGACATATCATCTTTACAGCAAGGAATTACGTTGCCATTACTGCGGCAATCATGAAAAAATTCCTTCTTACTGTGAAGCCTGCGGAGCTAGTGCATTAAAGACCGTGGGGTTTGGAACAGAAAAACTGGAAGACGACCTTAAATTATTATTTCCTGATTTCACAGTAAAAAGGATGGATCTGGACACAACTAGGAGTAAAACAGGATATCAGAAAATTATAAACGAATTCGAATCCGGTGAAACTGATGTGCTCATCGGTACACAAATGGTTACAAAGGGGCTTGATTTTGACAAAGTAAGTATGGTCGGCATAATGGATGCAGACGCCATGATCAACTTCCCTGATTTCAGGTCACATGAAAGAGCCTATCAAACCATAATTCAGGTAAGTGGAAGAGCAGGAAGGAGAGATAAAAAGGGAAAGGTAATTATACAAACTTCCAATACTGAAACTCCGCTGTTGTATCACATCATGAATAATGACTATACAGCCTTCTTTGACAAAGAGATAAATGAAAGACATAAATACTTCTATCCACCCTTTTCACGGCTCATTAAAATAACTGTTAAAGATGCTGATAAAACCAAGGCTGAAATTAACTGTCATAAGATTTTCAGCAAACTTGCGCCCTATATTCCTAAGGATAAGATATTAGGTCCGGAAGTACCTCTTATCTCTAAAATCAGAAACCTTTATTTAGTAAATCTTTATCTTAAACTTCCTAAAGGTGGTCAAAAACTGACCGAACTTAAAAAATTTATACGTCAGGAAACGGAACTTCTTAAGACCCAAAAGGATTATACTTCTCAGATCGTGATAGATGTTGACCCCTATTAAAACCAAAAAATGACTATTATCATTTAAAAAAGGCCAAATAATAAAATCCCAAGGCTGGAAATCAGTGATTGGAGATTTAATTTTTATTATATTTATCCATTAGTAAAATTTTATGAGATTCTCATTTTTCTATATTTTTCCCTTGAGCCTCTTAATATTGGCTTCGTGCACTGAGGAAAATTCATCTGAATTAAGTCATACCACTGATACAACTTCATTTTCAAGGAAAGATACTATTACGGTTACAAAACCGGAAACCAAAAAAGTTGAAGAGGAAGAAGATGTGGTATTGGAATTAAAACGGCAGGACAAAAAATATCTGATGTTGATTGAAGATATTCCATTAGGCAGCAATTACAAGTACATAAAAGAAAAATTTCCAAAGTTAAAAGCTCCACGTCCGGAAGGAGGAAGCGAGCAATTGGGAGCACAAGGGTATAGTGACGCCACCTCGGAAATCAGGCTGATGAATTATTCCGGAACCATTGAGTTCAATTTTAAAAATGACAGTCTGTATAGTTACTTTTTCACTTTGAATGAAAATGATTATGACAAAGGAATGAATCTTTATTACGGACTTCAGACCTTTTATAATGAAAAATGGGGTGCCTGCATTGAAGAGAATGTAGAGGAGATGCATAAATACTCCAGATCATGCTATTGGAATCCGGAAAATTTCAGCACTGTGATGAGCTATAATATCAATAGCGGAATGTTGAGTTGGGGGTTTCAGAGACACGCTGAATAATTAAGAATTAAGAGTTAAGAATTAATAATGGAGAATTCTTTCATTCTTAATTCTTTCATTCTTAATTCTTAATTCTTAATTAACTTAATGTCCATTTATTGTTAAGAACAGAAATGGCGTGATGGGCGGTCATATCGAAGGCGCAGGGTACTACGGAAACATAGTTATTTTCCAACGCCCATTCATCTGTATCTTCTCCTCTGTCGAGATTCATAAAATCACCGTTCATCCAGAAATATCTTCTGCCTCTAGGGTCGAATCGTTCTTCAAATTTCTCTTGCCATCGTGCCCTTGCCTGTCTGCAGATTTTTATCCCCTTTAATTTCCCGCTTGATCTGGAAGGGATATTAACATTCAGAGCTACGTTTTCCGGTAGACCCTTCTCAAGAACTTCAGAAGTAATTTTTCTTACCACATCTCGGCAATGCGACATATCTGCAGGGATTGAATAATCGCATAATGAAAAACCTATAGCTGGCAACCCTTCAATAGCAGCCTCTATAGCACCTGACATGGTTCCTGAATAAAGTACACTTATTGAGGAGTTGCTTCCATGATTTATACCACTTACCACGACATCAGGCTTACGGCCTTTTAATACAAATTCCTTAGCAAGTTTAACACAATCGGCCGGAGTACCGGAGCATTGATATGCAAGCACATCATCATACATATCATTTTCGTCTAATCTCAATGCATTGCCTATAGTAATGGCGTGTCCCATTCCAGATTGCGGCCCGCTCGGGGCAACTATTACCACTTCACCTAATTCCTTTACAACTTCCACAAGAACTCTTATTCCCTGAGAGGTAATACCATCGTCATTGGTAACAAGTATAAGAGGTCGGTTGTTTTCTGATTTCTTTCTGCTCATGCCCTAATCTTTTCTTCCTTTTAAAATCTGATGTCCCATTTTATCCCTTTTGGTCAGAAGGTATTTTTCATTATGCTCATTCGGATTAATTTCCAAAGGAACTATCTCCACGATTTCAAGTCCATATCCAATTAAACCGGCACGTTTTACAGGGTTGTTGGTAATTAATTTAATTTTACTTATACCAAGATCTCTTATGATCTGAGCACCCACACCATAATCTCTTTCATCCATCTTAAAGCCCAATTCAAGGTTAGCCTGTACTGTATCTTTGCCCTGCTCCTGAAGTTTGTAAGCTTTAAGTTTATTAATTAAACCTATTCCTCTTCCCTCCTGATTCATATACAACACCATTCCTTTCCCTGCTTTCTCTACCATCTCCATAGCTGCATGCAACTGAGGTCCGCAATCACATCGGCAGGAACCAAAAATATCTCCAGTTGCACAGGAAGAATGTACCCTCACCAAAACCGGCTCATCCTTTTTCCAGCTTCCCTTTACAAGAGCGAGATGAATATCATCAGTATTGATCTGTCTGTAGGCCACAAGATCGAAATTGCCCCATTCTGTTGGCATCTTTACACCGATTTCACTCTTGATTAAAGATTCATGTTGCAGACGATATGCTATAAGGTCTTTAATGGAAACCAGTTTCAAATTAAATTTAGCAGCCACCTTTTTAAGATCCGGAAGTCTGGCCATGGTTCCGTCTTCATTCATTATTTCCACCAGAACACCTGCAGGTTTAAATCCGGCAAGCCTTGCAAAATCAATTGTAGCTTCTGTGTGGCCTGCCCTTCTTAGGACACCACCACTTTTTGCCTTCAATGGAAAAATATGTCCCGGACGACCAAGATCTTCAGGTTTGGTTTGAGGATCGACAAGGGCTTTGATGGTTTTGGCTCTGTCACTTGCAGAAATACCGGTCGTACATCCATGTCCTAGTAAATCTACCGATACAGTAAATGGAGTGGAATGTGTAGCAGTATTTCTACCAACCATAAGGTCAAGTCCAAGTTCATCACATCGCTCTTCAACCAATGGTGCACAAATGAGACCTCTCCCATGTGTCGCCATAAAATTGATTATTTCCGGAGTGATACATTCTGCCGCACAAACAAAATCACCTTCATTTTCTCTGTCTTCATCGTCCACCACAATGATCACCTTGCCATTTCTGATGTCTTCAATTGCTTCTTCTATGCTATCTAATTTTGACATAACTTTATATAAAAATTGGAAATCCGAAAATCGAAATACTAAATCTCATATTCCCACATTCAGCATTCAACATTAATTTTTAATTATTTTGATATTACATTACCTAACAGCACCGCCAACTGCTTCTCTGATTCTTTAAGGCGAATATACACTTTTTGTAACGTTTCTATTTCCTCTTCTGATACTGCCTTTTTTAAGCTTTCATTGTTTTCTCTGATCAGATGCTGAAGCTTTCTCCACTTCAGTTTTACAATTGCAGAAAACGCAAGCTGAATAAGGCTTTCATCCTCTTTGGCAACGAAGATCCGATGTTTTTCCCAGTTCTCACTTAAAGCGTAACGATGAGAAGAAACATCAATGGAAACTTTTCTAATATCCGAATCCGGATGTTTTAGAAAATAATCTTCAGCCAGTTCAGAACCTTTTAAAAGCTTCAGGTCCTCTAACAACTTCTGATAAACCGGAGCATTTAACTCTATATCATCTACTTCATCCAGAATATACTCATATACTCTTCTGAACTCATCGATCATTTTGTTTCCATAATTCACAATTACTCTAACCAATTCCCTTTCGTGCTCATCAATAATGACACCACCCTTTTCGGCCTCTGATTCCTCATTGGAAATTGCGATTTCTTCTATAGTGTCGAAATCCGGAATAGGATCTGGCTCTCTCTTTTTATCCTGGTTTTTCTTTATGACAATTTTATTGTACTCACTGATAAGAGTCTGCTCATCGATATCAAGTACTTTACTGCATTGTTTAAAGAAAACAGCTCTTTTTATCGGATCCGGAATAACAGAAATACTGTTAACAATATCCCTGATTACTTCTGCCTTTTTGATAGGATCATTACCCGTTTCCTTGAGGACCAATTCGGTTTTAAAGGTAATGAAATCCTTTTTGGCAGACTTTATGTAATTTTTAAATTCCGCACCACCGATTTTCCTGATGTAACTGTCTGGGTCTTCACCGTCGGGAAAAACTACCACGTTGACATTCATACCCTGTTCCAGGATCATGTCTGTACCGCGCAAGGAAGCTTTTATCCCGGCGGTATCACCATCATACAGAACGGTTATGTTATCAGTATATCTTTTAATTAGCTTGATCTGATCTTCGGTAAGAGAAGTTCCCGAAGAGGCGACAACATTTTCCACTCCACGCTGATGAAGTGAAATCACATCAGTATAACCTTCCACCAGGAAGCAATTATCTTCATTTCGTATGGCCTGCTTAGCCTGAAAAATTCCGTAAAGTATACTGCTTTTATGGTAAACTTCTGTCTCCGGTGAGTTCAGGTACTTAGGCTGACTTTTTTCTGCTTTAAGAATTCTGGCACCAAAGGCAATTACTTTACCTGTAATATTATGAATAGGGAATATTACTCTGTCTCTGAATCGGTCGAAATGCTTTAGATTTTTTTTATCATTAGCATTTTCACGAGCAATAATCAGACCTGCCTTTTCGAGTATATCCGGTTTGAAATTTTTATCTAAAGCATATTTAGTAAAAGCATCCCATTCTGCAAGACTGAAGCCGAGTTCAAACTTTTTAATGGTCGGGTCAGTAAATCCACGTTCTTTAAAATAGCTGTAACCTATAGCTTGTCCATCTTCATTATTCCATAATAAATCCTGATAATAATTCTTGGCAAAATTAAGTGCAATAAATAAGCTTTCTCTTTCATTTCTCGCAGCAAGTTCTTCTGCAGATGGTGCCTCCTCAGGAATATCTATGTTATATTTTTTGGCCAGATATTTCATTGACTCAATAAAACTGAGTCCTTCCATATCCATAACAAATTGAATAGCATCTCCTGCTTTTCCGCAACCAAAGCATTTGTAAATACCTTTAGCAGGAGTAACGGTGAAAGAAGGAGTTTTTTCATTGTGAAAAGGGCAACAGGCCATCATATAGTGTCCCTTTTTTTTGAGGGTCACAAAATCACCTATGACTTCAGAGATGTCAACCGCTTCGTGGATTTTATCAAGTATGTCCTGAGGTATGCTCAATTTTAAAATGCAAAAATGACTATAAATTTAAGGAATTTCAGGGGCATATTGGAATTTATCCACCTTTATCTGAATGAGACCAATAATGTTGAAATGTTTATAATTAACGACAGATCTAACTATTTAATTTACCGTGCAAACCAAAGGTCCTAACAAATTATCCACAATAATAACAGGAGTACTGTTAATAATTTCCGGGAGAGAATAAATAGGCTATATTTGCTTTCTTTTTATAATGCTAACTATTTAAAAAACAATGAAAACTGTTACCAAAATTTTTCTTTATCTCATTTTATTTCTTGCAATTGTCTTTACAGGACTTTTGCTATTTGTGAAGTTTTATTTACCAGATGTCGGCCCTGCTCCTGATGTAAAAGCTGAAATGACAGATTCAAGAATAGAAAGAGGAAAATATCTGGCTAATCATGTGATGGTATGTGTTGATTGTCATTCATCCCGTGATTGGGACAAATTTTCAGGCCCACTTATTCCCGGCACAGAAGGAATGGGTGGGGAAGCCTTTACTGCAAAATTTGGATTTCCGGGAGAATTTTATGCTAAAAATATTACTCCTGCCGGTTTAGCTAACTGGACGGATGGAGAAATACTGAGAGCCATTAGCTCTGGGGTAAATAAAGATGGAAAGGCCCTGTTTCCCATAATGCCGCATCCGTTTTTTGGCAAACTAGACCAGGAAGACCTTTTATCGGTAATTGCATACATAAGGACTTTAAAGCCTATTGAAAACGAAGTCCCTGAGTCGAGAGCGGACTTCCCTATGAATTTTATCATCAATACTATTCCTGCGAAACATGATTTTCATCCCATCCCATCCAAATCGGATACATTGGCTTACGGCGAGTACCTGATAACCGCTGCAACATGCATGGATTGCCATACCAAACAAAAGGATGGAAAATATGAGGAAGGAATGTTATATGCAGGAGGATTTGAATTTCCGCTTCCTTATGGTGGTGTGGTAAGATCTGCAAATATCACCCCCGATCCTGAAACCGGAATAGGCGGATTATCTAAGGAAAATTTTATCAGAAAATTCAAAAACTATGCAGATTCTACCGGACAAAATTTACCGGTAAAAAGAGGCGCATACAACAGTTACATGCCATGGACCATGTATGCCGGTATGACTGAAGAAGATCTTGCGGCTATTTACACCTACCTCATGACGGTCAAACCAGTTAAGAACCAGGTAATAAAATTCGAAAACTAAAATTCGAAATCCGAAATCCGAAATAAAATATTCGTTTTTCGGATTTCGAATTTCGGATTTCAACCAACTTATCTCCCTCTTTTTGTGTTACTATTCTTGACCTTTTTAAGTATATTGCACTAGCAAATCCATTAAGAAATTAGCATAATGTCTATTAGCAAGGAAGATGTATTGAAAGCCCTTTCGACTGTTCAGGAGCCTGATCTTAAAAAAGATCTTGTAAGCCTGAATATGATAAGGGATATAGTGGTGAATGGGGAAAAAGTAAAATTTACCGTGGTTTTAACCACCCCTGCCTGTCCCCTTAAAGAATTGATCCGGAAAATGTGCGTGGATGCAATTCACCAGCATGTGGATCCTAAGGCAGATGTAACGGTGGATATGACAGCAGATGTAACATCTGTCAGAACCTCAGGGCCGGTTTTACCAGGAGTTAAGAACATTATAGCCATTTCTTCCGGCAAAGGAGGGGTAGGAAAGTCTACTGTTACTGCTAATCTTGCCATAGCACTTTCAAAAGCAGGCGCCAAAGTAGGACTTATTGATGCTGACATTTACGGTCCTTCTATGCCTACCATGTTTGACCTGGTTGACGAAAGACCTAGTGTAATTCAGGAAAACGGCAAAAACTATATCATTCCATTGGTGCAGTATGGGATTAAAATCATGAGCATTGGCTTTTTAACACCGGCAGACCATGCTATTGTGTGGAGGGGACCAATGGCCAGTTCTGCATTGAAGCAATTTATTACCGACTGCAAATGGGAAGAACTGGATTATCTTTTAATCGATTTGCCTCCGGGCACCAGCGATATTCATTTGACCCTGGTACAGAATGTACCGGTAACAGGTGCAGTTGTGGTTACCACTCCTCAAAAAGTTGCACTGGCAGATGCATTGAAAGGTTTGTTGATGTTCAAACAGCCTCAGATAAATGTACCCGTATTGGGCATAGTTGAAAATATGGCCTACTTTACTCCTGAAGAATTGCCCAACAATAAATATTTTATTTTTGGGAAAAACGGCGGAAAGGATCTGGCCGAGAAATACGAAGTACCATTTTTAGGACAGATTCCTTTAGTTCAGGGGATCAGAGAAAGTGGTGATAATGGTAAACCTGTCACTATGCAGGACAACATAACAGGAGAAGCATTCTTTAAAGTTGCAGAGGCACTTGCTCAGCAGGTTGCAATCAGAAATGCCAACCTTGAAGCAACCAAACCTGTAGAATTAAAAGTTAACTAAACAGCTTAAATCAAAATATCCATGAGCACAAGTGTAAGCAACAGCGAGTATACCGACAAAGTAGAACAGGCATTGGACAGTATTCGTCCTTATCTGGAAGCTGACGGAGGTAATGTGAGATTACTCGAAATCACTGATGATATGGTGGTAAAATTAGAGTTACTTGGAGCTTGTGGTTCTTGCCCTATGTCAAGCATGACGCTTAAAGCAGGTGTGGAAGAAGCCATCAAAAAAGCGGTTCCACAGGTTACGGCTGTGGTGGCGGTGAATGTTTAGTTTAAAGTTTAAAGTAGAAATTTGGATCAATTTCATTAAATAGATTTTAGAATTTAACGTTTATTTAAATTAAAAACTTTTTTACAGCTTATGGCCTATCGCTTTAAGTTTATAGCTAAAAGAAATTATGAAAATAGGAATACTTTTCGGAGGACAGTCAAGAGAAAGAGAGATATCATTCGCCGGTGGGAGAACTGTCTATGACAATCTGAATAAAAATCTTTTTGAGGCAGTTCCTGTATTTGTTGACAGCATAGGGAATTTCATTCTTCTTGACTGGCAATTTATTTACAAAGGTACTATCAGGGACTTCTACCCGCCTTTTAATATGGTACCGAATTCCCCAAATGGATTTCAGGTATATATAGAATCTTTAGGACAACTTTCCATAGAGGATCAGGATAAAATCATCAGTCAGGTTGGTCAGAAAATTGAACCTTCACAGTTCAGGAATTATTTTGATTTTGCCTTTCTTGCTTTGCATGGGCCTTACGGAGAAGATGGCAACATCCAGGGAATTCTTGAGTGGCTGAATATACCATATACAGGATCAGGAATATTACCATCCGCCATTGGAATTAATAAGATTGTTCAAAAGACATTAATGCGGGCAGCAGGCTTTCCTGGCCCGCAATTTTCATATCTTAAAAAATTCGATTGGTTAAAAACTTCTGATAAAGGTCAAATCTTTAACAGGCTTAAAGAAACCCTTGGATTTCCCTTTGTAGTGAAAGCACCTTACCAGGGTTCATCTATAGGAATATCAATAATAAACAAAGAAGATCTTTTCCTTTTTGAAAAAGCAGTAAATCGTAGTTTCTTCCTTCAGAATATCTACAAACATGAGTGGAATGCCATGAGTGAAGGAAAACAGGTGAATTTTCTACGGGAACTGACAGACATACGTGAAGGAATAGGAATGCCGGTAATGGTTCATGGCAAACAGATAAACCATCCCGAGGATTTGTTACAATATATCAGAAATCATTTTCAGAACAGTGAGGATGTAATTACACTTGAAAGTTTAGACAATGAGGAAGAAATCATTGTTGAATCTTTCATTAGGGGAAAAGAATTCAGCTGTATTGTGGTACAGAACGAACAAGGTTTACCTGTGGCTCTCCCACCTACTGAGATCAGAAAAGGAAACGATGTATTTGACTACAGATCGAAATACCTGCCCGGAATGAGCAGAAAGGTTACACCTATTGATCTTCCGGAGGCACAAATAGAACAAATAAGGAAAGAATGTGAACGTTTGTTCACTGCATTAAACTTTAATGTTTATGCACGTCTTGACGGATTCATTACTGAGGGCGGAGAAATATTCCTTAATGATCCCAATACCACATCAGGAATGCTACCATCGTCATTTTTCTTCCACCAGGCAGCAGAGATAGGCTTAAATCCTTCTCAATTCCTGACTTATATTATCAGGACCTCTTTATCCGAAAGAATAAAGACCGGCAAAAAAACTTATGCACTAAAAAAGCTTTTAAATCAGCTTGACAGTGATCTGTATAAATTAAATGCTTCTTCCAGTCAGAAAAAAAGAGTTGGTGTAATCATGGGAGGTTATTCTTCAGAAAGGCATATTTCTGTGGAAAGCGGTAGAAACATTTTTGAAAAATTAGCTTCAAGTAAAAATTATGAGCCGGTTCCCATATTCCTGACAGGCAACGAACATTCTCATGAACTTTTCCAGGTTCCTGTTAATATCATGTTGAAAGATAACGCTGATGATATCAGAGACAAAGTGATACATACACAGGAAAGACATCCTATTCTGAGCAAGATTATCAACGAAGCAAAAGATATCACATCTAAATATGCAGGGAATGCCATTTTTACTCCCAGAAAAATCAACTATGAAGAACTTTCACAGATGGTTGATGCAGTATTTATTGCATTACATGGAAGACCGGGAGAAGATGGAGTACTTCAAACAGAACTGGAGAAATTTAATATTCCATACAATGGCTCAGGTGTGGACAGCTCCAGAATAACCATCAACAAATATGACACCAACAAGATACTGCGAGAACATGGTGTAAAGGTTGCAAACCATATGCTTGTTTCTAAAGAGGCCTGGGAGAAAAATTACGATTCTCTTATCAATGAAATTGAAGGCAATTTTAACTATCCTATCATTGCCAAACCTGCGGACGATGGCTGCAGTTCTGCCGTGAAGAAAATAAAAAATCTTCAGGAGTTAACAGCCTATGCCAAGCTGATGTTTGGATGGGATCAGAAAGATTCGGAAAGCGGCAGAGTTCTGAATCTGAAATACAATGAAGAGTTTCCATGCAAGAATTATTTCCTTATAGAAGATCTTGTCAGCAAAGACAACGGAAAACATTTTCTTGAGGTTACGGGAGGATTACTTACCAGATTCAATGAACATGGTGAAATTGAATATGAAATTTTCGAACCTTCTGAAACTTTGGCAACCGGGGATGTCTTGTCTTTGGAGGAAAAATTTCTTGCGGGAGAAGGACAAAATATTACACCGGCGAGGTATTCTAAAGATCCCGGTGCTCAACAGTATATTTCACAACAAGTCAAAGACGAACTGAAAAGAGTAGCTAAAATCCTGAATATTCAGGGTTATGCAAGAATAGATGCGTTTGTAAGAATATATGATGATAACAGAGCGGAAACAATTATTATTGAAATCAATTCGTTACCAGGTATGACCCCTGCTACCTGTATTTTCCATCAGACAGCATTAAACGGGTACAAGCCATTTGATTTCATTGACAACATATTAAAATTCGGAATAGAAAGAAGTAACAGAAAAGCACTTATCTGATGATCTTTAAAGCAAATTCAGTAAAACACCTTATTCTCCATCTGGTAATTATTGCCGGACTTTTCGCAGGCATACTGCTGTTGTTCTTTTTTGTATACCTGCCATATACTACCAATCATGGTGAGACTATTGAAGTTCCTGAAATCACAGGTAAGCACATTTCCGAACTGGAAGATGTACTGGAAGCACAAAACCTGAGGTATCAGATTAATGACTCTACCTATACACCAGGTGCCAAACCTCTGACAGTTCTTACACAACATCCGCTACCTGGTACTCAGGTGAAGAAAAACAGAAAATTATATATTACCATTTCTGCCGCTAATCCTCCGAAGGTAAAAATGCCGAATCTTATAGACGTTTCGCTGAAAAGTGCTGAAATGACATTAAAAGGATACGATCTGGTTTTAAAAGAGGTTAAATATGTACCAAGCATATATTCCAATGTTGTAATTGATCAGTTTGCACAGGGTAAAAAAATTGAACCAGGCACCCCTATTGCCAAAGGCAGCAACATAATTTTATATGTAGGAAATGGTACCGGTGAAGAGATAGTAATGGATAATATTATCGGAATGCCTATAGATGAGGTAAAGGTACTAATGGCTGAAAGAGGTCTTACTGTATCTGAAAAAACAGAATCAGCACCAGGTAAGCCTGCAGGTACTGTAGTTAGACAAAAACCTTCTGCAGGAGACAAGATAAAAACCGGTGACATCGTTGATGTATGGGTGTCCGACAGTCAATAACAGCATCATGAACAATAAATTATCACATTATTTTTTAGGCTTATTAATATTTTTTTCCTGCTGTTTTAATCTTTTTGGACAGGATGTCAGGCCCTTGCAATACGACGTTTCGAGGGTCGACGAAAAAAGGGCTCGTTCCAGGGTAAACTTTGTTCCAGACACTTTACAACTTCCTTTTTTTGACGATTTTTCCAACTACTCCGGCAATCCGGATACCAACAGATGGTTTCCCGGCGGAGGAACATTTATTAATAATAGTTTTCCGATCAACCCACCCAGCTTAAATGCCGCAACTTTCGATGGAATCAGAGAAAACGGGAGACCATATTCCATTTCTACTTCAACGGCGCCTAATGCCGGAGGAGCTACAGGAAGGGCAGATAATCTTACTTCCTTACCTATCGATCTTAGCGGAATTGATCCTTCTGATGAATCTGTATATTTAAGCTTTTACTGGCAAAGTGGTGGTAACGGAGAACATTCCGATTACACCGATTCACTCAGACTTACTTTTAAAACCCCCGACGGAACATGGGTACGTCAGTGGTCTAAGGTAGCTACTTCACAAGTCATTGCTAAAAATGACACATTTATCAGAGAGTCTGTCAGAGTAAGCAGTCAGTTTTTCTATAAGCATTTTCAATTCAGGTTCGAAAATTACGGAAGATTATCCGGGATGTATGATATCTGGAATGTTGACTATGTCTATTTAAACAAGGACAGAACCGCGAATGATGAAGTACCTGATATCACAGTTTCTTCTTATCCTTCTACTTTTTTAAAAACCTATCAATCCATCCCGGCCAATCATTTTTATATTTCCGAAACTAAGGGAGGGCATAAAGATGCTGTTAATCCCGGAGTAAATATTTACAGAATCGGGCCGCAAAAGACTACCAACACCGATATTTACATTCATGAAACGCTGTCAAATGATCAATTGGCAAAATTGAACATCGGAGGATCATATTTCCAGAATCAAACTCAGAAATCACCATGGAATTTTTCTAATATGAATATCCCAAAAACTTCCGAACCACAAATCATCAGGCAATGTGTCAATATTATATCCAGTGAAGGAGTGGTCAATGGGGTTGATTACAGGGTCAATGATAGTGTATGCAACAAAACATACATGATTGATTATTATGCTTATGATGACGGATCAGCTGAATGGGGAATCGGATCAAATTTTAACGGAGCAATTCTTGCTCAAAAATATAATACCTATCTAAAGGACACCCTGACTGATGTAGCTGTTTACTTCCCTCGTATGATTTATGATTTTACTAATCAACCGCTAACATTAATAATCTATAGTGAGATAAATACAAACAACGGGACTTCTACAATTTTACACCAACAAGGTGTAACACTTCAATATTCCGAGCTGAACCAATTTGTAAAATATAAACTCAGCAAACCTGTGATTGTAGATACTGTATTTTATATCGGTTTCCGTCAACAGCTGACAAGACTGTATTATCTTGGATTTGGTTATGACACTAACTATGACAACAGAGATAATATATTTTTTCATAACAATTCTTCATGGGAAAAAACAGATACTGATATTCCCGGAAGCATTATGATCAGACCAATATTTGATAAAGGTTTTGTTTTAAGCACACCAAAGGAAGAACTGACAGAAAACAAACAATTTTTATTTCCTAACCCTACAAATGGAGAGTTAAACATCAGAGGAACGGTTGAGCGTGCATCTTTATATGACATCTCCGGAAGAGTTCTACAGGAATGGCAGCTTGACAAATTTGAAGACTCGCATCAAATACAATTGCATGAATTTCCTGCAGGTATTTATTTCTTACAGCTCGTAAATAAGAGCAATGTAAATATTCAGAAGATTATCATTTCAAAATAAGACCTGTTACTCAATAGGATTCGGAGTAAAGCAGAGAATAAAAACCACAAAGGAAATCCAGCCAAGAACCTTTCTTTTTGTATCAAGCTCCTCTTCTATTTCTGCAGGAGGATGATAAATACCTATAAATTTTCCTATTATTGCGGCGAAAATCAACCATCCTAAAAATCCTTTTACATCAGGGAACAGCAGACCTGTTACCAGTTGAGCAGAAAAGACGGCAAGAGCGATCAGAAAATTATTTAAAGGACGAATAGATACTCTTGAGAAAACAATATAGAGAAAACCAAGATACACTACTGTGAAGATTAAGAAATTATCCATACTATGTACAGGGATAAAATCTTCATAAATTGTGGGCATGGTGAATACACCAAGACCTCCTATGTAAACAAACATGGCAAAAATAACTGGTGATATTTTTCTTTGCAGTCTTGCCCCTACCAATCCGTATAAAATATGTCCGCCGTCCAACTGGCCGATAGGAAGCAAATTCAGAGCAGTGAAAAATAAAGCAAAATATCCGGCCCATAGAAATGGGTAATGCATCATCTCGTAATCAGTAGGTATGCGGGAAGGATCGCTTACTACAAAATTTTTGAAGAAAAGAAAAATAAGATTATCTCCTATTTTAAGGCTCGCCTGAATCCTTTCAGCATCTTTGTAAACATACATAGGATAATCTAAACCATATTGCTGATATTCCGGATGATAATTGTAAATATATTCTGCAGGTGGCAAATGAGTAAAGCCATAATATAAAATTATAAGGGCTGCCACAAACCCTGCAAGTGGCCCTGCAATACCTATGTCAAATATTTCTTTTTTTGATCTTAGCCTGCTTTTTATTCTTATGAATGCACCCATAGTCCCCAGCACCACAGGTATGAAAGGGATGAAATAAGGCAAAGATACATTAGCCTTATAATAGCGTGCAGTTAGATAATGACCAAACTCATGAATAGTGAGTATGGCCAAAAATGATAATGAAAAATATAATCCTGATGGGAGATTGCTAAAATTAAAAGGATCGCCGGACTGATGAAATGCACCTGTCAGAGTGGTAGAAAGCAATGTTGCCAAAAATAAAGCAATCTGAATAGCCCGGCTCTTATTTTTTCCCTTAAGCATCTTTTAAAATCTCCAAAATATTAGACGGGTTCAACACCTTAATGGCATGAATCCCTGCGCCGACAGCACCGGTAATGTTGTCATCATTATCATCCAGGAATATAGTTTCTCCTGCTTTGATCTTTTGGTCCTTTAAAACGTAATCGTAAATTTCCTTATGGGGCTTCAATAACTGAATATCATAAGAGAAATAAGCTTTATGGAATAAGTCATCCAGCTTCTTTACTCCTGTTGACTTAAATAATATCTTATTCACCTCATAAATATGAATAGCATTGGTATTGCTGAGCAGGAATATATTATACTTATTTTTTAGCTGCTGTATAAGCCTGATTCTTTTTTCGGGTATGTCGAGTAGCAATGCATTCCATGCGCTATCGATTTCATGATCAGAAACAGGGATAGCAAGCACCTTACGGATTTCATTTCTAAACTGGTCATCGGTTAATTGCCCGGATTCATACCTTTGGAAAAACTGATATTGTTTAATTTTGGCGGCTATATCCTCTGGAGATGTATTGGCCAGGCGGGCAAAAGCCTGATAAGTATACTGAAAATCAATATTGATAATTACCCCTCCAAGGTCAAAAATGATGTTTTTTATCCGGGAAAAATCCAAATCAAATAATACTTTAAATTGTTTGTCTAAATGAATGCAAATATGTAAAATTGCACTCCCAAATTCAAGGATAAACTAATATTATCCAAAGGGCCCTTAGCTCAGGTGGTTAGAGCATCTGACTCATAATCAGGGGGTCGAAGGTTCAAGTCCTTCAGGGCCCACAAAGGAAAGCGAAAGCTTTCCTTTTTTATTTTATCCTTCCGGATTTTCAGAATTCTCCACAATACGATAACTATCCGGAATGTAAGCCACGCTTGCGAAGTTTTTATTAATTAACTCATCTTCTATCACCTCTCCTCCTTTGAACTTCCAATAACGGTTTCTCCAAATTTCATTTTTCCGAAAATACGCTTCTCCAATTTTTAAAAACTCATGTTCTTTTTCATATACATGATAAGCATAAGGAAGTTCCTCATCAACCCGCAACTCACCTTCCAAACACTTTTTAGTGAACCATAGATTTATTTGAATTGTATAAGGTGTATTGTTTAAAAATTGATAATCCTTGTAATTATAAAACACCGTTGCCCCACATCCAAAAGGCAACACCCTTCCGTCGTCAGGAAACGGATCAAAAGAATGATGATGCCTCTCTTTAATGGTCAACGGGCTATGTAAAACCAACCAATGAATAAGATTTGCAATCTGACATATACCGCCACCAATTCCTGGCCTGGCCTTTCCGAATGAAAGCTCCATTCCTTCAAGATAACCTTTTCTTCGGGTGGGACGGCCAACTAATTTGCAGAAAGAAAAAGTTTGTTGAGGATATATAATTATACCACTAATTTTCTCCGCTGCAATTTTCAAATTAGTAACCTTATTAATCTGTAATTGCATATCAGTGTCACCTAATTTTCTAAGTAAAACCGACTGATGTTTTTTAACTCTATAAGGAAGGGGATTAAAAGAAATTTCTTTCGCAAATTTGTTCTTATAGAAATACCATTGAATATATCGTTCAAATCTTCTGAACCAAACTGCAAGGAAATAAAGAATAGGGTGGTATTGGCTTATCAGCTTCATCGATTAACATTATATGATAAAAACGTTACTTTCCTACCACTTCAAACTTTTGCTCTAATGTATTTCCTGCATCATCAACCAATATAAGCTTGTGTTGGCCTGCATCAATTATAAAGGATTGCTGATGTTGTCCGATGGTTGTACCCTTATATTCATTGTCTATATGCCAGTATAAGATGGCTGAAAGATTTCGATGAGCAGCCTCAAACACTACAGCACTTTTGTTTCCCTGAAGATCTACAGGAAGATATATCGATGTAGGATTTTGCGGATATATCAAACTTATATCAGAAGTTACCGGGCTAACAAACGAAATGCAGTCATTACGGTAAACAGGCAGTTCTGCATAATCAGGATGGTTAAGCTTGTAATACTTTTCCATAGAAGGAGGTAACACAAACCATGATTTGTGCTTCATTTCAGAAACATGTTCACAGTCTGAATGTACTCTGAACTTCTCTTTTTTATCCAAGTGTATAAGATGATGGTATGGACACATCATGTTTTTATACGTCAGATCCTTTACCCATATTTCCTTTTTCTCCGGGCAAATATCAGAAGCAAAATAACCGCTGGTTTTACATACCATAGCTTTGATCATCTCCTTTTCAGGCATGGTAAACCAATCCGAAGGTAGAGGGAGGATATTAAACACATCAAATAAAATCGGTGCTGCAGAAGATATACCTGTCAATCCCGGCCGTCCCTCACCGCTGCTATTGCCTGTCCATACACCCACCACAAAATCTCTTGTAACTCCTATTGCCCATGCATCTCTGTTACCAAAGCTTGTTCCTGTCTTCCATGCAATCTTACCGGACGATGAAAAGTTAGTCCAGAATTTTTCTTCGTCCGGTCTGCTCACTTTAACCATGGCTTCCAAGGTTTGATATATAGCAGAAGCTGATAGCACAGCCGGACTAACATTCCCTTTTAGGTTATTTAAGGTAGTGTCCAACTTTTTGCCTGCCTTCTCTCTGATAAAAGTCGCCATTCTGACATCTGAAATATGATATGTTCCTGATTCATTGTGCCTGTTCAACACCCTTGCCAGTGACGCATATACCGAACACAGCTCCCATAGGTTGGATTCACCACCACCAAGGATAAGTGACAATCCGTAATTATCGGCCGATCTCTTAAATCCGGTAAATCCCATTTTTTTCATTTTCAGTAGGAATTTTTCAGGCGTGTAATTCTTAAGCATATGAACTGCCGGAATATTCAATGATCGGGATAATGCTTTTTCCGCAGATACCGCGCCATCATAGGTTGCATTATAGTTCTTTGGAGAATACCTGTTAATAAAAACCGGTACGTCAGGAATTAACATTTCAGGTAATAAAGAACCTTCATCTATCATACAGGAAAACAGTAAGGGCTTTAATACCGAACCAGTGCTTCGTAAGGAAAAAATATTATCTACTTCATGCTGATGATTCATATCAACAGGTGTTTTCACATTACCTGTATAGGCAAGTACTTCTCCGGATTTTACATTCAAAACTAAAACCGCTGCATTATAAACACCATTTCCTGCAAGCGTCCGATGATGTCTGTTGACGATATCATTGATCCTAATCTGTGTTCTTTCATCTACCGTTGTTTTAATTTTTCTCGATTGGTGGGCCCCTGCTTCCATTACATTATTCATCACTCTGGTCATTAGCTGAGGACAATAATCTGGCAGAGGTAAGGGTTTTTCCGGTAACTTTTCCAGAAGAGCGAGCGAATATTCTGTAGAATCTAAAATATTTTTTTCAAGTAATGACTGCAGCAATGTATTGCGTTTCTTTAACAACACATTTCTGTTTTTACCCGGATGTACTAATGAAGGTGCATTGGGAAGCACGGCCAGCGCGGCTGCTTCTCCCCATGACAACAAATGTGAAGGCTTATTATAATATCTCCATGAGGCTGTATTCAGACCAACCACATTACCACCGAAAGGAGCATTGGTGCAGTATAGCGCCAAAATTTCTTTTTTGGAATACTTCAATTCCAATCTGGTAGCCATTGCAGTTTCCAGAAATTTCTGAAAAATATTTCTTTCTCTGTTCCTGCTCAACCTTATCACCTGCATGGAAATAGTACTTGCACCACTTACTTTCCTGAAAGAAGAAAAATTTTGTCTCACTGCCCTAAGCAAGGCCAGAACATCAACGCCCGGGTGATCAAAAAATTTTTTATCTTCAAATGTGGTAATGCATTGAACAAACTTTGCAGGTACAATCGTATCATATGGAAATCTCCATTGACCATCTTCAGCAATCCTGGCACCCAATAGCCTTCCCTTCCTGTCAAGAAGGGTATATGAGGATGGGCGTTCAAATAAAGGATCAGGTAAGCAAAACCAATAAGCAATACCGAGACACAACAGTAATACACCTGCGACAATCATCTTCTTTCTCGAAAACATAATATGCTTTACTTTGAATCCCGGCATTGACTTACTTGCCCAATAGTTAATTAACACCTTTCCTTTTTACAACTCTTATCCATTTGCCTGGTATAGTAGCCTTGATATTATGGTCATACATAGCTTCACAATTAACAGAAGGAAGATAAAAGGTACCAAGGTAGCTGGCATTCATAGCAACCCTGAATACTTTCTTCCTGTAATCAGAATCATTATGATGATATCTATCGTAGTAATCATCTTCATCGTAATCACTATCTTCATCTTCATCATAATGTCCACGATAGTTATAATAAGGATGCACATCAAAATAATAATATATCCTGTCATCCCTGATATCCATATATTCAGGTACAGAAGTTTTGAATGTAAATTGCTGTCCTGTCATCCGTGGATTATGAACCTGCCATCCGGAAGGAAACAAATAGGAAAGAGCCATCTCAGATAATTCCTTGTAAGAACTATTCTCACTGCTTACTGTAATTTCAGCAATAAAATCTGTTCCTTGCTCAAGCTCATCCACATTCAATTCTTTGCCCTTCATGTCAAAATATGACACCAACAATTCAACATTTTTCTGTTCGATCACTTCATTGCCCTGTAATGGAATTCCGGAAATAACCGTATTACAATAGATAGTTCCTGCACCATTATTTTTAATCTCTATTTTCCCTTTGAGAGCCGTTTTGAAATCTATTGCAATTGTGCTCATATATTTGCCTGCTGACAATTGCTTCCATTCACCGCCATTGATCTTGTATTCTACATTCAAAGGATTTTTTGAATTTTTACCGAAGTATCTGGAAGCACCTAGTAAACAATAGGCGGTTTCCTGAGTACTCATCCATTTGTCAGTTGCGAGCATATTGGCCAACTCAAATGCCATGTTAGCAATTGCCTCATCATTTCTTCCCATCATGGCTGCAACATCCAGGATAATACCTTTATCCCTAACATCCGAACCATAGGTATAGCTTAGTTCTCTGTATGGCGGAAACTCAACGGCTACATTTTTAATTATAGTTTCTGCCACCTGCTTTTGTCCGCCTAAGAAATAAGCTCCGGCAAGGTACCACTTAGCAGTAACAGAAAGCTTAGGCAGTTCTTTCATTCTGTTCATCACACCATATTCCGGACTTCCGGCAAGTGCTAGCAGGTAAACTCTGTATGCCTGGATCAGGTCGTTGTTGTCTCTGTCAGAATTAACCCAGGAGTTAGCTTTCTTTTTCTGATATTCCTTCCATTTATCCATAAAGGATGAGGGAACATTATATCCCCTTTTAGATGCTTCAATAAGAAAGTGGCCTGCATAATTTGTTCCCCATTCATCGGAATGTCCGTTTCCGGGCCAATAGCTTAGACCACCGTCAGATTCCTGGAATAGCTTTAGTCTGGAGATTCCGGCTTTTATATTATCCTGAATTTCCTTTTTCTGAACAGGTGTCAGTTCCATAAGATGGTCTAAGGCAACCTGAGGAAATACGGATGATGTAGTTTGTTCAACACACCCGTGAGGATACTGCATCAGATAAGAAAGTCTTTTCTCAAGGTTCATGGAAGGTGCAGTTGTCAACTCCAACTTTCCTTTATTGGTACCTTTAATTCCAAATGCCTCATAGTTAATTATTTCTGATGCACCGGCTTTTATAGTTTTTCTTGAGTTCCTGGTTATATTGGGATTCGCCGGTCTTACATCCAGTTCAATTTCATAATTGGCATTTTCCAATCCTGACTTTGCAGTAACCAATACTTTTCCTACACCTATTGACTTTGCCACTTTCACAGGAAAAGTTACCAGCTCTTCACCTGGTTTGGAAAACGAAATCTGTTTTACTGTAGATCCCTGTACCTGCAACAAATCATTGGCTTTAATTTCTACGGTAACATCTTTAATGGTTTCATCTGCAAAGACAGAAACCGGCAACATCACTTCTTCATCAGGGCCAAGCACTCTTGGTAAAGTTGCAAGAACCATCAGAGGTTTTTTCACAGGAGTTGTTTTATCGCTCATTCCATAAGCGCCATCCTGACCTGCAACAACCATTGTTCTGACTGAGCCAACATATTTCGGCATAATAAAAGAATGGGAAGCTGTTTTACCCGACTCCAGATAAAATGGGCCAATGAATTTTACCATAGGTTTGAATCGCTGTACTTTGCTTCCTTGTCCCGGAGCGGATCCTTCGTCATCGCCTCCAATACTTAAAAGCTTCTTGATTTTATCAGATTTATTGTTCATTACCTGATCGAAAATATCCCAGGTAAATACTTCCAATGCCTGACGTGAATAAAAATAATTCCAGGGATCAGGTGTTTTAAATTTGGTAAGATCGAGAAGACCTTCATCTACCATAGCAATGGTATATGTCATCCTCTTTCCAGAAGCCTCACTTACTTTAATTGTTACCTTCTCTTCCGGTCTTAATACTTCAGGCAAGGCAACGACAGGATTAAGGTGACTTGCAGGATTATCTACACTTATCGGAATAACGCCATACATTCTGACAGGAAGATCATTGGCAGTCTGTCCGTGGGGCTGAATGAGCATAACAGAAGCATACACATTAGGTGCCATCTCAGGAGCAATGTTAAAACTGTAATAGGTTTTGCCTTTCACTGCTTTTACCCAATCAGCTTTGATAATACCTGCACCGTTTTCAATTGTCACCAGTGCTCTTCCTTCATATCCGGTAGGAATTTCAAGTGTAGCCTTTTCTCCGGGCTTATATTTGTTTTTATCAGATGAAAAACTTAAAACGGTTGTTCCTTTCATATTATCAGACCTTCTGGAATACCATCCGGGATAATCGATATAAACTGTAACACCAGCACAATGTCCATCTGCATAACATGCTCTTACCAGGTACCTCCCATAATCTTTCTCATCCACTTTCACCTTCCATGATCCTTTTCCGTTTTTAGTCCTGATGGTTTCCTTTGTTACAGGAGAATTATAATACCTTCCGTTATAGCTGCCAAGGTCATCATAATAATCCCACCACCATCTCCATTCAAGCCGGTAAAGTTCCATTGTAACATCTTCGTCTAAAGGTTTTCCATCATTGCTAATACTGGCAATTTCAAAAGTATGCTCTGTATCGGTAAGCAGTATGCCGTATTCACTTTCTCCCTTAGGTGATTTCACACCAAGGTATTTCTTAAAAGGATGGTAAATACCTGAGAAGTTATCTGTACTGAAATTGCCTCCCGGTTCAAACACTTTGCAAAAGAAATCTGTTTTCAGAGGACCGCTAACACCTCCTTTAATTCCGATATTATTATCAATCTCTGCATTCCCATCCTTATCTGTGCTACCATCGAAGACAGTTTTTGACTGATATGTATTTTCATACAATGGATCATCGAAAGTAAACTCCTTGTAGGCAGGAAAAATATTACCTGCTTTTCTTAACAACACAGTTATATCCGCATTCATATTTCCTGCAGGTGCTCCGTGCAGCCACTTCACTTTAAGAGTTCCTATGGATTTATCATCAAAGGAGATCGAAGGCTGGGCTAGTTCCAGATTTAACTTCAGACGATTGGGAATGACAGTTTCTACTTTAATATTTTTCTCAAATACCACACCACCGACATTAATTCTTGCCAGATAATTCCCGGTAGGAGCATTCAATCCTGTGGTGACCGGGAAGGAATAAAATCCGTTGAGAGATGTTTTAACTACTCTTTTCTCCAGTAATTGAGCTTTGGGATTATAAAATTCAAACAAGACCGGATGATCCAGAGGCAGTACCTTTTGCTTATCTTCCAGAATAAAACTTATGTAAATAGAATCACCCGGTCTCCATACACCTCTATCAGTATACAAGAATCCTTTTAATCCTTTCTCATACACACTTCCTGACACTTCAAACTTGCTTAGAGAAAGACTGGAAGAGTTTAGCTTCAGGTATCCTTTTTGATTGCCTTTCCGTGCAACAGCTACCGTAGGATGATCTTCAGTTTTAAACCATGCAAAACCATTGTTATCTGTAAAAACAGTTTTAATTATTTTCTTCTGCTGGTCATAAAAATCCACCGGGATGTTCGCCAATGGCTCGGTAGTTTTTAAATCTGTGATTGCAAGGAAATATTTTCCATCCGTGCCTCTCTTGGCAATCATACCAAGGTCAGATGCAAGAATGTTTTTGGTGACACCTTTATATCTGAAATAATTATCTTTACATGGAGATTCAGAACCTCCGTAATAATCCCATTCTGAATAATAATCCCATAGTTCCTCCTTCTGTCTTTGGATTTTCAAATCTCTTGACTCTTCTTTTTGCGGCTGTACCGGACATTCATACAGAGAATAATCTTTTCTGAACTTCAGCGATACCCTGTAGATAGCTCCCGGCTCGGTTTGAATCAGTTTAGAAAGATCAAGAGCATGTCTGTTCCATTTTCCCAGGTTCATCTGCGGATCAGTATCAAGCGGAATTTTCATCCTTAAAACTACTTTGCCAACATATTCCAGGTAAGAACTACCTGAAAGATTATTGAACTGCAAAAACTCAAGCACATTGCTCTCATATATCTTCATTATCTGTACATCAACTGCGTTCAAATTAATTGCTTCGAAAGGAAATGGAATACCATTGGAATTAGGAACAATGGCACCATCGCCAACCAATCTCAGTTGAGGAGGAATATCTTCAAAAACCAGTTGCAGGGAATCCGAGTTGATCATTTTATGACCCAGAATATTTTTAATTCCGGGAAGAACATTTACTATTACATTACCTTTTAGTTTAGAGGAAGGAAAGGCCTTAACGGTATTGCTTTCAACTACAAAATTAAAGGAACCTGTATTGGATATGATCAGACCATTTAAATCCTGTTGGGGATGAATTTCATCAGAAAATGTAAGTACAATATGTTGATCTGGTTCATTATAAACATTTGCATTCAATACTTTAAAATCTCCCAGCGCAGGTATCTCTAATTCCCTCTCTCCTTTTTTTGCAGACCTGATCACCTCGCCATCCCAGGAAATTTTAACCTTATATGGCTTTTCCTTTCTTTGAACACTATCAATGGTAAAGCTATGCTGAGTACCGGATTTATCGTGGTTCCATTTTACTTTCCATTTGAGATTGTCGGAAGATACTGTTAATACTTTTTCCACCTTTTCAGGATATTCAAATTCTTCAGTAGTTAGCTCTCCTGAAATTTTATGCCATTCTATCTGTCCCTGTACCAAAGGCGAAAGTCCCTGAATTTCGGTATATACATTTTGATCCTTTGTGTGAAACTGAAATAAGAACTCGCTTATATTTTTCGGAATGGTATCAAAAATCTTTGAAAGGTCAGCTTTGGCATCATATACTTGTCCGGATTCCAGATACTCATCAGGTCTGAATTCTATTGTTCTTCTGTCAATCCAGAACGACTTTCCTTTCACTGTTGGATGGAAAGTAAATATTGTTTTATCTTCTTCTCTTCCTATCTGGGCTGATGGAATTACATAATCAGCAAATCTCAATCTGACAGCAGATACCTTAGGGACAAGACCTGAAGTGAAAGCAGAAATATATTTAGTATGCTCAGGTTTAAACTCCGGAGCTTTAACTTCTTTTCTTTTAGGCTGACATGCTGTGATCATCAGGATGATCAGAAGAATGCAATTGATTAATTTTCTCATAGGTAGTAAGGGTGAATTATGTTAATGCTTCAGTGGAAAAATTTATTGGGGAAACAACTGATTTCTTTCTTTTGGCAAAATATCTATAAATAAATATGATGACCAAAATGAACAGGGTAATAAAAAAACCGATATAAAAATAAACTTTTATTCCGGCATAAAATACAGCCTGTTGTAGTTTTGTTCTTTCATTCAAAACCTGAGAAAAATTTGTGGGTGAATATTCCAGCGCCTGATCATAAATAAGTATAGCCTGCTCCAAAGTACCGGTCAATACCACCACTCTTGCCAGATCGGTAAGCAAATCCGCCACAACAGGATCTGCAGGACCAACAAAGGCAATCCTTTCTTCTAGCTGATAATGTAACTGAACACGAATGGAATCATACTTTTCGTGATCTGCTGCAGACATTTCTTTGTAGTAAGAAATTATATCCGATGGAAGATTTAAACCAAGGACAGTATTATGTTTCAGATAATCCTTATTGTTTTTCATGGCAATCTTAGTTTCCAGAATTTTCACATGGATCCATTCGCTGCCTCTATGAGAAGCAGGATTTACCTGAATAGCCTTGTTAATAAACTTCAAAGCCTGCTGATTATTCCCGGATAGTTCATATGCAGTGCCCAGATTGGCAAGCACATTGTACTCTTTTGGAAAATCGACATACAAATCTTCAAGTATTTTGACAGATTTATCTGTTTCTCCAAGTTTCAATAAGACTAATGCATAGTCTGAAAGCAACTTAAAAGAATTATTCTTTTGCATTTTCACTTCCAGGTCATGTTTCTTTTGTTTCAATTCTGCCAAATCAAAGCCATTTCGAAACCGGTAATGCAGTTCAGAAAAATATTTATCCATTTCCAATGTGGATCCATCTGCCTTGGTAAATAACTCATATTCATTACCACAGCAAAAGGCGAGATTAACTACAATGGTACAGATAGTAGCAAGCAGGATTTTGATCAGTTTCATATATTTCGAGGTTGAGAATTGTTTGATTTAATTTTTATAAAAATAAGTCCTCGAAATATTAATTTCCGGTGTATTTATCAGCTGTACCGGATTAATGATCAGGTGCCGGTTTAAAGCTATTAACTGAGTTATAAAGTTGATTTAAAGACCAAGAATCTTGAGTAACTGCTCCCTTTTCCTGGTAGAAACAGGCACCTGGCTTTTATCAGACATTACCGCCATACCACCTTCATTTTTTACAAACTCCTTAAGGTGAGCAAGATTTATCAGATGGGAATGATGAACTCTTACAAAGCCATTATCTTCCAACATCTCATCATACTCCTTTAAAGTTTTGGTGACCAGAACTTGCCTGTTGCCGGTAAGGTAAAACAAGGTATAATTTCGTTGAGATTCGCACCTTATAATATCGGGAATATTTACAACCTGTACTTTATCCTGACTGTTGAGAGCAAGCCTGTCGGGTACAGTTTTTTTCCTGACAGACTGAAGTAAAAAATCGAGATTATCATTCCTGACATTTTCCGAAGCATCCTTTACCTTCTGTACGGCTTTTATTAACTCTTCCGGATCTACAGGCTTTAACAAATAATCAACAGCACTATATTTGAAGGCCTTGATGGCATACTGGTCATAGGCAGTAGTAAAGACAACTCTTAACTTATATAACCCTTCCGATTTCAACTTTTCAAGCAGATCAAAGCCGGTACCGTCAGCCATTCGTATATCCAGGAAAACAAGGTCAGGAGCATAATCCGATATTTTTCTGAATCCTGACTCTACACTATCTGCTTCAGCCACTACCCGTACGTTTTTACAGTAGTGGTCAATATCTCCTTTCAATGCAGCCCTTGCATTCTCAGCATCGTCAATAATTAAAGCTCTTATCATAATAATAATTCAGGTAAAGTTATTTCAACACAGGTACCGGCTTCTCCTTCCATATCAATAATATTCAGCTGACAATTGGTGCCATAAGTTTGATTTAGTATTTTAAGTCTGTCAGACGTTAGTTCAATTGCAACAGAGTTATGTTGATGAACTGAATTCTCCTTTAGTTTGGCAGATGCGGCACGACCAATGCCATTATCTTTGATAATACATTTAATACATCTGCCTTCTTTCAAAAAGTCGACATTAATGGTACCTGAACCTTTTGGAGCAATGCCATGTAATAAAGCATTTTCCACAAATGGTTGTATAAGCATAGGTGGAATTCCTGTACTTTCCTGATCAATAGTGGAATCTGAGGAAATACTATAATTGAATTGACCGGAAAAACTGAGTTGTTCCAGCTCCAGATAATTTTTAATGGCATTGATCTCAGTTGCGATACTGATATATTCCATTCTGGAATTGTCCAGAATGGCCCTCATCAACTGAGCGTATTTTGTAAGATAAAGACCGGCTTCCTTTGTTTTATTCTGAGCAATTAGTCCTTTTATGGAATTTAGGCAATTAAAAAGAAAATGAGGATTCATTTGAAGCCTTAAAGAACTTTGTTCCAGCTCCAGCATTTTCTTTTCCAGAATTAATTTATCTTTTTCTTGTCTGAGTTTCTTTTTACCTGCCTGAGTTCTCCAAAACACGATAGATCCCAGAAAAGACGCCAGCAAAAACATGCCGGTGATATTGAACCACCATGTTTTCCAGAATGGAGCAGTAATTACAAAACTGAATTCCGGTTGTTCTTTACTATCGGATCCTAACTCGTTACGCGCTTTTATTTTGAATGTATACTTACCAGGTGGCAAGCTGGAATAAACAGCCTCTCTTCGACTGCTCAATGGAGACCAGTCAGCATCAAAGTTTTCGAGCTTCCAGGAGTATTGTACTGCCTCAGGGTTTCTATGATCAATCCCTATAAACTGAAAGCTTAAATGATTTTTATCGTACGGTAGTTCAAGAGAAGCTGGCAAATGATACCCACTATCTGAATCATTTGAACTTACGATATTCTCAAAAAAGAGCTGAACAGCGGTAAGATATAACTTAGGAGGAACATTGTTATTTATATCTTTAACACTATTGTAATAAGTTGCACCATTGATGGTACCAAACCATAACTTGCCGGACAGATCTTTCATTGAGGCATTTTGTACTGCTTCTATTCCGGCAAATCCTTCATTACGGCCGTAGTGTCGTACTGCATTGTTTTCTTCTATTCTTAGTCTGTCAATCCCTTTCTCAGTTCCTACCCATAAATCAATTCCATCAAATAATAAAGAATAAATGTTATTCGAGGACAATCCATTCTGGGTATTCAAATATTCAAATCTCCTGCCATCAAAAATAATCAAGCCTTTACCTGCGGTTCCAAGATACAATGTACCTTTACCATCGGAACTAATACATCTGATATTTGCAGAGCTTACAGGAGTATTATTATAATTTATAATTTTATAAATACTGTTTTCCGGCACAATGGAATTCAAACCCGAAATAGTACCTACCCAAAGTGTATTATTTGCATCAGAAAAAATACAATTCACCCGATCAGAATTTAAGCCGTCCTTTTTCCGGATATTGGTGAACCTTCCGGTACCGGCTTTTTCTTCATAATACAGGCCTGCCCCTGCTGTGGCCATCCAATACTTTCCTTTGTTATCCCGGACCACATGGTTAATGAAGTTGAAATTAAGGCCGGACTTTGAAGTGATTTTCCTAAACTTTTTTCCATCAAAGTAATAAGCACCATCACCTGCTGTGCCAAAGACCATGTTCCCTGAAGAATCACTACAGATAGTTTTTGTTTTATAAGCGGTAAAACCATCTTTCTCCGAAAATCTTTTATAAACTTTTCCGTCATATTTTGTAACCCCACCTTCAGATGTAGCCAACCAATATACAGAGTCTTTATCCTGACATATCGAATACACAAAATTTCCGAATACACCTTTGATCGGTTTAAAATGAATGAATCTTTCACTATCCAGTTTGCTCAGACCTCCGCCGGAAGTACCAAACCACACATTACCAAAACTGTCATTCAACAAAGACATTACTACATTGTTGGCAAGCCCTTCAGTTTCGGTAAGTACAGAAAACCGGGGATCGTTATCGTTGAGAAAAAATTTGCAAGCTCCGGAAGCAGTACCGATCCAGTAGCAATTTTTAGCAGAATCATATATGCATGAAAAAACAGTATTATTGGGCAACCCGTCTTTAACAGAATAATTAGTAAACACATTACCATTAAATCTGGAAATACCTCCACCATAAGTTGAAATCCAAAGCTCACCATTGTCGTCTTCACAAAAATGGGTTATGCTATTGGATGGAAGTCCGTTCTCCCTGGTATAAACATTCATTTTCCAGGCAGAATTTTCCTGGGAAAAGCAGATAAGACCTTTTTCGGTACCTGCCCAGATATTACCTTTTTTATCTGTGAGTAAAAAGTTAATTCTTTCCTGCGGAGCATTGAGTTTTCTTCCAAAGCGATAAATTGTATCTCCATCAAAATGAAATATTCCTTTTTCAGTACCTAACCAGACAATTCCGTTATCTGCTACACATACTGTATTTACAGTTTCATTGAAAAGACCTTTAGTAATATCAAGATTCAAAAAGGTTTTACCGTTATAAACGGACAAGCCTTTGTCAGTACCAATCCAAAGATTTTTTAATGAATCAGCAACAATACATCTGACAAAATTATCTATCAGCCCTAAGGAGGAATTGTAGTTGGTAAATTGTAAGCCATCAAATCTGCTGACCCCACCCCCTCTTGTTCCTATCCAGATATTTCCCATTTTATCCTCCGCAAGACCATAAACCTGAGATTGTGGTAAACCTTCTCCTACCGAATAATTTTTGAAATTATATTGCTGGGCAATAACAAAGCGAATACCTGTCAGAACCAAAAATATGGTACAATAAAATGAAATTTTGCATTGCTTCAACATGCTATTAAGTTACAATTAAAAATGGTATAAAACTGTATCAACAGGCTTTCAAATCCGCACTATTGAAAATAAGTATTAATATGCCATATCTCATAATATATCCTCAATCTAACCACTGATTAACAACAAATTAACTTAAATCGTCGCGCAATCCTTCAGAGCAAAAATCCGACCTGATATTGGCTCAATTTCACACATAAATATTGAAATATTTTCCGGGCATGTATTATTTATTTAAAATACTCAATAACATACTAATAAGTATCCGGATTTATGAATAAATGGATATTTTTCCTGATTATACACCTTCCTCTGACCTTGTCAGCACAACATATACTTGAACTCAATGAGAATAAAAATGAATTTATTCTAGGAGGTAAATTCCTAAGCATACTTGAAGATAAGAATGGGAAATTAACTCTTGACGAAATTTTAAATAACCCTGATATCCATTCACAATTCCAGCAAAACAGAGAAGCAATACCTTATAATAAAAATTTCCAATCCGTTTATTGGGTAAAGTTTATAGTAAAAAACAATTTTAGCAACAAGGAGAATTTCTTTATCGAATCATTTGCTCCTCATACCAAAGATCTTAAACTTTTCATTTGCGATTCTCTTCATTGCAACCAACATGAATCAGGAGTAAATAAAAGATTTTATGATAGAGAATACATCAACAAAAATCTGATCTTCGATCTTTCCATTAATAAAGGTGAAACCAGGACAATTTTTGTAAGAGTCCATTCTGACAATTACAGCAGTTTCGACTTTCGCATAAAGACTATAAACTTTTTTACCTTTTACAATACCAATGAATACTTCTTTTTGGGACTATACTATGGAATCCTGCTTATAATGGCTCTATATAATTTCCTGCTATATATTTCAACCAGAGAGAAAGTATACATTTTTTACATTATGTATGTTTTTTCAGGTATGCTAACAACCCTGGCAGATGATTGTCTGGGTTATCAGTTTATATGGTACAACCATACTTATATCAACAGCATATTAGGTGACCATATTGCTCAACTATTGTTACTAATGACTTTTATCCTATATGCCAGAGAATTTTTACATTTAAAGGAAAGGCTTCCACATTTTGACAAAATAGTTTTATCAGTCACCCTTCTCTACTTAGCATATTATGGATTAAGGCTTACTATACTACCTCTCTCTTGGTTTTTCAGAGGGTTGTATTTAATACCATTTGTTATGGTTTATATAGCCGCAGTAAAATCATTCTTTTCAGGATATAAACCTGCCAGGTTCTTTATTGTAGGATACACCTTTATATTTATAAGTATCATCATTATTAAGTTAAGATCTAATGGTTCTATAGAAGGAAATTTGTTCACGGTTTACAGTCTTAATTATGGCCTTGTCCTGGAAATAATAGTATTATCTTTTGCTCTGGCGGACAGAATACGGTATTTCAAAAAAGAGAAAGAAGATGCCCTTTTGGAGAAAAACAAAGCGCAGGAGTTAATTATTGATCAGCTTAAAATAAATGAAGAGTTGAAAGATAAGGTGAACAAGGAACTTGAAATGAAAGTCAACGAGAGGACAGAGGAGCTGTTTGCTAAAAACACAGAGCTAAAAGAGATGAACGAAAAACTGAAGGAGATGACTGAACTGGCAAACAAGATGTCTCTGAAGGTAGATATAGACAATTGGGATTTACAAAAGAGAGTAATAGAAGAAAAGCGGGCAAGATTTTTAGGCAAGGAAATTTCGTATGATGAATTTCAAAAGCTTTTTCCGGACGAGCTTTCCTGTCAAAGATATCTTTATGATCTTAAATGGGGACAAGGATTCATTTGCAAAAAATGCAGGAAAAGCAATTTTACTGAGGAGCAAAATTCATTCACCAGAAAGTGTAGTAACTGTTTTTATGTAGAATCAGCTACAGCCAACACATTATTTCACGGGGTAAAATTTCCATTGAATAAGGCTTTTTATATTGCTTATGAATCTCTTATTAAAAATGAAAGACTGACCCTTGATCAACTTTCAGAAACTATTGATCTGAGAAAAAACACCTGCTGGAAATTCAGAAAGAAAATTAATACTGCTCTGGAAAAATTGACTTCTAAGGAACGACAAAGTATTAAGAATCTTGAAGACGCAATATCCTTACCGATTAAAGAGGTTGTAGAAAAGCGAAAAAAACAGGTTTCTTAAAAACCTGAAATTCATTTCCGATAAAACAAATCAAATAACAGATTAAGTGCAGACATGAAAGGTCGGGTAATGATTTTACATCGATCATACTTTTTTATTGTGGTCTTCAGTTTCTATGAAAAAGAGGACAAGGTGTGATAAAGCCAAAGAATTAATAAACTGAATGAGTAAAGCTGCGTATATAAATACAATGTATGTTTTAGAAAGCAACCACATAATATTATTGCGCAACAAACTGCAATTATAATAGCGATAAAAATCTAGTATTTAATCATTTAATCAAACATCCATACACAATTTTTACGGCATTTTACAGCCATAAACAGAGTAAAAAAACACACAAATATGTCGCGAAATAATTAAAGAGAATCAGCAGGGAATATATTAGGTAAGTATTTCACAAAAAATTGGTTTAGGGGCCAAACCGATAAATTTTTAAACCGATAATTATGAAAAGACTACTACCTGTAATCATAATGCAAATATTGTTGCATTTTCAATTTTCAGCTGAGGCTCAAACAATATACAGAGTAAATTCACTAGCCAATACACTCACCGGAGCTGGAAATTCAGGAACACTAAGATGGTGCATTGTCCAATGTACTGGTGCCGGTCCATTTGAAATAAAATTTGATGTGGCCGGGACTATTACCCAATCTGGCTATCAGAGTGAAGAATTGGTTAGCAAAAGTAATATTACATTCGACGGTTTTTCAGCACCTGGAGCTTCATGCGGAAATCCTACTATTCAATTTGAGGTAGACGGAACCGGAGGTTGGTATTGGTCCGGAAGTACGAACATTGTAGTTCAGGGAATAGCAATTAAGGGGTGGGTAAGACTTGAAGCAGGCACTAACAATTGTAAAATATTAGGATGCCATATAAACACATCTTTGGATGGTCTTAGTGCCATTAATACTTCCACCAACTATAACGCAGCTGTAAGAATTAATGGTGCTACTACAACTAATAATACAATCGGTGGATTAAACGATTGCGAAAGGAACCTTATCAATGGAGGACTGGGTCCCGGCACAATTAATAGAGGTGTATATGTCTTGAATGCAGGAACCGGGAATAAAATAATAGGAAATTATATAGGTGTTGACAAAAATGGAACTAATGCAATAGGTAATTATTTCAATACTGGTGCAATTATCCATGTTGATGGAGGAAGTTCTACGACCATTGAAGGTAACGTATTAAGTAACGGTATTTTTGGAATTTACCTAAATGGCACGGCTGCAAATTGTACTATAAAGGACAACATGATTGGTGCTGACAAGAACGGTGTATTTAAACCTTCTTTTGCAATGAACCAATCGGAGATTTACTTAAAAGGTGGTTCTCATTCCAATACATTAATTCAGGGAAATGTTTTAGGAAATCAAACTTCAAACGGTCAGTTTAACGGATGCGGAATTGCCATTGAGGGTAGCAGTCATACCGGAATACAAATATTGAATAATTATATAGGAGTCGATAAAAACTTCAACATTGCTCCCGCCACAGGTGTAGACGGAAGTGGATTTCCGGTACCGGGAGGTCCTGCATGGGCAGGAATTTGGAGTAGAAGCGGAAATATAACCATCTCCGGGAATTTCATTGGAAATGCAGGTTTCCGAAATTCACAAAAATCGCATGGTATAGGTACAGAAGGAGGAAGTAACTGGACTATCACCAATAACTGGATAGGAGTAACGCCTAACGGTACAGATGTAGGAAACGGGCATGAAGGAATTGAAGTAAACGGCTCAACTTCCGTGACTATCACAGGAAATGTTGTGGGATTTAATAAAGGATTGAGGGGTGCAACATCTTCTGGAGGGATTGGATGTGTAGGTTCTGGTGTTACCAATGTAACTATAGACAATAATAATATTGGCGTAACACCTTCGGGGTTGGCAGCGGAAAATGTAGGACATGGTGTATGGATTGAAGGTGGCTCTGGTACACAGGCGAACTTTACAATAAGCAACAACAGAATTGCCTACAATAATATCAATGGAATTGGGGTCACCGGTAATTCAACAGCAGATGATATCAACATCACAAATAATTGCATGTGGTGTAATGGTACAGGAGCTTATGCTACAACAGGCAGAGGTATCTCTATTTTGGGTAATAATAACTATGCCAAAAGCTATACCATCCCTTATGGTACATTTACAGAAGTAAAAGTAAATGCTATCGGTGCCGGTGCTACAAATACTGACACATCAGGTGCAACTTGGATTATTAGAGGATTTTCTCCTGCAAATGCTGCTATAGAAGTTTTTGTAATTGATGAGTGCCATTTATGTACTGCCAACGGTGCAGTTAATAGCTGGCTAAATGAGGGACATTTCAGAGTTGGCACTACAACAGCTAACGCAAGTGGCTTGTGGTCTTTCTCAATCAACAAACTGGATATTGGAAGAGGTGTTGTGGCTACTGCAACGGGAGCAGGTTCGGCAGCCGGAAGGTTCAGAACATCTGAATTCTCCAATCCGATTTGCTTTAATACTCCATGCTTGCCTCCTAAGACGGTAAGTATAACCTCCGACCCAAATCCTCCAACAGATTTATGCATTGGGACAGCCCTTGTATTAACAGGAAACTACACAGTCCCGCCAACAGGATGTAAAACACCAAATTATTACGGAACCTGGACAAAAGATGGCAGTAATGTTTCGGGTCCAACATTGTTGTCCCCTCCTACCCCTTCTGTTCATACGATCGGTGCACTTTTGTTAAGCTCTGCAGGAACTTATCAATTTAAAGTTGAAGATGGAAACACTGGTACTGCAGGCTGCTCAAGAACAGCATCCATAGCAGTAACAGTAATCGACTGTACTCCTCTGCCTGTTGATTGGTTAAATTTTTACGGGTATAATAACGGCAATACAAACTCCTTGCATTGGCATACAGCCGTAGAAAGAGATAATAATTTTTTCACCATCGAAAGAAGTACTGACGGTACTAACTTTCATGGGATAGCTATAGTTGTACCTCAGGGTAGCACAGGCGGTATATACCATTTCAATGATAGTGAATTCGAAAAAACAACAATAAATTATTATCGGATTAAACAGACCGATTACAACGGTGAATATTCCTATAGCAATACGATTAGTATTACAGGAGAATCCGAATTCAAAGCCACATTTTATCCAAATCCTACTTCAGGAATAGCAACACTAAATATAAATTCATCTAAATCGGAATACGTCTCTTATAAAATATCTGACATATACGGAAGAGTTGTTTTCCAGGGAAAAACTCAAATAAATATTGGTAATTCTGAAATAAGTCTGGAATTACAAAATATTTCAGATGGAATATATTTCATTTCCATATCACAGGAAAACTCAGACCCTATGACAATTAAATTTAAACTAGAGAAATAATACTAACCCTTAAAACTCAATTTTACATGAAAAAACAAATACTATTATTTGCCTCATCACTTGTTATTGCTTTTACAGGTAACGCTCAAACCTTTTCAAATGGTGACAGCTATTATAAATTGCAATATGACCCAAACGGCAGTAATCCTAATTGCCTGAACAATTTCGCAAATTCAGGGGGGCCTGCTTTTCTCGGAGGCAATGTGGAAACCTATGGTTATTCACAGGCAAATGTATCTCCTAATGCCATTTATTTGCAAGCTATAGAAGGAAGTATTGAAGAAGGTGTATCGCCATTCCTTTTCCATATTTACTATGTAAATGGTGATTTTTGCGATCCAATGGTTAAATCCGGAAATATTGTAGGAATAAACCTAACTTCCGGAAAAGTAAAAGTTACAGCAAAAGCATCAGCACCGATTGTTGTTGAATTTTTTGTTGCCAATGGTGAAGATACCGGCTTTCCAGGCAATGCGACCGGAGGTGGATCATGGGAAAAATTTTCGTACAATGTTGGAGATGCTCCTGAAATTGCCATGAACCTTACAACTGAATATGCTGAGCATTTAGTTGATTTTTCTAAGATAGCTGCTTTTAACAATTGGTCAGGCAAATCAAAAATAAATTACTGGGGTATCAGATTCACAGAAGGAAACGGAGATGAAGTATGGATCAAATCAATTGAATTTGGTGAACAGGTCGTAAACAGCATTAACAACAACCAATCAACATCTGCAATTTCAGTTTATCCAAATCCAAGTCAGGGCAATGCTTTGGTCTCAACCAATGGAAAAACAGGAACTATAACAGTTAGCAACACTAACGGATCAGTTGTAAAAACCATTCAGGCCGCCAGCAACCAGGATAGTTACGAGCTTAATCTTGAAAATAAAGGAGTGTATATTGTTTCCTTTGTTTCAGATGAAATTAAAACCACTCAAAAATTGGTTATAGAATAAATCAAAATAAAGAGGCTTCAATGAAGCCTCTTTTTATTTAAAACAACCCTTAATTTTCATCTCCTCTAATATATGAAACCCATTAAATACTTATTTGCCGCCATCTGCTCGTTACTCATTTCTGAAACTGCTTTATCCCAAGGCCAGGCCAATGTTTGGTATTTTGGTAATGGAGCAGGACTGGATTTCAATACAAATCCACCAACAATTCTGGAAGATGGTAACGCTTCATTAGGTGCGCTAAATCTTGAAGGTGTTGGTAGCATGTCAGATGGAAACGGAAATCTGCTGTTCTATACAGATGGTAGAAGCGTATTCAATAAAAATCATGCAACAATGCCTAATGGAACAGGGCTATTAGGAGGTGATGGATCTTCAACACAATCAGGTTTGTGTCTCCCTATTAATGGAAGCACAACCAAATATTTTATTATTAGTACGGACAACAATGGAAACAGGTCCTATTTTTCAATTGTAGACATGAGCCTACAAGGTGGCTTAGGAGATGTCACAAATAAAAATACAGCATTGGTTTCAACCGCAGTTTGCTCAGAGGCTGTTGTAGCTATCCCGGAATATGATGCATCAAATAATCCTACAGGTGAAAACTGGATTATTTTTCATGACATCACGGGAAATATTTTCAGGGAGTACAAAACTAATGGAGAAACTATAACCTTTATTAATAACTACACGCCGGTTAACAGCTTTTCAATAGCAGGACAAAAAGCATTATTACTAAAAACCAACGGCTGTTTTGATAAGATTGCATTCAGCATCTATAATTCTAGCAGAGTAGAAATTTTACCATTCAACAACAATACAGGAGTAATTTCAAGTCCAAGTTTAATTTTATCAGGAACTGGAGGAAACCCATTCTTTAATCCTGAAGTATATGGGATAGAATTTTCCCCTAATGAACAATTTTTGTATGTTACTGAATCAGGACTAAACAGCAGAAAAACGATATTCCAATTTGATATTACACTCGGTACTGGTCTAAATCCTGCAGCTGTTTTAGCCAGCAAAAGCTTTTTTACAGGGGATGGAACAGTCAGCAGATTTGGTCACCTTCAATTAGGTCCTGATGGTAAAATTTATTGTCCTGGTTTTGATTTTTCAACTCCCACTTATATGAGTGTGATACCAAATCCTAATGAAGCATGGGCAAAACCAAACCCAACGGCAACTCAATTTGAATTCAAAAAATATACCTATAATACCAAAAGAGTAGGTGAAGGATTACCGATATTTTCTCAAGATTTACTTCGACAAACAAAAATTTTTTATAATAATGCCTGTGAAGGAGGTAGTACTAACTTCAGCTTTATTTTTGGTGGAAGTGCCGTATCACAAACATGGGACTTCGGAGATCCATCTAGCGGGTCACAAAACACTTCTACTGCTCTATCACCTAGCCATACTTATGCAAGTGCAGGGACTTACACGGTTTCATTAACAATAACAGATAATTGCGGTAGAACGAGAACAACAACAATTAATGTAATTGTAAAATCAGGGCCTACATACTCCTTGCCAGCAACCTTATGTCCAAATACAAACATTACAATTACTGGAACCGGATCAAATAGTAGCAACTATTCCTGGTCGCTAAATGCTACCGGAACTCCTGTCGCTCATACCGGATCATCCTTTATTTATAATGGAAGTTTGCCTGCTACTGTTTATGTTCAGGATCCTACTCCATTAGCAACATACACTACTGGTAACAGTACAGCTGCTGACAACGCTGCATCAGATGTAGGATATACCTATTTTGAATTATATACAGCAGTAAGTATT
Organism: Cytophagaceae bacterium; assembly: GCA_046290815.1. GTDB lineage: Bacteria > Bacteroidota > Bacteroidia > Cytophagales > Cytophagaceae > JBKBUF01. The sequence goes on along the minus strand of JBKBUF010000004.1, from coordinate 68,560 downwards.
ACTGAATTTCAACTTAGAACCAGAGCAAATGCATCAGCAGGAGTTGTTCTTAAAATACAAAATAGTACCGGAACTACTGATTACTGGACACAAACATTAGGTGCAATCACATCCGGGCAAACTTTGACTTTTACTCCAAATGTCACTTTACAACCTGGTAACTACAGATTTTTTTATAGCGACAAAACACCCTTTTTCAGAAACAACCAGGCACCGGCGAGCGGAGGAAGGAATGTTTCGGGTGTGATAAACATCATAGGAGAAAATAACGGAACTAAAGGAGGAAGTTTTATTAATATAAAAATTGCTTTACCTGATCCATGTGGAATTCGAGCTATACCTTTAGCGAACAACTGCTGCGTACCACCTACCATTACATCTCAGCCATCCTCTATCACAAGATGTACCAATGTGGAAGCGAGCTTTACTGCAGCTACCAGTGCAGCATCACCTGCTTTTCAATGGCAAATAAGTACTAATGGTGGGTCTGACTGGAACAATATTACAGGTGCCACTTCAGCTACATATACTATTCCGGCAGGAAATGTTACCGAAAGTATTAATAACAGCCAGTACAGAGTAATAATAACCGCGGGTGGTTGTTTCTCAACCAGCAACGCTGCAACATTAACTATAAATTCAAGACCACAACTAACTAATGATCCACTTACAACGACAGTTTGTGAAGGAGCAAATTGGAGTGGTGTAGCCCTTACTTCGAATATTACAGGAACAACTTTTGCATGGACTTCCAATGCTTCTGCAGGAATTTCAGGGAATACTGCTTCCGGATCCGGAAATATTCCGTCCCAAACTTTCAGCAATTCCAATACCAGCTCAGGAACCGTAACTTACACTGTTACTCCTACTGCCAATACCTGTGATGGCAGTACTGCAAATATTGTTGTTACCGTAAACCCTGCTACAAAAATTTCAGTGCAACCTGCAGCATCTACTACTGTTTGCGCAGGAGATGCTATTTCCCTGAATGTAACAGTAACAGGTCAGCCTGCAATAACCTATCAATGGAATTACAATGGAAATCCTATAAATGGATCAAATTCTTCAAACTATTCTATAGCCTCAGCTACTCTATCACATGCCGGCAACTACACTGTTACAGCAACAGGGAGCTGTGGTAATATTACTTCTGAAATAGCTGTGGTAAATGTAAACGGAGTAAATATTACTGCACAACCGGAAAATGAAGGCGCATGTGTTGGAGATGTAACTTTCTCTGTTACTGCAACAGGCCCCAACTTAACTTACCAATGGCAGGAAAACACAGGATCCGGATTTGCAGATATTTCCGGAGCAAACAATACTGATCATACTGTAGCAAATGTTAATTCCGGAATGAATGGTTATACTTACAGAGTGATCATTTCATCTAACGGAACATGCTCAGTGACTTCTAATATAGCTAACCTTGTCATTACATCTTCAACAACTATTGATAAGCAACCGGAGAACCAAACACTATGTAAAGGACAACCATTGAGTTTATATGTAAATGTTTTTGGCTCCGGCACCATTAACTATCAATGGAAAAAAGATGGAAATAATGTAGGGACAAACTCTGCAAATTTTGATATCAGCTCTGTTGATGAAAATAATGCGGGAGTTTATACTGTTGAAGTTAATTCTGATTGCGGAATTGCTACTTCAGATCCTGCAACAGTAACAATAAATGATGTTACAATAAATAATTCACCTGGTGACGATTCTAAATGTGTCGGCCAAAATGCATCGTTTACAGTAAATGCAAGTTCAATCGGAACAATTTCGTATCAATGGCAAACAGACAATGGAACCGGTACATTCTCAAATATAATTGGAGAAACCGGAAGTACACTATCCATCAATTCTGTAACAGCAGCAATAACAGGATATAAATACCAGGTACTTATTTCAGACGACGGAAGGTGTACGCAAACAAGCAATCCTGCAACACTTACAGTTAATGTACCGGTAAGTATTACCGATCAGCCTGATGGTGCTCAACTTTGTATCGGTGAACAGCTTAATCTTGCTGTTGCCGCATCCGGAACCGGGCCATTTACTTATCAATGGAAAAAAGATGGAAACAATATCGGAACAGATAATTCAGGATATACTGTTTCCAATGTAAATACCAGCCAGGCAGGAGATTATTCTGTTGAAATAACTTCTGTTTGCGGCACAGAAATATCAGCCATAGCAACGGTCACCGTAAATGGTGTAGACCTTATTACATCTCCGGCGGATGTTACAATTTGTGAAGGATCGAATATTCAATTTACCGCAAATGCAAATGGATCAGGCACTATCACCTACCAATGGCAATCTGACAATGGTTCAGGATCTTTTGAGGATATAGTTGGTGAAAATGCACCGACTTTAAATTTTTCTTCTGTGACCGCTGTAATGTCTGGTTTCAAATATCAGGTTCTTATAGAAGATGATGGAAGATGTGGTGTTATTGCAGGCCCTGGAATCCTCACGGTGAACAGTACGGTTTCAATTAGCAGCCATCCTTCCGGAACGGCTTTATGCCTTGGAGAAAATCTAAATCTATCTGCTACAGCCAATGGTTCGGGCCCATTAAATTACCAATGGAAAAAGGATGGTAATGACATAGGAAGTAATTCTGCAAATTACTCTGAAAGCAATGTTACCGCTACCTCCTCAGGAAATTACCATGTAGAAATTACAGGTACTTGCGGAACAGTTATTTCAAATATTGCAATAGTTACAGTCAATGGAGTCACCATCACAAGTCATCCACAAAATACTGTAGTTTGTCAAGGAGCTGATGCTTCATTTAACGTTACAGCAACAGGTCTCGGAACATTAACTTACCAATGGCAGTCAAATTCAGGAGGAGGAATGTTTACTGATATCTTAAACGAAACATCAAATCAACTTCAAATAACTAACACATCCATTTCAAATTCAGGAAATCAGTACAAAGTGATCATAAGTGACAATGGAAATTGTCCTTCAGAAAGTAATGTTGCTGTTTTAACCGTAACACCCGGATTACAGATTATCAACCACCCTGCCTCCGGCGAAATCTGTAATGGCTCCTCTACACAACTTTCTGTTGTTGCCACAGGATCTGGTATAAGTTATCAGTGGAAAAAAGACGGAAATAATATCGGGTCAAATTCAGCATCGCTTATGTTAAATAATGTTTCATCAGCAAATGGAGGTAACTATCTTGTAGAAATATCATCCTCCTGCGGAAATCTGTCCTCTGATATAGCTACTATAACTATCCTGAATCCGGTTATTAATTCTGTAAGTTCTGATGCTTCTGCCTGCCCGGGCGAAAATGTTATATTAAATATTAATGCAACAGGAACAGGAACAATCAGCTACCAGTGGCAGTCTGATAATGGGACAGGAATATTTAACTCTATCACTGGGGCACAATCTTCAGACTTAACAATTAACAATGTTACCAGTAACCAAAACAATTACAAATATCAGGTTGTCATAACAGATAATGGTAAATGTGCATTAACTTCCTCTCCGATCACGTTAACCGTATTACCTGTTACTCCTCAGGCTATCGCCGGTTCAGACATTGTTACCTGTCTTTCTGCTATAAGCTTAAATGCCAATGCCGGAGGAGAATGGAAAGTGATAGAAGGTACAGCTGAAATTTCCGACAAGGATAATCCAACCGCTGTTATTTCCAATCTATCACAGGGAATGAATAAAATTGTTTGGACCATTACCGGACAGTGCGGCTCCACAACAGACACCTTGCAAATCAATTACGGTGCCGGCGACATGGTAGTTTCAAGTATTTCTTCAGCTGATTCAACCTGCCTTGGACAACAAATTGCAATTTCTATTTTTGCAACAGGAGGATCAGGAAATTATAATTATGCTGTATACTCAATTGATGACACCATTTCAAAGGTATATGATAATAACATCATCAACATCATTCCGGAAAAAACTACTGCCTATGTGGTTTATGCAATTGATAAAGATCAGGAAGGATGTACCTCTACCCTTGATACAATACCTGTGTTTGTTGCAGAGAACCAAATACCTGACATGCCGAATCTGATTACTCCAAACGGAGATGGCAAAAACGATGCTTTAGTTATCAGAGACAAAAATAATATACCAATGCTTATGCCTTCTTCTATATTGGTTACAAACAGGTTTGGACAGACAGTATATAGAAGTGAAAATTATAATAATACATTTGACGCTTCAGATCTGGCAGATGGTGTTTACTATATGCATTTTAAGGCAGGATGTGGTAATAATGAGCACAAAGGATGGCTACATGTAGTTAGGTAATTAAGAATTAAGAGTTAAGAATTAAGAATTATAAATATAAAGACATTTAGGACCTGGTTTTGAACCAGGTCTTTATTTATTTCCTCAAATGATATGCCTTAGGCCTCACAAATGCTCTGATACCAGCATGTGACAAGGTAGAACCGAAGCCGGAATGCTTGCGGCCGCTCCAGGGCAATGCCGCACTTACTCTGTCACAACAATTCCAATAAGCGGTACCTGTATTTAATTTTGAAAGAATTTTTTCTGCTCTGCTTTTCTCAGAAGAATACACTGAGGCTGTCAGACCATATTCCGTATTATTCATGAGCTGCACGGCCTCCGAATCGTCATTCACTTTCATGATACCTATAATTGGCCCAAAGGATTCTTCTCTCATTACAAGCATTGTATGATTTACTCCTGTCAATACAGTGGGCTCAAAGTAGTAACCTTTCCCATTTACTTTCTTCCCTCCTGTAAGTAATTTAGCTCCTTTTGCTAAAGCATCTGCTACCTGTTCTTCAAGTATGGCTATTTGTTCTTTTCGGGTTAGCGGACCAATATATACTCCTTCCTGTTCTGGTTGTCCGACTTTGTATGATTTTACTTCTTTGACAAATTCTTCAACATACTTTTCGAATATATTTTTATGAACATATATTCTTTCTACAGAACAACAGCTCTGACCATTGTTATAAAATGCACCATCTGCTGTTCCTGCTGCTACTGATTTGATATCTTCCACATCGTCGGCAACATATAGAGGATCTTTCCCTCCTAATTCCAGCTGGCAAGGAACCATCTTAGAAGCAACAGCTTCATATATTAGCTTTCCTGTTTTGTATGATCCTGTAAAAAAATATCCGTCGAATGGTAGTTCCAACAATTGCTTTCCGACATTTCCTGCTCCTATTGCAACGCTAAAAACATGTTCAGGTACACCTGCCTGGTACAACAAATCCCGTATCTTTAAACCTGTCAGTACAGAATACTCAGAAGGTTTATACATTACAGCGTTACCTGCAAACAATGCAGGCACAAAGACATTCACTCCAACCAGATAAGGATAATTCCAGGCAGAAATGTTACAAACCACACCTAATGGCTCATAAGAAATCACTTCCTGTAACTCCTCCTCAGATTTCATAATTTCATCTGATAAATATTTTTCTGCATTATCGGCAAGCCAGCTTATTCTTGCTACTGCACCTTTTATTTCATTGGCTGATTGAGTCAGTGGTTTTCCGACTTCTGAAGTAAGGGTTTTAGCAAGCTCCTCTGCATGCCTCTGCAGCAAGGAAGAAAACTTCCTGATCACCTCAACTCTATTTGACAGGGATATTTTAACCCATTCCTGTTGTCCGGACTGAAGAGATTTAAACTTTTCTGTTAATGTATCCTTGTTATCTTCCTTTACAGTGGTGAGAATTTCTTCGGTAGCGGGATTAATTATATTCATCTTCTCTAATCAATTCAAATGTTATATTTCATTGCCGCCTCTAAAAAGGCAGATTTTAATTTTTTAACAAACAGACTTTCCTGATCGTACATTCTTTCCGGGTGCCATTGAACGAGACATAAAAAGCCTTTTCCATCATTATTTTCTCTTTCCAGGGCTTCTACAACTCCATCTTCTGAAACACCACAAATAACAAGTCCTTTGCCAGGAATATCTGCTGCCTGATGGTGATTACTGTTTATTTCTCCTGAATCCTGACCAATCACAGATTCCAACCATGATCCATGTTTTATTTTTACCTGATGGTACCTGTCTTTTCCTTCATTGGTTTTGGAATGAGGCGGCAATTTCCACGAGGGAATATCCGGAATAAGAGTACCACCCATAAATACATTGTAAATCTGAAGTCCACGGCAAATACCAATTGCAGGTACACCATTACTTTCCGTGTATTCCATCAGCTTCAACTCAAATTCATCACGCTTTTCATTTACGTCCGCAGAATGACAATATGGAAGATATTCAGGTTTGTTATAAAACTTAGGGTGAACATCTTCTCCGCCGGTATAAACAATTCCATTACACCTTTTAACATCTTCAATGTTCCAAATTTTCTCAGTCAGTCGGATAATTTCAAGAGAAGGATTATTTCTTTGAATCCATCCTGCATAATTTTCATATTTGCTGCAATCTGTTACACCAATTACTAAGGGCATCTGCTTTTTTGTTATAGGGCTTTAAGATAAAGTTGTTTAAAATCCTCTCTGCTTACAGGCTTAGGATTGTTAGGATGTGCAAAATCTGCAATAGCAAGATCTGCCAATGTCTCAACATGCTCCTGCTTTACGCCGATTTCCCTAAGTTTATGAGGTATATTTATCTTAGAATTCAATTCAAAAAGAAATTTAACAACTGCTTGTCCTGACTCTTCTTTTAATTCAAGTGTCCTGGCAATCCTTCTGAATTTACTTTCATTACCAGAAATATTAAATTCCATACCATAAGGAATATTAACAGCATTAGCCAGACCGTGATGTGTATCCAGCAATGAAGAAAGAGGATGAGCCAAGGAATGAACAACTCCAAGGCCTTTTTGAAATGCAATTGCACCCATTATGGACCCCAGTAACATTTTACTTCTTGATTCTACATCAGGATTTTTAACTGCTCTTTCCAATGATTCATTTATAAGTCTGATACCTTCGAGCGCAATTCCTTCACAGATCGGATGATACATTTTGGCAAGAAAAGCTTCCATGTTGTGGGTTAAGGCATCCATTCCGGTTGCCGCGGTAACATTTGCAGGGAGCTCCATTGTTAGTTCAGGATCTGCAAAAACAATTTTAGCCAGCAGCTTGGGAGAAAACAAAATCTTTTTCTGTTTTGTATCATCATCAGAAATTATAGCGCTCCTTCCAACTTCACTACCTGTTCCTGATGTTGTCGGTATGGTAACAAAATGCGGAACATCGTTGGTAACATAAATATCACCTCCAATAAGATCATCATATTTAAAAAGATCTTCCCTATGGTTTACCCTTAATACAATTGCACGCGCAACATCTAATGCCGCTCCACCACCTATTCCTACTATTGCGTTCCTTCCGGTTTTATCATATACTTCAGTGCCGGCATATACATCTGATTTAACAGGGTTTTTATGAATTTCTTTAAATACCTCCGGAGATAGCCCTGCTGAATTAAGCTGTTGAATGATCTTTTTAAAAAAACCTAATTCTGCCACTATGGGATCTGAAACCACTAAAGGCTTATTCAGATTATTCTTTTTCAGATAATCTGCCAGTTCACTTACTACACCTGCACCAAATCTGATTGTAGTTGGAAAGTTATATTGGTAAAACATGTTAATGTATGTTGAATGATAAATGTTGAATTTTGAATGTTGAATTATTAAAATGGCAAATATTAAGCTATTAAGTAAACTATTCCGTCAGGCTGAGCGGAGTCGAAGCCCTGTTAACATTTCAACTCGCTACTAAACTTAATGGCGTTAATGTTGAATTATGTTAAATAATTTCAAAGTATCTCCTCATCTCCCAATCAGTAACAGCTTTGGCATGTTGTCTGCATTCCCAATCTCTGGTCATACAGAAATGTTCAACAAATTTTTCTCCGAACAATTCTTTTGCAACAGCAGATTCCTTCATTTTTGTTGTTGCTTCTGAAAGGCTCCCCGGGATTACTCCGTTGGAATAATCAAGATAGCCGTTTCCTTTGGTAGCTTGCTGTAGCTTCAACTTGTTTTTAACGCCATACAATCCTGATGCAAGGCATGCTGACATTGCAAGGTAAGGATTACAATCAGCTCCCATTACCCTGGTTTCTAATCTCGCAGATTTTTTTCCTCCGGGCAATGCTCTTAAGGCAACTGTTCTGTTATCTACCGACCATGTCAGAGTGGTAGGAGCCCATGCACCCTGCACAAGTCGCTTATAGCTGTTTATATTAGGTGCATACATAGGTAAAATATGTGGCAGACAATAAAGCTGCCCTGCTATATAACTGCGCATAAGATCACTCATTTTATTTTCACCTTTCTCATCATAAAAAAGGTTATTTGATCCAGATTTATCCCAAAGACTTTGATGCACATGTCCTCCACAGCCAGGCAGGTTTTCACTGATCTTTGCCATAAATGTGGCCATAATACCATGCTTATAGGCTATTTCTTTTACAGCGGTTTTAAATAATATAGCCCGATCAGCCGCTTCCAATACTTCACCATAGGTAATCGCAGCCTCTAAAACCCCCGGACCGGTTTCTGTATGCAAACCTTCAATCGGGATATCAAACTTTGTAAGCAGATCAAACAGGTCGGTAAAGAAAGGATTCTCCAGTGTAGTTCTTAAAATGGAATAACCAAACATTCCAGGAGTTAAAGGTGTCAGATTTCTGAATCCTTTTTCATCTGCACTGGCAGGGGTTTCTTTAAAATTAAACCATTCAAACTCCTGAGCGAAGAAAGCTTTATATCCTTGTAATTCTGCATCAGCTTTTATTTTTTTCAGCAGCTGCCTTGGACAGTAGAATGCTGGGTTATTATCATGGTCTAAGAACTGACCAAGGAAAAAGGGGATGTTGTTCTCCCATGGAATTTTGCGGAAGGTATTGAGATCCAAACAAGCCGGAGCATCCGGATAGCCTGTATGCCAACCGGTGACTTTACCTTTATCGTAGGCAACATCAGAAGAATCCCAGCCAAACACAACATCACAAAAACCCATGTTACCTTCAATTACTGAGATGAATTTATCGGAAGAAATATATTTTCCCCTTAGTATCCCGTCAATATCTGTAACTGCCAGTTTTACTTTCCCCAGTTTGTTATTCTTTAAATAAGTAAGGATTTCATCTTTTGACATATTCAAAACGTTTAGTTTACTACTCGGTGATTTTCTGTAATGGTAATTTTACTAAATACTTAAAAGCAACAAATGAAAAGAGCAACAACAAGAAAAAAACCAATGCTGTCTCCCAGTAAAAAACAATCATCGCGGCTAAAAATACAAAGGCAGTTATTAACGCCAATATAGGCGTCAAAGGATACAATGGCACCTTAAATGGCCTTATCGCCTGTGGTTCTTTAATCCGGAATACAATAAGGGCAAACATTGAAATGATATACATTACCAAAGCACCGAAAACTGAAATGATAATTATTTCCCCGGTCTTTCCGGTTAATAGTGCCAAAATTCCGATAACCATATTGCTGATCAGTGCAGCATATGGAGTTTGAAATCTCGGATGGATGGCACCTAAAAACCCCGGTGCATATCCAACTCTCCCCAGTTCGAAAGTTGCTCTTCCGGCAGCCAGCAGTAAGCCGTGAAAGGAAGCAATCAATCCAAATGTCCCAACAGCAATTACGAGTTTATAGACTAACGAGTTTTCACCTGTTACAGATTTTGCTGCCAAAGGCAGAGGGGAATCAGATAGTGCGCCAGATTGATCAAAAACAATAAGCTGCCATCCTCCTACACCTACTGAAAAGATGAAAGTCAATACACATAAAGCTACCAATGTAAGTATTGCAGATCCGAAACCTTTTATAATGTCCTTCTGGGGATTAATACTTTCTTCAGCCACATTAGCTACCCCTTCTATACCGAGAAAAAACCAAATGGCAAAAGGAAGTGCTGCAAAAGCACCTTTTAATCCTTTAGGGAAAACGTCCTGAGTAAAATTGTTCATAGAGAAATGCGGAGCCGTGACAAAGCAGAATAAAAATAAACCTGACATAGCAATGATTGTCACAAAAAATTCAAATGAAGCAGCGGCTTTCACTCCATAGATATTTAATGCTGTAAATAATATGTATGCAGCAGTTGCAAATGCAATTACAGGAATATATGGAAATAATAAATGGAAGTAAGCGCCAATTCCAAAAGCTATGGCAGGAGGAGCGAATATAAACTCAACGGCCTGAACTATGCCTGCTATAAAACCTATATCCTTTCCTAATGCTCTGGTTGCATAATCAAATGCCCCACCTGCTTTCGGAATAGCACATGCCAGCTCAGAATAACTAAAACTAAAGCATACATACATGATGATTACTGCCATGGTAGCCAGCCCCATTCCAAATGTACCACCTTCCTTTAATCCAAGATTCCACCCGAAGTACATTCCGGATATCACGTACCCAACACCCAACCCCCAAAGCATAATGGGAGATAAAGTTTTTTTTAGTTCTGCAGACATATAGAAATATTACGGAGAATCCTCCGTCGGTCGAAGGAAAGATAAATCAAAATATTCAAAAAATATACTTAGGGAAGAATAATTATCAGTCTTCGAAAAAAGGCACTACAATAAAACCTTTTTTACCAACTCTTCCTGTATCCTGTCTCAAAAACTGTATCACAACAGGCACATCAGATTTTATTAATGCTCCGTATTCTTTATCTAAAGGCATAGCTTTAGGGTCTATTAAATCGTTGAATCTGATTTTACGCACCCTTTTGGCATCTACCTTAACTTTATAAGTGACTCCCTGCTGATCGTCTGCATATAACACTGTAATTTGAATTTCTGCATCACTATCTGTTACGTTTAAAACGCTTATTCTGTCATTACTCAGAAACTCCGGTTCTTTTCCGTTAGATTCAACTGGTATCTTTCCTGCAGAAAATGCCCAAACTTTTTTACCAATCTGGAATTCGTCAAACATATTTTTAGTCCTCCTCTACCAATAGTTGTTTTACACCATTATTTAAAAATACACCTTGAGGATCCAGTTTTTTTCTGATCTTATTAAACTTTTCCCAATCCGGGTATTTTTCTTTCAGTTGAGCGGCTTTGAGGTTATGTTTTTTGCCCCAATGTGGTCTTCCACCATGATCCAGAAATATAGGCTCAATATCATTAAAGTATTCATCAAAAGGCATTCCTGCATTATGGTGGAGTGAAATGGTCACAACATTTTTTCCTGTGGCCTGACTAATATATGTATCATCAGCCTGAATTGTCCTGTATAATAATCTCCAGGCAACTTCCTTCCGGTGTTTGGCTTTAATTCTTTTTCTTACTTCATTAAAACAAGCAGGTCCTGCTTCAAAAGGTAAGGCATATTCCATCTCATCAAATTTCAACTCCCTTGTACGAGGAAGGATTTCATAACCCCATCCTCTGTCTTTCATTACACATTGTGCATGATCTATGTTATTCATCCCTTCACCCGGCAGATTCATAATTCTAATTTTAGTTTCATCCGTACGCGGATACCAATAAAAATCAAAATTTCTGTTGGCCTGAATCAGATCCTGCAAATTTTGCATACAATGGTCGATAGTTGTACAGTATTCTCGTCTTTCTAATTCATAAGCTGGTAAAACCTTTATCTTAATCTGTGTAAAAATTCCAAGAGTGCCTAATGCCACTCTTGCAGCTTTCATTATTTCAGGATTATTATCAAAATCGTATTCAACTATATTTCCTTCTGCATTCACCATTCTTACACCCATCAGAATGGATGAAAGATTTCCTAATTTTATTCCGCTTCCATGGGTACCTGTTCCAATTGCGCCTGCTAATGTCTGCACATCCACATCACCGGTATTATGTAATGCCAGTTGATGTTTCAGCAACTCTTCGCCTGCCTCATGAACCGTAAGCCCTGTAAGAAGTGTTGCTAAACCTTTTTCCTTATCCGTAGTCAGTACACCTTTAAAATTATCCAGAGAGACCAGAACATCCCCGTCACAAAATAGAGGTGAAGAAGAATGACCTGCACCCGTGACACGAATCTTCTTATTGTTTTGAACCGAATTCCTTACAATTTCACATAACTCCTGCTCATCTGCAGGATTATATATTTTATCCGGCTTAATTTTTACACTACCGGACCAGTTTTCCCATTGTGGTATATAAAACATAGATTTTCTGGATGAGTGTATAATAACTAACAAAATATTTATCTAAAGGTTAATAAGAATAAACTAATTCTGATTATTATGGAAAAAGCAATAGGACATAAATGCTGGGCTATACCTGAAGGTTTCATTCCTGAAGAAAGTACGGGTCCTGAGCCTGAAATGACAAGTCATGAAAGCATCAGTATCTTAAATACTTCTGACAAGGAGGCAAACATAGAAATTACTATTTTCTATACCGATAGAGATCCGGTGGGCCCTTATAAAGAAAAAGTGCCTGCAAGAAGGACAAAACACATCAGATTCAATAACCTAAAAGATCCGGAACCGATTCCAAGAAATAAGGAGTATGCCAGTGTCATAACTTCTGATATTCCTGTGGTAATTCAGCATACAAGATTGGATTCAAGACAGGCAGAAAATGCATTAATAAGTACGATGGCTTATAGTGCTGAGTAAACAGCAGAAAGTTAAAATGAATTTTTCCCGTTTAGCAAAAATTTTTAAACAGGCAATAAATAAGTGGATTGATGATGACGCCTATGATTTGAGCGCCGTGGTCGCATATTATGCAATTTTTTCTTTACCTGCATTAATTATAATAATAGTTACCATAGCCGGTTCTGTTTTCGGTGAAAAGGCCGTGGAAGGTAGGATATCTGAAGAAATCGGAAACCTGATAGGAACTGAAGCAGCGTCACAAATTCAGACTATGGTGGCCAACGCCTATACCAGGGAAAATTCTACATTGGCAGCCATTGTTGGAATTTCTATACTCATATTCGGAGCAACCGGCGTATTTGCAGCATTAAAAAGAACACTGAACAAAATATGGGAAGTAATTCCGGATCCTAATAAAAGCGGAATTATTAAATTCATTCTTGACAGAACAACTTCTTTCGGCGTGGTTCTGTCTTTGGGTTTTCTTATGCTGATTTCACTGGTTATTTCAACCGCATTGTCATTTTTTTCGGATTGGCTCAGACAATTTATTCCGGATTTCCTCCTGATTATTTTTATGATATTGAATTTTATTATGTCATTTATTATCATATCAGTGATCTTCGCACTCATGTTTAAATACCTTCCTGATGTTAAAATACAATGGAAATCAGTATGGCCGGGAGCAATACTAACCACTGTACTTTTCCTGATTGGAAAATATGCCATCAATTTATATTTTACTAATGCCAATCCTACTACCACTTTTGGTGCAGCAGGTTCCATTGTTTTGATTATGTTGTGGGTTACTTACTCCTCTCTGATATTTTTCTTTGGTGCTGAGTTTACAAGGGCATACGCATTGGAAAATAATCATATCATCAATACCACCTCTCATTCGGTATTTATAAAAAAAGTTGACTGCTGATCAATTAGAAATTTTTTCAAAAAACCATCTTAATAATTTATACTTCCAGTTACTATAAGGCTGATATTTAAGAACAGGATTCAGACTCAAGGGTACCTCCATCACACTTTTATAATGGGAAAAGGTTCGGAATCCTGCCTCACCGTGGTAGCTACCCAAACCACTCTCCCCTACTCCTCCAAAAGGAAGATTATTATTGGTAAAATGCATAATGGTATCATTTATCGTACATCCACCAAAGGATACATCATGGAGAAGGTCATCAATTGATTTTTTGTCGCCTGAAAAAATATAAAAGGCAAGAGGCTTACCATATGATTTAACTATTGATTTAGCCTCGGACAAGGTCAGGAAAGACATAACCGGAAGTACCGGACCAAATATTTCTTCCTGCATTACTTTATCATCAGGATGTACATCTGTTAAAACAGTCGGCCCTAAATGTAATTTTATCCGATCGGATTTTCCTTTTATAAAAATTTTACTTTCGTCAATCAAGCCCAGCAATCTGTCAAAATGTTTCTCATTTATAATCCTTACAAAAGTATCACATTCTTTATATCTGTTTTCAATTTCATTTTTCACTTCCTGTAAAAATTGATCTTTGACCTTTTCGTGCACCAGAACATAGTCAGGCGCAATACATGTCTGCCCGGAATTTATAAATTTACCCCACAAAATTTTCTTAACGGCCATGCTGATATTTACATCTGGAAGCACTACAGCGGGGCTTTTTCCGCCAAGCTCCAGTGTAACAGGAGTAAGATTTTCCGCAGCAGCTTTATAAACAAGCTTCCCCACATGGGAGCTACCGGTGAAAAAAATCTTATCAAATTTTAATTTTAAAATCTCCTGTGTTATCCCCGGCCCCCCTTCGATAGTGTGTATATATTGCAGGTCAAAATGTTTATTTACCATCTCTGTGATTAGAGCTGAACATGCAGGGGCATTTTCACTAGGTTTAAGAATGACAGTATTACCTGCTGCCATTGCAGTAAAAAGTGGAATTAAGGAAAGTTGAACAGGATAATTCCAGGGAGATAAAACCAGAGAGCATCCCAAAGGTTCAGGTAAGAGATAACACTTTCCACCAACATTTGCCAGCTCGTTTTTTACTTTTACCGGTAAGCAAAATTCATGAACATTACTAATAAAGAAATCAAGTTCACGGTATAACACCCCCAACTCAGTAAGATATGCCTCATACCTGCACTTTCCGAGATCATTTTCAACCGCTGCAAATAACTTATCTTCGTAAGTTTTAATTACATCCTTAAGTTTACTGAGTTGTTTTACTCTGAATGCTGGATTTTTTGTAATTCCGGAATCAAAATAAGCTCTTTGTTGAGAATGTATCGAGCATAAATCTATGTCTGTCCGATCCAAAGGCATAAGAAGATCTATTAATTTGGGATAAATATGAAGAAATATACTATTATTACTAAATAAATCAGATTAAGTTATCGAACAATGCAAAACAGTCTGGTACCACTCATATTTTCGGTTTTCCCCATTGTTTGTCTTACAGTGATGTCTCTGATTATTAATATCAGAACAGCCGCCATCATCACTTTTTTACTTACAGTAGCTGCTTTTTTATACCTGGGAAAACCTGCTATTGCTGTACCTGCAGTAATGATTGCTTCTTTAGGTTCTACTTTAAATATATTGATGATTGTTTCCGGTGCAATATTTCTTTATGAAACTATGAAAGAGGCCGGCTTAATTGAACAACTCAATGCATCAATCAGATCTGTATCTACAGAAAAAGATATAATTTTCTTTCTTATAACCATTGGACTTACTGGTTTCTTTGAAGGCATTGCAGGATTTGGAACTCCGGGAGCAATTGTTCCGCTTCTTCTGATTTCTCTGGGATATGATGCCATTACTTCCGTTGCAGTAGTGCTTATTTTTGATGGAGTATTTGCAAGTTTTGGTGCAGTAGGTACACCAATTAATGCTGGTATAATTGACAATCTTGGCTACCCTATTGAAAATGGAATTAAAATCGGTAACCTGTCAGCAATTTTCCTTGCCATAACAGGTTTGGCATTTTTATTATTTTCCTTCCGACAATACCAACTTGCACATGAAAAAATAAAAAATTATGGCACAATCATTCTGTTATACCTACTATTTGCCATTCCATTTATGGTGCTTTCACCTATAGTTTTTGAGCTCAATTCTATTATTTCTTCCTCTGTCATGTTATTTCTTTCAGCCATCATTTTAAACAGAGGAAAGTTAAATATGGATATGAAACCCTGGTTACCCTATGGTTTTTTGATAATTCTTTTATTATTACCTAAACTGATTAATCCATTAAAAGAACTACTGAGCTTCCAAGTAACGTGGTCGAATATTTTCTCTACTGATTTAGGCTTAACTCTAACCCTGCTGAGATCCCCGTTTTTTCCTTTTGTGTTTACAGCTTTGTTAGTCATAATGGTAAAAAAGCCCAAAGTTCAACTCTCAGGAATAATTAAAAAGATGGGAGCTGTGCTCCTGGTTTTATACCCTGTTATTTGCATAGCACAGATGATGGTTGCTAAAGAAGGATCCTTTTCGATGATTGATAATATAGCACTTCTCACCAAATCATTAGGTGGATGGTACCCTATTGCATCACCATTTATCGGAATGACAGGAGCATTCATTACAGGAAGTACTACGGTTTCAAATCTGGTACTTGCAGCTACACAGGATTTGACTGCAACTCAACTTTCTATGGATAATATTGCGATACTTGCACTTCAACATTCAGGAGCGGCAATCGGCAATGCCATATGTCTTTTTAATATTATAGCTGCTTGTTCCGTTGCAGGCATACAAAAAAACAATCAGGTTTTAAAAAAGACATTAATTCCGACATTGGCCGGAGGAGCGATTTTAGCTGCGGCAGGTTACTTATATCTAAATTTTCTTTCTTAATATTCACCTGACCCAATTGCAGAAAACAGCAGGTGTTCCAGGTATTTCTCCAATTCATTTTCTTCAGACTTTTTATCTTTAAAGTCAGTAAGTGATGGAAGATGTCTGGCAAAAAATAATTGCTGATGCGAAGCCTCCAATAAAGTACTTACAATTGAATGACTGTATTTATAGGTAGGGTTAATTTCAAGGATAAGATCTGCGATCTTTTTGCATATTGCTTTATATTCTCTATATAATCCATCCTTGTTTGCAGAATCAACCTCCTTGGTGAGGTATGCCTTAGCTGATTCATTAACAACTATTCTATATAAAGCAGATTCATCTATTTCTGTTATAGGATCATTATTCCTTGATTCACATATTACCTTCAAAATTATCCTTAACTTTTCTTTTGTACTTCTGATATTGTTTGTCCTGAATGAAATCTGATAATCCAGCCATACCCAATACATGGATACAAGGTAAACAAGAAGCTTATGTTTGTTTTCAAAGTACCTGTACATCGAAGCTTCCGTGCTTTCTATTTCTGCAGCCAGTTTTTTAAACGTAAAATCCTCAAACCCTAACTGATCTATCATTAGAATACTCTTTTGAAGAATTTTCCTTCCCAATTCCGTTTCTTCCGGATTCCTCAGATAGAGCTTTTCATTTAATTTGATCTTAATAGATGTCATATCATTATTTGATCTGCAAAATTAACATTTTATTATGACAAATAGTATTACTATTACTGATTTTTATTTTACTTTTTTAATATAATGTTATAAAATTTCCGGATTAACAAAAATTTAATCTATATTAATAAATTTTAATTTAAGTTAAATTGCTAATTATCAAAGGACTATAAAAATAATAATAAAAATATTACTAGTAATAGTTTTACTATTACACAAAATATATTAACTTTGTCGTATAGTAATAAAACAATACTAAAATCTGGTTACTTACTATGAAAGCCGGAAGAAGCAAAATCGTTACACAGATAGCTAAGATCTGTTTATTATTTGGCACCTTCTTTTTTCTTATGATGGTAAGTTTTACCGTGTTTGCCTGATAATAGAATCATTTTTATCAGTCTTTTGACCGAATTTATTCTTTTTCAATATGTGTTAGTAGAGTTACCGGGGGGCTGTCAATCGGCTCTCCGGTTTTTTCTCAAAATTTTTACAGGAGGACCCTAATATGTTAGAATTCAGCAAAACCATTATCGAGAAAGTTAGTTTTGATAAAATCCTTTTTGAAAAAGAGTTTAATAAACTAAGAAAATGGCTGAAGGGTAAAGAATTGAAAGAATTTGAAAAATGGTGCTTTTCAAAATTTCGGAATATTTACCCTGATGTACTTTCTAAATTTATAAGGAGGAAAAAATAATTCAACCTATGAAGGACCCGGAAGAGCTTACATCGTTGTATGTTACACCTCAAGGTGAGCTTGTAGAAATTAATGTATTTAATGAGTTCATGGCTATTGATGGTGTTATGTACTATGAGATAATTGATGAAATTTATTTTAATTATATTATTGAAAGGTAAAAACTTCTTAATGATAAGATGGAAAAAAAACACAATACTGACGTTCATATCCTTTTGCCTTCCCTACTTAATAACAGCTCAATCTTATAAAGAAGGCGGCAAAACCAGATACCGTTTTGCCCAAACAGCAATCGGCCTTGAATATAAATTCTCACCCTCCACAGGCCGTTCTTTTTTATTTTCTGAAGATAATTCTTTACGTGCATATGCATTTAATGAAAAAGTAAGCCCTGTACTGATGCTTGCAGGTACACACTTTTGGGGGCATGCAATATTTTTTACCGGCATTACACTTACAAACCACAAGCTGGGAGAACGCACAGAAGATTATAATTTCAGGAGAACCGGAGGTACAGGATTCAAAATTTTCCCCTTACCAATAGAATATGGTAAACTGAGGCCCTACGTAGGTTCTGCCATAAGCGGATTTTCCTTCAGACAAGAAAACGCTGCAGAGTTAATCAGAAGAGAATATCCTTTGCTTTTTGGCCTTACTTATGCCTCCGAGTTGGGATTGTTTGAATTAGGAGCCCATTATTATATCAGGAACAAATACCACTATTATACTTCACCCGCACAACAAATTGAGGTAAAAATTCCTGACTTAACCATAAGTTTGAAATACAAATATCTTTTTGACTTCACTTTAATGTCAGAGGTGAATGATAGAATCGGAAAAACAAAAAGGAATTTTGATAAGCTCAAAGAAAATAAAAAACTAAATTCTTACTCTTTAGCAGTTGGTGTGACTAATGCATATTTTTTGGGATCATCAAGTTATAATTCCGGACATAAACCCTATCTGGATGATTATAAAATCACTAAAATATATCCTGACATTACAGTCGGTTATTATCATTTCAACAGTAATTTGCAAGGGAACATTGCTTTTAGAAGCTACAGGACCGGGCTGGAGGCTTTTGATGAAAAACAACAGATAAGCCGGACCAATATCTCTTTAGAACTCTACAAATTCGCAGGAGATTACCATGGCTTTACGCCATTTTTCGGTCTGACTGCCAATGCGGAATTTCTGTCAGCCGAACATCGCATTAAAAACGAAACAAAATTTAAATCTGAAAGAAGATTGATAAGGCCAGGGTTCATTGCAGGATGGGATATAAGACCTACAAAAATTGACTGGTGGGTAATGCGTACCAATATCAGGTTCAATCCGTTCTTACAAATAGAAGCTCCTGAGCAAAGCAGTATCAATCTAAACCAGCTTGAACTTACTTTCCTTCAGCTGGTGGTTTATCCGAACAGACTAATGGCATTGAACAAATAAATGTGCATGAAGCCAATTTTAAGAATATCAATTTTATTATTATTCATTATTCTCATTTATGAAAATGTAAATGCACAAGCACATTTTGTTCGTAATAAGACACCCTTAGCCGGTGATACTGTTTTCATTGTTGTCACCAACCGCATTTATGATACTTTGAACCCTGATCTGTTATTTGGAAACTTTACAGACAAAGGTGCTAACAAAGTTATGATGGTATGGTATGTTAACAAAACCTGGCAGATTCAAATGCTAACTTCCCTTCAACAGGGTGTAGACATGCTTGGGAAAAGTAAAAACTGGCTTGTCCATATACATGGGGATGGTCAACACTTTCCTTCTATGGCTTATCGGGCAGCCGGCATTCAAACTTTGTACGATGTTAACCTAATTGTTTATGATATACCAACACGAATGCCCGGATATGGAAGAATTAAAAATTTTTATAACTCAAGAAAGAACATAAAAAAATCGACCTCGCAACTTTGCGAGTTTATTAATATGCTTTCTGATGTTTTTCATGACAATGACAGCGTAAGTCTTCATCTTCACAGTTTAGGTACCTTTGCCTTTAAAAGATGTTCCGCAGGCAAGTCACTACCACTTTCACCAAATTTTTTTGACAATATCATCATTGATGCTCCGGCAGTGAAAAAAGCCGGCCATAAATCATGGGTAGAAAGCCTTCAATACCAAAATAATATTTTCATTACCTATAACAGGGGTGACCGGACTTTAAAAGGTGCAGGACTAATAACTTTCTCCACCCAACTTGGGCTTAAAGGTGGTAATAGAAAAGCCGCAAATGCACGCTATATCGATTTTTCAAAAGCAGCTTACGGCTTTCACAATTATTACCTTGATCCCAGACTTATAAATCACAAGCCCGAAGTAAAACATTTCTACAGATCTTTATTCAACGGAAAGGTACCGGAAGCTATCCCTTAACATACCATAAACCACATACTAAACTATATTTCAGAATAACAGTTATTTAATTAACAGTACTTCCGGAATATGTCAATTTTTTCTTCAGATTCAGAAAAACCCGTTTCCAGGGTAAAAAACTTTTTTGCAGAAGTCGGCGATATGACCTCCTTCACCGGAAGATACATCGTAAAATCTTTCAAAAGACCTTTCGAATTTCTTGAAGTACTTACTCAAATGTATGTTTTAGGTGTAAGGTCTCTTTTCCTTGTGTCAATATCTTCTTTTATCATCGGATTGGTAATTACCATACAGCTAACACCTGTTTTTCGCCAATTCGGTGCTGAGATGATGATTCCCAACATGGTTACTGTTGCTATAATCAGGGAAATAGGACCTGTGCTGACAGGTATTGTTTGTGCAGGAAAAATCGGTTCTGCTATAGGAGCAGAAATTGGTTCTATGAAAGTTTCGGAACAGATAGATGCTATGGCCATATCAGGCGTGGATCCTTTCAAATATCTGGTATTCACAAGAGTGACGGCTTGTACTTTAGTATTGCCGATTCTTGTGATATATTCTGCCGCCTGGGCGTTATTAGGATGCTTTTTAGCAGTTAATCTGGGGAAAGGCATGGGTTATCAGCTATTCCTTACAGTGGCCTTTAACGAAGTGATGTTTTATGACTTTGTCCCATCTCTTATAAAATCATTCTTTTTCGGATATACCATTGGACTTATCGGTTGCTACTACGGATACAAGGCCTCTAAAGGAACAAGAGGCGTTGGAAAAGCAGCACACTCGTCAGTGGTTATTTCTACTTTGATCATTTTCTTTATAGATATGATCGCTGCTCAACTCAACCATATGTTTTTCGGATAATTCAATGTGCTATGTCTGAGAAAGTAATTGAGATATCATCCTTAAAAAAATCTTTTAATGGCAAATATGTATTAAGAGGCGTTAGTTTCCATCTTAATAAAAAAGAAAATATTGTCATCCTCGGAAAATCCGGTGAAGGCAAATCCATTCTTCTGAAATCGCTGGTAGGATTAATCCATCCGGAAGAAGGGCATATCAATGTTTTAGGAGAAGATATCCTAAAGATGAGGGAATCTAAATTGATTCGATTCAGAAGAAAAATAGGATACCTTTTCCAGGAAGCAGCGCTTTATGATTCAATGACCGTGGGTGAAAACATCACTTTTGCATTAAAAAGATTATCTCCCCAACTAAAGAAAAAAGAACTCCTGAAAATTACACTCCACGCATTGGAACAGGTGAGTTTGAATGACGTAATTGATAAAATGCCTGATGAATTATCGGGTGGAATGAAAAAAAGAGTCGCACTTGCCAGGACCTTAGTACTTGAGCCTGAAATCATTTTATACGACGAACCCACTACCGGTCTTGATCCGCAAACATCCAGAGAAATCAGCAGGTTAATATTAGAGATGAGGGATAGATTGAATATCTCTGCATTGATAGTTACGCATGATATGACATGTGCTGAAATGACCTCTGATCGTTTATTGATACTAAATGAAGGGAAAATCGCAGCAGAAGGTAAGTTCAGCGAACTAAAGAATTCAGAACATATGTGGATAAGGCGATTCTTTGATGAGGAATGAAAAATAAAAGTGCAGGCAGAAGGGTTTTATTGGGAATATTTATGATAGCCGGCGTAGTGCTTTTTACAGCGCTCGTCTTTTATATCGGATCACGGCAACATATTTTCGGATCAAGAAAAGAAGTTGTCACCATGTTTAAGAATGTAAGCGGGCTTGTAGAAGGAAACATGGTAAGATTTTCAGGAGTGAATGTAGGCACAATCAAAAAGATTGAAATCGTTTCTGATTCACTGGTTGCAGTTACATTGCACATTGATAAAGATGTGGCACGGTTTATTAAAATCGATTCTGAAGCCAGCATACATAATGACGGACTGATCGGCACCAAGTTCCTGAGCATTTCTGCAGGATCACCATATGCACAGGTGATTTCAGATGGGGACACCATCTCTTCCAAAGCTCCTTATGAAATAGAACAGTTTATATCTCTTCTGCAGCAGACTGGAGAAAGTGCGACCAGGATTACAGGCAACCTTGAAAACATCACCAGCAAAATCAATAATGGGGAAGGAACATTAGGAATGCTTGTTTCTGATAAATCTTTACATAATAAGGTTTCAAACCTGGTAACATCGTTTGAACACACCGGACATAATGCAAATGTATTAACTAAAAAACTGGTAAATGTGGTGGATACGCTATCGGTTGCCGGAAGAAATTCTGTTACAATCACTGAAAACATGGCAGAATTTACTGCAAAGCTTAATAATGAAAACAGCACTCTTGGTAAACTGGTGGCAGACACTACAATGGCAGCAGAGGTTGATGAAACATTAACTACAGTAAAAAGAGCCGCAAGAGATATTGAGGTTACAAGCTGTAAGGTAAGAAACAGTTGGATTATGCGTATGTTCAGCAGGTAAAAAGGCTGTTTAAAAGGTAAATTACTTTTTAAACAGCCCTGGAAATATTATTTCATTAATACAGCCAGCATTCCAAACACAAAAATCAAGGCGTATATAGAAAGCACAACTATACAGAATACACCTATAAATTTATAATGTGATTTCAGGTTTTTAAATGCTACTGTCAATTCATAAGAAGAATTGCTTCTTAAAGCCCTGCCTAATGCGCTTGAAAAATTAAAAAGATACAGGACAGGGAAAAAATGTATCAATGCCATTACAATATATACCCCTCCGAGTATTGCAGTAGGAAATCCCATTTGTCCCGCCATAGGGTTAACCATTTGCATAATCGCCCCGATACTGAAACCCAGGATAACAAGAAATCCAAGCCCGATAAAACCGAGTATTGACAAGAATTTTGTCCATTTTCTTATCTGATCTAAAAAGCCAATAGCCTCAGCAGTTAATAATCCCTGTGAAGAGGTAGCAACATCGTTGTCAAGAATTTGATTTTCCATGATACAGTTAAAAGTTAAAAGTTGAAAGTTTATAGTTTAAAGCTTAAAGCTTTAAGATTGTAGGGGACAAATTAAATAAAAGCGAGAAGAAGTTAAAGCGCTGATGTTAAAAATTATTCACATACTTATTAAACATTAGAATCCAAATAATTTCGGTTAATGACAACTGGTTTGGACATGATGTTATAACAGATGAAACAGATAACGATTAGAACCAAATTATGAGTAATAATCAGGGAAAAAGTTAGCCATCCCTTATATAGAACTGTATTATTTAAATAATAAGCTAAGATAATTGCTATTCCCAAAACTGAATATAATCTCAAGTATTTTGAACAGGCTTCGTCAGCAATCCATAACAACCAAATGTAAAAAACTACTTTAAGGAAACTGGAAAGCTTAGTAAAAATGTCAATTAAAACATTTAAAAGTACGTTTTCGCCATTATAAAAATATAGACTTCTTATGCTTGTTGAAATTATTATTAGAAAATGAAGAAATATCAAAATGTAGATTAAATTAAATGGCTTTCTTTTCCCGTACAGGAAAACAAGAATTTTCCTAAGAAACAACCAGATTAATGGAATTATTACATAATGGATCAAATTAATATAAAGTAGTTGAGAAAGGTTAATTCTTCTTTCAATTATTACATCTGGCAATATGAAATGATGGAAATAAATAATTATAGAATGCAACAATATAAAACCGACCAGCATTATCAGAATAACCTGAGATATTTTATTTTCGCCGGAAAAATTATCTGAATTCACTTATGATTTTGATTATATACTTAATTTAATTCTTCAGCAATTTATTTACATATTTTCCCTTCTTACCGATAATTTCTACAAAATATAAGCCGGGATTCAGCATGGAAATATCCACAGCTTCTTCTCCCCTGCAAAATGCCTTTAAAATTATTTCTGAAGCAGAATTGTAGACAAATATTTCCAATGTTTCATCTGTATTAGAAACTGAAAAAGATTCTTTTGCCGGCTGAGGATATATGCTGTAAGCAGCAGTTTTAAGGTTATTATCATTGACTCCTGTAGCAGAACATTCATTTTGATTTTGCTTTACAGAAGCTTTGATGTAGGGCATTTTAAAAATTACCGAATCTCCCGGACATTCTGTATAGCTTTTGTTGGTATAACTGGTATCTGCAGTACCACAACCTTGTCTGTGCCCCGCTACTGCAGATAGCATCCTATCAGGATTAATCACAGGATGCAAAAAGGCATCAGCAGGCAAAAGCTTTTCTTTATTAAGTTTCCATGAGATCAGATGAAACAAGGAATGATAAGCTTCCGCTGTTGGCTTTTCTACAGTAAAAGTTCCGAGCAGACAAACACCCATCGTATTATCGTTCCTTGCACAAAGGTGAGCTCCTTTAATATTATCTTTATCATACAAGCCCTGATCGTCCCTTCCCTGGTATATTACACCATCGGGAGCAATGAGAAAATTGTATGCTATATCATTATATCCTCTTCCTCCACTGGAAATTGGCTTGGTATGGAACACATAAATGTCCCGTACCTGTTGTGTATAGTTTGTTACTGAGTTGGAACCTGCTGAATGATGAATAATGATATGTTTTACTTTGGTTGGGTCCGGAGGAGCCACAGGAGCAGGTAATCCTGTTCTCCATACAGCAGGTGTTACAATTTGCGGTTCAGAACATATTTCTTCTGTTCTTGCATCTTCTTTTTTTTTTCGACTTTGCTGATCCTGACCTTCAGCCGGGGGAACATGATTAAAATGGATCTGAATATTTCCGGTCATGTTGCCGGTATATAGTCTAAAATCCCTGGCCGAACCATTGATCACTACAAGTTCAGAAGCAATAATGTCTGTAGCTGAATGATGAAGATCAGGATAAATTCTGAATGTATCTGAAGCAACAATAAGATATGAATCTGAAAAACTTCCCTGTTTAATATTAAATGAAACAGATGAAAATGCTCGTGGGAAATTAAGCTTGTAGGTAGAATTTTTTTCTGCTTCTAATGAATAGCTGGAATATAGTCCGGTCTCTCCTTCCATCTTCCTTAGCTTCTGGGCAAAAGAAGGGTGATGGATTAAAATTATTGCAAATAAAAAGATCAGTCTGAAGTAAAATATCATAATAAAATTATCTCCTGTATCTAAACGTAAACAGTGCCTTCAAAATATAATAACAAAATACAAAAAAAAATCCTGATTGGTAAGAAAAACAGATTATTACCAATCAGGAAATAAATAAAAGCTTTATAATTATCTTCCTTTGATAACTTTTACTATTTCATTATCAGACGAAGAATATACCTTCAGGAAATATATTCCGTCAGAAATATTCGCACCCATTTCAATAGTCCGGTAGTTTTCTTCAATTAAAATTCTTTCATGTACCTTTCCGGTCAGGTCTACCAATTCGAGTGTCGTACCCGCTGAATTACCTGAAAATTTTACACTAAAACTGTTTTCGTAAGGATTGGGATACACTAAAACAGTATGTTGTGAATCCATAACAATTGTCCTGACAGCAGAATAAGCAATGCTCCCATCAACATCTAATGCGGTAAGCTTGTAATAATTAATTCCTGGAAAAGGCTGCCTGTCAGTATAAGAATACACTTTGGGACCAGATGATTTACCAAAAGCCTTCACCGATGCAATAGCAGAAAAACTTACACCATCACCCGATCTTTCAATAATGAACCTGTCACTGTTTTCTTCCATACTCGTAATCCAGTTTATATCCACGTAATTGCCATTTCTCTCCAATTCGAACTCCAGCATTCTAACAGGTAACGTACAATTATACTCCACTTGTACTGTTCGGCTTAAGGCACATCCTGGCTTTGTAGGATGAGTTGCTGTTACAGTGTAATTGGTGGTAGCGCTTACTGTAGCATTGGTGGCCGCTGTGTTCACCGACGACAAACCTGCTGCTGGCGACCATGAATAAGTGTATGCAGGCAAAGGCTCAGAGCAATTAACAGTAGTGGTGAAAATCTGTGTAGATCCGACAGGATAATTAACTCCACTCATATTATAATTCAGTATCTGATTATTCTGCGGATTAAACAAGCGCACGAAAAATGCCGCCCCTGTCCTTGGAGTGACTGTTTTGTTTAGTATCCTTAATACAAGGGTGGCACCGTGTGCAAGAGTTATATTCTCATTCAAAAATACAGGATTACCTCCTCCATTGGCACGCGGTGAATAAGGTCCCTGGGGTGAACCATTGGATAATACTTCTATACCAAATATCGAATTATCCCAAAATCCCCACATATCCCCTTCTATTCTTAAATTATAAGTGCAGGATGCAGGTGGGCTATTAGATATCACTGCCTGAAGACTGGCCTTATTGCAATCTGTCACTGTTTTGTTCACCGTTAACCCTTGGTATAAGGACGTTGTTGAATTTATTCTTACCGATGCAAATGCTTTGCATAAAGGATCAGCTACAGAGGTTACTTCGATTGTATATTGACCATCCTGCAGATTATTAATTTCATAAGAAGAAAGGGTAGAATTGACAGATCCTGCTTGTGGGCCCGACCATGAATAAGTAACCGGCAATTTACCGGAAAAATTTGCCAGGCTCACATTAATTTTTCCATCTGCCATTCCTGTACATGTATTATTGGTGGCAATAGCAGTTGCTGTCATTGAACAATTACTGCAGTTGTTTACAGTAACGGCAATAGGACAAGGAGCAGGAATTTTTGCTCCGTTAGGAGCTGTAATGCTGACAATGTAAGAGCCGGATTGAGTCACTGTAAAAATATGCTTATCAGTATTTGGATTAAGAACAACAACATTATCTTTTTTCCATTCATAAGTAAAACCGGTACCAATGTTTGTTACCAGTTCTACACTCATTCCCTGGCAGAAAGTGACAGGGCCCATGGCAGTAAGTTTTACATCAGGACCCACTTTTCCGCTACAGCCATCAACGCCGTCGGTTGAACTCAATATCACCGGCATAGGCTCATCGTATGGAAGATTCAATACAATAGCATCGAGCACGGGACCGAATTTATATCGAAAGGAAACTCTGTTGCTTCCGTCTTTCTGGGAATCAAATGCTGCCTGCACAGCAGTTTTTACACGAACAGGATCTGCATCTGAACCATAGAACACAAGTACGCTATCCAGATAAGCATTTACTTCATTCCAGGTAAACATATAGTCATACCAGTTATGCCACTGATTGTCGGAGTCAGCATACGCCGGTTTGGGTCTTGGTATAGGATTTCCTGTATATAAGTTGTTTGAAAGTACTCTTACAACATGTGAAATCGCTCTGGTATAATCGTAATTAAAGCTTGGCAATGTAAGCCAGTTAGCGTTTGCTGTAGTTGCCGGTCTGTTTGGAGTTTGCAAAGGAGTAATCAGTTCTCCGCTATTATAGCCTCTGTTATATCCCAGTGCAATGTATTTTTCCGATGATAAGGGATCAAGAGTAGCCTGCACCATTCCGGAAAGGTCGAGCCCGTCGGAGTAATCACGCAGCCTGACTAAAGTAAGATCATATAATGTTTTAGAAAGAATGGATCTGATATAATGGTTTCCTCCTATGTGCAGTTGGTGATCAGGCACACCTGCAAACCTGCGAGGATAATATTTTGTCAACTGGGGGAGACCTGTACTCTGATCGATATGAAAGCAGCCATCTCTTACATTCAAAAAGTTGGTAGGCTGAAAATTTGTACTTCCGGTGACCGGATAAGTAAGCCCCAGTCCTGCAAAACTGATGGCGCCATCGCAACCAAGGAATGACTCCTTCATCATCGTTGCAGCGAAAGTATGTATATCATACATTTCATATTTTAGAATATTTCTGGTGAGATGCCATCCATGAGCCTGAGCAATAGCCCAGGCAGGACGATTACTTGGAACATAAATATCAGTAGGCAGATAATCTCCCCAGAGATCTTCTAACCTTACCCTTCCCTGGCCCAATTTTATTTCATTATTGCCAATGTAAATAAAACAGGTAGTGTCAAAATAGTTAACCGCAGGATAAGATGGGCAATCTTTAGGCACCTGAGCATGAAGAGAGCTAAAAGGCAAAAAAATTACTATCAGTAAGAGGCTAAAAATTTTTATACTTCTTATCATAAAATATAATTTTAATTGTAATTAATTGCACTTATTTAGTAATTGTATAACTACAAATAAGAAGTTTAATAATCTAATTATCAATTACTTATAAAATATTCAAGATATAATATAAATTGGAAAAGCAAAAAATGTTATTAAAAAAATTATAATAAAAGCATCAATCAGAAAAAACTAAATAGGGCAGTGTTATGCCGGGTACATTAACTGGAGCTGATTAAACAGGTTGATTATCGGATACCAACTATGGCTTAATATTCCAGACCCTCTGCGGATTTTCGAATTCTAATCGAACAAGGCCATGGTAAGGAGAATATAAAATTCTGTGAAGATGGTTCATAGAGTTATTTGTTCGTGTATCTGAGATTCTGTACAGGTCATTATATTCTTTTCCTCTTATAGTAATAGCCGGTATTTTTTCAAATACTATAAAGTCATATCCCGGTACCACTTCCAGTTCAGTAAAATTCTGCCTTGAAATACTTCTCAGAACGAATGTGTTATTTACGCTTAAGTTATGAATTAAGGGACCTTTCTCATTTTTGCTGGCCTCAAGTTCAAATAAAAATCCCGGAATTGTTCCGCTCACATCTGTCAACTTTACACTGCCCTCAGACTTACAAAGATCTTTTGTTAGCTTATAACTTACTTTTTCGGATTCCTGATTTATTTTTCTGACAGGGTAAAGTTCAGCAATTTCGCCAAACTGGTCAGTGAATACTACAGAAGTAGTATGTGAAAAAAATATTCGCAATTCATCGTTATTAAATCTGGTACTTCTGCAATCGTTTCTGCAGCTAAGGAAAGAAAGAAAAATAATGAAATAAAAAAATACAGGTTTTTTCATAAGTCAATAAAAAATAAAAATACACTTTTAGCTAAAAAATAACAATTGAAAAAGGAATATAAATCAAAATCTTTTTCTCTTGTTCAATTCTTCCCTTGATATGTCACAATAGCCCCATTCTTCACCTTTAGCAAGGGTTTTCACCGGTGGTTTACCATCTTTGAGTATTTTGATTACCATATAAATAATCACCAAAGGAGACAAAGAAAACATCAGCAAAATAACGTGCTCTTTTACCCCCACATAAGGAGCTATAGTGAAAATCAATAGGTATAATGTTGCGAAAATTATTGAAGGAACATCTCTTGACATACATAAAAAACACTTCCTGCCTTAAATTGTTTTATTTATAGCCCTTCACTATGAAATATGCCACAAAGTAAAACTGAAACGTCCGACAAATTAACTGCGAAGATCCTCAACATTTTCTTTTATGCTTTCATTGCTGCATTGGTTGTCATATTTCTAAAATTTATTTCGTTT
Source organism: Cytophagaceae bacterium (assembly GCA_046290815.1). Classification (GTDB taxonomy): domain Bacteria; phylum Bacteroidota; class Bacteroidia; order Cytophagales; family Cytophagaceae; genus JBKBUF01. The sequence continues at coordinate 38,924 of JBKBUF010000004.1, read as the reverse complement.
GCTGTTAGTGGACCAATCATAAGAAATTACCTTAGTTCTAAGGTAGAAAAAGAAACCAATGGACTTTACCAATTGAAAATTAAAACGCTCAATGTAGAAATACTTACCGGCAATGTTACCATAAGAAATATTATTCTGGATCCGGATCAGGAAAAAATAAACAGCCTAAAGGAAAAGCATCCGGATTCTGTAGTTTCAACTATAAATCTGAAGATTAAATGTATTGACATTACAGGATTAAGCTGGTTCAAATATTTACTTTCGGGAAAAGTTTATGCAGATGGATTTTTGTGTGATAAGGTTTTATTAAGTATTAATCGAAGAAACAAAGAAAATCAAAACGACACTTTAAGCTTTATAGGAAAATTACCTGAATTTTCAGATGTATTTGCAGAGGTCATTCAAATTGATACCATCCGTTTATCTAATTGGCGAATCAAATACAAAGACGAAACAGAAAGCAAACCTGCAATTTACCAGGTTGACAATTTATTTATAGCCTCAAAAAATTTCATTCTTTCTAAAGAAAGGATATCTAACCCTTTATTCTCAGATGAAATAAAAATAGTAGCAGAAAACTTTTATATGAATTCACCTGAGAATAATATCTCAATGGCTATAGATAAACTTGAAACAACAGGCAATGAAAGTTTACAGGCTTCTTACCTTACCTTTTCTAAAAAACCTGAAAATACAAAATACAGAAAAGCAGAAATTGATTTTATTGCCAATAAAGTTTCATGCAATAAAATTAATCTGGCCTCCTTGCTGAATGAAAAGAAAACCGAAATACAAAAGATAAAAGTTGAGGATGTGAATATGCATGTTTACACCAATAAAAATCTTCCTAAAGAACAGGTGCCCAAAAAATTTCCTGCAGAACTGGTATCTGGCAGAACTAATACTTTAAAAATAGATTCTATAGAGTTTAGCCACTGCTATATTACATATGATGAAAGACAAAAAGACGATGGAGGAATACTTGAAGTGAGTTTTCACAATACAGATCTATTAATTGTCGATCTTACTAACGATCCGGAAATAGCTACTAATACGCCTGCAAGGGTATTGGGCACTACTAATCTTTATGGAAAATCGCTCCTTACACTCAGGATGCAAATCAATCTGTCGGAAGAAAAATCATTTACTTATAAGGGAGAAATTGCCAGTATTGATGCACCTGCCTTTAATGCTATTACAATTCCGTCAGATGGGTTGAAATTTAACGACGGGCAAATACAAAATTTAAAATATAACATAAATGTAAAAAACGGTGTAGCAAAAGGAAATATTGAAATGAGCTTTAAAGGAGTAAATGTAAGTATTGTGAATTCTCAAAATGAAAAATCCAAACTAAAATCAGACCTGGCCAATTTGGTTATCAATTCCGAAGGAGAAGAGTCTTCTGAAATAAGTTACAATTATAAACCTTATACCGGCTTTTTTAAATTTCTGGTGCAGCCTGTTGTAATTGGCGTTTCTGACATTGTAGTTAAGGATATAATCCCCGGAGAAGATCTTGCTAAAAAATAATAGAGTGTTATGTTTAGTGTATTAGAATTAAATAAAGCTTACCTCAACTTTAACACCTGAACACAACTAACCACTGGATACAAATTTATTTATTGGATTTTAGCGCCTCTTCCCTGCTGATAATATCTGCTAAAGAATTGTTTTTAAGCACCTTAACGGTTTCCTCCCTGACTTCCGCAATTACGCTTCTTATCCCGCAGGTGGTTTCGTCAATGCACTCTTCACACTTCTCATAATACTTATAAGATACACATGGAAGCAAAGCAAGCGGACCGTCAAACAGCCTGATGACATTTGCTAAGTCCACATCTTTAGGGTTTTTAATCAGATAATATCCGCCCCCTTTGCCTTTCCTGCTGTTAACAAACCCTGCGTATCTAAGCTCCAGAAGTATGGCCTCCAGGAATTTTTTGGGGATTTTCTCACATTCTGAAATTGTGCTGATGAGAATAGGACCTTTCTGGTATTCCTTCGCAAGCTTTACCAGGGCTTTAATCGCATATTTTGTCTTTTTAGAAAGCATCTCTACTCAGCCAATAGGATTAATATACTCAAAGGTAAGATATTTTTTTAACTTTCGTTATAATATTAATCAGTTATACCAGTAATTTTATCTATGAGAATTATTAAGCTAGTTTGCCTTTCTTTTTTCCTGCTTGCCTCCTTCTCTTCCTGTAAAAGGAAAAATGATCCTGCACCTTCACAGGACCACAAATCGTACCTGTATGACCTAATGAAACAATGGTATTTCTGGAATGAGCAGATGCCGCAGGTAAATCCTGATCATTATGGATCTGCAGAAGCATTACTTGAAGCTTTAAAATATAAGGTATATGACCGCTGGAGCTTCATTGAAGATTCTGCAAAGTATTTTGGATACTTCTCTTCAGGACAAAATATCGGCTATGGCTGCGGCTTAAGAATAGACCCCAATAATCACCTTTACATCAGTTTTGTATATAAAAACTCCCCCATGTATAACGAAGGCCTGAGAAGAGGATTTAGGCTTACAGAAATAAACGGAACCTCTGTTGAACAGCTAATATCATCCAACCAGCTAAACCTTATACTTAATCACCCTTCAGCTACTTTCACATATATTGATCCTGCGGGTACCACACATACCAAAAACATTGCAGAAGCAGCTTTCAACACAGAAACAGTTTTACACTATGATGTAATAAACTCCTATAATAAAAAAGTCGGTTATCTTGTGTTTAACAGTTTCATAGAATCCTCGAAGCAGGAACTTGAACAAGCCTTCAATTATTTTCAGGGACAGGGCATTAATGAATTTGTGCTGGATCTGAGATACAATGGTGGTGGCAGCGTTAAGACAGCTATTTACCTAAGCTCATGCATAGCAGGAAACGGATCATCAGGTCAGTTGTTTGCCAAAACAGTTCATAACAAACAGAAGTCTTCACACGATTATAATAGTTATTTCGAATCAACACCCTATAATCTTAATCTTCAACGGGTGTTTGTAATAACTTCCGGATCATCTGCCTCAGCAAGTGAACTTGTGATCAATTCACTTAAACCTATAATGAATGTATACCTCATTGGAAGTAAAACCCATGGTAAACCAGTAGGAATGTATGGCTGGACTCATAGAGGAAAAGTATTTGTTCCTATCGCCTTTGAAATGGTAAACAGGAATGATGAAGGTAAATATTTTAGCGGCATACCTGTAAGCTCAGAACGATTAGATAATGTAAGCAAACCCTTTGGTGATCTTAACGAAGATTGCTTAAAAGAGGCGCTGCACTTTATTGAAAACGGTTACTTCACCGCTCCTCCGGCAAGAATTGTTTCTGAAGAAAGACAACCACAGTTGTACGGGCTTAGACAAGTGATTGGCAGTTATTAAAAAGGCTTCAACTCCGCTCAGCCTGACCTGTACATTTAGTTTCGTACTTTAGTAAACACCATTACAAAACTACCTCTTCTCTTAATATTACACTAAATTTTAAATTAGCATTTACACCTTCCTTCTCCAATCCTTCCTGTATTTTGTCTTTTAATTGACTGGCGAGTTTAACAGCAATCTTTTTTTCAATTTTTCTTTTTAACTTTTTATTACTGATAAGCACATCAGCCAATACACCTGCAACAGTTCCTTTCTTGGTCTCCACTATTTGCTGAGAATTAATAACATCAAGTTCTATTTTTATTACGGCCATAGTAAGTTAAATAACAAATGTACAGTATCCTCTATCGAACATCCAATATCTAATATCCAATACCTAATATCCAATATCCAATACCCAACATCCAACCTCTACCACATAAAACAATAACCTCCGCCATATCGTGCGATTTGCATGGCATCATCAGTAAGAAAATAACAATTTAACCATCCGAAGAGTATAAACTCATCTTCAGGGGAACCTCCCTAAAAATATAAAAGTTAATTAAGCATAAAACGACATTCTACTGTAGGGTTGAAAACAAAAAATAGAGAAGGTTATGCGTTATCTTATTATTGCACTATTAACTTTTGGAGTATTATTTACTTCCAAAGCACAAGATGTTAATTACTATGAATGTGTCCCAATGGATGAAGCGGATGCAAGAAATTTAATGGATGAGTCTATTCAACAGGATCAGGTAATCGAAGATCAGGAGGTTGATGTTGATGCTGATGCAAGAATAGACAGAGAATATGAATATGAAGGAGAAGTTGAAGATTCTGAACTTGAAGGTGAATATGAAACAGATATAGAAGCAGATGCTGATTTAGATGCAGATCATCAGCGTTATGAGGGCGCCAGAGAATTTGAATATACAGAAGAAGTAGTTGCTGAGGAGGTTTATGTAGAGGAGAGAGACAGATCCACCGCAGGGGCCATCTTAGGAGCACCATTCAGAGCAGCAGGGGCAATAATCAGTGACGTTGCCAAAGGAGCAGGTTACATCATCAGAGCGCCTTTCCGTGGTGTTGCGAAATTATTTGGAGGCGGAAGAGACAGAGATAAAGAGCACAGCGAGTGTGTAGTTGTCGAAGGATAACTTTAATAATATATTTTAAAAAGGCTGCCTGAAAGTGCCCATAAATTCACTTTCCCGGCAGCCTTAGTTTTTTTACTAATTCCTAAAAAACTTTTACAAACATTATCAATCAGCCAAGGTTCTGTTTTGAGATAACGAAAAAAGTATGAAAATTTTCAGTCCGGCATTTAACGACGGGGAGAGAATACCTGTCAGATATACCTGTGAGGGACCCAATATCAGCCCTCCTTTAAAATTTGCAGATGTACCAAAAACTGCCAAAAGTCTTGTACTAATGGTTGAAGATCCTGATGCACCGGCAAAACCATGGGTGCATTGGTTGGTATTTAACATTCCGCCTCAGGCCTCAGGGTTTGATGAAAATTCCATTGCCAAGGGAGCTACCCAGGGAATATGTAACGGAGGAACATTTGGTTATGAAGGACCATGCCCTCCTACAGGGGAACATAAGTATCTGTTTAAATTATTTGCGCTGGATACTGTCCTTGATATTCCTAATGAAAGTGACAGAAGGGTGCTGATAAGGGAAATGGAAGGACATGTAATAGACACAGCAATCCTTACAGGCGTTTATCAGAAGGAAAAAATGAAAGTGGAGAAATAGATATTAGATGTTTGAAGTTAGAGGTTGGATATTGGATTTGATTGTCTAATATCCAACACACCACATTTGTCTCACCCTTGCCTACTATGGTCTTACCAAACGTACAAAAAATTGCTATACTACGTGCCAATGCCTTAGGGGACTTTATTGTTACGCTTCCTGCCATCCAGGCTTTACAACATACATATCCGCAAGCTGAAATTATACTTTTGGGAAAGCCATGGCATAAAACTTTTCTTGAAGGAAAATACCGTTGTCCGGTAAGCAGGGTAATTACCATCCCGGTAACTAAGGGGATAAGGGAAGAAAAAAGGCATTACAGAAAATCAGGAAGAAATCAAGGAGTTTTTTCAGAAAATGAAAGAAGAAAAATTCGACCTTGCTATTCAGATACATGGTAAGGGAACAGCTGCAAATCCATTTATAAAAAAATTAGGTGCAAGGATTACAGCAGGACTAAAATCTCCGGATTCAGAATCTCTTGATTTCTCCTTACCATTTTATTATTATCAAAATGAAGTAATAAGATATCTAGAAGTAGCGCAGATGCTAGGCGCAAAAGCAATATCAACCGAACCAAAAATTAATATTCTTCAGGAAGATTATAAAGAGCTGCAAGAACAGGTGGCTTTTGAATTAGAAAACAGCATAATTATACATCCGGTAGGAATGGATGAAAGAAGAATGTGGAGCAAAGAGAAATATGCTGTACTTGCTGATACTTTATATAAAAATAAGCATCAGGTGATTTTTACCGGATCTTCAGATGATGCTATCTATATTAATGAGATCATGCGCCTTATGCACAGTACAGCGTGCAATCTTGCAGGAAAACTTTCTCTTGGAGGAATGGCAGCATTGTTCAGCAAAACCAAACTCACCATAAGTGTAGACACCGGTCCTTTGCACCTTGCAATAGCATCAGGATCGAAAACCATCGGCCTGTACTGGGCTCCCAATGTAATAAACTGGGCACCTCTAAATCGTTCAAAACACTATCCTGTTATTTCATGGAATTTAATCTGCAATAATTGTGGTATAATTCCCAATAACCCTTACCCATTTGAACCTACTTATAATCAATGCAGACATGAAATATCCTTTCTTGAAAATATTGAAGTAAATGAAGTGATAAAAGCGGTTGATGCTCTGATCAAATAAATTTCTTAAAACTAATTATATATTTTCGGCTTATTCATCTTGCAAGGAGGTGCAATATGAGTAAGCAAAATACATTTAAGAAAATTGCTGTTTTCAGAGCATTGCAGTTAGGAGATATGCTTTGCAGCATTCCGGCAATAAAAGCATTAAAAGAAAAATTTCCTGAGGCTGAAATTGATTTGATAGGCTTACCCTGGGCGAAAGATTTTGTAAACAGATTTCCACACTACTTTAATGGATTTATTCCTTTCCCTGGATTTCCGGGATTACCGGAACAAGGTTATGATCCTTTCCTTGTAGCTGATTTTATCCTTGAAATGAATAAAAAGAAATATGACCTGATAATTCAAATGCAGGGAAACGGATCTGTCATTAACCCATTAATTGCTTTATTAGGGGCGAAAGAAATTGTCGGATATTTTGAATCCGATAAGTATATGCCTTCATCAGGATTTATTCCTTATCCTGAACATTGTCATGAAATTGAAAGGCATCTCACTTTAATTAAATCATTGGGAATAGATTGCTGCGATACTTCACTGGAATTTCCGGTTCTTGAAAGCGAATTAAACCAATTTCAAAATTTGAAAAAAGAATTTAATCTGCAAGAAAGAAAATATGTTTGTATTCATCCGGGAGCCAGGGATATAAAAAGGAGATGGAAATCAGAATATTTTTCAAAAATAGCTGAAGAAATAGCGGGCTACGGCTTCAAATTAGTATTTACAGGTACAGAATCTGAAAGAAAAATTATTGAAAATGTTATTTTAAAATTGAGAAGTGAGTATGTAAATCTTTGCGGCAAAACAAATATTGGTACGATTTCCCTCCTCATCAAGGAAGCATTTATGCTGTTTTCAAATGATACAGGGGTCTCACATATTGCCACAGCAGTTAAAACACCAAGCGTTGTTCTTTTCCTTACATCTGATCCGATGAGATGGGCTCCAATGAATAAACAGCTGCATCGGATAATTATGCCGAAAGAAACGAATAATTACAATATTGTCTCCCTTATGACTAAACAGTTAATTAATGAATTAAAAAAATCAGAAACAATTAATAAATCATAAGATTATTTGAGATGGAGAGTGACGATTATGAAAAGTAAGAATGGAGAAAAGATAAAAGTATTGACATGGCATATACATGGAAGCTATTTATATTATCTGACTCAGACACCATGCGATTTTTATCTTCCGGTAAAAGCCAATAAAGAAGAAGGATACGGAGGAAAATCAGGTACCATTCCATGGGGAAAAAATGTTCATGAAATACCTGCTGAAGAGGTGAAGAATCATGAATTCGACTGTATACTTTTTCAGTCAGGAAAGAATTATGAAAAGGACCAATATGAGATTTTATCTGAGAAACAAAGAGCTCTTCCAAAAATATTTCTGGAACATGATCCGCCAAGAGAAGTACCGACAGACACCAGACATATTGTTGATGACCCTAAGATGTTATTAGTTCATGTTACAGATTTCAACAATATGATGTGGAATAATAACAGGACACCAACAACAGTAATTCAACATGGAGTAATAATCCACTCAGCGGTATATACCGGTGAGATTCCGAAAGGAATTGTTGTAATAAACGGTATATCAAAACGAGGAAGACGCCTCGGCCTGGACATATTTGAGAAGGCAAGAAAGAAAATTCCTCTGGATCTTATAGGAATGGGCTCAGAAGAACTAGGTGGTTTAGGTGAAATTCCAAATAAAGAATTGCCAACCTTTATTTCAAAATACAGATTCTTTTTTAATCCGATCAGATATACCAGTCTGGGATTATCTGTTTGCGAAGCTATGATGACAGGACTTCCTGTTGTAGGAATGGCAACAACAGAAATGTGTGTTACGATTGAAAACGATTATTCAGGATACATTCACACAAATCTGGATTATCTGGTGGAGAAAATGCATACACTTATTGAAAATCCTGAAAAAGCATTTCAACTAAGTAAAGGAGCCAGAGAAACTGCTATTAAAAAATTTAATATTAAAAGATTTACAGATGAATGGCTGGAAATCTTCAGAATGAAAACCGGTAAAGAAAATTCATTGATGCGGGAGGTGGGAAGTGAAGAAGAAAATAGCATTCATAAGTGAGCACGCTTCTCCCCTTGCGTTATTGGGAGGAATTGACAGCGGGGGACAAAATGTATATGTCGATAGGTTGGCCAGGCATTTAATAAAATTCGGTTATACTATTGATATTTTCACCCGATGGGACAATCCGTTGAAGGAAAAAATAATCGAATATATCCCCGGCATAAGGATAATACATATAAAGGCAGGTCCTGTCGAATATATCCGCAAGGAAGATATGTTTCAGTATATGGATGAATTCGCTGCTGAGATGATACAATTCATAAAGGAAAAAAATCAGAACTACGAACTTATTCATGCTCATTTCTGGATGTCAGGTTATGTTGCCACTATGATAAAGAAATTCCTTGCGATACCCTTTGTAATTACATTTCATGCATTAGGTAAAGTAAGAAGAATCCACCAGGGTGCATCAGATGACTTTCCTGACGAAAGATTTGATATCGAAAAATCAGTTGCTGCATATGCTGATGGAATCATTGCGGAGTGTCCTCAGGACAAAGATGATCTCATGGTTCTATATTATGCATCCGAGGAGAAAATTAAAATTATCCCATGCGGATTTGACAAGTCCGAATTTTTCCCGATCAGTAAAAGAAAATCAAAACTAGCACATGGATTATCACCTGATGAATTTATTATCCTACAGCTAGGCAGATTGGTCCCAAGAAAGGGAGTAGATAATGTCATAAAAGGTTTAGGAAAGATGCTGAAGATTTCTCCCGGCCTGCCTGTAAAACTTCTGATTGTAGGAGGTGAATCGGAAATTCCGGATCCATCATTAACACCTGAAATAGGAAGACTACAGAAAATAGCAGAAGAAGAAAATATTTCCGACAGAGTAATATTTACAGGAAGAAAAAAGCGTGAAGAGTTAAAGCATTATTATAATGCCGCAGATATATTCATAAGCACTCCTTGGTATGAACCATTTGGTATTACACCTTTGGAAGCTATGGCATGTGGCACTCCTGTTATAGGTTCCAATGTTGGAGGAATAAAATATTCGGTAGAACACGGACGCACCGGTTTTCTGGTACCTCCGGATGATCCGGAAATACTGTGAAAACGAATGCTGGAAACAATAACGAACAAATCATTGGCAAAAAATTTTACGCTGAATGGTTTATTAAGAGTAAACAAAATGTTCACCTGGGAAGCTGTGGCTATGGAAATGGCAAAAGTATATAGTCTGGTATCAGGACTTCCAAGGCTTTCAGAACATCATGCAAATTGGATGGAGCTATTTAACTATTATAAAAATAAACTTTTTGTACCATTAAAAACTGGACAACAAATATGAGTAACTTAAAAAACAAGGTTGTACTGGTCACCGGTAGCGGCCAGGGTTTGGGAGCAGAGATAAGCAAAACCCTTTCCAATGAAGGGGCCATTATAGCAGCTGCTGATGTAAGAATAAACGGCATTGAAAAGGTGGTAAATAAAATAAAAGAAAACGGAGGCCAGGCTTCAGCCTATATCATGGATGTCTGCAATGAAAAAATCGTCCATGAAGTAATTGAAAAAATTGTTTCAGACTATGGCAGGCTAGACATTGTTATTAACAATGCAGGAGTAGATTATACTAAGCCAATTGATGAATTGTCATTTGAAGAATGGAACAAAGTAATTAAAGTAAATCTTTGTGGCCCTTTCAATGTGGCTAAAATTGCTTATCCTTATCTTTCAAAAAGCGGAAGCGGTCATATAGTAAACATCGTGTCTACTGCCGCAAAAAGAGCCTGGGCAAATGCTTCTGCTTATCATGCTAGCAAATGGGGATTGTTGGGATTCAGCCATGCTTTACATGTCGAAGCCAGACAAAACAATATAAAGGTAACAGCACTTATTGCAGGGGGCATGCAGACACCATTCATCCTTGAACGCTTCCCCGATGTAGACCCGAACCTGCTTCAGGATCCGAAAAACGTTGCCGACACTATCAAATATATCCTTTGTCAGCCTGCAGAAACGGTAATACCGGAAGTTATGGTAATACCAATGAAAGAAACATCATGGCCATAAGATATATGAATAAGGCAGTTTTTATTGATAAGGACGGAACATTAATTGAAAATGTTCCTTATAATGCAGATCCTGACAAAATTATTCTTACTAAAGGAGCTTCAGAAGCGTTAAAGCTTCTGAAGCAATATAACTTTAAATTAATCATCATTTCTAATCAACCCGGAGTTGCATTAGGCTATTTTAAAGAAAAAGAACTTAATGCTGTAAATAAAAAAATTCAGCTTTTACTTAAGGATGCAAAGGTTCAGTTAGATGACTTCTATTACTGTCCTCATTTACCTGAAGGAAATATATTTCCATACAACAACCACTGTAACTGCAGAAAACCACTTCCGGGATTAATATTAAAAGCTGCTGAAGAACATCAGGTGGATTTGCAAAACTCATGGATGATCGGAGATATTTTAAATGATGTGGAAGCGGGTAATGCAGCAGGTTGTAAATCTATACTGATAGATAACGGAAATGAAACTGAATGGATTCTGAATGAAAAAAGAATACCGGATTTTATTGTAAAAGAATTTTCAGATGCAGCATCTGCTATTCTTAGCATTAAAACATTAATGTAACAATACCATAATTAACAATGCAGCGTATGGAAGAGGTGATCAGGAAATTCAAAAATAAAAAAGTTTTAGTGGTCGGTGATGCTATGCTCGACAAATACATAAAAGGCATATCAGAAAAGTTATGCAGAGAAGCGCCTGCCCCTGTTATCAATGTCCTTCAAGAGGAATATAATTGTGGTGGGGCGGCAAATACAGCCATAAACATCTCCAACCTTGGAGCTGAGACTTTCTTTATTTCGGTAATAGGAAAAGATGAAGCCGGGAAAAAGATATGTAATCTGTTGAAAAAAAATAAAGTAAATGTAAAGTTTCTCCTTACTGACACGGAAAGATCCACACTGATAAAAAACAGAATTACTGCTTCCTCTAATATTCTGCTAAGAGTGGATTCTGGATCTGAGCATCCACTTAATTCAATTTCAGAAGGTCAACTGATTCAAAATATAGAAAAATTAATCAATAAAATTGATGCTATAGTACTATCTGATTATGCCTATGGTATTTTTTCTTCGTCCGTAATAGAAAAAATACATAACATAATTAAAGACAAAAATAAAGTACTTGTAATTGACTCAAGGGATTTATCTAAATTCAGGAAGTTAAAGCCTACGGCAGTTAAACCTAATTATGAAGAAAGTATTTCCCTTTTAAAATTCCCTAAATTAAAGGGAGCAGGGAGAGTAAATCAAATAATTTCTTCATATAAATCCTTGTTAACTATCACTGGAGCTCAATTTGTAAATGCAACAATTGACAAAGAAGGAACTGTATTAATTGAAAAAGGAAAACATCCTATACATTTAGAAACTATCTCAAGGGAAAACAAAAACTCTATAGGAGCAGGGGACACTTATATAGGTGCCTTGACCTTATCCTTATCTTGTGGTTGTTCGGGTAAAAAAGCAGCAGAAATTGCATCTGCTGCTGCATCAATAGTTCTTCAGAAGGAAGGAACAGAGTTTTGTACAATGGATTTATTAATAAATCATTTCAGGAAGTCAGGAAAATTTATCTCAACAAAAAAAGAACTTCTTTCTGTGATCGAAGCGCTGAATCATTCAGGAAAAAAGGTTGTATTTACCAATGGTTGTTTCGATCTGCTGCATAGAGGACATATTTCATTGTTGAAAAAAGCAAGGGAACTGGGAGATGTTCTCATTGTTGGATTGAATACCGACGAAAGCATAAGGAAAGTGAAAGGTGAAGACAGGCCGATTAATACTTTGTCAGACAGGATAGCAGTACTGGAAGAACTCGAATGTGTTGACTTAATGGTATCTTTTTCAGGAGAAGAACTACATCAATTATTAAAAATTATCCGTCCGCAATACTTTGTTAAAGGAGGAAATTACTCATATGAAACTATTCCTGAAGCAAAACTGATCGAACATATGAAAGGTACGGTGAAAATTATTCCTATAACTTTTAACACTTCAACCAGCAGTCTTATAGAGAAAATCAGAAACAGAGATAAACATACCGTGAAAATTAAAATTAAAAAGAAGAAATATGAAAGCGCAGGCAGATAAATGGAAGAATTACAAAAACCTTTTATGTATCCGTACTGACAATTTAGGAGACATTATAATGACCTCCCCTGCAATCAGGGCTTTAAAAGAGGCGCTACCTGGAAGAAAAATCACACTTCTTGCTTCAAGAGCAGGATCGGGTATTGCAAAACTTATACCTGAAATTGATCAAATAATTATTTCTGAACCGGCCTGGATGAAACCTGACATTGAGGGTCAGCAAAATGTTCAAAAATTAATTGAGGAACTGAAAAAACATCAGTATGATGCTGCAGTTATCTTCAACGTGTATAGTCAAAACCCTCTTCCGGCTGCAATGGTCTGCTATATGGCAGGAATACCCAATATAGCTTGTTATTGCCGTGAAAATCCTTATCATCTTGTAACTGATTGGATTCCTGACAAAGAGCCTATTTATGAAATTAAGCACGAAGTAATAAGACAGCTTGATTTGGTAAAACATCTGGGTGCAACCGTCAAAGACGATTCCTTTCATTTAAATATTTCAAATGAAACATATTTGCATCTTCATGAGAAGCTTAACGAATTCGGAATAAATCCTGCTAAAGATTATATAATTATTCATCCGGGAGTAAGTGAAGAAAAAAGACAATACCCCATTCAAAATTTTACCAATGCTGCAGAACTCATTAATAAAAAGAAAGAAATACAGATAATTATTACAGGTGTTGAATCAGAGTTCAGACTTGGAGAAGTGATCAAAAACAGAGTAGGTAATAATGTTTGGAACCTTGCAGGAAAATTGAATCTGGAAGAGCTGGTTGCACTAATAAGAATGTCAAAAGTACTGATAGCTAATAATACCGGTCCTGTACATATTGCAGCTGCTGTGAAAACCCCAGTGGTTGTATTATATGCACTTACCAATCCGCAACATGCTCCATGGAAAACAAAATACATTTTACTTCCTTTTGATGTACCTGAAGAAAAAAGAAGTAAAAATATTATTATTAGTTATGCTTATGAAAAGGCTTTCACCAATCCACCTGAAAAGATTATAACTCCTGAAGAAGTATCTGATGCTGCATTATCATTAATCAACAACAGTAAAGCAATTAAAAAAACTGAAGTATTAAAATTATGAAAAAAATCACCATCCTGATCCCGACCTACAACAGAGTATGTTCCTTGTCTGTTTTATTAACCAGCTTATGCTATCAGGAAGAAAAAAATTTTGACATAATTATTTCAGACCAGTCTACCGAAAATATTTTATTAGGAAATATTTCCTTAAAATGCAGCATAAATCTTCTGAATGTTAAGGGTCATGAAGTGACAGTAAAGAGAAACAATCAGAAAAGAGGAATGGCTCATCAAAGGCAATTTCTGTTAGATCATTGTGAGACGGAATATGCCTTATTTCTTGATGATGATCTTATCCTGGAGCCTTACGTTATTAAAAATCTTTTAAAAGCACTTGAGAAAGGTGATTGCGGATTTGCAGGCGCCGCTGTGATAGGTTTATCCTATAAGAATGACATCAGACCTTCGGAGCAAAACATTGAATTTTGGAAAGAAGAAGTAAAACCAGAATATATAAAGCCCGGAAGTGTTGAATGGAATCGTTTTGTCCTTCACAATGCAGCTAATGTTTATCATTTACAAGAAAGATATTGTAGAAATGAAATCGAAATATTAAGGTACAAAGTAGCCTGGATCGGAGGATGCACGATGTATAATACAGAAAAATTAAAAGATTGCGGCGGATTCAGTTTCTGGAAAGATCTTCCTGCCAATCATTGTGGAGAAGATGTACTTGCCCAACTGAGAGTAATGAAAAAATATGGCGGCTGCGGTATTCTTCCAAGCGGGGTGTATCATCAGGAGCTGGAAACAACTGTTCCTGACAGAAGGATTAACGCTCCGGAGTATTTACCGATTTGAGTTAAAAGTTAAAAGTTTAAGGTTTCTACAGATAGCCCATCAGTTTATAAACGGCATATCCGAGAATTTCATGAATCAGTATTGACCATTTATAAAGCGCCTTTTCAGAAGGTATAACTTTATCAATTGAAAAGTAATCTTCGACGTAATAATCAACAGGAAAAATATCAGTTTCTATACCTGCTTTATCAAAACACCCTTTCGCACGCCGCATATGAAATGCAGAAGTAATCAAAAGGTTTTCTCCTGATAAATTTAAAGAATCAAGAACTTTCTTTGAAAACAACGCGTTTTCGCTGGTATTCCTGGACAAAGGTTCAATAAAAATCGCTTTCTCAGGAACTCCGCAATTAATGAATACTTTTTGAAGCTGTTTTGCTTCCGAAATCTCAACACCTGAAATCCTTCCATAACCGCCTGAAATTAATATTTTGCTTATCAGTTTCCGGCGGTACAATTGTACAGTATGTAAAACCCTGTCAGCTCCCTTTCCAAAATAAACCCTATCCTCAGGAGATTTAGCAGGCAAGGTAATGCCAGTTAGTACTATCCCTGTTTTATACGGCTTTAAAGAAGCTAATGGAACAGGCTCTGTTTCCCATAAAGAAAAAGCCTTATCTGCCAAATAAAGATTAGTGAAAAACAATAGTAAAATAAGGGACAAAAGCTGAATCCTGATTTGCTTTTTTTTGTTCTTCACAAACAATGACCAAAGCATCAATACTATGATCCATACCAATGGCATAGCAATGAAATATAAAATTTTTGAAAGATAAAAGAACATTTTGTGACACCATTTTTGTTTGAAATTACAAAATTGAAACCACATAATCACCTTAACAGCTAACACATGAGATTCAAACCTTCGGAAGAAAATTTATCTGAAGAGCAGATCAATACCGGCCTTAAAAATATTGTGAAGGATGGATTATTTGCCGAAGCAATGGCGACTTTAACAGGTGGAGCATTTCTGGTGGCGTTGGCACTAAAACTTGGCGCCTCAAATTTCCAGATTGGTATACTTGCTGCATTGCCGACATTTTCCAGCATTTTTCAGTTACTGGCAATTTTTGTATTAAACAAATACAAAAACAGAAGATCGATTTCAGTATACTCTTCTTTCTTTGCAAGGTTACCTTTGTTTTTAATAAGCTTCCTTCCATTCCTGTTTTCTCCTTTTATCAGTCTGAATATAATGATCGGACTGCTGTTTATGCACTTTATGTTCGGATCAATTTCAGGATGCAGCTGGAATTCCTGGATGAAAGATCTTGTACCTGAAGAAAAACTGGGAAGTTATTTCTCCGGTAGAAGCCGTTTAATACAAATGCTCAATGTGACTTTAAGCCTTATTTGTGCATTTTCGCTGGATTTCGTAAAAGGAAGTTATTCTCAGTATGAGGTCCCTACTTATGCCTTAATGTTTTTTCTCGGAGGGCTTTCAGGTCTTGCAGGAATATTTATGATTGCAAAAACACCTGAGCCCAAAATGGCTCCTGTCCGAAAAAACCTGTTCAAACTATTTCATAAACCCTTTCAGAATGTCAACTTCAGAAATCTGATGGTATTTAATTCATTCTGGGCATTTGCTGTGAATTTAGCTACTCCATTCTTCAGTGTGTATCTTCTAAAATTTTTAGGACTTCCATTATCGTATGTAGTTGGTTTCAGTATTCTAAGTCAGGTCACAAATATTCTCTTCATTAGAATATGGGGTAAGTATTCTGATAAATACAGTAACAAAACTATATTAAGGATCTGCGCGCCGGTATATCTCATGTGTTTTGTCGCATGGACATTCACAACTATGCCTGGTTACCACAGCTTAACCATTCCATTACTTACTTTAATTTATGTTATCAATGGAATCACACTTGCAGGAATCAATCTTGCACTTAATAATATTGGATTAAAACTAGCTCCGAAAGAAGGAGAGGCAATAGTATTTCTTACTGCCAGAAGTATGATGAATGCTTTGTTCGCTGCCATCGCTCCCATTATTGGAGGTTACTTTGCTGACTTTTTCTCTAAAAGACAACTATCATGGAACCTGGAATGGAAAAGTCCGGAAGGAAAAATGGTAATGCGAACCTTAGAACTTCAGCAGTGGGATTTCTTTTTCCTGTTTGCATTTATTCTTGGATTAATTGCTCTATACAGGTTGTCCTATGTTAAAGAAAAAGGTGATGTCAGAAGAAGTGTAATAATGAACGAGATTTTTTCTGAACTTTCCGGGCAGCTAAAAAACAATGCTGCATTTAACGGATTCTCATCTATGATCAATTTTCCTTTTGCATACTTTGCTTTACTTAAAAGGAAAAGAAGAATAGATAGGTATAGAATAAATAAAAAGAAAACTGAAGAAACATGGACACTTCCGATGCCATCAAGACGAAAAGCCGTGGGTGGTTAAAAAGACAAAAGTCGATACCCAGAAGTCAGACTAATGACTTTCGACTTCTGACTTGCCAATTGCCTACTGCCTACTGCCTTCCCCCAACCCACACCGTTTTCACATTTACAAATTCCTTAATCCCATAACCAGATAACTCTCTTCCGTAACCGGATTTCTTAACTCCCCCGAAAGGCAGTCTTGCATCTGACTTTACAATACCATTGATAAAAACAGATCCTGCCTCTATCCTGCCTGCTATGAATTTGGCATTTTCAATGTTCTTTGTCCAAACAGAACTGCCAAGTCCGTAACGATTATCGTTGGCCAATTCTATAGCATGTTCCACATCAATTGCTTTGATAATGGTGGCCACCGGACCAAATAATTCTTCTTCATAGGCAGGCATGCCTTTCTTTACATTTACCAGTATGGTAGGTTTAAAATATGCGCCCTCTGGTTTTAATGCACCTGTAATAACTTTTGCTCCCTGTTTTACACTTTCATCTACCTGCCTCCATAGGTTCTCTGCAAGATCTTTTCTTGCAAGTACTCCTACCTGTGTAGATTGGTCAAGAGGATTACCACTGACCAGATTTTCCATCTTTGTTTTCATCAGTTCTGCAAACTGATCGTGAATGGACGCGTCCACAATAAATCTTTTTGCTGCAATACAACTTTGCCCTGTATTGATCATTCTTGATTTCAGGGCCATTTCTGTAGTAAAATCCAGGTCCGCATCATTCAGTACAATAAAAGCATCACTGCCTCCTAATTCAAGCAGGGTTTTCTTTAATGCTTTACCTGATTTCATTGCAACATCAGATCCTGCTCTTTCACTACCTGTCAAAGTTACGGCCTTAACCACGTCATGATTGATCACCTGCTCTGTCGCCTCATTGCTGATCAATAAACTCTGAAAAATTCCTTCAGGGTAACCGGAAGATTTAAAGATATCTTCGATAGCTAAAGCACATTGAGGAACATTAGCAGCATGTTTTAACACTGCTGTATTTCCAGCCATCAAGGCAGGGGCAGCAAATCTGAAAACCTGCCAGAAGGGAAAATTCCATGGCATCACTGCCAAAATGCAGCCAAGAGGATCAAATCTCACAAAGCTTTCTGTAGCATCTGTATTAATTATCTCCGGGACCAAATATTCTGCTGCATGGTCAGCATAAAAATCACATGTCCAGGCACATTTTTCAAGTTCAGCGTATGACTCGCTTATAGGCTTGCCTACTTCCAAAGTAATAAGTCTGGCTAAAGCTTCTTTATTTAACATTAACTGATGCGCCACAGCCTTCATCAGTTTTTGCCTTTCAGCAAAGCCTTTAAGGGACCAGTTTTTGAATGCATTTCGCGCCAGATCTAGTTTTTCGTTGATCTGTTGTGGAAGTAGCAATTCAAACTCTGCTAAAAGCTGGCCGTTATATGGGTTTATGGATTGAAACTTATTCATGGTTTGGAAGATCGGTGATTTTAAAAATAATTCAAAATTTGACAAGACCGAATGAATAATAAGGTCGCTCTGATGGAGCTCATCAATATATCAAACTGCTTTAATCCGTACCTACCGCTACCGGACTTTCTCCGGATATATTATCAATCCCATAAGGATGGACTTATGGTAGAATATTATCCTATAATTTACAATTTATCCGGAATCCCGTAGGGAGGACCTTATCTTAGATACAACAAAAAAAGAGGCTGCCTTTATTGGCAGCCTCTTTAAATTCATTACTTTTTCTGATTACTTCGACTTGTAAGTAAATGTCTGCTTCAGGTTTCCGATCATCACATCAAAATCTCCGTCTTCAGTCACGAAAGTTTTTTCATCTAAACCGATAAATGCAAGATCATTTTTATCCAGTTCGAACTCAACGGTAACTGTTTGTCCCGGATTTAAGCTAATCTTTTTAAACTTTCTCAATCTCTGCCAGCTTGGAGTTACAGAAGCAAAGTGATCTCTGGTATATAACTCTACAGCTTCTTTTCCTGCTCTTTCTCCTGCATTTTTCACATCAACTGTAACTTTTAATTTATCGTTACCTGTCAAAGTTTTACTTGCAACCTTCAGATTGCTGTACTCAAATTTGGTATAGCTCAAACCATGTCCGAAAGCCCACTGAGGTTTGTAACCACCCTCTCCCATATCTCCGGGATTTAATTCAGTTACTCTGTCACTGTATTTGTGATCATACAATACAATATCACCTGAGTATTTATGGTAGGTAAAAGGAAGTTTGCCACTTGGATTAACATCTCCGAAAAGAACTTCAGCGATTGCATTGTGTCCCTGACTTCCCGGTATATAAGCCATCAGAATTCCTTTGGCAAGAGGCTCAATCTTTCTGATAATTCTAGGTCTGCCTTCCACAAGCACCATAATGATAGGTTTACCTGCTTCAGCAAGTGCAGTAACAAGTTTTTGTTGGTTTTCAGGAAGCTCAAGTTCGTCGATCACCCCCGGTGATTCTGCGTAAGCATCTTCTCCTATACATACCACAACATAATCTGCAGCTTTAGCCATTTCTACGGCTTTCTTCACATCTAGGTCTGCTCCTTTGAAGTTGGCTCCTTTTGAAAATGTCACCTGGCCACCTGTATTTTTTGCTCTGATAGCATTTAAAATATGGGCGGTAGAATCAGGATACCATCTGATGTCATCGCCTTGCCAGGTGTATGACCAGCTTCCGTTAAGTGCAGTTACAGAATTTGATGCAGGACCGGTCACAAATATTTTCTTTCCTTTAGGAAGCGGAAGTATATTATCCTGATTTTTCAAAAGTGTAATTACCTCTCTGGCTGACTCAAGAGCAGCAGTTTTGTACTGAGGTTGTCCAAATTGTTTTACAGCATCTTTTTCAGGATAAGCATTCTGGAACAAGCCGGTTCTGAATTTAAGTTTCAAAATTCTTCCGACAGCCTCATCAATTCTTGCCATTGAAACAGAACCGTCTTTTACATTTTCAATAAGTAAATCATAAAATGAAAAATCATGTGGCACCATACTCATGTCTATCCCTGCATTTACACCCATTTTAACAGCTTCTTTAGGAGTAGCAGCTACTTTGTGTTTGGTATGCAATCTTATGATATCTTCCCAGTCAGAAACGGCAAGACCCTGGAATTTTAGCTCACCTCTTAGAATGTCAGTAAGCAGGTATTTGCTTCCATGAACAGGTATGCCATTGATTTCACTGGAGTTGATCATGATAGTGCTTGATCCGGCATCTAC
This sequence comes from Cytophagaceae bacterium, assembly GCA_046290815.1. Taxonomy (GTDB): domain Bacteria; phylum Bacteroidota; class Bacteroidia; order Cytophagales; family Cytophagaceae; genus JBKBUF01. The sequence continues at coordinate 18,833 of JBKBUF010000004.1, read as the reverse complement.
CGCTGCTTTAAACGGAGGAAGGAAGTATTCTCTTAATACTCTTTCAGGAATATAAGCAGGAGTTCTGTCCTTTCCGCTGGTAGGAAGAGAATATCCGATGTAATGTTTCATACATGAAGCCACTCTGTCAAGCTGATTTAGATTCCCGTTGCCTTCCATACCAATGATGGAAGCAATACCCATCTGAGAAACCAGGTACACATCTTCACCATAGGTCTCGCCAAATCTTGGCCATAGAGGTTGTCTTCCTACGTCAAGCACAGGAGCAAAATTCCATCTGATACCGGAAGCTCTTGTTTCTTTAGCAGTGATTTCTCCAGCAAGCCTTGAGAGCTCAGTATTTCTGGTTGCTCCTAATGCAATATTCTGAGGTAAAAGAGTTGAGTTCATGGTGAAGGTAACACCGTGAATGGCATCAATACCATAAAGCACCGGGATTTTATTTGGTGTTTTTGCGGCTTCATCCTGTATGGCAGTGATAATTTTGTGCCATGTTTCAACAGTATAAGCTCTGTTGATGGCATTCAGAATAGAGCCAACCTTATAATCCACTACTACTTTTTTCAACTCTACCGGATCTATCACTCCGTCCATATTCCCGTAACCTCCCTTTACTACTAAATTAAGATTTACCTGAGTCATCTGCCCTACTTTTTCTTCAAGGGACATTTTTGCCAAAAGATCTTTCACTCTTTGATCAATTTCGGCATCGGTTAATGGTTTGGCTTCCACAGGAGCTGTTCCTTTAGCAGGTTTTTTCTGAGCCACTGAGGCTAAAGAAAAAAACAACATCGCTGCAATACAGAAAGCTGAAATAAATTGCTTCTTATAGTTCATGACGTTTTTTAAAATGAGTTATTGAAAATTTATTTGCAATAATAAGAAAATAAAGAGCTCTGGTACAAGCTCTTTATTAAGTTTTACAACAATATTTTATTATTATATGGTAACTATGGTAAATGCTACTTTTTATTTTTAGCATCTTCAGTTGTCATCGCCTTTACTTCGTCAATGATAAGTGTACCTGTAAAACCTGCACCACCGGGATTTACAAAGAAAAGGATTTCAGTAATCTTTGTTGGATCCACTACCTGATTATCAGGGTAGGATTGTGAGTATTTACCTGTAAAGTCGAAATAAAGATCCACAAAATCGCCTGCCGCTAACTGCTGAACAATCGCCTGGGCATTGGTGCTTCTGCCGTTTTCATCTTTAACATCTACTCTCAGCTGAAGGTCTTTATCTGCTTTGGCACGTACCTTTACAACAGGAGTCTGATTGAAGTTGATATTTTTAAAAGCTCTTCCAAATGGCTCATATCCCGGACCTACGTTTTTCAACTCCACTTTCATTTTATCACCTTCTTTTGTAAGCTTCATTTTCTCAGCATTAGACCACCAGCTGTATATTTCTTCATTGAAATTATCGATGGTAATGATATTCGAACCACCTGCAGAAGCTGTGGTGTTATTATTTTCCGTAGGAGCAAGGCCCATCAACTCATTATATCTTGCTTCTGTAATTACTTCAATTTCTTCTATGTAGATTTTGCCTTCATAGGGAGGACCACCGGCATTGATAAACAATAGGATGTCTTTAATCTCTTCTGCTTTTACAGTCTGAGCATCCGGCCATACCTGAGTGTATTTACCGGTAAAGTTATAGAAGTAATCTTTTAATTCACCTGTTTCAATTTTGTTGCTGACAGGACTTGCATTGGTTACTCTGCCTTCAGAATCTTTCATATCTACTCTTAGCACAGGCAGATCCGTTCCTTCAGATCTTGCTTTTATTCTTACAATTCCTGATTTGGCAAAATTCATTGCCTGGAATGCTCTACCGAAACACTCATATGATGCACCTGCACCTGTAGATATGACCAGCATCTGTTCTCCTTCCTGCTTAAGGCCGATTTTATCTGCTGCCCACCATGGATCAAGAGGATCAGTAAATTCATCGATCATACCACCATCAGCTGCAGGACCTGCTTCAGGCATATCCTCCACCCTTACTGCAACTATTTCATCAATGAACAAAGTTCCGGTAAAAGGAGAACCACCACCATTGATGAAAATCAGAATTTCAGTAATTGTAGTCTCATCAACTTTTTTGGTATCAGGCCATCCTTGTTTCCACTTGTCTTTAAAGTTAAAGTAGTAATAATCGTAAGGTGCATTTTTCGGAACTTTGATAGTAGGAGGTGCAGCATTGGCATCATAGCCATTCATGTCTTTAAAGTGCAGACTGATGTTAGGTGCAGTAGCTCCTTCCACTCTCATTTTTACTCTGAACACAGGGGCCTCTGTCATATCAAGCAGATTGAACTGTTTACCGAAGCATTCCCATTTAGGTCCGACATTTTTCAATACAGCTTTAAGCGTATCGCCTTTTCTTGACAAGCCCACTTGCTCATTTGCCACCCACCAGCTATAGATCTCCCCGGAGAAATCATCGATAACGCCTTTGTTATATTTCAATACAGGCATTCCTTTTTCCGGATCTTCCGCTACTGCAAGCTGGTCTCTGTCGTCGAGTACCATTTTATCAAGGGTACAGCTCCCCAGCAGAAATCCTGAGCAAAGAACAAATGAAGATATTTTTAGTAAGTTATTCATTAGTTTAAAATTATTGTTCATCTTTTAGTTGTAAGGGTTTCCCTATTGTAAATGTAGGGTAATCAAAAATCAGGTCTCCTGCACTTTTGGCAGGATCTGTTAGTAATACAAATCCCATCTGATGTAATTTGTGAGGCTCCCTTTTATTATTCCCCTTCATACCTAACCCCGCACCACCAGGCAAGTCTTTAGAGAATGGAATCTGGCTATATCTGATAGATATCAACTTCCATCCTTTCCAGGTAACAGGTATCTGCCATGTTAGCTGATCTTCTTCTGCCTTATAGCTGGGAGCACCGGTGTTTCCAAAAACATTATCACTATTATCATCCTCAGCAAAATCAATTGAGAGTTTTGTAGAGGTCACACCATTTCCATAAACAAACAGGTTGAAAAAAACATCATCAGCATTTGTATTTGGTGCAAGTATTTTGCCTGTAGTATAACCAACTCCATTAATGTAATAATTTGCATTTAAATCAAATCCTTTGATACGGTAGTAACCCTGGCCTTGAATAGTAGGTATACCTGTTTCCTGTCTGTTAATTTCTGTTTCAGTGCCAGGACCAATTGGTTCAAAAGTATTCCATGCCGGCGAAGTGGTTTCAAAGTCTGAAAGAAATATTCCATAAACTTTTGTTCTTTGAATGATGATAGTATCTCTTGAGATAATTGGGCTACCCAGAAAGGAAAGTTCAATAGCTACTTTTTCTCCTGCTCTGAAAAATTGAATGCCATCATGGCTTCCATCCCAAATGGAATTATTTCCTTCAATTTTTTGCCCAATACCTGAAATGGAAAAACTTGCATTAGAGTTTAGCCCTTTCATCTTTACAAAATAGCTTATAGAATGACTAAATTCAGCCTGCAAATTTACTTTTCCGCCTGTCGAAAAATTTACGCCGGATTTTGGACTAGCATCCAAGGGACTTATAATATAAAAATTTTGAGGAGCAGATCTGTAGTTCTCACCAATATAACCTGATTGCGGCAACTTTTCATGGCATGAAACCAGGATAACCCAACAGATTAATGTAAAACCAATGCTTCTCATATTTATCATAAATATTTTATTGTTGGTCTTTAAGTTGTAAAGGTTTTCCTATTGTAAAAGTAGGATAATCAAAAATCAGGTCGCCGGGAGACTTGCTTGGATCTGTTAATAAAATGAAGCCCATTTTAACTATTTTATGGGGTTCCCTTTTATAATTTCCCTGAGCACTAAGATTTCCCTGACCTACCATATCCCTTGAAAATGGAATCTGACTGTATTTTACCGAAAGCCACTTCCAGCCTTTCCAATCTACTTTCACTTCATAGGTCAACTGATCTTCCAAAACTGTATAATTTGGAGCTCCGGTATCATCATTCAAACCATTATTGTTGTCGTCTTCTCCGAAATTCACAGAAAGCTTTGTTGCTTCAACTCCATTGCCATAAACCAAAATGTTAAAATAAACACTGTCCGGATTGGTATAACCAGCCAAAAATTTTCCACTCTGAAATCCATATCCATCGACATAGTAAAATGGCTGAATATTATCTGTGCCTTTTATTCTAAAGTAACGGGTACCCTGAATCGCAGGTATTATTCCCTCAATTCCATTGGTAGTTGCTTCTCCTCCAAAACCAAACCAGTTAAGACCAGTTAGTCCGGAATTTAGGCTTTCAAAATCGCTTATAAGGAAGCCATATACTTTAGCTCTTTGAATAATTACTGTATCAGTCAATGAAATACTGCTACCCAAAAATTTAATTCTTGCAACAACTTTTTCCCCACCCCTGAAAAAGGATATTCCATCATGAGAACCATCCCAAATCGGATTATTCTCAAGTTTATCGGAAATACCAGTAAAATTATAGGTAGCTCCAGAGGTTACACCTCTTAATTCAATAAAGTATGTTACAGCATGACTCATTGTAACATTGAAAGTCACTTTATTCTGAGTAGGATTTGTCGAGGTAAAGTTTACAATTTCAGGACTCGCAACAAAATCGCTGGTTACATTAAAGCCCTCAGGCGCAGATCTGTATTCCTCGCCTATAAATCCTGCTTCAGGCAAATCTTTTTTGCATGAACTGAAAAGTGCTATGCATAAAGGAAGGATTACCAAAGCCTTGAAAATCACATGTTGTTTTTTCATAATTCTAACTATTAGAATACCATTGTATAGTTTAGAAACACCTGGTTGATGTTATAATTGTTGTCAACAAAATTTTTGAAATTTCTTGCGACCATATTGTACTGACCAGTAAAGAAAGTGTTTCTGCTGAACCTATAACGAATTCCTCCGGCTAATATGCTTTCATTAAGATCAAAATCAACAGGTATAGGTGCGCCAGTTAAAGAATTATAAGCATCCCTTCCAAGAATAAATTCATTTCCTTTAGCAGAAAAATATTTATATCCTGCCATTATATCTAGATTTTTTATAATCTCCAGATTTAAACCAGCATCAACCAAAGTTGACTTGAAGTCAATCGGATTCACCCCTCCTCTATTAGTATTTTCCAATCTAAAGCCTGCATTTACTGAGAGTAATTTCTCCCACATTAATAATTTTCCAGCATTTAATACCGTTCCACCTCTGATACCGAAAAACTTCCTGGTTTCAGGAGTTCCTTCGCCAGTTACTTCTGATAATACATCAACTTTTAAGTCTCCTCTCAAAACTTTATCTACATCACCAAAACCTGCTCCTGCAGTAATCCCCTGACGGTTTGGAGTAGCTATTCCATATGGAGTAATGTTGTTATACATTGGATTAAAAAGCATCAATCCAGGCTGAATGGTAAAGTTTCGCATAAATTCTCCATTGGTTGAAGAACTTAGAGGGCTTCCTGCTTCATCACTATATCTGTCAAAAATTCCTGGATTTCTAATGGCACCATTATTTACATTTGGAAAAATGGATGGCCTACCCATGTCATAAATCCTTCTAGTTTGTGCTCCTGGACTAGAAAAATCATAACCAACATATCTATACTGAGCGAATAATTTTATTTTTAGCGGTTTGTATTCTCCGGATAAACCTATATCATAAAAGCTGCTGTTTTTTGAAACTGTGGTATCATCCAATGCTCTGAACATAGAGTATCTTGAAAAACCTGTTTCACCGTATAGAGCTACACCGATATTGTCATTATCATAGGTCAGTCGATAGTCAATTGTAAATACTCGGTTGTTAAATTCAAAACTGGTATCAGGAACGGTTCCGGTGATATCTGCCATCTTAATGTAATTCACGCCTGCCTGGATAAATTTGCTTTGAACCACATCAGCACGTCCACCGAAAAGAAGTCTGTCAGGAACATTCAACAGATTGTTCTGTCTTGTTCTGCTGGCGAAAGCTCTCAATCCGATTTTCTCGATCCCTTTTGAGAATCTTATATTGGATGAACCATGTGCACCCTGCAATCGCCATTTATTACCGAAGTTGAAATTTTCATAGTGTACTATGCTTCTTCTTATAGCAAAGATGTCAGCTTCGTAGTCATGATAAATTTCATCAAAGTTGAAAAGTGTGTATGGAGTAAGTGCCAAATCAATGTCACCTATTTCATATTTTACCACTTTTGCAATAACACCATCAAGTCTCAGCTGACGGAAATTCAGTAAGCTACCGTCTCCGTAAAATCCTCCGAACTCGTTTCTGATTCTGAGGATAGCACTTGCTCTAAGGTGCTCATTGGGTTGGGCATTTACACCGAGGTCAAACAAGGTGTATCCACCTGTACCTCTTCTATCGGGTCTGGTTGTATCACCTTTAAGAATACTTCCACTTAATGATTCATTGGTAACGATGGCACGTCCCAATCCATTAAAGTATACAGTTTGCGCTTTGGTTGCAGTGGAGAATCCTGCAACTATTATTACAAGCGTTAGTAAGAGTTTCTTGCTCATTATATTGTATGTATTTAATTCTTTAGAAAAATTCATTTTTGGGTTCGATTAGACTAGAAGAAAATTTTCAATTCAACTGCAGTTTCCTGACCATGAAATTTATCATGGATAAAGTTAACGTCTCTGTGGTTAAACCAGCGATGTCTCAGGTATAAACCCGCTCTTCCGCTGAAATCGTAATCCACTCCAATGCCATATCCCATGCCTCTTTGATCTATAGGTTTTCCGTCAGCACGATAAACAGCATAACTTACCGGTTCATTGTTCACATTAACTTTTGGCTGTGTTAAAGGGTCATTCATAATCCTGTTACCATCAGCATCTGCAAGTTCAGTTCTCATGTTACCCATCGCTCTTTCGTGAGAAACAAAACCGACAAGTGAAATTTTAGAGGTCAAAGCATAGAATGCCATAAATTCCTCATAAAAGTATCTAAGGAATGCTTTGTCATCGAATACAGGTATGGCAGAAAACTTATCCTGTACTGAGCTGAAGTTATTGTAGTTGGATACTATAAGGTCTCTTCCCAGGAAGGAGAATTTATACTTCATAGAAAGGTCGATGCTATTGTATCCTTTTTTGTAATCTACCACCGTATCTGTAATGTAGATTGTCTCGAATGTTCTTCTGAATATATTGTTGATCCTTCCATATGGACCATTACCTGCAGTGAAGAATGCGAATCTTGAACGGGTAAAGGCATTAGCTCTGTGTTGGTATGAAATACCGTTGCTCAGATTTTCAAGCTCCTGTCCAAGACCGGTACCGATCATCAGTTTGAATTTACCATAAGTATCTTCATGTTTCAGGTAAGCAGCCTGTCTGTTATTGGTCATTTGCTGAATATCAGTAACCACCCCGTGGAAGGTTGTCACGTTATAAGCTGATCCTATATTGGTCGGTGTAGCAAGTGCATGAGGGTTAGCTGAATTAAGGATCTGACTGTTGATGTTTACAGTTGATTTTTCAATTCTGTAAAGCATAATGTTCAACGGTAAACCAAACATATCCTTAGAAATATCTGCCTGCATCATTAAAGCCGGAGCCCAATTCCAGTTCAGTCCGGCGATAGTATCTTTGGGAAAGAATCTCTCCTCATTTTTTACCTCAGGATTGTTAGGCATGTATTCGGAAAGGTTGGTGGTAATATCCCTCTGTGCTATAAAATCCTGGAATTTACCGGCACCGGCTTCAAAGTAAATTCTGACATTGTCAAAATTCACACGACCATCAAGTGTTAGTATTTTTTGTTTGATACGGAATTCATCCCTGCTATCGATAGCACCAAACTGATTGAAATAATTGATACCGAATTTATGCCTTCCGAATGCTTTATCTACTCTAAAGGCGCCCAGATTACGGGGAGTTCTTGTGGTGAATGACTGAAAACCTCCGGAGTTATCCGTTTTACCATATACTATGTTACCACCAAATCCGAATGGAAGGTTTCTTGCTTCAAGGATAAAACCTTGAGTAGCCGTATTACCCCATCTTGAATCTCTGGCAATATTCTGTGTAGCGTAAAACTGATTGTATCTGTTGAAGGAATACCCTTCCGGTTCCCATGGATACCTTTCGAACATATCATCACGGTACTCATAGTTCCAGAATGTGAAAGGACTCACTCTGTACCAAAGGACACCACCACCGCAAATAAGCCTGAAGTCTCCGAAGTCTGTATTGGCTGAAGCTTCAAATTGAAGGACACGATAACTAGTTGCTCTTCTGTTGTATGGGAGGTTGGTACCTGATTGTGCCTGGCTATTGTCTCTTACAATACCTGTCATCTGATTATCCAATGCATACTCCAGCTTGAAGAATGTCTTTGAGGTCGGATTACCTTCCAGACGAAGAAGAAACAATGGCTCCTGATAACCTTGAAGAGTACCGCCATACATTTCAACTCCATTAACTACGATTTGCTTTTCAGCGTCAATACCCTGGTAGCGCTCCGGCATAACCCTGTATTGATTAAAAGACCTGATGTATCCGGAATACTTAAGACCGGACCACCTTTTATAATTGTTTGACTTCGTCTCCTGCAAATTTCTGATTCCGGGCGTATCAGATCCCGGTTTGGCCAGAACTACCGGAGCACCTGTTTCTCGATTGTCTCTTTCATTACCGGGTTCACCGGCAATGGCGTTCCAACCGTTCAGACAGGCAAACAGTAAAACCAAAATTCCAGTACTCGTTTTCAATATGTATTAATTTTAAGTTAGATGAATTTCAATAAAAAGATGAAGCGGCTCAACAATGCTGACATGGATACGGGAAAATCATTCCGGTGACCATCTATTTTAAAATTACTATTAAGCGCATTCACTGATTTTCTTACACAATCGGCATCGGAAAAACAATTCATTCTCAAACCGGAAACACTCCAAAATAAGGGGGGCTGGGAGATTTCCGCAAAACATGGTATGAACATAATGTCTTCCCGTACTATACGTGTTTTTATGCCTCAGAAGATTTACAATATTATTAGATTAAATTTAAATTAAAAAACTTTCTTCTATAATATTTTACGAAATACTACAATTAATTATCGGTTTTCTACAATTGATTAATTTTAGTATTGAACCTTCCGAAGATTTTATTTAATCATTTCGAAACAAATATCAACACAAGGAAGTAAATATGCAAACAAAATTAAATATAAATTATTGATATTCAGTTTATTACCTTGCTATTTGGGCGCAAAAGGCGCAAAATAGAAAAAATACCATTAAGCTGATTATTAATGAGAAGGATTGATAATTATCGGAATATTAAAAATTGATAAGGCGCGATAAGAACAGGCGTTAGTCTGAAGTCTGAAGTCAGGAGTCGTAAGTCAGAAGTATCGACTTAAGACTAATAACTATTGATTAATGACTACTGATACTGCTCCGGATATGGCCTTGTGTAATGAAAATCAAAGAAATTGTAGAAAAAACGCGTACGCTCGTACAAATGAAAATTCTGAGCATCGTAGATCGTAGCCTTAGGATAATAAGCCAGCATGATTTGAACCATATCAAATACCAGGTGTTCGTTTCTGAACCTGAAACCTATTCCATAACCAGGGAAGAAATTTTCTTTAGTAAAAAGCTTATCATTGCCTATCCATCCCAGATCGGCAAAGGCTATAAAAGCCATTTTAAAACCTAATAAATCCAGGGGCGGGTAAAAATTGGCCTCAAGATTTATCACCTGCCTTTGTGTACCTCGCAGCGGTGCCCGGTTAAATCCCCTGATGCCGTTCTCCATATTCATATGCACCGATTCTCCGGCAAGCCTCTGTATTCCGTTGGTATAGCGCAGACTCAGGTAATTCCTGAGCCTCCAGTTTCCCATCTTTATTAAAGGAGTAAAATAAAGATACCTTAAATACATCAACCCCTCCTTCCATCCCTGATTGGTATAATAGCCTCCAATACCTCCTGCAAGAGAAAAATATCCCAGACCTTTCAGCATTTTATTCGTCACAGAGTTGATTCCCAAGTAAGGGTCCTTGATTCCGGGTCTGGTTCTTACACCATAGGTCAAACTCAACAGGTGTCCGACCGGAACGTCTTCCGTCCTTCCAAGCCTGAAAATGTATTTATCTTTATAAAATCGACGATTTATAAAACCTATACTTCCCAAATAGTGGCGGGTATCTTTGTATATAAAAGGAAGCGTATCTCTCTCAGGCACTGCATTATAAAAATCTTCCCTTACTGCCCGGGCAGTGATCACCATACGTGTCCCTTTATCTTCTTTCAGGTTTTTGGTAAAAACCGGTACCACATGCCCCATCCAGAAATCATTTCTGTATAGTGAAATCTTCTGAGCCCTTGTAAAACTATCCGGCGGAAGATTGTAAGGCCATAATTCCTGAAAACTTGTATTTACCCCTCCTATCCATTTGATAGCTGTAGTTTGAAAGTCCTTATTTATCCCGAAACCGTAATGTCGCAAACCATTGACATAATTATAATATATGTCAGAATTGACTAACCCTTTATAAATATTTTGAATAAAATAATTGGTTCGCAGGTGGTAACCATCTGGCACCCGGGGATCCAGCAAGACGTTGGCATACCATTGCTGACCCAGACCTGCAAAATTATTATCACGCAAGGAAAACTGGTGCACATCCAGTCCCCGGGGCACATCTACACTTCCGGATAAACTCCACATGTCCTGCACCACTACTGTCACATCTACACTATCTTCGTCTGATGTGGATTTCAGAAAAATCCGTGCGTCATATATGAAGTTGGTGGATCTAAGCAGACGTTCTGATTCAGAAAAAAGAAATGGATCCACCACATCATGGTTTTTAAACAAAAGCCTGTTTCTTATTACCCAGTTATGAGTTTTTATATGAAAAGAGTTACCTGTTTTTTCAAAGAAAGAGGAAGGTCGCCTTTCCGGATTAGTAATAGAAGTCCCAAATACATTCAGCACTTTTATATTTACATTTCTTATTGGCATTCCTTCATACTGATCAAAAGGCTGCTCACTCTTCTCTTCAGGATTTACTGCAGGACTGTTTTCCTTATGCTCAAAGACAAGAATATTACTTAAAAGTCTTGCTATAGGATTCCGTCTTTTGGTAAATCGCTGCAAACCTTCCAATACCTTTTCAGTGGAAGATTTCAAGGTATCTATACTGATCACAATTGTGTCTCTTCGTGTGATGATGTCGCACAGCTCTTTTCCATTTTCCTCTTTGCAGGTGAGTGTGTCTTTATCCCGCACCATAATTTCTCTTTTCACAACTATGGTATCATTGGAGGTAAATATGCTGTCTCGTTCCGAATAAAAGAACCTTCTGGGAGCAACCTTTTCCGGATTTTGAGAAGGTATTGTATCTGTCTGCGAAAATGCCAGGGTCGGAAGCACTATAAGAAAAAGGACTTTCAGACATATAATAATATATGAAACGAGTGGCCCTCTTCTCTTCATAAGATTTCCTCTGTAGTGATACTCAGTGATACGAAAGCTAAGCCTCTGAGGTATTGATAAAAGCAAATTCACTCAGGGAATGTTTTCAAACCTTAATTAAATACAATTATATGGATATTCAATGATTTATGCCGGACTTATATCCGATTGCAGCACAGGTTGCAGACATTATAACATTTCAAAGTTATCGGCATTGGTTTAAATCCCATGCTCCACTAAGGACATTTCTGTGTTTTTATTACTTTTTTAACATATCTGATAATTTAAAGCAATAGACGATTATATAATTCGTGTTAATTTTTAAACCTATTTTTAATATTTTTATATAATTTTAAATTTTTATGCTTGTTTTTTAAACTTATTATTTTAATTTTATATCATATTTTAAAAAAGTAGATTAAAATTTTAACTAATATTCAAGTTTAAGTCTTTTTTAAATTATCGAATAAGAAACATGTATATAAATATTCCAAGGATAGCTTAAATTATTCGACGATCACTGGTGGAATTATAACTTTTCCAAGAATTACAATGAGAATGGCAGCTTAAACCCTTATTAATATATAAATGACTAAAATCTAATTTTAACCCAATTAATTATGAAAAAAATTGAAGCCATCATTCGTACCTCTCACTTTTACCCTGTAAAAGAGGCCTTACACAAAATTGGTATTGACTTCTTCACTTTTCAGGATGTAAAAGGTGTGGGAAATCAGAAGACCGAAAAAACGGTGTATCGCGGACAGGAATACGACCTGGGTTCCATCGCCAGAACTAAAATCACCATTGTTGCCTCAAACGACACTGTAGACGAAATCATCAGCGCTATTCTCGGAAGTGCCAATACAGGTGAAATCGGAGACGGAAAAATATTTATCTCCCCTGTGGAAGAGGCTATAAGAATCAGATCAGGAGAAAGAGGAATCTCGGCTCTATAATATAACCTACAACCTTTACTAAAATACCATTACACAACCTTTAATAAATTATTTACTAACATGGAACAAGCAATAACAGACTCTTTAAATATAGTGACTGCTTCTGCAACCCCTGTAGCCGAAGCGGCATATGCAACTCAGGCAGCATTGTCTGCAACAGATTTGAATGTAGCAAATGCCATATTCACTGCCAATAACCTTTGGATGATGATAGCAACTGCTCTGGTATTTGTAATGCACCTTGGTTTTGCAACAGTGGAATCAGGACTTGCAAGATCAAAAAACACTGTTAACATATTATTTAAAAACACTTTAATCCCGTCTATGGGTCTACTCCTTTATTGCCTGTGGGGATTTAATATGATGTATCCCGGCGGTGACTATGCGGGTGGATTCTTTGCATTTACCGGCTTCGGATTAAAACTCCCAGGCAATGGTACTACCGGAGAATATTTCAATAACTCATATACCTACTGGACTGATTTCTTATTCCAGGCTATGTTTGCTGCCACCGCGGCAACAATTGTATCAGGAGCAGTTGCAGAAAGAATCAAATTATGGAGCTTCCTGCTTTTCTCAATCATCCTGGTAGGAATTTTATACCCTCTGGTAGGATTCTGGAAATGGGGAGGCGGATTTCTTGCAACATTAGGAACAGATGGTGGCTTGTTTGCAGAAGCATTAAAACAAGTAAATGAAGCAGGAGAAAATACCGGCACTCCTTTCTATGACTTTGCTGGCTCTACTATCGTTCACTCAGTAGGTGGTTGGGCTGCACTTGCAGGGGTACTTGTTCTCGGACCAAGAATAGGCAAATATGCAGATGGAAGAATAATGCCTATACCAGGACACAGTATGCCGCTGGCAGCTATAGGAGTTTTCCTTCTGTGGTTAGGATGGTTTGGTTTCAATGGCGGTTCTGTACTTTCAGCTGATCCGGGTCTTGTTTCTCTTGTTCTTGTAACTACATCACTCGCAGCAGCAGCAGGTGCAATTGGCGCAAAGTTCACCAGTTTCATTGTTACAAAATCACTTGACCTTAGTATGGTGCTGAACGGTATCCTTGGAGGACTGGTAGGGATCACTGCAGGAGCGGATCAGATGAGTCCGACCGAGGCTATTATCATAGGACTTATATCCGGAGCACTGGTAGTGTTTGCTGTTTTGTTGTTTGACAAACTTAAAGTAGATGATCCTGTAGGTGCTACTTCCGTTCACCTGGTTTGCGGTATCTTCGGAACACTTGCAGTAGGGATATTCGGAAATCTTGCAGGAGGACAGCAACTTTTCGCTCAGTTTATAGGAGTATTCGCTACCGCACTGGTGGTATTTCCTGTCTCATTTCTTGTATTCTTTGCTATAGATAAAACCATAGGATTAAGAGTTGCAGCAAAAGAAGAACTGGAAGGCCTTGATCTCGGAGAACATGGTATGAAGGCTTATAATTTTGAAATGGAAAAAATGTAAAAAAAGGTTCACGCAAAGGGAGCAAAGGAGGCGCAAAGAACGCAAAGAAAGATTTAAAAGAGAGAAGAGAGAAGATAAGAGTAAAGATTGCAAAGGAAATAAGTCTCTTCTTATCCCAACCTGATAACATATAATGATACCTGTCTTAACACGACAGGTATTTTTTTTGTATCGGATGAATGAAACTACGGTTTTGGCTTTTAAAAATTGTCATTTTGTGATTTGTATTTTGTATTTAAAAGTTTCCATTTATTTTGCATCCATGCAATTGCAATCTTTAAAAATCTTATTCCTCGGCGATTCCTATACTGTAGGGGAAGGAGTCGAAGCTCATGACACATATCCTGCTCAGCTTGTACAAAAATTAAAACTTCAGCACAAGGAAGTCCATTACGATATTATTGCCAAGACCGGGTGGACTACAGGCGAACTACTGGAAGAAATAAAAAAGACTTCCCTGTCTCATGACTATGACAAGGTCTTTCTGCTTATCGGTGTGAATAATCAGTACAGAGGATATTCTCTGCAGGAATACAAAACAGAATTTCAGGAGTTGCTGAGTTTATCAAAAAGATTTTGTGCTGATAAAAGTGAAAACGTTACTGTACTTTCTATTCCCGATTGGGGCGTAACACCATTTGCTGAAGGAAAAGACAGAAGAAAAATCGCAGAGGAAATAGATGAATTCAACAAAGCTAATAAGCAGATATGCCTATCTCAAAATATTCACCGGGTTGATGTAACAGGTATCAGCAGAAAGGCAGGAGAAGACCATTCATTGCTTGCCGCGGACCAGCTTCATCCCTCTGGCAGGATGTATGGAATGTGGACGGAAGTCATAGTAGCAGTAGGCGGTAGGCAATAGGCAGTCGGCAGCAGGCAGCAGGACACTAACAATTATCATCTAATATCCAGTTTAAACTTATTAGATTTAGATTAACCTTATTTATTCTTTGACGATGGATAAAAATGGATACTAATCCAAATGTCCAAATATATGGCTCACAAAAAACCGGGATATGCAACATATTTATCAACAGATAAATTGCTTACTGCCTATTGCCTACTGCATACTGCATAGTGCCTACTGATCTTACAGTTCAACAGCCCCTCCATTATTTAACACCTTCGCAATGGACATTGCCAGAGATTTGATTCTGGATGAACTTGTATTATTGAGAATGATAATGCAGTTATTCTGTTCCGGAAATCGGATGATGCAAGTCTTCGCTCCTCTCCAATGCCCGAAGTGGTAAATCAGGTTTTTGTTTTTCCTGCTTTTCCTCCATCCGAAGCCATAGGGAATTTCTTTACCATTCGATAGTCTACCGTTACTGAAGGCTTCTTCGAGGGTTTCTTTTTTTACCAGCCTATGATTGGTCAGTGCCTGATCCCATTTGTATAAATCAATTGCACTGCAGTAGATACCTTTTTCACCGGTGAAACCATTGCGTACATCATTATCATCCGGAGCATAACCTCCCCTTCTGTATGGACCATAGCATTTCACCTTGTTAGCAGCCTCCTTCTCTACATCGATGACAAAGGAATGAGTCATTTGGAGAGGAGTGAAAATTCTTTGCTCAACAAATTCCTTAAAGCTCATTCCAGAGATTCGTTCCACAATAAGAGCGAGTAATACATAACCTGAGTTGTTGTAAGAAAACCTGCTTCCCGGTTTACCCTGTCTCCTTGGCTTTTTGTTTTTGTATATCTCCACCAGATCGTGATTTCTTGCCATTTCGCAGGAGTCCCAGAAAGTGATGTAGTATGGAACGTAGTTCAGAATATTAGGAACACCGGATGTATGAAGCAACAGATGTCGTACTGTTATGCCTTCATAGGGAAGCTCAGGCAGCCATTTTTGTACATCATCATCATATGAAAGTTTACCTTCTTCATATAGCAGCATAATGGCCATTGCGGTAAACTGTTTGGATACAGAGGCAAGATGAAATGCAGAACTGTCTGTGAGTTCGATTTTATTTTTAAAGTCACTATAGCCCTTGCAGTTTTTATAGATGATTTTATTGTTTTCCGATATCAGGACACAGCCATTGAATTGTTTGGAATTTACCAGGCTATTGCAGAGCTTGTCGATTTTGGAGGCCTTGGTGAGAGCAGATTCATCGAGAGTTGTTTCCGGCTGTTCTACAGCGCTGACCATAGATGCAGAAATTGCAGGATTTTCGGTACCGGGAGAGTTCTCCTTTGATCCCGAGCAGGAAAACAGGTAAAATGCAACCATCAGTAACCAGGCCGATTTCATAGTGCTGTGTAAATACCAAACAAAATTATACTTTTTATAGGATTTTTTGTACAGAACTGATAAAAAAGTAAATTTTTATCTATCCCAGACAGTTCCATAACCAATTTCCTTTTGCGTTATTGTATAAAAAGGAAAAACTTACTACCTTTAGAGTTGGTATAATGCAATAAATATTTATTTCAGCCAACTGCAATGAATTTATTCAGAGTTTCAGTCCTATTTTTTAGTATGCTTTTGTTGAGCTATTCAGCAGAAGCTCAGCGGAATATTTTCGGTAGAAGGGTACACAACCACCTTACCAATTCCAATTCATGGAGGATGCATGAAAGAACCAGCTTAACTGCAAATATCGGATTATCTACCTACTATGGAGACCTTTGCGACAAATTCAGTTGTATGCAGTTCAGGCCTAATTTTGGGGTTGGAGCACTTATTAGAGTAGCTCCTCATTGGCATGCAAGGCTTGACGTAAATTATTTCAGATTATCCTCCAGAGATGTTTGGGAAAAAAGAAATTTAGGTTTCCGATCTGGCAATTTAGAATTATTTGCAGCAGGACAATTTGATTATTACGAATACACAAAACATTTCAGAAAAAGAAAATTATTAAATCCTTATGGATTTATGGGCTTAGGGGTTTGCTTCTTCTATCCAAGAGGTCAGTATGATGGAAAATGGTATTACCTGAGAAAACATCAGACAGAAGGCGTAAGATATGGACAGGCTACAGTTATAATACCGGTTGGCATAGGTGTAAGGATTAAATTTCAACGCCACCTGGACTTCATGGCCGAGGCAGGTTATAGGTTTACTTTCACTGATTATCTTGATGATGTCAGCTCCAAGCAATTTAAACCCAAAGACACCTTTGATGATGAAGTCTCTGCCGGACTTTCCAACAGGTCTTCCCACCCAAATTCTCACAGATGGCAACGAGGAAATCCGGATAAAAATGACGGATATTTCATTTTCCAGGTTAAAGCACGCTATACCTTTATTTCGAATATAGCCCATTTCAGAGCGAAGCATCCAAAGTTCTTGAGAAAACATTAAGCAGTAGGCAATAGAGTGTTGACAGTTGTTGGATGTTGCTCGGGTTACGACAGGAGTTAGCATTGGATAATCGTATGCTTCGCGCTCTTTTGTCTTAATCTCGACAGCTTACTTTAGTATTCCATATATTCTTAAAGACACGGTTCTTAGTTCTGACCTTTAGACTTATTCTTGCCTCACTTACTACCTTCTTTGCGTTCTTTGCGCCTCCTTTGCTCTCTTTGCGTGAAACTCTTTTGCGAAGCAATTAAAAATCATTATAAAAATTCCTCAAATCAGTCTTAAAGGCCAGACCTATATATTGCGTAAGATGTTTTGACATACCTTGCTGATTTAGCATCCGGTGTAAATAAGTCAATTCGACCTTCATATTTGTGGCAGGGTTGATAATGTAGCCTAATTTCACCTGAGCAAAATTCAGATTCACAGGTATGCCCTGCCCAGCATGTCTTGAATATTGAAAATTGACATGCTCTGGGATAAAGATATCTCTTCCATAATTTACAGTAGCACTGTTTTCGCCGTAGTTGGCATTGATGTATTTAAATTCAGTTACCAATCTTCCAATACGGTAATTAATTATCCCTACCCATTCTTTAAAATTTGCTCCTAAGGGGTGAGCAAGTGCCTGGTTGTAGTGTGAATAGTTTTGCCTAGGCCAGCGATGAGAATAAGTGAAAGGCATTACATAATTGTACTCTGCAAGAAAATGTAGATTCTTTATAGCAAAAAGGTCATACACCTTTGTTCCAAATTGAAAACCATATTTCTGCCTGTACTTTTCATTTCCTTTTTTATACTCTGCAAATTTGAAATCATCAAGAATAAATTGTCCGTAAAAGCTCCAGGTGTTAGTTACTTTATACAAGAGGTTTAAACCAATTAAACTATTATCAGGAGAGCCCATGCCATATTCTGCTGAACGGTAAAAAATAACAGGGTTAAGATAAGTAAAATCATAAGTCCTATAATGGGAGGAGTCGGAGCCTTGCCAGATGACACTTTCAAAAAGTCCGATGTTCAGTGATTTTGAGACATTCAAACTCAGATAATGAAAACTGCCATACTTTTTAGGATAACCCTTGCCCTGTACAGTATTTGCCGTGTGGTTATAGATATCCTGAAACTGGGTGTAGATGTTGGTATATCTTATACGCCAAACATCAGTTGTGATTTTAAAATAAGGATAATTAAAAGTGTTATCAGAAAGCAGCAGTGATCGATAACCATTGCCAATAAAATTCTTTCCATACCCCAAGGTGAAATTAAAAAACTGCTTTGCTTTATAATTGACATAAGCTTCAGCCATATTATAATCATATTCAGACCTGTTACCCTTAAATGTTTTCGGCTCACCTTGCCCGGGTACTACTCGGGATTGCTGAATATATTGGTCCATATAATCCACAAATGTCCCCTGGCTTTCATAAAAGGAAGAATAAAAGGCCACATTATTACCCAAAGTTCCGCCGACCTGCACGCCTCTGGTGTTGGTATATACTCTTCTGGAAGCACTTCTATCCTGACCAGTTTCAAAGTGAAATAAAGGATCAGCGTAAAGCGTGTAATTGGTATCCTTCACATAGGTGCGGCTATTAATAATATTATCTGCAGCACGACGTAATATTCCACATCTTTAAATCAAAAAT
>JBKBUF010000003.1:0-197560 GCA_046290815.1 Cytophagaceae bacterium | reverse complement strand
ATTTAAAATTTATGTTGCTATGCCCGGCTCCTATTACCGGGCATTATTTTTTAACAAAGATAATGGTTTTCAGATTATTTACATGCTTAACTTAATGGCATTAAATTAAGAATTAAGAATTAAGAATTAAGAATTAAGAATAATAAGAAGAATTAAGAAGGAGGAAGGCAAAATATTAAACCTCTGCTGTAAACTATAACGTCAGGCTGAGCGGAGTCGTAGCCATTCAGAAAAACAAACAAAAAAAATTTCACGCAAAGACAAAAATAAGAAAACGCAAAGAACGCAATGAAAGCCTTCGGCAAAGGGCGTAAATAGTAACGGTAAAGGATAAACTCTCCCGTCTTTTAATATATTAGGAAAAATATTTATCTTAGAGTAAAGGCGGATATAAATTCAATAGTTGCGTTTATACAATAGTTATGTGCAACTTTTAATTCTCTAATGTTAAATGACTTAATTTCAGATTTGAACCTCCTTAAAACTGAATTAGCTGTAGATAAAGAATCAATTGATGAATCAATCAAAATTGCGGAAGAATGTAAAAAGGACCTTCATACTTATTTGAAATTTTATGGAGACTAATGTAATGGCAACACATAACATTAGGTTTGTATCCAGTGCAGGTTGATGTGGAATAGTTGACTGTAGAGCTTTAAAACCCGCACAATTTATTGTTTTTATAAGGCGTGCTGGCTTTTGTGAATGAGGATAGTGACGCTCGTACAAGTCCTCCACAGTCTACAACCAGAACCGTTAGTGGTCATAAAAATGAAACCCAGCAATAAAATTCTATTTGCCCTTCCATTGTTACTAAACTTAGTTGGAAGAATTCTAAAACAGTTAGATGTCGATTTCGGACTACAAATTATAATGTCCTCATCTTTAGCATTAGTATTATTAATAGTTTATTTAATTATCCAAAATGGAAAGAAATACATCTTATATTCTATACCGATTTTTCTTGAGATATTTTCATTAACAGGATCTTTGTTTCGAATTTTACATTGGCCCGGTTCAGGTCCTATGATAATGATTGGAGTGATAGGACATATAGTAGCAAGTTTTCTATTAATAAAAAATTATTTATCACCAGATAGTAAACCTAATTACCTCTACCGTTTATTATTAGGAATAGCTTTATTAATTCAATTATTATTTGTTATTAATCTGTCAACTGAATCAATATGGTATGCAAAATTGATCAACTATCCTATCGTAGCTATTTCAGGAACTATTATTTTAAATAATTCAACCAAAAATATTGGAGAAAGAAATATGATCTTGGTAATATTGGCACAAGGATTATTATTTATAATAAGACACTCTTTTGAATTAATTAAATACATGCCCTAATGGAATCCTTCCCCTTAATCAACCTGGTTGCTATTCTTCTTATAATCGCTCTGGTTATTATATTCTTTAAATTTCCCTCGGAGATTATAAGAGGGTTATTTTCATTCTTTAAGCCCAATCCACACAAGCCAGCAACATATCTTTTTGCACCTATATGGTATACGCTCCGAAAGATTAGTAATACTTTTAAGATTAACTTGATTGAACAAACAGATGAAGAAAAAGGTGATATCAAGAATTTAAGTGAAGAACCCTACCCTTCAAAAGGAACAATCCGCTTTGATTTTGATAAAGGAAAAAAGTTAATTTATTCTGCCCAATGGCCTGAAAATATAAAAGACCTGATAATTGATTACACTTCCATTTCTTCAGAATATCTTGATCCAAACGAATTCAAATTTACTGATAATAAAAAGATAATTTCCTGCCCGGAAAATATATGTTTTTATGATTTCAATATATTAATACAGCATATCAATGATAGCTGCCGCGAAAAAGTATTCGGTATATACCTCTCCGATCACTTGAGTTTCTATTTTTATCAGGACCCAAATACACTGCATAATCTTATTGGGAAAACATTCAATAATGAAGTGTTTTCCATATATACTCTTGATGATTTTAATGAAGGTGCCTATCTTAGTCTGGGCAATTTACATAATATCGAGGCTATAGATGTTGATATATTTAATACCCTTCGGAAAAATGAAAATTAAAACTAATTTCCTCCTGTTACTTTTTTTATTAGGCACTTCTTGTTCAACAATATCTTTCAACGAAATTATTGACAATAAAAAGCCTGTAGAATTAATCATTATAGATTCCATCACAGCAATTAATAGAAAAAATGAAATGATAGAAATGAATTCAATTAAAGGAAAAAGATTAATTGAATTTTTTAATAAACATACTAATGGCTGGATGCCTATTCATGGGTCATTTCATTCGGAAATATTATTAAGACAAGATGATTTTACCTTGAAGTATAATAAAAGAGGAAAATCAGTAATAATTAATTTTAAGGATAAAAATGGAAAAATTAATCAGGTAACAAAAGAAATATCAGAAGGAGAATTGGACTTTATTATTGAATAAATTCATGCCTAACATTATGATGCTGATCAGGGCTGCATCACTGAAACTAAAAATGACCGGCAGCCCCAGTCACAAAAATCTTACTCTCCACCACCCTAACACATTAACACTTTAACACATTTTCAAAACTTATACAAGCCTATAAACGACTTCTTCCCCAACAATCCTTTTCTGCCTGCCACCACAATTTTATCTTCAGTCCATAAAGTATAGCTTCTAAGCATAGACAATCCTTCATCGTTTTGTAATTGAATTTCTTTAACCTTGTTTCCTGTAAGCTCATCATACTCCAGATAGTTGATGGTATTCATAATTCCAGCAGCGCTGTTGGCAGAAGGGTACACCAGTCTTATTTTTCCTTCGTCTGTAATATGCATAGAATAAGAAGAACTTAGCAAACCGGAAGTCACGTCTGTCATCTGTGATTTCAGATAAACATTTTCCCAAAGCAACTCATCATCTTTGTTCCAGGAAAACAGTAGCAAGCCTTCCACATTTACTCTGGCAGTTTTTTCCTTCCATTTCTCTGGTTCATTGACATCACTTGCCTGGCTATTGTCATACCCCATTGCCACAATCTCTCTCTTCTCCATTACAAGAACTATTTTCTCATATTCATTGACATGAAAATCGGTAATATGGAAATTCCTCCAGGTTTCATCTCCGGGCAAACTCTTCATGGAGTTTCTCATAAGAGAAACTGTCTGTCGCATTGCATCACTGATCTCATGATAATTAATCTTATCGATCACATTCTGCTTAAAATCAAACTTTGCATAAAGGATGCCCAGCAACTTCTTATCTTTTGTACAAACACTTGCTACATAAGCCACATTATCATTTAAGAGTTTGAGAACAAGCCCTTCTCTGTTTGCAGAGGTATACTGCAAGTCAAGCAATTTATTACTTTTAGAAGGCAGATTATATTGTATTAGTACAATCCTGCCCAGCCTGTCAGCATTTAAAATAAACACATCTCCCTTATTATTCGGGTACAATCCGTAACTGGTAAAGTTATTATCAATTGGAATCATATCGGACTCCAGCTGGTTAAGTTCCTTATCAAACAACTTTACATTAGCCACCAGGTTACGTTGGCTGTAATCATATATGTAGGTGAGTACTTTTTTATTATCCGGTGAAAATTTAATCTCGTATTGATAATTGAAAGGGGTAACATAATTTTTAGTAACACAGGAGCTAACGCAATTCTCGAAACTCTCTCTAACTGCTCCTTTAAATTTTACAGCAGCAAATTCGTTCACTTTAAATTCATCCAATACCTTATCCCATTGTTTACTTCCATCCACCGAAGAGAAACCATAGGCCAAAAGCTTAGAAGTCTTTTTGGCATTTTCATGTACTACTGTAAAAACCACAATCTCTTTGCCGTTAAAATAGATCTCCTTAGGATCTTCTTCCTCTCCTACATTTATCAGAACCTTAAACTGAGACTTGAGATTAAAATCAAACTTTTCCAGGGCATACTCTGACGGACCAAATGTTCCACCCTTAGTTTTTGCAAGGGTTACAAATTCATTAGGGGAAATTTGCAATGCATCTCGCCTACCATCAGGTTCAAGATTTCCGGTGGCTATGGAAAAAGGCTGCATGGTTACCAATCCCTGTGCAAAAAGGCCTGGCAAAGAAAATATTAGGAATATGATAAGTAAAGCTATTCTCAATTTCGGGAGTTTTATCGAATTATATTGATAATTGGTACGCTAAAAAAGCCTGAAATGTTTAAAATATCAGATTTCTTCCAATAACTCTTCTATAGCATTATAAATATAATAAATATCCTGTTCTTCTATATTATATGGCGGAAGAAAATATATCACATTTCCCAATGGCCGGATTAAGATTCCCTTGTTTAGAAAAAAGTTGGTTAAAAATTCCTTTATGGAGTTCAGATAGCCGGTTTTTTCCAAGGTTTTAAGCTCTATAGCCAGCATAACTCCCAGCGATTCAGCTCTCAATATTTTTTTATCAGGTAAGATCTTATTCAGGAAGGATTTATGGGATTCCTCAATGTTTTTGATTCGTTTCTGACAATTTTCTTCAAGCAAAAGATCCAGGCTGGCATTGGCAGCAGCACAGGCCAATGGGTTGCCGGTGAAGGAATGGCCGTGGTAAAACAGGTTGACAGATCCTTCTTTATACAAAAATGGCTTTTCTACTTTTTCAGAACAAATTGTAATACTCATTGGCATTGTCCCTCCGGTCAGTCCTTTAGACAGGCAAACCAGATCGGGCTTATTGCTCAGATAATCGGAGGCAAAATTTTTCCCCGTTCTGCCAAAGCCTGTAAATATTTCATCAGCAATACACAATGTTCCATAGCTGTTGCACAGTGCAATCATTTTATCCAAAACTTCCGGACTATAACATCTCATGCCAGCAGCGCCTTGGAGTAAGGGCTCATAAATAAAACAAGCAGCCTCTCCTGACTTCAATTCTTCCTCTAATCGGAGGATACTTGCTTCTTCATTTTGTTTGGAAGGAAAGGGAATAAAACTAACGTCAAACAACAAATCAGAAAAAACATTGGTAAAAATTCCTCTCTCGCTTACTGCCATAGCACCGAAAGTATCACCATGAAATGCTCCTTCAAGTGCAATAATTTTTTTCCTGGGCTTATTCTGCAACTGCCAATATTGCAGACTCATTTTTAAGGCCACTTCCACAGCTGTACTTCCATTATCGGAAAAAAACACCCGCTTTAAATAAGGAAATAGCTGTAAAAGTCTGTAGGAAATTTTCAATGCAGGCTCATGAGTAAAACCGGCGAAAATAACATGTTCAGCTTTGAGTGCCTGCTCATATATCTTCTCCGCAATATATGGATGACTGTGTCCATGCAAATTGACCCACCATGATGAAATAGCATCTATGAATCTTCTGCCATCTTTGGCATATATATATGCTCCTTGTGCTCTTTCTACCTCAATGTTTTCTTTAGGATGAGAAATAGGAGAATATGGATGCCAGATATGATGCTTATCAAAATCTTCAGGTAAGTTCATTTACTCCCAGTTATCGAAAAGTTTAATTGCATATTTGGTTACTTCTACTTCACTAATCGATTCTTCTTTATCAATTCTAAGCAAACATTTATAACCTGAATGTTTGAGAATAATATCCTCAGTATATTTATCACGCTCTCCGTTAAAAATTATCCCTTTCACTTTCGCATTTCTTCTTTTTAACTCCTGTATAGTAAGCAAAGTATGGTTGATGCTTCCCAGGTATATATTGGAAACCAGTATCACTTCAGCATCAAACTTTTCTGCAAGGTCTATTACAAAATGTTTATCATTTAAAGGTACAAGTACCCCTCCTGCCCCTTCAATTACAAGATTGTTACCATCAGTAATAGGTAAGGTGATATTATCTATGTCAATAAGCTTCCCTTCCATAGCTGCAGCCGCATGCGGGGATTTTGGGGCTTTCAACAGATATGCTTCATCATGTATGATGGAATGATTATTATTTAACAACCTCTTCACTGTATCTGCATCTCTATAATCAGAACCTGTCTGTACAGGTTTCCAGTAATCAGCCTGCAGTGCTTGTGTAAGTATAGCACTCACCAATGTTTTTCCACTGTCAGTATGTATGGCAGTTACAAAATACTTTTTCACAAAACCTCCTTAATACAGTTTACAAGATCTATAATTTCTTCATCGGTATTGAAAAGATGTAAACATATTCTCAGTCTTTCTTCTCCTTGTTTCACTGTGGGAGAAAGTATTGCCCTCACATCAAATCCTCTTTCTGTTAATCTTGCTGCCGCAGATTTAGCTCTCGTATTGCCTTCTATCCTCAGTACCTGTATGGGACTATCACTGTCCAGCAAAATTTGTTTTAGTTCATCACTTGCACAGGTTTTGAATAGTTTGATTTTTTCTTTAATCCTTTCTGACAGCTGTGCATTAGCTCTGATATATTCAAAGGCTTTGTCAATAGCTATAAGACTGTGCGGAGGTAAAGATGTTGTATAAATAAATGGTCTGGCAAAGTTTATCAGATAATCGCTTAGCACTTTTGAACCGGCGATACATGCACCATGTATACCCATGGCTTTCCCGAAAGTATATACTCTTGCAAATATTTTATCTTCTACACCCAGTTCACATGCCATTCCATTACCATGTTTACCCAACAATCCTGTACTGTGCGCTTCATCCAATATGATATGAGCTCCATATTTCTCCGCAATGGTTATAAAATCTTGTAATGGCACTTTATCCCCATCCATGGAATAAATACTTTCAACAACTATAAAAACATCTCCTTTTGATTTCTTAATCTTTTTCTCAAGATCATCCGGATCATTATGACGAAAGGAAAATCTTTGGGCGAAGCTAAGCCTAGCTCCTTCTTTCAAACTTGCATGAATGAGTTCGTCATACAAAATAGTATCGTCTTTCTGCGGAACTGCAGAAAGTATAGATAGGTTAGCATTGTATCCGGAATTAAAAATTAATGCGGATTCAGCATTGAACAGTTTACTGAGTTTTTGTTCCAGTTGCTGAACATAATCGTTGTTGCCACTTAGCAATCTTGACCCTGTCGAGCCGTTAAGATTTCCTTTTACCTTACAAAATTCATTATGGATCGCATCAGCTAGCTCTGCTGATTTAGCAAGACCAAGATAATCGTTAGAGAAAAAGTCAATCAATCCAACCCTTGCAGTAAGTCTTCTTAAATTCCCCTCTTCCTCGCGCTGCTTTAGTTTGGAAATTAATTTCTCCATGGCCTAACCGATTAATCCGGCAATATTTTGCTAACAAATTAGCTTTTGAGAGGAATCTGTTCGAAATGTATAGCCGGTGTTTCCGCATCTTTGAATGACTTTCTCGGCTTCAGATTTAAGATCTGGAACATTTCCTTATCTTTATCAACTTCGGGGTTTGCGGTGGTAAGAAGTTTCTCTCCTGAGAAAATTGAATTGGCACCTGCCATAAAGCACAAAGCCTGCTCTTCAGTAGTCATAGTTACCCTTCCTGCAGATAGTCTAACCATTGCTTTAGGCATAATGATTCTTGCAGTTGCTATCATTCTTATCATTTCCCATACGGAAACTCTTGGCTGTTTCTCCAGGGGAGTTCCTTCCACCGGCACCAGCGCGTTTACCGGAACTGATTCAGGGTGCACAGGTAAAGTCGCAAGTGTATGTAGCATACCTATTCGATCAGTATGTGACTCACCCATTCCGATGATCCCCCCTGAACATACTGACAGCTTTACTTTTCTAGCATTTTCTATTGTATCAAGTCTGTCTTTATAAGTACGTGTGCTTATGATTTCTCCGTAATGTTCTTCACTGGTATCAAGATTGTGATTGTAGGCATATAAACCTGCATCCTTTAGCTTTTGTGCCTGCTCCTCTGTAAGCATTCCCAACGTGCAGCATACTTCCATACCCATACTGCTTACACCTTTCACCATATCCAACACTCTGTCGAAATCTCTGTTGTCTCTTACTTCCCTCCATGCTGCACCCATGCAAAATCTGGTACTTCCGTTCTCCTTCGCATCTTTAGCAGCATTAAGTACCTCCTCTGTTTCCATCAGTTTGTGTACCTTTACGTCCGTATGGTACCTGGCTGCCTGAGGACAATAAGCGCAATCTTCAGGGCATCCTCCTGTTTTTACTGATAAAAGTGTACATACCTGTACCTCCTGCCCGTCGTGATATTGTCTGTGAACTGTGGCTGATCTGTACATCAGGTCAAGAATAGGGCTGTTATAAATTTCAGCGATCTCTTCTCTTGTCCAATTGTTTCTGATTTGTGTCATGGTGATTATTTGAATATTAATTGGTAAGGCATCAGAGCCTGAACGCCTTCCAGCTTTTCAACTTCTTTTAAAGATCTAATATACGGATAAAATTGACCAAATTCTTTCTGCAAAAATACAGATTCATCTTCCGAACCCATATCCAACAACATTTGTCTGAGGAAAGGAATCTTAATATCAGGCAGATACACTGTTGTAAAGTTATCTTCAATGCCGGCTTTAGATGCAGCAAGTTTTATGGCATCCTCCAGTCCGCCATTAATATCCGTAAGTTTAATCTCTTTAGCCTGATTTCCTGACCATACTCTGCCTTCTGCTACAGTTTTGATTTCATCGGCAGAAATCTTTCTGCCTTCTGCGGCTTTATTTACAAACACCTCATAAATTCTATCCACCTGCTTTTGTATTACCTGTCTTTCATAAGTTGTCATCTCACGTGTGACTGAACCAAGATCTGCATAAGGACTGGTTTTCACTCTGTCAACAGTAATTCCCAGTTTGTTATTAAGAAAATCTTTTGTCTGGAGATATACTCCGAACACCCCGATTGAACCTGTAACAGTTGTCGGATTGGCTATAATAGTATCGCAAGCCATAGCAATGTAATATCCACCGGATGCTGCTACATCACCCATAGATGCTATGATTGGTTTCTCGCATTTTGCTACTTCATTCCAGATAATATCAGATGCCAATGCGCTACCACCGGGAGAATTAATTCTAAGTACTATTGCTTTTACATCATCATCTTCTCTTGCTTTCCTTATTTCTTTGGAAAAAGTCTCTGATCCTATGCTTGAAACACGGCCTTCTCCCTGCTCAATACTACCATTTGCAAAAATCACAGCAATTCTGTTCTTGCCTTCTTTCCTGTCAGAATCATATTTTCCATTGATAAGTGAAGAGTATCCGACATAGTTTATTTTTTCCTTTTCAGGTAAATTCAGCCTCGCCCTTAGAAAATCCTCCACATTGCTGAAATATCCTACATCAGTAATAAGCTTATTGGTTAATGCATCTTCTGCAGTCTGGATAAGCAAAGAATCTGACAGATTTTTTAAAGAAGAAACATTCACTCCCCTGGCTGCTGCAATATTTATAAGAAAGTGATTATGAAAAGAATTTAGCAGTGAGGACATTTGTAGCTTATTCTCCTCACTCATATCCTCTCTGATAAGAGGTTCTACAGCACTTTTAAACTCTCCGACTTTAAATATTTCTGGTTTTAACTCAAGCTTCTCTAGTGTTTTCTTAAAGAACATTAGCTCTGCACTCAATCCGTCAAATTCAAGAAGTCCTTGTTCAGGCAAAAAAATCTGATCAGCGATGGAAGAAAGGTAATATCCTGCTTCATTGTAGGAGTCTGAATAAGCTACCAGAAACTTTCCTGATTCTTTAAAATCAATCAGCTGATTCCGTAGTTCTTCTAAAGTGGCAGCACCGATATGAACATCATAAGTTCTTAAAAGAATACCTTTGATTTTATTATCAGCTTTTGCTCTTGCAATTGCTCTTCTGAGTTCAAGCAAACCTGTTGCACCCTCTGAATCTCCGAAAGGTGATCCTATAAAGGCAAAAAGATTGTCTGTCTGCCTTTCAACAATTCTTTTATTAAGGTCTAATCTTAATACTGTATTATCTGATATTTCTTCTTTTTTACCTGATAAAACTGAAAGAAGAACAACTATAATAATTAAAAAAAGAAAAATCCCTGTAACGGTGGCAAACACAAACTTAAAAAACTGTCTCATATCCTTTTACTTTTCGATGTCCGGCTATAAACAAGGCCTTAAATTTAGTTAAAATAAACAGTAATTGATAAATTTGCCTGAAATAAACCTGAACTTGAATAAGACATATTTACTTCTGGGCAGCAATGAAGGAGATAGATTATTTTATCTGAGAAGTGCAGTTGACCAAATCTCCGAAACCGTAGGTAAGGTATCGGCCAAATCATCCATATATCAAACAGCCCCTTGGGGAAACCAGAATCAGGCTGAATTTTTGAATCAGGTCCTTGAGGTGCAGACTTCTCTCGATCCTTTAAAACTTCTCAAACAAATTAATGTTATCGAACAGGATCTGGGAAGAAAAAGGGAAATAAAATGGGGCAGCAGACTAATTGATATAGATATACTTTTCTATAATGATGAAATCATCCGTTATAAGGATTTATACATTCCCCATAAAGAGCTTCATAACAGATTATTTACGCTGATACCCTTACAGGAAATAGCAGCTGAGATAAAACATCCTGTATTTAATATTTCAGTAAACGAAATGGTAAATAGGTGCAAGGATACACTGACTGTTACAAAGCTAGAAACCCGAAATTCAAAACACGAAAATTAACCCAGAGTCATTTTTTCGGATTTCGAATTCCGGGTTTCGAATTTATTTAGATGGACATTACTTCAGAACCGGAGTTTATTTTCTTTACCAAACCCTGAAGCACTTTACCTGGTCCACACTCTACAAAAACTGTAGCTCCGTCTGCTACCATATTCTGAACAGATTGTGTCCATTTTACAGGTGCAGTAAGCTGAGCGATAAGGTTAGCTTTAATTGTATCCACATCTTTGGACGGTTTAGCATTTACATTCTGATAAACCGGACATACCGGCTTGCTGAATTTAGTATTTTCAATGGCTCCTGCCAGTTCTTCTCTTGCCGGCTCCATTAACGGAGAATGGAAAGCGCCTCCTACCGGAAGTGGCAATGCTCTTTTTGCTCCCGCATCTTTCATTTTCTGGCAGGCTATTTCTATCCCTTTCATTGTTCCGGAAATTACAAGCTGCCCCGGACAATTGTAATTGGCAGGCACTACTATTTCTTCTGTGATACCCTTGCATATTTCTCCTACCTTATCATCTTCCAACCCTAAAATTGCAGCCATGGTAGAAGGATTGATTTCACATGCCCTTTGCATTGCAAGTGCTCTTTTAGATACCAGCCTCAGTCCGTCTTCAAATGATAAAGCACCATTTGCCACCAGAGCAGAAAATTCTCCTAAAGAGTGCCCTGCTACCATATCAGGCTTGAAGTCCGGATTTATCTTAGCAAGTATTACAGAGTGTATAAAAATTGCCGGCTGAGTCACTTTCGTTTGCTTCAGTTCTTCATCCGTGCCGGAGAACATGATTTTAGTAATTTCAAAACCTAATATTTTATTAGCCTGATCAAATAATTCACGTGCCTGTGTTGAATTTTCATAAAGGTCTTTTCCCATTCCGGAAAACTGTGACCCCTGACCTGGAAATATGTAAGCTTTCATTTGAGATTTTTTTTGTTTAAGGCTTTTTTTCAGGTCCGCAATTTAAGGCAAAAAAATTAAAATCATAATCAGAAAAACCGGTTAATCTTCGGGTCTTTCCTGTCTTGAAAAAATATGAACCCAGCCTTTCAGCAACTTATGTTCATCTTTTCTTCGCAGCCTTGGAAAAAAATGTACGTCGGCCTGATAGTAATAAACACCATCAGGCAAACCTTCGGCAGGCCAGTTAAGGAAGATATCATTATTCTGCCTATGAACTAACTGTCCCCAGCGATTAAATACTTTGAATTCAACCATTCTTACATTCCTTGGTGTAGGTAATGGAATGAAAATATCGTTTTTCCCATCACCATTCGGTGTAATCAGATTAGGCAATGCATAGTTAACACAAATATCTATACATTCCCTGTTACTGAATTCGCCCTCAGTCCCAAATGCATTTACTGCGGTTACAGCATAACAGCCCGCTATTGGAAACCCGGAACCCTTATGAAAAAACGAAGTGTCTTCCACTGTTGTAAGCAACGTTAAGCCCTCGTCTTCATATTGAGAATAGTAAATGTTGTATTTGACAATTTTCTCACATTGTCTCTCTTCAATTATCCATCCCAATTCATTGCCCGGCAGATCCGGCAATGCACAATTGCTTTGCTTTAATGAAAGAACAGGAGCCAAAGGAATCTCATTACTGAATGGTACTACACATTTTATTGCAGATCTGCTTACCAAGGGTTTAGGTAAATCAGGTGAACAAAACTCTCCGTAACTCTCGACATAATAACAGAAGGTGTCACAATTAATCAGATTTCTGTCATTGAATGTAAATCCGACTGTAGAATCAACCATGGAATATGTGCCGCCATTATGACTTTTGAAGATTTTGTGATATTTGATTTCCCATGGAACAACAGAGTTAAAATTAAGTATCGCCGATCTGTCACCTGTTGCAGCAGTAAGATTTAAAACCGAAGCAGGCTCTGAAGCGCCAAGTACAGTATTATTTAATACTAATTCCACCTTGTAGTTATATTGAGCAAATGAATTTACCGGACCGTCTGTAAAGCTTGTATCATTTATACCTGTAGTTGCACCTATCAATTGGTAGTTATTACCTGAAAGTCCTGTTGATCTGTATACATGATATAGGAAAGGACCGGATTGAGTAATTACAGACGGCTTGATCCAGTTTACTGAGATCTCGCCATTCACGCTGTCTGAAACAATTACTGAAACATTGCCCATCAATGGTAAAGTATTGTCTGTTGAAGCACATACTTCAGTTGATGCATAACTTGAACCATAACCGGGAAATGGGAACTGAGCCACCAGCATGTAACAATAGAAAGTACCCTGGCTTATGTTTTTTGTATCTTCAAAAAAGATAGAGTTAGCAGGCACCTCTGCAATTTTGGTATAACCCAAAGCAGCAGGCACTGATTCTTCACATACCTGAGGTATAAAACCTGTTGAATCACAATCTTTACGATAAATTGCAATAGTGTTTGCATTAGGACAGGAATAAGGTTTCCAGTGGAGCCTTATCATTCCTTCAAAAGCCTTTGCAGAATCCAATACCGGAGCAGGAGCTATAACTTTAATCCTTATAGATTGATAATCCACCAGTTCAGGCAAATTACCCGGAGGAATATCAGTAGCTTTAAAATCGACATTGTATGCCTGCCCCCTTACATGAGCGCAACTGGTAGTCCAGTCAAATACTCCTTCTACAGGATTTGAAGGCGGAGGATTTGAAAAATTGGCTCCCAGTGCATAAACACCTGATGGAGGATTATTGGTAGTGGTTATTCTTACCGGATCACCATTCGGATCCGTAGCACTTATAATTTCAGTTATGGTGGTACCGGCCAGAATACATGTATCCTTTGTAGCTGATAGCACAGGAGGTTTATTAACTGTAGGTGGCAATACCTCGATCTGCATATCCCTGGTAATGTATCCGACTCTTACACCATTACGCCACTCCTCCACAATAAAGGCGATATTATAGAGACCGGGAGTCTGAGGTACATTCCATACAAGATCACCCGTAACAGGGTTAAGTGTCATTCCCTGAGGAGTATAGTATCCAAACACGTTTTGTGTTTTACTTTGCTTTGGAATAACCATACGATAAGAAATACTGTCTCCTTCTTTGTCGTATGCTCCCGGGTTGTATACAAATAGTTGTCCGGCCTGAGCTTTGTCCAATGGAGGAAACAGCAAAGTCGGTGAATCATTAATTACCCCGGCTGCACCAGCCGTAGCCAACACAGCAGTTTCAACAAAAAAGGGTGTATTTACAGAATTTCCTATATTCAGAATATTGCCGGTACGGTTCACTTCAGTATAACCTACCCGGTACAAGCCCGGAGCGGGAAATGTATGCTCCACGACATAAAGATTTTCAAGGGTATTACTTCCTATATTTCTCCTTAAGGTAAGAGGTACCGTGCGTACTGTACCATCTCCGAAATCAAAAGTGGCATCCTCATCAAGTATGTTAGAAGCTGTATTAGTGTAAACAATCAGGGTAAAACGAAATGTCAGGGTTGAAAGCCGCTCAGAAAGAATATTTCCTGCCCGGATATGAGTGGCATGCCCTTTTTCAACACAGAAAAAGGCAATAAGTGCAATAATCCATATACATCGCTTTACCATACCCCTTGAAACGTTAAAACAGGCTTGAATATTTATACGTAATCTCGTAAAATTATTACAAACCGACGTGATATTATGTTTAAAAATGCCTGAAAAATTAGAGAAAATTCGATTGCATCCTAATATTTAGGAATGTAACTTTGGCGAAGTATAAAATTAAACCTCAAAAAAAAACATAATGAGCTGGTTAAGTAAGGCACTTTCCGGAAGCCTGGGACAAAAAATCATCATGGCAGTAACGGGATTATTTTTAGTAACATTCTTGCTGGAGCATCTTATCAGTAACTTTCTCCTCTTAAAAACCGACGGAACTGACTTTAATGCTTATGCAGATTTTATGAAGACCAATCCATTTATCAGAGGACTGGAATATGTACTTTTCGGAGGTTTTATTTTCCATATTGCTTATGCAGCCATTATTTCCTACAAGAATAAAAAAGCAAGACCTGTTGGATATGCCTACAACCAACCTTCTGAAAACAGCTCCTGGTTCTCAAGAAATATGGGATTATCCGGAACTATGGTACTTATTTTCCTAATTGTCCACTTAAGAAGCTTTTTCTGGCCACATAAAATTATTCATCCGGAAGGGTTAAAACCTATTTACGATGATGTGCATGAGGCATTTTCAAACGGATGGTATACAGGTTTTTATGTTTTTGCAATGATATTGCTTGCATTCCACCTGAACCATGGATTTCAGAGCGCGTTTCAGACTTTAGGATTGAGACACCCTAAATATACTCCTTTTATTAAGAGATTGGGGACTACTTTTGCTATTGTGGTTCCGGCCGCTTTTGCAGCAATCCCGTTGATTATATTTTTCAGACAATATTTATAGACCGAAATGACTATAGGAAATGCCTAACAGAAGTAAACAGGTAGAATAAAAATAAAGGCATTTCATATTACCATAAAAAACTAATTAAAAACAGATGAAATTAGATTCCAAAATACCTGACGGCCCGCTTGCAGAAAAATGGACTAAGCATAAGTTTAACCTTAAGCTTGTCAATCCTGCCAACAAAAGAAAATACGATATTATCGTAGTAGGTACTGGTCTTGCAGGAGCATCAGCTGCAGCAACACTGGCTGAGCTTGGTTATAATGTGAAAGCTTTCTGTTTTCAGGATAGCCCCAGAAGAGCACACAGTATAGCAGCCCAGGGAGGAATTAACGCCGCTAAAAATTACAGGAATGACGGCGACAGTATTTTCAGATTATTTTATGACACCATCAAAGGTGGAGATTATAGAGCAAGGGAAGCAAACGTATACAGGCTTGCTGAAGTGAGTGTAAACATCATTGACCAATGCGTAGCTCAGGGTGTACCATTTGCAAGAGAATATGGTGGTCTGCTTGACAACAGATCTTTCGGTGGGGCTCAGGTATCGAGAACTTTTTATGCAAGAGGCCAAACCGGACAACAGTTATTAATAGGAGCATACAGCGCATTATCAAGACAGATTGGGCTTGGCAAGGTTAAAATGTATCCCAGAACAGAAATGCTGGATCTTGTAACGGTAGATGGAGTTGCCAGAGGTATTATTACCCGTGACCTGATTACCGGTGAAATAGAATCTCATGCAGGACATGCTGTGTTGCTTTGCACAGGAGGATATGGTAACGTATTCTATCTTTCGACAAATGCACAAGGTTCTAATGCCACAGCTATCTGGAGAGCACATAAAAAAGGTGCCTTGTTTGGTAATCCTTGTTTCACTCAGATACACCCGACCTGTATTCCTGTAACAGGAGATCATCAGTCAAAGCTGACTCTTATGAGTGAAAGCTTGAGAAACGACGGAAGAGTATGGGTTCCTAAACAAAAAGGAGACAAAAGACATCCTAATGACATTCCTGAAGGCGAAAGAGATTACTTCTTAGAAAGAAAATACCCTTCATTCGGAAACCTTGTTCCCAGGGACGTAGCTTCAAGAAATGCTAAAGAGCAGTGCGATGCAGGACATGGTGTAGGCGCAAGCGGGCTGGCGGTATATCTGGATTTTGCCGATGCGATAAGAAGAATGGGTGAAGATACCGTTAGAGCAAAATACGGAAACCTGTTCGACATGTACGAACAAATCACAGGAGAAAATCCATACAAAGTACCTATGAGAATTTACCCTGCTGTACACTATACAATGGGTGGCCTTTGGGTGGATTATAACTTAATGACAACTATTCCTGGTTTATTTGCCCTTGGAGAAGCAAACTTCTCTGACCACGGTGCAAACAGACTTGGAGCAAGTGCTCTTATGCAGGGATTGGCTGATGGTTACTTCGTAATACCATATACCATCGGCGATTATCTTGCAAACCTTGGTGCAAAACCTGTAGATGTAAATCATCAGGCTTTCAAAGATGCAGAGAAAGCAGTAAGAGAAAATGTGAAACAGCTCCTTTCTATCAATGGAAAAGAAACCGTTACTCATTACCACAGAGAACTTGGAAAAATCATGTGGGAATACTGCGGAATGGCAAGAAATGCACAAGGCCTGACAAAAGCAAAGCAGATGATCGCTTCATTAAGAGCAGACTTCTACAAAAACGTAAAAGTACTTGGTCAGAATGAAAGTTTAAACCAGGGACTGGAGAGAGCTGCAAGAGTAGCTGACTTCCTGGAGCTGGGAGAATTGATGGTAGACGATGCGCTTCACAGAAATGAATCTTGCGGTGGTCACTTTAGAGAAGAATATCAGACTGAAGAAAATGAAGCAAGAAGAGATGATGAGAAATATACTTATGCCGCTGCCTGGGAATATAAAGCACCGGGACAATCAGTGCTGCATAAAGAAGATCTGAAGTTTGAATATGTGAAGTTAACTCAAAGAAGTTATAAATAAGCTTCAAGCTTAATGCAAGAGGCTGAAAGTAAAAATTCAATCAAATAATAATAAAGCTTAAAGCTTACTTCTTTAGGCTTTTAAATTCGTAAATAGCATGAGTGGAACAATGAATATCACCCTGAAGGTTTGGCGTCAGAAAGATGCAAGATCAGAGGGAAAAATGGTTACATACCAGGTTAAAGATGTTTCTCCTGATATGTCATTCCTGGAAATGTTTGACGTCCTCAACGAAGACCTTATTCGTAGAGGAGAAGAGCCAATTGCTTTTGACCATGACTGCAGAGAAGGAATTTGCGGTATGTGCAGCATGTACATTAACGGACGTGCGCATGGACCAAAATCGGGGGTTACCACCTGTCAGCTTCACATGAGAAGCTTTAAAGATGGTGATACCATTGTGGTTGAACCATGGAGAGCTGCGGCTTTCCCTGTGATCAAAGATCTTGTTGTTGACAGATCTGCGTTTGACAGAATAATAC
Source organism: Cytophagaceae bacterium (assembly GCA_046290815.1). GTDB lineage: Bacteria > Bacteroidota > Bacteroidia > Cytophagales > Cytophagaceae > JBKBUF01. The sequence continues at coordinate 180,044 of JBKBUF010000003.1, read as the reverse complement.
AGGCAGGAGGATTTATTTCTGTAAATACCGGTGGTGTTCCGGACGCAAATGCTATTCCAATACCTAAGGAAGATGCTGATTTAGCTTTTGATGCGGCAACATGTATTGCATGCGGTGCATGTGTTGCTTCATGCAAAAATGCTTCTGCATCTCTGTTTGTATCAGCAAAAATTTCACAGCTGGCATTGCTTCCTCAGGGCAAAGTAGAGCGCAAACGCAGGGTAGAAAGAATGGTAGCACAAATGATAGAAGAAGGCTTTGGTTCATGCACCAATACTGGTGCCTGCTCAGTGGAATGTCCTAAGCTTATCTCTCAGGATAACATAGCAATGATGAACCGGGAGTATATTAAAGCAAAACTTGGTTCTAAAGAACTATAATAAAAAAGGCTGCTAATTGCAGCCTTTTTTATTTTATACTCTGATACTAAAGTAACACCCTTATTTTTCCGTCTTCATCTTCCCGGATTATCCGTTCTTCTTTTCTTTGAAGCTCCTCTTGTTCTTCTTCATCGAAAGGACTTGGTCTACCAGGTTCAGTATATTCTTCTTCAAGGTATGGTTCCTCTGGAGTAAATTCCAACCCATCAGTTCCTTCCGGTACAGCAAGGCAAATAATGTTTTCTTCATCTACCATAAAACAGCTGAAACCCATTCCTTCTTCAGCCTCAATTTCAGGTTCCTGTGCACTAGTCTGAGCTGCAGAAAATGAAATGACACCGATCCACATAAACAACCCCAACAAATACTTCATCGTTTTCCTTTCCCTTTATACTTTTATTGGGAACAGTGTTAGGGTAAATTTGGTGCGTTTACTGCTCCTCGGAATTATTTTCCAATAATTTAATTTTCTGCTCCAGAAAATGATTGTACATCTTTAAAGATTGTAAATAATCTTTTAATACTCTTATTTCCTCTTCTTTCTGCACAAGTAAATCATTCATTTTAAGCTGATTATCCATAAGGCTGGTATTCTCAGCCATCAATTCCCTTAGGGATTCGTTCACTGCCGAATCTGATGAATCCAATGAAGTTTTATGATCCTTTCCCCTTATAAGATAATCAAGGGATACATTAAAATAATCAGCAATTTTAATTAATGATTCAATTGAAGGTAACCTTTTGCCCCTTTCATAATTGGCTATGTTACTCCTGTCTATCTGAAGCAAATTAGACATATCCTCCTGAGTCAGTTTCTCTTCTAACCTGAGCTCCTTTAAAATCCCCGGAAACTTAAATTGTATTTCACCCATATAAGGATCAATTTACCACTAATCATAAAAAAATGCAAATTACTGTTCTTTTTGGAAACACAGCGTAAAAATAAGTCGAAATAATCCTTTCCTATTAAATAAATATACAATTATCATAAAGCCATTGTGTCAAATTGAAACATTTTGTAAATTGATCATCGAAAATTAACCTTAATTATTAAAAAAATTATGACCCTGGTGAATGAAGAAATCCTTGAAGGTTGCAGAAAGAATGACCCATTGTATCAGAGGCAGTTATACCAGATTTTTTCATCCAGAGTGCTTCTTACCTGCCTGCGTTATACCAGTTGCCGGGCCGATGCAGAAGACCTTTTACAGGAATCCTTCATCAAAATATTTAACAATATCTCAAATTATGAAGGGAAAGGTTCCTTTGAAGGTTGGATTCGCAAAATAGTTATCAATACCTGTCTGAAAGAACTGGAAAAGAAAAATTACCATTATTCACTTTCCCATCCGGATGCAGAAAGATTACCGGTATATACCAGAGAAAATATTATCGAGAAAATTTCAGCAGAAGAGATTAGCGATACTATTGACCAATTACCGGAAGGCTACAGACACGTTTTCAAATTATTTGCTGTGGAAGGGTATACTCATAAAGAGATAGGCCAGATGATGAATATTTCTGCAGGCACTTCAAAATCTCAGTTCTTTAACGCCAAAAGGATCTTACAAAATCTTATCTTAACAATTGCAGGGGAGGATGAAATTGATTACAAAGTACAAATCGCATAAAACCTCAGACAGATTTAACAAGAGCTCTGGCAGGTGCACCATCTGCGTCTGATAGCTTTAACGGCAAACATAAAAGTTCATAATCACCTTCCTTTAAATCGGCCAGGTAAAGTCCTTCAATTATCCAGATACCAGCTTTAAGCAGGTGCAGGTGTACTTCCTTACCGTTTTCTTCATTCCCTACAGACAAGTAATCAATTCCAAGGCTTCTTATTTTAATCTGTGCCAGGAATTCTGCTGCTTCAGGATTTAGACAAACGAAATTAGGATTAAACTCTCCTTTGTACCATTGCTTGTCTGAATTCCGTGTTTTCAAAAGTATTCGTTCACCACTTTGAATATTGTACTGTTGAAGCTCTTCCCTGGTGATAAAGTGAGGATTCTGAATTGAAATGATTCTGGCATTTCCAACCGTATCTTCAGGAGCCCAGGATGCCATCGAGGGAGCATTATCCAGAAAATGTAATGGAGCATCCATGTGAGTCCCGGTATGCGCAGATATATTGATATGGCTTAGGTTAATAGGATCCCCTGCTGATTTATCCAAATACCTGGAAATATGAGGTACAGGATCTCCAGGCCATGAAGCCATACCATTAAAAACTTCAACCGATATATCTATCCATTCAGAAATCATCGCTTCAACCTTCTTCTTTTAATTTCTCTTTTTATCAAATCCAGTTCCCTGCTGGTTTGCCCTGCAATAGATTTATTTTCTTCTGCCCTTCTGAAGAGATAAGGCATTACTTCTTTTACCGGACCAAAAGGAAGATACTTGGCTACGTTGTAACCTTCATTAGCAAGATTATAACTTATATGATCCCCCATTCCATACAATTGAGCAAAGTAACATCGTGGGTCATTAGCAGGTATGGAAAATTGTTGCATAATTTCAATTTGCAGCAGATTACTATCTTCATTATGTGAACCTGAGCATAATGCTATATGTTTAATATTTTTCAGGCAAAATTTCAGTCCTTCATTAAATGAATTGTCAGTATCTTTTTTCTCAGAATAAACAGGAGTCTCGATACCTTTGGAAGCAGCCACTTCATGTTCCTTTTCAAGATATGCACCTCTTACCAGTTTAACCCCAATTTTAAACCCCTCCTGCGTTGCAAGCTCAGATAATTTTTGTAATCTGTTAAGCATGCCTTTTCTATACATCTGGAAGGTATTATATACCATTACATCTTCCCTGTTATACTCTTTCATTAAACCAATTACCAACTCGTCAATTATGTCCTGGATCCAGCTCTCCTCTGCATCAACCATAAGTTTCACATGGTTTTCGAATGCATGACTGCAAAGTGATTTTATTCGAAATTTAAGCCGATCAAACTTTACCGTTTCTGCGCCAACAAGCTTTTCTCTTTTTTGAATTTTCTGTAAGAGATCAGCAGAACTCAGGCCAGTCATCTTAAATACCACAAAAGGAATGTTAACATTTGCAGCCGCATAGTCAATAGCTTTAATAAGCATTTTATAAGTTTCGTCAAAGGCAGTTTCTGAGCCTGCACCCTCAACGGAATAATCCAAAATTGCGCCTATTTTGTATTTACCAAGGTTTTTTATGGCTGGAATGCATTCCTGGATTGTTTCACCCCCGCAGAAATGATTAAAAAGCGTGGATTTTATTACATTTTTTACCGGCAAACCTGCTTTTATAGCAAATTTTACAAAATAAGTTCCTATCTTTGTAAGCTTATCCAGGTTCATAATTGAGAATAGAAAATACATTTTTTTCAATTCTTTATCAGGCCGGGAAGAAAAAGCTACAGAAGTATCGTTAAAGGATATAAGTTTATTACTATTCATACGTTTGAGGAAAAACGTGCAAGAATAATCAAATATTGATTAAAATTTACTTTTAATAACAATTTATGGAAGTCAATTTACAGGTAAACCCAATTGAGAAATGGGCTAATCTAAAGAGCAAGCCACTTGTGATAGCAGGACCTTGCAGTGCTGAAACACCAGAGCAGTTGTTTGCAACTGCAAAAGCTTTAAAAGAGCTTGGGAAAGTAGATGTATTAAGAGCAGGAATCTGGAAACCCAGAACCCGCCCTAACAGTTTTGAAGGCGCAGGAGCAGAAGGCTTAAAATGGCTTGCCGATGTGAAGAAAGACCTTGGGTTTCCTATCGGTACAGAAGTGGCAAATACACAACATGTTGAAGAGGCCCTGAAATATGGTGTTGATGTGCTCTGGATCGGAGCCAGAACAACTGTAAGTCCGTTTGCTGTTCAGGAAATGGCCGATGCGCTTCAGGGGGTTAAAAATGTTGCTGTTTTGGTGAAAAATCCAACTCACCCTGAGCTTCCATTATGGATTGGTGCTTTTGAAAGATTATACAGAGCAGGTATCAGAGACCTTGCAGCTATTCACAGAGGATTTGCTACATCTGATAAATCAAAATTCAGAAATGTACCTATGTGGCAAATTCCAATTGAATTGAGAAGAATTGCTCCACAAATACCTATCATTTGTGACCCAAGTCATATTGGAGGAAAGAGAGATCTTATATTTGAAATCTCACAAAAAGCTTTGGATCTCAACTTCGACGGTCTGATGATCGAGACTCATTGTAACCCTGACAAAGCATGGAGTGATGCCGACCAGCAGGTAACACCTGAAAGACTTGGGGAAATACTTTCTGAACTTAAAGTTAGAGTAGACCAGACTTCTGATAAAGATTTTAACGATCACCTTGACGATTTAAGAAAGAAAATCGACAACATTGACAGAGAACTTATCGAAGTACTTGCTGCAAGAATGGCGATAGTTGAGAAAATCGGTGAGTATAAGAGAGAAAATAACGTAACTACTTACCAGGTAAAAAGATGGGATGAGATCATGAAAAACAGAGCCGATCTGGCTAAAAGATTAAATCTTAGCGCTGATTACATCATAGAGATCTACAAAATTATACACGAAGAATCAATAAGAAGACAGACTGAAATTATGAAGGCTGTGCCAACAAAAGCATAATTTGGTTTTCATCACTTATTTTTTCTCTGAAACTCTAAATTCTAAACAGTAAATCCTAAATTTGTCAGGGTTTTGGTTTAGCGTTTAGAGTTTCAATTTTTATACAGGCATGGTAATTTCCCCGAATATTTTTATTGTCAAAGATGCAGCAGAATGCCTTGAAAGCTTTCTGAATCAGCGAGAGTATACCAGAATTATTGCTTTGACAGATGAAAACACCTATCAGCATTGTTTACCTGCATTCAGAAATCTGATTCCGGAAAAAAATGTAATCCAAATCCAAAGCGGAGAAGAAAATAAAACCATCAGCACTTGTGAAAAAATCTGGCAAGCCATGACAGACCTACGGCTCGACCGGAAATCACTTATGCTGAACATTGGCGGTGGTGTAATTGGAGACATGGGTGGATTTTGCGCGGCAACCTATAAACGTGGAATTGACTTTGTTCAAATGCCTACCACTCTGCTTTCTCAGGTTGATGCAAGTGTAGGAGGAAAGCTGGGTATTGATTTTAAAAGTTTTAAAAACCACATAGGCGTTTTCAGAGTACCTGATGCTGTAATTATTGATACCGGATTTTTAACCACACTTCCTTCGGAAGAATTCAGATCAGGCTTTGCAGAAATAATCAAACATTGCCTGATTGCAGATAAAAGTAAGTGGGAAGAAATCAGAACTAAAAAATTAGATCAGCAGGATATAGAAGATCTGGTGGCACATTCTGTAGCTGTAAAGGCGAAAGTGGCAGAGGTTGACCCTCTGGAAAAAGGCTTGAGAAAAATTCTCAATTTCGGTCATACCATAGGTCATGCTATCGAAAGCTATTTCCTGAATATTCCTGATAAAAAGCTTTTGCATGGCGAAGCTATTGCTATAGGTATGATTTGTGAATCTTATATATCTATGAAACGGCACTTCATCAGCCAGGAGGAATTAAATAAAATTAGAGATTATATCATTTCTATCTACGGCAAGATAGAGATTTTTGAATACGATGTTGAACAGATACTTCCTCTCACCCTTCAGGACAAAAAAAATGAAAAGGATGAAATCCTTTGTACATTACTTGAAGAAACAGGAAAGGCTAACTATAACAATCCGATTACATTTAAAGAAATAAGAGAATCAATTCGTTTTTATAATATATAAGAATGGCTAAAAAAAATTTAACGAGCAAAACTAAAAAAGCCGGGGCTAAAAAGGCAGCCCAAAAAACTGTTGCTAAAAAAACAGTAAAGAAAACAGGCTCCAAAGCAGCGAAAAAGAAAGCTTCCTCGAAAAAACCGACAATTAAAAAAGCTGTCGCAAAAAAACCTGTAAAGAAAAAAGCAGCTAAGAAAAAAAGCACGACGAAAAAAGTCGTTGCCAAAAAGATTCAGAAAGCAAAAACCGCAAAAAAGAAGACTTCAAAAGCTACTACCAAAAAATTTGAAGGTAAAAAGTCTCCGGCTAAAAAGTCACCAGTTAAAAAATCTGTAGCTAAAAAGCCTATAGGTAAAAAGAGGACAGTGAAAAAAACTGTAGCAGTAAAAAATAAGGTGAACACTACAAAGAACAAGCCTGTAAACAAAAATAACATTGCGTTAAAAACAGCAGAGTCTAAATCAACCAATATATTATTGTTATCCCATAATACAGGTTCAGTATTTTGCACTGTTACCCCACCTTCTTCCAAAAGCGAAAGCAACCGAGTACTTATCATAAATGCTCTTGCCGGAGGTACAGCCGCACTGCATAATCTTTCAAATGCAAGGGATACACAGACAATGATCAAATTACTGAAATCTAAAGATAATGTACTTGATGTGCTTGATGCAGGGACTACCATGAGATTTCTCACAGCATATTGTGCGGTAACAGGTAAAGAAGTGGTACTTACAGGAACCCAAAGGATGCAGGAAAGACCAATAGCTTTATTGGTAGATGCTTTGAGAAAACTGGGAGCAGAAATAGAATATGAGAAAAAAGAAGGATACCCTCCTATCAAAATAAAAAAAATCAGCAAAACTGATATTGAAACAAACAGAATTTCCATCAGAGGTGATGTAAGCAGCCAGTATATATCAGCATTGCTAATGGTTGCCCCAATGTTTCCTAACGGACTTACTCTTGAGCTTACCGGGAAAGTGGGATCAAAGCCATATATAAGAATGACGCTTGATTTGCTTAAACATTTTGGAATATTTTCAGAATGGAATGATAATATAATTGAAATCAACCATCAGGAATTTATTCCTGCCGAATATACTGTAGAGTCCGACTGGTCAGCTGCCAGTTATTGGTACAGCATAGTTGCACTGGCCAAAGAAGCAAAAGTAACCATTAAGGGTTATAGAACGGAATCTCTGCAGGGAGACTCTGTAGTGGCAGAAATCATGAAAAACCTTGGAGTAAAAACCACTTATGAAAATAATACTTTAATACTTGAAAAAACTGATGTTTTGCAAAGTTTTGAATGGGACTTTACCGATTGTCCTGACCTTGCACAGACTATTGCTGTGGTAGCGGCAGCTAAAGGCGTAGAGTGTACCCTCTCAGGACTTGAAAGCCTCAGAATAAAGGAAACAGACCGCATTGCAGCACTACAAAACGAATTGAAAAAATTCGGTGCAGAAATGATCGAGCTTGAGAAAGATACGACTTACAAAATTGTAAAAAGTGACTTTAGTGTTAACGAGCAAATTGTAGAAACATATAAAGACCACAGAATGGCCATGGCCTTTGCTCCTCTTGCACTTCTAGGATCAGTGAACATTAAAAATCCGGATGTGGTGGAGAAATCTTATCCTCATTTCTGGGAAGATCTGAATGTAGCAGGATTTGAGATTGAAAAAAAATAGATGTGGGTTATTAATTAAACAGGTCTCTGTCATTCAAACCTAAGCGAGGAATCTGTGAATGAATTTACTAATTTAATTATCTCACAGATTCCTCCTTCATAGGAATGACTTTTCATTTTAAGTTAGTTCTTATTTTTTCCTCTAATTAAAATCTATATCCACATTAGGTAAAAGCTTAGAGATTTTATCTTTTTCTTCTTGCGTCATATTCGAGCCGTCAATGGATAACTTTTTTAATTTCTTAAGCCTGGCAATTTCTACCGGCAAAGTTTTAATACTATTCCCTGCAAGATTCAATTCTTCCAATGTCCTTATCTGAGCAATTGTTGACGGTAATTCAGTAATTTCATTTCCAGAAAGATTCAGAATCTTAACCTCAGGAAGTTGTGCCAGCAAAAAGAACAATTTACCCAAATCCAAGCCCGGATTATTAATAACTTCTACAGTCCATAACCCGGATAACCATGATAGTTCGTTAGGAAAGACTGTTACACCTGATGATTTGATTTGGAGAAATCTTAGTTTTTTGATTTTGGCCAGTTGAGTAAACAACTTTGAATAACTTAAATCCGGGCAATTCTCAATAAACATAAATTCCATTTTTTGAAGAGCCCCAATGGCCTTTGGTATCTCAACATTTCCCATGTCTGACAATGCAAGTTCATATAAATTTACGAACTTATCCAATTTAGGAAACGGGTCAGAAAGTTTCTGAGGATTATTGATCTGCAACTCCACAGTGTTTTCAGGCAGACGTTTTGCTAGTTCTATGTTATCAAAACTGGTAAGCTTACCCGGTGCTGTGTTTAATATATAATGATAAACATACTTCAACTGAAATTCATAACCTTTCCTTACAGCAACAGAACCAAGATTATCAAAGAATTTGTCAATTTCTGAAAGCGTAAATTTAAGGCCGGATTCTTCTGTATGTAATTTGGGATCCAGATTAAGAGCTATAACTTCACCAAAGGAATTGGTAACAGAAATTGCTCCGGAATACCTTAAACTATCAAGAAGATTTATAAATTTACTGTTCTTTGCCCATTTGCTGTAATCATCGACCTTAATGCTGAACAAAGGTTTATCAGGATGAACTCCTGATGAATCTTCATAACCAGGCATAGCAAATAATATATTTTTAATTTCATAATTATAGAATCCCCGTGCTTTCGCATTCATTGATTCTTCAATGATCACATGATTCAGATGTTTTCCTGAAAGAGGCTCATTTTCCCCGGAATTTTCAGATGTACTTTCAGCAATTTTACTTCTGAAAATTTCCGGATTCAATGTTTTGTTAGTATATGGAATAAAAGCCGGAAGCTTTCCTACCTTTACAGCTTCCAATACTTCGTCGCCTATATTAAATCCGACGTAAGAATTTGCTGTTTTGTCCAGACTAAGATATCTGTAACTGGTAAAAGGTAAATGTAATTCTACAATCTCTTTTGGTACCCTCATAGTTGCAGGCTCTCTTCCCAGTTCCTGGAAATCCTCAGCATACTCTTTTATATTCTTTAAGAGTAGATTTCTTTTTACATAAGAACTGGTGTCTTTGAATGAATTTACGGTAATCCTTTTTTCTTTGCCATATAAAACATCCACCCAATAATTAGGTGTCAATTCCTTCAGATCAGCAATCATTTCTCCGGATTCAGAATAAAGGGCAATCGCATCAATCCTGAATCTTTTTTGTTCCAATGCCTGTGGGAAATGAGAAGAATCTGCATGATTGTAAGGGTTGTACCATGCAGCTTTAGGATGAAGGTAAAGATATTGCTTTACATCTGTCAGTTTAAATGTTGCCAGGTGCTTGTCTTGACCTTGGTTATTATGCGGGTGGTTTGCAGGTAAAATAATAGAAAGTCCAACAGGAACATTTTTCTTTTCCTTTGCATAAACGGAAATGTTTTCTGTTAGCACCAGGTGAAAATCCCTCGAGCTGAAAAGTTTGGAGCTGTCTTTGGTAAAAGATACCGATTGCAGAAATTCCTTTACCGGCATATCCGAATAATCTTTTTTTAAGGGTTTTAATTTACCCTCTTTTACTCCTGAAATAATCAATTGAGGTAGCTCTCTACCCCTTGCATAAAATGCTGCATTAAGAGGGTCATAAGAATCAATTTTTAATTCCGCTTTTAGCTCTATACTTTGCGCTGCAACAATGGAAGAAGAAAAAATAAAGACCAGTAGCCAAATAATTCTTTGCATAGGTTGAAGGTTTTTACAAGTAATTTCATAGGATAGAGTTAATTTATCCTACGAAACTGAGGGCATTTGGTTAGAAAATTCCTAATATAATGATATTAAGCGGACAATCGGGATTATATAACCTTCTTAAAATAAACCTTGAATGTTGTTCCCTCATTTACTGCACTTTCCACTTCAATCTTCCCTCCTTCTTTTTCCACCATCCGGTTTACCATATACAAGCCTATACCTGTTCCTTCCACATGATCATGAAATCGTTTGAAAATTGTAAATAATTTGTGCCGGTTCTTATTAAGGTCTATACCAAGTCCATTATCCTTTATGTTCAGGAGGGTATATTCTTCTGAATTTTCTGTTGAAATATAAATTTCCGGATTCCTTTCCGGTGACCTGTATTTTATAGCATTTGATATCAGATTGTATAAAATACTTTTGGTCATTGTGCGAGAGGCCCTGATTTTTCTTGCATGAAGATCTAATTTTATAACAGTGCCCGTTCTTTTTATTAACTCCTCTGTATCACAAATTACCTCCTGAATGATTTCATGGAAATCCAGATTTTCAATATCTTCATAAACAGTTTTTTGTGCCTTTGCAACCTCTGCAAGATTATTAATTGTATTCTTAATTTTATTAAGTGAAAAAGTGATTTTGCTTCTTAGTTCTAAAATTTCTTCTTCAGATTTAGGATCCTCATCAAATAAAAGTTCAAGCAAGGCTTCGGTATTAACAATAGGAGACTTCAGGTCGTGGCTTGCTGCATATACAAAATTATCAAGATCTTCATTTATTCTTCTTAATTCTGCATTGATATCATTCAGTTCTAATGTCCTTTCCTTCACTCTTTCTTCGAGATGATCGTTAATTTCCCGCAGCTCAGCTTCTCTTTTTTTTATAATTGCTTCGGAAAGTTTGATTCTGAGTTTGGCCTGAATTTGTTGCAATGTTTCTCCGGTCAAAAAACCTGATAATATTCCTATAAGTATTATATAACTTATTCGCACAATCAAATCTGCAATATGCTCATACGACGCAGGGTCAAATAACAAAATAATGCAGTATAATACAGAGTATAATATTGAAATAGTAATGGTGATTTTGGCATTATAACGGAATGCTATGGCTACTATAGAAATATACCATAATACATAAAATGGCGAATCATAACCACCCGTACTTAATATCCATAAGGTGATAAGAATTGCGTCAGATCCGGAAGTAAAGTAACTGGTAAGAAGTACAGGGTATTTTTCATAAGGTCTGAAGGCTATCACCAATACTGCATATAAAAAAGCAACAACTACAATGATACCTGCCAGCCACTCGACAGTATCAGTTTTATCCTGGAAAAACAGGTAAACAATAATGTTTAAAGATATTACAGCGAATCGAACAAGGGCTATTTTCCTTTCCGCCGAAAATAACTTATTCCTTTTTTCCTCATTAACAGCCTGTAAGCCCGATTCCGAAAATAAATAATCAGAAGAACCTTGCATTAAAAAAAATAAAATTATGTGTCAGTATGTAAACAAAATTCTGAATTGTCCTGTATATAACTAATTTCCGGGGTAATTGTGAGATTTCTGTTCATTTTTATCATTCTCGGGTATATAAGGTTTCATATTTTTTAATCGGAAAAATAAGGAAAATCAAGTTTTTTTAAACTTTTCTGGTGTATTTTCGAATAATTATTAATTTTAATTGATACCACAAACTTTAACAAATCAACATGCTGAAACCTGGTACGCTTAAGCTGCTATTCCTTTTCATTCCAGTTCATTTTGCTGTGTTTCCAGGATTTTCCCAATCTGCTGATGATTTATTTATTAAAGCTAAAGAAAAACATAAACAAGCAAAATATAAGGAGGCGGTGGAATTATACACTAAGGCAATTCAAATGTCAGGAAAGGTTTCAGACTATTATCTGCAAAGAAGCAAATCCTACTACATGCAAAGTAAATTGCAGGAATATTTTGAAGACGTAAGTACAGCTATCACACTTGATCCGAAGAATATTGACGCTTATATAGAAAGAGCTTTCTTTTATTATCAGATAAATAAAGCTGATAAGTCTATCATTGATTATACAAGGGCCTTTGAACTTGCAGAATCTGATTCCCTAAAAAATCTGATACTCATTGCCAGATCAAGTTCTAAAATGCTTAAGAGAGATTTTGACGGAGCCATTGACGATTGCAAAAAAGTACTTTTAACAGATAGCTTAAATATCCCTGCTCTAAATAATCTTGCGATGTCATTAAATGATGTAGGTCAGGCCGACATGACAGTTGTATACTTAAAAAAAATCATTGCCATTGATTCAACAATTACATATGCCTATATGAACCTTGGATTCAATTATTCCCTGATGGGTGACTACAAAGAATCATTGTACTACTTTGATAAAGCTGTGAAGCTGGGAATGAATGAGGCATACCTGTATAATAACCGGGGCTATTCCAAGCTAATGTTAAACGACTTAACCGGTGCTTTAAAAGACATTAATACTTCCATAAAAATGGACCCGTCAAATTCCTATGCCTACCGCAACAGAGGATTGGTCTATATAGCTCAAAACAAAAAAGAAAAAGCCTGCGCAGAATTTGAGCAGGCGATAAAACTTGGCTATACACAAAAGTATGGTGATGAAGTAAATCAACTTATCAAGAAGAACTGTTTATAATTTTTATTTAATCAATTTATGAGAATACTGATTTTTCTATTGCTGATTATTGCTGGCAATTATGCCTATGCACAAATTCCCGCACCTATCAATTCTTCCAAAATCTATGAAAATTACATCTCTCTGATAAAGAAAGAAAAGAAAGAAGAAGCATTGGAGGAACTAAATAAGGTGGACAGAAATGACACCAATTATATAGCAATACTAAGTGAAAAATGCGAATTACTTCTTGAAATGGAAAAATATGATGAGTTAATCGCGTGTAGTAATGAAGGATTAAATGTCAGCAATACTTTTCAACATAATTTCTATAACATTAAAGGAGTAGCCTACCTGAGAAAAAATATGCATCAGGAGGCGCTTGCCATTTTTGAAGAGGCGCTGAAAAAGTTTCCCAAATACTACCTGCTGATGTCTAATAAGGGTGCTGCATTAAAGGAGTTGAAAAGATACCCTGAAGCACTGGAGGCTTACAAAGAAACAGTTCGCCTGAATCCATACTGGTCATCCGGACATTTAAGTCTCGCTATTCTGGCCGCCAATGAAGGGCTTGTTACTCAGGCCATGCTGGCATTTAATACCTTCCTTATACTTGAACCTAAAAGTTCAAAGTCACTTGCCGTTTTGAAAAGGATGTCTGAAATCATCTCAAGTAATTATGAAAAAGCGCCTATCAGTGTCCCGTTCGCCCCTGCAGGTGGCGATGATTTCTCAGACATAGACCTGATAGTCACTAACTATACTGCTCTTGGAAAAAACTACAAAATCCCTGTAAAAACTGAGCTGAATATTATTAAACAAAATCATGCGATACTTTCCAAACTGGAGTACAACAAAAACGACAAAGGTTTCTGGATGCAAACTTATGTTCCTCTTTACAGGGAAATACAAAAGCAAAATATGTTTGAAGCATTCAGTTACTATATAATCCAAAGCAGCGGCAATGAAGCACATATGAAACTTGTAAGCAAAAATCAGGTGCTGATTAATAAATTTAAAGATTGGGTGTATCCTTTAGTAGGTAAAATGAATTATGAGAGGGAAACAATATTTGATGGAGAGAAGAAAGTAATGCAGCACTACTTTCATTCTAAATCAAGATACCTCGAAACAATTGGAAACCTTAACAGTGAAGGCAACCTTAACGGACCTGTGGAATTTTATAACGGAGCCGGAACAATGATCTCTAAAGGTAATTTTGTTAATGGCAAGAAAACCGGAACATGGAAATATTACTATTACACCGGAGCATTACATAAGGAATTTGATTACAATAATGGCAAAGTTGACGGTCCATTTAAGATATATCATGAAAACGGTAAAATTTCAAAAACCGGAAAATATGTGGATGACAAGCAGCAGGAGGAGCAAAAAGTTTATAACCAGGCAGGAATTCTTTCTGAGGAAATGAAAATAAAAGACCATCAGCAACACGGAAAATTTACATACTACCATGAAGTGGGTCAACCGTATATTTCATTCGTTGGTAATTATAATACCGGTAAACTGCATGACACACTTATTGAATACTACAGTACAGGTGAAATGCTTTCTGCAAAGGTCTTTAATAATGGCCTTGTGAATGGCGATCATAAAGTATATTACAGAAACGGGCAATTGAAAAGCAAAGCTACCTACGTAAATGACTTGCGTGAAGGTGAGTATAAAAAATATTATCCCGACGGCAAATTGTCAGAAGAAGGAACCTATAAAGCAAATTCTCTTGCAGGAACTATTAAACAATACAGAAGAACAGGCTTTCTTGAGTCAGAATATCAGTATGACGAGAAAGGAAAGAAAAATGGATTCATGAAATATTATGATACAGATGGAAAAATATATTACGAGCTCACTTACAACAAAGGTGAGATTACAGCTTATAAATACTATGATAAAACCGGAAAGGTGATAAAAGAAGCTAAAAAAGAAAAAGGTGAATTTTTATACCATGGATTTTTCCCGGATGGAACCAAAAGAGCAGAAGGAATTTATACCGCTGACGGAGAAAAAGGATTATGGAAATATTATGACAAATACGGAAATCTGAATTCTGAACAAGAGTATGTGAAAGGCCTTGCAAATGGTAAAATCAAAAGATACCACGAAAATGGTAAACTATATACGGATGAGACCTATAAAAACGGAGAGTTGGACGGTTATTATGTTTCTTATTTCGTCACAGGCAATAAGAGATCGGAAGGATGGTATGTAAACGGGAAAAGACATGGTTATTGGCATTACTACTTCAGAAACGGAGAACTTAAATCAAAGGAATATTATGTAAAAGGAAAGCAAAGCGGATACCAGCAGGATTTCTCAATTTCCGGCAAGCTGGAAAATGAAGAATATTTTGAGGATGATGTCCTTATAAGAACTACTTACTTTGACAGTACCGGCACTAAAATAAATACCATCGAACTACCTGAGGGTACAGGAAACTACCAATTGTTTTATACAAACAAGCAATTAAGATTTAGTGGTAATTATATTACCTCTATTGCCCATGGAGAATTCGCCTGGTATTACTTCGATGGAAAATTAAGAACCAAAGGAAAATATCATAATGGAAAACGTACCGGGAAATGGACATGGTATAGCGAAGATGGCAAAATCGAGAAGGAAGGCTTTTATGAAGATGGAAAAGAAACCGGAGAATGGAAAACATATCACGCATCCGGAAAACTTAAAAAAGTTGACTTCAGGATTGAAGATGAACTTGAAGGTGATGTTAAATATTACTATGAAAATGGTCAGTTGGAAATAGTAAAAAAATATGCTGACGATGTGGAACAAGGTGAAGCCTATTACTATGACGAAAATAATGAATTGCAAATGATCAGAACTTCCCTAAATGGAAAGGTCATTAGCTATACTTATAATGATGCTGCCGGAAAATTAAAAGAACCGATAAAAGTAGATGGCGCCAATTACAAAGTAGTAGCTTATTATAAAAACGGAAATAAATCCAGAGAATATGAAGTGGTAAACGGAATGTATCAGGGCAAATACATTGAGTATTATTCAAATGGGAAAATAAAGGATATAACAGAATACAAAGATGATAATATGACCGGAAAATATCTTGCATACTATCCGGACGGAAAAGTTCAGGCTGAAATAAACTATTACGACGGAGTTTTACATGGTCCGAGTAAATATTATTATGCGAATGGTAATCTTGAAAAGGAATTAATGTATTATATGGATTATCGCCATGGAGACAGCAAATTTTACAATAATGCAGGAAAACTTATAAAGACTAGAAAATACTATTCGGACGTTTGTATAAAGGAAACTAATCATTAATAATTTGAAAAAGCTGTTATTATTCCTACTGTTAATAAACTGTGCTCCCTGTTTTTCGCAGGCACAGCTTGAGTATAAAAGACTTCTGGCTGAATTTCCTGACGAAAGAGCAGTAGTGATTAAAGATCAGGAAGACGTATACATTGATCTGGTCAACGGAAAGCTGGTGGTGACACAAGACAACTATACAGAAACAATGTATTTGGATAGCCGGGCTGGAATGTTTTCCGAGCACTCAGTTGAGCATTCTATGCTTGATAAAATTTATAATATTTCAGCCTCGTCCCTTATCCCTGATAAAAATAAATACAAGGAAATTAAGGTAAAGAATTTTACCCATCAGGATAAAATCAGCAGGAGTGTATTCTATGACGGAGGGCAGGTCATTTCATTTTTATATCCATCTTTGAGCGCAGGCAGCAAAACCAAAATTCAGTTCAAAAGGGAATTTACAGAACCTCGCCTATTTCCTGGTTATTATTTTCAAAGAGGAATACCGGTAAAGGAAGCCGTTTTTACGGTAACCACATCATCCGATGTAGAAATAGACTGGAAAATTTTCAATGATAAAAACAATCATATCCAGCTTTCAGAAACAAAACTAAAAGGAAATAAAACCCGGTACTCATGGACATATGTCAACATTCCAAAATACAAGAATGAAGAGGATGCCCCTAATGTTCGATTTTTTATACCCCATATAGCGGTATGGATAAAATCATATAAACATGAAGGTAAAACCATCCCGGTTCTGGGAACTCCTAAAGAATTATATAGCTGGTATTATGACATCACCAAAGATGTCAATAAAGAAGTCAGCCAGGAAGTAAAACACATTGTTGATTCATTGCTTGCAGGAGAAACCAATGAGCTTGAAAAGGTAAGAAAGGTATTTTACTGGGTGCAGGACAATATTAAATACATTGCATTTGAGGATGGCATGGGAGGATTTGTGCCAAGAGATGCAGAAACAGTTTGCCACAGGAGATTTGGTGACTGCAAAGACATGGCAAGTATTATAAACAATATGTTATCAATAGCAGGTGTAAAATCTCATCTCACCTGGATTGGTTCCAGAAGAATTCCTTATGGATATTCTGAAATATCAACTCCGGTGGTGGACGATCATATGATCTGCACTTATATAAAGGATAACCAATATTACTTCCTAGATGCTACAGGGCAATTTATGCCTTTAGGCACACCAACATCTTTTATACAGGATAAAGAAGCACTTATCAGAATAGATAAAGAAAACTTTATTATCCAAAAAGTCCCCATTCCCGACTACCAGACCAACAGAATATTGGATACAGTGGCATTAACCATTAAAGAAGAAAAACTATTTGGCGAAGGAAGCACTCATCTTACAGGGTATGAAAAAATTAACATGACCCACAAACTTTCAATCGGTGAATCTGACAGATTAAAGCTTCTCAGAGAGTTTTACAACAAAGGAAACAATAAATTCATTATTGATTCCTATGATATAATGGATATGGGTAAGAGGGACAAAAACCTTATAATAAAATACAAATTTAACATTGCAGATTATTTAAAAGCATACAATAATGAAATCTATGTAAATCTTCATTTAAACAAAGATTTGCAAAAAGAGGTGATTAGCCCCGACCGAAGTTTACCTATCGAACTGGAGCATCACAACGAAATAAAGTATATTGTAAATCTTAAGATCCCGGATGGTTATATAGTAAGTTATGTTCCGGAATCTAAATCTTTTAAAGACGAGAAATTCGGCTTTATAATCGACTATAAGAAAGAGGGCAAGAATATTATACTTACAGAAACCCAGTATAATAAAAGCCTGCTTCTTAAAAATGAAGACTTCGACCAATGGAATAACATGATAAAAGAATTAAAAAAAGCGTATAATGAAGTTTTAATCCTTAAAAAAACAAAATGATAATGTCACGTAATTTTTTAATAGTCGCCCTGCTAAGTTTTTCATTCATTATTTCAGCTTTTAGCCAGGAGCTGGATCATCAAAACTATGACTGGGATGAGGTAAAGCTTCAGGAGTTAAATGCTGCTGAAAAAGCCCTGCCTGAAATAATGTTGAAAGAAAAAAAATGTATTGAGTTCGCCTATGATGGCCAGGGAAATCCTATTCAATATATTCTTTATCATAAAATTGTAAGAGTAAATTCAGATAAAGCCATTGAAAAAAACAACAAAATCTATGTACGGTCTGACAGGGCTCATGAATACATCAAACATAAGGCAAGAGTTATCTCCCCCAATGGAAAAGCCAAAGAACTTTCTGAATCTGATATCAAGGAAGCAGTAGATGAAGAGACAAAAGCAAGATATAGATACTTTGCATTATCAGGATTGGAAATTGGCAGTCAGATTGAATATCTGTACCTGATGAAGGTAAATCCTAATTTCACTGGTGCCAGAGAAGTAATACAGGATGAAGTACCTAAAAAGCTTGTGGAGTTTTCTTTGATTGCCCCCCAAAACCTTTTGTTTAAATTCAAATCTTATAACAATCTTCCGGAAATAGAAAAGGACACTGCAAGAAAGGATAAAAATGTTTATGGTATTAAGCTTTCAAATGTACCAGGCATCAAAAAAGAAGAGTTTTCAGCTTACAGATCCAGCCTTCAACAGTTTGTATATAAACTAAATGCAAATAAAGCTACAGGCAAAAGCGATATTGTCACTTATGGGTCAATCTCTGAATCCATATACAATCAATATTTTGTGACAGAAAAGACTGCTGAGAAAAAAATCAAGAAACTGGTTCAGAATATCAATCTGAAGTTTGTACCGGGTGAAGAAGAAAAAATAAGGGCAATAGAATACTATATCAAAAATAATTTTGTAATTCTTGAAAATAATAATGCCTACAGCACGCTCGATAAAATTCTTGATAACAAAATTTCTTCTCAGTATGGTATCGTAAAATTATACGCCGCTGTTTTTAATCATTTGAACATCGAATATCAGATTGTTCTTACCTCCGACAGAAAGGATATAAAATTTGATAATGAATTCCATGCCTACAATTTTCTGGATGAATTTCTGTTTTATTTCCCTAATATTAATAACTACATTTCCCCTACTAATGTAATCTCCTGTCTTGGCTTTATACCAACTGAGCTCACCAACAATTATGGGTTATTCATTAAAAAGGTACAATTAAACAATTACAGTTCAGGTGTAGGGAAAATAAAATTCATTGACCCCGTACCTTATGAAAAAAGTTACTCTAACCATATTGTGAAGGTTGATTTCAAAAATGACATTACCAAGCCTTCTATTAATTGTGAAACTCAAATGGCCGGATATTATGCCCAGTACTATCAGCCATACTACTCTTACATGAAAGATGAAGATAAAAAGAAGGTGACAGAAGCTATCATGACAAATTATATGCAGAATATTGATTTGCAACAGATAAAAGTTGAAAATGAAGGGAAAGATTTCTTTGGAGTGAAACCCTTTATAGTACGTGCCACATTCACTTCAGATAACCTGATAGAAAAAGCAGGAGAAAGATACTTATTTAAGGTTGGTGAGCTGATTGGTGTTCAGCATGAAATGTATCAGGACCAGGAACGAAAACTAGACGTTGAAAACGATTTCAACAGAGGCTATCACAGGATCATAGAATTTGAAGTTCCGGCAGGATACAAAGTTATGAATCCTGAAATACTTAATATGGATTTTTATCTTCAGGACGACGGAGACAAAGTTGCAGTGTTCAATTCAAAATATAAGGTGGAGGGGAATAAGTATACTATCGAAGTTACAGAATATTATAAAAAGCTGTGGCTACCGGTAAGCAAATTTCAGGACTTCAGAAAGGTAATAAATGCGGCGGCGGATTTTAACAAGCTAACAATAGTTTTACAGAAACAATAAATTGCAGCGGTCTCAGAATAGTTCATATATTTTGAGACCGCTTTTTTTACTTTCTTTCAATCTCATACCAAAGCTGCACCAATCCCGAAGGAAAGGTAATACTTTTTAAGAATTTCAGATCGTGTTCAGGCAAGCCATCTTTAAACAGCCGCACACCATGACCTACGAGATGCGGAACAACAGAAATAATAAACTTATCAATCAGCGAATTTCTTAATAATTCCGCCACTACTCCAGCGCCACCGTCACAATAAATATTTTTCCCTGGTGCAGATTTTAAATTTCTTATCAAATCAACAATACTACCACTATAATATTCCACGTTTTCATCCCTTCCTGTCCGGGAATTTGAAAGCACTATGCATCTTTTATCTTTGTGAGGAAATTCGATACCAAAGATAAAACCTTGTCGTAGGTTTTTCTTCCCCATATAAGAGTATCAACTTCCTTTTGAAAAGAGGCATAGCCATAATCTTCTCCCGGCCACTCCGCGACTGATAAAAAGTCCAGATTATCTTCATCTTTTGCAATGAATCCGTCAAGACTCATTGCTATGTAAAGTATAACCTTCCTTTCCATTGGTTACTCGTAAAATGTTACAGTTCCGTTATCCATATCATAATATGCTCCAACGATTTTTATTTCCCCATTCTTTTCCATTTCAGAAAGTATCAAACTTTGCTTCCTGATATTATCTACAGTAATCTTAACATTCTCTCTTATGACCATGTCGACGAACTCAGGATTTTTTGAACTCTTTTCTCCATTATAGTGATTGCAGGCAGTAACAGCAGGATAAATTTTATCCAGCAATCCGGAAAGGTTACCTAACTTTACTTTATCGATTGCACCTTTCACTGCGCCGCAGTATTCATGCCCTATCACCAGTACCACTTTGGCGCCAGCAACCTTACAGCTGAATTCCATAGAACCAAGAATATCTTCATTCACTATATTACCTGCCACCCTGGCAACAAACATATCTCCAATACCTTTATCGAAAACATCTTCTACCGGTACACGGGAATCAATGCATGAAAGAATTATCGCTTTAGGAAACTGACCATTTACAGCATCCCTTATTTGTTTAGAGTGATCCCTCAATGTCAGGTTGCCTTCTGTAAATCTCTTATTCCCTTCCTTAAGACTTCTTAAAACTTCATCCGGGGTTAGCTTCTTCTGTTCCTCTGCGGTCAGAACTTTTTCAATCAATGGTTTTAGCTCCATAATTTTTTAGGTTAAGATTTAGTTAAATCACTTTTACTATTTATTTAATGGTTTGAAATTTTACAACGAACATATCTTTTGATCCGCTGCTCTTATAGGTTGTATTGGCAAATTTTATTGATCCGCTAAAAAATCCTACTACAAACAGATTGCCATCCTTATCCATAGCTTCACCAAATGCATAGTCAGAGAAATCAGTTCTGTGCTCTTTGTTTCTCCATTGAAGATTTCCTGAAACATCATATTTTTCCATAAAAAATTCATCGACAACTTTCTCTTTACTGTTACTGCTATTAAAAATTCCTATTACATAAAGGTTACCTTTAGCATCCAGCAGCTGACCATTAGGATAATCATAATTACTTGTACCAGTTGTTTTAGCCCACTGAACCTTTCCCGCATTACTGTATTTCACTATGAAAATATCGTTTTGCCCCACATTGGTTAAGGTAATATTGTCAAATGTAATTTCATTTGAATAATAATGACCGGTTAGAAAAACATTGCCATCCTGGTCTAAACTCAGATAAACAGGATTATCATGACCTGAACCACCTGCACTTTCAGCCCATAAAACATTACCTGTAGGATCATACTTAATAAGCAGTAAATCATCTCCTCCTCCGTTGCTGTGTTTTTTACTCTTACCTAAAGCCAGATTGATGCTTGAATACCTAAGCACAACAAATATATTTCCTGCCTTATCACTTCTAATTGCTCGTGGTTCCTCATCTCCCTGTCCCCCTGCGGTCTGTACCCAGGAAAGATTCCCTTTGCTATTATATTTAAGAAGAAACATATCATCCGTATTATCTGGTCCTGCAGATTTGAATCGTTGACCATTTTCAAAATACATGATTTTTCTGAAGGTACCGGATACAAAAACATTACCCGATATATCAACAGCAATATCATTTGATTTTCCTCCTGCACCTAGTTTAGCCCATTGTACTTTCCCTTCAGAACTATACTTTGCAACTACAAATGATTTTTCCGGGTTTACCAGGTTTATATCTTCAAATTTTGCCTCATCATTTGGATATGTCTCACCTGTAACAAAAATGCTACCCTCTGCATCGATCGCTATTCCCTGTGGAAAAATATAAGAAGATTTCATCCATAGGAGGTCGCCGTTGTTGGCATACTTGGCAATAAACATACCTGCTTCAGATTTAAAATCATTTCTGATTTCAACATTTCCTGCTTTCAGATTATCGCTTTCTGAATATCCTCGGATAATGATATTGCCTTTATTGTCTAAAGCTATACCAAGAGGCTGATCTTCTTCACCTCCACCAAGAGATTTGGCCCAGATTACTTTTCCTGTGTTATCAATTTTAGCAAGGAATACATCCGAATGGCTGGCATTTACATTTTTTAACGTTGTAGTACCAAGGGTAATGGAAGGACTTTTAAAAAAGCCTGTAACATAAATATTGCCTGCTTCGTCAGAAATCAGTGCTTCGGCTTCATCGTCGCCGGGACCGCCTGCAGTATTAGCCCAAAGAAGTTGTTGAGAATCGGATCTGTAGGAAATTAAATAAACAAGTAAAAAAATAAGAATAAACTTTTTCATATACACAAAATAAATTCTGATAAATATCAAAAATCTATTCTATAAAAAAAAGTTTACCCGAAATTTATGGAAATACAGAATGACGATGTGCAGATATTAATGAGGAGAAAGAATCATTCACAATTCTTTTTCATGACCTGGTATCCCTGGTTATACCCTAACTCATTAGATTTTTCAAAATCTTTGCAGGCGTCTTCACGGTTGTTGAGGTTAAATTTGGCCATACCACGGTTATAATAAGCCATAGCTATTGAAGGCTTTAATTCTAATACTTTATCAAAATCCTCTATAGCCCCTTTAAAATTCTGCAGAGCATATCTGACCTCTGCTCTCTTCTGATAGATCGAAAAATTTCCCGGATTTAACTCGATGTATTTAGTGAAGTCTGCTTCAGCTTCATTAAGACGCTTCAATTTCTCAAATGCCATTCCTCTGGTAAGATAATTATCCATTTTTTCAGGCTCCAGTTCTATACATTTACCTAGGTCTTCAACGGCAGCAACAAGGTTACCCATGCTTTGTCTTGTAATAGATCTGGAATAATAAAACTGGTATTCTGAAGGCGTCAATCTGATTGCGCGGTCAAAATTTAAAATGGCCTTATTGTAATCTTTCAGGTAATGGTAAGCAATCCCTTTATGGAAAAATGCTTCAGCATTACCGGTATCAGCAAGTGTAACCTGGTCAAGATCGGTTAAAGCATCGCTGTATTTTCCAAGCCTGATTTTACATTTACCTCTTAAAAGGTAGCTTTTTCTGAAAGTTTTATCCGCTTCTATTGAAAGGCTTAAAAATTGAATAGCCGCTTCATCCATTCCGAGCTTTTGCTCCATTAATCCGGCTGTATAATATATTTCAGCTGAAGGTTTCTGATCTGCACATTTCCGGAAGTCTTCCAGAGCCTCCTGGTACATGCCTGAAACATAATATAGTAAAGCTCTTTCATACCTGGCTTCATATATCTTACTATTGATCATTAAAATCTTGGTGTAGTCGGTAATAGCTTCGTCGTCCAAACCTACTTTAGATTTCATCTTGGCCCTGAACATATAATAATCTGTATTCTGCCTATTGATCTGAATAAGTTTGTCAAGATCCAGAATCGCCTGAAAGTCATTTCCTAATTTTTCATTTGAAACAGCGCGGTTAAGTAAAGCTGCCTCAAAATCGGGTTGGATTGTTAATGCAGATGTAAAATTGGTTACTGCTTCTTTATGGTTACCCTGCCCAGCCTTCTCTATTCCTTTATCATAATATTCCTGAGCTTTTGGATCTATTACTACCGAATTTGCATTGGCCTTACTTAAAATCGAAAATTGTAGTAATACGATTATTAAGAGGTTTATAAAAAGGGTATTACTTTTCCTTAAGAATCCGTTTCCAGAGTTCTTCAAAATATCGGGCGCTATGGAAAAGTCTGCTACCATACCAGGAAAAAATTTCACCATCAACTAATAATACGGCTGCATGTGGACAAAGTTTCGATAATTCGGCCATATGATGCTCTTTAAAGGGGTAAGGTTCTGAAGATAAAAGAATTAAATCCGGAGATAAAAGTGAAATTTGTTCCGACGAAACCACCGGATACCGGTTCGAACCCATAACATTTACCAGTCCAACCCTTGTCATGATGTCATGAATAAAAGTGTCTTTTCCCACTGTCATATAAGGTTTTCGCCAAATCATATATAGGGTTCTAATCTTATCCGGGGGGGTGAATTTATCCAACTGAAATTGTACTTTTTCTATAATACCGCTTGCATTTTCGTGCTCTTCCAGTATTATCCCTAATTCCCTGATCATTGATATTGCTGAATCCAAATTCTGTACGTCACTGACCCATACGGGACAAAAAGTCTGAATTTCCTCCACCTGGCTCTTTATGTTTTCTTCTTTTGAGGCAATTACAAAATCAGGTTTCAAATTCCTGATATATGATACATCAATTTTTTTTGTTCCTCCGACTTTGGGAATCGATAAAACTTTTGAAGCAGGATGCACACAATAGTCTGTAACAGCTGCAATTCTGTTTTCACTTGTTAAATCAAACAGCAGCTCTGTGATGGATGGAACCAGTGAAATTATTCTACAAGGACTACATTGCAGCTTTATCGTATTACCTAATTGATCGATATAAACCTTTACCACAAATTTTTCAACTATTTATTAAGGATGAACAAACATTTTAGTAAGATTAAAGGTATTATTTCACTGATTAGAATAATTTAGGTCCAAATTTTTCTAAGGGGAAAATTAAAGAAAAATTTGATCCTATTAAACACATACATAACACATATTGATGAAGAAATTTAACCTGATCTATCTGATAGATGATGATCAAACCTCCAACCATCTTGCGAATGAGCTCCTGAAAAAAATTGATCTTGCCAATGAGATTAAAGTATTTAAGGCAGGAATTGATGCTATAATGCATCTGCAACAATATCCGGAAAAACCCGATTTAATTTTATTGGACATACACATGCCCTTAATGGATGGAATAGAATTTGTAAAAACAGGCAAAGGATTAGCTCTTTTAACAGCTGATACACAAATAATCTTTCTAACAAATTATCAGCTGCATTATGCAGGTTTAAAATTGATGGAAGATTACGAAGTGATACAAAAGCCAATAACTAAACAAAAGATTATGGATTCAATTGCTGTTATTAATCTATAGAATTCAAATAATTAAAAAAAAAGGGCTGTAGAATTACAACCCTTTTTTCCTATAATTTTTAATTTCTTATTTCTTTTTCTGATAAAACTCTATTTCAATTTCTATTAAATCTCCTCCTTCACTAGAGTCACCCATTTCAATAAAGTAACTACCATCTTTGGAAGTCCATACTTCATCATTTTTCTCGTTTACAGTAAATTTACCATATCTTTCATTGAAATAACTTTGAAAATCATCAATCAATGACTCCTCAGCTTTTAATCCTAATGTTTCAATGAATGCAATTCCGAATCCACTTACTTTTTTATTTGCATCAAGATAATAGATGATTTCAGCATACTCATTTTTGTCGATTTCCACTTTATAAATCAAAAAGTTTCTTCCATCTGCCTCAAGTTTGGCATCTTCTGTTTTTCTGATTTCCTCTTCGGAAGTCCCGAAATCATAACCTCTGATTACACCTTTTTCAGTTTTAATTACTTTTTGAATTTCAATGCTATGTTTTTTTAAGGTGCCTTCTGATGAAGCGGCTGGCTTAACATTTGTCTGAGCAAATGCAACAGCGGAAAAGATGACAAAAGTTAAAATGAATGATAGTATATTTTTCATGTGTTCTAAATTGGAAAACACAAATATAAGAAATGACCGTTCTAATTCAAAACCTCACTATAACCCTTAGAATCAAACACATATCACCTCTTTACTAATTTATTCAGTGCTTCATCCATGTCGATCCCTTCATTAAGCACCGGTAAAAACAAATCT
Source organism: Cytophagaceae bacterium (assembly GCA_046290815.1). Taxonomy (GTDB): domain Bacteria; phylum Bacteroidota; class Bacteroidia; order Cytophagales; family Cytophagaceae; genus JBKBUF01. Next base: position 153,860 of record JBKBUF010000003.1, on the reverse strand, counting down.
CCCTTTATTTTTATTCTGTCGAAAATAGACTCTATATTAAATTCTTCCTGTTTCAGCCCGGGCTTAACTTCATTCCATTCCAAAGGAGTGGATACTTTGGCCCCTGGCTTTGGGCGTAGGCAATACGGCGAAGCAAGGGTTTTACCTTCTCCGTTTTGCAAATAATCCAAATAAACTTTCTCTTTCCTTTTGGAAGGCATACGCTCAAGGCTGGTTATTTCAGGTACAAGCTGATGTGCAAGACTGGAGATAAGGAATGCGAAATCCCTTGCCTGGTCGTAATTATACTTTGCACCTAAAGGAATATATATGTGAATACCTTTAGAGCCTGAGGTTTTAGGATAACCGGAAATACCTCCCAATTTTAAAATTTCATGAACAGCCTGGGCTACTTCAATTACAACATTAAAATCCACATCTACCGGATCAAGGTCAATAACAGTGAAATCAGGATTCGATTGGTTTTGTATCCTGCTGCTCCAAGGATTTAACTCTATGCAACCGAGGTTAGCCATATATAGTAATGTTGCTTTATTCTGGCAAAGCATGTAATTAATTTCACGTCCGGCAGATTCAGAAGGTATTTTTACTGTATCAATCCATTCCGGAATAGAAGAAGGCATGTTCTTCTGGAAAAACCCTGAAGAATTAACACCGTGGGGTGTTCTTCTTAAGCTTTGAGGCCGATCTATCAGATAAGGCAAAATAAAACTGGAAATCTTGTCATAATATTCAATTACATCTCCTTTAGTTATTCCACTCTCAGGCCAAAAAACTTTACTGAGATTAGTAAACTGAATTGTTTTTCCCTCAATCAACGTGTTAAATTTATCCTGCTCAAAATCCAGTGTTACGGTAGGCTCAAACCTGGCAATGATTTTTTCTTTTTTCTTCTTTTGAGTTTTGGCACTCTTACCAATTGGTTTTCGTATTGGAGGAATTTCTTTTGGCTGTATGGGCACTCCTATGTTTCTCTCTGCAATTACCTCCGACGGATCTTTATCAACCCTTAAACCTAAATATACCGGCTGTCTGAATATCCCCTCTTTAGTCCACTCCTGAAATCTTACCTCGCAAACTAATGCAGGTTTTACCCATCTGACTTTTGAAGTAGATTTTGGAGCATCGGCTAAAGGACAAACATCAGTTTCTAACTCTGTTAGCATCTGGTACAACCCGGCAAGATCTTTATCATTAAATCCTCCTCCGGAATTCCCAATAAACTTCAATCTCCCCTCTTCATAAGCACCTAAAACCAATGAGCCGAAATATTTCCTGGATCCTTTTGGTTCGGTAAATCCTACTATGACGGCTTCCTGTTGCTTTTGAATTTTTATTTTTAACCAATTCCTGGACCTGACACCTGCAATATACCTTGAATCTGCCTTCTTGGCTATGATACCCTCAATTCCTTCTTCTGCAGCCTTTGCATAAAATAATTCTCCTACTTCATGTACATGGTCGTTATATCTGATTACATCATTTTGTGGCAATATGGTTTTAAGAATTTCTTTCCTTCTCAGAAGAGATAGATCCGTCAGATCGTACTTATCATAATAAAGGATATCATAGACATAATATACAAGTTTGCCTGATTTAGTTCTATGGTAATTCTGAATTAAAGAAAAATCAGCTCTTCCTTTATCATCTAAAACTACAATCTCTCCATCCAATATTGCTTTTAATCCTAATGTTCTGAGTTGATCAGCTACCAACTCGAATTGATGATTAAATGAAAGAAGATTTCTTGAATACAGCTCAGCCTTGTTGTAATTTATTTGTGCTATTGCTCTGTATCCATCCCATTTTATCTCAAACACCCAACCTTTGTCATTAAAAGCATTATCAGTTAAAGTTGCTTTCATAGGAGAAACAAGATGAGGCATTTCTGAGATTTTACCATCTTTTACAGGTACAGTCTTTCCAGAATGCCATTCTGCTTTTTCTGAAACTGAATTATCTTTAATTTCTTCCATCGTCCTTCCGGTAGAAACAGATCTATCCTGCTTTAGAATATCGTCGGAAGTTGAATAATCATCATTCTTTTTTATCAGCAACCATTCATTGCCTTTTCCATTGGGTCTTGATGTTCGAACCAAAGCAAACTCGCCATTTAGTTTAGAACCATTCAAATTTAATTTTAAATTGCCCTTATGCAGACCAGCCAATAGTTTCTTTTCATTTTCATCTCTGTCGGAAGGATCAAGACCGGGATAATGATATGTTCCTTCGTCCCACAACATGACAGTACCTGCACCATAATTGCCTTTGGGAATAATCCCTTCAAATTTCCCATATTCCATAGGGTGATCTTCCACCATCATGGCAAGTCTTTTATCAACAGGATTTAATGAAGGTCCTTTGGGAATTGCCCAGCTTTTTAATACCCCTTCCAGTTCTATCCGAAAGTCATAATGGAGATGTGAAGCATGATGCTTCTGAATAATGAATTTAAGTTTCCCTTTCCCCTTCTGCACCATACCTTCAGGTTCGGTGGTATTATCAAACTTCCGCTTTTTCTTATACTCTTCCAGCATATGAATTGTGTTAAAATGTTAAGGCGTTCATGTGTTAAGGTGTTAGGGCGCAGAAAATTTTATCTGAACACTTTAAAACGCTAACACCTGAACACGATCACTCCGTAGCCTTTTTCTTCCTTCCGGAAGTACTCCTGGCCTTCCCGCTTTCAGCTTTCTGCTTTCCGCTTTTCACTGCAGGACGTGATTCAGGCTTCTTATCCTTCATGGCCTCCAGACTTGCCTTTAAAGTATCCATCAGATCTTTGACATGAGTAGGTTCTGGCGCAGTAGTTTTCGACTCAAATGGTTTACCTTTTGCTTTTGCCTCAATAATACTCTTCAATTCCTCAGTATATGTATCTTGAAACCTTGAAGGATTAAACTCCTGAGTAAGCTGATCAATCAGTTTCAACGCCATTTCCTTTTCATTTTTCTTTAATATATCCTTACCGGGAAGGTTGAGTTGATTATAATCTCGAATATCAGCATGAAACCTTAGCTGATTCAAAACTATCACATCACCCATAGGTTTGATCACAGCTATATGCTCTTTGTTTCTCAATACATAATTGGCAATTCCTACTTTTTTGGAGTCTCTTAATGCCTCACGCAATAATGCATATGGCCTTTCTGAATTCTTATCCGGTTCCAGATAGTAAGGCTTCTCATAGTAAACAGGATCAATTTCTTCCTCCAATACAAAGTCCAGAATTTCTATGGTTCGGGTTTTTCTGGCATTTGCTTTCTTAAAATCTTCATCATCAAGGATAACATACTGTCCCTTTTCAATCTCGTAGCCCTTTACAATGTCTTTGAATTCAATTTCCTGCCCGGTTGAGGTTGATATTTTGGCATACCTGATCGGAGCAAGATCTTCTTTGGAAAGCATATCCAGATCCAGTTTGTTATCTCCGCTCGCACTATACAACTTAACCGGAATATTAACCAGCCCGAAACTAATTGCACCCGTCCAGATCGCTCTCATCTCTAACCTCCATTTTTAAAATAACAATCTCTCTCCCTGATTTGTTGATTACGGATATTAAAGCCATTAGGAGAGCGTTTTAAAAAATAGTAAATTGCCATACAATTATTCCTCTTGAAAAAGACAATAAAAAATATATTACTGATTCAGACAGCTTTCCTGGGGGATGTTGTTCTTGCAACCCCATTAATTGAAAAGCTACACTATAATTTCCCGGACGCAGAAATAGATTTTATTTTAAAAAAAGGTAACGAATCGGTACTAGTTAACCATCCCTATATAAGAAACCTGATTGTCTTTGATAAAAAGCAGAAAGTAAAAAGCCTGATTGCCATTATAAAAAAAATCCGTCATGAAAAATATGACCTGGCAGTCAATATGCACCGTTTCGGAAGCTCGGGTATTTTTATGCTCTTGTCAGGTGCAAAAACAAAAACAGGATTCGACAAAAATCCCTTTTCCTTTTGCTATAACCACAAAGTAAAACATGTAATAGGTGAAGATGGAGAGCATGAAACTAAAAGAAATTTAAAACTGATTGAACCTTTCACAGATAATAGTTTCTTTCCTCCCAGAATCTATCCGACAGCATTTGATCTTGAGAAAATCGAAAAATATAAAGAAACCAGGTATATAACTATTGCTCCTGCTTCAGTATGGTTTACTAAACAATTCCCGGCAGGAAAATGGGTTGAGTTATTAGATTTTCTCAGCAACGATAACATAAAAATTTTTCTTATCGGAGGTCCTGGTGACTTCTCACTTTGCGAAGAAATTAAAAATTCAAGTTCAAACAACAACGTGTCAAACCTTGCGGGAAAACTTAGCTTATTACAATCTGCTGCATTGATTAAAGATGCGGAATTAAACTATGTCAATGATTCCGGCCCGCTTCACTTAGCTTCTGCTACCAATGCGCCAGTCTGTTCAGTATTTTGTTCGACTGTACCTGAATTTGGTTTCGGACCCTTATCTGAGTTTTCCAGAGTTATACAAACAGAAGAAAAACTCCATTGCAAACCCTGCAACCTCCATGGTTTTAAAGAATGCCCTGAAGGTCATTTTAAATGTGCAAATAATATTTCTGCAAAAAGACTTTATGAGGTTTATCAGGAAATAAAAGCGACTCATTTGGCAACATAATTTCCTGCTGAAAAAGAGTACTTAGGTAATTTCCATCTCTTTCCGGTTACTTTTTTAACAGTTTTTTTGAAAAAAGGAAGTCCTTCATAATACTGCTTCTCTTTCATCATTTTCTCTAAAGGAATTTTGCCCATAGTACTTGAGTAAAACTTGTAATTTTTATTAGGATACATAATAAAATAATGTACCAGGATCTGACGAAATTCTTTAAAAGACCAATAATGCAAAACTTCATCATTTGCTCCTTTAACTATTCCTTCTTTCTGAAAATAATAGGAGAATGACATTTGCTCTACAATGTGTGAAATAAAACGGGGATAAATATAATCTGTCAGCTTAAGAACCTTTTCAAGAATATCCTTATCGGAAGTGCGAAAACCTAAAACCCCTGCATTCCACATTTGAGTTTCCCCGGGTATTTCAAATCTTCCTTCATCTGTTTCTACCAGATTTTGTGAAGTATAATTATAAGCCCTTCTGATTACCGGGTTAGGTTTTCCTTCCAGCGTACCTTCAAATTCGTGCATATAAAAGACTCCAGGCTTCTCTAAATCAGAAAAAATCTGATCGAAACCTTTTAATATATAAGTATCAGAATCCATATAAAGAACAATTCCAGAATATTTGGAACAGAAATCTTTAAGGATTTCAATTTTAATTCTATGAATAAAAGGTACTTTCCCCAGCCAATTTTCTATGATCGTCTGGTTAATAATTTCACACTTGACTCTGCTGCCGAAAATGTAATTAAAATAAGCTGGCTGGTCAGTGTAAACAATTACTTGTATTGATTCCGGTGAATGCTTTTGAAATACTGAAATTATTGAAAAGACAGACTCATAAATATTTTCAATATGTCCAAAAGCCTGATAAACAAGGTATTTATTCTGTGATGTCATTAGAAATTTTGGTTGAAATCCGGTAAAACAATTCTCCCGGAAAAAATTTTCTTATTACAAATATGTGCAATAAATCCCTAAAAATGATCTTTAGGGAAATAAACTTCAAAAAAGTATATTTTAATCGTTCATTAATTAGAATTAAAATTAAATTAAAATTTACCTATTCCAATAGAAATATTTTCGTATATTTATATCAAATCTTGAAAAAACCCTAGCAAATTTAACTTTTTACACAGGTTTATTACATTAAAACCCAATTAAAATTGAATTTTACTAATAAATTAACCTGTGATTAGTACTTCCGGGAATGATAAAATATTAAAATAATACAATTAATTAATCCCTGATATGGTGAATAAAAACCTTATTTTATATTTATTTCTTACAATTCTCATTAGCTCTTGCTTTAACAAAGAGAAAAAAGCAAACCCTGATGAGTTTACAGTTACATCACCTATTTTGATAGATACATTTTTCGTCAAAGAATATGTTGCAGACATCCATGCAGTAAAAAATGTTGAGGTAAGAGCAAGGGTAAAAGGATACATTGAAGCCATTCATGTTGACGAAGGCCAAACTGTTACAAAAGGCCAAACTCTATTTAGCATCAGTAGCCAGGAATACAAAGAAGATTTATTAAAAGCAAAGGCAAACCTGAAAAGCGCTATCGCTGAAGCAAAGGCAGCTGAGCTTGAGTTGCAAAATGTAAGAACATTGGTTGAAAAAAATGTGGTTTCCAAAACAGAATTGGAAATGACTCAATCAAAATATGATGCTTTGAATGCAAAAATCGAGGAGGCAAAATCACATGAAGTAAGTGCAATGCTGAAACTTGCATTTACAGAAATAAAAGCACCTTTTGATGGCATAATAGACAGAATCCCTAATAAAATCGGAAGTTTGATCGATGAAGGCACGCTTTTAACAACCATTTCCGATAACCATGAAATATTTGCATATTTCAACGTATCGGAAAAAGAATACCTGGAATTTGCGGCGAACAGAAAAGAATCCGAAAAAAATAATCAGGTAACATTGGTCCTGGCCAATAATACTGACCATACAGATAAAGGGGTTATTGAGACAATAGAAGGAGAAATAGACCATGTCACAGGAAGTATTGCTTTCAGGGCCCGTTTTCCCAATCCACAAAAAATATTAAAGCACGGTTCAAGCGGGAAAGTCAGACTTAAACAAAAAGTCACACATGCCCTGATAATTCCGCAGAAAAGTACATTTGAAATCCAGGACAAAATATTTGTCTACGCAATTGATGAGAAAAATGTCCTGCAAATAAAATCAGTTACACCGAAACTGAGGATACCGCATTTATATATACTTGAGTCGGGCCTGCATGAAAATGATAAAATCGTTTATGAAGGTCTACAGGATCTTAAACCGGGAAAGGAGATTACACCTAAAATAATTCCTCTCAGACAAATAATCCGTCAACTTTCAAACCAATAACCTTTCCTAAGAAAATATAATGTTCACTGGATTCATTCACAGACCGGTTCTTTCGATAGTAATATCTCTCATCATTACTCTGCTGGGTGTATTAGCAATGATTCAATTGCCGGTAACTCAGTATCCGGATATTGCTCCTCCCGCAGTTACAGTAACAACCAAGTATACTGGCGCTAACGCAGAGGTATGTTCCAAAGCAGTTGTAACACCACTAGAAAGAGCTATTAATGGTGTGCCCGGAATGACTTACATGACTTCTGTTTCAGGAAATGATGGTACCAGTATCATTCAAATATACTTTAAGGTAGGGACGGATCCGGATATTGCTGCTGTGAATGTTCAAAACCGGGTATCTACTGTACTGGATGAATTACCTGAGGAGGTAATTAAAGCGGGAGTTCAGACAGAAAAAGAAGTGAATGCTATGCTGATGTATTTAAATCTTATAAGTACTGACAGCACTATAGATGAAAAATTTATTTACAACTTTGCAGACATCAATGTTCTTTCAGAATTAAAAAGAATAGATGGAGTTGGATTTGCTGACCTGATGGGTCAACGAAAGTATTCAATGCGAATATGGTTAAAACCTGACCGCATGACCATCTATGAGGTTTCTGCAGATGATGTAATTAAAGCGCTCAGAAGTCAAAATGTGGAAGCCGCACCGGGAAAAATCGGAGAAAGTTCCGGGCGGAAAGCTCAATCTCTTCAATATGTACTTAAATACACAGGAAAATATACTCAAAAAGAGCAGTATGAAAACATAGTAATCAAGGCTTCATCGCAGGGGGAAATATTACGACTAAAGGACATAGCAGAAATTGAGTTCGGTTCTCTTGCCTATGACATTTTGTCGAAACAAAATGGAAAAGCTTCTGCCGCAATACTTCTGAAACAAAGGCCTGGATCCAACGCCAGCGAAGTTATAGAAAATGTAAAGCTTAAAATGGCAGAGTTAAAAGCTACAACATTTCCCTATGGCATTGATTACACTATCAGCTATGATGTTTCCCGATTTTTAGATGCATCCATTCATGAAGTAATCAAAACTCTTATTGAAGCATTTATCTTAGTAGCGCTGGTTGTTTTTATCTTCCTCCAGGATTTCAGATCAACCTTAATACCTGCTCTTGCGGTACCTGTTTCTTTGATTGGTACATTTTTCTTTATGCAGTTATTCGGTTTCTCTATTAACCTCCTTACATTATTCGCTCTTGTTTTAGCTATAGGAATCGTAATCGATAATGCTATAGTAGTGGTGGAAGCGGTGCATAGCAAGATGGAACTTGAGCATCTCAAACCAAAAGAAGCTACAATTGCTGCCATGAATGAAATAAGCGGAGCCATTCTGGCTATTACGCTTGTTATGTCGGCTGTATTCATTCCTGTAGCCTTTATGTCAGGTCCTGCAGGTGTTTTTTACCGACAGTTTTCTATTACAATGGCAATATCTATTGTCATATCAGGTGTAAATGCGCTTACACTTACCCCCGCACTCTGCGCTATTATGCTGAAAAACAATCATGGATTGCAGAAAAAAGAAACTCTGATTACCAGGTTTTTTGACTTGTTTAACAAAAAATATTTTCAGGTTTCTCAAAAGTATCAGAAGTTAATTGAAATGATAATTTCAAGAAGACTTATCACTTATGCTATTCTGTTATTCTTCTTTATTGGCACATGGGGAGTAAGTTCATTTTTACCCTCAGGTTTTATTCCGACAGAAGATCAGGGAACATTTTACGTAAACGTAACAACCCCGTCCGGTGCGACACTTGAAAGAACAGAGGATGTTATTGACGAAATTCAGAAAGTATCTTTTGATATCAAAAGTGTCGAGTCAGTTTCCACACTTGCCGGATACAGTCTTATGACAGAAGGTGCAGGAGCTTCATTTGGAATGGGAATTATAAGTCTTAAACCATGGAAAGAAAGAAGTGAAACAGTTGATGAAATAATAAATTCACTAAGGGAAAAAACAAAGCATATTAAGGATGCAAGTATTCAGTATTTCCCTCCTCCTCCTGTTCCCGGATATGGTAATGCCAGTGGCTTTGAGTTCAGAATACAAGACAGGACAGGCTCCGGCAATCTTCAAAATCTGGAAAACGTAACAAAGGAATTTTTAGAAGCGCTGAATAAACGTCCCGAAATTCAATCGGCTTTTACAAGCTTTGACGCAAGTTTCCCTCAATATCTGATCCATGTTGACAATGATAAAGCAGCTCAAAAAGGTGTAAGCATTGAAGCTGCAATGGATAATCTGCAGGCACTAGTCGGTAGTTACTATGTAACAAATTTTATCAGGTTCGGACTGATGTACAAAGTAATGATACAAGCTTCCCCCAGATATCGTGCACAGCCGGAAGACATACTGAAATTATATGTAAAAAATAATGTAGGTGAAATGGTGCCGTACTCTGCATTTACCACCATTAACAGAGTATACGGACCCGAACAACTAACCAGATACAACATGTATACTGCTGCAATGATCAACGGAGAAGCATCGCCTGGATACAGTAGCGGAAGTGCAATTGAGGCTATAAAGGAGGTTGCTGCAGAAAAGCTGCCTAAAGGTTATACTTATGAATGGTCCGGAATAACAAGAGACGAAATACTTTCCGGAAGTCAGGCGATTTATATTTTCATCATATGCCTTATTTTTGTTTATCTGCTTCTTGCTGCTCAGTATGAAAGTTTCTTACTTCCTCTACCGGTAATCTTATCATTACCAACAGGAATCTTCGGAGCATATTTTCTTTTGTTATTGTTAGGACTGGAAAACAACATCTACGCCCAGGTAGCCTTGATTATGCTAATAGGCTTACTAGGAAAAAATGCGATTCTGATAGTTGAATTTGCAATTCAGAAAAGAAAAGAAGGACTTACTCCTCTTGAAGCCGCAATTGAAGGTGCTGCTTCCAGACTGAGGCCTATTCTTATGACATCATTTGCCTTCATTGCAGGACTTATTCCGTTAATGCTAGCTTCCGGTGCTGGGGCCATAGGAAACAGAACTATTGGAACAGCCGCAGCTGGGGGAATGCTGTTTGGTACCATTTTCGGAATAATAATTATACCGGGCCTATATTATATTTTTGCAACACTAACTGTATCTGAACTTACAGTTGTTACTATAAAAAACCATCATATCTATAAAAAAATAGTTCAGAGAATTAAATACTTTTCCATTTTAGTAATTATACCGGGAATGATCCTTTTCTCTTCCTGCAAAGTCTCTGAAAATGCGCGTAAAGAATTATACCAACCATTACCTTCAAGCTATAACAATAAAACTGATAGTATAAATGCAGCTGATATCAATTGGAAAACTTTTTTTAAAGACGCCGAATTACTTCAGTTAATAGACAATGCCGTCGAGGGGAACCAGGATCTTCAAATGGCATATCAAAGAATTAATATTGCAAAAGCCAATGTAAGGTTTGCGAGAGGACAATCTTTACCATTTGTCGGAATAGGTACATCTGCAGGTCAAACCAAATATGGAAAGTACACTCAGGAAGGTGTAGGAAATTATGATGTTCAGTTTTCCCCGAACATCACAAGGGACATGATTGTCCCTGAGCATTTGCCTTACTATTCTGCAGGGCTTGTTACATCATGGGAAGCAGATGTATGGGGAAAATTAAGAAACAGAAGAAAAGCAGCATCCGCAAGATATCTTTCCAGCATTGAAGGAAAAAACTGGTTACTTTCAAATCTTATAGCTGAAATAGCTTCTTCCTATTATATGCTATTAGCCCTGGATCAGGAACTTGAAATCATCAGGGAAACCATAACACTCCAGTCAAATGAATTATCCATTATACAACTTCAGAAGGAAGCCGGAAGAGCGAACGAATTAGCTGTAAAACAATTTCAGGCCCAACTTTACAATACACAAGGGCTTGAAGTTAATATTATGCAAAGAATTGTTGAAACCGAAAATTACATAAACTTTCTCGCAGGAAGGTATCCGCAGGAAATAAAAAGGAATAAAAATAATTTCAATAAAAATCTTCCTGCAGAAATTAAATCAGGAATACCCTCTGACCTGTTGACCAAACGACCGGATGTAAGACAGGCGGAGTTGGAATTAATTGCAATGAAAGCAAATGTAAAAGCAGCAAGAGCAGCCTTTTATCCTTCATTAAACATCACAGGATTTTTAGGATATCAGTCATTCAACCCTGACTTTCTTATTTCACCACAATCCTTTGCATATAATATTCTGGCAGGGTTGGCGGCACCGCTTCTCAACACCAGTGCGATACGGTCTCAATTCAAGTCTGCTACCGCGGGACAATCCGAGGCATTATACAATTATCAGAAAATTGTGATCAATGCATATATGGAAGTATACAATCAGATGTCAAACATCAATAACCTTAACCGAATACATGAACTTAAAAATTCAGAAGTGGGAGTTTTGACAAATTCGATTGAAACAGCGTCAGAATTATTCCTGACCGGTAGAGCAACATACCTTGAAGTAATAATAACCAGAACTAATGCTTTGAAATCACGACTTGAACTTATTGAAATAAAAAGAAAGCAATACGATGCTGCGATCAATATCTACAAAGCATTAGGTGGCGGCTGGCAGTAAAATCTTATTTTTTAAGTGTGTGTTACAGGGACGAAAACTCCCTTGAGGAGGAGAGCAATCTCCTCTTCTTTTCTATTCTCCCGGTTGGTGTTCCTTACTAAGTAAATGTTCCTGCTTTTTTCTTTTATGTATTTGTAACCAAATACCTGATAGCATGCCAATGATCCCACCCATATAGCTGAAATTGTGCATAGTTTCAACAGCTTTAAATGCACTTACATTTTCAACACCTTCAGGTATATTGACCATATTAGCATCAAGAGAAGTAAATATTCCGGTGGCAAGTCCTATCACACCAACAAGAAACGAAACTATAAGAGCGATAAAATATGATTGCAGTGTATTGGAAAGCATTCTTCCTGCATTCGAATGAATAAGTCCGGTGAAAGATAAAACTACTCCTGCAAGAAGTCCAAGTTTCCAGCTGTACTTCCAGCCTACTATCGCTGCACCCAGTCTCTGATATCCCGGTTCCTGCCATTTACTGCTTTGATCTCCGAAAACATTGATGAACCGGTATTTAGTAAAAAATTCAGGGGAAATAGTAAATGTGAACTGATCATGCAAAGCACCGTAAGTGCCTGCTATAACAGGCGCCAGGAGCAAAAGCAATACAAACACCATAAACTTTGTTATCTTAGTATTCATATGTTTGAAAATTCGAAATACGAAATACGAAATACGAAAATGAAAAATCCAATTTGTTCCTTTTAAAGTTTAGAGTTTCGTTTTTCTCATTTCTATTTAATGTATCTGAAATCATGTCCACCCGGAAGCTGCACTAAAAATTCATACATCAGATTAATTACATTCTCTACGTCTTCTCTGGAAACCATTTCAACTGTTGTATGCATATACCTTAAAGGCAAAGAAATTAAAGCAGAACATACCCCTGCATTAGAATATGCAAAAGCATCTGTATCCGTACCTGTAGCACGGTATGCTGAGGCCCTCTGGAAAGGAATATTTTTATTCTTTGCTACATCAATGATCATGCTCAATAAATTGTTCTGCACTGCAGGACCATAAGTAAGCACCGGACCTTTATTGCATGATAAATCTCCGCTTTGAATTTTGTTGTATGCCGGCGACTGGGTATCATGGCATACATCGGTAATTATAGCCACATCCGGTTTAATCCGGTGTGCAATCATTTCAGCACCTCTGAGGCCTATCTCTTCCTGAACAGCGTTGACTATATAAAGAGAGTATGGTAATTGAATATTATTTTCATGCATCCTTCTTGCAACCTCCGCAATCATAAAACCACCGATACGATTATCTATAGCTCTCCCAACAAAAAATTTATCATTCAAAACCATGAATTCATCTTCAAAAGTAGCTACACAACCCACATGCACACCTAGTTCTTCTACTTCATCTTTCGAACTACAGCCCAGGTCCAGAAATATATTTTTCATATTGGGTGCGCTTTCCTTATCATTGTCTCTTACATGTATAGCAGGCCAACCAAAAATGCCTTTTACGATTCCTTTTGCCGTGTGTATGTTAACTCGCTTCGAAGGTGCAATCATATGGTCAGAGCCGCCATTCTTTCTTAAATATATATAACCTTCTTTGGTAATGTAATTTACAAACCATGATATTTCATCTGCGTGTGCCTCTATCACTACCTTATATTCCTTACCCGGATTGATTACTCCCACCGCAGTACCATAAGTATCTGTAAAGTATTCATGAATATACGGACGCAAATAATCCAGCCATAACCTTTGTCCTGACCACTCGAATCCTGTAGGTGATGCGTTGTTTATATAACTCTCTAAAAATTTAAGGCTATTCTCGTTCATGTATAAGTTGAAAGTTTAAAGTTCAAAGTTGAAAGTTTAAAGTTTAATTCGAATTTTGAGCTTCGAATTTAGAATTTTACAAAGGAATATTCCCATGTTTCTTTTTTGGCAACACCGCCACTTTATTTTCAAGCATTTTAAAACCTGAGATAAGTTTCTTTCTGGTTTCCTCCGGTTTTATCACTTCGTCGATATACCCTCTTGAAGCAGCCAGATAGGGGTTGGCAAATTTCTCAGTATACTCATCAATTTTTTCTTTCAGTTTTCCTTCTTTATCGACAGCTGCTTCAATTTCTCTTTTAAAAATAATTTCAGCAGCACCTTTGGCTCCCATTACCGCTATCTCAGCTGTTGGCCATGCATAGTTCAGATCAGCACCAATATGTTTGGAATTCATAACGTCATAGGCCCCTCCATAAGCTTTTCTGGTGATCACGGTGATTCTTGGCACCGTCGCTTCACAAAATGCATAAAGCAGTTTCGCCCCATTGCTTATTATACCATTCCACTCCTGATTTGTTCCGGGTAAAAATCCAGGAACATCTTCTAAAACCAATAGAGGAATATTGAAGCAATCACAAAACCGGACAAACCTTGCAGCTTTGGTGCTGGAATGTATGTCCAATACTCCTGCAAGTACAGCAGGCTGATTTCCTACTATACCTATGCTTCTTCCTGCAAGTCTGGCAAAACCTACAACAATATTTTCAGCAAAATTCTTATGAACTTCAAAAAAAGAATCCTCATCCACTATTCCTGCAACCACATCACGCATGTCATAAGGCTGATTCGGGTTATCAGGAATAATATCGTTTAATCCTGTCCTGATTTCCTCTTTGCCATCATACTCGGTTGCAGGAGGCAATTCCTCACAGTTCTGTGGTATATATGAAAGTAATTTTTTAATGTGGTTGATACATTCTACTTCATTGGCACAAGCAAAATGGGTAACACCGCTTTTGGTGCTATGAGCAGATGCTCCACCCAGTTCTTCAGAAGTTACATTTTCATGTGTTACAGTTTTAACTACGTTTGGCCCGGTCACAAACATATACGAAGTATTTTCCACCATCAGAATAAAATCTGTTATTGCAGGAGAGTATACTGCTCCTCCTGCACAAGGTCCCATAACAGCGCTAATCTGAGGAACTACACCGGAAGCTAAAGTATTCCTGTAAAATATATCTGCATAGCCACCCAATGACACCACCCCTTCCTGGATCCTTGCTCCTCCGGAGTCATTAAGCCCTATAACAGGTGCACCATTTTTCATAGCAAGATCCATTATCTTGCATACTTTTTCTGCATGTGCTTCGCTAAGTGAACCGCCAAAAACGGTAAAGTCCTGAGAAAAGACATAGACCAGCCTGCCATTCACCGTACCGAAACCAGTGATAACACCATCTCCCAGATACACTTCATTCTCCAGACCAAAATCTTTTGATCGATGGGTCACAAATTTCCCGGTTTCTTCAAAGGACCCCGGATCCATCAGCAAACCTATCCGTTCTCTGGCTGTAAGTTTTCCTTTTTTATGTTGTGCCTCATTACGTGCTGCCCCACCACCCAACAATGCCTGTTGGTTCTTCTTTTCCAGCTCTTCAAATTTTTCGTTTTTAGTCTTCATCGGCTTGCGCTTATAATAGATTTTAAACTTTTTAAGTTTAACAAGGTTAAAGATAGAACATTACTTATTAATTACAAATGGGGAGTTCTAATCTGCGGGAAGAAGCCGGGCAAAGCATTCAATCAAAAGATTTTTATTATCTTGCCGGCCGTATGGACAATAAAAAAATCGCTGTTCTGGACCTGGGCACTAATACATTTCACCTGCTCATTGCAGAACATTCTGATAATTCATTCAAAATTTTATATAAAGAAAAATTACCTGTTAAACTGGGACAGGGAGGTATAACGAAAGGAGTAATAGCACCTGATGCCTATCAGAGAGCCATCGATACAATCGGACACTTCAAAAAAGTGATTGACAGGTATGATGTTACTGCTACCTTTGCTACCGGAACCAGTGCTTTAAGAAATGCCCAGAATAGCGATCAGCTGGTTGAAGAAATAAAAGAGGAATATAATATTCATATTGATATCATTTCAGGTGATAAAGAGGCTCAACTTATTTATGAAGGGGTAAAATCTGCTTTAGACCTGGGAAAAAACACCTCAATGATTATGGATATAGGAGGGGGTAGCGTCGAATTTATCATTTGCAACAAGGCAGAAGTTCTATGGAAAAAAAGTTTTGAAATAGGTGCACAAAGATTACTGGACGGATTCAAACCCTTCGATCCGATAAAACAGGATGAAATATCTAAGCTCAAAAATTACTTTGAGGAAAAGCTTGGCGAGCTTTCCAAGGCTGTAAATAAATTTAAGCCGGATACATTAGTAGGCTCTTCCGGAACATTTGACACTTTAGCTGAGATTGACTTTCTAAAAAAAGGGCACAAACAACCGGAGATTCCAGGTAAAGAATATACCCTCACACCTGAAGAATTCAATTTCATTTACCATGATCTTTTATCAAAAAACAGAGATGAAAGATTAAAAATCCCCGGTATGATAGAATTAAGAGTTGATATGATTGTAGTGGCCTGTGTGATGATTGACTATATCATTTCAACCTACCGCATACCAAAACTAAGGGTATCAACTTATGCTTTGAAAGAAGGAGTATTACAATCTGTATTTAAATTCGGAAAAATTGTGTAGTAAAATCCTGAAGTGGACTTTAATAGTTCCTGGTAAAAAATGCAGCAGCTTCCATAAGCCATGCAATTCCTAGATGTATAAAAATTCCTCCCCAGATATTCCTGGAATAAAAAGCAAAAACACCCAATATATATCCACCGGCAATTGAACCAAATGTTTCCGCAGCAGGTTTGCCAAAATGCAGAAATGCATAGGTACTTACCATCGGTAATATGGCATCCTTTCCCAGTACAGCTGCCATACCAATTACAAAATATCCGCGGAATAACAGCTCTGTGAAAACGAAATCTATGCCATAGAAAAACTCGAATATTAATATATTAATCCATTCAGGAATTTCCAGGAAATTGTGGGCACCATAATCGGTATAAACAGGATAGGCCTCTCTGAAATCATCCTGGAATGAAGCCCATACAATCAAGGGCGCCATAATTCCAAGCATTAAAAAATAGGAAGAGAAATGTTTTGTATCAAGGTTCAATCCATAAAAATCATTAGGCTTCTTATCGAAATAATATTTGAAAATGATCAAAGGAAGGAACACTGTAAGAATGCTTCTTCCGTTGCTTATAATCTTAAAAATAAAATATTTGATTTGTTCCGGAAAAAAAAGGTACAGATCATTGAAGTGATGTGAGCCTGCATCAAGAGAAATAATAAACAATCCGGACAAACTGAAAAGCCAGAATTTTCTATCGAGTTTAAATGGCTTGCTTCTGAAGTAATAATTTAAATAAACAACAGGATAAAACCCTGCAGCATATAATAAGAAGTAATATACAATTCTGATGTTTTGCCCGTAATACTTATTTATGACGGTACTTTCAAGATTAATGATGTTATAATTAAAAAAAATCGCAGCTGCGAGATACAGGCCTGTAAATAAATATATCCATAAATGAAAATCTTCCCTGAAATGACTTTTCAGATACAAAAAATGGTTTTTCATAAATAATAAGGAAGATTACTCCCTATGGTTTTAGAGACCTTGCACTCTCTTATTTTTGGGATATTTGACAAAATATTTAAAACCCACTTTTCTTGTTTCGCTTGCATTAAGTGTCATCTGCCAGGTCATTTTTCCTGTCGTTTTATCGAAAAGTGCTCCACCTGAATCTGTTAATTCAACTTCTATCTCCTTATCTCTGGATACCGGAATCTGATCTTCTAAGTTGATTACAATCGGAGTTTTACCGGTATTTCTGATGTTAATTTCATAAGCACTTTCTTCCTTTCTATTGGTGCCGATAAAAGACTTACTGGAAAAATCTTTCACTTTTTTTCTTTCAACTACTACCTTTTTATCTCTACCTAATGAAAATATCAAGGTATCAGAAATATTTTCCATGTCGATAAAAGACTCTCCGACATAGGTACCTTCAAAATAGATGTTGGCATTACCAGATAACATATTAAGCTCTTCCCATCCCGTCACTTGTGCAACCAGGAAGGCATCCTGGTCAAGCTTTGGAACACTGTAATGTCTATAGCTTGCAGGCAAATCATAATTTTGAATATCCACCAACTGCACTTGGCCGTCGGAAGGAATGGAATATGGTACCGCTATGTCAAACTCAGCAGCAAGAGTGGTTTGGGTAACAGTGGTGTAATCGGATAAGACTTCTGATCTTTTATCTTCAAGCTTATAATCCATTAATTCATCTGGCGCAGAAGCAGATCTTTCCACGCTTCCTGTTGCTTCCATTTTTTTGTATTTAGCCGCAGGCTTAGCTTCTCTGGCCACAGGATTATAAAAATATAAATACTGAGTAGCCAATTCAGGTTTAGTACCACCCAAGGTAGGATTAGCAGTAGATAATTTAAGTTTCACTTTATCCCAATTAAGCCCTGTATTTTGATAAACCTGAGCTTTATAGCTTACCTGAACCGGACTCTTTGTATCCTTAGCTCTAAGATCATAAAGAGGCGACCAGCCTGCGTTTCCTGTAATATACTGTATTTCAAATACAGCATTCGTTCTTGCCTTAGCAGAAGTTGTAATGTAAATGGTTCCGCTTTCCCTATTGTATAATTTCGTAACTTCAGCCAGCTGTTGCTGGTACTGTCTGATTCTGTCCTGTAGATTTTTAAACTTCTTGTTGTTAACACCGATTTCATTTCTTATATCCAACAATCTTTCCCGGAAAAAATCTGCCATTTCTTCCAGCTCATCAGCAGTCAGATTTTTTTCCGATCCTTTAATAGATTGATTTGCTAATATCATCTGCTCTTCTTTTCCCAGAATATCCATGAGATTTTTTACTTTATCAGATTCGGTTCTGAGATGCTCCAGAGAATCTTCAACCACTAACATTTCTTTGTGCTTTTTATGCGGAGAAAGATAATTGAGCTCCCATCTTACATTCATAATGATAAAATCTCCCTTACCACTTACCTGAATGCTGTTTTTGTCAATAAAAGACGGCAACCCTTCAATCATGATTTCATTTACTCCCGCATCAACAGAGGTATTTACAAGATTGTTTACCTGGGCTTTATTAAGAAACACAGTTACCTGTTTAATTTCAGCTTTAACTGATTTCTTATCTCCTGCATGAAGATTAATTTGAAAAGCAGAAAAAAGTACCAGTAAAAAATATATTCTCCTATTCATAAGTTTATTATTGAGTTAAGCAATTTATCTCTTTTTCGAGAAAAAATTTAATCAGCATTAAAATGTTAAACGGAAATAAATTTTCCCTATTATTTAGTATTTTTATAGAATTAAAAATTTCGAAATGTATTCTTACCGGGACCTTCTTCAATTCACAGAAAATATATTACAAAAAATAGGCTGTTCTAAAGAAGATGCTGCGCTCGCAGCCGCGGTTTTGGTATCAGCCGATTTGAGAGGAGTTGATTCTCATGGTGTTGCACGTCTTTCAGGTTATGTGAGACTTTGGGAAGCTAACAGAATTAATCCTACACCAAATATCAGGATTGTGCATGAAACACCTTCTACAGCAGTTGTGGACGGAGATGCCGGGCTAGGACTGATAGTTGCCCCAAAAGCCATGGAAATTGCAATGGAGAAAGCGGAAAAAGCAGGCACAGGCTGGGTTTCGGTAAAAAATTCAAATCACTTTGGTATTGCAGGCTATCATGCCATGATGGGCCTGGACAAGGATATGATCGGAATGGCAATGACCAATGCCAGCCCTCTTGTGGCCCCAACCTATTCCCTGGAAAGATTATTAGGAACCAATCCTATTGCAGTGGCTATACCTGCAGGTAAAAATCCTGCCTTTGTTGCGGACTTTGCCACCACCACCGCCGCCAACGGTAAGCTGGAAATTTTACAAAGGAAAAATCTGGAAGCACCATCAGGCTGGATACAGGATAAAACAGGTAAGCAATCCATAAATCCTCATGAATTAAAAGATGGTGGGGCATTGCTTCCTCTGGGAGGAGACCGTGAACACGGAAGCCATAAAGGTTATTGTTTGGGTGCCATTGTTGATATTTTTTCAGCAGTCTTCTCGGGAGCTAATTACGGTCCATGGGTTCCGCCATTCGTAAGTTTTCTTCCCTTACCTGAAAATCCTGTAGGTGAAGGCATAGGCCATTTCTTAGGTGCGATGCGAATAGATGCATGGAGACCCAAAGAAGAATTTAAACATCATATGGATAACTGGATCGACAGATTCCGAAATGCTGCAGCTATGGATGGTGAATCTGTATTGATACCTGGTGATCCGGAAAGAGAAATGGAAAAAGAAAGACTGGAGAAAGGTATTCCTTTATTGGCTCCTGTGGTAAAAGATTTATTCAGTCTGGGAGTGAAAATGGAAGTGGAGTTTCCGGAGGAGAAATTGTCCGTATAGTTTCAAAAATCAGGTTGTAGTATTCTCCAAAAACTACCTGTAACTTCTCAAATTATTAAGTACCCCTTTAAGGAAAACGTTTGCAGGATATTCCAGATAACTGTATGCTTTAGAAGGTTTGTTCAGTGAGTATTTATATGGTAGAGTCATCAGCCCAACATCAAGGATTTTACTTTCACTATCCATAAACTCACGACCTTGTAAAGAATTACTTGTATTGATGGACCTGGATTTAAGAAAGTCATCATGCATGGCTAAAAATAACTTCTCCCGAATTGGTAAATCCTGGCTGTGACCCCTAAAGTTTATTGCAATAAGTAAGAAAATAACAAGTGAATAATTTTTCATATACATATTGATTAATTTTGATTCCATAGTTATTGAAATAAACTACCAAATATTGATAAATTTTCAAACTATTCAACAATCAATTTTCCGTTCTCCAACAGTCCATCATCCGACTTCACATTAAATAGATACATTCCCGGTAAGAGATCGGCTTTTGAAAAAATTGTTCTTCCACTATTAACCATCACTGTATGTAATGTTTTGCCGGATACATCGGTAATTATCAGTACCGGGTTTCTGTAATTCGAAAAATTATTAAACTCTATGGTGGCATGTTGACCGACCGGATTAGGATATAATTTAATTTCTCCTGAAGCAAGCAATCCTGATTTAGATGAAGCAATTACAACAACATCTACTTCAGGTCCTGAAATAATAGTATCATTAACTTCGACAATTACTATATTGGTAATTACCGGCTCATTAAAGTCAAAAATAATTCCCGCACTGTTTTCTATGATAGTACCTTTCGGAAGATTTTCCTTCTGCTGAATTTTAAAGCGTACAAAACCATTACTTGCAGGTTCATTTACATTACTGTCCGGCAATAATATATTCGGAAATATCCACTCTATTATTGATAAATCTTTTCCTGTGATTTTATATCTGTAATTATGACTTGATGCCCCTGATTCAAAAGTTGTAACATCCAGGTGCGGAGAAAGTGTATCTCTGATTATTACAGTAAAAGCAGTATCCGTCCCTGTATTCTGAAATCTAATCAGATATTCAAACTCCTGTCCTGTCTTCACGAAATTTCTTTCTGTAATTCCGGAAGGAAAAACAGCCTTATCATTCGGATCAAAGGATCCTATTACTGTACTGCAATCGATATCAATAAAATCATCTGCATCATCTTCTACCACTGCCAATCTGAAGCCAAAGGAAGGTGTACCTTGTCCGCAGGCTTCTACAGTTGCTCTTGGCCTGCTCTTTCCCGGATGGCCAGGTCTTTGATCGGCCTCTAATCTTAAAGTTTTCGCATCCCCTGCCATGATCAATTTCATCGACTCCCCACCCTTCAGTTTGAACAAACCGGTTCTGCTTAGTTGATTATTGATGAATATTCTGTATTGAGAATTACCTTGCATATCACCTGACCCGTATTCTCCTGTATTCATGATAATGAACTCCACTGAATCATTTACACAAGTTCCTGAAACAATTACACTGGATTTATCCCATGATAAATCAGGTGATTTGCAACTTGCATTTGGACCGATCGTTGATTTAATACAGTGCGTTGACTCCAAAGGCACATGACAATCTACCGAATCGATTATAGTAAATTGTCCTGCTTGTCCTGGATTCAATCTGCCTACATTAAACTTTAAAAAATTCCCTTCCAATACATGTGGTATGGTGGCAGACCTGAATATTGCGGCAGGAGGCAATTCAACTTTTACCTCCACATTTTCTGCAGGAATTGTACCATCATTTCGATAATGCACAGTGACAGGATTTTCAAAACATCTTCGCATCCTGTTGCTGCCTATATTAACTTTTAGTAATGTGCATTCTATACCCTCCATTGCAAAGTTGATGTTATCTAAATGCTCAGCATCGCTGGCAGAAAAAGTAAAATTTCTTTGAATAGTGTTACATTCCGCACTTTTCCATAATTCATTAGGAGGAATCACCGTCAATGTATAATTCCCGGATCCGGCATCCAAAGTATAATTGCCCAGGGAATCAGTACTGATAAATCTTTGAGAAGGGCTTACCCTAATCAACCAGTTAACCAACGGGGGATCAGTTGTCTGTTTCGTACAATTTTTGTTTTTATCCCAATAAATTTTGCCTGAAATTTTATTCCTTAATGAAACACCATTTTGATCCATTTTAAATAAAAAAGCCGAAGTAGGCCATTGATGCTTGTATCCGGAAATAACATAACTACCATCCTTTACATAAAGGAGACTCTCGATGAATACATAATAGCTTTTTTCCCATAGGATATCACCTGTTTGTGATAATTTCATCATGGATATAGAAGAATCCCCTGCTAATACAATTTCTCCTGAATCATGAATATGAATCTGAGTAAAGTTAATGTAAGGTAAATGACCAAAATCTTTTGTCCATTGTATTTCACCAGACCCATTTATTTTATAGACTCTGCCAAAGTTGGTAAATACGGTAATATCATTATTACTTTTGATGGCACCGGAATACCAGCCAAGGTCCTCATCATAAAATTTTTCCCATTGCACTGTTCCTTCGTGATTATACCTTACCAATTTCAAAATGTTATCACCAGGTGCTGATCCCATTAGATGAAACCCTCCGGTACAGGCTGAGATTCTGGAGGAGTATGCTGTATTGCTCTGCGATAAATCTTTTGTAAATATTGTATCACCTGTACTATTGAATTTATATAACTTAATTTGATTTTGAGCATAATAAACCACCGCTGTAGCATAAATATTTCCTTCAGACATAATTACCTCATGGAATTGATACTGATTCATAAAATGATAAAACCGCCTCCATTCAATCTGTCCTGAAGAAGAAAATTTAATCAAACCATTAATACCAGAACTATCAGTAGCCCATATAAATCCCTTGTCATCAGTTTTTATTAGTGAACTGACATTGTAGATAAAACTGGGAAAAGGTAATTCATAAGACCAAACAGAATCCCCATCAATGTTCGTCTTTAATAGTCTCTTTGTATTAGTCGTTTCAATGACTCCCAGATAACCTCCATCTGAAGTTTCGATCAGACTTGATAATGATTGACCGGAAAAATATTTTTCCCACTGAGCGAAAGATATACAAGGAATTAGTAAAAGGAAAAAAAGTAGCTTTTTCATATATGTAAAAAATCAATAAATACTGACAGGCAAATTAACCAGTTAAAAATATTTATCAAATAAAAATATGGGAATTTATTAATCCCATGTAAAATTTTGTATTACTTACTTAAACATAATAACATCCGGTCTACCCTTCTTCCCGCAGAAGTACAAATCTCTCTCTTCATCATAGATCAAAAAATCATTTTCAATAGGAATAATGAAATTTTCATTATAATCCAGTACGCCCCATTGTCCATCTTTTCTTACCATCACTGTACCATTATTCAAATCACGGATTACGCCATACTTTACATCAAGTATTTCCTGACCATCTATACCTGCCATTCCCCTTCTGGTTCCTCTTTCCAGAATATATCTTCCTGAAGCAGTTGATACAATATTATCAAAACCTTCTGCATGTAATTCTTTCCCTTCTTTATTTACCAGGTTCCATTTACCATTAGCATAAACCAATGCACAACCATTTTTAAAAGGAAAAACTTTATCGTAATACGGCTGTACCCTTATAGCTTCATCTTTATCTACAAATCCCCATTTACCATTGATCTTTAATGCTAACATACCTTCTGAAAATTCGCCCGTTTCTTCGTACTGAGGGGAAATCCATACATTACCTTCCGCATCAATAAATCCATATTTCCCTTTTTTAATCATTCTTGCCATTCCGTTAACAAAAGGAAAAACCTGTTCGTATTTTGTAGTCGGACCATGAATATATTTATTATCAGCCAGCACGCCCCATTTATTACCAATAGCAACAATATAATTTCCTTCTTCAGAAGGAGAAGAAACATAATCATACTTTACAGATACAACCTCTTTCCCACGAGTATTAATTATTCCATACTTTCCCTTCAGTTTTACTCTAATCAATTCTTCATTGACTTTTTCAAATGCTTCATAACGATCTTTGTTAACCACCCATACTTTTTTATTAAGCTGTTCAAGTCTTAATACGCCTGAATCAAAAAACATCATTTCTTCAGGTTGGATTAGCGTTTCGCCATTTTTATCAATAACTAATCTTTGTCCTCTTTCATTTATCACTTCAGCATAGTCACCAGTGAATGGTTGCACCTTTCCATAGATACATGCTGAAATTTTTTCCCCGGTTTTGCTGCAGTACCCCCACTTACCATTTTCATTAATACAAAAAAAATTATCCTTGCTGTATTTAATCTCGAGGTATTTTATTGGCAAGACCAAATTGCCTGACTTGTCCAAAGCACCCCAAAGATTATTTGATTTGACATAAACGAAACTGCCATCTGTAAAAGCTTCATCGTATTTAATTTCAGCAACTAACTTACCTGTACTGTCAATGGCACCGAATTTATTATTAATTGCACATACCGCTATTCCATTCTTGAAACTTCCGAGGTATTCATATTTAGGTTCTGCAATTATTTTACCTGTATTATCAGTTAATCCATAGTTACCTATAAGGGAATACCTGAACACTATGCCGGTTCCGGGAAACAAGCTGTCAAATTCAACATTCCCAATGGTTTGACCTTTCCTGTTTTTTACCTGCCAAGAATTAATCTTTTGTACTCTGAAGTTTTTTCCATCAAGATATTGAATACTGTTGTACTGAGGTTTCACTATCTCCTCACCGTTACTGCTAATCATTCCCCACTTACCATTTTGCTGCACAATCAGTCTTCCTTTTGCTGTTAACCTGAAATTATTATAAGAACAGGGAAGAAGTAGTTTTCCATCTGTAGAATAAAACCCCCACAAACCAAGATTATTTTTTACCGGAACCAGCTTTCCCATTATTTCACCAACTTCCATAAATCCTACCGGAATCACTTCCTTTCCTTTATTATTTACGGCTCCCGCATATCCGTTTTTACCAACAACAGCTATGTTATTTCTGAAAGGTCTGAATATAGTGTCAAAGCTATAATTGATTAAAATTTTTCCTTTTTCATTGGAAAAACCATAGAGTCTTTTACCTGAAATATTTGCACTAACAGGCAAAAGGTTTTGGCCTGCTAATGCAAAAGGCAATAATAAAAATATTATAACTATTAAACGCATTTCTATTTTTTAACTTCCTTCATTTTCCAATTCAGCATTTCAGTTTCCCCACTAACCATCACATGGAACTTATCAGAGTATTTATTATAAATGATTTTATCTTTCTCTATTGGAATTACAAAGTCCTGGTTTGAATTAATAACTCCGTATTTTCCTTCCCTTTTAACAATATAGTTTCCATTCCCAAGTTCAAGAATCTGTTCATACCTCGGCACTACAATTTCTTTTCCTTTTTCATCTGCAAGCCCTGACTTTCCATTTTTCACGAGTTTGTATTTGCCATTTTCCAACTTGATAACTGAATTATAAATGGTACCGTTAACATCCTTTTCATTTTTATTTATGAAAGAATATTTTCCCTGCTCCCGGGAAACTATAGCAACACCATTTTTAAAACGGCCTGCTTCTCTGTAATTTGGTTGAATAATTATCTGCTCATCACGATCGACATATCCCCATTTTTCATTTATTTTAACAGCGGCCATACTGTCTGAAAATGCTAATGCATTTACATATTTAGGAGCTATCCTTACGTTTCCGTTCTGGTCCATATAACCATATTGCCCGGCTTTTTTAAACATCGCCATACCACAGGAAAACTGGGAAATATCTGTTACATCATCTTTGAAACTAAAAATGAATTCATTATTGTAGTCAAGCAAAGCGACTTTATTTCCATTTCTCACTGCAAATAATCCAATAGTATCAACAAGATCAATCTGATCATAAATGCACGGCACAATCTCTTTACCCTCCTGGTTTAAGACACCAAATTTGCTACGCAAACGTGCTTTTACGTAACCATTTCCTAATGAAAAAAGATCATTATACCTGAAGGTATTTACCTTACATTTAAGTGAATTTTTTTCTAATTGAAGTAAACCAACCTTATAAGCCTGTAAATCTCCGGGACATATAATCCAATTACCCTGAATGTCTATTAGCCCCCAGCTTTTCTGATAAGAAGCTTCTATGTGGTCATTGATCATTCCTCCTATGCTGTCATATTTGGAAGGTATTGCCACATCACCGGATAAGGTTGCCAGGCCCCACAAATCAGTTTTGTCTTTAAAGGCAATATGTGACCTTCCGATAAATTTTGCTGCCTGATATTTAGCAACAAAGAATTTATTTGCTGTTAAATCCAGAACACCACACCAATCATTTTTACATAAAATAGCTTTGCTTCCGGAAATTGAAACATGATCATATTTCGAGTCTATCAGAATAGTTCCATCATAAGACATTACCCCTTTTGACTGGTTGTTTATTATAATGAAATAATCACCAATGGGAATAATTGAATCATAAATAGCAGGCGAATAATTATCAGGAGGGGTGAAAAGTCCTGCTTTCATGTTTCGAAAATAAATGTATTTTGAGGAACTTACAGGTGTAATAGAATCTGCAGTGCAAACGGAATTGTCTGTAACGGTCCATTGTGGAAAAGGATGTATTCTAAAAGAAATATCGTTAATATTTTCAATTTTTTTATACCTAAACTCTGCAACCAATCCGCCATCACTGTCATAAAGGCCATAGGCAAAGTTTCTACAGGCAAGTATAAGACCTGAAAAAGAAAGATACTCTGTGATTGATAATTCGGATTCCAGCTTGGAGGATTTAGAAAAATATATATCAGTGATATTTTTTCTGCTTAGAAAAAATACTCCTTCGCTGATCCTTTGAATGGTATCATATTGATGATTTGATACCGATCTTCCTGAGAACTTTAGTAAAGAATAGGAAGGTGCGGCACCTTTTGTATTTTTTCCAACAGCTACTGTACTACCATCAATTGAAAAAAGCGTATCATACAATAACGGAACAGTAATTTGGCCTGACTTATTCATCAATCCATACTTGCATGAATTTGCCGAATCACATGAATATATGGCTACTACTTCCTTCTTCTGAAATGCCTTTTTCTTTATGGCATCACCGGACTTACCTTCCGGGAGAGGAAACCTCAGGTAAAAATCATTCGGTTGGGCCTTCTGTGCAAAAGAACCTGTATAAATACAAATAAGGAACAGAAAGATCCGGATCATATTTTATAAAAAAAGCAGGGCTTAAACCCTGCTTTAATTAACGATTTTAATGTATGAATATTTATCTGATGTATCTTTTTAAGAATTTAGTGTTTTTCATTCTCAACAGATTCAGATTGTTTCTCCAGGTTGAAAAGGTCATTTAGAATATCAATCAAAGTTTCGGCCTCTCCTCTCTTACACGCGGCCTTTAATTGGATTACCGGTAGTTTAATTATTTTCTGCATGATGTTTTTAGTGATAAGATCGATCTTTTTCACTTCTTCATCATTCATTTGCTTAAGGAAGCGGGACATTTCCTCCTGTCTGATTTGCTCCAGAGCATTTTTAAGTTTATTGATTGTTGGTGAAACAACCATTTCCTTAGACCAGTCATTGAACTCAACAATACTTTCGGAAATGATATTTTCAACATGAGGAATAGCCTTAAGTCTTCTATCCAGTGCCTGGGTGGCGCGATTCCTTATATGATCGATATTGTATACCAGTACGCCGGGTATTTCTTCCACGCTTGCTTCAACACCTCTTGGAACTGATATATCTATAAAATATTTATATGAAAAAATATTTAAGGCTTTTACTTTCTCTTTTGTTATGATTGGTTCTTCGCGGGAAACTGAAACTATAACCACATCTGCATCGGTAATAGCTTCCCATACATTTTCAAATGGAATTACATTAACTTTACACTCTTTAGAAAGCTCTTCTGCCTTAGATAAAGTCCTGTTACAAATGGTAATATTTTTGATAGATGTACCTGAGAAGTTTCTGCAAACATCAGCACCCATTTCTCCAAGGCCTATTATCAAAACCCTAGGTTCAATCAATTCCGCAGCGAGACTTTCAGCAAGCTCTACTGTAGCATAGCTAACGGAAGCTGCACCATCTCTGAAAGCTGTTTCCTGAACCACTTTTTTGTTGGTAAAGAAAATTGTATGCATCAGACGATGCAAAAACGGACCAGCCATTCCCAGGTCTGCAGACCATTGATAAGCACATTTAACCTGGTTGGTAATCTGCATATCTCCAACCACCTGCGATTCCAGACCGATACTAACATTATATAAATGCCTTACTGCTTCGTTGTGGTCATTTAAAACAATAAAATATCCGGCAAAAGTCTCAAGGTCATAAACCCCTTTCTTTATACCTATTAATTTAATTATTTCAGCACTATAGTCTTTATTGGAAGAATAATATACTTCCGTTCTATTGCAAGTGGAAAGGATAAGTAATTCGGAAGCATCAGTAAACTCCTTAATCCCAAGCATAAGGCTTTTGCACATTGCTTCATTTAATGATGCCTGCTCACGAACCTGCAAAGGTGCATTTTTGTATGAAATACTGACCGCTTTAAAATTATTCAACATCGCTTTTACAAATGGGACACAAAATAACCGTTATTTTGTTAAAATTGCAATTCCTGATAATAAAAGAATCTTTATCAGAACTCATTTTTAAACATTTTAATACATTGGTCTACGGTTATTTTTCTTTTTGGTATCTGCAACAATATTAGTTAATTATATCCTCAAGATGAAACCTATGTAAGAAAATGCGTTTTTTGTTAGTAACTACATAAAATTCGTAAAATTCGTTTACATAAAAACTAATATAAGTCATCATTTTTAATGGAATTCAACAGCTTTAGAACACTGGACATCTACAACAATAAGTCAAAATATAAAATCATTATTTTGATTATTGCTTTTATAATAGGCAGTGTTTCTATTTATTATACCCACACCCTGGTAAATAAACTAGCTGAAAGAGAGAGAAAATTGATAGATTTATATGCAAAGGGACTGGAATACGCAGTTGATCCGGAAACCAGCGGAAGCCTTGCTTTTCTTTTTGAAGAAATCATCGAAGCCAATACCTCAGTTCCGGTAATTCTGACGGACGAAAACAAAATACCTATAAGTGATAAAAATGTAAACATTCCACGAAATCTGGATCCGTCAGAAAAGGAACAATACTTGATGAAGGTGGTGAAAGAGATGGAAGCTGAACACGAACCTATTCTGGTGAATTTCGGACCGGGAATGAAAAATTACATTTTCTACAAAAACTCCTATGTTTTAACTCAGCTGGTGTATTACCCTTATATTCAGCTTACTGTCATAGCAATATTTTCAATAATAGTCTATCTGGCATTTAGTTATTCACGCAATGCAGAACAAAACCGGGTTTGGGTGGGTCTTGCCAAAGAAACAGCCCATCAGTTGGGTACTCCTTTATCATCACTCATGGCCTGGCTGGAACTGATGAAATCCAATCCGAAATACCAGGATGAAGAAGCTTTAGAGGAACTGGACAAAGACATTGCCAGACTTGAAATGATTACCGCCAGATTTTCAAATATCGGGTCTGTTCCTACTCTTGTTGATGAAAATATTTACCAGGCAGTTAAAAGTACAGTTGATTATCTTAAAGCCCGATTATCGAGGAAAGTAGTATTTGGAATCACCTCCGATATCGAAGCTAATGCAACAGCAAAACTGAATAAACCTTTATTTGATTGGGTAATAGAAAATATTTGTAAAAATGCCGCAGATGCCATGAACGGAGTGGGAAGGATAGATGTGAGAATACTAAGATTGCAGGACGGCAATATTGCTATTGATATTACCGATACCGGAAAAGGAATTCCAAGATCCAAAATTAAAGAGATTTTTAAACCGGGATTTACGACCAAAAAAAGAGGATGGGGCCTGGGACTTACATTAGTAAAAAGAATAGTTGAAAACTACCATGAAGGTAAGATTTTTGTACTTTTCTCAGAATTGGGCAAAGGTACCACCTTCCGGATTATCCTTAAAGCCTGATTTAATGTCTATTACTTTTACTCAACCTTGATTTTGCCCGGAAAATCTAATCTTTTCACTGTTAATCAACATTTTTAAAAACACCTGATTATTGAAGAAATTGATTAATAAATATAATTAGTCTTCTTTGGTAAAGATTAAATAATGCTTTAGTTTTGCACTCGCAAAATTGTAACAATAATCTTTAAATAAATAAGCTTATCATAATGGCAAATATTGGTAAAATAACTCAGGTAATCGGTCCGGTTGTGGATGTGAGCTTCGAGGGAGAAAACTCAAAACTTCCAAGGATTCTTGATGCTCTTGAAGTGACAAAGGGAAATGGTCAGAAAATAATTCTTGAATGCCAGCAGCACCTTGGAGAAGACAGAATCAGAACCATTGCGATGGATAGTACAGATGGTCTTACAAGAGGAATGCCTGTAGTTGACAAAGGCACACCAATAACAATGCCGATAGGCGAAGATATCAAAGGAAGACTTTTTAACGTGGTTGGAGAAGCGATCGACGGTATTCAGTCACCAAAAGGAGACAAATCTCTTCCTATCCACAGACCTTCTCCAAGATTTGAAGATCTTGCGACAACTACTGAAGTATTATATACAGGTATAAAAGTTATTGACCTTCTTGAGCCATATGTGAAAGGTGGTAAAATCGGTTTGTTCGGTGGTGCAGGAGTAGGAAAAACCGTATTGATTCAGGAACTGATCAACAATATTGCTAAAGCGTATTCAGGTCTTTCTGTGTTTGCGGGTGTTGGAGAAAGAACAAGAGAAGGAAACGATTTGCTTCGTGAGATGATCGAGGCAGGTATCGTTAACTATGGTGAAGGATTTAAACACTCTATGGAAGAAGGCGGATGGGATCTGTCTAAAGTTGACATGCAAAAATTGAAAGATTCAAAAGCAACCTTTATCTTCGGACAGATGAATGAACCTCCGGGAGCACGTGCAAGAGTTGCGCTTTCAGGATTGACAGTTGCAGAATATTTCCGTGACGGTGATGGTACAGGACAAGGAAAAGACATCCTTTTCTTTATTGATAATATCTTCCGATTCACTCAGGCTGGCTCTGAAGTATCTGCTCTTCTAGGACGTATGCCTTCAGCAGTAGGTTATCAGCCAACACTTGCAACCGAAATGGGTGCGATGCAGGAAAGAATTACTTCAACTAAGAAAGGTTCTATTACATCAGTACAAGCTGTATACGTTCCTGCGGACGACCTTACTGACCCTGCTCCTGCAACAACCTTTGCCCACCTTGATGCAACCACAGTATTGTCCAGAAAGATCGCCGAGCTTGGTATTTATCCTGCAGTGGATCCTCTTGACTCTACTTCAAGAATTCTAAACAGAGAAGTTCTTGGAGACGAGCATTATGACTGTGCACAAAGAGTAAAAGAAATTCTTCAAAGATATAAAGAGCTTCAGGATATTATCGCCATCCTTGGTATGGACGAACTTTCTGAAGAAGATAAGCTTGTTGTTCACAGAGCAAGAAGGGTTCAAAGATTCTTATCTCAACCATTCCACGTTGCTGAGCAGTTTACAGGTTTGAAAGGCGAGCTTGTTAATATTAAAGATACCATCAAAGGTTTCAACCAGATCATGAACGGAGATTTCGATCACCTTCCTGAATCAGCATTTAACCTTGTTGGAACAATCGAGCAGGCAGTTGCTAAAGGTGAGAGACTAATGGCAGAAGCAAAATAAAACTAACGTTTAAATGATAAACGCTGAATGATAAATGTTGAATTATTCAGTTTAACTTCAGCATTTAACATTTAGCATTCAACATTAATCATTCATATAAATGATCCTAGAAATAATAACACCTGACGAAAAAGTATTTAGCGGAGAGATTGTTTCTGTTAACCTCCCAGGATCCAATGGATCTTTTGAGGTTCTTGCAAACCACGCTCCTTTAATCAGCACATTGCAAAAAGGCAATGTGAAGATAAATATTGAAAAAGGACAGGAAAAATCACTTTTGATTGATGGAGGATTAGCTGAAGTATTAAACAATAAGGTAATAGTTCTTGCTGAAGCTGTAATCGGTTAAACTTAAATTATTGGATATTATTAAGGCTGGCCAAAGGTCAGCCTTTTCTTTTTTAAAATAAACTTACCTCCTTCCATTCCCTATTGTTTTAGGTCGTATTTTTAAATTTAAATAGTATTTAAACACGGAATTTATCAATAATTTAACAGTTTCTTAACATTCGCTTTACATAGCAATTAGATTTATTCCGCCATATTTGTACCAAATAAGTTTTATCTTCCTGTTTTGTGGCAAAATTTAAAAGAACCAACAGAAAAAGACCATACCTTAATGTACTTGATTACCTTGTTAAGGAAAGAACATTCCTGATAATCGTAGTACTTGGCCTGGCACTTTCCGGTATTATAGTAGAATTCGGCCAGATTGCTATGTGGCTCGGATTTCTTTTTGCTGCATATGCAACGGTGGCAAATGACAGTATACAATCTTTAGGCACTTTCATTGAAAGTAATAAAGATAAGAAGTGGTGGGTACTTTGGTTGTTCACCGGATTAATATTTGTAGGAACAGTTACCTTCAGCTGGATATATTTTGACGGAGATGTTACTTTTCAAAGACTAATCAACGAACAAAATGTTACCAAATATCCTCACCCCAATGAATTCAGCTTCTTTCAGATAATAGCTCCCCTTGTACTTCTTATAATGACTCGTTTAAGAATGCCAGTCTCAACTACATTCTTAATGTTAAGTGTTTTCAGCGCAAGTTCATCCGGAATTACATCAATGATAACAAAAAGTGTGTCCGGCTATCTGCTTGCTTTTGTATTATCCTTCTTTGTTTGGTATGGCGGTTATAATCTTATAAGAAAATATTTCAAGAAAAGAAAAACCCATAAAGGCTGGATGGTTACACAATGGATCGTAAGTGGTCTTTTATGGGCAGTTTGGGTTATGCAGGATGGAGCTAATGTAGCAGTCTTTCTACCCAGAAGACAATCAGGTTTTGAATTTTTCATTTTTACAGGTACCATCTTTCTGGGACTCGGAATCTTATTTTATCTGAGAGGTGATAAAATCCAGGAAATTGTAAGTGAAAAAGTACGTATATCTGATATCCGTGCTGCGACACTTATTGACTTTACTTATGTATTGCTGCTTATTTATAAACTATTCATCAGCACCATCCCCATGAGTACTACCTGGGTATTTCTTGGAACAATAGGTGGAAGGGAAATAGCTGTGAACCTTTCCCGACTAAAGAAGGGTAAAGGGCACAAGTTACGAGCACTGAGAATAATCGGAAGAGATCTTGCTTATGCTATTGCCGGATTAATCATTTCAATAGCGCTTGCATCGGGTGTTAATCCTGAACTTACAGAAGAAATTTTCAGCTTCTTTAGAAAATAAAATCAAATGAGGGAAAAAACCGGCAAATGGTTATTTATATTATTGTTTATTGCCGGGCTAATTATCTCAGGTATCAATCCTCATGATTATTTTACATGGGGATTAGAAGTTTTCCCGGTAGTTATTGTTTTCATAATTCTCATTATCACCCATTCGACATTTCGTTTAACCGGATTATTGTATTCGCTTATTCTGATACATTCTTTTATCCTGTTTATCGGAGGGCATTATACCTATGCTGAAGTGCCATTCTTCGACTGGTTAAAGGACATATTCCAATTGCAAAGAAATAATTATGATAAGGTCGGACATTTTGCACAAGGATTTATCCCTGCAATTGCTATAAGAGAAGTGTTGATAAGGAAACAGGTAATCACAAACGCAAAATGGCAATTTTTCATTATTGTATGCATTTGCCTTAGCATAAGTGCTGCCTATGAATTTCTCGAATGGTTTGTTGCGGAAGCTACCGGCGATTCAGCGGAAGCTTTCCTGGGAACCCAAGGATATGTGTGGGATACCCAGTCGGACATGCTATACGCAACCATTGGATCAATAATATCCCTTACTATTTTGAACAGAATCCATGACCATCAGCTTAAAAGAATTAAAATTTTTTATTAAATTAAAGCTATGGAAGAAAACAACCGAAAAAACAGGTCCGAACAGGAAAGAATTATAAGGAAATCTTTACTGAAAGGCCAAACAATGAAAGTGGCTAAAGACAATATTAATCTAAGGGAAAATCTTAAAAACATTGTAAGGAACTTCATTCAGCAGGATGGAACCAATGAGCAGAAACCATTAAGTTGAAACCTTCAACTGTATATGGATCAAAAATACCATCTGCCGGACTACCATAAAAAAATTCTGCTTCGGCCTTTAGCCCCCGCCGATAAAGCTTCTATAGCAAAATACATTAATAACTACCGGGTCGTACGTAACCTTAGGGACTTTATTCCATATCCTTATTCAGAGGACGACGCAGAGTCATTTATTAATCTTAATAAAAACATTTTTCCTCCGGTTAACTTCACTATAGAATTTCAGGGAGAAGCAATAGGAGTTATAGGATTAGTATTACAGAAAGATATTCATAAGATCAATGCAGAAATAGGTTATTGGATTGGAGAACCTTTTTGGGGAATGGGCTTAATGAGTAGTTGCGTAAAATTAATAACTGAGTATGCCTTTAAAACTTTCTCTCTAAAAAGAATTTATGCAGGGGTATTTGAGACAAACACTGCATCCATGAGGGTTTTGGAAAAATCAGGATATACCTTAGAATGCGTGATTAAAAAATCATTGATTAAAAATGAAGTTATACTTGATGAGCATCTATATAGCATAAGGAAATCATAATATTTTAAACTGCCTTAATAACCAATCCGGCCTCAGGCTTCATATCTTTGAAACATGATATTCCCTTTTTGAAAATAATTTGGTATCAGGAAAAATTATAGGAGAATACCACAATGCAATTCGGATAATTTTCCGATTTCACTGCAGGTATCCACTATTTAATTCTACCGGAAGAGAATTTGTTCTCAGAAAAGTTAATTGTAGAATAGGGTTCCAGAATTTTATAAACCCCTTACTTATTCAGATTAAATTTTTTTAATCCTAATGTCCAGCCAAAACTGGTCAATAGGCAAAATTAATCGATCAACAATTGGTTTATAACCATCTAACCAATAATAAAAAATATAAATATTCCAAAGAATAATATTATTATTCTTAATCTCTAACCTGAAAATCACGTATAACCGCTTATAAAACTTATACTACTATGCGGTTTTTATCGTGTATACAAAATTCCAGGAAACAAATCTTTTTTTTTATAACCTGTATCTTCACCTCAATTTATGCCTTATCACAAAATCTGGTGGTTTCAGGTGGTGCCCTGCATTCTATTTTATTGTGCGGTAACGGAAATGTTTATACAACAGGTTTCAACAGTGATGGACAACTAGGAACCGGTACGATTGGTACACCTGCCTATTCAACAGGTTTTGTTCAGGTTTTAAGAGGTGCAGGTCCTTCTACTGATGGAGTTCACCTTACTTCCATCAGACAGGTCGATTCCAGAAGTACCAACCACAATATTGCATTAGATTGTAATGGTTTTGTTTATACCTGGGGAATGAACAATCACGGACAGTTAGGTAACAACTCCACTACTTCATCTGCGCTTCCTGTAAGGGTACTTACCGGAGCACAAGGACATGCCTCAGGATTTTTGACAAATGTAACGCAGATATGCGGTGGTGATGGAGCAAGCTATGCAGTATTAAGTAATGGAGAAGTAATGGGATGGGGAGAAAATGCCAACGGACAGTTAGGTGATAATACCACAACTCCAAAGTTGATTCCTGTTTATGTTCTTAAAACAGGCGGCAGCAGATTGAATAACGTGGTTCAGATAAGAGCCGGTGATGACTTTTGCGCCGCTCTTTGTTCAGACGGAACTGTATGGACCTGGGGACGAAATACAAATGCTCAATTGGGACAGAATAATACTACACAGTATAACATTGCCACACAGGTTTTCCTTGACGCAGCGAGAACACAGCCTTTAACCAATATTCAAAAAATTACGACAGGTGATACGCATATGCTGGCTTTAGCAACAGATGGTACCTTATATTCCTGGGGAGGTAACTGGTCAGGACAGTTGGGACAAGCTGTAGCAGGAGCCGGCGCAAGTTGTCCTCTTCCTCAAAAAGTATTGGTATCTGCAGGTGGTGCTGAATTAACAGGTGTTGTAGGTATCTCTGCTGGTAACAGACATTCGATTGCTGTAACATCTTCTGGTGCAGTTTATGCCTGGGGAGGAACAGGAGCAGGTAACTACTACGGGCAGGATGGGCTTGCATCTGCCCAGGCATATCCTACTACTGCTGTTTCCGGAATATCTAATGTAATAGATGTTTCTGTAGGTGACCTTTGGTCTTTCGTACTTACAAGTTCAGGACAACTTTATGGTTTCGGGCAAAACGGTACCACAGGTGGTGGTGGTCCAACCGCTTATGGTTTCTTAGGACTGGGCTCTATGACTACTACTTTTAATTCACCACAATTAATCACTTTACCATGTGGGTTAGGCCGTGCTTGTCCTAAAGCTAATCTCGGACCAAATGTAACATTATGTAATCCTATGTCGGCATCATTATATGCCGGCAGCAATGATCCGAATTATACTTATGTTTGGAAATTAAATAACAATGTTATCGCCGGGGCTACTAGTTCGACTTACACAGCGGTAACTGCCGGAACCTATAAGGTAGTAATATCAGATCCTACTAATCCTTCACCTTGCGGATGTTTAGCCGATTCTGCAACTGTTGTAATATCGTCAGCTGCCAATGCAACTCCGAACAACCCGGTGTATTGTACTCTTCCTACTTCGCTTAACTTTTGTGTAACCGGCCCTTCAGGTACAAACTATGACTGGTATGATGCGCCTACAGGAGGAAATAAAGTAAATGTTACACCTTCTAATTGTTATACTACGACTGTTAACTCTGCTCCTGCGGTCTTTTATGCCCAGGATCTTGCAACATATCAGTATAATACCGGATATGCAGTGAACGCAGCCAACTTATCCAGTGCTCAAAGCGACTACTTCACTACTCATGGGACGGTAGCAGAAACTTTTAATGTCATCGCTCCGGTAACCTTGAATGAAGTAACTGTTCACTTTTTATCAGTGCCCGGGGGTTGTGCAGGAAGTTTCACAATGAACGTTTCTTTATTTCAAAATGGGGCAGCCTTAAGCACTGTTACATATCCTGTCAGAAGTGTTGCTATACCTTGTTCTCCAACTAGCGGAACAGCAACATTTACAATTAACTGGAACATTCCTGTTGGGAACAATTATTCACTGCGGTTATCAGGTGCTGGAAACAATGTTCGTACTTACAGAGCAGGAGCTTCTTATCCGCTTGGAGTTTCCGGTATCTTTCACTTAACTGGGGTTGAAGGTACAACCAGTTCCTATTGTCAGGCATGTTATGGTGCTTTCTATGATTGGAAGATCACTGCAGGAAACTCTTGTTCACGTGTACCGGTACAAGCTATTCAAAATTGTATTACTCCTGTGGAGCTTATTGATTTCAACGGCTTCGCTTACAAAAACTATAACGTTCTAAACTGGTCTACTGCTAAAGAAAGAAATTCAAGTCATTTTATACTTGAAAAATCTATAGATGGAATAAACTTTAGCTATGTAGATAAAATTGCAGGTAACAAAAACGCCAATCATCTGATCAAGTATTCTTATATTGACCATAACAGCAATGAACCTTTAACCTATTACCGACTCATCCAGGTAGATTATGATGGAGCATCTACAGTATTTCCTGTGATAACAGTTTCAAGAGAAAATGAATTTGTAATAAAAGTTTTTCCTAATCCTTTCGAAGGATTCACCAAAGTATATATCAACCAGGCAGACACCGATGGAACATACATCCAGGTAATTGACATTGCAGGAAAAACTGTACATTCTGAAATTGTTACTGAATCAGGAATATACTATGTCGGAAATGAGTTACCGCCAGGTATTTATTATCTGCATGTAAGAAATAAACATCAAACGGAATCCACGAAGATTGTAAAAGTAAACTAGAAACCTACAAATAAAAAAGCTCCGGAAAGGAGCTTATTTATTTGTAGAATATTACTCTTTAATTACCTTAACATACCTGACCATATCTGAGCCTATCAATCTCAGCAGATAAGTGCCTGACGGAAGATCTGAAAAATCTATACTGAT
The DNA here is from genome assembly GCA_046290815.1 of Cytophagaceae bacterium. GTDB lineage: Bacteria > Bacteroidota > Bacteroidia > Cytophagales > Cytophagaceae > JBKBUF01. Next base: position 115,588 of record JBKBUF010000003.1, on the reverse strand, counting down.
AGCACCAAGGTCGTCTGCTCTATCAAAGAATTTCGTTTTTACCAACCGGCCCGAAACGTCATTTACTTCAATAGTGAAAGCTTCTCTTCCATGTCCATCTATAAAAACCTCCAGATTGGAACTTACAGGATTTGGTCTGACTGAAATCATTAGTGAGCTTTCATTCTTGACACTTACTATGTTGCTATAATAAAAAGTACCATCCAGGTCATATTGCTTTAACCTGTAATACAAAACAGTTGTCGAACCAGGCTCTACGTCTGTAAATTGATAACTGATTATACTTTTACTGTTTCCTGCCGCAGAGACTTTACCTATGCTTTCAAAATTAACGCCATCTCTGCTCCTTTCAATTAAGAAGTAATGACTGTTTAATTCTGCAGAAGTAAGCCATGAAACATCTACATTACTTTCATTGTATTTTGCTGTCAGATCCAGCAATTCTACAGGTGTCACTTCTTCACAGAATCTATAAACTATAACAGTATCGCCCGGAATATTATTGATAACTCTTCCATCAGAGAAAGTAACATTAATGTTACTTGAAGATTCATTGTCTATTACATAATACCAGCACCCGTTATAAAATACATGCGTTTTGGCATTGTTGGACCAGATGCGCTGAACATTTCTTAAGCTATCAAGGGTATGAACCCAATGTTTGGTAAATGCAGTAAATTGTCCATCAAAATATCTGTAAGGATGCGCCTGTCCAAGATTATTAAATGGACAACAGGCAGGATCTACAGGGTTCATGTTGGCGGCAAGATTGTTCAGAAGTGTTTTAGCGTTTACAGGATTATACATCGAGATGTATGATATAATCAAATCGGGAAAATGATCAGAATTGTAATAAATTGCTCCAGGCGTTGCAGGTGCAATTTGTCTTGAAAGCATGTCAGCGACCTTGTCTGCCTGACTCGAACCGGCAGGTTGCGACAAACCCAGGTAAAAAGAAGATCCGGTGAACGGAAGCCAGTTTATAGAATAAATGCATTGCCTATTTGTTGTCCAGAAAGTATTAAAATCTCCGCCATTACCTCTTAAAATTCCTATTTGTGAAGGAGCAAAACATGCAGGAAAAACAACATTATCAACATCAAACCAATATTGCTCAGTTGCGGCGATTTCAGTTGTTCTTAAATAAACTCCAAGGTCTCTTAAAATATTATTTCCAGTAACTTCCCCCCATAAAGCAATTGAACTCCAGCAATTGATCGCTTCAGATGTTGATTCCTGATCATTACCATAATTTTCATCATCAGTAGCCATACCATTTGCCCAGGAATGCCCCTCATATACATCGAAGAATCTTAAATACGGAAAAATATCAACTCCGGTGCCTCCCGCCTGTCTTCTCCAGTTGGCTACATCCTTAATCAGCATTTCTACCATTGGTCCATATTGAGTTGCAAAAGTAGCATCATATCTTGCCACCATTGCTGCTGCTTCAATTACATATCCATAATGAAAATGTCTGTCATTACTTTGGTCTGCAGACCAGAATGAAGCCGGGTAGTGAACAAGCATATCCCATTTATCATCATAATAAAATGTTCTGCCAGTCGCAGGTGCCACTGCATTTACATCTGCTGCTGTTACTGTCAGCAGATCTGCAAGCATTGCTCTCAGGTCGTTACGAAATCTGTTAAATGCAGCTATATGACCTACTTGTCTGGCTATGGGTATCAATTGTGCTATTTCAGATAACCTTTTGCCATAGAAATATAAATCATAAGTATTTGCTATAAGATTGGCCTGTAAATATTTTTGATTGATCATATTATACAATGCCGTTTGGTCTGCTCCTACATAAGATCCATACCAAGGCAAATGCTGCAGCATCCCATAATGCTTCATTATCGTACTGAAATTTCCATATCGAACCCTCATATTTCCTCTGGCAGAGGTATATTGTAATGCAGTATTAACAGGGGTGGCAGGATTGATATTTAAAAACTGATGTCTGAACATTGCATGTATTGGTTCATTAAGAGGTGCAATAGCTACAGGTGCATTAGATTTCAAACTTGTTGAAGTTACAAAAGAGGTCGTTACATCTCCCGTAGTTTCATTATAGGTATAGCTGCTTGCAGTTCCGGTGATAAAAGCATACGCTCTTCTTTCATATTCCAGGAATGTTGCTGATGTATTATTAGGCATTGCCGCCAATACAACGTATCTCTGTCCTGCAGCCCCTGGTGGTGTAAACCGAAGAAATTCTCTGTTAACGTTGTCTCCTGCCGCATGTCCTTCATTCAACTGCCACATAGTTCCTCCTGCAGGCTCATTCATGATTGTTGTGCCTGGGGAAAAGAAAATACCGTAGAAATACGTTCCGCAAACCTGTACCAGTCGATTACCACTTGGGCTTGTATATATAGTAGTCATTGGCCCGCAGGCTGTCCTGATTACAACATTGGTTGAGGCTGTGATATTATCAAAAAAAACAAAAGGGCTTCCTTTGGTAATGGTGACATCCATGCCCATGGTGTTTACAGCATCTTCCCAATTGATAGTAACATGATAGTCGCCGTAATCCTTGACCTTGGTACCTTGGCCTGCTCCTATCGGAACAGCCATATTGGTTGCCGTCCCGGCTTGTGGTGTCCCTGCACCTTTGGATAGAGATACACTTAATTGATTAGTAGCACTGTTGGCCAGGTAAGAATTGGGACTTGGACAAAAGATGCTATTAGCATCCTTATTCTGCATCTGTAATCCACCGCTTATGGCACGTACTGTCCAGGGCATAGCAACTACATTTCCGGTAAATGATCTGTTGTATTGTCCCTGATAATAATCCCAAATGGCTGAAGACCACCAATCATTGGTTTTAACCGGCTTTGAAAAACCAGCAACCACCTTGGGATCACCCTGGGTTTTATCGATCGGGTCTGTTCCTCCCGGATATTCCCAGTCATAAGTAAAAGGTTGGGTGGTACCAGGATAGCTCGTTGTATACCTTCCAAGACAAGCTGCACCCCCAGGATTCACAATAACCTGCGCATGGGAATTATAAACTATAGATAAGCAAAGAATGGCAATAGGCAATAAAGATTTCATAATCATCGCATTTTTTCAATCAATACACTTATGTAAATCTTTATAAGGAATATCACAATTATTTATTGTTAAATAACAATATTTTTTTGTGATTTTAATCTTAAAAAGGGGAGCATTATACGGTTCAATAACAAAAAAAAACCTTGACGTACAATATTTTAATAAGAATTTCTAACGGAATAAACTCAGAGAGAGAAGTATAAAATTGGAATCGTTTTATACCGGATATGGAACCGGACATTAACCCCGACCAAATAGTTTTCCAAATCTGCCAAAGGTCTTTTTAGTCATATTCCAGAAGAAATTAAATTGACCAAAAATAAAACCATAAGATAGCAGGAAAACATAATAAAAAGGGAAAACAGTAAATAACCACACTACCATGCGGATGTAAAATGGGGTAGTTTCGTCAATGCCAAAAAACGGAAAAATTAAATACTTCACTTGTAAGGCTGACATTCCGGTAATCGCAAAAACTATAAAAATAATAATCAATTGTAAATTACTGGTAATTCCCCACTTCGCCTTTAATCTTTCCATAAAATTCATATAATTAATAATTTATTGATACTTAACGATCTAATTTGAAAATATTGCAAATTTATTCCATATAGGATTATCCGGCAAGCCAGCTTCACAAACTACTTTTTCTTTCTTCACCGGATGATCAAATTCAAGCCTTCTGGCATGCAAACATATACTTGCATCATAGTTAGACTTTGGAAATCCATATTTCACATCTCCAGCAATTGGACAACCCATTGCAGAAAGCTGGGAACGGATCTGATGGTGCCTGCCGGTTAGTGGATCTACTTCTAGTAAAAACAGGTCATTGTTTTTTCCTATCAACTGATAATGAAGTTCGGATCGCAAACTTCCCGGAATTTCATTTATATGTGCCTTAGAAATATTTAGCTTTCCGTCCTTTTTCAGATAATGAATTAGCTTTCCCTGATTATTCTCCGGTTTGTTACCCACCACAGCCCAGTAAGTTTTCTTCACTTGCCGGTTCTTAAAAACTTCGTTCATTCTCTCCAACCCTTTGGAGGTTTTAGCAAGCACCACTAAGCCACTTACAGGTCTGTCCAGACGATGTACCACTCCGGCAAAAACATTCCCTGGTTTATTATATTTTTGTTTCAGATATTGCTTAACATAATCAGGCAAAGAAAGATCCCCTGTTTGATCTCCTTGAGTGAGAATTCCACTTTGCTTATTGACAATAATGATGTGGTTATCCTCATAAATTACTTCAAATGCCTTACTCCAATTCAATTTTGTATTCTAATTAATAAAACTCTTCCTTATTCGGAAAATCACCTGACTTCACATCTCCGATATACCTTTTGACTGCATCAGTCATAATAGTATTTAAATCTGCATACCTTCTCAAAAATCTGGGATTAAATTCTTTGTTTACGCCCATCATATCATGGGTCACAAGTACCTGTCCGTCTACATGCGGACCAGCACCAATCCCAATTATAGGGATATGTAACTGCTGGGTTACCTTTCTGGCCAGATCAGCAGGAATTTTTTCAAGTACTATTGCGAAACATCCGCATTCCTGAAGAGCATGCGCATCTTCAACAAGTTTTTTTGCCTCATGCGCTTCTTTGGCCCGGACCGTATAAGTACCAAATTTGTATATCGATTGAGGCGTAAGACCAAGATGGCCCATTACCGGAACTCCTGTACTTAGAATTCTTAGAATTGATTCTTTTATCTCAATACCACCTTCCATTTTCACAGCATGAGCTCCCGATTCTTTCATTATTCTGATAGCTGATCTTAAGGCCTCAGATGAATTTCCCTGATAAGAACCAAAGGGTAAGTCCACCACAACTAAAGATCTGTTTACAGCCCTTATCACTGAGGAAGCATGATATATCATCTGATCTAATGTAATGGGAAGGGTGGTTTCATGGCCTGCAATTACATTAGAGGCAGAATCACCTACAAGTAATACATCAATACCTGCTGAATCAAGAATCTTTGCCATAGAATAATCATAGGCAGTAAGCATGGAGATTTTTTCTCCTCTGTTTTTCATTTCCTGCAGTTGATGCGTGGTTACCTTCCTGATTTCTTTCTGTTGTGTTGACATTATCCGGAGTTTATCCTGTAAAAGTACGTAATCTATCTAATATTAATAAATATTTCTACCCTGAAGCACATTAACTATTTACTAGTCTAAACAGTTATTTTTTAGTACAGAAAACAGAAGGGTTATGCATTTACAATTACTGCTTATTTTCAGCATATTAACATATTCAATAAGAGAAAATCAAAATTTAACTGTCAAAATTAATAATTGGGAAGACATTGAAATATCATCCAGGGGAGCAAATCAAAGGAAAGATATAACCAACGGATTAGGTGCAGCACTGAAAAGAAACGATTTTTCAATTATAAGTAGCTTTATTCCTCAGGAAAATGAATTGGAATATCTTCGGAGAACCATTGATAAAAAAGACAAATATATTCTGGACAATCTATCTGCAGAAGACCTTCACACAAATACAAGTAAAAACTTTGAATCTATCATTGAAAGGGGAATTTATCATAAGCTTACCTGGAATGAAATTGAATTGATAGATCAAAAAGAAGTGAAGGTCAATGACAACTTCTATAAAGTTTACGCTGCACTCCAGGATATGAAGGGTATAACGATGAGAATCTCCTATGACACGGTCAAAATAAAAAACAAATGGTTTTTGTTTCAGGGAATGAGAGTGGAACAGTGTGTTACGGTAAAAAACAACTGTCCTGTTGGTTTTTAAAATTTACCTGATAAGATAAATATTAATGATTTTATTTTCATTAATCTTAATAAGGTAGTAATCACTGTTAAGGAAATTTCCTGACTGATCGGTTCCATCCCATGAGTCTGGAACATTAAACTCTTTTACAAGATGACCTTGGCTATTAAAAACTCTTGCAATGCCATTTTCATTTATAAAAAAATTATCGTCGATTCCATCCCCATCTGGAGTGAGAACATTATGCTTTACTGTCGGACTTACCACAATTAAATCATAGACCATTGATTCATAATCATACCAATGATGGCCGACAATTTTAATATATTGCTTCCATAAACCCGCATCTTTGTTAAACTCGCTTATACTAACTTCATAGGCTCGCTTGTGATTATTACTTTTCAACCAGTCGCCCATAAAAAATGATTCCGAAGAAAATGTAGGGATAATTTGTATGCTTTTTTGCGCCGCAGCAAACTTAACAAGCCTTTCTCTGATGGATGGATAAATCTGATTACTTTGCTGCATAAAAGAAAGTAACAATATCCTATCACAATGCAGACTAATATATCTACATTGTCCTTCATTGGGCTGATACCCGATTTTCGTTTCACAAATAACATTCTTCTTCTTACACAATGAATCTATTCTGCGCAATTCTTCTTTGTAAAAACTAAAGCCACCTGCAGTATCACATGGCAAACCTGAAGGACTCAGATAATAAGAACAATACCCGGAATAATCATCAGGCGCAACTCTATCTGGATTCCAAAAATCCATTTCCAGATTATATACATCAAATTTTTCTACCTGATCAGGATGCAGATCATTGTAGATATCATAATGGTTTTTAAAATCTAAAAAACGTTCCCCAATAGCCCCTACCTGCATAATTCCATATTCTTCTTTGGCCTTCCTGATAAAATTAGCTAAAGGTGCAGATGTATTTACATTAGTCAGATTATGGGCAGTATTGACTTTATTAAGCTCATAAAGCAGCAAGTAATTGAATCCATTAGATTTGGCGTAATTCAACAGGCTATCTTCTTTGGAAGGATTATTTATTATTTTTGAAAACGTGCTCACATAAAGTCCTCTTATTTCTTGTGCAGAGGCAAAAGAAACCATAAAAAAAATGATAGAAAACAATATAAGTCTGTGAGCTTTCATCAAATCTACCTTACAATGGAAATATAGCCCTGATCGACTTTTCCATTATCATAAGAAATCAAAAACATATATATATCTGAATTCAGATCAGAACCATTCATTGATCTTCCATTCCATTCAGATGGAAAGGAATTAGTTATACGAGCTGAATATACTACAATGCCGGAAGCATTCACAATTTGTATCGAACCGTTTTCTTCCTTCATTGGAAATTTCCAGGTTTCCATATCAGGGTTAAAAGAATACCGCAATGTGGTATTACAATCTTTTCCTTCAAGCCTTACCTGACTGTTCACTATACTTTGACATCCATTATTATCTTTTATAATTAATATATAATTGTTACTGCTCAAATTATGGAACTCTCCTGAATTATGAAAACTCCTTCCACCATCTATGGAGTATAGATAAGGAGGAGTACCTCCATTAACTTTAGAAAACAGAATTTTTCCACCAGGCTTATCATAACAAGTCTCTGTAACCATGAAATCCGCTTTTATACCCTCATTACAATCTTTTAACAGGCTTTTATTTTCTTTAACCTCTTCTTTATTGACCATTAATGGATTCTCGATTTGAGGAATAATCGGTTCAGATTCAGAATCCCCATCAAAGGTCTTTTCCTTTTTTTCAGGCTGAGCTACTTCAATTATTTTGCCATGATCAGCAGGAATAATTTCAGGTGTTTTTTTACTATTATATGAAATTGAACCATGTCCTGTAACATCATTGATAATCGGGATATCTACAGGTTCTGATATATCTGCATCGATTGTCAATGATTGGTCTGAGGTTTCATTAAATGAGGTTGTATAATTTTTATACACAAATATTATTAGCCCAACCAACAACATTCCGGAAATTATAATACCCAGGTTCTTTAGCCCTCGGAATTTATTTTTATACGGATTTCTTGATTCAAGCTTTTTATATAAATCCTCTAATTGATATTCAACAAAACTTTCATTAATGAATCTTTGTGTATCCACCTGTTCTCTGAAATAGTTATCAGAAAGCAACCTGCTTTCAAAAGATGAAAGCTCCTGCCCCGACAACTCATTTCTGAGAAATCGATCAATTAATTCCATTTCCTGAATATCTACACTCATTGAAGTAAAAGTTCTTTAAATGACTTGATCTTTTTAGCTTTCTCTATAAGCAGTTGCTTACATCTGTAATTTTGTGTTTTCGCAGCATTGGCACTTGCAAAACCCATTTTCTTACAAATTTCTTCCATGCTTAAATTTTCAAAAATGCTGTACTTAAGAATTTCCAGACATTTCTTGCCGGTATCTGAAAAAATCTGATGCAGAAGAACCCTCTTTTCTTTTGTTACAATATCATTAAGCACATTATTTTCAATGGAAATATCATGCGAATAACCGTCGAAAGAAACTAACCTGTTTTTCTTTTTAACCCTGTTAATCCACAGATTTTTACAGACAGTGAACAGAAAGCCTGTAATTTTATAGCTTTCATTAAACCTGTTTAGTTTTACTTGTTTGTATAACAATACAATGGCATCCTGAAAAATATCATAAGCTTCCTCTTCATTACCGCTGTTCTTACAGATAAAATTCTTCACTCCAGGCAATACTTCATCATAAAGATAAGGTATTACCCTGGCATCATTTCCTGTCCGTATCGAGTCTAATATTTCAATATCTGTAAACCCCATATTTGCGTATACATTCAAAAATTAAAAAAGTAACAGTTTTTCTGATATTTTTTTCAAATAGTACAATTAACCAAATTTTGCCATATTTTAGATTTTGTAATCAGAATCGACACCGGTTGAAATGAAAATAACTCTGCTTTGCGTATTTTATTTTTCAGTCATTTCACTGGCCCAAGCTCAATTTACTAAAATATACCCGGTTCAATCAGCCCAATTTTTCAGAAATTATAATCTAATTAATCCTGCTTCTCATGGTTTATATAATACAATGGAAATAAATCCCGGATTTCTTTCTCATTTAGGTCCATTTAAAGAAATCAAATCCTATTTCATTAGCGGCAGTTTCCAGATTAATCCAAGAATTACTTCAAACAGGCCAAGACAGGTAGTTGGAATTATTTTACTTACTGATAAAAGAGGTGAATTGATAAACAGGACAAGAGCATATATATCATATGCTGTCCACATAAAATTATCGGAGCAGTATTCTCTATCTGCCGGTACCTCAGTGGGATTAGCCAGTTTTACATTCTCAGGAACTTCCGCAAATTCCAGTGGAAGTGATACAAAACCAGATGGAAACTTCGGGTTATGGCTATATAAGGAAGGTTTTAATTTTGGAATATCCATTAACCAAATGTTTAATACGAAACTTCAACCAATCAGGGAAGAATTTCAATTAACAAGGCATTTCAATATTAATGCTGAAAAAAAATTTGATTTAAGTCCTGTTGTACAACTTATGCCAATTGCATTAATAAGGTATCCCGGATTAAATCATGTAGACATAGACATTGCTACCTTATGTACAATTCAAAACATCCTATCATTTGGTGGAAATTTCCGAAAAGACAGAGGTATTGCATTCATGCTAGGGCTAGACAAAATACCATTAAGCTCTTCAGATTTCAGCATGATGTTTTCATATCAGATACCTTCCGGAAAAACGCGTAATTCCAACATCCAGATTATGGAGCTCACATTAAGGCTGTCAATGGAAAGAAAAGACAAGAGTTAATCCTTCATAACAATAAATTTTTCGAGATGATAGCTACCATCCTTGCCATCAATAATTTCTAAATAATAAAATCCGGATCCATATTTTGCAACTGAGAATCTTATTAAGTCGCCATTTTCAACTGGAATAGGATATATAGAATCAACTTTCCGACCAGACAAATCAAGGACATTTATATTCACATCTGAGATATTCTGGCTTCTCAATTGAATCGAAAGAAAATCTTTTGCTGGATTCGGATACAATGATTCAAGTATTGATCCAGCCATTTCTATTGATATGATATTACTGTAGCTAAAGCTTCCATTATTATCAATCTGCCTTAATCTATAGTAACCAATTTCATCCAAGGGGAACTGATCAACATATTTGTATGTATTGCCATTGTTATTGCTTTCTCCAATAACATGATCCAATTCAAAAAAATGAATTCCGTCACGCGACCTTTCCACAGTAAACATCTTATTATTTATTTCAGATAAGGTCTTCCATTTTAAAATAACCTTACCACTGTCTTTCACACCATTAAAAAACAAATATTCAACAGGCAAAGCCACACACAAACTGTTAACTATGGGTGATGCAGAAGCCACTGCTGAAATTACATTAATTGATAAACCACCAGTACCTACCAATAAACCTGAATTGGTCTCACTGGGCGGAATGGTTTGTGTAATAACTGCAGGATCATATTGATTACATCCACTCTGGCCTTCATTATCAGTTTTAATTATATAAACGTCATAACTCCCTGCACCAAAACTTCTGGTAAAACCCGAAACAATGAATCCTCCATCATCAACCAAACAGCCTGTTATTCCGAAATCATCATTGACTCCTCCAAATGTTTTAAAATAATAGAGATTACCGGAATCATTCAGTTTCATCAGGAAAGCATCGTAACCTCCGGCTCCAAAACTATCCTGATATCCGGCTATAAAATAATCGCCAGCATTGTTTTGATATACTATATTTCCAACGTCATCGCCTGCGCCACCGAAGGTTTTTGACCATACCATATTCCCAGGAGAATCAGTCTTTATAATGTAGATTTCCGGACTGGAACCAAAGTTTGAATAGCCTGTAAAAATATAGCCTCCATCAATGGTTTGCTTCACACTGTAGGCCTGATCTTCTCCGGCCCCACCGAAAGTACCGGACCAGATTACATTTCCATTTATATCTGTTTTGATCGCATATACATCCGCATCACCGGCGCCGAAACTTGTGGTATACCCGCTAATAATAAACCCTCCATCATTGGTCTGTTCCATACTAAAACCTCTGTCATCACCAGGTCCTCCATATGTCCGAGACCATAAGATATCTCCGGTTGAATTAATTTTAATAAAGTAAACATCATTTCCTCCATTACCATAACTGTTTGTATGACCTATCATCGCAAAACAATTATCATTTGTTTCCTGAATTATAAATCCGTAATCATCTCCGGTCCCCCCATAAGTTTTTGACCAAACCACATCTCCTGAATTATTGGTTTTAATGACATAAAAATCTCTGTTACCTGCACCAAAACTATATGTTGCCCCAACGATTATAAAACCTCCATCTGAAGTTTGCATGACACCTTTTCCTTCGTCTTGTAAACTTCCACCAATTGATTTCGACCATAAAATGGCTCCTGCGCCATCGGTCCTTAACAAATAGGTATTATGACCACCCGATCCAAAACTATTTGAGGACCCTGTAATAATAAATCCACCATCAGAAGTTTTATTGATAGTTCTCCCTCTGTCATCTCCTGAACCACCAATCACTTTTTGAAAGTGACTTTGCGACATAACGTTGCTGAATGTAATTAAAATAACAACGGAGAATAAAAGAACCTTTTTCATAAATTTAATAGAAATCCCAGCCTATACATTTTATCGGAAAAAAAGTAACAGGCTGCAAAAAATTATAAAACCTTGATATAAAATTTCAAATAAATTTATACTTATAGCATATCAGATTCATCAATAAAAATAAACAAGGATCATTCGGAGAATAATAATCTTATATCCGTCAGGCATACTAATTGAAATATAATTTTTCAAACCTTTAAAATTTTTATGTTACTTTTCTAATTCCAAAATGTATAAGGGGCATGTCACATGAAAACCTTTTATACTATGAAAAAAATTATCTTCTTATTACTGCTTTCTGTAGCAGTAAACATTACCAATGCCCAAACCTTTCGGAAAGGATTATGGATTTGGGATACATCTACCCTTATCGGGAACAGTACTCAGGTTAACATAGTTTTGAATCAATGTAAAGAAGACAAGACCACTGACATTTATATATATGCTTATGGTTTTTTGTCAGGAACTGCAGGCACAAACATGAGGTCATTTATCTCAAAGGCAAAATGTTTAAACATCAACGTTTGGGCCATGGACGGTTACAGAGGATATTTTTCAGATTGGTATGGTCCCTCTGGATATTACAATTTTATCAATCAGGTAATAAGCTTTAATAATGCAAGCACGGCAAACCAGAAGTTTTTTGGTATACAAGGAGATAATGAACCTCATGACGGACAGGGCGAGCCCCGCTCCTCTTTCCATAATGGAATACCCGATTCACAACTCAATAAAACAGGAGGTGGAGTGTGGCAATCTACTCAGGCATTGGATAGAGAACACCTTATGAGGGATTTTATTAAAACTACAGAAACAGCATATAATACCTGTCATGCAAATGGTCTTTTATACGGACAAGCAATGGTCAGCTGGCTTGATAATTATTATGGAGAACCCGTTTATTGCACATACAATGGTGTAAGAAAACAGGTAATGGAACACATTATGAATTATCTGGATGATTACTTCATCATGTCATATAATACCAATCCTAATAGTGTTATTGATCGGGTGAAAGGCGAGCTAGCTTATGCCAGTACACTTCCTGCTTCATCCAGACCAAGAGTATGGGCAGGTGCTGAAACACATTGCGGCGTTGGCACCAATGTTTCCTATTGCGACACTCCAGGAAAAAACTCGAAAACAACGGTTAATAATGATATCATCACTATAGAAAATAATCTGAAAAACTATGCTGCCTATGCAGGTTTTAATATCCATGACTGGCAAGGTTGGAAAGGTTTATCTCCTGCTTCTACCAACTCTTCTGATCCCGGATGTACACAGGCATCAATCACAGCAGATTTTACCATATCAAATTCTAATTCTTGTACAGGAAGTACAATTACATTTACTAACAATTCTTCCGGAACAATAACTTCTTATAACTGGAATTTTGGATCCGGTGCAGTACCTGCAACTGCAACAGGCGTTGGACCACATAATGTGCATTACACTACTTCTGGTGCAAAGACAATCTCGTTAACGGTGGGGAATGGGTCTACAACCTCCAATAAAACTTCTACTATTCAAGTGACAGAAACGGTGACACCTTCGGTTTCTATTGCAATTACTTCCGGAACTAATCCTACCAAACAAGGTTCAAATGTTACATTCACTGCTACAGCGATTAATGGAGGCTCAAGTCCTTCTTATCAGTGGAAGGTAAATGGAACAAATGTGGGAAGCAACAGTTCCACTTATAGCAGTACCACCTTAACTAATGGACAAACTGTAACCTGTGTAATTACTTCCAATGCCACCTGTGCTTCACCAGCTACATCAACATCAAACAGTATCACGATGGTTGTCAACTCCAATATGGCTCCGTCTGTTTCTATCACTTCTCCTTCAAACAATGCTACATTTACTGCACCGGCAACCATGAGTATTTCGGCAAATGCTACAGATTCTGACGGTAGCATCAGTAAAGTAGAGTTCTTCAATGGTTCATTGAAACTGGGAGAAGATCTTACCAGTCCATATACTTTTAGCTGGAACAGCGTACCGGCAGGTACTTATAACTTAACAGCAAGAGCCACTGATAACAACGGAGCTGTAACTACTTCATCAGCAATAACGGTTATTGTTAGATCTCCAAATGCAGCACCATCAGTGAGCATAACATCTCCAACCGATAATGCAGCATTTGCCGCACCGGCGAACATAAACATAACTGCAAATGCCTCGGATACTGATGGAAGCATTACTAAAGTTGAATTTTTCAATGGATCCGTTAAATTGGGAGAAGACCTTACCAGTCCATACAGTTTTAATTGGAACAGTATACCTGCGGGGAGTTATACCTTAACCGCAAAAGCTATTGATAACAACGGTACATCAACCACTTCAACGCCAATAACCATTGTTGTTTATGTAATTACCTCCAATAAAGAAGCGTGCTCCACAATCCCTCAATATATTGAAAATGGAGGGTACACTGCAGGAAGTACTGTAAAAAATGATGGCAACAAATATCAATGCAGAAACTGGCCTAACTCAGGATGGTGCAATGGTACAGCCTGGGCATACGCTCCAGGCATAGGTACATATTGGCAGGATGCATGGATATTTGTTGAATCATGTACTTCAGTTCAAAAAAGTCCATCAAAGAAAAATAAAGTCAGAATGGCTCATACATCCGAATCAGAAGTGATAGTAACATTTGATAATTCTCATAATATTTATGTAAAGGTCTTTGATTCTTTTGGTCGGGAAATACTTTCTATTAAAGATTTTCAATCCGGAAATAGCATCAATATTGAATCAATTAAGCCGGGTGTATACATTATCTTTTTTGAAAGTGCAACAGAAATAATCAGCGAAAGATTTGTAAAGAATTAACCACATAATCTACAGTACCCATTTGCAACTACAGCATCTTGCGGAATGAACCAGGTAAAATGTACCGATCACCTGATGCAAGAGAATCAATTCCTGCACCAGGTGGTTTTAAGACAATCCCTAAAATTGGAGAAATTTGAATTAATAGTTTTTACCGATTTAAAAAATCAAACCTCAATAATTACTTCTGTAGTTAATAACTTAAAAACTTCGTTAAGATACACTACTGTTAATATTTCTAATGTCAAACTTTTAAGGAAATCTCTGGATGATATAGAAGGGGTAATCAAGACACTTGAAAAAATTTTGGAGGAATGTAAGGAGGAAAATGATCAATAAAAAAGGGGCAGATATTGCCCCTTTTTTATTGATCATCTCATTGTTGTGGTTTAGGTTGATCCTTTCCTGATCCTGCAATAGAATCTCTCATATCAGTATCTGCCTGAATATTTTTAAGTCTATTGTAATCCATTATACCCATATTGCCGGTTCTGAAAGCTTCTGCCATAGCTTTTGGCAACTCAGCTTCAGCCTCAATAACTTTTGCTCTTGCTTCCTGAGCTTTTGCCTTCATTTCCTGTTCAACGGCCACAGCCATTGCTCTTCTTTCTTCAGCTTTTGCTTCGGCAACTTTTAAATCGGCATTTGCCTGATCGATCTGTAATTTTGCACCAATGTTTGCTCCTACGTCTATATCCGCAATATCGATTGAAAGAATTTCGAATGCAGTACCAGCATCCAATCCTTTTTCAAGAACAAGTTTTGAAATTCTATCAGGATTTTCCAACACTCCCTTGTGAGTTGCAGATGAACCAATAGAAGTTACAATACCTTCACCAACCCTGGCTAAAATGGTATCTTCTCCCGCTCCACCGACCAGCTGTGCAATATTTGCTCGCACAGTTACTCGCGCTTTTGCAATCAACTGAATGCCATCCTGAGCAACTGCAGCTACATTAGGTGTATTAATCACCTGAGGATTTACCGAGATTTGTACAGCTTCAAATACATCTCTACCTGCAAGATCAATAGCAGCAGCCTGTTTAAAACTTAATGCAATATTTGCTTTATCTGCTGAAATAAGCGCCTTAATTACATTTGGCACATGCCCTCCCGCCAGATAGTGCGTTTCAAGATCATTGGTCGTTAAATTAAGTCCTGCTTTAGTAGAGGTAATCATTGATTCAACGATTATTCTCGGAGGCACTCTCCTAATACGCATGAAAACCAATTGAAGTAGTCCTACTCTTACTCCGGAAAACTGAGCAGTAAGCCAAAGATTCAGGGGTACAAAGTACATGAATACAAAAAACAGGATAATTAAAATAGCCAGTAATATCAAATGTTGAAATTCCATATGTTTTAGATTATTGATTTTACAATTATAACATTATCTGAAGTTATTCTCATTACAGAAATTTTTGTTCCTGCCTTAAGAAATTCTCCGGATGTTTTTACTTCAAATTCCCTGCCATCCAGCTCGGCCTTGCCATATGGCCTCAAATCAGAAATTGCCATCCCTACTAACCCCACAGCAGGTTTTGTTACATCGTCATTAACTCTTCCGGTTAATGATTCCTCCAGGCTCACCTTATTCCATGCTTTTTTATGAATTCCAAATTTCCAGGCTAATATTAACAAAAGAGAAACAACCAATAAAGTAATTACTATTTCCACTTTTCCGGAATTTAATATGCTCTGGCAAAAACCACTCTTCTTTCTGAAGGCTTCCCTGTCACCATGCATTTACCAGCTACATTATCTGAATCAAGGGGAATACATCTGATAGTTGCTTTAGTTTCTTCCTTGATTAACTCTTCGGTTTCAGAAGTTCCGTCCCAATGTGCAAGGATAAATCCGCCTTTACCATCCAACATCTCTTTGAATTCATTGTATGATTCTACTGTGGTGGTATTTGTTTCTCTGAAATCCAAAGCTTTTTTGTATACATTCTGTTGTATTTCTTTCAGTAAAACAGTAATAACGTCATTTGCAGAATCCATGGAAATAACCTTTTTTTCTTTAGTATCTCTTCTGGCAATTTCAATAGTTCCGTTTTCAAGATCCCTTGGACCAATAGCAATCCTAACCGGCACACCCTTCAATTCATACTCAGCAAATTTGAATCCGGGTGTTTGAGTGTCTCTTGTATCTACCTTCACTGTCACACCTGAAGCCCGTAATTGCTTTGCAATAGATTCTGCTTTTTCCGCAATAAGATTCAATTGCTCTTTACCTTTAAATATCGGAACAATTACTACCTGGATTGGCGCTAACTCCGGTGGCAGTACCAACCCTTCATCGTCGGAGTGGGCCATAATCAATGCTCCCATTAATCTGGTACTTACTCCCCAGGAAGTACCCCACACAAAATCTAATTGCCCGGCTTGAGTTGCAAATTTTACATCAAAAGCCTTTGCGAAATTTTGTCCCAAAAAATGCGATGTACCAGCCTGCAATGCTTTGCCATCCTGCATTAAAGCTTCAATGCAATAAGTGTCTTCTGCTCCTGCAAATCTTTCGTTGGCAGTCTTTTTCCCTTTAATTACAGGAACTGCCATATATTTCTCTGCAAATTCAGCATATACTTCAAGCATTTTCTCAGTTTCCTCGATAGCTTCCTGTCTCGTAGCATGTGCAGTATGCCCCTCTTGCCATAAAAATTCGGCGGTTCTTAAAAATAATCTTGTACGCATCTCCCAACGGACAACATTTGCCCATTGGTTTACCAATATAGGTAAATCTCTGTAGGACTGAATCCAGTTTTTGTATGTATTCCAGATCACCGTTTCGGAAGTCGGTCTCACAATAAGCTCTTCCTCAAGTTTTGCCTCCGGATCAACTACCACTCCCTTGCCGTCTGGGGAATTTTTTAGCCTGTAGTGGGTAACAACCGCACATTCCTTCGCAAAACCCTCAACATGGCTAGCCTCTTTGCTCAGATACGATTTAGGAATGAACAATGGAAAATAAGCATTGGTATGCCCTGTTTCCTTAAACATTCTGTCTAAAACAGACTGCATTTTCTCCCAAATGCTGTATCCGTAAGGTTTAATTACCATACAACCCCTTACGGCTGAGTTTTCAGCCAAATCCGCCCTTTTAACTAACTCATTATACCACAAGGAGTAATCCTCACTTCTTTTTGGTAATCCTTTACTCATAACCTTTCCTGCTTTTTGGTACGTCTTTTGATAGTATTATTGTAAAATGAGAGGCAAAGATAAAAGGATAAAAATAAAAGTATTGAATCAAATCCCATATTTTCGGGATATTCGCCTTAATGATCATTAAAAAGAAGTTAAATTCCTTAAAAACTGTATATTTTTCTTCTGATTATTCGTTTATTTATAGACATCAAACCTGAGAAGATATGAAAAAGCTGATACAAATAAATTTCCTGATTTTCACATCAATTGCATTGGTTAGCTGTTCTCAGGGACAAATAGGTCAATCATCTGAAAGCGATGATTTATATTTCTCTTCCAGAGACAGAAAAGCAGCTAAAGAAAAAAGTGCTGCGGACCTGGAAAAAAGAAAAGCGGAGCAGATTAATACCTACGGATCCAGCGCCGAAGATTACAATTACGCAAGCAATAACAATGTTGACTATTCCCGCTACAGAAAAAGCAATAATTCTTCCGTTAACGGCGGGAATACCTTCATCACGAATAATTACAACACAGGATGGGGTACTCCTACAGCATGGGGCATGTCATATGGCTACAACCCTTACTCTTACTTTCACAGACCACGTAATGGATGGAATGTGAGTTTTGGATATGCCACCGGTTGGGGCTGGAATCCGTATTTCGGATTTACTCCTGTTATGACTCCCATGGTAGGAATGGGTTGGGGATATGGCTGGACTAATCATTATTCATCTGTAAGCATGTATTATGGTTACGGATATTCACCTTATGCATATAACCCTTGGGGATATGGCTGGGGAGGTAATCCATGGGGTAGTCCTTGGGGATATGGTTACGGTTACGACCCGTTCTTTTATTCTTATAATCCCTATAACCCTTATTGGGCCACACCCTGGTATGGATACAACAATTACAACATGGGTTACTACCATGGGTTCCACAATGGATTTTATGCTGCTAATCCTGGTTGGGGTGGCTCAGGGTCAGGAGGTGGAGGCTCTTTAAACCGACCTCAAAGAAATGTGGTAAACGGGCCACGAGTTGTCAGAGGTGCTCCTTCAAGCAATTCGAATTCAAATTATAATTCGAATTCCGGAAGACCGCAAAGGGAGGATGGAACTAATCAGTCTACAAACACTTACAACCAAAACGTTAGACCGAGAGATAGCTATAACAGACCTTCTGTTACTCCTAATTCTAACTCAAGTACAAATGACAGGACAACTAATAACAATAACAATACTTATAATTATAGCTCTAATCCAAACAATAATAACCAAGGCAGAAACAACAACGTCAATAATAGTAACTCAGGAGTGAATAACAATTCGGGAAGTCAGTATAATAATCAAAACAACAATTATTCAAGACCTGCTGCTCGTCCGAGAATAGAAACAAATGACAATTACTCACAACCGAGAAATAATAACTATAACAACAACAATAGTTATTCAACTCCTTCCACACCATCCTCTAGTCCATCTTACAGCCGTCCGCAAAACGGTGGCGGGTTTAACTCCGGTGGTGGCGGAGGAGGCGGAAATAACGGTGGTGGCGGAGGAGGAAATTCTCCCGGAAGGAAGAGATTTTAATCAGCATCAAAACGTATAACATCCCGGGATTATCCCCGGGATTTTTCCACAACAGTACAGGTATTTTTTACTCTTTATATTTATTTCAGAATGATTAAACATTTTAAAACAGGTGTAATCTGTCTTTTTCATTTTATTTGTATTAACGCTTTTGCCCAAAACAATGGAGTAGAGCCTGGATCAACAGGATACTTTTTTGAAGTTGGAAGATATGCCCAGATTTTGCCTACAGGTTCTGCCCGCTATTTAGGAATAGGTGGTGCAACTAGTTCATTAGGAGCTGACATAGGAACGATTCATAATAATCCCGCAGGTCTTGGTTTTTATAGAAAATCAGATATGTCAATTAGTACAGGTTTAAATTTTGCCAGCACTACCTCCACCTTTCTTGGGAACAGGGAAAATGACACCAGGCAAAATTTTAATTTGCCAAATATGGGGATAGTATTCGCCTCTCCTAAGGAAGATTACCTTCCAGGCAGCTGGAGAGGAGGAGCATTCGGAATCAGCATGACGAGGACCAATAACTTTCAAAATCAATTCAGGTATGCAGGTAATAACTTCAGAAATTCAATCACAGATTATTTTGCAGAAAGCGCCAATGGTACCTTTGTGGATTACTATGACGTTGATCAATACCCTGGTAACATAACCGATATGCAGGGACTTGCTTATTGGGGGTATTTGATGGATCCTGTCGATGACTATAATTACACTTCCACTCTCAATGGCAATCCGGTAAGACAGCAGGAAACTGTAACAACAAAAGGTGCCCAATATGAATGGGATTTTGCTTATGGCGGAAACTTTGATGATGTATTCTATATTGGTGGTGGAATTGGCATTGCATCCATAAGATATAATTCCGAAAAAGTATTTAAAGAAAGAATACTGGAGTATCAGAACCCATCGATTGTAGAAAATTTCACCTTTATTGACAATTTAAAAATCAGGGGCACAGGTATTAATTTTAAGATGGGAGCAATTTATAGAATTGGTGATGTAGCCAGAATAGGTATTAATATTCAATCACCAACTTACTACGGTATGAGAGAAGAATATCAATATCAGGTGAGGACGAACCTCAACCAACCTCTTCCAAATGGTGATAGAAATGTATCGGAAAAAACTTTACCCGGTTCCTATAACTACAATTTAACCTTACCTGCCAGAATCAAAGCCGGAGGATCTTTCTTCGCAGGTAAGTCTGGATTTTTATCAGCAGATATTGAATATGTAGCCTATAATACTGCCAAACTTAAAGGACCAGAGCCCGGAGATTTTGCTAATGATAATATTACAATCAGTAATATTTATAAACCGGGAATTAACATCAACCTTGGAGGGGAATTAAGAAAAGATGACCTTAGATTCCGTGCCGGTTTTGCTAAAATAGCCGATCCCTTTAGAAGAGGCGATATCGATGATGTCAATAGAAATATCTATATGGCCAGCCTTGGCGCAGGATACAGAACCTCTGACTTCTACACCGACATCGCCTTTGTACAAAGTTTTTTCAACAGTAACTACAGACCATATACATTGAACAATGGAAGAGAACCTGTAGCTGACATACGTAACAGGAATCTAAATATAGTTATAACTGTCGGTACAACCTTTTAACGTTTAGACTTCTTGCAAAATAAGCAAAACCAATGTAAATTCAGGAGTTACTTAACTTTGTAATATGCGTAAATACAATGCCCCTCGGCTTTTACTGTTTTTAATGCTAACGTCATTTACTGTATTGGCTGGTGGCGGGCCAAAAGTCGGGGAGAAAGCTCCTGATTTTACCATCACCGATCCGACAGGTAAAAGCATAACATTATCTTCATTACAAGGAAAAGTTATTCTACTTGATTTCTGGGCATCCTGGTGCCTCCCTTGCAGAGAAGCAAACAAGGAATTGATACATGTTTATAAAAAATTCAATCCCGAAGGATTTGAAATATTCAGCATTTCCCTTGATTCTAAAAAAGAGCCATGGATGAACGCCATTAAAGCCGATAAACTCACTTGGCCAAACCATGGAAGTGACCTGAAGGGCTGGGATAATAAAGTGGCAGTCGCATATAACGTAGGCTCTATCCCTGCTACATTCCTCATTGATGAAAGAGGTGTGATAGTGGCAAAAGACCTTGATGAAGCGGATCTCGAAAAAAAACTGCACTTTATATACTTTGAACAAGTTAACTTTTATCCAAAAACATCTTCGGCTAAAATTGTATTTACCGGTAAAACGAAATATGAAATTCAGGATCAGAAAGGATCCACAATTTTAAAAGGTAAAGGAGAAGAAATTGACCTTTCAGGTATAGAAGCAGGTGAGTATACAATCAAATATGAAGATAAGGTTGACAAATTTCAGAAGAAAATAAACGACCTTCCTGCTGCTACTTTTTTTCCGCAAAGAGTAGATGATAAAATTACTGCCTCAAGAGAGGTGTATTTTGAAATTTATAATTCCAGAGGCAAACTAGTGAAATCAGGTAAGGAAACCATCATAGATGTAGAAACATTATCTCCCGGTTTGTACTACCTGTGCATGGATGGCTTAATTAACAGCTTTTATAAAAAGTAGTGTTTTACACTTCTGAATGTAAAACTTTTATAATATCTTTTGTTGAAAGGTTATTACCTTTTAAATGATAATCTGCCTGGTTGTAAAACCCAAACCGTTCTTTAAGCTTTGCGCTTAAAAATTCTCGTAATTCCTCTTTCGATTTACCTTCTGTCATCGGCCGGTTCTGATTGCCTGTTGCCCACATTCTACTTACAATTTCCTCAGGACTTACATCAATAAAAATACTCTTCCCATTTTCTTTTATTACCTTCATATTGTCAAAAAAACATGGAGTTCCACCACCAGTTGATATAATGACGTTTTCTATTTGAGATACTTTTTTCAAAACTTCGCTTTCGACCTTTCTGAAATAGTTCTCCCCTCTTTTCTCAAAAATCTCTTTTATCGAATTTCCCTCCTGTTTTATTATTTCTTCATCAGTGTCAACAAAAGTCATCTTCATTTCCAGTGATAATTGTCTTCCAATAGTTGATTTTCCTGAACCAGGCAGACCGATAAGGTAAATCCTCATATACATTTTGCTTTATTCAAAAATAAAAAATACCTGAGTCCAAAAGAATTCTAAGACAAATAAGATTAATTTATTTTAAACGCACCCGAGGATCAATGGCTGCATAAAGGATATCTACGAAGATATTAATGACAATAAATACCAATGCTACAAAAAGTGTAGTACCCATTACCACCGGAAAATCAAGTTTGTAAACTGCATCGATAGTAACAGAGCCAATACCCTTCCAGTTAAAAATGTATTCTATGAAAAATGCACCCGCCATAAGAGAAGCTAGCCAGCCCGACACAGCAGTAATTACCGGATTTAAAGCATTTTTCAGAGCATGCTTTACAATGATCTTATAATAGCGCAGCCCCTTTGCTCTTGCAGTCCTTATATAATCCTGAGACATGACATCAAGCATGGAACTTCTTGTAAGCTGAACAATGATTGCAAGGGGACGTAATCCTAAGGTAAATGCAGGTAGGATAATATTTTTCAATACGAGCTTCCTGCCTGTTATATCATCTTCCCATAACTGTCCTGATGTATTTAACCCTGTATATTCTGCCAAGTAATATCCGAAAAACATTGCTATAAGAGCTCCCATAACAAAAGGAGGAGCTGAAATACCCACGACAGAAAGGGAGATCATTGAATGATCCATTAAGCTGTTCTGGCGAAGGGATGCAATTACCCCGAATAAAATCCCAAAAATTGTTGCGAATACCATAGCAGCAAAGGCAAGCCAAAAGGTTCCTTCAAGATTTTCCAGTATTATTTCACTAACCTTTTTATTGGTTTGGAATGACCTTCGCAAATAAGGTGCTTTAAAAACGACTACTTTATCACTGAAGGAAAAAATCGGATTGTATTCATAATTCTTTCTGTTCTGCTCGGTGTCTGTGTGCACAGAGAGTGGAGACAAATCATTAAGATAATATGCAAGCTGAGTACTTAAAGGTTTATCTAAACCTAATTCCCGGGTAATGGCCTCACGTGTGGAAACATCCGTGCGCTGACCTGCCATCATAGCTACCGGATCGCCTGGTAAAACATTAAAAAGAAAAAATACAACTATCAAAGCGCCAAAAAGGACCAAAAAACCATAAACAAGCCTTGAAGCTATAAATCTGAACATTCTACTTAATTAAATATTTTATTTTGTTTATTTCCGGAATATCATTGTAATGCCACTTTCCTTTTACTTTCCCTTCATTCAAAAGAATAATCCCCGGATTTGAGCGGACCATCATTTTCAACAAAACATCGTCTGCAAAATAATAAGGTGCCGACAACTGACTTTCATGTCTTAAAGATTCAACTTCTGATGCATCCATGTGTTTCAATACCAGCATTGGTTGAATCCCCTCCTTTTCAGCCAAAGTAATAAGATTCCTCAATTGTAAAAGACAATCATCTTTACAATTTTCAAATCCGGAATATGGATCAGGGAATGTGATTAAAAGTTTTTTCCCTATTAAAGTACTTTTGCTTATATCTCCGTCCTCCCCTTCTATTACATAATTGGTAATTTTCGGAATTAATTTGGTGGAATCCTTATTGAGCAAAATATACCTGACGAAATTATACGAAGGATCGGATGGATAGTTTTCCTGTAAAAATTCAAATTCCTTACCTTCTTTTTCAAGAACATATTTATAAACAGGCCTCTCCTCCGGAGTAATTAATGATGGTATATCGGCACCGACTTTAAAGTTAAGCGTATCAAATACAGGCAAATGAGCAGCAGTATAATATCCGAATCCGAATGTCAACACGGTTGAAATTACCATAACCAAATTGCCCGATAGAGGGTATAAAGCAGTATTCAGACGCGATCTGAATATGAAAATTACACCAACAAAAGCTAACAGGATCAAGTCTTTATAAAAAGATTGCTTTGCAGTGAGGACAATAAAAGTCCCGAAACAGCCACATTCCTTTACTTTATCAAAATAAAAGGAATAAAAAGTCAAAAAGGTGAAATATATTACGAGCCCAAGGGCTATCGCTGAGGACTTCCTGATTTTATAATTAATTAATAAAGCTACCCCCAGAATAACTTCTAACCCACATATTATTATAGAAAGGAGCAGGCTATATGGTATGAATGCCTGAAAAACAGATCCAAAATCAGTAGAGAAAACATGAAAATATTCCTCCAGCTTGTACGCAGTACCGTAAGGATCATTTAATTTAACTGCACCTGAGAAAATAAAAAGACCGCCAACGAGAAGTCTTATAATATTAAGAAAGAGCTTCATTTTTTTTATAACCCAACTTTATTAGAGCAAAAACTGAATAATTTATCATATCCTGGTAATTTGCCTTTACTCCCTCAGAAATTCGGGTAACACCCTCATTATCTTCGATTTGTTTAACTCTTAAAAGTTTCATTAAGATAATATCGGTTATGGATGTGACCCTCATTTCCCGCCATGCTTCCCCATAATCATGATTTTTATCAAGGAAAAGCTTCATGGTTTCTTCGGCATACCTATCATAGAGCATACTAACTTTCTCTGCCGGAAGTTCCATCGGATCAGATTCTTTCATCGCCATTTGTATAATCGCAATGATACAATAGTTAATAATACCGACAAATTCAGCGGTAATATCCTCTTCAATTTTTTGGGTTCCCTTCTCCTGTATGGACCTGATCCGTTGAGCTTTTATAAAAATCTGATCTGTAATAGAAGGTAACCTTAAAATTCTCCATGCAGTCCCATAATCTATGGTTTTGTTTACAAAAATATCCCTGCAAGAATCAATTACCTGTTTATATTCGGCTGCGGTTTGATTTATCAATTTTATATATTATTATTATTGGTTCCGATAAAATAAAAATGGTGTTTGACTCGAAAGATACAGTTTTTTGCCCAAAAAAAACATTGAAAATAAAGGGAAACTTAGTAGTTCTGGACCAACCTGTTGTAATGGGAATTCTTAATGTAACTCCTGATTCTTTTTATGATGGAGGGTCGAATCTTTCTGAAACTCAAATACTAAAAAATACAGAAAAAATGCTTAGCGAAGGGGCAGCCTTTATAGACTTGGGAGGCTACTCTTCAAGGCCCGGAGCGAAAGATGTTACTGAAAATGAAGAAAGAAGCAGAGTGGTTCCTGCCATTAAGTCTTTGGTGAAACAATTTCCTGATATCATTATTTCGGTTGATACCTTCCGTTCTTCTATTGCTAATGAAGCACTTTCTGAAGGGGCATCTATCATTAATGATATTTCCGGAGGGGAACTGGATAAGCTAATGTACGAGACAGTTGCACAATTTAATGCACCGTATATTTTGATGCACATGAGAGGAACTCCACAAACTATGCAACAATTTACCCATTATGATGATTTGGTAAAGGATTTGCTGCAATACTTTGCAAAGAAAATTTCCTTGGCAAGAGACGCTGGTATTAAAGACATAATTATCGATCCGGGATTTGGGTTCTCAAAAACAATCGAACAAAATTTTAAACTTTTAAATGATTTAGATATTTTTAAAATTCTTGAACTGCCAATTCTTGCAGGTATTTCAAGGAAATCAATGATAAGTAAAACTTTGAATGTTACATCGGAAGAGGCTTTAAACGGAACAACGGTAATTAATACAATAGCTCTCATGAAAGGATGTTCTGTTTTAAGAGTACATGATGTAAAGCCGGCTATAGAAGCAATAAAAATTTATAATAAAATAAAGGAATCAGAAAATATTGATTAGGCTATTTAACATAGGGTTTTTAGAGATAAGTTGGATAGATATTCTTGATATCCTTCTGGTAAGTTATTTGCTTTACCAGCTGTATAAATTATTGAAAGGAACTGTGGCGGTTAGAATTTTCCTTGGATTTCTTTCAATATACCTGGTTTATATGCTTGTAAAAGCAGCCGGAATGGAGCTGTTGACATCCATATTAGGTCAGTTTATCGGTGTCGGAGTTATTGCGGGAATCATTTTATTTCAACAGGAAATACGGAAATTTTTGCTTATCATAGGTAAAACCACTGTATTTAACAAAAAATCATTTTTCAGAAACCTGCCATGGAAAAGAAAAGAAGTTAAGGCTTCACAAAGTATTGCCCTTTCCCCTATTATTGAATCAGCCAAAATTCTGGGAGGTACAAATACAGGTGCATTAATTGTATTCTCAAAAAGCTCAGAATTGAAATTCTATGCAGAATCAGGAGACATATTAGATGCAGTTATTAGCAAAAGGTTACTGTTATCTATCTTTCAAAAAAACAGTCCGCTCCATGATGGTGCAGTTATAATTTCAAACAATAGAATTAAAGCTGCAAGATGTATCCTGCCTGTATCTGAAAATGATCAATTACCTGCACAATTTGGCTTACGACACAGAGCAGCTATTGGTATTACGGAGGTGACAGACGCTATCGTCCTGGTGGTTTCAGAAGAAACAGGGCAAATCTCTCTCGCTGTAAACGGAAATATAATTTCCAATCTATCAAAATCTGAATTAAAGCAAAAATTAGTATTTTATTTACTTGAAGATGATGAAACAATAAGACAGGAAAACAAAGAGGAAGTTGAAAGTTAATCCTCTTTCTGTTTATTGAGCGAACTTTTTAATATTGGCTTAGCTACCGGTTTATTCTCATTTTCCACCTCTATTTCCTCTTTTAGATGATATAACCTTCTGATATCATTGATAAGAAATTTTTTTTGCTCAGTGAAACTATTCGGATGAATTTGTTCAAAAAGGTCCTTTAGCTCATCCCATCTCTCAGGTTCGGCATTCCTGAAAGCTTCGCTGTTGATTTTTTTCTTAATGCAATATTCTTCCCAAGTCATAAACAAAAATATATATTTTAGGTTAAAACGGAAAATGTAAGGGTTACTGCAATTCATGCAAAACCTAATGCTCACTCACCTTGCTTAATCATACTGTGTATGAGATACCTTTTCTCCTTAATATTCTTGCTGGTTAATATCTCTTTAATCAATGCTCAAGAAGACACAAGAATTCCACGGTTAGGACTAGGAGTAAATACTTCATTGAACTATTCATTTAGCGGAGTTTCCACCATTTCAACCCTGGAGTACCAAAAAGGACATCATATTGTTTTTGCAGGTCTTAAAATTCCTTTGAGTCAAACGTACATGGCTCTCAGATCGCCTTTCGGATATGCCATCGGATACCGGCATGAAACTCAACGACCAGCTAAAAGAACAAATTTCCTTTTTACAGTAGAATATCACATTGTAACAGCCAAAGCTTATAGCAGATATGAACAAAGCCGGAAAAGAAATCATATACATGAATTTTTCCTGGGTTACGGGATTCAATTCAGGCTTTTCGACCAGGTATATTTTGGAAACATTATGGGAATCGGAGGATATATTCAATCCCTTTACAATGTAGATCTTGATCTCCGTCACAGGTATTATAACTATAACAACATCTTAAAAATTTACTTGAATTATAGATTATAATGAGTATAAAACTTAAAATATTCTCCTTGCTGTGTTGCAGCATTGCTATTTTATGCACATGTAAAAAAACAGACCTCAACAGAATTGAAAATCTAAATGGAGGGTACATTGATGTGATTGGTCACGGCGGTTCCGGATTTCAATCTATTATCAATCCTTTCCCTGAAAACAGTTTTGTTTCTATCAAAAATGCAGTTGATGGACTAAATGCAGATGGTATTGAAATTGACACCCAATATTCATCAGATTCAATTCTCATTTTGTTCCATGATTTGTTACTTGAAATGTCCACTCACTGCACAGGATGCGTATCTTCTTATAGTGCGTCTGAAATAACCAACTGCAGATATACAAATAACTTCGGATCAAGAGCAGTTAACGATGAAAATATTATTACTGTAAGACAACTTCTGGAACATTTCAAAGGAAGAAAGAAAAAACCAATTGTTTATTTTAGCATAAAGTTATTTCAGGAATGTTATGGATTTACAACACAGGAATTCATCAACTATAAGGAGCATTTTTCCAATGAGATTGTTAAACTGATCAAGGATAATGAGGCGCACAGCTGGATATATTTTTATGATGGTGATGCACATCTTTTAAATCTGATAAAGCAAAAAGACCCTAAAATTTTTTTATTCTACAATGCTATGGATTTTGACTCAGCTTATGAGGCATGTATATCCAACACTTTTGATGGAATGGTGATCTCAAATCATCACATAAATAAAGAGCAGGTGAAACAGGCACATGCAAAAGGAATAAAAGTGGTGATATGGCAATTAAGAACAAGAAAGAGTACAATTGAGGCAATTGAAAAACATCCGGATGGGATTATGACCGATAATATTCCAATGCTTATTCAGATTCTATTGGAAAAGTGATGTTCTAAGCACCACGGAAAGACTTTACAAACTCTTCTTGAGCTGCAAGTTCTTTATAGATCAATTTTAGGTCGTTGTACTTAAAAAAACCGAAAGTTAATATTCGAAGTATAAAAGCTCCAACGACAAAAAGAAAAGAGATGCCCAAAAATGAAAAAAGAGCAACCATAAAACCAAGATAAAATTTTAAATCCTTCTTCATATCTGCAGTATTTTGGCCTTTTTGTTATACGTTTTGAATTAACTAAAAGTTGCGTGCGTCTTTTATAATATTACATGATTTGCTTACAGATTGTTAAAACAAAACTGTAATTAACTATAATCTAATGATTTACAGGGAATTTGACAATTTATTAAATGAAAAAACGAATCATATTTCCATTAAACTTTAATTTTTTTTATATTTTAAAAAGGTTTTATATTCAAATTTTCGTTACAAATAGAAATTAAATCATTATTTATCTTTAAATCACAGATTATGAAATACATACTTGGGTTTTTGCTATTTTCCTTAATTTCTTTTTCTTATGCACAGAATCTTCCATTAGATCCTGAAACAAAAAAAATCACCTACTCTGAAGTTGTAAATCTCGAGGGTAATAAGGATGAATTGTATCAAAGGGCAAAAAACTGGGCTCTGTCCAATGGATATAAAGCAAAAGTTGATTCTAAAGAAGAAGGAAGGTTTGTAGCAACTGGTCAGATGTCTGTAACCTACCCTAGTCCTGTAAGAGGCATGAATCACACTGGAGTAGTTAAATTCCTGCTTACCATTTCTGTAAAAGACGGAAAATACAAATATGACCTGACAGAATTCATTCATGAATCTCAAAAAGGAAATGGCGGCAAACTTGAAGGAGACATGCCTGAATGCGGTAAATACACACTCACTCTGGATGGATGGAAAGTGATTAAAACAAAAACTTCTGAAGAGGCTCCTAAAATAATTAATGGTTTAAAATCCAATATGGCTCCTGTTGCTCCGGTTAAGAAAAATGAAGATTGGTAAAAAAATTAAATTAACAAAAAAGGGAAGCCATGCTTCCCTTTTTTGTTATTTGTAAGATCCATTTGGTCTTCGACCGGTCCTTTTAACCTTAATAGTTGTTTTATTCTTGTATTTCTTCTTTTTACCCTTGGTTTTTTTTCCAGGTGTTATTAAGACATTCTCCGCAGAATTAACATTCAGAATTTGCTTAGCATTGAGGTCTTGAAAACCAAAACCTAAAAGCAATAAAATTAATAATAAATAGACCCTGCTCATTTCAATATTCCTCCCGTTTTTAAGAAACCCTACAAAACCTTATATAGTTATAAAAATAAATTCAACATTTTAATGCTCATAAAAGTTGAATGGTAATGCAATTGCAATTCAAATCAGACCCTTACTCTATTGCTGTTTATGGGCTAATAACGATGGGAATCGTCTTTTTGAGGTATTTGATTATAGCAGGAATATTCTTTTTTATTTTTCAATCAGTTTTTAAAAAGCACCATTCAACAAGGAGTCTTAATAAATATCCTGTCCCTTCAAAACAGATAATATCGGAAATAAAAAATTCCTTAATCTCATCTGTAATCTTCGGTATTGTTGCTGCAATGTGGATTGCTGCGTGGAATAAGGGATGGGTTAAAGTTTATATGGCCGTTTCTGAGTACCCAATATGGGTTATGCCGGTTACCTTACCTGTTTATATGTTTTTGCATGAAACATATTACTATTTTATACACAGATGGATGCATACAAAAACGATCTACCGGCTTGTACATAAGGAACACCATAACAGCATTCATACCACAGCATTCACTTCCTTCTCTTTCCATCCCATTGAAAGTTTGCTTCAGGCTGTAATAATCCCATTTCTTACATTAATTATTCCTATTCATTTTTCAATATTGTTGCTTTATTTGACAATAATGACGGTATCTGCAGTAATTAATCATCTTTCTGTTGAAATCTATCCTAAAAATTTTCAAAAGAATATTGCAGGCAAGTGGCTTATAGGAGCAACACACCATTCACTTCATCATGGAAAATTCAATTGTAATTTCGGGCTTCATTTTACTTTCTGGGATAAAATTTTAAAAACAGAATCCCCTGAATTTCAAAAACTATTTTGCCATCATACCAGTGAAGAAAAGCCTTTAGAATAACTTTCTGAAAGTTTCCCGAGTTAAATTTTAAAAAAGAAGAGGTGTATGGTTCCGCATAATGAAAGAGTATCAGAAAGGGTTTTCTCGAAGATTTGCGTAAATGAAAAGGGTGAATTATGCGAAATGATTGCATTTGAAGGTGAAATAGTTGAAATCAGATTTAACTGTCTGAGAGAACACCTTATCTATGGAATATGCTTTGCATACAATCCTAAATTTGACAATAGAAGACAAAGATAAAACCAAATTAACATCCCTGGAATCTTTTCTAACGTGGCCTATGTTAAAAAAGAAAAAGAGGGGGATGTATGGATAGACAAAGCAGGAAACCTGAACTTTCTGATATAGTAGTAAACTATAAAGGTCAGTTATGTGAAATCCTGGAGTTGGGAGAAACCATCTTTGTTCACTTGTTTAATTCCTTAAGGGAGGATTACTATGCAGGTGTATGCTTTAGCTTTAACCCGTCATATGTATCAAGAGAAAAAAATTGGTAAATCTGAACAATAAAGGCTGATTTAATATCAGCCTTTATATATTATATTATTTTTTATTTTTTAATAAAAAGCTTCGTCTTCCGGATCTACTATAGTTGAATCAGAACGTTCTGGCCTCTTTGGACAATTAATTTCTATATTCAGTTTTTTGGGTCTTTTGAAAAACCCTTTAGGAATATTCAAACTTGTATCTCCATAAACCTTCTCCATATACAATCCATAAATAGGCAATGCGATTTTAGATCCTTCTCCTAATTGTGAAGATCTGAAATGAACCGATCTGTCTTCGCCTCCTACCCATACACCTGAGACAAGATTTTTTGTGACTCCGATATACCACCCATCAGAATGGTTAGATGTTGTACCAGTCTTGCCCCCAACCTCATTACCCCTGAAAATATCATATCTGAATAAGGCCTGTGAAGTTCCTCCTCTTTCTTCAACTCCTCCTTTGAGCATATGAACCATTACATAAGCCACCTCTTCTGAAAGAACATCTTTTGTCTTTGGAACTACTTCATGTAAGACATTCCCATTTCGATCTTCAATCCTGGATACAAAAAAAGGCTCAACCCATACACCGGAATTTACAAAAGTACTGTATGCCCCTACCATTTCGTATACAGAAACATCACTTGACCCAAGACAAATTGAAGGAACCGGCTCAAGATGACTAGTAATACCCATTCGCCTGCAAACATTAACCACATCTTGAATACCAACCAGTTTTAATACATGAGCAGCTACAGAATTAACAGATCTTCCCATCGCCTGACGAAGTGTAATAGAATCACCGGTAAAGATCCAGTCACTATTCTTGGGTGACCAGGTTTTCATGACACCATTTTCTTCATATCTGAATGTAATCGGAACATCCGGCAATAAATAGCAGGGACTATATCCCTTTTCAATTGCTGCGGTATAGACAAAGGGTTTGAATGCAGAACCAGGTTGCCTTTTCCCCTGCTTGACATGGTCGTATTTAAAATATTTATAATTAATCCCTCCGACCCATGCTTTAATTTCACCAGAATGAGGTTCCATTGAAAGAAAACCTGCATGAAGAAAGTGTTTATAGTATCTTATGGAATCCATAGGACTCATGACAGTATCTTTCTCTCCGTTCCATGTAAATATTTTCATAGGAACAGGAGTATTCAATACAATATTGATTGAATCATGATCTGCACCATATTTTTTCATGAGTGTTTTATAGGCAGGTGTCCGTTTTGCGGCATCTTCAATAAAATGAGGTATCTCTTTTTTATTTTCAAACCTCCAGGGATTCTCACCTTTCCAGTGCTCAAAAAATTTCCGTTGTACCACCTTCATATGTTCTTCAACAGCCTCCTCTGCATGCTTTTGCATCTTTGAATCAATGGTAGTATAAATTCTTAAGCCATCGCCATACAAATCACGACCATTCTCTTTACACCATTTGAGTAAAAATTTATTAAGGATACTTCGGAAATATGTAGCTGAGCCTTCATTGGGATTATATACTGTATATTTCAAGTTTAACGGAAGCTGTTTTAAAGAATCATATTGATCAGAAGTTATCATTTCACTTTCAGCCATCAATGACATCACAACATTTCGTCTTTCAAGACAACGATCAGGATGCAATATTGGGCTGTAAGTAGTAGTGGCCTTCAACAAGCCTACAAGCATGGCAGCCTGATCGATTGAAAGGCTATCGGGGGAAGTATTAAAATATGTCCTGGAAGCTACTTTGATGCCAAAAGAATTACTACCGAAGTCTACTGTATTCAAATACATATTAAGCAACTCATCTTTCGTGTAGTTTCTTTCAAGGCTAATAGCCAGCATCCACTCTTTAACTTTAAACAGGAGAATATTCACCACCGGAACATTCCCTAATACGCCTTTAAATGAGCCCTGGCGGGTTTTAAAAAGGTTTTTGGCCAATTGTTGGGTAATTGTACTTGAGCCTCTCTGGTCGCCTTTAATAATGTAATAAAAAATTGCAAAGAACCCTTTGAAATCGATTCCGGAATGCTCGTAAAATCTTTGGTCTTCAGTAGCGACAAGGGCTTGTAACAAGTTAGGTGAGATCTGGTCGAAACTTACAGGACTTCTGTTTTCCCTGTAATATTTTCCTATTAACACTTCATCGCTGGTATATACTTCTGATGCCTGATCTGTGGAAGGATTTTCCAGGTCTTCAACACCGGGCATCTGCCCGAAGAGCCATAGAAAATTAATTTGGATTAGTATGACAAAACCAAAAACATAATAGATGGAGCCTAAAAAAGTTATCCAAATTACTTTAAGTAAAAAGGCATATTTCTGTTCGTTATCACTCATCCCTTCAAACCTGCAAATTGATACTATTCTTCAATTACCACAAAAACTTCCTCTTCCTTTTTCTTCATCAGGTAATTTTCCCTGGCGAAACGCTCAAGCTCTGCATGGTTGTTTAAAAATGCCTGCCGATCTTTCTTCACCTGTTCGATTTTTTCCTGATAAAATGCTTTCTGATTTTCCAACTCCTTTAATTTTTGCCGCATTCTATATTGATTAATGAAATCATTCGAGTCGAAAAATAACATCCAGATGAAAACTATCAGCGCAAAAATAAAATAGAAGTTTTTGGTAAACGAGGGTAACCGATTTAGCATACTAATAGGAAAGATTTACCTAAAAGTATAAAAAAAATAAGAAAAAATAAAGTCCCGGAGGTTCCGGGACTTTGTATTTTACATTTTTCTGAAGTTTTTACCCGGAAAATACGCTGAATCTCCAAGTTCTTCTTCAATACGAAGCAATTGGTTATACTTAGCCATTCTGTCTGATCTGCTGCAAGATCCGGTTTTAATTTGACCCGTATTTAATGCGACTGCAAGGTCTGCAATGGTGTTATCTTCTGTTTCACCAGATCTATGTGACATAATGCTGGTATAAGAATTTCTATGAGCAAGGTTTACAGCATCTATTGTTTCAGTAAGAGAACCGATCTGGTTTACTTTTACAAGAATAGAATTACCAATACCTTTATTGATACCTTCTCTCAATCTTGTAACGTTGGTCACGAAAAGGTCATCACCTACAAGCTGACACTTACTTCCGGCAAGGTTAGTAAGCTCTTTCCATCCGTCCCAATCATCTTCTGCCATACCATCTTCAATAGAAACAATCGGATATTTTTTCACCCAATCATTCCAGAAGTTAGCCATTTGAGATGAAGTCAATTTATCCCCGGTAGACTTTTTAAAATGATACATTTTGGAATCAGCATCATAAAACTCAGATGCAGCAGCATCAAGTGCAATGAAAACATCTTCACCTGGTCTGTAACCTGCAGCTTCAATTGCTTTTAGAATGATTTTAAGTGCTTCCTCATTACTTGGAACATTCGGAGCAAATCCACCTTCATCACCAACGTTAGTTGACATTTTATTGGACTTTAGCACCTTTGCAAGATTGTGGAATATTTCAGAACCCATTCTCATTGCTTCGGTGAATGAAGAAGCACCAGAAGGCATAATCATGAATTCCTGAAAATCGATAGAGTTGTCTGCATGACTTCCTCCATTGATTATATTCATCATTGGAACCGGAAGTGTGAAAGCATTCACTCCCCCAACATATCTGTAAAGAGGCATTCCGGCTTCCTGAGCTGCAGCTTTAGCAACTGCAAGGGAAACACCAAGAATAGCATTTGCTCCAAAATTACCTTTATTATTTGTTCCGTCTAATTCGATCATTACCTTATCAATAAGGGTTTGCTCGAAAACAGAAGCACCAATTAATTCCGGTGCGATTTTTTCATTAACATTGGCT
Organism: Cytophagaceae bacterium; assembly: GCA_046290815.1. Taxonomy (GTDB): domain Bacteria; phylum Bacteroidota; class Bacteroidia; order Cytophagales; family Cytophagaceae; genus JBKBUF01. Next base: position 80,560 of record JBKBUF010000003.1, on the reverse strand, counting down.
ACAGCTTTTAATACACCTTTGCCCATGTATTTGGATTTATCACCATCTCTAAGTTCTACTGCCTCGTGGGTACCTGTAGAGGCACCGGAAGGTACAGCAGCTCTGCCAAGGGCTCCGTTTTCTGTGATTACATCTACTTCTACAGTAGGATTTCCTCTTGAGTCGAAGATTTGACGCGCAACTATTTGTTCAATTAAGCTCATTTGTTTTAGTAAAAATTTATGTAAAAATTATTTTTTGATTAGTTCTACAAAATCATCAAACAGGTAATGTGAATCATGTGGACCAGGTGAAGATTCAGGATGATACTGAACACTGAAACCTTTTCCATTCTTTAATCTGATTCCCTCCACAGTATCGTCATTAAGGTTTAAGTGAGTAACCTCAACAGATTTATTCCCTTTTACAGCACTGGCATCAACGGCGAAACCATGATTTTGGGATGTAACTTCACATTTACCATTTACAAGATTCTTCACAGGGTGATTTAGTCCTCTATGCCCGTGGTGCATTTTATAAGTTGAAATTCCGTTTGCCTCAGCCAATATCTGATGACCCAGGCAAATTCCGAAAACAGGAGCCTCTGCACTTATAATTTTCTTAACTGTATCAATAGCATACTTGGTCGCTGCAGGATCTCCGGGACCATTAGAAATGAAATAACCGTTAGGTCCCCATGAAGCCATTTCATCAAAAGAAGTTTTCGCAGGAAACACCTTGCAATAAACTCCTCTTTCTTCGAAATTCTTTAATATACTCTTCTTAATACCAAGATCAAGTACAGCAACCTTCAAAGGAGAATTTTCATTACCAACAAAATAAGGTTGTGCGGTACTTACCCTGCTTGATAACTCGAGGCCCTTCATTGATGGTATTTTCTTTACTTCCTCACGCAATTTTTCAATATCTGATATTTCTGAGGAAATGATAGCATTCATACCTCCCTTACTTCTTATATGCCTCACAAGTTGTCTTGTGTCTACTTCACTGATTCCAACTATATTATTCCTTTCGAAATATTCCTCTAATGAACCTTTAGCAGATTTTCTTGAGAAAACATCAGAGAAAGTCTTACATACAAGACCACTGAATTTAACGGAGTCAGACTCCTGTTCTGAGTCTAATACACCATAATTTCCGATATGTGTGGTTGTATTTACAATAATTTGACCATAATATGAAGGGTCGGTATAAATCTCCTGATAACCTGTCATACCGGTGTTAAAACAGATTTCTCCTGTAGTAGTGCCGATTTTACCAACAGCAATTCCTTTAAAGAGCGTCCCATCTTCAAGCATAAGATAGGCATCAGGGCGTGAGTTAAATTTCATTTTTTGGGTTTTGATTTTTTTAAGTCAATGGGATTAAAGAAATACAAGAAGGCCGTTTTACGGACGATTTTTCAGAATCCAATTTATACAAAATAAAAAAAGGATCTGACAAAAGTCAAATCCTTTATATAGTAAGTTAGTTCCGAAAAACTTCTTTTTATTACACAAGGCTATTCTTCCTTTTTCTTGGATTTAGTTTCCTTTTTCTCAGTTTTTTCAGTTTTAGCTTCTTTGGCAGGGGCAGAAGCTTTTTCAGAAGATCCTGCATCAGCCGCTGATGCCTCAGACGCCTTACCTGATCCTCTTCTGCTTCTTCTTGTTTTAGCTTTACCAGCATCTTTAGCAGCACCTGTGCCGTAGGTTTCGTTATAATCTACCAGTTCGATAATACACATATCTGCATTATCACCTAACCTGTTGCCGGTTTTTAAAATTCTGGTATAACCACCGGGGCGGTTCGCAATTTTCTCTGCAACTTCAGAAAAAAGCGTATTAACTGAATCTTTATTCTGAAGGTAAGAAAACACTATCCTTCTGGAATGAGTAGAATCTGTTTTAGCTTTTGTCAAAAGAGGCTCAATATATTTTCTAAGCTCTTTTGCTTTTGCGACTGTAGTAGAAATTCTTTTGTTAATAATCAGAGAAGAAGCCATGTTTGAAAGCAAAGCTTTTCTGTGCGTTGAAGTTCTACCTAAATGATTGATTTTCTTTCCGTGACGCATTGTTATTAATCCTCATCAAGTTTATACTTAGATAAATCCATTCCGAATGTTAAGTTCTTATCGGCAATAAGGGCCTCAAGCTCAGCAAGAGACTTTTTACCGAAATTTCTAAACTTCATCATATCGGAAATTTCAAGAGCTGCAAGATCTCCTAATGTTTTGATATCGGCAGCTTTCAGGCAATTGTAAGCTCTGACAGAAAGGTCAAGATCTGCAATAGGAGTTTTTAGCAACTTTCTCATATGAAGCATTTCCTCATCTACAGTTTCCTCTTCTTCAGGTTTCGCTGTTTCAAACGTCATTGTCTGATCAGAGAATAGCATGAAATGCTTAATTAATATATTAGCAGCACCTTTTAAAGCATCTTCCGGATGGATAGAACCATCGGTTTCAATATCAAGAATCAGCTTTTCATAGTCTGTTTTTTGCTCGACACGAGTATTTTCTACGCTGTATTTTACATTCTTGATTGGTGTAAAAATAGCATCGATAGGAATGTAACCGAATACCTGTTCAACTGGCTTATTTTCTTCTGCCGGAACATATCCTCTTCCTTTTTCTATAGTAAGTTCAATGTCAAAATTGATAGAATTATCAAGATGACAAATAACATGCTCAGGGTTAAGTATCTGATATGCTGATGTAAATTTAGCAATATCACCTGCTTTGAATACTTCTTGTTTTTTTATAGAAACAACAATCTTGCTGTCTGCTACCTCTGAAATCTTTTTAAATCTTACCATTTTAAGATTTAAGATAATTTCAGACACATCTTCCATTACACCTTCTATGGTTGAAAACTCATGCAATACCCCAGGAATTTTAATTCCGGTAATTGCATAGCCTTCCAGGGAAGAAAGCAGTATCCTTCTTAATGCATTACCTATGGTAACACCATATCCTTTTTCAAGTGGTTTGAATTCAAACAGACCATGGAAATCGTCTGCTTTTTCCATTACCACTTTTTCAGGCATTTGAAACGCTAATATTGACATATATCAGAATAGGTTCGATTTAACAATAACAAAAATAAATATTACTTAGAGTAAAGCTCGACAATAAGCTGTTCCTGGATATTTTCAGGTATTTCATCTCTTTGAGGATAGTTAACAAACTTCCCTACCAATGATGAATTATCCCACTCAAACCATCCGAATTTTTTAGCTCCTCTTCCTGCAAGGCTTTCAGATATTGTTTCAAGAGACTTTGACTTTTCTCTGACAGAGATTATATCTCCGGGCTTCAAAGAATAAGACGGTATATTAACCACTTCTCCGTTTACAACTATATGCTTATGAAGAACAAGTTGTCTAGCTGACCTTCTTGTAGGAGCAATTCCCAACCTGTAAACTGCATTGTCCAGTCTTGACTCCAGAAGTCTTAAAAGATTCTCACCGGTGATACCTGACATTCTCGCTGCTCTGTCGAAAAGATTAGCGAATTGTCTCTCTAAAACACCATAAGTATATTTTGCTTTTTGCTTTTCAGCTAATTGCACTGCATACTCAGAGCTTTTCTTTTTTCTTCCTCTTCCATGCATTCCCGGAGGGTAATTCTTTTTTTGCAAAGCCTTACCACCACCTAGAATTGGCTCACCGAATTTTCTGGAAATCTTTGTCTTTGGACCAGTATATCTTGCCATATTATATTATAGATTTTGATTTTAGATTTTAGATTAACTCTTATATCTAAAATCGTAATTCGAAATAAATTAAACTCTTCTTCTTTTTGGAGGTCTGCATCCGTTATGTGGTAATGGAGTCACATCCTTAATTGCTGTCACTTCAATTCCGGCATTTTGGATGGTTCTGATTGCAGATTCTCTTCCTGCCCCAGGCCCTTTAACAAATACCTCAACTTTTCTCAACCCTAAGTCATAAGCCACCTGAGCACAATTCTGAGCGGCTACCTGAGCTGCATAAGGAGTATTCTTCTTAGAACCTTTGAATCCCATTTTACCTGCAGAAGCCCATGAAATAACCTGTCCTGAACTGTTGGTCATTGAAATAATAATATTATTAAATGAGGCCTTGATATGAGCCTGACCTACAGATTCCACCACCACTACTCTCTTTTTGGCTTTGTCTTTTCTTTTCGCTGCTTGTTGTTGAGCCATATTGTAATTTATATTTAAATTTTATCTAAGCTTTCAATGTAAAAAAACATTTAAAAGCAATTTATTTGAATCTAATTATTTAGTAGCTTTTTTCTTGTTTGCAACTGTCTTACGTTTTCCTTTACGTGTACGACAATTGTTTTTGGTTCTTTGACCTCTAACAGGAAGACCCTTACGATGTCTTAGGCCTCTGTAACATCCGATATCTAATAACCTTTTTATGCTTAATTGCACTTCAGATTTAAGGACACCTTCTGTTCTGTATTCAGATCCAATAATGTTTCTGATTGCAGTAGATTCTTCTTCAGACCATTCACCGGCTTTTTTATCCCAGTTTACACCTGCTTTTGTCAAAATTGCCTGAGCTGATCTGCGGCCTATACCATAAATGTAGGTTAATGAAACTTCTCCTCTCTTGTGATCGGGAATATCTACACCTGAAATTCTTGCCATAATTTTATAATTATCCTTGTCTTTGTTTATATCTTGGATTCTTTTTGTTGATCACGTAAAGCTTACCTTTCCTTCTGATAACTTTACATTCAGCACTTCTTTTCTTAATAGAGGCTTTTACTTTCATCTTAGTAATTATTATACCCTTTCGGGACTATGAATTATTTATATCGGTAAACTATTCTTCCTTTTGAAAGATCATAAGGAGACATCTCCAATCTAATCTTATCTCCAGGTAAAATTTTAATATAATTCATTCTCATTTTACCTGAAATATGCGCTATAACCTGATGCCCGTTTTCCAATTCCACTTTGAACATAGCATTGGATAATGCTTCTACAATTGTTCCGTCCTGTTCTATTGAGGCTTGTTTAGCCATTTATATTAATTCTTTATAAACTTCTTCTATATACTTAAAGGTAGTTAAAACTTCAGCTGAACCTTTCTTCACTGCTACCGTATGTTCAAAATGAGCACTTGGTTTTCTATCCAATGTTCTGATTGTCCATCCATCCTTTTCCTGAACAACCTCTTTCTTTCCTAGGTTAATCATGGGCTCAATCGCAAGCACCATACCCTCTTCCAGTTTTACTCCTTTACCCTTTTTGCCGTAATTAGGAACTTCAGGAGATTCATGCAGGTTCCTTCCGATTCCATGACCTACCAATTCTCTGACAACTGAATATCCATCCTTTTCAACCCATTCCTGAATGGCATTGGCCAAATCTCCTATTCTCTTTCCTACTACAGCTTGTTCAATTCCTTTATATAAAGATTCTTTTGATACAATCAAAAGTTTCTTCACAACCGGGTCAACCTCTCCCACTGCATAAGAATATGCGCTATCACTATGAAAACCATTTAAAAGAACACCACAATCTATAGAGATAACATCTCCGTCTTTTATCTCATATTCTCCCGGCATTCCATGCACAACATGTTCATTAACCGATATGCATAAAGAATATGGGAAACCATTGTAACCTTTAAAAGAAGGTTTCGCCTTATTGTCGGAAATATACTCAAAAGCTCTTTTATCGAGATCTTTTGTTTTAATTCCAGGTTTTATCAGTTTTGCCACTTCACCATGAGCCCTTCCCAGTATATCTGCGCTCTTCCTTATCAGCTCAAGTTCTTCTTCAGATTTATAATAAATCATTTTATTAAGAAACAGGCATATTCTGACTTCTGCCTTTTATTCTACCCGACTTCATTAAGCCTTCGTATTGCCTCATCAATAAATAACTCTCAATCTGCTGTAAAGTATCTAGAATTACACCAACCATAATCAGCAGTGATGTACCGCCAAAGAAGTATGAAAATTCTCTCGTAACTCCGGCAACACTTGCTATCGCTGGTAAAATTGCAATTGTAGCCAGGAAGATTGACCCTGGTAATGTTATTCTGGATAATACATTATCTATAAAGTCAGAAGTTTGTTTACCTGGTTTTACTCCCGGAATAAATCCACCATTCCTTTTCATATCATCAGCTATCTGATTTGGATTTACCGAAAGTGCAGTATAAAAGAATGTAAATAAAATAATAAGGATAGCAAAAGCTAAATTATACTGCCAGCTAGTAAAATCGGCAAAGGTTGCTCCGATAGAATTGGCAAGTTCACTTGTGTCCTGCCACATAGAAGCTACCATTGCAGGTAAAAACATAATTGACTGTGCAAAAATGATAGGCATAACACCAGCAGCAATTACCTTCAACGGGATGTACTGTCTTTGACCGCCATATACTTTATTACCAACGACCTGTTTTGCATATTGCACAGGAATTTTTCTTGTGGCCTGGGTAAGCATTACAACACCCATGATCACGAAGAATAGAACAACAATTTCAATAATAAAAGGTAAAGCACCTCTCATACCTTTGGATGCACCCTCAAAAACGAGAGCCTGCGGGAATCTGGAAATAATTCCAATCATAATAAGCATTGAAATTCCATTCCCGATACCTTTATCTGTTATTTTCTCTCCTAGCCACATGCAGAACATAGTGCCAGCAGTAAGAATAATCATTGAAGAAAGGTTAAACCACCATCTGTCAATACCTTGGAATAACATATCCTGACTAACAGTTGCAGCAAGATAACCTATTGACTGAGCAAGTGTAATAGCTATAGTCAATACTCTTGTTATTTGGTTTATTTTCTTTCTGCCGGATTCACCTTCTTTTTGCAGTTTCTGGAAATAAGGAACAGCAAACGTTAATAACTGCAACACGATGGATGCAGAGATATAAGGCATAATACCCAATCCGAAAATAGAGACATTACTGAATGCACCTCCTACAAGGGTATCCAATAATCCTAAAATATTATCTCTGTTTGCCCCTTCAGTAATTTTCTCCGGATTTACTCCAGGCAACACTACAAATGAACCCAAACGAAAGATCAAAAGGAAACCTATGGTATTAAGTATCCTTATTCTAAGATCCTCAATTGAGAATATATTTTTAATCGTCTGGAAAAACTTTTTCATTCTTATATCACCGTAGCTTTGCCACCAGCAGTTTCAATGGCCTTTATTGCAGAGGCTGAAAATGCATGAACTTTAACTTCTAATTTAGATTTTAACTCACCTCTACCTAATATCTTAATTTTGTCATTTTTAGAAATTAAGCCATTTGAAAGAAGCAATTGCGTATCAACCACTGATGATTTAGCTTTTTTTGCTACTTCCTCAAGGGTGTCAAGATTAATTGGTTTATAAGAAATTTTATCCGGATTATTAAATCCAAATTTAGGTATTCTTCTTTGAAGAGGCATTTGACCACCTTCAAAACCGATTTTCTTTGAGTAACCAGATCTTGATTTAGCTCCTTTATGACCTCTTGTGGATGTTCCACCTTTTCCGGAACCAGCACCTCTACCAATTCTTTTACTTCCTTTAACAGAACCTTTTGCCGGTGATAAGTTATTAAGTTTCATGATGAATATTTTTTCAGATTCTTGATGTTAATCAAAGAATAATTTATTTAAGTTCAGTTACGTTAACCAAATGACTAACTTTATTTACCATTCCTTTAATTTGAGGGGTAAATTCAACCTCCACACTTTTATCTATTTTCCCAAGACCTAAAGCCTTAATAGTAAGTTTTTGTGATTCAGGTCTATCTATGGTACTTCTCACCTGTGTAATTCTTACTTTAGCCATTTTACTTTCCGTTAAATACTTTAGTTAATGCCACACCTCTTTGTTGAGCAACAACATGAGGAGCTCTCATTTTAAGAAGAGCATCAAAAGTTGCCTTTACCACGTTGTGTGGGTTTGAAGATCCTTTTGATTTTGCCAATACGTCCTTAACCCCTGCACTTTCCAAAACAGCTCTCATCGCACCACCGGCAATTACACCAGTACCAGGAGCAGCTGGTTTAAGGAAAACAAGGCCTCCGCTATATTTTCCATACATTGGGTGAGGAACAGTTCCCTTTAGAACAGGAACTTTAATTAAATGCTTTTTTGCATCATCAATTCCTTTTGTAATTGCGTCTGTTACCTCATTAGCTTTTCCAAGGCCGTAACCTACAACACCATTTCCATCCCCTACTACAACAATTGCAGAAAAGCTGAATCTTCTACCACCTTTAACCACTTTAGCAACACGCTGAATAGCAACGACCTTTTCCTTAAGGTCAATTTCACTTGCTTTTACAGATCTTATATTTACTTGCGACATAGTCTATTAAAATTTAAGGCCACCTTCTCTGGCACCTTCTGCTAATGCTTTAACTCTACCATGATAAAGGTAACCTCCTCTATCAAAAACAACCTCTGAAATACCACTTGACTTAGCTTTCTCAGCAAGTTTTAGTCCCACCGATTTTGATATATCAGTTTTTGTTCCTTTAACAGACTTCAATTCTACAGAAGAAGCGCTTACAATTGTTGCTCCGGCCAGATCGTCAATAATCTGGGCATAAATTCCGGTGTTACTTCTGAAAACTGAAAGTCTTGGCTTATTTGAAGTACCAGAAATTTTCTTTCTGATGCTTCTTCTAATCCTCAATCTTCTTAAATCCTTTTTAGTTGCCATTCTATTATATATTATTTAGCAGCAGTTTTACCAGCTTTTCTTCTAACCACTTCGTTAACAAATCTGATACCTTTACCTTTGTAAGGCTCAACCTTTCTAAGTGATCTGATTTTTGCAGCTACCTGACCTAACAATTGTTTATCGATGCACTCTAAAGAAACGATCGGGTTTTTACCTTTCTCAGTTACCGCTTTACCGGTAATCTCTTTAGGAAGAGCGACAAAAATATTATGAGAGTACCCTAAACTAAGCTCAAGAATAGAGCCCGTCATGTTTGCCTTATATCCAACACCAACCAATTCAAGATCAGCTTTAAAACCTTCACTAACCCCCAGAACCATGTTTTGGATTAAAGCCCTGTACAAACCGTGCATAGCTTTATGCCTCTTTTGCTCTGTAGGCCTTTCTACAACAATTTGGCCGTCCTTTACTGAAACCTTAATATCAGGGTCAACTGCCTGGGTCAAAACTCCTTTTGGCCCTTTAACTTCAACTGTATTTCCTGAGCTAACTGATACCTCAACTTTAGCTGGAATTGCAATTGGCTTGTTACCGACTCTAGACATAATATCTTTAAAAGAAAATGATTAATAAACGTAACACAAAACTTCTCCACCAACATTCAATTCTCTTGCTTCTTTATCAGTTATTACACCTTTTGAAGTAGAAAGAATTGCAATCCCAAGACCATTTAATACTCTAGGCAATTCAGAAGCCGGAGCGTATTTTCTCAAACCAGGAGAACTCACTCTTTCAATATTCACAATAGCAGACTGCTTGGTAGAAGGATTGTACTTCAATGCAATCTTTATCGATCCCTGAGGACCAGCTTCTTCAAATTTATAATTCTGAATGTAACCCTTGTCAAATAACACTTTGGTTATTTCCTTCTTAATATTAGAAGCAGGAACCTCTACAATTCTATGGTTTGCCTTGATGGCGTTTCTTAATCTAGTTAAGTAATCTGCTATTGGATCCATATTTTAATTATTCGCAACAACGTGCTTTTAAAATTTAAAAGCCCCGAAACAGGGCTGCAAAGTTATGAACTTTTTTAATAAAACAAAACTGATTTTAGAGAAATTACCAACTTGACTTGGTGATTCCCGGAATTTTTCCATCAGATGCCATCTCACGGAAAGTAACTCTGGATATACCAAATTTTCTCATGTAACCCCTTGGTCGTCCGGTAAGTTTGCATCTATTGTGCAATCTAACTTTAGAAGAGTTCCTTGGAAGTGCATCTAATGCCTTATAATCTCCAGCTGCCTTTAATTCTGCTCTTTTTTTAGCATATTTAGCAACTTGTCTTTCTCTTTTTCTTTCTCTAGCTTTTACAGATTCTTTTGCCATAATTTTTATTTTTTCTGACCTGCAAATGGCATTCCGAATGCCTTAAGCAGTTCTAAGCTTTCTTCGTCAGTGTTTGCTGTAGTAACAAATGTTATATCCATTCCGTTGATCTTATTAACTTTGTCAATACTGATCTCCGGAAAAATGATCTGCTCTTTAACGCCAAGTGTATAATTACCTCTTCCATCAAATCCTTTATCGCTGATACCTCTGAAGTCTCTTACACGTGGTAAGGCTACAGTCATTAAACGATCAAGGAATTCATACATTCTATCTCCACGGAGAGTAACTTTAGCTCCGATCGGCATATCCTCTCTTAATTTAAAGTTAGAGATAGCCTTTTTAGATTTCGTAGCAATTGCCTTCTGTCCAGCAATTGTTGTAAGTTCTTCTACGCCTGAATCAATGATTTTTTTATCAGAAACAGCAGCACCCATACCTCTATTAATTACAATTTTGTCAATTTTAGGTACCTGCATTACTGATTTATACTGAAATTTATTTTTCAGCGCCGGAACAATGTCCTTCAAATACTGTGCTTTTAATCTAGGTTGTGCCATTGTTATTCAATTATCTTTCCGGTTTTTTTAGAATATCTTTTAAGCTTGCCATCCTTATCAAGTTTCCTTCCAACTTTGGTTGCTTCACCGGTTGCAGGATCTACAAGCATTAAATTGCTAATGTGAATAGGAGCCTCTTTTTTTACAATACCGCCATTTGGCTGAGTTGCACTTGGCTTCGTATGTTTAGAAACAATATTCTGTCCCTCAACAATTGCTTTATTCTCATCGGTAAGAACGTTCAATACCTTACCACTTTTACCACGAAAGTCACCTGAAATGATTTTAACAGTGTCGCCTTTCTTTATATGAAATTTCGGTTTCATCTTTTTTAAATTCCTAAGGTGTTATAATACTTCCGGAGCCAATGAAATAATTTTCATGAACTGTCTTTCTCTTAATTCTCTGGCAACTGGTCCAAAGATACGAGTTCCTCTTGGCTCATCCTGATTGTTAAGAAGAACTACAGCGTTATCAGCAAATCTGATATAGGAGCCGTCATTTCTTCTAACTTCCTTTTTTGTTCTTACAATTACTGCTTTTGAAACAGTACCTTTTTTAAGGTTACTGGAAGAAAGCGCTGACTTAACAGTCACAACAACCTTATCTCCAACAGAAGCGTACTTCTTTCTTGTTCCACCTAGAACACGAATTACAAGTACTTCTTTGGCTCCACTGTTATCAGCAACATTTAATCTTGATTCCTGCTGTATCATTATTATAAAATTTATATTCTGATTTCAGCGGTTCCTCAATGGAACATAAAACCTGAATGGATTAATTATTTAGCTTTTTCAATAATTTCAACCAATCTCCATCTCTTAAGCTTGCTAAGAGGACGAGTTTCCATAATCTTTACAGTATCACCAACTCCACATTCATTTTTTTCGTCATGAGCCATGAATTTGGTAGTTTTATTGATAAACTTTCCGTATTTGGCGTGCTTAACTTTACGCTCAACAGCTACAGTAATAGATTTTGTCATCTTATTACTTACAACTTTGCCAATTCTCTCTTTTCTAAAATTTCTTTGCTCCATAAAAAGAAGTATTAATTTTTAAGCGTTAGTTTTTGCACTTAATTCAGTTTTTAATCTGGCAATAGACTTTTTAGTCTGCCTGATTTTGCTAGGGTTTTCAATTGGAGAAATAGCATGAGCAAATTTTAATTTACTTAAAGCTTCTTGCTCAGAGGCGATTTTATCCTTTAGCTCCTCAACGCTTAGTGATTTTATGTCTGAATTTTTCATTTGATATTCTATTTATTTAATATCCTTTCGGGATATTAGGATTAACCTGCATAATCTGGACGAACCACAAATTTTGTTCTAACCGGAAGTTTTTGAGCTGCTAATCTTAGTGACTCCATCGCAACCTCCTGGGAAACTCCACCTGATTCAAAAAGTATAGTACCTGGCTTTACTACAGCTACCCAATATTCAGGAGCTCCTTTACCTTTACCCATACGAACTTCAGCAGGCTTTTTAGTTATCGGTTTATCAGGAAATATTCTGATCCAAACCTGACCTTCTCTTTTCATAGCACGAGTCATCGCAATACGTGCAGCTTCAAGCTGACGGCTGGTAATTCTACCTGGTTCTAATGACTTAATTGCGAAAGAACCGAATGCTATAGAAAATCCTCTGGTCGCTACTCCTGGGATTCTACCTTTGTGCTGCTTCCTGAATTTCGTTCTCTTTGGCTGTAACATCTTATATTATGTTTTCAATTTTCTTCAACAGTATTGCTGAAAAACATTAATGAATTATTTTTTCTTTCTTCTTTGTCCGCTGTCTCTATCTCTGTCTCCACCTTTTCTCTTACCACCTCTATCACCTCTATCTCCACCTCTTTGCTGACCACCAGATTCAAGGCTTCCGGCTGCTTGTTGACTTGCAACTCCTACGTTTGGAGATAAATCTCTTTTACCGAAAACTTCTCCTTTGAAGATCCAAACTTTGATTCCAATTTTACCATATACGGTAAGCGCTTCAGATATTGCGTAATCAATGTCCGCTCTTAAAGTATGAAGAGGAATTCTTCCTTCTTTATATTGTTCAGTTCTTGCCATTTCAGCACCACCTAACCTACCTGAAACTTTAATTTTTATTCCCTGAGCACCAACTCGCATAGTAGAAGCAATTGCTTGTTTCATTGCTCTTCTGTAAGAAATTCTTGCCTGTAACTGTTGTGCGATAGACTCACCTACAAGTTTAGCATCAAGCTCAGGTCTTTTTATTTCAAAGATGTTTATCTGAACATCTTTTCCTGTAATTTTCTTAAGCTCTTCTTTAATTTTATCAACTTCTGCCCCACCTTTACCAATTACAACACCTGGTCTGGCAGTATTGATAGTCAAAGTAATTCTCTTTAGTGTTCTCTCAATCACTATTTTTGAAATTCCACCTTTAGGAATTCTGGCATAAACATAGTTTCTGATTTTCTCATCTTCTACAAGTTTATCTGCGAAGGTTTTTCCTCCATACCAATTAGAATCCCATCCTTTGATGATTCCAAGTCTTAGTCCAACAGGATTTACTTTTTGTCCCATGAATTACTTATTATCTGATTTTTTAGAAGTCTTTTTTGTCTCTGCTTTAGGAGCTTTTGGTTTAGCTTCCTTTTTAGTTTCTTTTTTCTCTGCTTTAGGCTCCTCTACAACAGCAGTTGTAGTCTGGATTCCATTAGCGCTATCAATTACTAAAGTAACATGATTTGATCTTTTTCTGATTCTATGCGCTCTTCCCTGAGGTGCAGGTCTTAATCTTTTAAGGATTCTACCGCCATCTACAAAGATCTCTCTTATGATAAGGTCAGCATCTTCAAGTCTTGCATCAGGATTTTTTAACTGCCAATCAGCAATTGCAGATAAAAGCAATTTTTCAAGTCTAGCAGCACCTGATTGAGGTTGATATCTTAGTAGTCCTAGAGCAAAGTTAACTTTCTGACCTCTGATCAGGTCTGCAATTAACCTCATTTTTCTAGGAGAAGTAGGAACATTATTAAGCTGAGTTTTAACTGCGCCATGCTTTGCGGCTTCTTTAGCAGCTTCTTTTTTCCTCTTCTTTATAACTGATCTTTTCTGTTTAGCTACAGCTTCCATAATTATTTTTTGCCTTTATCTTTTTTAGCTACGTGACCTCTGAAGTTTCTGGTTGGTGCAAACTCTCCGAGTTTATGACCTACCATATTTTCAGTCACATATACAGGTATAAATTTATTTCCATTATGCACCGCAAATGTATGACCTACAAAGTCCGGTGATACCATTGATCTGCGAGACCAGGTTTTAATAACTGATTTTTTCCCTGATTCATTCATGTTCTGAACTTTTTTGTCCAGTCTGAAATCAATATATGGTCCCTTTTTAAGCGAACGACTCATCTTTTACCTTTTATTTTCTTCTGGAAATAATTAAATTCTTAGAATACTTGTTGCGATCTCTGGTCTTTTTACCTTTAGCATAAAGTCCAGTTCTTGATCTTGGGTGACCACCTGAAGCTTTACCTTCACCACCACCCATTGGATGGTCAACAGGGTTCATTGCAACACCTCTTGTTCTTGGTCTGATACCTAACCATCTTGATCTACCTGCTTTACCAACACTAAGGTTCATGTGATCAGGATTTGAAACTGCACCAACAGTAGCGAGGCAATCAGAAAGTACAAGTCTCATTTCGCCAGAAGGCAATTTAAGTGTAGCATGTTTGCCATCTCTTGCTAATAATTGTGCATATGTTCCGGCGCTTCTTGCCATTGCACCACCTTTACCTTTTTTCAGCTCAATATTATGAACGATTGTTCCAAGTGGAATTTCAGATAGAGGAAGGCAATTTCCAATTTCAGGTGCTATACCTTTTCCGGATAATACTACTGTACCTACTTTAAGTCCATCCGGAGCAAGTATGTATCTTTTCTCACCATCAGCAAAATATAGAAGAGCAATTCTTGCCGTTCTGAATGGATCGTATTCGATAGTTTTTACAGTTGCAGGAATATTGAATTTATCTCTTTTGAAATCGATAATTCTATATTGTTGTTTATGACCACCTCCTATATATCTCATGGTCATTTTACCTGAATTATTTCTACCCCCTGTTTTCTTAATAGAGGTTAATAGAGATTTTTCAGGAACATCAGTTGTGATTTCACTGAACGTAGGTCCTACTCTGAACCTGGTTCCTGGAGTTATTGGTCTAAATTTCTTAACAGCCATCTCAGTTATTATCTATATTCCACTGTAAAAATCAATAATTTCTCCATCAGCAACTTTTACAATTGCTTTTTTGTATGAAGATGTTTTTCCGGAAAGGATTCCAGCTCTAGTGTATCTGGATTTTGATTTTCCCGGAGCAATCATGGTTTTAACCTCTTCCACGTTCACACCATAAATTTTCTCAACAGCATTTTTTATTTCTACTTTGTTTGCTGTTTTCGCAACTACGAAACCATACTTGCCTTTTTCATTAAGCGCGGTAACTTTTTCAGTTACTAATGGCTTTATTAAAATATTTTTCATTTTTCCTTAGTCAAGTAATTCTTGAATCTTAGATATTGAACCTTCAGCAATAATTAGTTTATCAGCGTTAAGAAGGTCGTAGGTATTAATATTGTCAACTGTTGTAACTTTAGCTCTTTGTAAATTTCTGCTTGAAAGAACAACATTTTTATTTACTTCAGGGACAATTAAAAGAGACTTCTTATCAAGTAAATTTAAGTTCTTTAGAATGTCCAGATAAGTTTTTGTCTTGGGAGTATCTATTGAAAAATTCTCTACTACAGCAATACCATTTTCTTTTGCTTTATAAGCCAATGCAGATTTTCTTGCAAGGGTCTTAACTTTTTTATTAAGTTTAAAGCTATAGTCTCTTGGTTTAGGTCCAAAAATAGTACCACCACCTACAAATACAGGTGACTTTCTGCTACCCGCTCTAGCTCCACCAGTACCTTTTTGTTTTTTAAGCTTCTTAGTAGAAAAACCTACTTCAGCTCTTTCTTTAGATTTATGGGTTCCTTGTCTTTGATTTGCAAGAAACTGTTTAACATCCAGATAAATTGCGTGATCATTTGGCTCTACACCGAAAACTGTATCAGTCAGAACTACTTTTCTGCCTGTATCTTTACCTTTTATATTGATTACTGAAAGTTCCATCTTATTTCTCCAGAATTACAAATGAATTAATAGCTCCCGGAACTGAACCACTAACCAGAACCAGGTTTTTATCTGAATATACCTTTAATACTCTTAGATTTTGTACTTTTACTCTATTTCCTCCAGTACGACCAGCCATTCTCATACCTTTAAATACTCTGGAAGGGAAAGAGCAGGCACCTACTGAACCAGGGTGTCTTTGTCTGTTGTGCTGACCATGAGTCTGACCACCAACACCTGAGAAACCATGTCTTTTTACCACACCTTGAAAACCCTTTCCTTTAGAAGTTCCGATGGCATCGATAAAATCTCCTTCTACCAACACGTCAGCTATTAAAACTGAATCACCAAGGTTTACTTCTTTTTTGAATTCTTTAAATTCAACCAATTTAGACTTAGGTGTTGAATTGGCTTTTTTGAAATGACCTAATAGAGCATTGGTGGTATTTTTTTCTTTTTTATCACCATATCCAAGCTGAATAGCGCTATATCCGTCTTTTTCGGCAGTTTTAATTTGTGTAACTACACAAGGACCTGCCTGAATCAAAGTACAGCCTATGCTTTTGCCATCCTGGTCAAAAATGCTTGTCATTCCAATTTTTTTGCCTATGATCCCTGACATTTTATATAAATATTTTAAGAATAATCCGTTTATTATTAATTGAATTCTTCAACATTCCGCAAAAACGGACTGCAAAGTTAATAAAATTTATTTTCGCAACAAATTTGGGATAACAAAATTTTATATTTTCTGTTATGCCCAATAAAAAAAGAACCAATAAAATTATTGGTCCTTTTCTTACAAGGTAATATTGTGATTAGACCTTTATCTCAACATCAACTCCCGAAGGAAGTTCCAGTTTCATCAAAGCATCTACAGTTTTTGTGCTGGTTGAATAAATATCTACCAACCTTTTGTAAGTGCAAAGTTGAAATTGCTCTCTTGATTTTTTATTTACGTGCGGAGATCTTAACACAGTAAATATTTCCTTTTCTGTCGGAAGCGGAATTGGTCCGCTAACTACTGCCCCTGTTGATTTTACCGCTTTCACAATCTTTTCAGATGATTTATCAACCAGATTGTGATCGTAAGACTTAAGTTTAATTCTGATTTTTTGGTTCATAACTTATTTTGTTACTGCCGCTCCTTTTACTTTAGCTATAATTGATTCAGCAAGATTTGCCGGCACAAATTCATAATGTGAGAATGTTAATGTTGCTGTTGCACGACCTGATGTAATAGTTCTAAGGTCGGTAACGTATCCGAATAGTTCAGAAAGAGGTACATCCGCTTTAATAACCTGAGCTCCAGCTTTAGTATCCATACCTTTCATGATACCTCTTCTTCTATTAAGGTCACCGGTTACAGGACCAGTATATTCATCAGGAGTAACAACATCTACACTCATGATTGGTTCCATCAATTTAGGACCTGCTTGTTTGGCAGCTTCCCTGAATCCGCCTCTTGCAGCTAACTCGAAAGAAAGCGCATCAGAGTCAACATCATGGTAAGAACCGTGGAACAATCTAACTCTCATAGATTCTACAGGGTATCCTGCAAGAGGACCATTCTTCATGGCTTCCTCAAATCCTTTTTGAATCGGAGATATAAATTCTCTTGGGATTACACCGCCAACTATGTCATTTACAAACTCAAGCCCTTGTTTACCATCAGGTCTTGGCCCTAGT
This sequence comes from Cytophagaceae bacterium, assembly GCA_046290815.1. Taxonomy (GTDB): domain Bacteria; phylum Bacteroidota; class Bacteroidia; order Cytophagales; family Cytophagaceae; genus JBKBUF01. Next base: position 63,137 of record JBKBUF010000003.1, on the reverse strand, counting down.
TCAAATACGATATCAGCAAATTTACCTTTACCACCTGTTTGTTTCTTATATACTTCCCTATGTTCAAAGTCTTTGGTAAGTGCTTCTTTATAGGCAACCTGAGGTGCACCCTGGTTAATTTCCACCTTAAATTCTCTCTTCATTCTGTCAATGATGATTTCAAGGTGAAGCTCGCCCATTCCTTTCAATATAGTCTGCCCAGTTTCATGATCAGTAGATACATGCAGGGTAGGATCTTCTTCCACAAGTTTGGCTATAGCCATACCCATTTTATCAGAGTCAGCTTGAGTTTTTGGTTCAATGGCATATCCGATAACCGGCTCAGGGAACTGCATTGATTCAAGAACAATTTTTGATTTCTCATCACAAAGAGTATCTCCTGTTTTGATGTCCTTGAAACCAACTACCGCACCAATATCACCAGCCTCTAATCTTTCAATCTGATTCTGCTTGTTCGCGTGCATCTGGAATACTCTGGATATACGCTCTTTATTATTTGAACGAGTATTATAAACATAAGAACCAGATTCCAAAACGCCAGAGTATGCACGGATAAAGCATAGACGACCTACAAACGGGTCAGTTGCAATTTTAAATGCAAGAGCTGCAAATGGCTCCTTAACGTCCGGCTTACGGGCGATTTCTACTCCGGTATCAGGGTCTGTACCTTTAATGCTTTCTTTATCTAAAGGTGAAGGCAATAAAGCCATCACATAATCAAGCATTGTCTGTACACCTTTATTTTTGAAAGACGAACCGCAAAGCATAGGAACTATTTTCATAGCTATAGTTGCTTTACGAAGTGCCGTCATTATTTCATCTTCAGAAATGGAGTTAGGATCTTCGAAATACTTTTCCATTAAAGTTTCATCGAAATCAGCAACAGCCTCAAGAAGTTTTTCTCTGTACTCTTTTGCTTCTTCCAGCATATCGTCAGGAATAGGAACTTCAGTAAAGGTCATACCTTTATCATGTTCATTCCATTGGATTCCACGAAAGTTAACAAGATCAACAACACCTTTAAAATTATCCTCAGCACCAATAGGTAACTGCAGGGCAACTGCATTACTACCAAGCATCTCTTTTACCTGCTTACAAACAGATAAAAAATCAGCTCCGGATCTGTCCATTTTATTAACAAAACCAAGTCTTGCAACATTGTAGTTATTTGCAAGTCGCCAGTTTGTTTCAGATTGCGGTTCAACACCATCAACAGCACTAAAAAGAAATACAAGACCATCCAGAACACGAAGAGATCTGTTTACTTCCACGGTAAAGTCTACGTGCCCAGGTGTATCAATAATATTTACATGGTATTTATTTCCCCTATAAGGCCAGTTAACTGTTGTTGCAGCAGAAGTAATGGTTATACCTCTTTCCTGCTCCTGTGCCATCCAGTCCATAGTTGCAGCACCATCATGTACTTCACCTATTTTGTGGCTAACACCTGAATAGTATAGGATACGCTCAGTTGTTGTGGTTTTTCCAGCATCAATATGCGCAGCTATACCTATATTTCTTGTAAATCTTAAATCGCGTGCCATTTAAATAAATAATAGAAAATTAAAATCTGAAATGTGAAAACGCTTTATTCGCCTCCGCCATTCTATGCGTATCATCTTTTTTCTTTACAGCAGCTCCTTCACCCTTTGAAGCAGAAATTATTTCACCGGCAAGCTTTTCTGTCATGCTTTTCTCACCTCTTGATCTTGCATATTGAATAAGCCATTTCATTCCTAAAGCAGCTCTCCTTTCAGGTCTTACTTCTGTTGGGACCTGGAAAGTTGCTCCACCAACCCTACGGCTTTTTACTTCAACATGAGGGCTCACATTATTAAGAGCTCTTCTCCAAACTTCAAGGCCGTTTTCTTTAACCCTGTTTTCTACAAGTTGAACAGCATCATAAAATATATTATAGGCAACACTTTTCTTGCCATCATACATTAAGCTGTTAACAAACTTAGTTACCAATGTATCTTTAAATTTAGGATCCGGTAACAGATATCTCTTCTTTGGTTTTGCCTTTCTCATAGTACTATATTATTTTTTACCTTTTGCAGGTGCTGCTGCTGCTCCCGCTTTTGGTCTTTTAGCTCCGTATTTTGATCTGGATTGTAGTCGTCCGTTAACTCCTGCAGTATCAAGAGCACCTCTTACTATATGGTATCTCACACCAGGTAAATCTTTTACCCTACCCCCTCTGATAAGCACAATAGAGTGCTCTTGCAGGTTGTGACCTTCACCAGGAATATAGGCGTTAACCTCTTTTCCATTAGTAAGTCTAACCCTTGCTACTTTTCTCATAGCAGAATTAGGTTTTTTAGGAGTGGTAGTGTACACTCTGGTACATACTCCTCTTCTTTGTGGACAAGAATCCAAGGCAGGTGACTTGGATTTAGAAGTCAGCTTCTCTCTACCTTTTCTAACTAATTGTTGTATTGTAGGCATTTATCTTACTTAAAATTAATCCCTTAAAATTTTTGGAAGGGCAAAGATACGGAAATTCAATTCTTTTGCAAAAATTAATTTTCAAATTTTTATAAAAACCCTAAGTTATATGGATTTAACCTTTAACCTTCCTGAAAATGAAGGAGTAATAGGATAGAAATTAAATGCAATAAGGGTAAATATCCGGCAAAATTTGATCTTTACCAGACCATAACAGGCATACTCCAAGATCCAACAGAATTAGGACTTGCTTAGTTTCCTACTCTAAACCTATCATTACAAAAGCACCCCAGTAAATTGGCTTGTTGTATTTATTCATTATTTCCTTTTTAGCCTCGATAAATGACTTACGTTCTTTTCCCGTGGCTATCCATTTTGAATAAAACAGATTCATTAACTCCATCGTCACATCGTCATTTACCTTAAACAAAGTCATAATTACACTATTTGCACCTGCCACCAGGAAGGACCTTTGAAGTCCATAAACTCCTTCACCCATTTTAACATCTTTCATTTCTCCTAATCCTGTTTCACATGCACTCAATACCACCAGATCTGTATTATCCAGATTCAGGTTCATCGCTTCGTATGCAGTCAATACACCATCTTCTGAGTTAAATTCATAAACATTATCATTGGCGATCAGGTGACCACCATTGGCCAACAACAAACCGGATCGAAGTAACGGATTCTGAATGGCTTTGTCACTAAATCCGACCACCTCGCTTGTTTTTACATCTTCCAGGAAAAATCCATGGGTGGCAATGTGCAATACTCTCGGATCTTTTATTTCCTTTAATTTCGATTCAGTGGCATTTTCATTAATAAAAATTTCAGGCTCCCAACCACTAGGTTTCATTAATGTCACAAGGTTTTTCACTTCCTTCTCAGCCCCTGGCAGTGGTTTTACCCTCTCATCTTTTTTGTGTGTTCGCTCCACGGTGGAATTAGTCGAATCTGCGGACGCAAAGATTCCTCCCAGGTTTTTATAATATGATGGATTTCCAAAAAGCTTAACCTGGCGGTTAACTTCGGGTTTCACCTTCAACTTAGCCTGTCTCTCCTTTTCTATTTTCTTAATCACAAGGTCCTTTGTATTACTTACCAATACAATTTCATATTTATTAATAAGGAAATCATTTTCGGGTGTACGAATGGCTTCCAGATTAATCTGGTTAAATAAGCCATCCGGTGAAAAATATACCACAGAATTTTCCTTTATGATGTCGTTAAACGGCTGCCAGAACTTTATATAAGAGTACTGGTCTTCTACAGAAAATTTAATACAGTTTCTATAGTAGTTAACAAATTTGGATTCCAGTTCAAGTCCATTATCAAAAAGAACCAGTTCAGGACCTTTTTTAGATTCTTTAGACAAAACCAATGCTGCATACACAATTGAATCGGTAAACTTTTTATCAAACCACCGGAATCTGAATACTTCTACAGCAAATTCATTTTCTTTTAAAACATCCTTTATCTTCTTCCAACTATAATCAGCCTTTTCATAATTGTTGGCAAATATCTGAGAGCTTTCACTCAGATCCTTTTCAATCATTTCAATTTCTTTCTCAAGGATCTTTATGTCTATCCCTTCAGCCTTTCTTTGTTCAAGGCTCATTGATAATACAGAGGTGAGAAATTCTTTCTTTTCAACCCATTGAACATAGCTTGATATCAAAGAAGGATTGTTGCTGGCCATGATCCGTTCTTTAACCTTTATAGATGAGCTTAATAGAATTGCCTTGGTATGAAGGTTGAAATTATAAACATTTGCCAGAAGATCAGGATATTCATTCCTCAATTTTACAGCCAATGTATTATAAAATTCGAAATCATTTTTAATCAGGTTCCAATATTTATTCTTCTCACGCTCACTCAATGATGGAAAATATTTTTTTATAAAGGATATATAATTTTCAGTAGTTTCATTAGCATGTTTAACAGCTGTTTTATTATCTCCCATAATATAGGCCATCTGGCCTGTCTTACTTAATGCTTTCACATATTTTGGATGGTGATCATCAAAAATATTGGCATATATATTTTTGGCTTCCTGGTAGTTGTTTTTAGCCTCCTGATAATTTTCCTTATAATAACTCACATCACCTTTAAGGTAAAAAATTTCTGCCGTATGAATATTCTGCTTGCCCAATTTTTGAATCCATATAGCATTGGCCTTTTCCAGATTACTTTCTGCATCAGATACCTTTCCAATTTCAAAATAAAAGAGAGCAAGATTAGTCAGAACTTCTGCATATTGCGGGTTGCTATCGCCAATGTTTTGTTTAATGATTTTAAGCGACTCAAGAAACAGGTCCTCTACTTCAGATTTAGATCTGCCGTTATAATATTTTACCAGAGCCAGATCATTAAGTGAATTACCTACAAGGATGTGATTCCTTCCATATTGGCTCACCTGAATTTCGACCACTTTTATTCCAGCCTCTTCTGCTTTTTCATAATCACCAATTGCTGCATAGATTTTCTCTAATAACTTAAGACTCTCTGCATTTCTGATTGAGTTCTTTCCGAATATTTTTGTACTTAGAGCAGAAGCTCTTCGTACAAGTTTCTCTGCTTCGGTATAATCACCTGTAATAAGATAAAGGTGACCTAGTTGGTTTAGTGGATTTATAAGGCTTCTATGGTCTGTTCCATATTTAGCTTCCTTAATTTGAATGGCCTCATTTAATGTTTTTTCTGTAGCTTGATATTTACCCGTAAGAATATATAATGTTGCTAATTCTTCTCCAGCACTGGATATTTTTTCATTCTCTTCAGCCTTTTTAGTAAGTTTATATGCCTTTTTTAATGTTCTTTCCGCTTCTTCGTATTGCCCATGGAGCATATAGAATCTTGCAAAAGTCTCCAATGCATGAGAGTAATCCAGATTATCATCGTTATGGCCGAGTGTTTTAAATAATTCGACAGATCTGCTCAATTCTTTTTCTGCCTCTCCATATTTTCCCAGATGGATTTCAATATTTGCCAGCTTTTCCAGAGCCTTGGCATATTTCAAATTCTTTTCTCCAAAGTTTACTGACACTTCGTTTTTGGCCTTCTCCAAAATTGTTTTAGCCTTTTCATATCTGTCGGTAAATTCATATAGCTTTGATTGCTGGTATAAAAATTCAGGATAATCAGGATGCTTATGGCCTATCTCCTTTTCAATCACATTCTGTAAACTCGTATTATAAATATTTTCTGCTTCTTGAAACTTATCGGAATAAAGCACATGATGATTAGCCAGATCAAGCTTTGCAAAATGATAAACAGGAGCTTTATCTCCATGCAAGGCAAGTTTAATATTTCTGATTGAATTAAGATTTTCTTCAGCAAGTTCATATTTGTCTTGTTCTATATTGCACTGGTATAAAAAATTAAGTGCTTTAGATCTTTCATTATGCTTTTCCGGAAAATATGCAGGGTTATCTAAAATAGCTTTTATTTTAACTTCCGCTTTTCTAATGTCCCCAGCCATGAAGATTCTTTCAGCATCCATCATCTGAATTTTTCCATAGTTGAAGTTATTTTTTCCATAATATCTTTTTACTCTTGCTTCGAGCTGCTTTTTCCTTTTTTTAGATTTGCTTTTATTACCAACAGCTCTTAAGGCAGGAACAAGTCTTTCATATTGCAGAATTGTCTGTCTGCTATATACTTTATATTTAGTATCTTTTGCTTTTCCGGCAAGCTTTACAGCTTTCACATATTTTTTACTTGCTCCTTTCATATTGTTGTTTATTTCATTCAAAAAACCATGAATGAATAATGCATCAACATATGTGATTTCCTTTTTCTTTATGTTGCTTTTAATCCAGCCTGAATGCTTTGACAACAGAGAATCTGCAGAGTTATATTCCCCGTTTTCCATCTTTATTCCTGCCATTAAATTACCAGCAACGGCATAATCTCTCTTCCTTTTTAATATTTCCTTCGGAGTTAGCTTCTTTTCAACATAAACACCTTTCTTTTCATCTTTAACAGGCTCCTTTTTTAGTATCCTCATTTTCCGGGCTTCCATCAACTCAGAAGCCTGCATTTTAGCTTTTTGCAGGTAGCCCTGCCCTAACAAAACCTGAACATTTTTTTCTTTAAGATCAAGCTCTAAGCCTCTGTTATCAGGCTTCAATTTCTCAAATAAACTAAGTGCGTCAGCAATGGTTTTTTCAGCTTTGGCGAATTCGCCATATTGGATATAAGATTCTGTTGCATCTTTTAAAGCAAGGATATAATTCAGAGTATCCGATTTATCAGAATGAGCTATTGCTGAAAATCCTGATTCCATGTTTTGATGGTACTCATCAAACTTACCTAGCATTTCATAAATTTTAGCAAGTTTAAAATGAGCCCTTGCTGCTATGAGCTGTTGTTTTGCAGTTGTGTTGGAGACTTTAGAAACAAGGGTTCTTGCCTTTTTTAAGGCGGTTTTGTATTCTCCGCCATTAAAATCTTTATCAATTCTTGACAATTCATAATCCCAGTTTTCGCCGGCAGCTGAAATTGCTGTTGTGCTAAAAATCAGGAAGCTGAATATTAATGATGTTGCAAACCTTTTCATGTTAGTAGCTGAAATGGCAAAAATCCTTGTGAAAGTTTTGTGCCTAATTAAAATTATTTCGAATATTAAATTTACCATTTTTTTAGAGGAAATAAAAAAATCTTGCTGGGTTACAAGTTTTTATAAAAAAACTCCTTAAATCAATAAAAATATTGCCCGATCAATTGAATTATACGGTTTTGGTCATCCTCATTCAAATTCGAGCCGGAGGGCAGGCAAACACCATTAGCAAACATTCTTTCTTCAATTTTAGCACCATAATAGGAATAATTGTTATATGCAGGCTGAAGATGCAAAGGTTTCCATAATGGTCTGCTTTCAATGTTATGTTTCTCCAAAAACCTTACTAATCCTAAAGCGGTCTTATCATACATATTTTCATCAATGAGTATGCAAGTAAGCCATCTGTTACAGAAAAAGCCATCTGGCTCCTTTAAAAAATTTAAAAATTGAAATTTACTTAATTGATTATAATAATTATCAAAAACTTTCCTTCTTTGAGCAATTCTCTCACTAAGTACATTCATTTGACCTCTACCGATTCCAGCCAATACATTACTCATCCTGTAGTTATAGCCTACATCCCTATGCTCATAATGGAGGGTATTTTCTCTGGCCTGTGCGGCATAAAATCTTACTTTACTTGCCAGGTTTTGATCATCAGTAATCAGTGCCCCACCTGAAGAAGTAGATATAATTTTATTCCCATTAAACGAAAAGAAACCTGCTTTTCCAAGAGTACCGGTTATTTTACCTTTATAGGTACTACCTAAAGATTCGGCGGCGTCTTCCACTATAGGTATATCATATTTTCCGGCAATTTCAAGAATTTCATTCATCTGAGCAGGCATACCGTATAAATGAACTACGACAATTGCCTTAGGTTTCTTACCTATATGTATTGAAGCCTTTATTGCATTATGCAATGCCTCAGGGTCCATATTCCAGGTTTCCTGATTACTTCCAACAAAAATGGGAGTAGCATTTAAATAAATTATAGGGTTGACAGATGCAGCAAAGGTGAATGAAGAACATAAAACTGTATCGCCATGACCAATTCCCAGGGACAATAAGGCCAGATGCAAAGCTGATGTACCGGAATTTAATGCAATACAATATTTACTACCTGTAAAATCTGTAAGTAATTCTTCAAATTTATCAATATTTTCCCCGTATGGAGAAATCCAATTGGAATCAAAGGCATGTTGTATGTATTCCAATTCCTGGTTTCCCATATGGGGCGGAGAAAGATAAATTCGTTGCTTCACTATAATTAAATAATTTAATAACCTTCAAATTTCTGAGCCGGAGATCCGTCAGATTTAGAAGTGAATATATAAATCAGAGTTTTAAACAAGATTTTAATATCCAAAAAGAACGAAATATTATCAACATAAAAAACATCTAAATCAAACCGTTCTTTCCATGGCAAATTATTTCTTCCTTTGATTTGAGCCAAACCTGTTATTCCTGGTTTTGCCTCATGTCTCCTTTTGTGGTAGTCTGAATAAAGTTGCAAATATTCAACGAGCAATGGTCTTGGACCAATTAAGCTTATATCCCCTTTCAATATCAAAAGTAACTGTGGCAATTCATCCATACCAACATTTCGAATGAATCTTGAAATATCCGGAATATATTCCTCACCCCTCTTATCTTTTTTAATAGTGGTAAATTTTACTATCTTAATTCTCTTCTCCCTGAAACCTATTCTTTCCTGAATAAAGAAAGCGTGTTTTCCATAAATGATTAATTGGATTAACATTAGAACTAATATCAATGGAAAGGTTATAAACAACAGCACAAGTGCCAGATAGATATCAAGAAATCTTTTAAAATATTTCCTGTACATTAAATTTGGTTTAAACGAGATATTTTCAATTCAATATTTACATTTTTTTTGAAAAGAACTATCAGGAATAGTTTTAAATTTACCTGATCAATTAGAATATGGTAGTATTTCCAAACGCTAAAATTAATCTTGGGTTACATATATTAAGGAAAAGGTCGGATGGCTTTCATGATATTGAAACCTGTTTTTATCCGGTTCAATGGCAGGATGCTTTAGAAATACTTCCCTCTGACAAATTTGAATTCACCGCTTCAGGTGTGTCAACCGGCGATCCGGCAGGGAATCTTGTAATAAAAGCATTCAATCTTATGGCGACCGACTTCCGGTTGAATCCTGTTAAAATTCATCTTCACAAAAATATTCCGGTTGGTGCGGGTTTAGGTGGGGGATCGGCAGATTGTGCTTTCATGATTAAGGCTGTTTGTGATTTGTTTAATTTGAATCTGTCAACAGAAAAAATGGAAGAATACGCCAGAAGACTCGGTAGTGATTGTGCATTTTTTATCCAAAATAAACCTGTTCTTGCCTACGGAAAAGGTGATGAATTTTTAAACATTTCCATCGACCTCAAAGGCAAATATGTTATAATTATTTATCCTGACCTGCATGTGTCAACTGCGGAAGCATATTCGGGGGTAACCCCTTCCATCAGGAAGCTTTCATTAAAGGATATATTGAAACAGGATATAAGTCAATGGAAAAATACTCTTGTGAATGATTTTGAAGAAAGCGTTTTTACAAAGTTCCCTGGGCTGAAAGATATTAAGAAACAAGTTTATATTAAGGGTGCATTATATTCAAGCATGTCTGGCAGCGGCTCATCTATATTCGGCATATTTGATAAGGAAATTTCAGCTGAAGAACTTGAGCTACCTTCCACATACAGAATTTTTACAGGTAAACTTTAATCGCTCTTTTACCGGGGAACAGTTTTATACAATACTACCCCTATCCCTGAAAAAACTATATTAGGCATCCAGGCTGCCATCAGTGGCGAGAGTGATCCTGCATTTGCAATACTTCTACTGAATATCACAAAAATGATATATACAAAGGACAGTAAAAATCCGAAAGCAATTTGAAAACCTGTTCCTTCCCTTGACTTCCTGGCAGAAACTATTACTCCCATAATAGTCAGAATTAGGATGGCAAAAGGATAAGTATATCTTTCATATTTTTCAATTTCATATACAGTTGTATTCTCGGCTCCTCTTTCCTTCATCTCTTTTATATAATTATCCAATTCAGGCAAGGTGAAAGTTTCATGAAGCATATAAGTACTTTCAAAGTCTGATGGGGATAGATTAATTATGGTATCCAGTACGGACCCGGACATTATTTTTTCGTTTTCTCCATCAAATGTCCTTATAGTATAATTTTCTACGGTCCAAAGATTTTTTTCTGTATTCCAAAAAATTTTGGTTGCCTTCAGCTTGCTTCTTAAATCTACCTCCTTGATGCTTTCCAATGTAAACTGATAACCCACTTTCAATTGATTATTGTAGCTTTCAAGATATACGTAAGTTTCCGGCGCTATTTTCATATGCACATTTCTTCCTTCAAAGTAGTATTCGTTTTTGATATACTGCCTTTCGAATGCTACTCTATCTTTATTGAAAACAGGAAGAAACCACCCTATAAGAATAAATATGAGGACACCGATAAATATCGACCCTAAAAAGTAGGGCAACATTATTCTTTTGAAGCTTATCCCACTACTAAGCATAGCTATCACTTCAGTATGTGCTGCTAATTTTGCAGTAACAAATACGGTTGCGATAAAAACTGTTATCGGACTAAGCATATTAGCAATGTATGGGACCATTTTAAGGTAATATCCCAAAATCATATCGGCACCCAGATTATGCTTGATAAAATCATCATTTTTCTCGGTAAAATCTATTACACATATAATTGCCACAAGGAGCAGTACAGTAAAAAAGAATGTACTGAGAAATTTCTTAAGTATATACCTGTCGAGGATTCTGAACATCAGTAATAATTATAGACGCTGCATTAATTTAACAGCCATTTTATTTTTAAATTCCAAAAAGGTACCTCCTTCAATGTTTTTTCTGGCTTCAGCCATAAGCCAAAGATAGAAAGTCAGATTCTGAATAGAAGCTATCTGTGCACCAAGAATTTCTTTACTATGTATCAAATGTCTTAAATAAGCTTTTGAATAATATTCATTCAAAAATGAAGACAGCCCCGGATCAATTGGCGAAAAGTCATCTTTCCACTTTTCATTTTTTATATTAATTATTCCTTCAGTAGTAAATATCATGCCATTTCTTGCATTCCTGGTAGGCATAACACAATCAAACATATCAATTCCCAAAGCAATACATTCAAGAAGATTGGCCGGTGTTCCTACACCCATCAGATACCTTGGCTTATCCCAGGGAAGAATTTTCGTAACCACTTCTGTCATTTCATACATTATTTCTGCAGGTTCCCCAACAGATAGTCCACCTATGGCATTTCCCTGTCTGTTGAATGAAGCAATAGCTTCTGCAGATTTTTCTCTCAAATCTTTATATACGCTACCCTGAACAATAGGAAATAAGAACTGTTCATACCCATAAAGAGATGCAGTATTATCAAACCTTTCACAACACCTTGCCAACCATCGATGTGTCATTTCCATGGATTTTGCTGCATACTTATATTCGCATGGATATGGAGTACATTCATCAAAAGCCATAATGATATCAGCACCGATTTTCCTCTGGATGTCCATTACATTTTCAGGTGTAAAAAAATGCTTTGACCCATCTATGTGACTATTAAAAGTAACACCTTCTTCTTTAATTTTTCTTGTTTCAGCCAGTGAATAAACCTGATATCCTCCGCTATCGGTAAGAACAGGTCCTGACCAATTATTAAATTTATGAATCCCTCCTGCTTTCGAAAGTACATCCAAACCAGGTCTTAAATAAAGATGATAAGTATTCCCAAGTATTATTTGAGCTTTAATGTCATGCTCAAGCTCTCTCTGATGGACTGCTTTAACCGTACCTGCGGTACCTACAGGCATAAAAACCGGAGTTTTTATCTGACCGTGTGCAGTTGTAATTGTTCCTGCCCTTGCTTTACTTTGCTTATCTACTGCTTCTAACTCGAAAAACATATTTTGAAAAAATCTTTCAAAAATACCATTTATTTTTGTTTTGAATTGAAATTCATTCAATGGACCTGATTTTTCTTCTTTACGCCACTGCATTCTGCATCCAGGTCATATATCTGACTTATCTATTTATTCATTTTATAAGTCACAGAGAAGAGTTCGTTTCCGGTCTTCCATTACCTGCAATTTCAATCATTATATGTGCCCATAATGAATATGATAACCTTGAATCACTTATCCTTCAGCTGGACCAACAAGAATACCCACAATATGAAGTAATACTTGTCGACGACAGATCGACAGACAGAACTTTTCAATTCTATGAAAAACAATTTCAAACTAATAATAAGTTCAGGATTATCAGAATAGAGAATGAAGTCCTGAATTATAATTCAAAAAAGTATGCCCTTAATGAAGGTATTAAGCAGGCACAATTTGAAAATATACTTGTTACAGATGCAGATTGTGTACCTAAAAGTAATCAATGGTTGCGTAATATGGGAAACGGATTTTTAATAAACGACCTGGTTTTAGGGTATTCTCCTTACAAAAAAGCATCAGGATGGCTCAACAAACTTATTAGATTTGAGACTTTATATACAGGATTTCAATATTTATCGTTTGCAATCGGTGGACATGCCTACATGGGGGTTGGGAGGAATTTAGGATATAAGAAGAAATTATTTGACAGACTAAACGGATTTCAAGGAATTGAAAATCATACAGGTGGAGATGATGATCTGTTAATTCAAAAAATGAAGGGAAGGGTGCAGGCAACAGTATTGCTAAACAATGACTCTCAAGTAGTTTCAATACCTAAGAAGGAATATAAAAGCTGGTTTAATCAAAAATTAAGACATATTGCCGCCGGTAAACAATATAATCTGACGGATAAGTTAATACTTGGAGGCTTTTCTGCGGCCAACTTAATATTTTATTTTTCCTTTATGCTTCTTCTTTTTTTGAGAAATTTTGAAGAAATAACTATAATTTTATTTATTTTGAGAACATTATTAATTATTGTTATTTTTGTGAAAGTGAGCCGGAAACTTAATGATTCTATTTCATGGTTTTGGATCCCTGTTTTAGATTTAATATATTACCTCAATTATTTTCTAGTCGGACTAACTGCCTTATTTTCAAAAAGAATTAAATGGATTTAAATAAACAATTTTCAGAGAAGGCTAAAAAAGACTTTTATCTTATCGAGCAGGCAAAAGAGAATGGCGATGAAAAGGCTTATGCAGAACTGATGCAAAGGTATAAGAAGCCTGTGTATCATATGATTCTCAAAATGGTCCGTAATGTAGATGATGCTGAAGATTTAACCATCGAAGCTTTTGCTAAGGCATTTAAAAATCTAAAGAAATTCAACCCCGAATATACTTTTAGTACCTGGTTGTTTAGAATAGCAACCAATAATTGTATTGATTTTATCCGGAAAAAGAAACTTGACACCATGTCAATAAGTAATTCTTTCAAGGATGATAATGGCGAAAATGTAGATATAGATATTAAAGATATCAACCTGAATCCTCAAGAGGAAGCCATTAAGTCAGAAAAAGTTGAAATAATACAGACCATTGTTACCAAGCTTCCTCCAAAATATCAGATTTTGGTAAAGCTGAGATATTTTCAGGAGCTATCATATGAAGAAATTGCTGCTGAAATTGATGCACCGTTAGGGACCGTTAAAGCCCAGCTTCACAGAGCTCGTGAGCTTCTCTATGATTTAGTGAAAAACAGAAAAGACGCTATATAGGAATTGGACCTGATTCTAAAGTATTTCCCTGAGCTTAACACCCAACAAATCCAACAATTCAGGGAATTAGAAACCTTATATAAAGAATGGAATGAAAAGATCAATGTAATTTCGCGGAAAGACATTGATTTTTTATATGAAAGGCATGTTCTTCATAGTCTGGGAATAGCCAAAGTGGTTACATTTCAAGCTGGTACCAAAGTGTTGGATGTAGGGACAGGTGGCGGTTTTCCGGGCATCCCCCTATCTATATTATTTCCAGATTCACATTTTCATCTTGTTGACAGCATAGGCAAGAAAATAAAAGTTGTAAATGAAGTGGCACAACATTTGAAATTAAAGAATGTAGTTGCCGAACAGCAGCGGGTGGAAAAATTACGCACCAAATACCATTTCGTTGTAAGCCGGGCGGTAACCAGGTTAAAAGAGGTTTACAATTGGGTAAGTCAGAAAATAGCGCAAGAACAGCTAAATAGAATAGACAATGGTATATTATACCTGAAAGGTGGAGAATTGGAAGAAGAATTGAAAGAGTTAAAAAGAATACATCAGGTGAATAATTTGAGTGACTTCTTTGAAGAGTCCTATTTTGAGACGAAAAAAGTGGTTTATATACCTATCTGACAACATTTTTTTCGTTGAATAGTATAAAATCCAGGATTTAGACTTTAGATCTGATTTTCGTATATTTACAATGGAAATCAAAAAAATTAATAAGGTATGTACAGAAAACTAGTCATAGCAGGTTTTTGCCTTATTATGGTGTTAGCTTCCTTCGACAGGGTAGAGAAAAAGTCCTATAAGGTAAAGACAATTGTGATTGATGCAGGACACGGGGGAAAAGACCCTGGCTGTCTGAAAAATAAAGCATTTGAAAAAGACATTGCCTTAGATATCGCGTTAAAAGTGGGGGAAATGATTAAAGAAAATCTTCCGGATGTTAAGGTGATATATACCCGTAAAGATGACAGGTTTATCGAGCTGCATGACAGAGCAGGTATTGCTAATAAAAATCATGCGGATTTGTTCATTTCCATCCATGTTAATTCCGGGCCGGATGTGATGCAGGGTACCGAAACCTATTGCATGGGATTACACAAAACCGAGCAAAATCTGGAAATTGCCCAAAGAGAAAATTCCTCAATCTTAATGGAAAAGGATTATTCCACAAAATACAATGGATTTGACCCTAATTCTCCGCAGTCATATATTTTATTTTCTCTTTACCAGAATGCATTCCTTAATAACAGTATGAATCTGGCCGAGAAAATTGAAACTGAATTCAAGACCACTGCCAACAGGCCCAGCAGAGGAGTAAAACAGGCGGGTTTCTTGGTATTATGGAAAACCTCAATGCCTAGTGTATTGGTAGAAACCGGTTTTATAACCAATTCAGATGATTTTAAATATCTGAATTCGGAGACAGGAAGATTTGACACTGCCTGGGGGATTTATAGCGCTGTGGAAGATTATAAAAGAGAATTAGAAGAACAGATAGAATAATTTCTGTAAAACTATTGACATTCAAAAATCAGTATTTTAAATTTATACTTACAATAAGCAAAACTATCTGATATATGAGAAACATAACCAATTCAGTAAAGAATCTGTTAGTGAATGTTTCAACTGTTGTAACTGTTTGTTTGAGCTTTTATTTTTCAAGTATTTTATTCATCATCTTACTGCTTGATCAGGCAATCTATGGCAAGTTGAATGTAGAACTAAAAGAAGATTTTGAACACATTATAGACAGGATTGAGCAAATGCCTGTTAGTTTAAGATCTTTCTTATTTCCTGATGAAGCGAAAAATTCTGTTGATGTAATTAAGGAAGCCTGATCAGGTTTAAAAGTATTTTAAAAACCGGAATTTCCTAATGGTGGGAATTCCGGTTTTTTATTTTGTGTTGATAATCTATCAAGTTTGTTGAAAACTTTGCCTGAGGAAATCTTAATTTTATATCCCTGCATAATAAATCATAACAAATGCCCGATTTCGCCCATTTACACGTTCACACACAATTTTCTCTACTAGACGGAGCTGCTAACATTTCTGACCTGATGAAAAAGGCTCAGAAGGATGAAATGAAGGCCGTAGCAATCACTGACCATGGTAACATGTTTGGCGTTTTCAAATTTGTTGCAGAGGCGAATAAGCATAACATAAAACCTATCGTCGGATGTGAATTTTATCTGGTAAATGACAGACATAAAAAAACATTTACCAAAGAAGATAAAGACATCCGTTGCCATCAGCTTCTTCTTGCAAAAAATGCGGAAGGCTATAAAAACCTGGCTAAGCTATGTTCTCTTGGATACATAGAAGGAATGTACAGCAAATATCCTCGTATTGACAAGGAGCTTATTTTAAAATACCATAAAGGACTTATAGCTACCACCTGTTGCATTGGTGCAGAAGTACCAAGAACTATCCTTAAAAAGGGAGAAGAAGAAGGAGAAAAAGTCTTTAAATGGTGGCTTGACATTTTTGGAGATGATTATTATGTAGAACTTCAGCGACATGATATAGCTGACCAGATAAAAGTAAATGAAGTGCTGGTTAGATTTGCTAAGAAATATAATGTAAAAATCATTGCATCAAACGACACGCATTATGTCAACCAGGAAGACGCTAATGCCCATGATATTTTGCTTTGCATAAATACAGGTGAAAAACAGAGCACCCCTACTAACAAAGAATTCAATGATGAAGGTGCCATGCCAAAAGGTACCCGTTTTGCCTTCTACAACGATCAATTTTATTTTAAGACAAAAAATGAAATGGCGAAACTGTTTCATGATCTTCCGGAGTCGCTTGACAATACGATTGAAATAGTTGATAAAGTAGAAAGCCTGAAATTAAAGAGAGATATTCTTCTACCTAATTTCCCAATACCAGACGAATTTAAAATCCATCAGGGTTCTGAAGGCGATGTATTGAACCAATGGGAATATCTTAAACATCTAACATTTGAAGGTGCTAAGAAAAGATATGTCGACATCACCCCTGAAATAGAAGAGCGATTGAATTTTGAGCTTTTCACAATTAAAACCATGGGATTTGCCGGATACTTTCTTATCGTACAGGACTTCATCAACAAAGGAAGAGAGATAGGTGTATTTGTCGGACCAGGAAGAGGTTCTGCAGCAGGATCGGCAGTTGCCTATTGCATAGGTATCACTAACATTGATCCAATCAAGTATGATCTCCTTTTTGAGAGATTTCTTAATCCGGACAGGAAGAGCATGCCAGATATTGATACAGATTTTGATGATGAAGGAAGGCAAAAAGTAATAGATTATGTAGTTGACAAATATGGGAAAACCCAGGTTGCGCAAATAGTTACTTATGGCTCAATGGCAGCTAAGATGAGTATCAAAGATGTTGCCAGGGTACTGGATTTACCTCTGCAGGATTCAAATGCTCTTGCGAAGCTTGTTCCGGAGAAGCCAGGAATAGAATTAGGCAGAGTGCTTACTGCGCCATTAGACGGAGAAGGTGGACTATCGAGTAAAGAGGGCATAAACGGTGAAGACCTGGAAAATGTCAAGAAGCTGAGAGAAATTTACAAAGGAAATGACTTGCAGGCAAATGTTCTTAAAGAAGCCCTGATACTTGAAGGTTCTGTAAGAGGTACGGGTGTGCACGCTGCGGGAATTATCATTGCTCCTCATGATCTGACAGATCTGATGCCGGTAGCTACCTCTAAAGATTCTGACCTTTTGCTTACACAATATGATGGAAAAGTGATTGAAGATGCAGGAGTAATCAAGATGGACTTTCTTGGGTTAAAAACCCTTACTATTATCAAAGATGCTCTTGCACTAATCAAAAAAAATAAAGGCGTAGACATAGAAATAGACGAGATAGATTTAGAAGACCAAAAGACTTTTGCTTTATATCAGCGCGGGGAAACCAATGGTACCTTCCAGTTCGAGTCTCCGGGAATGCAGAAATACCTTAAGGAATTAAGGCCTGACAAATTCGCAGACCTTATTGCCATGAATGCTTTGTACCGTCCGGGGCCCCTGGAATATATACCTAACTACATCAGAAGAAAGCACGGAAAGGAACCGATCACCTACGATATTGCAGAAATGCAGCAATATCTTGAAGATACATATGGTATCACTGTTTATCAGGAGCAGGTGATGTTGCTTTCCCAAAAGCTTGCTAACTTTTCAAAGGGAGATGCAGATATCCTGAGAAAAGCGATGGGTAAAAAAGACAGAGCTACTCTGGATAAAATGAAAAGCAAGTTTATGGAGGGCTGTGAGAAAAACGGTCATGACCCCAAAGTTTGCGATAAAGTATGGACGGATTGGGAAGCATTTGCTTCCTATGCGTTCAACAAATCTCACTCCACATGTTATGCTTTTGTAGCCTTTCAGACTGCATTTCTTAAGGCTCATCATCCGGCAGAATACATGGCATCTGTATTAACTCATAATATGAGTAATATTGATAAGATATCCTTCTTCATGGATGAGTGCAGAAAAATGGGTCTTACCGTATTGGGACCGGATATTAATGAAAGTTCCATGAATTTCGATGTTAACAAAGAAGGAAAAATCCGTTTTGGACTTGGAGCAATTAAAGGAGCCGGAGAAGCAGCAATCGCAGCTATTATTTCGGAAAGAGAAAAGAATGGTCCGTATACTGATATCTTTAATTTAGCACAGCGAGTAAACCTCAGGACCATGAACAAAAAGACATTCGAATGTTTTGCCTATGCAGGAGCATTCGATTCTTTTGGTCTTCACCGGGCTCAGTATTTTTATGTAACTGCCGACAAAGACAACTCAAGTACAATTGAAAAGATCATACGTTATGGTAATGCTTATCAGGCAGACCAGGAGGCATCACAACATTCTTTGTTTGGTTCAACAGGATCAAGTGCTGAAGTAGCCAAACCCAAGGTTCCGGACTGTGAGCCCTGGAGTGATATTGAAAAACTGAAATATGAAAAAGAGGTAGTAGGTTTTTATATTTCCGGCCATCCTTTGGATCAATTCAGACTGGAGATTGAAAAATTCTGTACCTGTACTGCAGACAAAGTATTTGATTACAAAAACAAAGAAGCAAACATTGCCGGAATAGTAGGAAAGGTAAATGTGCGCCAAATGAAAAACGGTAAGTCTTTTGTTGTTTTTACCTTGGAAGATTTTGCAGATTCCATTGAAATGGCCCTGTTTGGTGAAGACTATCTGAAATTTGCCCATTGGATAAAACCCGGCGAATTTCTTTTTATAAAAGGCAAGGTACAGCAAAGATTCAACAATAGTGAGCAGTGGGAGTTCCGTCCTTCTACAATAACATTACTTGCAGATGTTAGAAAGAAATTCTTAAAAGGAATCATGCTTTCCATGGAAGCGGCTCAAATCAAAAATGATATACTGGACAGACTTGAAAGCTTGATAAAAGATAATCCCGGAGATAATGAATTGAGGTTTTTATTAGCTGATCACTCTGAAAATATTACAGTTGAGCTATTTTCAAGGAGATTCAAAATAGAGCCAAACAATAGTTTTCTGGAACAGTTAAAACAGCTCGAAGGAGTGGATTATAAAATTCTTGTATAAGACAGAATTTTTCAAAAAAAGTATTAGATTTGAGCATATTATAAACTTATTTAACTTTTTCATTGAATAATTATGGGAAAAGCTATTGAAATCACCGATGCAAATTTTGATGATGTAATCAACACTGACAAACCGGTATTAGTAGATTTTTGGGCAGAATGGTGTGGGCCCTGCAAAATGATCGGACCGGTTGTTGAAGAGCTTGCTTCGGACTTTGAAGGTAAAGCTATTGTAGGAAAAGTAGACGTAGATAATAATCCTAACACTTCGGCAAAATTCGGAATTAGAAGTATTCCTACTTTATTGGTTATCAAAAACGGAAAAATCGTTGAGAAACAAGTAGGAGCAGTTCCTAAGTCTGTTTTAACACAGAAGCTGGAAGCCCACCTTTAAGAGTAAGCTAAACATTAAAGATTGCCAACCACTTAATGCTAAGTGGTTTTTTTATTTGCTATGAGATTAAGGGGAAGTTTTTTTGAAAATGAATTGGTTACAATTGAGATCATTGATGGCATTGAACATTTTACTCTTAAAAACATCATTGTTTCTAAACAAGAGGCGATTAAATTAGTGAAAGACCGGATAGAGTTTCAGAATGGAATTACCTACCCGATTATCTGTGATATTCAACAGGCCATCTATATAAATAATGAAGCGAGAGAATATTTTGCCAACGAAGGTGCTGCATTAGCCAGCGCATGTGCAGTGGTTATATCTTCTCATGTCAGTCATATATTGGCTAATTTTTTCATGTTATTTAACAAGCCTCCGGTACCTACAAGAATTTTCAATAATAAAGAATCAGCAGTAACCTGGCTGAAAAGATTTCGAGAGGTTGGGTAATAAAAAGTAAAACCCCGGTGCCCCGGGGTTAAACCCTTACTAAACCCAAAAAACTTGTTGTATAAATTATTAGAGAAAGATTTGAAGCCTTTGCTATTCAAACTCTCAGTACATATTAAAACCATTTCGAATAAGAATTGTTTATAAATTTTTAAAATGTTTTAAAAATTTAACAAAACCATCTGTAAGTCAACAAAATAATGTTATTTTTAAACAATATTAATGATTATTTGTTCTTATGAATTAAATCAGGTGATCAGTGATTTTTAGAGTAAAAAGATTTATCAGATACTATCTCACTGCCATTGTTACCTCATTTATTGTGCTCCTGGTTACATTGCTGCTTTATATTCAGGTCCAATCTGAAATAAAACAAAGGGTATTATTAGAATTTGGCCACAGAACAACATCTGCTACAAATGCAATAAGTTTAAGGCTGCGGGATTATGCACAAATATTGAGAGGGGCACAGGCATTTGTAAATTTAACCGATACCATAAACAGGCAGGAGTGGAAAAATTATGTTGATCTCCTGGAGTTAGAAAAAAACTTTCCAGGGCTTCAGGGATTAGGTTATACAGTATTTGTTACACCCGAAGACTCAATACGTCATACACAACAAATAAGAAATGAGGGATTCCCGGAATATCAAATCCGACCTTACGGAAAAAGGGAAACCTATTCTTCCATCATCTTTATTGAACCCTTTGATTTACGAAATCAAAGAGCTTTCGGATACGACATGTTTAGTGATTCTGTAAGAAGAATTGCAATGAGTGAAGCAATGAAAACCAATACTCCTGTTATTACAGGCAAGGTAAAACTGGTACAGGAAACAGAAGAGGATATTCAACCCGGTTTTTTAATGTACTTACCCATATTTAAGAATAATGACTTACAAAATATACAAGGATTTGTATATTACCCTTTCCGATCATTCGATTTTATGAAGGCCATATTGACTGACAATTATCCGGATCTTGATGTAGAAGTGTATAATGGCGGAGAGATTAATGAACGTACACTTCTTTATAACAAAGAGGGGCAAATAGATTATAATGACGACAAAGCAGAATTCATTTCAACTACACAGATAATAAAATTCGGAGATATATATTGGAGAATTTATTACAGAGCACTTCCCGGAGTCATATATTCCCCTCAAAATAACATTCCGAATGTGATTCTGATTTCAGGAATAATCATAAGTTTTCTCGTATTTGGTTTCTTGTGGTCTTATGCAAATAATAGAAGATTAGATGTAATAAGAACAAATATTACTGACAATGCCAGTGCAGCCTTGTTTCTTATAAATCATAAAGGATTTTGTGTATTCATGAACCCGGCGGCTCATGCACTTTTCGGCTTTGACAGTAAACAAGTGAATGAAGAACCCTTGATTTCATTAATTTCATACGGAGAAAATGATAAATACGACAGGAAAAAAGCTTTTAATGAACTCACTTATGAAATTAAAAACGCAGAAGATACATTCAGAAATAAAGAAGGAAATCCAATCTATGTACTATGTTCGTTTAAGCCGATTTTTGAATCAGGCAGCTTTTTTGGAAAGGTAATAGAAGTAAGGGACATTACAGAACTAAAATCTTCAGAATTAAAAATTAAAGAAAGCGCGTCAGCACTTGGAGAAAGAACCCGTACTCTTGAATTAATCAATGAAATCGGAAGAATTATATCAGGCGAATTAAACCTGAATGATCTGGTACAAAAGGTAACAGACGCTGCTACTAAAATTACAGGTGCGGAATTCGGCGCTTTTTTTTACAATGTTATCAATGAAAAGAATGAGTCATACACGTTGTACAGTCTTTCAGGCGTGTCTCCTGATGTATTTAAAAACTATCCAATGCCCAGAAATACTAAAATATTTTCCCCTACTTTCTATGGTGAAGAAGTAGTTGTTTCCGGTGATATTTCCAAAGACCATAGGTACGGACAAAATCCTCCATATAATGGCATGCCCGAAGGTCATATTCCTGTAGTTAGCTATCTGGCGGTACCTGTAGTTTCAAGATCAGGAGAAGTGCTGGGAGGACTTTTCTTTGGACATTCAGAAAAAGATAAATTTGGTAAACAGGCAATTGAACTTGCAAAAGGTATCGCTTCACAAACTGCTATCGCTATAGATAATTCACGCCTGTTCGAATCTATGCAGAAAAAAAACAGGGATCTTGAAAAAATCAATAATGATCTTGATAGTTTTATTTATACTGCATCGCATGACCTCAAAGCACCTATATCCAATATTGAAGGATTGGTGGATGCTTTGAAAGATCCTGAAATT
The DNA here is from genome assembly GCA_046290815.1 of Cytophagaceae bacterium. Taxonomy (GTDB): domain Bacteria; phylum Bacteroidota; class Bacteroidia; order Cytophagales; family Cytophagaceae; genus JBKBUF01. Next base: position 40,652 of record JBKBUF010000003.1, on the reverse strand, counting down.
CCTAAAGAAGATTTTTTCCAAATTCTGGAATTGATGAACCTTGCGGTAACAAGATTTAAAAATACTATTCAGGATCTTACTGATATTTCCAAATTACAAAAAGAACTTGAAGGCGAGCCTGCAGAAGAAATCTCGATAGGCGAAATTATAGATGAAGTAAAAGATGAATTGAAAAACATAATCCCTCCATCTTGCCGTATTGATGTAAATCTTCAGGTCATGAATATTAAATTTATTAAAAAGAATATAAGAAGCATCGTATATAACCTTTTGAGCAACGCCATCAAGTACAGGTCGCAGGAAAGGGAATGTTTTGTGAATATTTCAACATATAGTAAAGGCAATCATACAGTATTAAATGTAAGAGATAACGGCCTTGGAATACCGGAGGAGAAGATTGGACAGTTATTTACCATGTTCAAAAGATTTCATGACCATGTAGAAGGCACAGGCATCGGGTTGTATATTGTAAAAAGAATGGTAGAAAATGCAGGTGGCACCATCGAAGTATCCAGCAAGGAAAATGAAGGGACTGAATTTAAAATCATGATTCCTAAAAAATAGATTTAAAGTATTCAACCTGATCAAATTTAACATCCTTAATTATTTCTGAATTTTATAATAGTTAACAATTCCTTAACAACTCCATAACAACCAGGAAACATTAATTAAATAGATTTACATATCCACCAAGGAAACATGGAAGGGATATGTCAAAAAAAAAGAAAATACTCATTACAGATGATGAACCTTCTATCATTGAACTTCTTGAATACAATTTAAGAAGAGAAGGATATACCATTAAAACTTGTGACAACGGAAAAGAGGCGATTGTTATTGCAAAAACATTTATACCGGACTTAATATTGCTTGATATTATGATGCCGGAATTAGATGGTATCGAAACATGCAGGCAATTACGAACAATAAGCAGCCTAAAAAATACCATCATCATATTCCTGACTGCACGATCAGAAGAATATACAGAAGTAGCAGGCTTCGAAGTTGGCGCCAATGATTTCATCACAAAGCCAATAAAACCAAGAGCACTAATGAGCAGAATATCTGCAGTATTAAGAAGGGAAGAGACAGAACAAAAAAATAATAATTTTCTGAAATTTAAAGATCTTTCTATCGATAAAGAAAGCTATACAGTAATTCGAAACGATAAAAAGATAAAGCTCACAAAAAAAGAATTCGAGCTACTGTTCTTCTTATGTCAAAATCCCAATAAGGTTTTCAATCGGGATGATATATTAAAATCAATTTGGGGAGAAGATGTATTTGTTGTTCCCAGGACAATTGATGTGCATATAAGAAAAATTCGTGAAAAAGTCGGAGAAGATCTAATCAATACTATAAAAGGAATCGGTTATAAATTTGAAGAAAACACCTAATGAAAGGCAAGTCTGAAGCTTATTTAGTCACCCATCGTTTCTTAGATTTATCATACCAAACCTTATCATCCGGAAATTCAATCCAATCCTCATCAGAATTCCGGGGATAATATCTGCTTAAGTCCTTTGCCTGAACCATTAGTTCAAAAAGTTGTGAAGACTTCCTGGTCAATTCTTCTTCTTTCATTTTAAATGTCCAGAAAATTTCTTCGTATTTTTCTACCTGTAAGTTTTCTTTCATTATAAATCGACCTGCTATAGCAACATATTTTTTGTGCATGCTAGGTGCTGGCCTTTTCACCATAAAATAATGGTAATTATTCTTAGGAGATACATGGTAGCTGATGAACTGATACTCCTTTATCTCACCTTTAAAGTAAGGTTGAAATCTATCCTCGAATCTGTTAGTATAATTTGCACCTTTGGGAAGTTTAGCTAAATAGGGAATAATCTGAGCTAAGACGGTGTCTTTGATATTGGAAGAAATACTTTCTGCGGAGTATTGTTTTTCTGAGTTGCAGGAAATAGAACTTGAAATTAAAAGTACAGAAAACAGGATGTTCAATAATCGATTCATAGTTTACAACTAGTAAGAAGAAGGACTCAAGTCCTTCTTCAATTTAACATATTAACCGCTAATTAATAAGCTTGAGATTGAGGAAAGAAATTAGCCCATCCGTCAGTCCAGTCAGATCCGCCAAATGCACCTCTGTGTGTTGTCGGTGTAAAGAATGAACCTGCCAGTTTTGCATCACTGAAACTTGCACCTGTTTGTGTGGCACCAGTGAAGTAACTTGCGAAATTTGGATTTGCAGGATAATCTCTGAAGTCATAAGTGAATCCCATAATTACAGTAGGGTCAATACCAGCCTCATCATATGCTTTACCATATTTTTTACCATTTTTTGTTGGCATGCTGGCAGCAGGAAGATTGCTTGTAAATGTAACATTGTTTGCAGTCCAGTAAGTCTCTACAGATGAAACTGTATTTCCAGAACCAGCTACATAAGGTTTTGCTGCTGCTCTCTGACCCAACGTAACAAGAATGTTGTTTTTAATTGCACCAGTTCCACCTGTATATTGTGCTTCTGTAGTTTCGCCATCAAGTCTGAATCCGTTAGGGAATCCTGCAATAACTGAATTAAAGATAGAAACTGCAGTCCTTCTTCTCAGGTGCATTGCATGCTGATAGTTTCCGCTATAATGAGAAGAAGCGGACAATGTTGAATCGAATTGAGGTCCAATTATCGTTACATTTGAAAAGATACCAGCTGTATATGGTTGTGCCGTTGTTCCGTTTCCGTCGTTATCACATTCGAAACCATTTGAACCAGACTGGTCAGCATTAAATGGATCTCTGATTGCAAGTGCATACTGTACTTTCCCTGTATATCCGAAATCTACATCGAAGTCATCATCCCAGATTCCATGTGATACAAGGTACTTTCCATTTACAGTTCCACCAAACCATTCAAATCCATCGTCACCACCATATGTAACCTGAACATACTCAATAGTAGTTCCTCTTCCAATTCCACCCATTGTTAAGCTGTTGGTTTCATTATTAGGAGTAAGGGCGATTCCTGCATACTCTATCCGAACATATTTCAGAATACCTGAATTTTCATCATCGTTTGCAGTACTGTTAAAAGTTCCATATGAAACTTCTGGCGTGATACCTTCAATCTTAGGATTATTTTGATTTACGTTGGCATTTCCCAACATTACAATACCACCCCAGTCACCTTTATCTCTTTCACCAGCTTCCTGATTAGAAGTAAAAATAATTGGATTTGTAGCAGTACCCTCGGCAATAATTTTACCTCCTCTGTCAATTACCAAAGTTCCTTTAGTTTTTTTCTCACCTTTGATAATTGTACCTGCAGGTATTGTAAGCACTTTGCCTTCTCTGACGAATACCTGATTTCTTATCAAATACTTTTTAGAAGCATCCAATGTCATTGATTCCAGATTTCCTTCAAGGACAACTTCACTTGGTCCATTTACAATAGGATCCGGATTCTTTTTCTTGCATGAAAAACATCCTACGACAATTAGTCCAAGGAATAGTAAGGTTAATTTTCTCATAGTTTTATTATTTATTGATATTTTAATCACGATACAAAACTACTCATCGAATATTAAGCAACTGTTAAGAAGTGATTAGGAAATGTTTAATAATTGTAATACCTGAAAAAATAAAAAGCTGACGATCCGCAGTTATAATGCTTTACATCAGCTTAATTCTTATGAATGGTAGCCTAAAACTTGTAAGAAAGTCCTGCCTGAAATAAAACACCCCTACGGAAAGACATCACTTCATCATCATGTGATCCTATTTTACCGTCTCTGTCAGAATCCTGAACTAGTCTGGTAGGATAATTTAATAAATCTGAAATACCGAATTTGAAAGTAGCATTTTCATTCAGTTCTTTAATTACAGTAAGATCTATGACATGCCTTGGCATTTCGTAAGTAGTTGGGAAGAGGTCTGATCCCACAAAGAATATTCTCCTTCCGAAAACATTGTACATAGCACTCACTGACCAACCATTTTCAGGCACATTATAATACAAACCGGCATTGATGACATAAGGAGATTGTCCCTGAAGCGCTCTGGTCCTTTCCTGGGCAAGTGTAGGAGAATCTCCCATATCAACTCTACTATAAATGTAGGCCGCATTAAACAACACTGACAATCTTTCCATAATTGCATTATCTGCTAAAAATCCAAGAGACTTTCTTATCTCCGTTTCAATCCCGTAATTATTTGCAAATGCTGCATTACCTAATGAAAATTGCTGATCCAAACCAACCGCACTTACGAAGTACTCAATAGGATTAATAAACTTCTTGTAAAACGCACCTATTGTAATGGTTTGATCAGGAGTGGGATAAATTTCATACCTTAAATCAACATTATGAATTTTTGCAATCTGAAGATCCGGATTACCTGCGAAGTTATTGTTCAAATTAAAATTGTAATATACAAAGGGTGCAATCTCCCTGAACTCAGGTCTGTTTAGTGTATAGGCGTAAGCAAATCTTACAATCGTTTTAGTGCTTAGATTATAACCAATATTTAATGAAGGCAGCGGCAATGTTTGCGTATTGTTTACCTCGATTGGCTTGCTCAAAGTAAGTCTGTTGTATTCCACCCTCAAACCGCCGGAAACATTAAATTTTCTCCATGGAACAGATGCTCCTATATAACCTGCAAGGTTAAAATTATTGGCTTCATAAGCATCGCTTGGGTTTGTACCTTCCCTTAATTCAAAACCATCTTCCGGACGGATATTTTCATGAGAAAATATTTGATCGATAGGGGAAGTAATGATTTGATTTTTGATAGCAGGGTCGGTTGTCATCCTATACACATAAGAAAACCATCTTGCTTCAAAGTTCCGGCTTTTGTTCTCCACATAATACCCTGCCCTGATCTTAATAGCATTAGCAGAATCTTTACTTCCCAATACATGTTCAAGAGCCCCTGAATTCATCGCTACATTTTCTCTTAACCATGAATAAAATCTTGCTGCATCAAAGGTAGTAGCAGCAGGAGGATCAATTAATGTATATGGACCTTCTGAACCTATGGTACGGAAAGTTCTGAACCTTCTGAAATCAGGTTCGTTTCTCGAAATATAAGAATACCCTAAGGTCCAGTTATAAGTAGTACGATCATCTTCAAACTCATGCTTTCCGGATAACTGACTGCTCAATATTGATCTTTGCATATACTGAAAAGCATAATTCTTCCATTCGTCATTAGGTCTTTCTATTGGGGTTATTCCAGTCCTTATGGTCGTTGTATTTTCACCATTTTGATTAAACAGGTTTCTCAGACTTATAGTTGAACGGGGACTTAGAATAGCTGACCAGTTATTGATAATGTTAAATCCCGATTCTCTCACAATCTGGTCATCGTTGTATTGAAATACAAGAGGAGATACTTTTGATTCCTTATCCTGCTCATTATACCTATGTCTTGAAATCTTTCTAAACTGATATGCATTGGCATAATTTAAGCTCGTGAGATTATTGATTTTTATTCCTTTAATATGAAATATCTTTCCAAATGAAACTGATGCTTTCATATCAGGCAACACCGTTAGGTCATTCAAATGATAATTGTTGTTTAAAGACCTACCCACCTGCTGTCGTTGTGAACGTGAAATTTCCGAAAGGTCCTCAGGAAAACCTGATGGAAGATTTCTTAATCCTCCATCGATTCCAAGGAAATCTGTTGATGAACCCGGGTTATATTGTCTCGTGGTAAATGTTGTGGCGGTTCTGTACCCTAAACCTAAACCTACCTGAAGAAAATCTTCTCTTACATTAGTCTTGGTAAATATTTTAATTGCACCACCTGCGAAATCTCCAGGTAATTCTGGGGCTCCAGATTTATAAATAAGCATTCTGTCCAGCATATTACTTGGTATCAGATCAAATGAAAATGCTCTTTCATCAGGTTCAGTACTTGGTGCATAAGCACCATTGATCATTACGTTGTTGTATCTTTGGCTAAGCCCACGCACCATTACAAATCTGTTTTCCATCAAGGTAACTCCAGGTATGGTTGCAGCTACTTTACCTGCATCTGTTGCCTGAGATTGATTGATAGTTTCCTCAGAAATTCCATTGACCACCTGCTCACTGTTTTTTACTTCCTGAACCACTGCAGTAACTGTGTTTGTAGGTCGGGTGCCGACTACCACTACTGAGGCTATTTCTTTTGTATTATCAAAATCTAACAGAATATTCAACTTTGTAGTCTCATTTTCTCTTACTACCACATTGGGTACAGTTTTCGTTCTATATCCTATATATTCAATCTGTAATGTATATGTGCCAGGTTTTATCTTGATCATGAAATCTCCCTGTAACTGGGTGGAAGCGCCAATGGATGGAGTTTCTACAACTTTTACCAATGCACCTATCATCTCTTCTCCTGTTGAATCTTTTATTATACCTGTTATGGTACCTGTAAGGGGAGCCTGAGCAAGGGCTGAACTGATAAGAAAAAATCCAAAGAGGGTAATAAGCAAATGTCTCATAAATATTTTATTCAAACTTTAGAACAAAATTAGACAGCTTAGCCCTGATGATCTGTAAAAGACCGGTTAAGGATATATTAATTAATGGGTGGGTTTATTAAGGAATTGTTAAGACAGAATTAATAATATGTTGATATTCAAAAACGAATATTCAGTACGGAATTTACCATCATCAAATTATTAATAAACAATAAAGGCAGCACCGTGGTACTGCCTCTATTAAAATTGTAACATTTCCGTGGTTAAGCTTCTACAGCCATTTTTTTCTGTTCTGCTAAACGGATAGTTTCGTTGAAGAACCTGTCGAGAAATATTTTAGATAACTTGAATTGTTCGTCATCTAAAAAATAATTCACTCTTGGTCCGTCGATCTCCCCTTTAATCAAACCTGCAGATCTCAATTCTTTCAGGTGCTGACTAATGGTAGATTGTGACAAAGGCAATTCATTTACAATAGTACCACAAAGACTTGGGCCCCTTGTTGCAAGCAGTTCCACAATTGCCACTCTGGCAGGATGTGATAATGCTTTTGCAAGCACTGATAACTTTACCTGGTGTGCTTGAAATTCATCTTTTTTTGAAACAGCCATAGTTTGGTTTTTCGATCTTTCTTTTAAGTATAATTTATTTTCGTGTTTAAACACACAGTTTTTGGGTGTAATTACCGAGCAACTAGTATGTTACACGGCTTTTTGGGTTTTAAAACACAATTGTAATACATTTAATCAAAACTTTCAATAACTTTTTGATTTTGATGTAAATAAACGAGAAATTCAACAAAAAATTCCTTGTAAATTTTTAATTACCGGAGATTTTGATATATAAAGTAATTAATAGTGTTAAAGTGTTATAGTGCTAAAGTGTTAATCTATTTATCTGTTATTGTATTCGAAGTGTTAATGGGATTTAATTCATAAAAACATTACCTAAGCAAACACTTTAAAATAAAAAGATGTCTTTTCCAAAGTACGACCCATATCAAGCCTTAAGATATCCGGAATACAGGTTGTTTATTTCATCCAGATTGTTTCTGACACTGGGCATACAAATGCAAACTGTAATTGTAGGGTGGCAGGTATATAAAATAACCAATGATCCCTTTTCTCTGGGGTTAATCGGGCTAGCTGAATTTCTGCCTGCAATAAGTGTTTCCTTGTTTGCAGGTCACGCAGCAGATGTTGTGCCCAGAAAGCAAATAATTATACCTTCTCTGGCTCTTTTATCCCTATGCAGCATTGCCCTGCTTTCCTACTCCTTAAATGAAGATTTTCTTTTACAGCATGGAGCTGTTCCTATATACATAATCATTTTCCTATCAGGGTTTGCCAGAGGATTTATAGGGCCTGCCTTATTTTCGTTTATGCCACAGCTGATAGAAAGGAAAGCATATTCCAATGCTATAACCTGGAACAGCAGCACATGGCAAATGGCGGCAGTAGCTGGCCCTGCGATAGGCGGCATCGCATACGGATTTCTGGGTGTGGAATTATCTTATCTGATAGATCTTATATTCATTTTACTTTCGCTATTCCTTATGTTGATGGTAAAAAGTAAACCACTTCCGGAGTCTTCAGAGTCTAACTCCATGTTGGACCGGATAAAAACCGGAATCCGCTTTGTATTTAATAACCAGATTATATTGAGTGCGATTTCCCTGGATCTTTTTGCCGTGCTTTTCGGAGGTGCAGTCGCATTGCTCCCGGTATTTGCAAAAGACATTCTACACGCCGGCCCTGAAGCGCTGGGACTATTAAGGGCAGCTCCTGCAATAGGGTCGGTACTTATGGCAGTAGGAATGGCTTACAGGCCTATAAAGAAAAAAGCAGGGGTAAAGTTGCTGCTTTCTGTAACAGGCTTTGGAATAAGCATTATACTATTTGCTTTATCAAAGGAAGTCTGGCTTTCGTTTATACTATTACTTTTTAGCGGAGTATTTGACAGCGTCAGTGTAATTATCCGTTCCACTTTGGTACATACTCTGACACCTGAAAATATGAAAGGGCGAGTATCGGCTGTAAACAATATTTTTATAGGATCTTCCAACGAGCTGGGATCATTTGAATCAGGTCTGGCAGCAAAGCTTTTGGGGGTTGTACCATCCGTAATTTTCGGAGGATGCATGACCCTGCTGGTGGTAGGTATAACTGCAAAAAAAGCCAGACAACTGCGGGAATTGAATCTGGAATAAAAAAGTGTTAGAGTGTTAAAGTGCTAATGTGTTAAAGCCTGAAAACCTTAACACATTAACACTTGAGCACCCAACTACTCCTGATATTGTAACTTTGGTTGTTGATTACGTTGTACAACCAGGTCAGAAACCTCAGGATGTGTGTCAAAATAATTTTTTACGAATGAACAGGTGGTTTTTATTTTAAGGTTGTTTTTTCTTGCAAATTTTATAGAATACTCAATTACCTTTTTCCCAATTCCTTTCCCTCTGAGATTTTGGGGCACAAACAATGTTCTTAGGTCAAGAATGCCGTCGAATCTTTCATACCTAAGTATGCATTCCCTTCCGGCCAAATTAACAAAGAACTTCTTATAAAGCTGGTCATGTTGTATTTTCAAAGTCATACTCCCTCCTTTTATTATCCTCTTATAAATTAGTAACTATAAGAGATCCCAATTTGTTAAGTCATCAGGATATAGAAAAAAAACAATCCCTCGTAGAGGGATCGTTCATTAAGGAGAAAAAACTTTTTGATATCTATTGGAGTTTTAGTTGAGCTTGTACTTAGCAATGGTGGAGCTTTTACCCATCATACCTTTTTTGCCCACCACAATTAAATGATCCCCCGACCAAATTGTATATTCACGCACCAGTTGAAGTTTATCTGAATTAGGTAAGCTGGTAGACTTGACAGTATTGCCGGTTTCAGCATCCAGCACTAAATAATTCAGATTATTTAATTGTCCGTCGAAATTCTCTGAAGTTGCATATAGCAACTTTAACTGGTTATTGGAATAGTTTAAAACAAATGATATTGAATTAAGTCCGTCAGACGCAGGGTAAACCTGACTTTTAGGAATATATGTTTGCCATTTGGTGTCACCTTCTTTATCAAAGGCCAAGACAATAATTCCTTCTGTATGAACATGCCCAGGCACTTCTACATTATGGCTTTTATCAAAGCTGCCTTTTCTTATATGAGGATATCCTTCAGCATACAGATCTCTTTTCTCTAATAAAATAAATACCGACTCATCGTCATTCACAATAAAATGGGTAAGGTCATAATCGGTCCAGTCTTCCTCTCCTTTAATCTGCTTGTGACTTTTTCTTCCATCATTTACTTTCTTCTTTAATTCATCGGAGAATGACTCAAAAATTACTGACTCCACCTTCATATCAGAGAAGTTACATTTTACATATTTTACGCCCATCACCTTATCCTGAAATGACAGTTCTGTATTAGCAAGAAAAACGGTATTATCACCTTTAAATACCAGTTGCAGATCATCCTTTTTAAAATTGGATGCAGGTACTTCTATGATTTGAAAGTCCTTGCTGCTTAAATCATAGCTGATAAGATTGGTTTTACCAGAGTTGGAGACATTAACAATGTATAATAAACCTTTATTGTCAACATACATTCCATGATTGGTATAATCATTATCAATTCCTACTTTTCCTCTGTTTTTCAGATTCAGATCTTTGTCATATATACTAACAGTCGCGTTAAGATTTTTTTCTCCATAGTTAAAAACATAAGACAATATCAACTTACCATCAGGACTATAACTTATGTTATGTTTATACTCAAAGGGAGTTACAAAATTTTTATTAGCATGTTCGCATATCACATCCACAAAAGACTCTTTTACTTTTCCTTTATGAGCATGATTATCCCAATCCCCTACATCAAAACTCTCCAATTCTTTAGCGGAACCGGCTTTTCCGGTTGAAGGATCAAAAGTATATGCCATCAATTTGGTTTTCTTCTCAGTTTCCTTATGAATAACTGAAAGAAGAATGATCTCTTTTCCGTTATATATTAAATCTTTAAAATCTTCGGATGCATCTGCAGAAAGTGGGGTACCCCACAACACATTCAAATCCATATCATACTTTTCCATCATGAAATCGGATTTTCCTGTCTGTCCTCCTTTCGTCTTAGCTACGATTACAAAGGTATTATCAGGAAGTTTTACAATATCACTCCTGTCGTCCGGTTCGGTATTTGGTGTACCTAACTTAAAATCTTTAGAACTGATTAAGCTTTGAGAAAATGAATGAAAAGCGAATAATGTTGTGAACGCTATTAAATATACGACTCTCATCTTATTTTTATTTTTCGGGTAAAACAGATTATAATTTAAGAAAAAAATTACAGTTTTTGCAGGATCTGATTATGTATTGCAAGAACCTGTGGAATTACAAGTTGGGAATCATCATTATTAATTATAAAATCGGCTTTAGAAATTTTGTCTTGTTCAGACATCTGCCGCAGTATAATATTTTCCACTTCTTCCCTGGTTCTATACTTATCCCTGTTAAGTACTCTGCGTATACGGATTTCTTCAGGACAAGCAACCACAATTATAGAATCCAATTGCTTATAGGACCCGGATTCATATAATAAGGCAGCCTCTTTTAAGGTATATGATACCGATTTACACCCGGAATGCCATTTTTCATAATCTTCTCCCACTTTCGGATGAACCAGGTCATTGAGTTGTTTCAATTTTGTCGGATTATTAAATACCTGAGAAGCTATGTAATTTCTGTTTACAATGCCATTAGTATAACTTTCTTCACCAAACATACTGATTATACTCTCCTTCAGATCTTGATTTTCATTCATAATATTCCTGGCTCTGGCATCAGCATCATAAACAGGAACTCCCAATATGCAAAAAATATGAGCAACGGTAGTTTTTCCGCTGCCGATTCCACCGGTAATTCCTACTTTTATTGTTCTATTTATGTCAGGAGAATTTTGCATAACAACTTAGTTTGTCCCCCTTAGTCATGCATTTTAATTTTAATTACTGATGGGGAAAAATAAAAATCCACAATATATGGCGGCTTTACAGAGAGCTTCGGTTTAATAGTTGAATCTTTAGCTATCTTCTTAAAATCAACTTCTACTTTAAGGTCATCATATTTTACCTTATTCCTGTTTTGCTCTTCGATAAAATAAGTTAACACTACAGTCCGGTCAGATAAGTGAATATATTTATTTTTAGGAAAATTGACCTTATGTACCATAAGAAGTTTATGTTCTTTTTCTACCGGCGCAGATACGAAGTGCACTTTTACCTTGTTGGTATTTAACTTCATCATCGGAGTAGAGAGGTAATCGACCCTTATATCTTCCTCAAATTTTCCCGATATGCCGGACATAGGTATATTTAAATGCATCGAATCAGGTAGTTTTTTGACTTCCTTTTTAGGACCCTTTATTGTAATGGTGGAAGGATTAATAATAACAGGGCTGGTAATCTTGTACCCATCAGCAAGGTGTATGTCTGAGGTATCTGCAACAAGCCTTATTTTTTTTTCAAATATCTGATCAAACGGAAGATGTAATGTATCTATAGTGAGATAATGCACATCCAGATCCCTCATTTGTGAAGCCACCACAGGAAGCAGCTCCCTGGATGTCATGTATTTTTTTCTTGGCAGATTCGAAGGAGAAATTTCAATTGGTTTAAGGCTAAACCAAAAAGTTTTTCGCAGAAGATTCCAGCCTTTGCCGCTGGCATTGAATGATATTTTCTGGGTTAATTTCTCTACCGGTATTACTTTCTCTGCTGAGTATTCGATTTTGACAGGATATGATATATCAGCAGTGTAATCATCATTCATTGCATCAAGAAACCAGAAAGTGGCTGCTGCAAGGAAACATAATAACACTGCTGACCAATCTGCATTTCGGAATATATTCAATCCCGTTTTCAAAAGCTCTTATTCATTTGATGAATTTGTACCGGCGTATTTTTTACTGGCATCCGCAGATATCGCAGATTTTTCAAATTTCATTTTCACACCTTTGTCTACCTCCAGTATAACTGTATCGTCAGTCTCCACGCTTGCTACTTTGCCATGCACACCACCGATAGTCACTACGGTGTCACCTTTCTTAACAGAATCTCTGAAAGTCTTATGCTCTTTAGCTTTTTTCTGCTGCGGACGCATCATAAAAAAATAGAAAATTACAAATATAAGACCCAGCATTATAAACATGGAAAACGGATTTCCTTCACCCTGGGCTTGTAATAAAATATTAAAGTTCATTTTTTATTATTTAAAGGTTATTGATTGATCTGAATTAATTTTGCTTGTACGGACCTGAGACCGGTGGATTCAGTTTTTCTACATTGGCTTTAATAGTCAAAGTAGTAACTTCCGGATCGGTATTGGCATATACAGTTACATTTTTAGAGATCTGTCCCTCTTTACCGGAGCTGTTATATTTTACCTCTATTTTTCCTTCTCCACCCGGAGCAACAGGATCTTTGGTCCACTCAGGAATGGTGCAGCCACATGATGCTTTTGCTTCAGTAATGATCAAAGGAGAAGTACCGGTGTTTTTGAATTTGAAAGTATAGTCTACTACTTCACCTTCTTTTATCTTTCCGAAATCATGCTCATATTCTTCGAAAGTGATTTGTGTTGCTGCCGGCTTTTCACCGGAAGCATTTTCCTGATTTTGTGAATCTGAATTAACATCTGCAGTTACAGCAGAATTATTTTCTGAATTTTTCTCATTGCAGGATTGCAATGTGATACCTGCACAAAGAAGAAAAACAAATATTGCTTTGATCTTCATAACGTTTATGGGTTTATTTTAACTTTTTAATTACGTTTTCCGTGAATGCTTTAGTATTAGCCTTTCCGCCGAGATCTCCTGTACACTCTTCTTTGTTGGCTAAAGTATCATCTATAGCTTTATCTATTTTCGCAGCAAGCGCTTTTTCATTCATATACTCAAGCATCATCACTGCTGATTTTAATAAAGCTGTCGGATTTGCTATCCCTTTACCTGCAATATCCGGAGCAGAGCCGTGCACAGCTTCGAATATGGCTATATCTTTACCAATATTTGCGCCTGAAACTACTCCTAAACCTCCTACCAATCCTGCACAAAGGTCAGAAAGGATATCTCCGAAAAGATTGGTGGTTACTATTACTCCATATTTTTCAGGTTTGCTTACCAGCTGCATGCACATATTATCTATGATCACATCTTCCAACTGAATATCAGGGAAATCTTTAGCAACCTCCTGACCACATCTTATAAACAATCCACCTGCGATTTTTAAAATATTGGCTTTGTGTACAAGAGTAACCTTTTTTCTTCCCTGAGCTTTTGCCAGTTCAAAAGCAGCTCTTGTTACCTTCAAACAACCATCGCGGGTAATTCGTGCGATTGAATCTGCAATTTCCAGTCTTTCGTCGTAAACTTCAAGGCCGGAATACAGTCCTTCTGTATTTTCCCTTACCAGCACAAGATCCACATTTTCGAATCTGGTTTTTACTCCAGGAATAGATTTACTTGGTCTGACATTGGCATAAAGATCGAAACGCTGTCTAAGCTGTATATTAACACTTTTGAATCCCTTTCCCACAGGGGTGGTGATAGGACCCTTCAAGGCAATTTTATTTCTTTCAATAGAAGAAAGAAGTTCATCAGGAATCAATTTTCCTGTAGCATCCAAAGCCGCCTGGCCTGCATTGATTTCTTCCCACTGGATGTTTGCACCAGCAGCTGAAAAAATTGATTTTACAGATTCTACAATTTCCGGTCCGATTCCGTCACCGGGAATTAAAGTTACTACCCGTTTTCCCATATTAGCTAAGTGGTGTTTTACCTTTTATTTGTTCTATGAGTGATTCTACATCTCCCAGCAACTGCTCTGCCTTATACCTTGCCTCATTCACTACCTTTTGTCCTTCTGCTTTTGCAGCAGTGCTTGGCGCATCTTTTTCATCCATTAACTGTGTTATTATTTCCTGCAGCTTTTCTTTATATTTCTCCAGTTGAAAACTTAATTTGTCTCTGGTATTTTTTCCTTTGTCCGGAGCATACAATATTCCTAGTAAAGCTCCTGCTGCAGCTCCTGTAACGAATGCCCAAAAAACTTTAGAACCTTTGCTCATAACCTAAAATTTTATTTATTGTCAATTAATCCTCTTCCGCTCTTCCTGATCATTCCGTTTGCAATCAATTCTGCAGATACAGTGTCCAATATTCCATTGATAAACTGCTTACTTTTCGGTGTACTGTATTCTTTAGAAATTTCAATATACTCATTAATGGTCACCTTCACAGGTATGCTTGGAAAATTTATCATTTCACTCACGGCCATCTTCAATATGATTTTATCAATAGCAGCAAGCCTTTCAGGATCCCAATTCTTCAATTTTTCAGTTACAATTTTCTCAAGCGTCTCTTCCCTCTCTATTGTGTCTGTATAAAGCTTTCTGAAAAACTGTTCATCTTCTTCCCAATTAGCTGAAATTTCAAGTAAAGAAAATTGATCTTCTTTGCTTTCCTCAACAGACTTGATGGTTTTCACCACCATGCTTTTAATAATCTCCTTATCTTCCACCCAGTAAATATCCCCTTCTTCAAAATGCGTTTCCAGATCCTTGTTCTTGAAGATTAAAGTTTTAAGTATATAGAGAACTATCTTTTTATCCTCTTCAAATCCTCCCGGAGAACTCAGGTATTTTCTGTATTCTTCATCAGGACGGATGATATCTTTGTAAATAGAAGCTGCTGAATTGGAATTAAAAGAAATATTTCTTTTAATTAACTCAGCTTCAAGAGCTTTATTAGCTTTTATCCCCAGAATTATTTTATTCTGAACCAGCTTGAATTCATTCAGAATATCTTCATCCTTTATATACTTGTTTTTACCTCTGTTATATGAATAATCGGCCTCATCTGAAAGCTTGATAAGCATAGAGAAAACCTCAAGGTATCTGTTGTAAATAGACCTGACGTTTTCCAGCATTTGTCTTTCGAAATGTTTCCTGTCTTTCTCCACAGATTTTTTGTAATCAATTAAAGCTTTTTGAACTGCCACCTGTACTTCGGGCAATTCAGCTTCTACTACTCCGGACTCAAATGATTTTTCGTATATATCGGAAGCAGTGGTTCTCAATTGAGATAGTTTGGCAACATCCTGTACTTCCGGTGAATTAAGATCAGGAGAAAATGTATCGTGCAAATAATCGAGACCCAAATGGTAATTTGAAATTTCAGACTGCCTTAAAGCATAAAGCGTCTGCATTACCTTAACTCTTAATATCCTCCTGTTTAGCATTGGTATAAAAAAGAACGATCCGGAAATAGATTAAAAATTCAACCAAATACCGGAAAACAACAATTAAAACTTAAATTAGTTTATCTTTGCGAGCAAAAACTCAAAAATTCAGGACAATATTAGGCTTTTTTTTATTCCTTTTCAACCTGAAAGGCAAGAGAATTATACGATACTAAAGTGCGGGCATTAGCATATCTAAACAAATATCTTTTCAAATACCGTAAACAAATGATTTTGGGACTGTTCTTTGTTATGGTCTCGAAACTATTTGCCATTGTTCCCGCGATTGTAATCCGCCATATTATCAACTATGTTGCTGAGGCATATACCTCTTACAAAACCTTAACCGGAACAGAAAGAATTGAATATTTCGATGGTTTTATCAATCAGATCACCCTTTTAGGTCTTCTGATTCTGGGAATGGCCATACTGAGTGGTGTGTTTCTGTATTTTCAAAGACAAACATTAATCGGTGCCTCAAGACTCATTGAATTTGACCTGAAAAATGAAATTTACACCCATTATCAGACGCTTCCATTAAGTTTTTACAGGAAAAATAATACAGGAGACCTTATGGCAAGGATTTCCGAAGATGTCAGTAATGTCAGAATGTACCTTGGTCCGGCTATTATGTATGGACTTGATCTTGTTATGATTTTCCTTATTACGGTGCCTATTATGGTGTCTGTAAACCTGAAACTGACTTTGCTGGTATTAATACCTTTGCCTTTCCTTGCATTAAGCATTTACTTTATTGAAAATATCATCAACCGCAGATCTTCTCAAATACAGAAAGAATTATCCAACCTTTCTACTTATGTGCAGGAGTCTTTCTCCGGTCTGAGAGTTATCAAATCATTTGTAAGGGAAAAAGATATCAGCGAAGGATTCCATACCGGAAGCAATGTGTACAGGGAAAAGTCACTGCGGCTCGCAAAAGTCAATGCCTTCTTTTTTCCTCTTATTTTAAGCCTGATTGGCCTATCGGTAATAATTGTCATTTATGTAGGTGGCAGGGAAGTGATAGCCGGAAACATTGAACCTGGCCACATTGCAGAATTTATTATTTATATCAACAGACTTACCTGGCCGGTAGCTGCGCTGGGATGGACCACTAGTCTGGTACAAAAAGCTGAAGCTTCTCAGGCAAGAATAAATGAATTTCTGAATACCAAAAACGATATTGTTTCGGAAAAAAATCTTGATAAGGAAATAAGCGGGAACATCGAATTTAAAGATGTTACTCTTACTTACCCTGACACCGGAATTATTGCTGTAAAAAACTTAAGTTTTACAATAAGAGAAGGACAATCCGTCGGAATCATAGGACCAACAGGTTCCGGGAAATCTACCATTGCAAATCTGCTCGTAAGACTCTATGATCCTACCGGTGGCAGTATTTTTGTTGGCGGAAACGACCTGAAGGATTTTAATCTGTTCAAATACAGAAATCAGGTGGGCTATGTACCGCAGGATGTTTTTCTCTTCAGCGATTCGATCAGGAACAACATTGGTTTTGGCGCTCTTGATATTAAAGAAGAAGATATGCTTCAGGCTGCCAAAGATGCAGACTTATATAAAAACATCATTGACTTCCCGGAAAAATTTGACACCATACTGGGGGAAAGAGGAATCACTTTATCGGGTGGGCAAAAACAAAGACTTTCCATCGCCAGAGCATTGGCACGCTCTCCAAAATTGCTGATTCTGGATGACTGCCTGTCTGCTGTGGATACCAATACAGAACATACCATTCTTAATAACCTGAAAAGAATAATGGCCGGAAGAACCACAGTTGTAATTTCTCACAGGGTTTCTTCTGTAAAATTAGCGGATCAGATTTTGGTACTTGAGCAGGGTGAAATTGCAGAACAAGGCAGTCATGAGGAACTGATGAAAAGAAATGGCATCTACAAAAGTCTATACGACAAACAGCTCGAAGAAGAAAAACAGGAGCTGAACAATTAATCGGCGACAGGCACCTGCACCACTAACTTATTTTCTCCCGGATACAACTCCAGCGCAGGGGTCATTTGTAATTTCATATTTTGCTGTTTGGCGTATTCCTGAATCTTCGCATAGATGTTTACCGGAACTACCAGGTAATGAGACTCGATTCTGGCTTCAACGACCCTTCGTGCAGGTAGTGAATCAAGGCTGTAATTCTCCGGAAGGGAATCAGGTTTAGCGGAAAATGCAATGCCAATAAAAGCACTGATGGTATCGGTTGGCTTAACGGGTTCATTATAAAAAATGCCTGCAACAGTGCCATCAGGATAGGCCTTGCTACCCAGCTCTTCAGCCTCATTGAAGAAATTTCCAAGGGCCTTGTCATTGAGTCTAGAATGGAATTTTTTGCCTGCTACATAATATGGTCCGGCATCAACAACGGTGATGGCAGGATCTTTGAAACCGCCAAGCCATGCATAGAGGATAACACCGGCAACCAGAAAAGCAATAAGGAATAAATAGAGAGCAAATTTTTTATTCATAATTACGCCTGCAAAATATTTTTGTACTGCATTTTGTTTAACTGAGCATAATATCCGTTTTTAGCCAGCAGCTCATCATGTGTTCCTGTTTCTTTAATTTCACCTTTCTCCATCACAATAATTTTACTGGCTTTTCTCACAGTAGAAAGCCTGTGTGCAATAACTATTGATGTTCTTCCTGACATCAGCTTCTCAATGGCATTTTGAATTAACTCTTCTGTTTCGGTGTCTATTGAAGAGGTGGCTTCGTCCAGGATTATGATAGAAGGGTTGTACACCAATGCTCTGATAAATGAAATAAGCTGCCTCTGCCCTACTGACAAAGTTGCGCCTCTTTCCTGAACATTGTAGTTTAAACCACCGGGCAACATGGAAATAAATTTTTGTGCGCCTACCATTTCTACCGCTTCCAATATTTTCTCATCACTGATATCGGGATTACGGAGTGTAATATTGTTTCTTATGGAGTCACTGAAAAGAAAAACATCCTGCAATACAATTCCTATTTTTGAACGGAGGTAATCCAGTTTGAATTTACGGATATCAGTTCCATCTACCAGTATGCTGCCTTTATTGATTTCATAAAACCTGTTGAGCAGATTAATTATGGAAGACTTTCCTGCACCTGTCGCACCCACCAATGCTACCGTCTCTCCCTCTTTCACCGTGAAGTTTACATCTTTTAATACATAATCTTCATTGTTGTAGGCAAACCATACATGATCAAACTCTACCCTGCCGTTAAACTGCTCAGGAGACAAATTTCCTTCTTCCACCTGATCTTCTTTGTTGTCGAGCAGGTTAAAAATTCTGTCGGAACTAACAATCCCCATCTGTAATGTATTGAATCTGTCGGCAATCATTCTGATAGGCCTGAAGAACATGGCTATGTACATGATAAAGGCGATCAAATCACCAACACTTACAGATTCCATTAATACACCACGGGCTCCATACCAAACCAGTAAACCTGTACCTATAGCAGCCATTAATTCTGCTACAGGCATGTAAACAGAGTAATATAACACAGATTTCAAATTGGCATTTTTATGTTCCTCATTGATTGCTTTAAACTTTTCGTACTCTCTCTGTTCACTGTTAAAAATCTGCACAACACTCATACCTGTTATATGTTCCTGCACAAAAGCATTGAGTCTGGCAACGGCAGTCCGGACGAGATTAAATGATTGTTTTATTTTCTCCTTGAAAATGTAAGTACTGATCAATAGTAAAGGAAGAACTGATAAGCTTATTAAAGTCAGCTTCCAGTTGATGAAAAACATTATTCCAAGAATCACGAATAGCTGTAACAAATCTGACACTATAGATGCAAGGCCTTCGCTGAATACATTGGACAATGTTTCTATATCGGAGACATTTCTGGTAACCAGTGTTCCCACCGGCGTTTTATCAAAAAATTTTAGTCTGAATCTGAGAAGATGAGAAAATAATTTAATTCTTATATCCCGTATGACCGACTGTCCTAAAACGCCGGAAATAAACGTATGGTAATACTCTACAACAGCATGGACCATAAGAATAGCCAGCAATAGTAAAACAGAATTACGCAAGCCCACATAATTTCCCTCAGCTACATAATGATCGAGCGAGTATCTTATGATCAATGGTTTGACTGGTCCTAAGAGGGCCGAAAAGAAAGTTAGAAATACTACCAGATAAAAATAAAAAAGATATGGCTTCATATAGCCTGAGAGTCTTCTCAGTATACGAAAGTCAAATAAATTTCCGCTTATGCCTGATTGTCCCTTCAATTCTTTTGATTTTTGCGAAGATAACAGATTTTATTAAAATTATTTTCTATGTTTCTGTGGAGAACTGTAATGGTCGTAAAACCACCTTCATTCATCACCTCTTTAATCACTACCAGGTGTCATTCTGAAAGAACCTTGTCAATTAATCTGTTGAAACGTGGTTTTTTATTGTTAGATAACTGATGGCAGTGCTATCCCTACCAATCCTAATATTTTCTCCTTTCTACTGATCCTATGACAAGTTCCTTACAGGATGACGGACACAACTTTTCGTAAATGCAGAAATCTTTATGCATCAGTAGGATTACATTTGATTCTTAGAAAAAGACATTCACCCTTAACTTTTAAAGACACCTTCCGGATATTTTACCTCACAAAAGTACAAACCTTCTGCCGGTGCAGACCTTCCTGCACTCTTACGGTCTTTGCACTCAATAATAGTTCTGAATTCTTCTTTGCTCATTCTTCCCAAACCTACCTCCATCAGTGTTCCTACAATGGCTCTTACCATCCCTCTTAAAAATCTGTTCCCTTCTATATTGAAAATAATAAGATCATTTCTGGTAAACCACTCAGCTTTACTTATGTTGCACCTGAAGTGGTCCACCGAAGTTTTTACTTTACTGAAACTTTCAAAATCTTCGTATTCCAGTAAAAGAGCAGATGCTTCATTCATCCTGTCAACATCTAAAGGACGGGGGAAATAACATACTAACCCATCCATGAAAGGATTTTTCCTCTTGCTTATCCTATACTCATATCTCCTTGAAATGGCATCGAATCTGGCATTGGCTTCGTCGGTAACCGGATAAAAGTTTTTAACTACAATATCATAGGGAAGCATCCTGTTCACCTTGTAAATATGATTCTCGGTAAACTCTTGTAAAAGATCTACCTGCACAAACTGTTGCTCTGCATGCACACCGGTATCGGTACGTCCGCTGGCAATAGTATTTATCTCCTGCCCAAACAAATCTGCCAAAACTTTATTTATAACCTGTTGAACAGAAACAGCATTTTCCTGTATCTGCCAGCCATGATAG
The DNA here is from genome assembly GCA_046290815.1 of Cytophagaceae bacterium. Lineage (GTDB taxonomy): Bacteria > Bacteroidota > Bacteroidia > Cytophagales > Cytophagaceae > JBKBUF01. The sequence continues at coordinate 19,612 of JBKBUF010000003.1, read as the reverse complement.
CGGGTGCCTTTATATGCTATTTCTAAAAAGTAGTTCATGGTATTCAGGTGTTAGAGTGTTAAGCTGTTAATGTATGAAGGTTGCTCAACCTGAACACATTAACACTTTAACACCCTAACACTTAGTTGCTTTTAAAATATACAATAATATTCTATTTTTGCCTGTCGCAAGTTAACCAAATTTTAAGATCAAAATGATACAAAGAATACAATCCGTGTTTTTATTGCTGGTTTCAATATGTATGATCAGTGTTTTATATTTTCCTATTTGGGAAAAAACCAATCCGGAAACAGGGGAAAAGATTGTAGTAGATGCTTTCAGTACTTTTAATGCTGCCAATCCTGATGCAGCTATCAGCAACAATGTATATATAGCTATATTCGCCGGTATCTCTGCAGTGATTGCTTTCTTTTCCATATTCAGATACAGAAACAGACTCCAGCAAATCAAGCTTGGATTGTTAAACTCTCTGTTGATGTCTTTGCTTGTTGGTGCTTATTTTTACACGATACATCAGGCAAAATCTGCCGGGTTTGACAAGTTCGATGAAAACTACAATGTAGGATTCTTTTTGCCTCTTGTAGCATTGATATTTAATTTACTTGCAAACAGATTCATCAGGAAAGATGAAGAGTTGGTCAGATCTGTAGATAGACTAAGATAATCCTGAAAACTATCAGGGAACATTATCATAAAATCCACTGTTTGTCGTTAACATAATCGGGTACAGGCAAGGAGACTTGTTTGTACAATTAAGCTAGCCTATGAGGATCGTCCTTTTCTTTTTGCTGTTCTCCTTAAGCTGCAAAGGCATTGCTCAGAGTACTGATAAACTACTTGGGAAAGCCGAAAAATTATTTAGCGAGAAAAATTACTTTCAGGCTATTAATTTTTATGAGCAGGCCCTTTTAGAAAAAAAGGACGATCCTCTTATAAATTTCAAAATAGCACAGTGCTATTTGTACACCGGTCCGAAAACCAAGGCACTTCCCTATGCCAGGCTAGCTGTGACAAAATCAGAAAAACCAGGACCGGAAATGTATTTTGCATATGCACAGGCACTCCATCTCAACCATAATTTTGACGAGGCAATAGATGCGTACAAAAAATCAGATCCCGGAAACACCAACAAAAAAGCCATATCCAAATACATTCAGGAATGCCAGTACGGCAAAGAGTTTGTTTCCAAAGCAAAAAACTATAAAATCACCAATGCCGGACTGATCAACAGCCAGCATGCTGAATATTTACCGCACATTCTGCCTGATCTTTCCAAAATGTATTTCACGTCCAGAAGACCCGGATCTACAGGTGGAAAGGCAGAGTATGATGGTGCACCATTTGAAGACATTTATATGTCGGTGAATAAAGGTGGGGCATGGGATACACCGTTGAACTTAGGCAGCCCTCTTAATTCTGATATTCACGATGCCTGTATCGGATTATCTCCTTCAGGAGAAATAATGTTCGTCTACAAAAGCAGCAATGGCGGAGATATATATCAATCCGAGTTAAAAGGCAATAAGTGGACAAAGCCTGAACCTATGCCTTTCAACACTGAGTTTTTTGAAACAGCAGCTTGTCTTTCTCCTGACGAAAGAACCTTAATTTTTGTAAGAGCCCAGAATGCATTTAGCAACAGAGACATTTACATGTGCACAAGAACTATCGGAGGAAAATGGTCTGCCCCGAGAAAAGTGGATGGCATAAACACACCTTATGATGAAGATGCACCCTTTATGCATCCCGATGGAAAAACTTTATACTTCTCCTCCAAAGGTCATAACAGCATGGGAGGTTATGATATTTTCAAAGTAACCAAAAGAGCTGATGGCGGATGGAGTGCACCTGAAAATCTGGGTTACCCCATCAACACTGCCGGTGATGACGTTTACTTTGTTTTGTCTGCAGATGGGAAGGTAGGTTTTTATGCAAGTGACAAAGAAGGCGGATTAGGTAAACATGATATCTACTCCATCAGAATGCCGGTGGAGGAAGGCAGCCCTCAGCTTGCACTTTTAAAAGGTAAAGTAAAAGATGAAAATGGAAAACCTGTTGATGCAGATATAACTGTTACAGATAATCAGACCAAAGAAGTCATAGCAACATTTATCTCCAATAGCGCAACAGGTGAATATATGGTATCTCTACCTTCAGGAAAAAACTATGGTGTTACCGTTGAAAAGAAGGGAAAGCTATTCTATTCTGAAAATATTTATCTGACAGACAAAGACGGATACAAGGAAATCAACTCGGAAATAACACTGGAGCCTGTAAAAACAGGAGCTAAAATTATTCTTAAAAACATTTTCTTCGACACCGGAAAAGACGAGCTGAGACCGGAGTCTTTGTCGGAGTTACAAAGACTCGTTAACCTTTTAAAAGAAAACCCTTCGATTAAAATTGAAATCTCCGGCCATACCGACAACATCGGAAACTCTGAGCTTAACCAAAAGCTTTCAGAACGCAGAGCCAAAAATGTGGTAGATTTTTTAATCAAAAGCGGAATACCTGCCGCAAGGTTAAACGCCATAGGCTACGGAAGCAGCAAACCTGTGGCAGACAATAACACTGAAGAAGGAAGACAGAGGAACAGAAGGACGGAGTTTAAAATACTATAACTGAAAATTCGAAACACGAAATCTGAAATTCGAAAAGGCTCCTTTGTTTCGGATTTCGAGCTTCGAATTTCGGGTTTTACTCTCAAATTGAAGTACCCTATTTCGATTTTAGCATAATCCCTTATATACTAAGATTTTAGGATTTCGCTTTTGGAATTTTTATATTTGCCCTCAATTTTTAAAAACACGAACTACAAATGAAAAAACTCACCGCTACTGCATCGTGGCAGAAACTTAAAGAGCATTTTGAAAAGGCAAAATCTCTTGAGATGAAAGAGCTTTTTGCTAAAGACTCCAACAGATTTTCCAAATTCTCAATCAGGTTCAATGACCTGTTGGTAGACTACTCAAAAAACAGGATTACAGAAGAGACACTTCCCCTATTAATCGATCTTGCTAAAGAGAGAGAATTGAAGGCAAAGATTGAAGATATGTTTACCGGCAAGAAGATCAACAATACTGAAGGCCGTGCTGTACTTCATGTTGCCTTAAGAAACAGATCCAACAATGCCATAGAGGTAGATGGGAAAAATGTAATGCCTGATGTAAATGCGGTGCTTCAAAAAATGAAAGGATTCTGTGAAAAGGTAAGATCAGGTGAATGGAAAGGTTATACAGGAAAATCTATCACTGACATTGTCAATATAGGTATCGGTGGTTCAGACCTTGGTCCGTATATGGTTACTGAAGCATTGAAACCTTATGCACAAAACGGACTGAATGTTCATTTCGTATCCAACGTAGACGGCACCCACATTGCTGAAACTTTAAAGAAAGTAAATCCTGAAACAGCTCTTTTTATCATAGCTTCAAAAACTTTCACTACACAAGAGACCATCACCAATGCAGAGTCTGCAAAAAGATGGTTCCTTGAGAAAGCCAAAGATGAGAAAGCTGTAGCAAAACATTTCGTAGCACTCTCTACCAACGCTAAAGAAGTTGCGGCCTTCGGTATAGATACCAACAACATGTTTGAATTCTGGGATTGGGTTGGAGGAAGATATTCCCTATGGTCTGCCATAGGTCTTTCCATAGCGGTATACATTGGTTTTGAACATTTCGAAGAGCTATTGCTCGGAGCACACGAAATGGATAAGCATTTCAGAAATGAAAGTCTTGAAAAAAATATTCCTGTGATCCTGGCATTGTTGGGTGTATGGTACAACAATTTCTATGGAGCAGAATCGCATGCCATACTTCCTTATGACCAGTACCTGCACAGATTTGCTGCATACTTCCAGCAGGGAGACATGGAAAGCAACGGTAAAGGTGTAACAAGAGACGGAGAAAAAATCACAGATTACCAGACAGGACCTATCATCTGGGGAGAGCCTGGTACTAACGGTCAGCATGCTTTTTATCAGCTGATCCATCAGGGAACAAAACTGATTCCATGTGATTTCCTGGCTCCTGCACAATCACAAAATCAAATAGGAGATCATCATCCGAAATTGCTTGCTAACTTCTTTGCGCAGACAGAAGCTTTGATGAAAGGAAAGACAGAAGCAGAAGCAAAAGCTGAACTGGAGAAAGAAGGACTAAGCGGCGATGCGCTTTCAAAACTGCTTCCTCACAAAGTATTTCCCGGAAACAGACCTACAAACAGCATCATGTTCATTAAGCTGACGCCAAAAGTGCTTGGATCATTGGTAGCAATGTATGAACATAAAATTTTCGTCCAGGGAGTTATATGGGATGTAAATCCTTATGACCAATGGGGCGTTGAGCTTGGCAAACAGCTTGCGAAAAAGATACTTGCAGAGCTTCCCGGCTCTGACAATGTAAGCAGTCACGACAGTTCAACCAACGGACTTATCAATTTTTACAAATCTCACCGTTCATAAACTGTTAATGCTCAGACGAGAATGATTGATTCTAAACATTGGTAAAAACGCCCATGTTCTCCTAATAAAGAATCAATCATTCTTACTGACATTATGAAAAAGTTTATACTAATCTTATTATCATATATTCTATATGTACCGTTTGCATCGGCTGCAGTCAATGATACGGTAACGACATATAGAATTACTGTAGGCGCATCTGTGGGAGTAATTGCACTCCTGATTGGCATTTACTATATCATCTGGAGAAATTCTCAAACAGCTATAATCCGTAATAAGGCAAGAAGAAATGCGGAGAAGCTGTTGAAGAAAGCCAGCTAACAGGAATCCAACAAGAGCTACCGCTGAAAATTTAAAACCCCGAGACAGGCAGCGGTGGCTTTTGTTTTTGGAGGTTTCACGCAAAGAGGCGCAAAGGAAGGCGCAAAGAACGCAAAGGCTGATCCAGGAATTTTTGCTCTTTGCGATTTTTCTTTGCGTTTCTTTATGTGAAATACTTCCATTCCTCTCTTAAAATATGGAAGAAATCTTTGCTCTTTGCGCCTCCTTTGCGTTTCTTTGCGTGAAATAACCTCTCAACAAATATAGCTCTCCAATATCTTCGACTCACCTTCAGGAATGAGTGTAAGCGAACTGATCTCTGCAGGTACGAGCACACAGTCACCCATCTTCATTGAAATCTTACTACCATTGTACTCTATGCTTGTGCTACCTTTCAGATTTACAAAAATAGTGAAGCAGTCATTTGAACTATAATCTCTTTTCAATGGCTGAGATATACTGATCAGATTGGTAGTGAAATGGTCGCATGAAACCAGGTTGACAGGCTCATTGATCTTTGTCTGGTATTTGGTTTTATACTCTTTGTGAAATGAAAAGTCGATTGCATCCAAGGCTAATTCGGTATGCAGCTCCCTAGGCTTCCCTTTATCATCCACCCGATTGAAATCATAAATTCTATAGGTAATATCAGAGGTCTGTTGTATTTCTGCAAGACAAATACCTTTACCTATGTAGTGAACTCTCCCTGCAGGCAGGAAAAATACATCTCCTTCGTTCACCTCTTCAAAGTTCAGTATGTCATCCAGGCAATTGCCCTGCAGACATTTCAGATAGGTTTCTTTGTCCACCGGCTTTTTAAAACCTGTATTCAGTCTCGCCCCTTTGTCAGCCTGGAATATATACCACATCTCCGTTTTACCCGGACAGTTATGTCTTTCCTGTGCCAGGGCATCATCAGGATGCACCTGAATGGAAAGATCATCATTAGCATCAATAAACTTTACCAGCAGAGGAAACTGATTGCCAAACTTCTTATAAATACTTTTACCTATTAGCCTGTCTTTATACTCCTCTATCAGCTCAGCCAGATTCTTTCCTTTCAGCTCCCCCTCCTTTACTACCGAAACATTGCCGGGTACTGCCGAAATTTCCCAGGTTTCACCACAATTGGGCAAACTGCCATAGTCTTTACCAAGAATGGATTTAATCTTATTTCCTCCCCAAATCTTGTCCTTGAAAATTGTCTGGAACTTTAACGGATATAATTGCATAAGTCTGAAAAATCTAAATACAACCTAATGAACTCTGAATCAAAGGAATAAACAAAAGATGTCAACGGCCGGAAAAACTAAATTTTCCAACATTGAATAAATCCGGTTGACAAAAGAATTGTTAAGAGTAAAACGAAGAAAATTTCTTTCTATATACCCTGACAGCTTGTCAGCCGGCTTCCTTTGGAACGGAATTTGAAAAACTGATACAAAATTAAAAAATAATAACTATGGTAGCAGAAGAAAAAGGTACTTTATCCATTCATACCGAAAATATTTTTCCGATCATTAAAAAATTCCTTTACTCAGACCATGAGATATTTTTAAGGGAATTGGTCTCCAACGCAGTAGACGCCACTCAGAAGCTGAAAAAGCTGGCCTCTTTTGGTGAATATGCCCAGGAAGTGGGAGAAACCAAAGTAGAGGTATTGCTGGATGAAAAGGCAAAAACCATCACCATCCGCGACCGTGGTATCGGTATGACAGCCGATGAAATAAAAAAATACATCAACCAGATAGCATTCTCCGGAGCTACTGAGTTCCTTGAGAAATATAAAGACAAAGGAGACGACAAGCAGATCATCGGTCATTTCGGACTTGGGTTCTATTCTGCATTTATGGTAGCTTCCAAAGTAGAGATTGTCACCAAATCATACAAAGAGAACACCGAAGCAGCAAGATGGATCTGCGACGGAAGTACCGAGTTTGAAATTACACCTGCCGATAAAAAAGAAAGAGGGACTGATATCATCCTTCACCTGGCAGAAGACTCTCAGGAGTTCCTTGAGAAATTCAGACTGAGCTCTATCCTTGAAAAATATTGCAAGTTTTTACCTGTAGAAATTGAGTACGATGGCAAGGTGATCAATAACCCGAACCCGATCTGGGCGAAGCAACCATCAGAGCTGAAAGATGAAGATTACATCAACTTCTACAAAGAGCTTTATCCGTTCAGCGAAGATCCTCTATTCTGGATTCACCTGAATGTAGATTATCCTTTCAACCTTACAGGTATTCTTTACTTCCCTAAATTCAAAGGAGAATTTGAAGCACACAAAAATAAAATACAGTTATACTCCAGACAGGTATTCATCACCGATGAAGTAAAAGATGTGGTACCGGAATTTCTGATGCTGCTGCATGGTGTGATTGACTCACCGGACATTCCTCTGAATGTTTCCAGAAGTTATCTGCAGGCAGATGGTAATGTTAAAAAGATCAACAACCACATTACGAAAAAAGTAGGAGACAAACTTTCTGAAATTTTCAATAAAGACAGAAAGCAGTTTGAAGAAAAGTGGGATGACATTAGCCTGTTTGTAAAATACGGAATGATCAGCGATGATAAATTCTATGAGAAAGCGAAAGACTTCTGTCTTGTAAAAAATATTGAGAATAACTACTTCACGGTAGAGCAATACAAAGAGCATATCAAGGGCATGCAAACAGACAAGAACAGCGAAGTTATTGCTCTTTATACCTCAGATGCCGGCAAGCAGGACACCTACTTACAGTCTGCGAAAAGAAAAGGTTACGATGTACTTTTACTTGACAATGTACTCGACAGCCATTTTGTGGGATTGCTTGAAAGAAAGAATGAGAAGTTCCACCTGAAAAGAGTAGACTCCGACATTATAGAAAAACTGATAGACAAAGATCAGAAAGTGGAGAGTGTACTTTCCGCAGATGATCAGAAGAAAGTTCAGGAGACTTTTGAAAAGGTGATTAACAACAGCAACATGAAAGTTTCTCTTGAATCGTTGCCGGTAGAAGAGCTTCCTGTTTCACTGGTGATGCCTGAGTTCATGAGAAGGATGAAAGACATGGCAAAAATGGGACCGATGGGCTTTGGCGCTTTTCCTGAGACTTACAATGTAGTGGTAAACAGCAACCACCCGCTTATCCAGAAAATGGTGAAGGAAGAAGGTGAAAAAAGAGACCAGATTGCAAAGCAAAGTTTCGACCTTGCGCTGCTTTCTCAGGGCATGCTTAGCGGCAAAGACCTGACGGACTTTATTAAGAGAAGCGTGGGGCTGATTAATTAAGAATTAATAGTTAAGAATTAAGAATGGATTAATGGATATTGGATATTTGATGTTAGATGAATTTCTAATATCAAAGATTCAATATCCCATTAAAGAAATAACAAGAGTTCTTTGTAGCACCTATTACCGATTGTTTCTTTTACCTGTTTTGCTGTTTCTGCTTACAGAAAAAATATGTCCCTCTATTGTAAATAAAATTGCATTACTATAATAGCTGCTTGCAGTAAAAACATTGGGATTTTCAGTAGTCGCATCCGGGCTTAAATTTATTCCAAAAACATCATACATATATTTAATAGAAACCGCCAGCCTTTCATGAATTCTTCCTCGTATTCCAATGATTGCCGCATAATCAATCACATCCTGAGCTGCACTTCCTCCAGGCGTAGAATATGTACCTGTTTGAATTGATTGTTGTCCGCTTGACTTATTAATGGCCAGATTTTCATATTCATAATAAGTTACTGATTTTATTCGTACTCCTATATTAACACCTGTAAATACGCTTATTGATTTCCGGAATTTATACCCGATGGTTAAATTCTTATCAATAAAATTTAATTTAGTAAATCCAGCTACTTTTGTCATTCGATAATTTGTTGCAGTTTCACTCATATGTGAAAACCTGTAATTAAATCCCCTTTTTGTATAGCCCAAAAAATAATAGAAATATATCCGGCGTCCCATTGGCAGGTATACATGAGCACCTATACCCCATGCAGCTCTGAATTTTGTTGTTCCTGGCTGAAGGAATCCACCGTATGCATTGCTAAGTCCTCCTGAGCAGGAAATGCCAATTTGCATAGCCTCCCGGGGAAACTGTTTCTTTTTACTTTTAATAAGGGTATCAGAGGACTGGCCTATAGAAGGGAAATGAGTAAGAAAAAGAAATACTGAGAATATTAAAAAAATAACCTTGGAATTAATGTTAAAAATCATATTTATTAAAAGTTAAGTTCAGAAATGTTAAAGGTTGAAAGCATTGATTGGAAAGACTGTTTTGAATGCCTCCTCTTTTTATTCTACCACATGCAACCAGCCTTTAAAATCTCTATTCTTATAAATATTCATAAGATGAAAAAAATAAACACCCGTTGATACATTCGTTGGTTTCCACCTATTATCATAGCCGTTGTGTTTGTAGACTAAGCCTCCCCATCGGTCATATATATTTAAATTCCAAAACCCCGGTTTAATACCGATAACATGAAACTCGTCATTCAAATTATCATTGTTTCTCGTAATCAGGTTGGGTATAAAAAATGGCGCAATTTCGATTGTCTTCATAATGGTATCTGCACAAATATGACCTTCTTGTTTACTTATCAGTTGCACATTATAATAGACAGATTGCAAGCTAATATTATCAGGGAAAGAATGAAGAGGATTCTGATCTGTAGCTGAGGTTCCATCTCCAAAGTTCCATTTGTAAGAATTTGAGTGGTGTGATAAGTTTTGAAAATAAATATCGGAAGGCAGCAATCCGTCATCCTGAAAATAACTGAAATCAGCAATCGGATTTGGTAATACTTTTACAAATACAGAGTCAAAAGCAGTGCAGGTTGTAATCTTGTCAATCACCTGGTAGGTGAACCAGTGACTTATTTCCGGACTTGTTAATGGTGAGGGACATGTTTTACAGGATAAATATTTATCACTATTCCAAATAATACTATCACGGTCTTTATAATTTAAATTTAAGCTTACCTTTTCTCCGGGACATATAGTTTCATTGTTAATTTTATAAATGAATTTTTCCTTTATAATCACTTCAATACTGTCAAAGTCCTGCTGATTGGGACATTTTGCAGGTATCACAATTATAACTGTCTCTTCATCGTCATTTTCATTATCAATAAATGGATCAATGACAATGAAAGCTGTATCTCGTCCTGCTGGAATAGTAACTTTTGAGCTTAAACTATTGTAATCTATTCCCATGATAGCAGTACCTTTTACGAGGTAATCAATATCGATATCCTTAGTCAGGTCAGTGTTCCCTCTTTCAAATACAACATATGCTTTATTACATCCTTCGATTGCCGAATTGTATTCAGGATGTTCATACAAAACATATTTTATTGAAGGCTCATTTGTTTTAAAACTATTTGCTTCGATAAAAACACCGGCATCACAGGTGGCATCCTTTACATCAGCAATAGCTAATTTGATATGATAAGTCTCACATGGTATCACCTTGGACCTGGCCTTAAGTACAGTAGTATATCCGTCATATTGCAGGTCCATGTTATAAAATGGTGTCGCACCGGTCCCATTATTGATATAGAACTGAGAATTAGAATTGGTATTAATGGTATTCACATTTACAGGTGAAATCTGATTAGTAATCGGATTAAAAATCGTGGCAAGATTTTGTACACCTGATATTCCAGGACCTGAAATGAAAAAACCAAAAACATCGTGGTATGAGGGAAATTCTAAATATTCATCAGATCCAAATACGTATTTGAATTCAAGTGAGTCTCCAGTCACCACTATGTCAAATTCCACTTTACATATATCACTAAGTCGTCTTTCCGTTGTAAGCAGGAGTTCAAGATCCGGATCCTTTAAATCTTCATAACCATTTTCCTGAGTTTTACATCCATTATCATTTGGTCCCAAGGCATATATCGCCGCACCAGTTGTCAATAAAAGGCCCTTGCTTAGTCCTAATATCGAAAGCGGATCATCAAATTCCCCATAGGGCAAATGCTTTTTTTTGGTAGGACAATCATAGGTTATATTTGAAATATATACGCCTTTTCCCTCCAGGTTCTTTATCAAAGACTCCATGGTAGAGTTTTCATTTACATATATTTGAGCATATGAAAACGTAGATAGAAAAAGTAACAAAATAAATATCGATAGCTTAAATGAAATGTTTAACATAAGCAATGTCTAAAAGTTGCTAACAAAAAATGTTAGAATACATATTTGATTATGTATTGAAAATTACATAATCAGAATACAATCTTCCTGAATTAATGTTTTCAGCAATATTAACCCAAGACTCAGAAAAGCTGCATTTTACTGTCGGCTGACAATGAAAGTTTCATTGTTACCCAAGGTATGAGAGGTATTGTTGATTCTGAGATATACAGACTCAATTGTACCGCATCCGCATTTTGATTTGGGGGGAGGAGGATTTATTGTTGCACTCAGGCTGTCAATATTGAAATATATTGAATTATTTAATTTATTTTTTATCTCGAATTTATGCGGGTAATTGTTGTCTAAATTTCTTATCTGATATTGATTAGTAAATGCAAAGCTATCTTTAATATTATAATATGGTACATGCAGTACAATATACATTGAATCACGCTCCTCTTTGGTGAATCCGTTGACGGGATCATCATTTAACTTTAATTCAACAACACCACCTATACATGCATCACAGTGAACATTATTGCGGCAGGATGAAACCGGAATTACAAATAATAAGAATAACAAGAAATAATTAATCAGGTGTAGATGGTGGATTTTTGTTTTCATCATTTCAGAAAAATTTAAATTGAAATAAAAAATATGATTAAAAAATATGATTCAAGTTTATTAAATAATGACCGGCTAATAAAAAGAATCTATAATTTTTTGTGTACAAAAATGAATATTTTATTTTTTCATCATATTTATTATTATAATAATTACAATAAGTGAATTTTCAGGAAGAGAGAGAAATTAAAACTTACAAATGCCAGAGTCATCCGCTAATCTGATCCGTCTCCCCGGAATCCCAGTGTTATGTACCAGATTTTCAGTTATTAATATAGATTTTAGGCCTGTATATACCCATTTTGTGTAGTTCCTTACACTTCTTTTTCTGGGGTTATACTAATTTCATTTAATTCCCTGGCTGAAGAACAGCGAAGTTATAGCCCTATACCTCAGATGCCGGCAAGCAGGACTCCTACATTCAGTCTGCGAAAAGAAAAGTACCATGTACTTTTAGTTGACAATGCGCAACCAACATGAGAAACAAAAGAGCCTCTTTACAGGGGCTCGTTTTACAACCACCCGATACCTATAAATCATTTTTTTCGTATATTCAGGAAACAATTTCCCGATATGAAAAAAAGTATTATCCCTGCAAGAATTTTAAAAACTTTATCCAGGCTTCTTAAAAAAACATTTTTAAAAATTACAGAATTACATATTCTGATAAGACTGGTTAAAAAATTAAACAGAGCCGGATACAGGTTAACTGTTTCATTTCTCGGAAGAGCAACGGCAGCGGGTTTATCAGTATTCTTTTTATCACAAAGCAAAGCATCGGGACAAAATATCTATGTGATAGACTCTAATAACCCTTTCCAGGATGTAAATTTTGTTTCCAATACCAAGCCTTATTTATTTGACGATGACAATGACGGAGATCTGGATCTTGTGATAGGTAAAGGCGATGGCAAAATAGAATTTTACAGAAACGAAGGGACTAGCACAAATTTTAATTTTGTAAAAAAGGAAGGTGCGGATAATCCTTTTAATAATATTAACAATAACCATCATCCTTCAATTGTAAACAGAGTAATTACCAATCACCCGGACAACAATATCTTGTCTATAACACAACCTAACAATAATTTACAAAATCCCAGCACTGTACCATTAGGTATTGCTTATAAAACGTCAGGACAATATGTTGCCACTCATTCAAGTTATGAAAATATCGTTAATTCAACTTTCTTATATGCATATTGCGGCAATATCACCAGTCATGAAGGTTTGGAAATGATTCTGGGAGATGCGCAAGGCAAAATACATCTTTATACACGAAAAAGCGGAATGCCATTTTTTATTGCTGAGAAAAGAACCGATTCAGAAAATCCATTAAGTCATGTAAATGTTGAAAGCAATGCAAGTCCTGTAATATTCGATGCTGATGGCGATGGTGATAATGATGTTTTCGTAGGTGCAGGAGATGGAAAAATATATTATTACAAAAATACAGGCAGTATAAATAGTCCGGACTTTCAGGAAAACCAGGCAGAAAATCCCTTTTCACTCATTGATCTTGGTGAGAATGCCGCTATCACATTCGGAGATCTTGACGGAGACGGTATTGTTGAAGCTATTGCAGGTAATGCAGACGGACAATTATTTCTGCTAAGGAAAGCTGTAGTTTCCGGCACAGATAACAATAATTCCACCGGGCTTTCTATTTATCCCAACCCTGCAGTTAATCTGATAAAGATTAAAACCGAAAACAGGACAGATGAGATTGAATATACCATCATTGATAATCAAGGAAGAGAAGTATTAAGAAACAAAGCAAGAGGTGTGGATGAAATTACAATTGATACTTCAAAATTGCCGGAAGGAAACTATAGTCTGATATACAAAAATGGCAATCAAATTTTCTCAGGTAAATTTTCAAAAATAAAAAATTGAACCCGGACGAAGAGCTGATCAGCCTTGCTTTAAATTTCCTCAAAAGAAAAGAATACGATCAGGCATTAAATACTTGTCATCGCTTATTGAAAAAAGCTGACAATGCCGAAGCCTTCCATATTATGGCATTCTGCTATTTTGCGCAGGATAAGATCCAATCAGCTTCGGAAAGTATTGATAAAGCATTAACCCTCGCACCGCAGGAATTAAACTATCACTTCACTCATGCCCAAATACTGCAAAAAGCGGGAAAGTGGGAAGAATCCATTACAAAGTTCAATAACATTCTGTCCATAGACCCAAATAAAAAGATCGCGTACGAGTTCCTTGGAAATGCATACCTGGCGACCGGAAACCTGCTTTCAGCAAAGAAATTTTTTGAATTAAGTATAAGACATAAATTCAAAAGAGAAATACTTGATAAACTTGCTGCTGTTTACATTAATCTTAACCATACAAAGGAAGGATTTGAATTTCTTTCCAATACCAATGATATCCCTGCAGATGTAAATAATTTCTACAAGGCTACTTTACTATTGCATATGGAGGAATATTCCCTTGTGGAACAGATGATGCTGCCATTAATCGAGCAGTATCCCGATCACTACAGATATAAATTATTACTTTCACAATGTTACCTTCAGCAAGCAAAAAATCATGAGGCCATCAAACTCCTTTCAACTATTAAAGATGTAAATGAAATAGTTTTTTATGAGTTGGCAAGAAATTATTACATGCTTAATGAACTTGAACTTTCAGAAATTTTTCTGAAGAAGGCTTTATCATATAATACCGATTTCACGGAGGCCAGACTTCTTCTGAGCATCACATATGAAACATCAGGCAATATCATTGCAGCAAAAGAAATGTGGAATGAAATTAAACATCATTTGCCTGATGCTTCCTGGATAGATTTAAAAACTTCCTCACTCGCCCCTCCCATCAGCAGTTCGCAGGAGGAGATTATCCGGTTCAGAAACCATTTGAAAAGTATTTTAAAAAATATCGACCAACCTAACTTGTCCGGTTTTATAAAGTACTACCCCTACCCGCCCATAGAATTAAATTATCATGGGCAAGAAGATGACAAGGAGATAAAAGTTTTATTTGCAGAAGCCTATAAGAATCTTTTTTCACAGAATCATTTTCATTCTGTAAACAAACCTGTTCCTGTGCTGGCCTTTCTGGTTACACCCGGACATGAAAGTATATTCCTCAAGTGCATGGGAGGATTTATTAATCAGCTACCTGAGACTGAATTTGAAATTCGGATTATTTGCTTTGGTTCAAAAGCGGAAATGCTCTTCAAGGATTATTTTAATAAAATTAAAATAATAAAATGTAATCGTGAGATATTACAGGCAGCAAAAGAGATTTCGCAACTTAATATTGACCTGCTTTATTTCTGGGAGCCGGGTCTTGACTCACTAAGTTACTTTTTATCTTTACAGCGACTGGCAAAGGTCCAGATCAGCAGTTGGTATCCTGCTACAAGCGGCAGTCCGCATATGGACTATTACTTCAGCACATGGGTGCTTGACCCTCCGGGAAACGAGAAGTATTATTCTGAAAAACTAATCCGTTTGGATTCCCTTCCCTCCTACTTTGCTCCAAAAGAAATTAAAACATCAGTATATACGAAAGAACATTTCGGTTTTACTCCTGATGATCATATTTATTTATGTCATCAGAATTTAAAGAAAATACATCCTGACTTTGACAGCATAGTTGGAAACATCCTCAGGGAAGACAACCATGCGATTGTCGTGTTCATCAATACACCCTTTGAGGCAGTTAACAGGAATTTTGCAGAAAGGATAAGAAAAGCCACTTCAGCTGAGGACCGCATCCGGATTATGCCCTATTTTTACAACCAGGAAGAATATTCCGGATTGCTTTCATGTGCAGATGTTGTTTTGGATACAATTTATTACAGCGGAGGAACAACATCCCTGGATGCTATTATGGCGGGTGTACCCATAGTTACTTTACCGGGCACACAACATAGGAGCAGGTTTACGTTTTACCTTTATAGTAAAATAAATGTTACGGATGGCGTAGCCCAAACTCCTGAAGAGTATGTTTCCCGGGCTGTGCAAATAGCCGGTGACAAAAGCTATAGGGATAAGCTAAGCCACCGGATTTTAAAGGCGGGGGAATTGCTGTATCAAAACCGGGAATCTGTCGGGGAATTTACTGCTGCGGTCAAAAAGCTTTTGGCGTCAAAGCCCCTGGATATAAAAAATGGCTGAAAACTACCGTTTAAGGCAAAATTTGCGGTCCTCTTATACATTATTACCCAAGCTTTCGTTAATTTTAAAGCCTTATTCAGGAATTGTGGTTCTACGTAGTTTTATACTTTTAATTTTTGCTGCTATCTCTTTTAGCTGTTTTTCGCAGGTAAAAGACACCACCCTCACCTCTGAGGAGATGCCCGAACTATTGTTCGACAAGGACTCCATTCCCGACAAATCCAAAAAGAAGAAGGTAAAGAAAAGAGTGTTTTATGGCATGAAGTGCCGTAAGGGCTTCACCAAGGTGGGCGCAGGACAGAAAGTGACCATTGAGACATTCTGGACATTAAAGAAGTGGCAGGATCCAAACCCTTATGTAAAGGAGATATATGTGTTCGATACAAGGAAGAAAAAAGTACTAAAGCTGAATGTCATTAATCCCAAAGACCAACCTTTTTACAAGATACTGCACGGGCCGTACAAGAGAGAAACCGGAGGAGAGGTAGTGGAAGAAGGAGTGTTTTATATCGGCACCAAACATGCCAGATGGGAGCAGTATGGTAAAGAGGGAATACTCATTGACAAAACAAAATATTACAAAGGCTGGCCTAAGGAATCAAAGATCACATACTATGATGCTGAGCTGACGAAGATCAAAGAGGTAAAGCCAATGGAATTCGGCAAGCTGAACGGAGATTACTACTACTTCAATGAAAAAGGGCAACCAATGGTATATGGTAAATACATTGACGGAATAAAGGCAGGAATATGGGTAGAGTATTATGAGCATGTATACAAAAGGAAAAACGAAACCAAATATCCTGACAGTCCATATAAAGATGAGCAATTTGAGCCATATATAATAACAGCCTGGGACGACCAAGGCAACCTGCTTATACAAGATGGCAAAGAAGTTCCTCCTACTGCCAAGCCCAATACCAACAGACCTCCGGGGAAAAACCAAAAGAGCGGTAAGCCGCCCGGGAAGAAGAAATAAGATATAATCACATACAGATATTGATAAAGGCATTGCAAACAGGCGATGCCTTTTTTATTGTTGTCATTTTGGTAAATCATTCTTCTTCTGTTATCCGTTTATAAACGTTTATAAGCGTTTAAAAAACGGCTAAGACATATATGCTTTGTAAATTGAATTAGAACAAAAAGGATTCAATGATGAAAAGGAAAAAAGGAGCTATTCCAACCAAGAATGATTGGTATAAACGCAATAGATATTATGTTAAACTGACTAATTGAAAAACTTAATGTGCTAAATTTTAATATATTACAAAATATCTTTAACTTAGAGTTAAAGGTGGTATAAACGCAAGAGTTGGGTTTAGCCAAAAGTTATGTGCAACTTTAAGATAGTATCAGAAATAAAATAATGCAGAAAATATTGAAAAAAATAGTTTTTATCTGGTTTTACTTTTGGATTGGTTTAGGGGCATTATTAATTTTTGGGGCCTCAATTCAAATTGTAAAAAATAGAAAATTCATTAATGAAAAAATAAAGCCATCGGTAGATTATATAAAAAATTTTAACACAATACATAAAAGACTTCCAAACAAGGTTGAATATTATACTTGGAGAAGGGATTTTCATAAAGATTACACAAGTGATCTAACACAAACTGATGATTCTATGATTTCTCCCGGTGGACCTTATATAAGAAATGGAGGTGATGTATTAATTGGAGAATATGGAATTAGGGATTCTAATTTGTTAAATGGAGTGGATTGGTCAAAGAACTTTGCAATTGGAGTTTGGAGAGGTGAATCTTATGATTATTATTTTTCTTGGACAGATTCATATTATGGAAATAATTATTCATGGGATGATTGTCTTATAGAATTATTAATCATAATTTGTACTGGAGTCTTGCCTCTTTTAATTTGGGGATTAACAAAAATAAAAAAAGCTGCACATAACAACATATAAAAAAAATGCCTGGCTTCAGAATAAGAGTTGAGTACAGAGCTATAAAACCCGCATGATATTTAATTGTAAATTATGGCTATGCTGGCGGTGTAACGGAGGATAGGGACGGTTCTTTATAACCCGGCACTTTTTTTATAAGAACCGTTGCCATTATTTTAAATAAAAATAAAATATGAAATTATATCATTTCAGCGATAAGTATTTAAATCCAGATGATTTTATGCCAGTCGGCAATTTTAAGGTAACAATCTCAAATTCATCAAATATCGTACAGCAGTTTGAAGAATATATGGAGGAGCGCCGAATAACAACCGGAATAGCAAATATCTCAAGACTAAATTGTCTGTTCACATTTCCAAAACATGTTGCGGAAGGTTTTAAAACACAAAGGAAATTTCTATACGAATTAGAAGTTACAGATGATATTCAAAAATCTTCCCATAACCATGAAATTGGAACTTACTTCCAAAACCTATTCAAATTTAATGATATTGATTTTATAAAAAATGAGACCAACCTTATCGATTCTTACTGGTCAAACCAACAACCATTTATAGATAGTAATGGTGTCCATATTAAATATGAAGAAGAAATTTTAGTAGATAAGCCACTAAAAATCCTTAGAACAATCTCATGGAATGAAATAAGTAAAGAAGAATTTCTAAGGTTTGGATTACCATTTTATCACATAACTCCCACAAGAAACATTGAAAGCATATTAGAAAATGGACTAGAAAATCGAAATGGACGAGGAATTTGTGTAGTTCAAAAAAATCACATTTTAGTTATAAAATACATTGTTGACATGATGTTGATTGGTGATGGAGATACAGATTTTTCTATAATTAAAATCCTCCCAAATGAACATGGCATAGAAAGTAAAGAAATAGCCTTTGACGGAGTTCAAGAGGCTACAAATTGTATCCATAATTACATAAGGAGAGGTAGATTAAGAATAAGAAAAGAACATGTAATAGGAAGCTACCAAGCAGATCCTAGGGGGATACCTGATTTGAAATCTTTCGAAAACATTTTAAATTCCAAAGGACTATTAATGCCGCTAATAAAAAACAATGGCTAACAATAGCTACACGCAAAGCCGGGTTTCGTTGAATGGATAGTGTAGCGTAGTAAATTACTCCGCCTAAACTTGGCTCTTACGATAACTAATTTATGACCCGAAACAAAGTTTCGGCTACTTTGTAAGGCCTGGTCATCTCTTACCAACCAGGCTCTTCGAGTAGCAGGAACGTTAGGCACAAGTCAAAATGATCTCAAGATTTATAACTATAGCATTGACAATTGTATTTTGTGGATTCACTATAGAAAGAGAATTGGACATTGACAAAGTAAAAACTGAAATCTTTAAAAAATTAAAGAAAAGAATGACGAACGATTTATGGAGCATAAGGCAAGAATCGGACGAAATAAACTTAACTTTCATTGATACATTTTTTATTAATACTTCAATTAGCCCGATTAGAAATGAAAATGGATTTTTCAATAAGCGGGATACTTTATGCATCCAAATTAGATTTGAAGACAATTGGAGTCATTCAAAATTTGATTCAATTAAGATTAAGAATAAAGAGAAACTCGATCCTTTAAAAAGTAAATTTTTAGCTCATTATGACAGTCTCAATTGGACAGGGATAAAACTAAATCGAGAAATGTTTTTAGAAAAACCTTTTTCCACCTGAAAAGATTGAAAGAATTGACTGAGCAAGAGAAAAAAAACATTAGTGAAATAGTCATATTGCCAGATAAACTAATTAATAACATTGGAATTTTTGTAAAGACCGATTATCGGCCTCCTTACATGATGATACAATCTAATAATAATGCTAATAAAAGGTTCCTGTAATCGGAAAATAACAATGCACCATTTTCGGTAAATAGGAATGCACCAATTTCGGCAACAAGAATGCACCAGGTGAGCAAATATATTTGATTAATTTTCCTGATCAAGGAAAGTCTTT
>JBKBUF010000036.1:0-39326 GCA_046290815.1 Cytophagaceae bacterium | reverse complement strand
AGCAATTAAATATCCTGAAAGATTAAAGATCTGTTGAAATATGGAAAAGTTTTTCAAACTTTACCACATTCCAACAGAGATAATAATTTTAATAATGACACAGTTATTTAAACAGAACCGCTCTTTTCAAATAAGTGAGAGCAAATTTATTATGGAGTTTATACGCTCCTCAAAAATTTTTATAGATTCCTTAATAGTTTCACTTACCAGAACATAATCCTCGAATATCCAACATCCAACATCCAACATCCAACACTCAACACTCAACATTTAACATTCAACATTCAACATTCCTAATTCATCATTATCATCCATCCTTTCTCCCTCTTCTTTTCTTCCTTATCCAGTCTTTAATTTTAGTACCGAATCCTCCGGTAGATTCAAGGTCATCTTCTCCTATCAGATAACCAAATGGTTGGAGAGAAGGAATCGTATCCATTACTATTTTAGCAATTCCTAATAGCGGCAGAAATAACACCATACCTGCAATTCCCCATATGGCTCCTCCGGCAATTATTACCACTACTGTAGCAAGCGCATTAATACGGATATAACCAGCCACAAATCTTGGCACTACAACATTGTTGTCAATAAACTGGACAATAAAGATTACAGCCAATACACCTAAAGGATAAAGTAGGGAATCTTTATAAATAAACGCTATAAGCAAAGGAAGAATGGATCCTATCAATGCTCCCAAATATGGGATCAGGTTTAGTATTCCGGCAGTATAGCCCCAAAAAAAGGGTTGTTTAATACCCAATATCAGAAAACCAATTGATGCCAGGGTGCCGAATATTATTACTTCAACCAGCAATCCAGAGAGGTATCTTATCGCAAGGTGCTGTGTTTTTGCAATGATTTGTTTCACCTGATTGTGGTTTTCTTCAGGTGCAGCCTTTAAAAAGAAATTTCTGATTCGCTCTCTGAAAAGAAGGAAGAAGAACATATAAATAACCACCAATAACAGGTTTCCCAATCCGGTACTAAGTTCCAGCACGGCTTTGGCAATAAAATCATCTGCATGAGAAAGCAACGTTGTATAGTTTTCCTGGATCCAGGCAGCCTGGCTTGCTATAGAGATATTTGTTTTCTCCTGAATCCATATTTGAAAATTATGGTATTTCTCCAAAAACTTTTCCTGTATAAATGGGAGGTCTTCTGCAAGTTCTGCTACCTGTGTGGATAGCAGAAAAATAATGGTACTGACAAACAGTATAATAATCAGGATGGACATCAATATGGCAACACCGCGGCTGAAACGGAGCTTTTCCATAAAGTTGCATACCGGAAGAACCAGCATAGAAAGTATAATTCCGAAAAGCAGTGGAATCAGAAATCCCTGAATCAAAAAAATACCGTGGATAAAGAAATATGAACTGATTATAAACAGACAGATTTTTACAAAAGGGTGTCCTAAAGAGGGTTTATTTTCCATGTTCAAATTTCTAAAAAATCCTTTCAGCAAAGAAAAGCATTTATTGAATCCGAAGTTTAAATCATGTTTTCAATATTTTTTGACCTTAATTTTTACTTGTTTTTAATCCGAAGTTGAGTGGAGGGCAATTAAACGTAAGCTTTTATTAACCAATTAGTTGAATTTGCGCCTTATCTGTTAAATTCTTTGTCTTTTGAGCTTTTGGCTCGCAGAATAATTAAAAAAAAAGTTTGAATAATGCTATAAATCTGGATTGAAATAATATAATGAGAGCATCAGTAACGGTCCGTAAAGGCTACGGAACGACTAATGCTCTCATACAAAACATACAAAACTATGAAGAAATTATTACTATCAATCGCTATCCTTATTACGATGGCATGCCTCCACAGGTTACATGGCCAGGTAACTGTTAGCGGCAGAAAAATTCTGGTAAACGGATCAGAATATTTTATAAAAGGAATTGCCTACAATCCGGTTCCGATAGGTTCCACCCAAAGAAACTTCAACAATCTGGCGCAGGATATAGCCTTGATGAAAGAGGCCAGCATCAATACTATCAGAGTATATTCGCCGATTGATGATGAGGCAGTGCTTACAACCTTAAATAACAACGGTATTAAAGTGATTGTTGGTTTTGGCTGGAACATGGGAGGGTGGTATGACATCCAATCAGGCTCATTTATCAACTATATAAATAAATATAAAAATCACCCTGCGATATTATTGTGGGAGCTTGGCAATGAGTATAACTACCACCCTGAGTGGTTTGGAGGAAATATAGGTAACTGGTATACGTCATTAAATAATGCCGCTGCCAGAGCTAAATCTGCCGATGCTTCCCATCCGGTTGCCACTGCACATGGAGAGCTACCTAATGCACAGGCAAGAACCTCATGTCCTAACATCGATGTTTGGGGAATGAATGTTTACAGATGGGATAATCCTGCGAGTATTTTTTCTGACTGGGCAGCAGTGAGTGGCAAACCTATGTATTTGTCTGAGGCAGGTGCTGATAACTGGATGACTATAGCACAGCATGGTTATGCTTCAGGATATAATGAAAGAGTGCAGGCTGATGCATTAAACAGAATCATAGATAACACTGCAGCAAACAGAAATCTTAATTGTGGTATTGTTGTATTTGAGTTTTGTGATGAGTGGTGGAAAGCAGGGAACAATTCAGTACAAAATACAGGCGGATGGGCACCTAACAGTTCAGCTGTCCCTTACGACGGAACCCCTAATGAAGAGTACTGGGGTATTGTGGATATTTACAGAAACAGACGTCAGGGATTCCATGCAGTTAAAAACAAATTTGCAGGAATACCTACCAATCCGGTCCAAAACAATCCACTTCCGGCACCGTGGGTAACAAGAGATATTGGTACAGTAGGGGTGGCAGGCTCTGCCAGTCATACAAATGGTACATTCACGGTTCAAGGATCCGGCGCAGACATATGGAACAGTGCTGATGGATTCAGATATGTTTACCAGCAAGTGTCTGGCGACAGAGAAATCATTGCAAGAGTTGCAGGTATTCAGAATACCGATCCATGGGCAAAAGCAGGATTGATGATAAGAGAGGATCTGACTGCTGGGGCAAGACATGCCTCAGTGTTTGTTACACCTTCAAATGGAGTATCCCTTCAAAGCAGGAGCACTACAGGGGGATCAAGTGTGTCCAATACTGTTGCAGGAATTGCAGCTCCAAGATGGTTAAGGCTTGAAAGAAGAGGAAATACTTTTACTGCCTTTCATTCGGCCGATGGCAATGCATGGTCACAAATAGGAAGTCTCACAATAAGCATGAGTCAAACAGTATATGTCGGACTGGCAGTTACTTCGCATAATAATTCGGTTATCAACACTTCTTCATTTACTAACGTAAGTACGAGAAGTCTTACTGCAAGTCCAACCATTTATGCCTTGAGATCAGTAGCTAATAGCAGATTCGTCTCAGTTGCAGCCGACCGTTTGCTAAGACCTACCGCCACTAGTATAGGCACCAATGAAAGATTTGAACTGGTAAGACATGCTGACGGAACAGTTTCATTAAGACATATCGGATACAATGCTTTTGTTTGTTCGGATCTCAACAGGGTAGATGCTGAATTAATAGCCAACAGAACTACAGTTGCAGGATGGGAAAAATTTGATTTGATTAATAACGCTGATGGTACAATCTCTCTAAGAGCCTCCCATGGAAGCTACGTTGTAGCTGAAAATGGGGGGGGCTCTACCCTTCAGGCAGACAGGAATGCCATAGGAGGATGGGAGAAATTTCAATTGGTGGAAACTACTGCCACAGCAATGAGGCAGGTAAGTAACCTTGATAAAATTGAAGAAGAAGGAAACGGCGTAAAAGTATTTCCAACCATGGCAGATAATTTAGTGAATATCATCTCATCCAACGAAATTGATAATATATCAATTGCTAACCTTGAAGGAATTGAATTTTATTCAGGTAAAGGCTTTTCAGAAAATGCAGTGATTGATATTTCCGCTTTTCCTCAGGGGGTATATCTTGTGAATTTCAACTCAGGCGGGGCTTTGTACACAAAAAAGATACTGAAATATTAAAAGATTGATATAGTGTTATATCTGATTAATGAATCAGATATTGGATAAATCCGGGTTTGGGAAGAATAGTAATTTTCCTAAGCCCGGTTTTTTATTGCAATTTTTCAATTAAAAGCCAATATTTATTCACATTTGTTGCTTATATGAGTTAAAAACGTATATTTAATAGATTGCAAGAATAAAAATAATAACGGAACCCGGCCGTTAGTCCTTTTAATTGTATTTTATTATGAAATTTATCAGGGTTGGTAAATTTAACCAATCTGCCCTTCTTAAGTCTGTTTTCAGTTATCGTTCGCCGGTATTTTTCCTGCTGTCTTTTTCTGTATTACTTTTTTCATTCGGACCTGAAAAAGATATATCAGGTAAACAGATCATCAGCAATATGAACCACAACATCAATAAAGTGGAAACATTGCGCTTTAAAATGAAAAAGAAGGAAAGAATAAATGGAAAGGTAATGTACGGAGAGCAGGACTGTAAATTCAACAAGAGCCCCAAAAAGATATATACCAGAATGATACTTCCTAAGGACGGCATAGAGGTGCTGTATGTGGAAGGTGAAAATGGTAACAAGGCATTGGTTAACCCTAATGGTTTTCCTTATATCAGTTTAAGCCTGGATCCCTATGGAAGCAGTATGAGGAACAACAATCATCATACAGTGCATGAAGTAGGATTTGATTATCTCAATAGCATAGTAGATTATATAGCTTTAAAGTCTACTGACAACTTCGAAAAGATTTTTAAGTACGTGGGTGACACAGTTTTCAATAACAGGAAATGCTATGTGATGCTGATAGATTACCAATCTTATGCATATGTTCCTTATACAGTAAAAAAGGGAGAGACTATTACTGATATAGCATACAGGAACTTTGTTAGTGATTATATGATATTAGAGGTAAACGGACTTACTGCTTATGATGGAGTAAAGGTAGGACAGGTAATTAAAGTGCCTAATGCTTATGCGAGAAAGACCTATCTGTTCATTGACAAACAAACTTTCCTCCCTCTGGTTCAGGCAATGTACGATGACAAGGGATTCTATGCCCAATACGAGTTCCACAATTTACAGGTAAATGTTCCGATCCGTCCTGAAGAGTTTACAAGGACGTATAAGGATTATAATTTTTAACCAGGATTAACCAGGATTACCAGGATTAAAGGATTTGCAGGATTAACAGGATTAATGGATGATATCGTTTAGATTGAGCTATGATTCTGTGCCTTGGTTCGTGTCTTCACGAACCAGATAACCCAATGAATATGACCGACACCTTCCTGCAGGCAGAATGGAGAAAATTAGCAATGGCAAACTATTCCGTCGATAGTAAGCTGCTGGAAAAATACCTTCCTTTCAAAACAGAATTGGATTTGTGGAATGCTACCTGCTATGTCAGCCTGGTGGGTTTTATGTTTATGAATACTAAAGTCAAAGGATTTAAGATTCCTTTCCATGTTAACTTTGAAGAAGTGAACCTCCGTTTTTATGTTCGATATAAAGATGGAGCAGAATGGAAAAGAGGTGTTGTATTTATAAAGGAAATTGTACCACGGCCGGCTTTAAGTTTTGTTGCAAATACTATCTACCGGGAGCATTATGAAACTATGCCTATGAAACATAGCTGGACATGTTGCGAGGATAGTCTGGTAATTGAATATCAGTGGAAGAAAAGTAACTGGAATAATTTTAAGGTCATTGCCTCCAACAGTGCTACTGATATAAAACCTCTCAGCGAAGAAGAGTTTATTACCGAACATTACTGGGGTTACACAAGGCTGAATGAAAGCCAAACCTCTCAATACGGTGTAGAGCATCCGAGGTGGCAGGTTTACGAGACAAAAGATTACAGCATTGATGTTGATTTTGCTGATTTATATGGCAATGAATTTGAATTTTTAAAAAATGAAAAGCCTAAGTCCGTTTTTCTGGCGAAAGGGTCTGAGATAAAAGTTAAGGGAGGGAGAGTGATATAATGGTTAATATTTCTACAATTGAAGATTTTTTCCTTTATTTTATACATATACAAAAACTAAGGATAGTTTTGGTTGAATTCTACCAATGACCTCAAATTAAAAAGTTCAGGTTGGAGTCATAATATATTACTTGTTATACCAGTTATGGCCGCTAATGGAAGGTTTCAATTTATTTTTAAAAGAAAATATTCTCTCAAATGAGACCAATCTTTGGTGCTATTATATTTATACTTCTTTTCGCTTGCGCAGAAAAAAGACCGCATAATGAAAAAGATATTTTTTTAGAACAGCCGGAAGACTTAGAGCCCACTTCAGATACTCTAACAATAAATAATAATTCGGAATATAAGGTTAAGGTTTTGTTGGATTTACATAAATATGAATTTGAAAACCCTGATTCTGACTTTTATTACTTTATAGGAGAATCAAAAATTTCATTTGTAAATGAGGACGCTGGCTATTTCAATATACCGGGTAAAAAATTAATAATTGATAAGGATACTATAATATTTAAAACTACACAGGGAGCATCAGTGACTGGTGTTTTTCCTACCGCATTTATAAATTACCTATACCCTGATAAATATGAAAGGATAAGCAATATTTATCAAAGCAAAAACTTTGGGCGAATAGAATTGAAGGATAAAGGATTTTCCTGTGATGATAGTTTTTCAGGGGAGGTAAGAATAGGTGATAATTCAGATTTAGTTATTTCCGGTCTTGCCAATATTGACTTATTTGAAAATGAAGGTGAGATTTTTATCCTTTCTTATCATAATTGCTTGATGCCCTCTTTAAAGGTAATTAAAGTTGAAAAATGAAAACCTCGCATTCTTCGTGTATCGCGAACTTTTATTTACTCTCCTCATTAATTGATTTTAAGATTATTTAATCTCTGAGGTTTGCCGGTTAAAACAAATTAATGCCAGTTCTGTATTTATAACACATTAGTTAATTTTTATATAATAATAATACAATTTTTGTAAAGCTGTTTTAATATAATTATTCCGTCAATTATTTCATTTTTTTAAAATATAATCATTTGCTATGTAGATTTTTATATCAAACTGTCAGGTGAAAAATTTAACTCCATAATTTTAGTTTTTACGCCTTTAAAATTTAATTATTTGAATAATTTTTTAGATATAATTTATTTTTTGCTTAAAATCTTATAGTCAACATACTCAAGCATATGAAACGAAACTTTACAACAATCGCCATTTTTTTATTTCTAATTTTTCTATCTATTACAGATTTATCTGCACAAAAGGTGATAGGATATTTCCCATCATATCGGGGGTCAGTGGTAAATCAATTACCTGCTTGCCTTACAGATATTCAGTTTGCATTTATTAACTGTAATTCTTCCGGTAATCTTTATACAACCTTATCGACCGGGGGAGATCCCAGTAATGTTTTTGGTTTTGATGCCGCTGTTTTTGCTAATGTGAAAGCAAAATGTAAACCTGCGGTTTCTACCGGTCCGAATTTGTGGATCTCCGTGGGTGGTGCAGATAATGGAAACCTAAGGAGGGCAAGGCTTTCTTCTGTCTGTGCTAATGCTACTTACAGGAATAATCTTGTAACAGACCTGGTGAACTTTGCCATCACCCATAATCTTTATGGAATAGATTTCGACTGGGAGTTCCCCGTTACAACTGCAGATAAAAATAACCATCAGCAATTATTAGCTGAACTAAGAACCAGAATAAATTCCAGTACAAGGCCGGACCTTAAAATTAGTATTGCGGTCGGAGGAGAATATAAATTTACAGTGAACCATCTTCAGTATATAAATCAGGGAGCTATCCAATATTGTGATTTTGTTCATGTAATGACTTATGACTTTCCTTCCAGTTACAATGCAGATCATTCTACTTTAAATGACACTCAATTATCAATGCAGGCATGGGCTGGTACCAACTCCTATGGTATTTCAGTGCCCTGGAGTAAGCTTGTTCTGGGAATACCTTATTATGCATGGGATGCCACCCGTTCGGGAACCAGGGAGTACATGAACGATGCGAATTATCAGACAGCCTATAATACTGGACTGGCAGCAGGTTATTATTATAATAGTAAGGCAACTATGGATGCAAAGGTGGACTGGATAATGGCTCAAGGCGGGGCAGGGGTATTTATGTGGGATCTGGGAGAAGACAGATATGGAGGGTCATGGTCGTATACCGCTGCTATCTGCACAAGAATGGCCTCAGCATGTCCTGCACCAACACCGAATCTGGGTCCTGATGTCGGACTTTGTACGCCCGGAAGTATTACCTTGAATTCGAATGTCGCCACGCAAACCGGTAGAACATTTACCTGGAGAAGAAATGGAACTGTAATTACCGGAGCAACCTCACCCACTTATTCTGCAACGCAGGGAGGAACTTATCAGGTTACTGTTACCCAGGGTTCATGCTCAAGAAATGATGATATTGTTGTTACTGAATCCAGTGCTGCAACTGCTACAGGTGCAAGCCGATGTGGTCCCGGACAACTTACTTTAAATATAACATCAGGTTCAGGAACATATGAGTGGTACGATCAGGCAAATGGGGGTACGCTGCTGCAATCAAGTACCTCGCTTAGTTATACTACACCTTCTATTTCAACAACTACTACATACTATTTACAAAGGTCTACCGGATCTGTCAATTATAATACCGGTAAAGCAACAATAAATGCTCCTTCAGCATGGAATGAGCTTGCAGATAATGGAAGTAACGCAGCTGTTTATGGGCATAAGATTACAGTTACGCAAACTATGTCCATCAATAATGTTGTAATTTATACTAATGGATCCGCCAGAAATAATGCAAGAGTGGTTGCATATAGCAGTATTGATGGAACTACTCCATTGGCAACCGGTACAATTTCCAATATTCCAGCAATGGCTGCAGGAACTCCATATACCTTGCCTGTAAATATGACTTTAACTCCAGGAACTTATTTCATTGGACTATATGTGCCTGGTGTTATAACAGGTAACGCTGCAATATGGCTTGAACCGAATTATACAAGTACAGCACCTTTTACAATTACAGGTGTTTGTTCCATAGAGGCAAAATGTTATGCCAACTACGGTGGGGGATTTACAGCCACACAAACACCTACACATTATGGTCAATTATTTAACTGGTCTGTTTCTACTGGTACACCTTCACCTTGTTCCAGAACACCGGTTGTTGCAACTATAAATACCGCCGCTAATCCTGCATTGAGCGTGACTTCAGTTAGCCCTATTTGTACTGGTGTAAATGGTACTGTAACTGTTCAGGCAAGTGAACCCGGTGTTTCATATAGAGCATACATTGGAGGAACTGCAGTCGGAACAGCCGTGAATGGTACAGGAGGAAATATTAATATTTCTATTCCTTCAGCAAATCTATCAGTTGGTTCTAATACCATCACTATTGAGGCAACTAAAACCGGTTGCGGAGCAGAAAATTTAAGCACACAGCCGGTAATTACTGTTAATTCCACACCGGCTCAACCATCCAACATCGTAGGGTCAGCGACGGTATGTGCAGGAACAAACGGCACATATAGTGTTACTTCAGTTACAGGAGTTAATTATACCTGGTCCTACACAGGAACAGGGGTGACATTTACCGGAAGCGGTAACAGTGTTACAGCCACCTTTGCGTCCAATGCGACGGCAGGAAATATCACAGTAACACCTAGCAATACCTGCGGTCCTGGTACAGCAAGAACATTAGCAGTAACGATCAACAACGTACCTGCTCAGCCATCTAATATTACAGGATCCGCAACAGTATGTGCAGGAACAAGCGGCACATACAGTGTTACTTCAGTTACAGGTGTTAACTATACCTGGTCCTATACAGGAACAGGGGTGACATTTACAGGTACAGGTAATAGTGTTACAGCTAACTTTGCCGCCAATGCAACAGCAGGAGACATTACAGTCACTCCAGAAAACAACTGTGGCACCGGAACTGCCAGAACATTGCCTGTATCTATAACTACTGTACCAAATCAGCCTACTAATATCACAGGATCAGCAACAGTATGTGCAGGAACCAGCGGAACATATAGTGTGACAGCAGTAACAGGTGTTACATATGCATGGTCGTATACAGGTACAGGGGTGACATTTACCGGAACTGGTAATAGTGTTACAGCCACTTTTGCGTCCAATGCGACGGCAGGAAATATTACTGTAATACCAAGCAATAACTGTGGTCCCGGAACCGCCAGAACATTAGCAGTAACGATCAACAACGTACCTGCTCAGCCGACCAATATTACAGGATCGGCAACAGTATGTGCAGGAACCAGCGGAACATATAGTGTGACAGCAGTAACAGGTGTTACATATGCATGGTCGTATACAGGCACAGGGGTGACATTTACCGGAACCGGTAATAGTGTTACAGCCACTTTTGCGTCCAATGCGACGGCAGGAAATATTACTGTAACACCAAGCAATAACTGTGGTCCCGGAACAGCCAGAACATTAGCAGTAACGATCAACAACGTACCTGCTCAGCCATCCAATATTACAGGATCGGCAACAGTATGTGCGGGGACAAGCGGAACATATAGTGTGACAGCAGTAACAGGAGTCACCTATGCATGGTCGTATACAGGCATAGGGGTGACATTTACCGGAAGCGGTAATAGTGTTACAGCCACTTTTGCGTCTAATGCAACAGCAGGAAATATCACCGTAACACCTAGCAACACCTGCGGTCCTGGTACAGCAAGAACATTGGCAGTAACGATCAACAACGTACCTGCTCAGCCATCCAATATTACAGGAACGGCAACAGTATGTGCAGGAACCAGCGGAACATATAGTGTGACAGCAGTAACAGGAGTCACCTATGCATGGTCGTACTCAGGAACAGGGGTTACTTTTACAGGCACCGGAAACAGTGTTACAGCGAACTTTGCGTCCAATGCGACGGCAGGAAATATTACTGTAACACCAAGCAATAACTGTGGTCCCGGAACCGCCAGAACATTGGCAGTAACAATAAACACAGTACCTTCACAGCCATCAAACGTTACAGGCTCAGCAACAGTATGTGCAGGAACCAGCGGAACCTATAGCATAACACAGGTAACCGGAGTTACTTATGCATGGTCTTATACAGGCACAGGAGTGACATTCACCGGAAGCGGTAATAGTGTTACAGCGGCCTTTGCTTCCAATGCAACAGCAGGAAACATTACAGTAACACCAAGCAATACTTGTGGAACAGGAACTGCCAGAACATTAGCCGTAACGATCAACAGTGCACCTGCTCAGCCATCCACCATTACAGGCTCAGCCACAGTATGTGCAGGAACAAGCGGAACATATAGTGTGACAGCAGTAACAGGAGTCACCTATGCATGGTCGTACACAGGAACAGGGGTTACTTTTACAGGCACCGGAAACAGTGTTACAGCAAACTTTGCATCCAATGCTACTGCAGGAAACATTACTGTAACACCAAGCAACAGCTGCGGAGCAGGGACTGCAAGGACCCTGGGTGTAACGGTTAATCCATTGCCTGGAACTGCGTCTGCAATTAACGGACCGAACTCAGTTTGTGCAAATTCAACTGGAAATATCTATAGTATTCCAAATGTTGCTAATGCAACGGGATACAACTGGACTTTACCTTCGGGGGCAATCATAACTGCAGGTGCTAATACAAGGTCAATAACAGTGTCATTTGGAACCGCAGGAGGAACTATTGCTGTAACTCCGATAAATGCCTGTGGTTCCGGAAGCGGAAGCACTGTTACGGTAAGTGTTTCTTCAAATTCTCCTGCCTCAGTTTCAATTCAGGCCAGCAACAATTCAAGTTGTAATGGTTCACAAATAAGTTTTACTGCTACACCTGAAAATGGTGGAGGAAGCCCGTCTTATCAATGGCAGGTGAATGGTACAAATACAGGTTCTAACTCATCTGTGTTTAATTCTTCCACTTTGGTTAATGGTGATCTGGTAAGAGTAATTATGACATCTTCCATATCCTGTGTTACAGGATCGCCTGCAACGTCTAATGTTATCACCGTAAACAGAATTCCTAATGGTACATCACCATGTACAGCCCCGGATGTTTCTTCAATCTCTGGACCTGCAAGCGTTAATGTGAATCAATCTGGTGTGAGCTATTCAGTACCTAATACGGCAGGAGCAACTTATGTATGGTCGGTTCCAGAAGGGGCAACCATTGTAAGCGGGCAAGGTACTAACTCTATAGTTGTAGATTTTGGAACATCAGGAGGTGAGGTTTCGGTTCAGGCTAACAACGAATTTGGAAATTCACAGAGTAGTATTACCATTGTAATCAATAATCCAACTAATGTTAACAGCACAAATGGAATATTATCTGTAAATCTGTATCCAAATCCATCGGAAAGTACTTCAATCTTAGAGGTAATTTCACCAACAACAGAAAGAATGGTAATAAAAATTTACCAGATAAATTCAAATGAGATACAACAGGAAATTTTCATAGAAACCAATGAAAGACTAAGTATTGGAGATGGTTTAAATGCAGGGGTCTACATTGTTGAGATAAATTCCGGAAGCACCAGGAGATTGGTGAAGTGGGTGAAGATGTAAAGATGTATATTTTTAAAATTATTAATCCCGAATTTCAGTTTAAACTGAGATTCGGGATTTTTTCTTTTGTACGTACATCTGGGTTTTTACAACATTGCCGCATAAACTGTACAGGCAGCAGTAAGCACAAAAATACTCCAGATTTCTACCGATAAATTTCTTTCAAACTTCACATTAAATTTTTCCGGCATTACAACTGCTTCGCTGGGGCTTGCCATTCGCATGAGATAAAGAAAAGCACATAATACAAAGAATGTAAATAAGGAAATGTTCATGTCATTGAAAGGCAATGTGGCTTTAAAGATAAAGAACAATGGTATCCCTGCCAGCAAAACTGTAGTAATGGCAAATGTTGGTGTCTTTCTGGTGAAGATGGCAAATAAAAATACTGCGGTACTGATAGGAGCTACAAACAGTATAAAGAATGAAGTAAAGTTGTGAAGTGGTCCGTCAGGTACCATAAAGTAAGCGAAAAGGATAGAAAGTACAACGAATGCTAATGTACTTAACCTGGCAGCTTTTACCATTTGCACCTCCTTATTTTCTGCTGGTATTACATGTTGAGCAAGGTCATTTGTAAACACAACAATTATTGAGTTAAGATAGCCTGTGTAGGTGGCAAACATGGTACTTAGATAGCCTATAATGATTATTCCACCCATTCCGTAGGGCACAACATTTTTAATCACTACCTGCAGGGCATTTTCAGGAGAAGAAATTTCTGATGCATATAATTCATATCCTACAATGCCTGGCACTATCAGGAGCAATGGTGTTAATAGTTTTGCAGTAGCTACAAACAACAAGCCTTTCTGGGCCTGAGATAGGGAAGAGGATGCAAGGACCGATTGTGCAATGGGTTGATAAAATCCCCAATAATGAAAATGCAGTAGCCATATGGTGCCGACAAACATGCTTGTCCAGGGAAAACGATCATGACTTGCAGGCAATGCAACTGCAAGTCTGCCATCCGCTTTATTGATGAAATTTTCTATACCATCTATCTTTATCATACAAAGAACAAGAAGAATGAATGCAGAAAGGAAGAATAGAAAAAATACCAACAGGTCGAGACGTACCTTAGATCTTAATCCTCCTGAAAATATTATAGCTCCGCCAATAATGGCAATGAATGACATACTAACAATTTTGGGAATACCCCAGAAGTATTCAATAAAAATTCCGTTAGAAATAAGTATAGGAATAACCAGGCCAAACTGAAACAAAATAAAGATAATCGCCATAATTATTCTGCATGTCCTGTTAAATCTGTATTCCAGGTATTCAGGAAGTGTTAGGATACCAATGCGCAGGAAATGTGGAACAAAATACAATGCCACCACGATCATGACAAATGCTGCAGTCCATTCCAGACTTCCGAATGCAAAACCTGTGGTAAATCCAACTCCTGCTGACTCCATGATATAACCAAATGCAAGGTTGGTTCCCAGGATGGATGCACCGATTTTAATCCAGTTTAATTCTCCACCGGCATTAAAGAATTCAGGGAAAACCTGTTTGGATTTTAATCCTTTATAGATGATATAAAAGATAAAAAGGAGTAAAAATATAATAAGAGAGTAATCAAAGTAACTGAAATTCATACTTTAGATTTAATTTAATATGTTTACGGTTCAAAATTTGATAAGTTCCAATAAGTATATTTATTCTTAAAATTTTATTAATGCCATGAAAGCAAAAGAACATTATGATACACATTTAGGAAATTTTTATTCGTGGATGATAGGTGACAAGGAGCCAAGGATAATGGAATTCAGGGCATTCCTTCTAAATAATAATATAACACCCGATAAGAATCCAATGGCAATAGATCTTGGTGCAGGAAATGGAATTCAAACCTTAGCTCTAGCTCAATGTGGTTTTAAAGTGAAAGCCATAGATTTTAATGATCAGTTAATAAATGAATTGAAGATTGATTCTAAAGGGTATGATATTTCTATTGTAAATGATGATATCAGAAATGTGCGAAACTATGCAACTGACGCCGGTATAATTATTTGTTGCGGTGATACTCTAACTCATCTGGAAAGTAAGCAGGAGGTTCAACAATTGGTCGCTGACATTGCAGATACCTCTGGTAAAGAAATGAAACTTATATTTTCTTTTCGTGATTATTCTGTTTCCCTAACAGATCTCAACCGGTTTATACCGGTTAAAAGTGATGATAAGCGAATACTTACATGCGTATTGGATTTTCACACTGAATATGTTTTGGTAACTGATTTGTTGCATGAGAAAACAAGCCATGGCTGGATTCAAAAAGTTAGCTCTTATAAAAAACTGAGAATTGACCCTGAGGAATTCGTATCAATTCTGGCAAAATATGAATTCAAAACCATCTTGAACCTAAAGGTAAATGGAATAGTGACAATAGTCGCCCAACGTTAGATTAATGCAATGATTTTTCTGATTTTATTCCTGGGTTTCTCTCCTTATCTGTTCATTCTTTGCCATTCTATGCCTTAGTATTTTTAAATAATCCAGTGCCAGTTTGTTATTATAATCAGAGTAGGAGCGAGACGCCCAATCAATGGCAGCATTGAGATCTCCGTTAATTTCACTGATGATAGCCATGTTATAGGTTGCCCTACCTGCTACTTTGGCTTTCGGATTGTTTACTTCCCTGTTCCAAAGCTCAGCAGCACCGTTCCAGTTTCCTGTTTGTGCTCTTCTCATAGCCACTCTAAAATTGTCTGTTCCTCTGACAAAATAGTTTCTTCTTACTCTTACATAGAACGGTTGTATCCTATAAGAATATCGTT
Source organism: Cytophagaceae bacterium (assembly GCA_046290815.1). Lineage (GTDB taxonomy): Bacteria > Bacteroidota > Bacteroidia > Cytophagales > Cytophagaceae > JBKBUF01. The sequence continues at coordinate 23,950 of JBKBUF010000036.1, read as the reverse complement.
GACCAAGCTGACGGCTGATTTGCATTACGGCTTCTTTTCTTCCCATTATTGCCTGAACAGCCTGCACTGGTGTAAGTCCTCTGGCACTTTGGACAAGATTTTCATGAACCACAAATTCGTCTCTTATCATCCTGTTAGGCATGTCGTAAATTCTCCAACCGGTTTTTATAACAGTACGAATGGTTGCCTGATGTTCAGCGCCCGGTATTTTCACACCCAGAGGACCTGTAAGTTCAACAGGTATAACTGCATAATCTATCTTTGTATCTGTGTCATAAAAGGACAGCACAAACAATGCTTCCACCTGGTTGTCTTTGCATATTTGCTCAACTGTCTGCCATTTTAGAGGCGCAGGAAAGATGCCCATTCCCGGACTTCTGATATCTGCATTAGAAATGATTTTAACCATATTAAACTGTGGGTTCTTTCCGATTTCTACCGCCAATGCCTTAACTGCTTCCTCCGCACCATCTTTATCCAGATTTTTCCCTTCAGCAGTAAGTACTTTGTCCAGGTTGTCCAGATTTTTCGTCTGATCGTGAGGAAGGGTTTGATCTATTATTCCGATTCTTTTTATGGAGACAGGCAAATAGGCCGGCGCCGGTTCAGCTACACTCAGTGTAAGGTAGTTGGTTGAACTACAAGAAAATTGGAAAACGGAAGCAAAAACCAGAACTAAAAAATTTGCCAATAATCCGGACGTTTTGATTTGATTACCTGACATATAAATAGTGTTTTCTCTCAAATAATATTCAGTATACGTACATTTTCTCATAAAGGGTGTCTTTGAAAATACTTAATCATTTAAATTGTTATATAAGCGATTATTATTTTCCAGGTTTGGACTCAATCCTTTAATATAGAATTTATCTTTGTTTCCTATCCGTTATTTCCTGTGTTTTTTTTAATGGGACTAGGGTAATCCGAATCGACATTTTCATGACTTTTATTCCATTATTTCCTTTTTAAGAATAAATTTTTGTAAAAGGGGAAAAAATAATGAGATATACATTTTTGATAAGCCTGTTCATACTATTTTCTCAGGCATCTGTATCACAGCAGATTTTTCCGGGTGGAATTCCCGGTGTTGGCGGAAGTTTTAATCTGACATATCCACCGGAAAATTGTCCTGATCCAGGAGCTTGTAATTTTGATTTGTTTAATCTTGTAGGTGGTGGCAACACTGCCGCAATGACAAAGGGGAGCACCTATAGAGGTCCTTTCCAGACTCACAACTGGTGGAATTCTGCCTTATGGAATGTAGCAATGGAACCTTGTGTCGGTGATATTACCACCACTGTTAACCTCCATTCAGGTGCCATGTATCCGATTCCACCGCTTATCCTGGAGGCTGAACCTTACGGTATCGTATTGCGCTACAGACCGATTGCACTTAACGGAGGTGGCCCGAACAATACAGGAAATTTTTTTGCAGATGAAGATATAATAATCGGCTTCAATGGTGCTACCTGTTCTCGAACAAGTGTAATGGATTATGGTGATATGCACGTAAAACTGGAACAGGATATGGGTGGAGGAAACAGACTATATACCATAGCGTCTCAGGGATCTCCATTCGTGCAGTTTGAAAAACAAGGTAGTGCTGAACCTACTTTTTTTCTCTTTTTTCTAAAAGCAACTGCTGTTTCTTCTTCAGGCAATTCTTTTACGTTTGACAGGTCTTGCTGTCCCGCAGGGACAAACCCTCACTTTGGTAGAATAGCATTGTTTTTTCCTCCCGGCACACAAATCAGCAATGATGGTTTAAATTATATTTCCATCAATTCTCTGCCCACCAACGGTTCTGAATATGGCGGAAACAACAGACATTGGAGGATAAGGCTACCAGCAGGCATCAATTATTTTTCCTCTGCCATCATGCCTGACGGGTCTCAGCAGACGCTGGATTATTATGAACAGTATGCGTTTAACTATATAACTGATACAAGATTTACATATAACTATAATCAAAACACAGCTACTCTTACCAATACTTTTTCCTTTACTTGTTCCAATGTGCTTGGTGCAGCAAGTACAGGAACATTAATGGCATTGTATCAACATCAATACCGGAACAGCCCTCAGTATCCTTCCAATGCAACAGGACACAGCTATAGTTCATCACGTGGACCTATGCAGGTGATTCACGGTTCACAGTTTAACACTGTAATGAAAAATTATGGATTTCTACCGGCACTTGGCTGGGCCAATACTGCTGATTCATTATTACTGTACAATCTTGCAGGAAATTTTGCCAATGCTGCCAACCATATAAATTTTGCCTGCGGAAACCCTGTTTACGGCAGCTTTGGAGCACTTCATGAAGCAGCAAGAATTGCTGAAATTGCCCATGCTGTAGGAAATTACCCTGCCAGAAATAAGTTGCTGAACATTGCAAAAACCGGTATACAGAATTGGTTATCTTCTCCAGATGGAAAGTATTTAGGAATGTATCATTACGATAAAAATTTTAACTGGCTAACTCCATTTCCATCCGCATTTGATGCTGACAGGTTGTTGCAGGATTCACATTTTCATCATGGATACCTGGTTTATGCTGCAGCCATAGTAGCAAGATTTGAATCAGTATTGTACAACAGTACCACTTGGGCAACACAATGGGGGCCAATGATAGAAGAGACCATAAGAAATATTAACGATTACAGGAGATTAATGGATCCACCTGCAGATCCTAACAAACCCTGGTATCCTTACCTTCGGTATTTCGATCCTTATGCAGGACATTCATGGGCCGGCCATGATGCTTCAAATCAGGAATCCGTTTCGGAATCTCTAAATTTTGCAGCAGGTGCTGCTTTGTGGGGAGAAACTGTTGGCAATAACGAAATACGGGATATGGGTATCATGTTGTATGTGAATGAAAGCGAAGCAGCACGACTATACTGGTGGGATGGTGCAAGAACGGGAGTAAACAGGGCCCCATACGCACCAAACTATAATCATTATCATGGCGCAATTCTGGCTCCCGGTGGTGTTGCATATGCTACTTTTTTCGGAGCAAGTCCTTATTATGTTCATGGAATTACTTATGTGCCAATTACAGGTTCTTCATTATGGATGGCTGTAGACAGCCTTGGTGCAGCCAATCAGTTTGCTGATTTTGTTTCAGGATTTGGAAATATTCCTGAAGGAAGCGGAGGTTTTTGGGCAACAGTCATGCTTATGGAGCAGGCAGTATATGATGCAGCAACTGCAAAAAATGAATTCCTTACAAAAGCACTTCCTCAGGGATGGGGAGGACATGATTATATGGTGGAAGGATTATACTGGATCAGTACCTTTGATAGTGTAGGAGTGGTGGATGCAGGTGTACAGGCCGATGTTCCGAATTATGCTGTTTTCAGAAAAGGGCAATGTAAACATTATATGGTGTATAATGCTCCCGGAAAGGGAGAGAGGGTGGTTAATTTTACTGATGGAAGATCTTTTAATGTACCTGCGGATACGATTATAACTTTTAAAGTCTGTGATGAAACACTCCCTGTCAATTTGATTACATTTAACGGACAGGCAAACAAAAATTTTAACAAGCTGAAATGGTGTTCAGCGTCAGAAGAAAATTTTTCGCATTATGAGATAGAGAAAAGTATAAATGGCAAAGACTTTTACAAACTAACTGCTGTCAACGGCAAAGGAGGCAAAGTACAAAATGAATATGTTTTCGATGATTTTAATCCTGAACCTTATTTGAATTTTTACAGACTTAAAATGATCGATCAGGATGGGAGATATTCTTACAGCCGGATTGTAGCTTTATCAACAATAAATCAATCTGAATTCAATGTATTTCCTAATCCTGCAGAAAATACCTTGTATGTTCAGAAAGGTACAGCATGGGATAATATTTCCATAAGTATTTCAGATGAGTTAGGAAGAGTTGTTTTTGAAGAAATATTTTTACGAGGAAATTTTCTGGAAATAAATTTTTCTTCATTAGCCAAAGGAATTTATTTCATCAAGATTATCGAAGAAGACAGAATATCCATTTTTAAAATTTTTAAATAAAATGAAAGCAACCCAGAACCTAGTTAAAGTAAAAATTTTGGCAGTATTTTTTATCGGAGTAACTGCCCTGACGTTTTTTTTCTCTTGTCCCTCTTTGGCTCAGCTTCCTGAAGGTTTTATTGTAAACAGACTTACAGGGAATGTTATTAACGAGGCTGTAGCTATGGCTCATGCACCGGACGGGAGAATATTTCTTGCTGAAAGAGGCGGAAATATTAAGGTTTATAAAGATGGAACTGTAACCACAGTACATACTGTGAGTACTACCACAGCGGTGGAGCAAGGGTTACTTGGAATCACCCTTCATCCCAATTTTCCCGCCAATGGAAAATTTTACATTTATTATACTAAGCCTGATGCAACTGTTCACTATCTCGATGTGGTATCCATTAACCCTCAAAACCAGATTCAATCAAGTGCCAGAGTGATGGAGTTCGATCCGATAATTAACGGATTTCACAATGGCGGCGCTATGCTTTTTAAAGATGGTTTTCTGTATATATGCATAGGGGAAAGTAATTCTCCTGCAACCTCAGTGAATCTTAATACTTATATGGGAAAAGTTTTAAGATTAACAGAAGACGGAGATCCTGCGCCAGGTAATCCATATTATAATGAATCTGGTGCGAACAGGCAAAGAAGAAGCATCTGGGCAATAGGAAAAAGAAATCCCTGGACAATGAGTATGGATCCGCAGTCAGGGAAAATTTTCGTGGTAGATGTTGGAGGAAGCTATGAGGAGGTAAATGATATTACCAGTCCTGATCCTTCCAAAAATTATAATTACGGTTGGGACCAGAATGGCAGATCCGGTTCTCAACAATTATCCACTACCATTGCTCCTTATTTTTTCTATGGTCATCCTGGTTGGGGATGCGCTATCACCACCGGTGCAGCATATAACCCATCTGTAAGTAATTATCCTCCGCAATACAGAGGTAGGTTTTATTTTACCGACTGGTGCTCAGGCTGGCTGAGGAGCTTTGATATAAATAATCCTGATGCAGGGTATCAACAACTGTCCGCGAGCGGATTTAATAGTATTCTTGGATTGAGTGCTGGTATAGATGGTAACTTATATTTTATTAACTACAACACCAACGGAAGTTTAAGCAGGATTGAATATACACTTGCAACAACTCCTCAGATAGTTAATCATCCTGAAAGTAAAACTGTGTATCCGGGGGATCCCGTGACTTTTTCAGTAACTGCATCAGGTGCTATACCCTTTTCTTATCAGTGGATGAAGGGCCATGATCTGATTACCGGTGCTACAGAACAGACTCTAACAATTCCATTTGTAACCGCAAATGATGGTGGTGAATACCGTTGTATAGTTACAAATACTTTCGGCAATGTAACATCCAATGCAGCAGCTCTAACGGTAAGACCTTTTAATGCAAAACCGGTTGCAAAAATCCTTACACCTTTTCCAACTCAAAAATGGTCTGTACTGGATGTAATTAATTATACAGGTTCAGCAACTGATGAGGAGGATGGAGAATTGCCTGCTTCAGTCTATGAATGGGAAGTTCAATTGTTTCATAAAGATTGTGAAACATGTGAGCATTGGCATCCCGGACCTGCAGCTCAGTCAGGAGTAAAGTCAGGAACATTCATTGCTGACAATGGTGGAGAGACCTCGCATAATATCTGGATAAGACTGTTGTTGAAAGTTACCGATTCAGAAGGACGGACAGGTAAGGATTCTGTGGACATTTATCCAAACAAAGTTGATTTGACTTTTACCAGCAATCACCCTGGGCTGCTTATTTCTCTTGGAAATACTTCCGCAACGCCGTTTAGCAAAACTGTTGTAGTAAATGCTTCCTATACGTTGCAGGCCATTACACCTCAGTCAATGGGCAATAATATCTATGAATTCCAAAGCTGGAGTCATGGTGGAAATGCAACGCAAACCTTTCGGATGCCTGCTATTAATACCACTTATACTGCTACATATTCTATTAGCTCTTCTCTGCAAAATCCGTTTCAGGGTATGCCGGTCAATATTCCGGGAAGGGTAGAAGCAGAAAATTTTGATACCGGAGGACAAGGAATCGCCTATCATGATGCAAGTGCCGGAAATGCAGGTAACGCTTATCGTACCAATGAAAATGTAGACATTGAAGCTTGCAGTGAAGGTGGATTTAACATTGGATATGTAAGCGCAGGAGAATGGCTTAAATATACAGTGAACGTGACACAATCAGGAATATATACTATAGGGTTCCGTGTTTCAAGTACTCAAAGCAACCGCTCATTACACGTTGAATTGGATGGTCAGAATATTACAGGATCGGTGGCATTGCCTAATACCGGCGGATGGCAAAACTGGCAAACTGTATATGTTCAGGATTTAAGTTTGAGTGCAGGTACTCAAATTATCAGGCTGGTATTTGATACACCTGATCTAAACATTAATTACATGGATTTTACATTAGTGGTTATTTCAAATGTAAATGCCAATTCCACCGGATACGAAATTTATCCTAATCCTGTTAGTGATCAAATTAAAATTATAAATAACTCCAAAAGCTCAGATGCTGTAACCATAATTCTATATGACCAGTTTGGGCAAAAGCTGAAGGAAGTTAAACAAGAATTATTCAATGAAATTATTTTGGATATTTCACAAAATGCTCCTGGTATTTATTATGTCAATATAATCCGTGAAGGAAGGTATCAGAGTATAAAAGTAATCAAGCAATGACCACAGATAACAAAGGATCCCAAAAAGTCCGGGATCCTTTATTTATTCAAACCTGTTACTGCATAAACTTATAATATTTTTAAGCTGATTCAGATTTACTGTGTCAGTTACATCAATAGAAAATCCAAGTATGTTTCTTTTTCCTGTAATAGGATTTATGAATGGTATTTTATGGGTTCGGAATAAATAGGAGGTACCGTCATTCAGTGTAAAGTTTTGATTCGGTAATTCAACTGGTTTGTTATTTTTTAATACTTCTTCATCAGATGAGATGATGTGAGACAGCTCTCTTTTATTTCTTATAATATCCGGGTCTCCCTTGCCAATAATTTCCTGTTCCTTTAATTTGAATAATTGAGCCTCATAATTATTAATCAGGTAGTATTTTCTATTTTCATCTTTAATAAAAACCGGAAAAGGAAAGCAGTTAATTACGTTTTTCAAAAATGTATATGTCCTTTCATCAATATCATTTATAATTTCATTTCTGTTTTCTGTTCTCATGTTTTAAATTTTAAAGATATAGGTAGTTATACGTACGTTTAAATACGTATAATTGTATTGTATCAAGTAAAAAATTGATTATGTAAAGGATCACAAAAAAATAAGGAGAGGTTTGGTACCTCTCCTTATATCTGATTACAAATTCGGTTTCTTTTCTTTATCCGTTTTCTTTTTATCTACTTCAACATCCTGTCTTCTGACTCTTCCTCTTATTACTTCATCTTTTTCCTCTGACTCTTTTCTGATTTTTACTTCTTCGACCACCCTTGCCTCTTTTGTTACTTCAGGAACTTCTCTTTTAGCAGTTATTACCTGAGTTCCTTCTTTAAAACTTTCAAGTTCTGATTCGCTGGCTATACGGTTCACCGGATTTCTTTCTACTACTATGTTTTCAATCCTTAAGCGAAGGTGCTTTTCAATTGGTTTATCAAATATTCGACTGTAAATCCTTACCTGGTCGGTTTCTGTTCTTTTACCGACATTCATTGTTTCTTCCACAACAGGAATAGATGCTCCTTCCTTAATTTCTTCCTGTTGTTTTTCTTTGTATCCCGCTGGTTCTTTAGGTGCGTCGTAACCTACATCTCCGGCAATGTTTGCCTCACCGGAATAATTAAAGTTTTTATCTCTGCCGATATCTGTTTCAGCAGCTGAGGTAATGTATGAAGTATCTTCATATTCTTTCCTTTCTTTATTATAGTTTTCAGAAGGATTGATAGCACCATTTCTGTCCAGAATGTTGGCCGCAAGCTCTGCGTGCTCTCTTGTATCAGTATGGACAGTAATAATAGTTCCTCTTTCTCCTGCTTCTGAATAGTATTGGTAGTCTTTATTTTCTTTATTTCCGAATAACGAACCGAAGAATCCACCTACTTTTTCTTTATTGTGGTGTTCACGGTTTTCTTCGGTAGCAGAAACATCTATATCGTCAAGGTCAAACCCATTAGTAAGCAGCTCATCTACGGCTTTTTGAGTATAACCTGAGTTATTGTATACTGCAACTACTGTATGTTTCATATAGTAAAGTTTATTTTTTAAGCTTTGTCATTATTAATATTATATTCCACATCAAGGATTTCTTTTTTCAAAGTGACCTTTTTATGGACATGGTCCTGCACATTTTTTTTAGTAATATGGATCTCTTCTGTTATTATTGTCTTTTTGATTATTACTTCCTTTAAAACAGGAATAACTATTTTATCGCCTTCGGTTTTTACTCTTGGTATTTCTCCTTCTACTTCTTTATTTACAGGAATTCTTTCCACACTTACTTCTTCATTGTTCAGAGGTATGTCAATGTCAAAGGTTTCTGAGATTACATTCTTTTCTATTTTAACGGGAATTTTTTCTTCTTTAATAGTAATTTTTAAATCCTCTTCAATTACAGGAATTGTAATGATTTCATTGTTGGTTATTGAATTGTTCTCCGGCATCTTCTCTTTTTTAATTAAAAACATCAGTTATATTACATAAGTGCGGTTAATTTTAGGTATGATAATTTCCTCTACACAAATTTTTCTAAAATAAATTTTTATCATTATCTGGATTTTCCGATGAACTTTATTATGTTTGTAAAAAATAGAACAAATGAGGATAACATCACATACATGGGTAAAAGTATCGGCGGTCCCTGCTAAGGGCTGCTCCGGTTCCGGTATATGATGATATTTAAATTATAATAATATTCATAGCCCGGAACTTATTCCGGGCTTTTTTTATAGCCCGCTTTGCCGGGCTTTTTTATTTTATTTAATCAAACTTTAAATAAACATGAGTTAAAATCAAAAGGAGGAATTATGGAAAATTTAGTTTCTGGTGAACGGTTTTTATCGAGAATTAAACTGTCTGAACGCACAATTATTATCATGGCATTTTTTGCCGTCTATGTCATTTGGGGATCCACTTATCTAGGTATAAAGTACGCCATTGAAACATTTCCTCCTTTTATTATGTCAGGTGTCAGGGTGCTGATAGCGGGATTAATTTTGCATGCTGTTGCACAATACAGCAATGCCCCTAAGGCTAATTGGAAAAACTGGAAGAATTCTACTATTGTCGGATTTCTCCTTATAGTTATAGGTAATGGCGGATTGGTATGGGCAGAACAAAAAGTACCATCCGGTATCGCTGCTTTGCTTATTACCATTGAACCGCTATGGGTAGTATTATTACAAATGGTTTTTAGGGAAAGGAAGGGATTTCATTATGTTTTATGGATTGCCATGGTATTGGCTTTTTCCGGAATGCTAATGCTAATGGGACCTTCAGTGTTTAATGGAATCAGTAGTGTAGATCCCATGGGATTCTTTGTAATCATGATTTCAACCTTGGGCTGGGCTGCAGGATCATTGTATGCAGTGAAAGCGGATTTGCCAACTTCACCTGCAAGATCCACAAGTATGCAAATGATCAGCGCATCAGTAATACTACTGGTAATTTCTGTTTTCACAGGGGAGTGGAATAGCTTTGATCTTGCAAATATTTCAGACAGATCATACTTTGCATTTGGATACCTTGTAATTTTCGGATCAGTGGTAGGTTATTCAGCATATAGTTATCTTACCAGGTCTGTTTCTCCTTCCAAGGTATCTACCTATGCGTATGTTAATCCTGTTATCGCAGTATTGCTGGGAACACTTATAGGAGGTGAACCTTTCAATGCGAGTGTATTAATATCCGGGGTAATGATTATTTCAGCAGTGGTATTAATTATGACAAAAGGAAATAGTTAAGTAAATCTTCACGCAAAGATTCGAAACTTGATAAAGGAAGAAATCTTTGTGTGAAGATCCTTTACTTTTCTCCCCACACACATAATCCTGCGAACTTCATCTTGCGTCCCTGAAATTCTATTTCCGGCTCTTCCAGATAGGCATCCTGAATATTTTTAAATCCGGCATCATTCATCAGGGTAATCACATCTTCTCTGCTGTAAAGTGTAAATATGTTTTTAGTGAATTCAAGGTCCTCTACAATGTGTCTTGGTCTGATGCTGATGTATGCCTTACCCTTATTTTTTAAAACTCTGTATATTTCTTTTATATCCTTTTTAGGGGTTTCCCAGAAGTAAAGTGTATTTACTGTAAATACTTTGTCAAATGAATAATCTTCAAAAGGAATTTGCGAAACATTGCCGTACTTTATTTCCACAGTTCCATTATCTATCAAGGTTGCATTATGCTCTGATGCTTCTTTCACCATTGTTTGGGAAAAATCCACGCCCTTATATTTTATGTTATTCCCTGAATTGACAAAATCCGGAATATGTTTACCATTTCCGAAACCGATTTCCAGTATGTGATCTCCATTTTGTATCTCCATGCATGAGAGTGTCAGGTTAATGATAAGGGCATTTCCTTTATTCATATTATTTGCAACTGTTATACCTGTTTCACCCTCAGGTTTTCTAAGTTGTCTTGCCAATTCTTTCGGATCCATAAGTGTTTTTGTACGTATAATACTTTGTGGTTAAATTTAAAAAAGCTAGATTAGAAGTTGTAAAAATTTTATTAAGCACAATGTACTTAAAAAAGATTTCAATTGCAGGTAAATTTTTGTTGCTGTTAATGACGTCGGGGTTGTACTCTTGTGTAACAAATTTTTATGCTATGGACGGAGCTGAGAAGGAGAAGCTTAAAGGTTACCATTACAATACAGCTAAAAAGGTTGTAGATCAAAATGAAAAGAATAAAGAGAAGAATTTTAAAGCAGCAAGGAAGGCCAGAGAGAAGGAGGTAAGGGAAATAGAAGAAGCTAATACAAAGATCAGTAAGGTCAAAAAGAATAAGAAGCCCTCAGGAGAATATAAATTTTACATTCACTAACATCAGAAATCTTTGTAGAAGTTTGGACATGGCATCCGTTTCATAGGTTTTTTTCTCTTCTTTTTATTTCTCACATATGTAATATTAAACTCGTGACTCCCACCGGTCCTAGCTGGTGTAAGTTTAGAAATAGTAAAATCGTAACTATACATGAAAGAGATATCCTGATATTTCCAACCAGCAAGCAGAATCATACTTTCATTGTTCTGAATATTTCTCTGATACCTTTTTACTTCAAGACCTCTATACCATGCTCCAAAAATAAGTTGATCATATATACCAAAGAAACCGAAGTCTACCTGATCTGACTTTCCTTGAAACTTATAATGCACCGTCGGAACTAAAGTAATCTGAGGTTTTTCCATAATAGAACCAACTTCATTATTGTCAATATTGATGGTATATCCTGCAGTAAAGGAATATTTGACGGGTAGTCTTGCTACATCACCAATAAAACTTTGATTTGGCCTGTTCAGGTGCGAAACTGCAACCCCAAACCACATTTTATCATCATAAAATATACCACCTGCAGAAGCATCTGCATAATGTATTCTGTCACTACCGCTGTTACCGGGCCCGAAGTATCCCTGATCATCGTCAAACTGATCAGGAAACCTGAGGCTGGCGTAGTTGATGGATCTGTTAACATAACTCATTTGTAAACCTGGTCTGAAAGTATATCTTTCATTAAGATATAGTTCATATGAATATTGAATTCCTATTTCTGTACTTGTTATAGTATTATCTCCCTGCCAGTCTTTAATTGCTAATATACCTAAGCCACTCTTGTATTTTGGAAAGTATGTGTCAGCAGAGATAAGGCTTGTTATGTATTTACCAGTAAGTTTAGGCCATTGTAGTCTTTGATGAAGTATGATTCTGTCCTTATGAGCACTGCCTGCAAAGGCAGGATTGACATATAAGGGAGCGGAATAAAACTGGGAAAATTGAATGTCCTGCCCACGTAATTCCATAATGGAACTTATGCATCCGAAGAATAATACAATTTTAATAAATGTTACCCTGGCCCGATTCACCTATATAATATGTTTTTTAAACAACTTTTTTATTATAGTATTTTGAGTAAATATATAAATTAAAAAAAAATATTATATTTAAATTTAAAGAATCTAATGTGATTTTTATCCGAAAGTTACGGAAATTCACCGATTTTTGTAAGAATTAAAATAATTGTTTGTAGAAGTAGACCGGGATTGAAAATTGATACGTATAACTAATAAAATAAAATTTACTACCTGGTTTTTGTTAAACTTAAATTTACAGTTTATGGAAAAGCCTGTAAAAAGTAGCAGAGTGCTTTTGGCAATTTGTTTTTTGATTTTCTCTTTTCAAAACATATTAGCAGAAGGTACAAAAGAGTTGATGCCTGGAGCAACTGATCACGGTTATCTGCAGATATTTGACTTGAACACACTAACTCGTCCCTTTGCATCATTTAATGCACCGGAACCCCATCGTTTGCATATACATATTTGTCATCCCGGAGAAAAAGTATTTATGGGATTCAGACAAAATAATAATGATGTATTTTTCCGGGTGAAAGATCCTACCGGTACGATAATACCACTTCCCGGAATGACAGCATCAGGTGCAGCTAATACCTATAGAGTACCCAACGCAGGATTAGGTTATATACCGACGCATGCAGCAGCTGTGGCAGGTCCTCTGCAAATAGCAGGTGCCGGAGGGTATAATGCAATTGAGTTTACACCGACAATGACCGGTGATTATTATGTAGAGTTTAATCCAACCTCAGCAACAGTTATAAATCCGACAAAGCGTTTATTTACCTTTTTTGACATTACAGTTACTGATGCGTCAAACAACGTGAAACTAGGAAGACTTTGGTCAAAGTCATGGGACTTCAGTACTAATGGAGGACCAAACAGGTTTGTGGCCAAAATGTATGTGTATGCAAAAGACAGTATTATTACTTCTATAGATTTCAACGGTATTCAACCGCATGGTTTTACTGTCGCAGCAAACTCCAGAGGATGTACCAATACAGGTAATATGTTTGCAGACAGGGTTTCGAGAATAGGTAACGTTACTTACCCGGAATACAAAATATTTCTGAATAATCCTGACCCGGAATGTTATCCTGTTGGAAGATTCGGTGAACTGACACAGCCACCAAACATTTCCGGTTGCGATAATAACAGCAGATGTATCAACGTCTTTACAGATAAAAATGGTGACGTGGAAATTGTGTTGGATCTGAATGGTGTACCGGGCTATCAGCAAAATACTCGGGATGTAATAATTATACATTCCGTTACAACAGGACATAACTGTATTCCATGGAATACCCGCGATGGTTTGGGTAATCTGGTTCCGGCTAATACAACATTCCCTGTCAGCATAAATTATTATAATGGTCTGACTCACCTTCCGTTGTACGATGTGGAAGATCACCCTAACGGATATATAGTGGAACTGGTAGCACCTGCGGCGGGTACAAGGCCTAAATTATTCTGGGATGACTCTCAGATTACTGCAGGAACTGCATTGGATGGTCTGGTAAATCTTACAGGATGTGATAACGGTACAAGTCAAGGCTGTCACAGATTCAGGAACAGAGGTTTTAACAATTGCGTTCCATCATGTCCGGAGACTATTAATACCTGGTGGTACGCTAACATTATAGAAACAGAATTATCATATACTGTTATAAATGTTGATGTAGATGCTGAGACGAGAGTAACAAGAACTGGCCCCGGATTGAATGATACAACCATATGTGCATCTCAAACCGAATATGTATTAAGCGGAAGTGTAACTGGTTCTCCTTTGGGAACATGGTCAAATGGAAGTGGAACTTTCAGTCCGACAGTAAATGCACTTAATGCAACCTATACACCAACAGATGCAGAAAAAACATTAGGTTGGGTGAAGCTGGTGCTTAGATCGGCAAGCGCAGGCGGATGCCCGCCTTTAACAGATACATTGCGAATCAACTTTCAGCCTGTACCAAATGTAAATGCAGGACCTGATCGTGGAGTTTGTGAAAATTCAGCAGTGGTGAATTTAGCAGGTGTTGTTAATTTTGCGCAAGGAGGCCAATGGCAGGGCGGAAGCGGAAATTTCGTGCCGGACAGAAATACTCTGAATGCTTCTTACAGCCCTTCTCCTGCAGAACTTACTGCCGGAAATGTTACCTTAACTCTTGTATCCACAGGTAATGGATTATGTAATCAGGTCTCCGATGAAATGTCAATTACCTATAACAGGTCAGCGACCGCCAATGCAGGACCTGATACAAGTGTCTGTGTAAATACTCCATTTATTCAGCTAAGCGGATCTGTACACCTGACTACAACAGGTATATGGTCTGGGGGTAGCGGAACTTTTTCTCCTGATGCAACAACATTAAATGCTTCTTATACACCCGGCGGCGCTGACGCCGGCCTTGTGGTTTTGACATTAACACCTACAGGTTCTCCATGCGGTGGGATTCCTGATCAGGTCACCATCAATTTCTTTAATTCTCCGGTAGTAAATGCAGGGCCGGATTTTCAAATATGCCGTGGTGATTCTGTAAGGCTTAACGGAAGTTCAAGCCAGCCTGGTAATGCGATCTGGACAAGTTCAGGAACAGGTGTGTTTATACCATCAAATAATGTACTTTCAGTTACATATGTTCCTTCAGAAGCTGACGAAGCACTTGTATCACTGAATTTCACTCTTGCTGTTACAGCTTCAGGATGTTCTCCTGTTTCCGACAATGCAGTGGTAACATACAGAAACTCTCCAGTAGTTAACCTTGGACCGGATATTACAGCTTGTGCCAATAACGCCACAAGAGCAATTTCCGGGAGTGTATCACCCGGAGCTAATGTAGTATGGCAGGGATCAGGAGGTTCATTTATCCCTAATGTAAATACCTTAAATATTACTTATGTTCCTTCTGCCGCTGAAGTTACTTCGGGATTATCAATGCTTGTAATGAACGGATACACCGGCGATGGATGTGACCCCGGTTCTGATACTCTTTTCATTTTGTACAACAGAGCCCCTGAGGTAAATGCAGGTCCTGATATAGAAAGATGCAGCAATAATCCTCAGGTAGTACTGCAAGGTACCGCAAGTAATGCAAGTAATTTCTTGTGGTCAGGAGGTAATGGAACTTACAGTCCTAATGCAACCAGCCTGGTTGTAACTTACACTCCTACAGCCGCGGAAATTGCAGCAAATAATCTTACTATGACGCTTACAGCATTTGCTCCGGAATGTAATCCTGTAAGTGATAATGTCAACATTATTTTCACAGCTCCTCCGACTGTAGATGCCGGTCCGGACAGAACCATATGTTTTAATAATCCATCAGTAGAATTGATCGGTTCCGTAAACGGAGCAGGAGGAGGGCAGTGGTCAGGTGGTACAGGTACATTCTCACCATCTGCATCGTCGTTAGTGGTAACCTATATTCCTACAGCTGCTGAATTAAGTACAGGACCTATTAACCTTGTACTTACAAGCACCAACAATGGTACATGTAATCCGGTAAATGATGCTGTGGCTATCAATATCACGCCTGCACCTACTGTAAATCCCGGACCGGATGTAAATGTATGTAGTAACAATCCTGCTGCTGCACTTTCCGGATCTGTTACCAATGCCACAGGTGGTGTTTGGTCGGGAGGGGCAGGTGTTTACTCTCCTTCAGAAAATCAACTTACCATAACATATACTCCAACAACATCAGAAGTTTCTGCAGGAAATGTGGTTCTTACTCTTACAACTACAGGTAACGGAATTTGTAATCCTGAAAGTGCTACTGTAAGGATTAACTTTACTCCGCCTCCGACAGTAGATGCAGGTAACGGATCCTCTGTATGTGCAAATACCCCGGGTTTCGGATTAAACGGAACTGTTACCGTAGCTACCGGCGGTGTATGGTCCGGAGGTTCAGGTATATTTACACCTGGAAATACCAGCTTAAATGCCAGCTATCGACCATCTGTTGGTGAAATTCAGGCCGGTTCTGTGACCTTAACTTTGACCTCCACAGGAAACGGAAATTGTAATTCTGTTTCAGATGTGGTAACATTCAATATTGTTCCAGCACCTGTTGTTTCAGCAGGTCCTGATCAATATGTTTGCGGTGCCGATGCAAGCTTTGTATTTAATAATGCAATATTGGAAAATGCGCAAGGTGTAATATGGACTACAAATGGTACAGGTACCTTTACACCCGGCCCTAATGTTATCAATGCTACATATAATATCTCCGCTGCAGATAAAGTTGCCGGAACAATAAACTTCACTGTTACCACAACCGGTGCTGCTCCTTGCGAGAATATTTCTGATCAAAGTGTAGTTACCTTTACAAATGTACCATTTATAAATGCAGGGCCTGCACAGTATGTTTGTACCAATGACCTTCCTGTGCGGCTGAATGCTACAGGATCTCCTGCAACATGGTCTGGGGGAGGAGGAAGTTTTTCACCGAACAATTCTACCATGAACGCTTTCTATCAGCCTTCAGCAGGTGAAATATCTTCAGGCTCAGTAACACTTACTGCAACAACTATACCTTCCGGATCCTGTCCTTCGGTGTCAGATAATGTAACCATATTTTTCCCTACTGGTCCGACAGTTAATGCCGGGCCCGATCAGACTATATGTGGAAATAATCTAAGAGTTCCGCTGAATGGTTCTGTTCAAAATACTTCCGGAGGATTCTGGAGTACAAATGGTACAGGAACATTTGTGCCTAACAACACAGCTTTAAATGCAACCTATTTTCCGTCTTCTGCAGATACATCTGCCGGTTCAATTATTATCACTTTAACCTCAGTAGGAAACGACACCTGCAGTCTGGTGTCAGATCAGATGCGTGTAACCTTTCTTCCTTTAATAAGGGTAAATGCAGGTCCTGACAGGACTGTATGCGCTGATATAGGAGGTATCACATTAAATGCAACCGTTGCGAACGCATCAGGTGGATCATGGACAGGAGGAAGCGGTACTTATAATCCAAGTAACAATTCTCCATCTGTTACTTATATACCTACAGTTGCAGAAAGGGCAGCAGGTAGTCTGACATTCACTTACCAGATTCCTGCTTCAGCAACTTGTCTGGCTGTATCAGATGAGGTAACATATACTTTAACACCTGCACCGACAGTAAATGCAGGTCCGGATCAGACTGTATGTGCCGATATAAGATCAGTAACTATGGCCGGAACTTTTACTGTTTCTGCCGGTGCAGTCTGGACCAGCTCCGGATCGGGTTATTTTGCTCCGGATAACATTTCACCTACTGCGAGCTATTTCCCTTCTCCGGCAGATACTACTACAGGTTCGGTGGTCATTACATATACCACAACCGGTAATGGAACATGTAATCCTGTAAGTGATCAAATGACTGTTACTTTCAATTCTGTACCAAGGGTTATTACAGGACCAACTCAGAATATATGCGCTGATGTTAACTCCATTGTTTTAAATGGCCAGATATTGAATTCAACAGGTGGTACATGGACTAGTACCGGAACAGGAACTTTCAGTCCGAATGCCAATGCAGTAAACGTAACTTATAATCCAACTTCATCAGACCTATCAGGTGGTGTTCTTACATTTACCTTGACATCTACCGCGACACCTGTGTGTGCTTCCAGATTTGAAAGAGTGAGTGTGAATATACGTCCAAGGCCAATTGTAAATGCCGGACCGGATTTGTCTGCATGTTCATCAAACCCTGTAGTAAATCTGAACGGAACAATAAGAAATGCAGGTGGAGTTGCATGGTCGACTTCTGGAAATGGCACTTTCGGAAGCACTACATCTCTTAACACTAATTATTCCATAACAGCCGATGATATTGCAGCAGGTAATGTTACAATTACCTTAACCTCTACAGACCATGGTACTTGTAACCCTGTTTCTGATCAGTTAGTATTGAATATTATCCCGCAACCTCAGGTAGATGCCGGACCGGATATTATTGTCTGTGCCGATACCCTGAGACTTAATGTTACAGGAACTTCCCAAAATACCCTTACTACCAACTGGACAAGTTCAGGAAGCGGAACATTTGTTCCCTCGAGAAATAATCTGGCCATTCATTATCAGCTGAGTGCAGCAGACAGAAGCGCAGGTAACATTACATTGACCTTGACAGGTACAGGTTTTAGCCCTTGTGGTAATGTATCCGATCAAATGCAGATTAACATTACTCCTTCGGTAACAGTAAATGCAGGTCCTGACAGAACGCTTTGCGCAGATGTTACTGCCGTACCATTAAATGCTCAACTGACTGTTGCTTCAGGACAGGTTTGGTCAACTTCAGGCTCGGGAACATTTACACCAGATGCAAGCGCCCTGAATCCGACTTATGTACCTTCAGATAATGATAAAAATGCAGGTTTAGTAACATTGACATTAAGAACAACTGGCAACGGAAATTGCCGTCCTGCATCGGATCAGATGAACATAAGTTTTACTCCTGTCCCTGTTGTAAATCCGGGAACTGATGTGACCGTGTGTGAAAACATAACATCTATTCCTTTATCAGGTTCTGTAACCATTGCAACTGGTGGAGTATGGGCTACTTCAGGAAGTGGAATTTTTTCACCCTCTTCCAATAACCTTTCTACTAATTATCTGCCATCCAATGCGGATAAAGCTGCCGGGCAGATCAGAATCAGTTTAACTTCTACAGGAAACGGGTTGTGTAATCCTGTATCTGATACTATAACAGTATTCTTCCGTAATCTGCCTGCTGTTAATCCAATGCCGGATCAATCGGTATGTGCTGATGCAAATGGAGTTACCATAACTCCTTCAATTGCAAATGCTTCAGGTGGGGTTTGGTCTACTGCAGGATCCGGAACATTTGCTCCTGGTGTTAATAGCACATCTGTTACTTATGTCCCATCAGCAGCAGACAGGGCTGCCGCCTCTGTAAACCTTACATTCACTACCGTAGGTAATGGTGTTTGTCCACCTGCTTCAGCAGTAGTCAGAATAAATGTTCAGCCACTTCCCGTTGTGAATGCCGGTCCTGATCAGACAGTTTGTGCCGATGCAGAAGAAGTGAGGTTAGAAGGTGTGGTTCAAAATGCAAGCGGTGCTATATGGTCTTATTCCGGGGCTGGATCAGTTTCTCCTTCCAATACAACACTAACAGGCGCCTATGCTTTCACACAGTCTGACATAGATAACGGACAGGTAGTGTTTGTGCTTACTTCAACAGGCAACGGATTATGTAATCCTGTTACTGATCAAATGATCTTAAGAATTACCCCTGCTCCAACTGTAGATGCAGGTCCGGAGATGAGGGTTTGTGCTGATGTAACCGATGTGGAAATTAATGGCGTGATTACAGTTGCTACAGGAGGGGAGTGGACTACATTCGGATCAGGTACCTTTAGTCCATCAGAAACCTCTCTTGCTACTTCTTATATTCCTTCCAATCAGGATAAAACAGATGGAAGTGTATTGCTGAAGCTAACAACCATGGGTAATGGAAATTGTAGTTTCTATGAAGATACTATCAGGATAATTTTTGATTCTTCTCCTGTAGCAAATGCAGGTCCTGATAAAACAGTTTGTGTTACTGACTTACCGATAAGACTGGAAGCTTCAGGAACTACCGGAACCTGGTCTAACGGAAACGGAACCTTTACTCCGGGACCTACAGCTATGAACGGTACTTATATGCCAACTGCAGCTGAAATTACTGCTACTTCTATAACTTTAACTTTCACCAGCTCTACCTCAGGCACATGTCCGATCACTGCAGATGATGTAACTTTCACCATCATACCAGGGCCTACTATCAATGCAGGTTCTGATATAATGGCTTGTACAAACACCAGCGGCGTCGCACTTAACGGAAATGTTTCTGCGGGACCTCCTACATGGATCACAACCGGTACCGGTAATTTCCTTCCGAATAATGCTACACTTAACGCAACCTATGTTCCGGGAGTAAATGATAAAATAAACGGAGAAGTTACATTGTATCTTGCTTCGACCTCGAACGGATTATGCAGACAGAGAAGAGATACAGTGGTGATCAGATTTGAAAATGAACCAAGGGTGTTTGCAGGTTTTGATCAGACTGCTTGTGCCGATGTGCCATTGTTCAATTTGTCCGGAAGTGCACAAAACTATAGTTCAGTAAATTGGTCAACAACCGGAAATGGTTCTATAGGAAGTTCAAGTAATCTGGCAGCTACCTATACGCCCTCAGGTACTGAAAGAGATAACAGCTCAACGGTAGTATTAACTCTTACGGCCAATGGTTTATCTGTATGTAATCCGGTAACATCCGAAGTAAGGCTAAGCATGACACCAAGACCGGTGGTGACTGTTGGTCCTGATCAGAATGTTTGTGTTACAGTAAACAGAATCAATTTAACAGGAAATGTCACTGTAGCTTCCGGCGGAACCTGGGAAACCAGTGGTAGCGGTCATTTCGCACCGAATAATCAAGCGATGAATGCAAGTTATATTCCATCTTCCACAGACAAAACAGGAACGGTTACACTTACATTAACCAGTACAGGAAACGGAACCTGTCAGCCTGTTGACAGAAGTTTAACAGTAAGTTTTGACCAGCTTCCGGTTGTAAGTGCAGGCAATAATGACACTATATGTAACAGTTCTAATGCCGGAATTCCACTTACCGGAACTATAACTCATTCCACTATTGATACCTGGACAACATTTGGTTCCGGTACCTTTAATCCTCCTTCGGGAAGTTTGAATGTCACTTATTCACCATCTGAACAGGATAAACTGAATCAGGCGGTGAGCCTTATGTTAACATCACTTTCAAACGGTGCATGTCCTCCTGTATCGGCCTACAAGAGTATTATCATAAAGCCGGACCCACTTGCGGATGCAGGTCCTGATCAGAGATTATGTATTACTGCTCAACAAGTGGAGTTAAAAGGAATGGTTGAAAACAGTTCGGGAGGTGTTTGGACCACCAACGGTCAGGGAAGTTTTTCACCGAATAATACTACTTTAAATGCAAGCTATATTCCATCCGGAAATGATTTTATTAACGGAGTTACTTTGACACTTACCACGGTTGCAGATCCTGTATGCGGAAGCCATAACGATCAGCTGGGATTGCAATTCTTTGCAGCTCCTACGGCTAATGCAGGTCAGGATACCATTATTTGTTCAGATGTGAATACAGTTCCGGTGCGTGGTATTGTAACAAATTCCAGCCATTCTGTGTGGACAAGTTCAGGATCCGGTACATATACACCTTCATCTAATATGTTGGTGTCTAACTACCACCCATCCGCTACTGATGTATCTGCAGGAATTATTACTTTGACTTTAACAGCTTATCTGGAGGATATATGTCCTCCTGCAACCGATCAAAAGCAGGTAACTGTAATTGTTAAACCGACTGTAATTATGCCACCTGCCATGCAGGTATGCGAAACCGCAGGTTCAATAAGTGTTTCATCCAATATAACAGGGGCAACCAACATTTCATGGAGCACCACAGGTAACGGTACTTTCCTGAATGGAAACACTGCTAATCCTACATATATTCCGGGAACAACAGATGCAGCTGCAGGAATAGTTAACCTGATAGTAACGGCATCGAATGCATCCTGTGAACCGGTTACCGGATCTTTCAGCATAGAGTTCATGAAGGTGCCTGAAGTATACGCAGGGCCTGACAGAAATCTATGTGCAGATGTGAGAACTGTGGCATTGCAGGGTGAGGTCGTTAATTCCAATGGAATTATTTGGTCAACTCTTGGTACCGGACAATTTAGTCCCGGAACGATTAACCTGGCCACTACTTATCATCCTTCAACAGCAGATACAACTTCAGGATCTGTTAGAATTGTACTTGCTGCAACATCGAGCTACTGCCCCCCTGCAAGAGACACCCTTACTATCAGCTTCCAGTCTGTACCTATGACCAGTGCTACAGCACAGATTATGTGTGATATCAGCGCAGGTGCTGATCTTCAGGGACAGGTGATCAATGCTCAGGGAGGACAGTGGGTGAGTTCAGGAACGGGAGTGTTTTCGCCAAATGAATTTGCACTGACCGTAAAATACCATCCATCAGCTGCTGATTTAGCAGCAGGACAGGTAACCTTGTCCCTGACTTCTACAGGCAATGGATTGTGTCAAAGCCATACTTCACAGGTTGGTCTGATTGTCGCACCTGCGCCAGTTGCAAATGCCGGAGCTGACCAGTATATCTGTAGAAATAGTTCAACACAATTTTTAGGTCTTAATTCAGGATATGATGGGTACCAATGGACAGACTTGTCAGGAACAGTTTTGGCCAATACCCAAAATCTGAACCTTTCTTCAGTTGGTAATGATCAGACTGTCGTCCTTACTGTTCGTGATAACAGAGGCTGTTTCACAAGAGACACCGCGACAGTGGTAGTTTATGATCCGCCGTCATTTACCTTGCCGCCGCACTTCTGTTATTCTGATACATTGATCATTTATGCCGGGCCGCAAAATATTCCTAATGTTCCTGGTATATTCCAGTGGTATCAAAATGGAGTACTGATGTTTGGCCAAAACAGAGCATTCCTGTCTGTACCGACTGCAGGGAACTACAGCATCCTATTTAGTTACGGAAACTGTACTTCATCAGCCCCTACACAGGTTACAGCTCCGCCTGTAATAACATCAAATAATGTAGTGTCTTGTGTTAACAAGCCTGTATCTATCACTGCTACATCTAATGCCACAAATGCTACCTATGCATGGGAAACAGGACAGTCCGGAACTAATCTGACCACCATTGTGGTGGTAGCTCCGATTGATACTACATTCTATACTGTGACTGTTACAGACAATCGCGGATGCAGCTCGAGGGATAGTGTAAGGCTAATATCGGTACCAACACCTAGATTCGTAATTAAAGATTCAGCCTTCTGTGCCAACGAACTTGCCACATTTGTTGCAAGGCCAATCAATATTACTAACATAGATTCACTGCCGATTAGCTATACCTGGTTTAAGAATGGAACTCCGCTTAACCATACGCTGGAAAGCCTGACAATAACAGAAAACGGAAGTTATTCGGTTTTGGTGAAAATAGGGGATTGTGATACGACTCTGGTTTCAAATGTGGAGTTAAAAGTTGTTCCGAGAGTTACCCTGCCTGATCAGTTGAAATTCTGTAAGGAAGATAACAGACCTGTCACCTTGGATGCCGGACCTGGTATGACCTATATCTGGTCACCGGTAAGTGACACTACGAGAATTATACAGGTAAACGAACCTGGCATGTATCATGTGACAGTCATCAATGAATTCAACTGCAGAAACTCTGACAGTGTGTTGATCAGAGATATATGTCCGCCAAGAGTATTCGTACCAAATGCTTTGATACCAGGGCACCACACGAAAGGTAATCTGGATATCTTTGGTAAATATTATACCAATTTTAAGATACTTGTATTCAACAGATGGGGAGAGGTGATATTTGCCAGCTCGGACCCTGGAGCTACCTGGGATGGTACCTACAGAGGCGAAATAATGCCGGTGGGTGTTTACAACTACCTGATCACCTACGAAGGACTGGATGAACAATACAGAGGGCCGTATCAGATAAAAGGAGATGTGACGCTGGTGAGGTAGGTTGTTTAATTAAGAATTAAGAGTTAAGAATTAAGAATTTTTTAATAATAGGATCCATATTCGGAATCATTTCCGGGTATGGATTTTTTCTTTTATATGAGTTATGATTAAAGTTGGAGTTAATCATGTAACTAATTTTTTTTTTTTAATTCTTAATTCTTAATTCTTAATTCTTAATTCTTAATTCTTAATTCTTAATTCTTAATTCTTAATTCTTAATTCTTAATTCTTAATTCTTAATTCTTAATTCTTAATTCTTAATTCT
>JBKBUF010000035.1:0-40035 GCA_046290815.1 Cytophagaceae bacterium | reverse complement strand
ATATTGCCAATCCTTTCAACCAGCAAAAAAAATCCAGCTATGAAGGAATTTTTAACATCACGTACCCCGTGATGTTTTTTTTTATTTAAAACAATATGTAGTTGGTCGTAGGGATACTTTTGGACAGAATTTTATATAAATGCGAGATTATAAACTTATCAGGAAAAAGCTATAGAATGAAAAATCGAAAGACTTTCCTTGATCAGGAAAATTAATCAAATATATTTGCTCACCTGGTGCATTCTTGTTGCCGAAATTGGTGCATTCCTATTTACCGAAAATGGTGCATTGTTATTTTCCGATTACACTCAATTCCATTAAAATTACATTTATCATCCTCTCCATGATAAATATAATTACTATGAACGCAATTCCTATATTTTCCAAAAAATGTAAGAAATTTTTTATCGGATTCAATATCCCCTATTATGTATTCTTGGAATTTGCTATAAAGCCTATTGTATTTTCTATTTATAGGGACATGAGTAAGATGTCCTTTCTTAAACTTTTTATTAATCTTTGCAATGTCGTCATCAGAAAGGGAATATTTTTTAATGAGCTTCAAGAAGTCAATGGATTGGAAAGAGAGTAATTCATCTAAATCTTTCTCTGTTAATATTTCTGTGGCTATAGATGTTATACAAAATTCAAAAATTGACCACGATTCAATAATTAAACTTCTATTAGCAGAATTTCTAGTGTTGACGTAGGCATTATTATCTTTTACTGTATATAATAATTGATCTCTATGCTTTTCAAAACTTTTTTCAATTTCTTCACTAAAACCAATTTTCCCAGAATTGGCAAGTTCAGCAAAATATATCCAACAAAATGCTTTATAATATTGATATAAGCATGAAAAGGTTAATTCAAAATAGGCCTTTCTAAAGTCATCTTCTGGAAATGGTAACTTCTTATTATTCTTATCATATTCTACAAGTTTATCAAATATATCATCAAGGTATTTCATTTCTGATACTTCAAATTAAATCTTTCAATTTACCACATTTATTTGAAATTTATTTGATATAATAAGGTTACTCCAACAACACCTCAATATTATAATCCAAAAGACTAACCAAATCATGAGGGGGGATATATCCGGAAAGGGCTTGTTCTGATTCGGAATTTATCCAATCATTCTTTTTTGGGTCGTAATACCATTTTTGATATTGACTAAGCTTAGTAAACTTTCCGGCTTTCTTCCTGGCTGTTTCTGGCAAATTGAAACCAAATCTTTCAAAGATCCTGCAACCCTTCATAGCTTCAAAAATATTGTCTAAGGCAGAAACATGTATATTTCTTGATCCTTTTTGCTTTGACTTTTTATTAACATCCGGTTCAGTAAAAATCTTGCTTCCATATTTGACAATCTCAATTAAGTCCCTTTCTCTGTCTTCAACTTTCCGTTTATGTTGCGCTAATCTGGAGGTAAACTTCTTAGTCCAGATTTGCAGCCATTCATCAATTAAGGTTTCCGCTATTTCTTTATTTGCTACAATCAAATGTAAATGGGGGTTGTAGGTTCTGGCTTTCGGGTTGAAATTGCACTCTAAAGACTTTATCCCTATCAGTTTTATTCCCTTGCCTCTCTGGTTTCTTTTTCGATATTTTCCATTGATTCGCTTAAAGGCTCGGATAATTCCCTTAATCATTTTTTTTAGGCTTTTTCCGGAACAGGCTTTTATGGTCAATGTTACAAAATATGGTTCTTCCCAATTTTTGATAACAGGTAAATAAGTATTAATTATTTCAGCCTTTCTAATACTGCAACACAAAGTGCAAAATCTATTCTTGCAATAATTGCCATACAGTTTACCGCCTGCACTATACATTCGTTCCTGACAGTGGTAAGTATTCCAATATGCTTTAATTCTTTCATCTTTCTTTTTGGTTTTAGCTATATCAATTAGACTTAAGGCCATTTTCTGGGTTATCATTTTTCTCTTTGCTCTCCCTTTTATGGCCTTTTGATTATCCAGTTCTGTTCCGTCTCCCTTTACTATTATTTGAGGTTTTACACTGTTTCCTGTCTCGTTTTGTACTAATGTTTTGAGAGGTTTGCTCAGAGAAAGGGGATTTGGATTATCCTTTCTCATGTTATGCCCTTTTTGATATTAAGTATTGGTTTGCTTCTTTTTGGATTTCCACGAAGGTTTTTTTCCGTCCAGCCTTCAGCCATTCATCAATTTCTGACTTTAAGAAAAATACTTTTTTGGCTCTTTTGTGGTAGGGTATTGATGAATTATGAATCCAACCATAAACCGTTGCTTTAGCTGGTTTTTCTGGCAGGTAATTGCATAATTCAGGAAGATCGAACCAAATATCGGTTGTTGTGGAATTGGAGGCAGGTGTTTCACCTATTGCCTTTCGAACAGCATTTTCAATAAGATTACTTAACTGTTCACTGTCTAATTGTACTATTATCATGCCTTTGAAGTTTGTTTCTTCAAAGGTGGGTTGAAATGGGTAGGAGGGTTATATACCTAATATTAGGTCAATATTATTATTTTGGTTCTTTGCTGATAAAATGCCCTTTTTGGGTTATTTCTTTCATCTTTTCAAATATTTTTAAATTAGCTTCAAGAGCTGTATTATTTAGGGCTTGGGATAAGTCAGTATCATATTTAGACAGATCAACGCCAAAAAAATGCCCGGCCTGAATCATGAATTCTTCTTTGCTCGGTAATTGGCCATTAGTCTTTTCTACAAACTTTAATTCATAAATGGAATTAAGAATTCGGATTAGATCTGTTTTTACACCACGTTTTTCAACCAGTTTAAAACAAGAAAGGGAGGTTGTATTGGGAGATAAATTGAAAGACGCCTGCTTTGTCTCAAAATCTATAGTGAGCTTGATATCTTTAATTACCTTATCACAATCTTTTAAATCATATTCATTAATTAGTCTTTCTAAATGAAATAAGGCTTTATTAAGGATATATAACCGTTTATTAAACGTTTCTTGTTTATCTACTTCTAAATAATAGTTTTCTAGTAAGCTGTCAAGATATTCTATTGAAGTGTATTTTCTGGTTTCCCCAAAATTTTCAATTTCAAAGTTTTCGTTGTAAAGATAGTTTTCTTTATATCTTCCCGTTAGGAATTGAATATTATCCGCTTTGCAATTTTTTAATTGTTCACAATCATCATAGTGTTTTATGGCTGTTTCTACAAGTGCCAATGCTTTTTGATAAGAAACTTTAGTTTCTGGATTATCAAAATAATCATGTTCAATAGTATAAGTGAAACAGCTTCGGCAATCAAATAGAAATTGCTTTTTATCTATTCTTTTTTCTGCTTTGGTAAGTCTATGTAGAATGTATTTC
The DNA here is from genome assembly GCA_046290815.1 of Cytophagaceae bacterium. Classification (GTDB taxonomy): domain Bacteria; phylum Bacteroidota; class Bacteroidia; order Cytophagales; family Cytophagaceae; genus JBKBUF01. The sequence goes on along the minus strand of JBKBUF010000035.1, from coordinate 36,706 downwards.
TTTGCTAATTCAATATCATCATTTAGTAAATCACATACCCAAACATCCGGATTATTAAAGTCTTTTTCCTGAATCACTGGTTTTTCATTTCTGAAAAGGTTAATAATAAAGCCGTCTAAAGTTTCCATTGTCTAATGATTATATTGCTTTTTTTGATTTCTTTGGCTTCTCTTTTGTGAAAAGATCCGCTGTATATTTTTCATATAGTTCAAATAAGAATTCCATTCTTTTGGCTTCAGAAGTAAAGGACTGTGGACGATAAGCTAAATCTACCACTTTGTCTAGTTCATTATGTGCTTTTACTAAACTTGGAGGCATAAGTAATGGATCATATAACTCAGCTAAACAACTGTTTGGAAAATCTTTTCTTATATTTAAAACGTTTTGTGCTTTTTCTTCAACTGCTTGCATTTGTTTATCGGTTATATTTTCAGGAAACGGATAATTATTATAAACAGCAGGTGAATAACTGATTCGACTTTCTAATCTACCAGATACATACCTTGTCCAGGAATTATGCATTGTACTCATTAATATTCCAAATAAATATAGAGAAGCATTGGGTATTATAATAAGTTTCTCGTGTGCTATTATATCAGGGCTCAAAAAAGCAATTGGAATGTATTTCCTATTTTCTGAAGAAACTCGTGGCATTGCCAAATACATAGTATTTGGCTGTCTATCTTGAGTAAATAGAGATGGATATTTTGCAAATTCTCTTACACTTGCAGTTGAGCTTGCTAGTCTTGCCTTTACTACTTCTTCTAATCTTTTCAGAACCAATGGCATTTTTTTTAGCTGGTCTGGAGGGCAAGATTTTAGCCAAAAACAATATCTAATTGTATTGTTTAATAACTCTTCACCTCCAATAAATGGTTTTATCCAACTTTTGCTTAATGGTTCTTTTGTTATATAAAATTCTCTTTCTTCAGGGGTTAGAATCAATTTTGTACCATCAGTAGGTTGGCTTCCTTTAGTCATTTCAGCAAAACCATGAATTGGCTTACCTCTTGATTCAATTAAAATTTCTTTTCCTTCGGTTAAATAAGCATTAATGTTTTTTACTCTTATTTCATGAGGTTCTCCTTTGATATTCTCATATTCGAAAAGGGTTTTATTAGCAGTATCAAAGTTTGCAAATCCTATAATCACAACATGAACCCCTGCATTACCTTTTGCTTCATTACTCCAACTAAAAGAACGATGCGCAAAATGGATTTTTATATTGTATTTACAAAAAAGTAATGACCATAATATACTTACTTGCTCCCCTTGAGCGATTGAGCTTGTAGAGACAAATCCCACTATTATTTTGGAGTTTTGAATGTATTTCGCAGCTTTCAAATACCATGCAGCAACATAATCTAATCTGCCAGCTCTTTTTGCATCTTCGAATACCAATTCCATATCTTTCATTTGTTCTTCGTTTCGCCATTGGTGACCAATAAATGGAGGATTTCCTAAGATATATGAAAGATCTTTTTTGGGAATAATGCTTTCCCAATCGATTTTTAAGGCATTGCCATGATAAATATTTGCAGATTTTTTTAATGGCAAACGGACAAAGTATTGACCAAATTCATTGCTTATGGCCATGTTCATTTGGTGGTCAATTAACCACATTGCAACTTCTGCAATTCTTGCCGGGAACTCTTCATATTCAATTCCAAACATCATATCAACGTCAAGCAATATTATTTCTCGAACATCCAATCTTGTTTGACCAGTCTTATTAAGTGCTCTTAAAACTTCTAATTCTAACAGACGCAATTCTCTATAAGTTATAACTAAGAAGTTTCCACATCCACAAGCCGGATCTAAAAATTTAAGATTGCTTAATTTCTTATGGAATTCATGTAGCTTATTTTTGTTGTCTTTAATATTTTCAAATTCTTTCCATAGGTCATCTAAAAATAGTGGTTTGATTACTTTCAGAATATTAGTTTCACCTGTATAATGTGCACCTAAATTTCTTCGCTCTTTAGGGTTCATTACACTTTGAAACATTGAACCAAATATCGCAGGTGAAATTTTGCTCCAATCTATATAACAACATTCTAACAATGCTTGCCGCATTTTGCTATCAAAACTTGCAGTAGGTAAACTTTCTTCAAATAGTTTTCCATTTACATAAGGAAAATCATTTAGTTGTTCATCTAGGTTTTTAAAACGCTTTTCTTTTGGAGTATTTAAAACTTGAAATAATTCTTGAAGTTTGGCTGCAAGATCTGTACCGTCATCAGAAGTTCTTTGTTCTATATAGTCTTGAAATTGTTGTTTATTAAAAATTGTTGTGTCCTCGGCAAAAAGGCAAAATAAAATACGAACAAGATATACTTCTAAAGGATGGCCAGTGTAACCAATTTCTTCAAGTCTATCATGAAGTTTTCCCATTAATTCCGCAGCTTCAATATTCGCAGGATCTTGTTCTTTATATATCTTTTTTTGATAACCTATTATGTGCCCGAAGTGCTGTACATTATTTACTAGTTCTTTTAATTTAAATTGTATAGTTTTATTTTCTTCTTCATCATAGAGCCTGAAATTTTCAAAATCAGAAACCAAAATATACTTTGGTAATTCATGTTGTTTAATCCCATGCAAATATTCTTTTGCTTGTTCAAAAGCTTTATCAAGGTTTTTACCTCTACTTTTCATTTCAACAAGAATATTACCCTTCCAAAATAGATCTATATAGCCATCCTTTTCATTAAGCTTTTTAACTCTATGTTCAAATGTTGATACTTTTCTGCTAGTAATTCCAAACACATTAAAGAATTCAACTAAAAAAGGTTTAGCATCAGCCTCTTCATTAGAGGTATTTTCCCATTCTTTTGAAAAGTTTACAGCTCTTCCTTTTATTTCATTCCAGCTTAATGGCATATATTATAAAAGTCTTAATAATTAAAAATCTAATTGTATTTTATTTGCAGCTTCTCTTTTTGTTTGGTCCATGATTTTGGCATAAACCTGAGTTGTTTTTAATTCTCTATGTCCAAGCATTTTGGATACTGTATAAATATCCGTTCCTTTGCTAAGTTGTAAGGTAGCAAAAGTATGTCTGAAACAATGAAAAGTTATATCCTTTGTTATTTTTGCTTTTGCAAGCCATTTGGTCAAATGACTGTTCATATAAGCAGAATAAGTAAGACCTTCAAAAATTTTATCATTAGGCCCCTTTGGCTCTCCTAATAAGTTATAGGCTTGTTCAGATATAGGAAGGGTTTCTATTCCTGGTGTTTTCTGTTGCTTGAATTTTATAATGTATCCATTGCCCTCAATAAATTCAATGTCATTCCAGATTAATTTCTGTATATCTGAAAACCTTAAGCCCGTTAATGCAGAAAACAAAGCCGCTTTTTTTAGTACGGGAACGGAACAATCTGTTTTGACTAATGAATTTAATTCTTCAATAGTAAGAAAGTTACGTTGTGTATCTTCCTGCTTTATTGATTCAATTTTTTCATTAAGATTATGCTGTAAAAATCCATCTTTGTAAGCTTGCTTTAGTGCAGCTTTGAATTTGTTGAAATAGGAGACAGCAGAATTTTGTGATAATGTTACCTTGCTACTTTTTTTGCTTTTCGTTGTTAATATGTATTCCCGGAATTCATTACATACCCTTTCATTAAGGTCTTCAAATTTTAGATTCCCCTCTGTAAAATCCTCTAAATATTGATAAGATGAATTCCAGTTGTCATAATTGGAGGCTTTTCTTTTATTAGCTAAAGTTTTAAAATACTTTACAAAGCATTGTTCTCCTAATTCCTTTACTTTTAATTGCTGTTTTTCAAACTCCGTATAGATTTCCGGTTTGTTTAGCTGATTTTCTCTTTTCTGCCTTATTTGTTCTGCTAAAAGTTGTGTTTCCTTGTTGTGTTGTTTATCAATAGGGTGTTTGGGCTTATCAAATAGATACAATCCTAAAAATTCTCTTCTTGTGGGTTTCCCTGTTTTAGGATTAAGGATAGGAGGGTAAAAATCCAGATACAAACTTTGCCTGTTTCCGGAAATAGATTTGGTCCTAAGTTTTATTTTAGTCATACCCTAATTATGAAAAAAGTTGGTCTATGTTGGATCGCTTTACAAGGGTTTTCCTTTCGGCAAGATTTACGGCTTTAATGTTACCCTGATCAATGAGGCGGTAAGCTGTACGAACTGAACAATTCAAAAGTGCTGCAACCTCTTTAACGGTTAAAAACTCTTTTGCTTTCAGTTCTTCAATTGGCTTAATCTTTACTTGTAAAGTTTCATTATTGCTGTTTTGTATTTTGGCAGCTCTTTGCCTTTGCTTGTATGCACGCTTTGCGCAATGGTCTCCACAATATTGAGTTACAGTTGTTCTTGCAGTGAATTCATTTCCGCAATGCTGACAGATTCTCTGTACCTTGATGTTAGAACTCATTTAATAGCATTAAGTATCATTAAGTATAAATAAGTGTATTTAAGTGCCATGATTTCGCCATTGATCAATTTGAGGTACAAATTTGGTCCTGTAATTGATTGAAGGTACAACAAAGGTACAAAATGGACCAAAATAAACAGGTAACAACAAAAAGTATTTATCAACAAAGGATAAATAAAAAAGCCCTAAATCAGGGCTTTATGTGTATTTCGTATAAGGTTTTTATTAGGTTGTTTTGGTGGGTTACTTTCCAATACAAAACTTACTGAAGATATTCCCCAGCAAATCATCTGTAGTAATTTCTCCGGTGATCTCTCCAAGGTAATGCAATGCTGCTCTTATGTCCTGAGCAAGGAAGTCTCCGGTAACATTGTTGTCCATGGCTTCCAGTACGGAGAGGAGGGACTCTTTGGTCTTCAGTAGGCTTTCATAGTGGCGGACGTTGGTGACGATGGTGTTGCCTGTCTTGAAGCGGTCGAAGTTGACCATCTCCACCAGCTTTACTTTCAATTCGTCTATGCCGACATTTAATGCTGCAGATATAAAAATGATACCATCAAAGTTTCTGAACTCTCGGATGTTTTCTTTGTCTTTGTCAATCTTATTACCCACCACCACATAGGGGATATCGTAGGTCTTTAATTCTAAAAGATTTTCCCTAAGTTCTTTCTCAGAAGTAGTGTTTACATCGAAGAGATATATGATCAGGCTGGCCTGCTTCATTTTCTGCTTGGTGCGTTCCACACCCATGGCCTCTATCTTGTCAGTGGCTTCTCTCAGACCTGCCGTATCAATAAATCTGAAGGTTACCCCATCCACTATCAGTTCGTCTTCAATAAAATCCCTGGTAGTGCCCGGTATGTCAGAAACAATGGCTTTTTCTTCATTCAGAAGAATGTTCAGCAGGGTGGATTTGCCGGCATTCGGTTTTCCTACAATGACGGTAGGTACTCCGTTTTTAATCACATTGCCGATGTCGAAGGAAGCTATAAGGTTATCAATAACCCTTCTGATTTCATAGATAAGATTTTTCAACTGAGATCTGTCGGCAAACTCCACATCCTCTTCCGAGAAATCCAGTTCCAGTTCTACAAGTGAAGCAAAATTTACCAGTTGTTCTCTTAGTTGCTTGATCTGTCTCGAAAACCCTCCACGCATCTGGTTGATGGCAGCCTGATGGCCGGCTTCGGTTTCCGAGTAGATAAGGTCAGCTATCGCTTCTGCCTGGGCAAGGTCAAACTGTCCGTTTAAAAAAGCTCTTTGAGTAAATTCACCAGGTTTGGCCAGTCTTGCACCTTTTCTGATGAGTAATTGAAGAATTTGTTTGATTATATAATCAGAGCCATGGCAGGAGATTTCAACAACATCTTCTTTGGTAAAGGAGTGAGGGCCTCGGAATATAGTAACCAGAACTTCATCCAGTATTTTCTCTCCGTCTTTTATAAGCCCGAAATGAGCAGTATGGGATGCTTGTTCACGCAGGTCTTTCCCTTTGAAAATTTCACTTACGATAGGGAAAGTATTTTTTCCTGAAACTCTTATTACTGCAATTGCGCTAACCCCTGGTGCGGTGGCAAGCGCTGCTATGGTGTCTTCGTTGTGCTTATAACTGTCTGGTTCCACTTTATTAGTTCATACCACTGTCATAGTTGCGCTGGAATTGCTCCCATGTAGTGGTTTTGTAATGATCCTCACCGTAATAATGTAAAATTTTATCTAAAATATCAACTTCCATGTAACCGGGAATTGGCTGGAGCAGGTTTTCCTCGCTGTCAAGATATACCGTTGTTGGAAAACCTGTAGCACCAAAAACATTTCTGGCAAGCTGAGCCTCAGTCATTTCCTTGCCTTTGTATTTGATCATTTTGTTGCTTTCGGCATTCAGTTTTACCGCATAATATTTCTCCTTCAGGTACCCTGTAATTTTAGGGTTGCTAAGGGTGGCTTTGTCCATTTTCTTGCACCATCCGCACCAGTCAGTATATACGTCAATAAAAATTTTTCTTGGCTTTTTTGAGTTCAACTTCACCGCTTCATCATAAGACAACCATTTAAAATCATCCTTGAATTTCTCCTTTTTTACCTTTCTTTCCACGGAAGCCGGAGCGATTTTTACATTTGGTGCTTTCCTGAAGCCAAATAGTAAGCTTCCTGAAACGAATACAATGGCGAGAAGCAGGTATTTTATCATGGTTCTTAATTTTCTATATATAACGCAGTGAATAATTATTAGTTCGACAGGATTTTTAGGCAAAACACTAAATTACAGTTCCTATACTTTAAATTCGAACCCGAAACTTTAAATTCTAAGCTTTAAATTTTAAATTTTAAACTTTAAACTTTGAACTTTAAACTTGCTATACGCAAAAGCCATTCCAAAAAATATTCCTGTCATAACAGCCATAGAGGCAGCGATGGAACCGTCTGTAACTCCTGCTATGTAGTAGCCTGAAAAAGCCGAAGCCACACCGATAGCACAGGAAAGCAAAAGCATTTTCCGGAAATTATCGGTAAGCAGATAAGCTGCAGCAGGAGGGACTATCAGAAAAGCCACCACCAATATGGCACCTACAGACTCAAAGGATGCCACGGTAGTAAAAGAAACCAGTGACATCAACACATAATGCCACAATGTGGCTGAAATGCCAATGGCAACTGAATAACCAGGGTCAAAAGTTGTAGCAAGGAGTTCTTTAAAAGCAAAAACCACGAATGAAATTATTATCAGGAAAACGCCTCCTAACATCCATATAGCCCTTGGACCGAGATTAATGCCGCTTTCTGTCACCCACAGATTTAACGGCACATAGGCAATTTCACCATAAAGCACACAGTCCTGGTCCAGATCGACCTTGCCGGCAAACCGTGAAAGCAAAATGATCCCAATGGCAAATAAAAATGTAAAGGTAATACCAATGGAAGCATCAGTCTGTAGCTTCCCTTTCTGATGCAAAAACTCAATAATTACAGTGGTAAGTACCCCCAATATCCCTGCACCTATAAGCATAGGCAAACCTTCTCTGCTACCGGTCAACAAAAATGCCAGCACTATTCCCGGAAGAACAGCATGTGAAATGGCATCACTGACCATAGCCATTTTTCTCAGCACCAGATAACAGCCGAGAAGGGCGCAGTTGATGGCGACGAGGGAAGCGGTTATTAGTATGTAAGTTGTTACCATTAGAATTAAGAATTAAGAATTAAGAATTAAGAATTAAGAATTAAGAATTAAGAATTAAGAATTAAGAATTAAGAATTAAGAATTAAGAATTAAGAATTAAGAATTAAGAATTAAGAATTAAGAATTAATCTCCTTTTGATGTCTTAATTATGGACGATAAAATTTTTATGATTTCTTCTGATTCATTAATGTATTTACTGAAATCAAAGTTTACAATTTTACTGGCTTCAAGTAATCTTAACCAATATCTGGTTTCTCTGGCTTCTCTGTATGAGATCGTCATTTTGTTAATAAAATCCTTTCTGGTAAGAGCCCCAACCGATTCTTCAACATTGGCTCCGATACTGGTTCCTGCTCTTAACACCTGCTTTGATAAAACGAATTCTTTATGTTTTAATAATTCCATGTACAAATGGATAATTTCAATTGAAAAATTAAAGGTTTTGGTTAAAATGATATTGTTACTCATAGCTGGTTGATGTTAAAATTTTAAGGTTATTATTTATAGTTTCATTCTTAATTCTTAACTCTTAATTCTTAATTACCTCGGTATTTTCTCCTCATGCGGATCCACATCCGGATCTCCTAACTGTTCGGCGAGGATGCTTTCAATTTCAGGGGTGATGACGTGTTCGATGCTTTCGGCGTCGTCATGCACATGGTCTGGAGCGATTTTCAGGTATTGAACCAGGTAAAGCTCCCATAAGCGGTGAAGCCTGGTAGTTCTTTTTCCTTTTAACAGCCCTTCTTTGGTAAAGCAGTATTTTCCTGCTTTCTCTTTCAGGTATCCTTCACTTTTCAGGATTTTCAGTCCGGCCGCCAATTGCCCGGGATCCATCATTCTCTTTTCCTGAATTTCCTCCCTGCTCCAGCTGCGGTGATGGTTTTGGTGCGTTTCTCCCAACTGAAACAAGGCCTTCAGGATATTCTCCCCCAGGATTTTTCTGGAATTTTCTCTTTGTTGAATTAACTTAGCCAGAATCCCTTTTCCCGGAGCAAGAAAAAAGGTCAGCATTGCAATCACTGAAATGATGGTTACAACCCATGGTCCGGTTGGCATGGCCGGGGAGATATAGGAAACATAAGCGCCCGCGAGCCCTGAAAAACTACCGAAAAGTCCTGCCAGGAAAATCATCAAAGGAAGGCTGTTGGTCCAGTATCTGGCTGTTGCAGCAGGGGTGATAAGCATGGCCGCCATGAGTACCACACCTACAGCCTGGATCCCTACCACCACCGCCATGACCGTCATGGAGGATAACAAAAACTCTAAAAGGACAATAGGCTGGCCTATACTTTGGGCATAATTCCGGTCGAAGGATAGGAGGGTGAGCTCTTTGAAAAATACAAAAACTGTCGAAATCAGGATTACAGCCGTAATCCCGAAAACATACAAGTCTTCTTCCATGATTGCAGCGGCCTTTCCGAAAAGAAAGCTGTCCAGGCCTGCCTGGTTAACGTTGCCCGAATGTTGGATTATAGTAAGAATGAGAATTCCAATAGCAAAAAACACAGATAGGATTATTCCGATGGCGGAGTCTTCCTTAATTTTTGACTTAGAGGTAATGTAGGTTACCAGATACAGGCTTATCCAGCCGGTAGCGAAAGCGCCTGCAAGCAGGAGCAGAGGGTTTTTGGTCCCGGCCAGAAGGAATGAAAGACAGATGCCAGGCAGGATGGAATGCGCTATTGCATCACCCGCCAATGACCTTTTTCTCAGAAAAGCAAAGCATCCGATAACGGCAGAACTTGCTGTCAGCAGGACCGAGCCGATCACCACGTACCGGACGTTTGGCTCTGCCATGGAAAGAAAGTCTATAAGTTTGTTCATAATTATGAGCTTAAAGCCTAAAGCTAAAAGCTTAAAGCCAATGTTATTTAATATCAGAGGAAAGAATAAAATTCTTAATTCCTAATTCTTAATTTTTAATTCTTAATCATTCTCTCGCCGGGAACTGGTTTTTCTCCAGCAGGTCACCTATCTTGGCGAGCAGGGTAAGCTTTCCGCCATAAGTTTGCTGAAGCAATTCCTGATTAAAGACTTTTTGGGTTGGTCCGCTAGCTACCAGCCTCATATTCAATAATAAAATCCAGTTAAAATAGTCCTGGGCAGACTGCAGATCGTGGTGAACCACAATCACTGTTTTCCCTGCTGAGGTCATCTCCCGTAGGATTGCTATAATAGAAGCTTCGGTTGCGGCATCCACTCCGGCAAACGGCTCATCCATAAAATAAACCTCAGCATCCTGTGCGAGTGCCCGTGCCAGAAACACCCTTTGTTGTTGTCCACCCGATAGCTGGGAAATCTGCCTGGTATAGAAGTTTTCCAGTCCAACCTTCTTGAGGCAATCCATGGCCACATCTTTATCCGCCTTTCTCGGACGTTTAAAAAGGCCAAGCTTACTATACCTTCCCATGAGAACCACATCCAGTACCGACACAGGAAAGTCCCAATCAACCGATTCTCTTTGAGGAACATAACTAACCGATTCCCTTATGTCATCCAGGTTTTTCCCATTGATTTTGACATAACCGCTGACAGGGGTAATCAGACCCATGGCAGATTTTATCAACGTAGATTTGCCTGCGCCGTTTGGACCGATAATTCCCGCCAGACAGCCTTTAGGGATGGTTAGGTCGATAGCCCATAATACCGGCCTTTTGTTGTAAGTGACGGTCAGGTCATGAATCTCAACTGATGGATTTTCAACATGTATAATCATTGAATGTTAAATTTTGAATGTTAAATGCTGAATGTAAATATGGAAGATGATGTTGAATGAAACTGCTTATTCATTCAGCATTCATCATTCATCATTATTACTTCAGCCCTTCCATTATCGTACTCACATTAGCTCTCACCATTCCTATATAAGTACCTTCCGGACTTCCTTCTTCACCCATGGCGTCGGAGTAAAGTGTTCCTCCGTTTACAACCTGATGCCCTTTTTTATTGGCACCCTGTATTACCGCATCTATGGCTTTGGGAGAAACTGAGGATTCTACGAAAATTGCTTTGATATTTCTGGAAATCAGAAGATTAACCAGTTGGGTAATATCATTTAATCCAAAGTCAGTTGCTGTAGATAAGCCCTGCAATCCGCGTACTTCAATGTTGTAAGCCCTCCCAAAATAGCCAAAGGCGTCATGAGCAGTAACAAGTAATCTCTGTGGTTCAGGTATCGAACTGATTTCTGACTTTATCCAAGCATCTAGAATTTCAAGTTCTTTTTGATACGTAATGGTATTGGACTGGTAAAATCCGGCATTTGCCGGATCAAGTTTTTGAATTTCTAAAGCAATATGATTGAGTGACTTAGACCAAATGCTTACATCAAACCATATGTGTGGGTCGAAGGTACCATCAAACTCATCAGACCTGATCAATTTCTCGGCTGATAGTCCATCCGAAACCGCTACTACTTTTTTTTGCCCTGAAAGCTTGTGAAGTACTTCCGCCATTTTACCCTCCAGGTGTAATCCATTGTAAATGATCAGGTCAGCCTGCATTAATTTCTGAAGGTCACCATGGGTGGCTTTGTATAAATGCGGATCCACGCCAGGTCCCATTAAAGGGATCACCTTTGCACTGTCACCGGTAATGTTTTTGACAGCATCTGCGATCATACCGGTGGTGGTTACAATAAGAAGCTTATGGTTTCCCCGATAATCTTTATCTGTACAACTTGCTGACAACAAGATGATAATCAAAAAAAGGAGGGAAGTCCCTAACTTAAGTCTGTGTAACAAATATGTTTTTAGAAACTTCATTGGATACCAAAATTGTCTTTTTATTATCTATCAGTATTTCCAGTGACCCGTCAAATTCAATTTTGTCCATGACTTTCACTTTGGCGTTTATATAAATTCCTGTTTTATCAAGGTATTGTAAAAATGGAGGCGAAGTCTCTTTCAGACCTATTACAAGCCCTGAAGTATGCAGTTCCAATTCAGAAAGCGGCACTTGTCTTTTGGCTTTTATCTCACCTCTTTCATTTGGTATGGGATCCCCGTGAGGATCATAAACGGGATAACCTAAATATTCATCAAGTCTCTCTATTAATAAGTTAGACTGTATGTGTTCAAGTTGTTCTGCAATCTCATGAACTTCGTCCCAATTAAATTTCAGCTTCTCTACCAGAAATACTTCCCAAAGCCTGTGTTTCCTGATAATCTGTAAGGCCAGTTTTTTTCCTTTGACGGTAAGAGTGACCCCCTGGTATTTGACATAGTGGATAACTTCCTTTCCGGAAAGCTTTTTCAACATATCACTTACAGATGCCGGTTTGGTGTTCAGACAATCGGAAATAGCATTGGTGGAAACGGCATTTTTACCGTCCGCCGAAAGATGATATATGGCCTTTAGGTAATTCTCTTCAGTATAGCTAAGCATGATTATTCCTGTAACGATATGCAAATATACAAAGTTTAGATTGACCTAAAAAAAAGTTTAGACTTATTTTATCACATTGAAAATTGGATGGTTACTGGTTAAGAAGTTTTAAGGAAAGCCTCTTTCAGCTTAGACACTTCATTTTCCCATAGTATTTCATTTCCGGGTGGGTTTGAATAGAATGTCTGTTTTGTAAGTTGAGTGTAGAACTGAACAGAATCTGAATATCCGAAATCGAAAAATAATGCTGCATGATATGGTTCCAGTACTTTTTCCCAAAGCGGATTTGGGCTTATGATCATAGGCTTGCCCAGGGCCAGATGTTCATAGAACTTGGTAGGAATACAGTTGCGGATACTGGGATTATCTTTATATGGAAGAAGTGCAACATCAGACAATTCAATTTCAGAAATAATGTCCTGATGGTTAACAGGATGGTCGCCTCCTTTTAAATTAATAAAAGAAGTATTTTTGATAGCAGTTTTAACTTTATGTATCAGATTTTTGTCCGGAGAGTAACCTATAATCGTCAGTTTTGAATCGAATCCTGCAGCGTTTAGCCTTGTCACAAATTGTATTGCCTCGAATACGCCATATAATTCAGAAATAGTACCACTAAATATGAATTTCACCGGCTTACTGTTAATAGTTATTGGTTTTGGTGGAGTAAAACGGTTGATTGACAGGTATTTATTTTCGATTATTATACTCTTGTTCCTGCTGAATGTGAATTCGTTTTCATAATTTCGTTCGGCTAACAGGTATAGGCTTATAAATGGTTTGGTTGATTTTTCAAGAAACCTGACTGCAGCTGCGACCAAGGTTCTGATTACAGGAGGAAAAGTGTTTCCAAAAGCTATATTTCTATAGTAATTTTCCTGTACATCGTATATAATTTTGCAGCCAAATAAAATTTTGTATAAAATGGAAACAGGCAGAACTTCATAGGAGTTAGCTATTATTATTTGAGGTTTTACTTTAAGCAGGAAATTGTAATATTTCCATGATGCCCAAAATCGACCGAAACCCAGCCTTTTGAATTCAAAAATCGGATATAAACTGATGTTTCCTATGTCATGATGGATGTCTGTCCGGTACCCCGCGATGTGCATTTCTATATTCGGCAATGAGGCAAGTGTTTTACCGATTTTTTTGTACATTCGCGGGTCGTTTACCGGTTTAAGAAATGAGCAGGAAACGACTCTGATTTTCATTTAAGGATATCTGGCCTTAAGGTAAATAAAGATATTTAAAATAGAAAACTCGAAATCCGAAACTCGAAATACAAAAATCGAAATTTGAGTTTCAATTTTCTAAACTCTAAACTCTGACTATAACTTTAAACTTTCAACTTTTAACTTTTTACAATGAAAGAAATTATCGAAGCAGCCTGGAACGACAGAAGCTTATTGCAAAAGAATGATACTGTGGCGGTTATCCGTACAATTATCGAAGAATTAGACAAGGGTATCAGACGGGTGGCAGAGCCCACAGCCGACGGTTGGATTGTAAATGAATGGATTAAGAAAGCTGTAATTCTATACTTTCCAATCCAGAAAATGAAGACTATTGAGGCCGGTCCATTGGAGTTTCACGATAAAATGGAGTTGAAAAGAGGTTATGAGCAACTGGGAGTCAGAGTGGTACCACATGCAGTGGCAAGATATGGTGCATTTCTGGCTAAAGGCGTGATAATGATGCCCTCTTATGTAAATATAGGCGCTTATGTCGATGAAGGAACGATGGTGGATACCTGGGCAACAGTAGGAAGCTGTGCTCAGATCGGAAAGAATGTTCACCTGAGCGGTGGTGTAGGAATCGGTGGAGTATTGGAACCTGTTCAAGCTGCACCGGTAATTATCGAAGACGGGGCATTTCTTGGATCCAGATGTATTGTGGTGGAAGGCGTAAGAGTTGGTAAGGAAGCAGTATTGGGTGCAAATGTTGTTCTTACCGGAAGTTCAAAAGTAATAGATGTGACCGGAGATAAGCCGGTTGAATATAAAGGATATGTTCCTGAAAGATCGGTTGTCATTCCGGGCTCCTACACAAAAAAATACCCGGCCGGAGATTACAACGTTCCATGCGCCCTGATAATCGGAAAAAGAAAACCGAGTACAGACCTGAAGACATCTTTGAATGATGCTTTAAGGGATAATGATGTAGCTGTTTAAAATTCGAAACTCGAAATTCGAAATCCGAAACTTTTAACTTTAAACTTTAAACTTTTTAAATATCATCGCAAAGTGCAACGAGTAATGCCTGTTGCACTTTTTTTATATCCTTCAGAAATAAGAAGACAACATTTCAGTTGGAAAAATAAGTTAAGGCTTTATAATAGCTAACATTCGTCCTTAATTAATGCTATTCTATTATTACTACTTTATCTTCCGGCAAACTCTGTAAAGTACAATTCAGTTTTTACATTTTTACCAACCTGGCTTCCTTCAGCCTGATGATTCTCTGGTAAGATTCATTGATTCGGGCTTCAGGTATCTCGCCGGAAATAACCAGTTTTTTGATGATATTATGGATTTCGGTGGCAGTGATCCTGTCGTTGGCATTGACATTATTTCCGAACAAAACCACATCTACCCCGGCCAGAATTGAAAGCTTTACCGCAGACTCTATTCCGTAATGTTTGCTGATGGCATGCATCTGCATGTCGTCGGAAAATACCACACCATTATATTCCAGCAGGTTCCTGAGTACACCGGTAATCACTGTTTTGGATAATGTGGAAGGCAGGCAGGCGGTATCCAGATGGCAGTTTACAATATGTGCTGTCATTATTGCATCACAGTTTCCTTCTCTGATTAGGTTTTTATATGGAAAAAGCTCAATAATTTTCCAGCGGTCAGTTACATTAGCCATGCCAAGGTGAGTGTCATCAGCGGAGCTTCCATGTCCCGGAAAATGCTTCAAAACTGTTAGCACATTATTTTCCCGGTGAGCCTGGATGAATAATCCGGCATGCCTGGTGGTGGTTTCCGGGTCAGCAGAGTACCCTCTTTCCACTTTAGCAATTATCGGATTGTTCTTATTGATCCAAAGATCTATGCTTGGAGCGAAATTCATGTTGATGCCTAATTCAGCCAACAATCCAGCCAGTTTTCTTCCATGATATAAAGTGCTGTCAGCGTTATTCAGATTTCCTAAATAAGCGGCCGAAGGTACTTTTATAAAACCATATTTGTCTTTGAGCCGGTGTACCTTGCCACCTTCTTCATCTATGGTGATAAACAGAGGAATATTGGAAGCTGCCTGCATGTCTGCCACCAGTTTTTTCATTGCTTCTTTGGAGTTGGTTTTAGCAATATTCTTCTCAAAAAGACATATACCGCCTATTTTATTGGACTTAAACTCTTTAAAAAGCGGATCATTGGCGGACAAACTGGTCCTGTCATTGATTCCTACCAATATCATCTGGCCAATTTTCAGGTCGAGACTATCTTCTCTGGAAAGCGCAGGGCCTTTAGCTAAGGAAGGTTTGGTTTCTTCGGTCTGCTTTACTGTCTCAGTCTGATTGGTCTGCTGATTGCCTGTTTGTTGCTGAACTTTGCAGGATGCCAAAATGAAAAAATAAACTATATATTTCCTTATACTCATATCTCGAATTTTTATTCAAAATCAACCCTGCAAAATAATGTTTTGCGGGATCAAAACAATTAATATAAATTATTAAAATTAAGGTTATTGATCTATATTTATTAATCCTAAATTTTTTGGTCCAAAAATATTTTTAATATGGTTAAATCAGGGATTACTTTTTGGGTTTTAATTTCCCTTCTGTGGCTTGGAGCTTGTAACAACAAAAAAACTGATCCTGCTCCTTCAAACAATCAAAATAACCAGGACACAACCAATACCATTCCTTCAAGATGGGCATCTATAAATTTTGACGGAAATTTATATACTGTAAGACATAAGGAAAACGGATATTCTAATTATTGTATAAATTCTGATTATATGAATGGTTGTACAGATGATGCAGTAACTGTTATGATGGCGGGCATGTTTGATAAAGGATTTCAAAGCCATGCCCCGGGAACTTTTTCTCTGACTTTTTATAAAAATTATACCAAGGATCCTTCTGCCAGTTCACAAATTTACCATCAAAGAGATGAGTTGAATTCAATATTTAAAACCGGCACATATACTTTTTCAAGTACTTGTGGTATGGAAACCTATAGCACAATTGCATGGATAGATATGGATGGAAAAACCTGGACGACTATGTTTGCTGGCTTATTCACTAATACCAGCAATGATTATGTTAAGATTAACAAAGTAAGCAACATACCTACGATTCAGGGAAGGTTAATTATCGAAGGAGAATATTCCTGTTATCTTCACAACGGATCAATGGTAAAGCCTGTTTCAGGACAGTTTGTAACCTCTATACAGTGGAAATAGATCACGAATCTAATTGCTTTAATTTTTCATTGCTGAATTCCTTCAGGCTTCTGATTTTTAGATCTGCAAAATCGAATCTTGCTTGATTAAAATGTACCGCATCGGGAACTGCAACAGCTTTCATCCTGGCGGCTTTGGCAGCTATAAGCCCGTTAAAGGAATCTTCGAATGCTATACATTCCACAGGTTTAACTCCTAATAAATGCGCAGTGCTGATATAGATTGCAGGATGAGGCTTGCCATATTCTTCCTTTTCCGCTGAATGAATAACCTGAAAATATTCCCTGATTCCAAGTTTGTCTACTACAGCATGTATTATGTCAAAACAGGAGGAGGAAGCAAGTGCAACTTTATAATTTATGGCCTTAAAAAATTCAAGAGTCTCTATTACTCCTTCCATTGCTTTACCTTCTGAAAGTATATATCGGATTACAGTATCTACAACTTCCTTTTCTACCTCTTTATGAGGCTTGTTTTCCCATGGAAATCTTTTATGCCAGTGCTCAATTACTTCATCAAGCCTTAGCCCCATGGTCTGCATACACATTTCTCTGGTAAGAGGTACACCTAATTTGGAAAATATTTCGATTTCAGATTTCTGCCAGATTGGTTCACTGTCAATCAATAAACCGTCCATGTCGAAGATTACTGCCTTTAACAATGTTGAATGATAAATGTTGAATGTTGAATTACAAATAACTAAATCCAATATCAAATATCCAACATCTAATATCTAATATCTAATATCCAACTCCCAAACCATCCTCCACCGAACCTTCCCACCTCAACTAGCTGTTTTATAAAAAAAAGAAGTATGGAGGCGGTAAAGGAAAAATTGCCGACAGATTATGCTGTCGCCAACGATGTTATAGGATTTAAAATTCTTTTTGTCAACGTTTATATGATAGGGACTCCGGGAAACGGAAATCCCTGGGTTTTAGTGGATGCAGGTTTACCTGGCTCTGCGAAAAGAATTAAGGAAGAGGCTGCGAAATATTATGGTGAGAATAATCCTCCCAAAGCTATTGTTCTTACTCACGGCCACTTCGATCATGTAGGTGCTCTTGCAGATTTGCTTGATAGCTGGAAAAATGTTAAAGTTTACGCACATCCATTGGAGATTCCATACCTGACAGGAAAAGCATCTTATCCTCCACCGGATCCAACAGCAGGTAATGGGGCGATGGCGTATATGTCCTGGTTATTTCCTGTTAAGCCAATTAATATTAAAGACAGAGTGGAACCATTAGCTGAAGGAGGGAAAGTGCCTGAACTTCCGGACTGGGGATATATACACACACCGGGCCATAGCCCAGGCCATATATCTTTATTTCAGAGAAAGCGACAGAACACTGATTGCAGGAGATGCTTTTACTACCACTAATCAGAATTCACTAACGGCGGTAATTTTGCAGAAAAAAGAACTTCACGGTCCGCCGGCGTATTTTACTATCAACTGGCAAGAATCATTTAAGTCTGTTCTGGCGCTATCTACGCTTAACCCTTCTGCGGCAGGTACTGGACATGGACTACCTATGTTCGGTGAAAAACTCCAGATGTCGCTTCAAAGATTGTTAGGCGTATTTGAAGAAAAAGAAATGCCGGCATCCGGTACCTATACAAAGAACCCTATTCCGGCTAATCAAAAAGGTATAAAAGAAGGATCTGAAAGAAAGGGTTTTCCTGTTGGCAAGGTGCTTGGGGTAGTTGCATTTGCAGGAGTAGGTTATTTTGTTGGAAAAAAATTACTTTCCAAAGCAAGCTACCTATAAAGACTAAAATTGAAATCCGAAATTCGAAATCCGAAAGCATTTGTCTCTCAGATTTCGAATTTGGTTTTTTAAAAAATTTAAGCTTTTAGCTTTAAACTTTAAACTTTTAACTTTATTAAAACTCAAACTTCTTATCACTCGCCTGTTTCTTAATCGCATTGATCATTGACTTGTCGAGCATTTTATCATCTTCACCTTGCTTTTTCTTTTCAGCAGTAATGTAAGCTTCTCTTTTTTTGCTGAGTTCTAAAATTTCAGCTTTAATTTTTTCTCTTTCTGCTTTTTTCTCTGCTATGTATTTTTGCTTCTGTTCATCGTTCATGGTTTTCATTTGTTCCGGAAGCTGCTCTGCAGGAACCTTACTTACCTCGAAGCCTTTTTCTTCACTGGCATCTACCATGTCCCAGCTGCTGTTTTTGTACACATGTGTTGATTTGGAAACAGCTCTGTTTACTTCGTTGGCTTTACCATATTGTTTTGCATTGCTGTCCTGTATCATCTGAACTTCTTTTTTCTGCTTACCTTCTCTACCATATTCGATATATGTATTGTTTAGTTTATTATTAAGTTCAGCAATTTTATCATCATAAGGACTGGAGATATAGACTGTTTTCCTATCCTGCTCTATGCTCATATAACTTCCTCCTGTTATATCTGCACCATCTTTCCAGTTGGTTCTGATTCCTTCCTCATAATTTCCGCAAAAAATGGTGTTAACAGTAATCTTTCTCCTTTTGGCTTCTGCACATGCTTCACGGTAATTTACATTCCCCTGAGTAAATGGTTCATTGCCTGCAATGAATATTACCTGAAGGTCATTTCCGTCAGGAGACCAGTCAAGTTGTTTTGTTGCAGTCTGTATAACATGTCCGCAAAATTCACTTCCTCCATTGGTAGAAAGTTTGAATAAATCATCAGAAATTCTGTCAAGGTCATTGGTAAGCGGGGTTACAAGCCTGATATAACCTTCGCTGGCGGGCAACCTGTCATTGCCATATTCATACAATGCAATTCGTATTTCCGGTTTAGCTCCTTCGCATTTCGCTGCAGCAAGTTCATTTACTATGTTCCATAGTTGTGACTTGGCCTGGTCAATTAAACCATCCATGCTATTGCTGGTATCCAGAAGCAGCGCCACTTTGATTTTACGGGTGGTAGTGGTGGTGATTACTTCTGTATTATCAGCAGGATTTTCAATTGTTCTTTTTGAAACATTATGACCTGAAGCTGTAAAAATTGTAAGTGCAGCGGTGGCAAATACTACAGTCAGTGTAAGTATCAGTTTTGTTTTGATTGGATTTCTCATATCGTTTTCTGTTAAGGATTTTACAAATTTTTCTGAAATGTACGCGTTGGAACAAAGCAGGGAAATCTATACTTAGCCAGCCTGCATTCTGACTTAGTGAAATGACTGTTTTACTGAGGGAAAATTTTTATTGTGCTGTTTGTCAGATGATTGAACTTTTAACGTACCTTTGTAATACGATTAGTTTTCTATCCGGAGGCTTAATCTGAAAATGAAATGATGAAAGAAAAGAACATATATTTTGTCGTCCTGATTAAATGGATCTGCGGATTGATTCTCTTTGCTTCTATAAGCATTAATTGCTATTCACAGGACAAGAAGAAAATGAGTCCTTCTAAAGAGATAAAGCAGACCAATGCTTACGCTCTTATTCAAAAGGCGGATAATATTTCTAAAAAGGATCCTAAGGCTGCTTTAGATTACCTTGAGCAGGCCTTGTCTATGAGTTTGAAAGAAGAAGACAAACAGGCGGAGGCAGCTACCTATTCTGCCTTGGGAAAGCTGAATTTACAACAGGGATTATACACACAATCTGTTGAATTTTACAATAAATCCCTTTCTATTTATACTGGTCTTAAAGATACCAGGGCTGCATTTGAAGCCAGAAAAAATACAGGTATCGCTTTTGAAAAAGGAGGAAATCTTGATAAGGCATTGGAACAATATAAATTATGTGTCGGAGAAGCTGAAAATGTTAAAAACATTCAGGAAATCATAAGCTGCAAAAGTCTTGTGGCAGGGATCTATGAAAAACAAGGAAAGAATAATGATGCATTAGTGGTATTGAGAGAGCTTCTTCAACTGGAAGAAAAAAGGAACAACAAAGAAGGTGTGATAGACATTAACAACAGGATAGGTAATATCTATCTTGCAATGGAAAAGCCGCAGGAAGCAAAACCATATTTTGAAAAATCCGGGAGAATAGCAGAGGGTCAGGCCGACCAGAAAAATATAGCCCAGTCCTACAGCAATATCAGTAAATCATTGAGGAAAGAAGGAAAACTGAATGACGAGCTGGAATTGAGAAAAAAATCTGCAGAGGTGAATACCAAATCCAACAATATCGAAGCCTTGACTGATGATTATTATGAGATAGGGCAAATTTACCTGGAGCAAAAAGATGCTGAGAAAGCTTTGCCATATCTGGAAAGAAGCGCAAAATTATCCGAAGAAACAGGTGATAAATCGAAGAAGCTGGAAGTGCAGAAAGCCATTACAGAAGTATACAAACAAAAAGGTGATTATGATAAAGCCTTGCAATTGTACACAGCTTATGTGGCAGACAAAGAAGAGTTTCTTGCAGAGAAAGAAGCTAAGCTTGCTTCAGTAGTAAGTTTCAATGAAGAGTTGAGCCTAAAGCAAAAGCAGATAGATCTTTTGGAAAAAGATATGAAACTAAATGAACAAAGAATTCTGCTGCTTCAGGAAGAAAAGGATTTTTCCAGAATGGTGATTTATGCATTGTCGCTTGGACTGGTGATTGTTTTTGGAAGTTCCTACATGATTTATTCGAGCAGCAGAAAGAGAAGAATTGCGAATCAAGTATTGGCTCTAAAGTCATTGAGAAGCCAGATGAACCCGCATTTTATCTTCAATGCACTGAACTCTGTTAACAATTACATTTCCAAAAACGATGAGAGGGCTGCCAATAAATACCTTTCAGATTTTTCAAAGCTTATGCGCACTGTGATGGAAAACTCTCAGCATGAGTTTATCAGCCTGGCAACAGAAATCAATATACTTAAGCTTTATCTTTCACTCGAGCATTCGAGATTCAAAGAGAAATTTGATTATGAATTTAAGGTAAATGAAGAAATCAATGCAGAACTGGTAGAAGTACCACCGATGTTGATTCAGCCTTATATCGAAAATGCAGTATGGCACGGATTGAGATACAAAGAGGACAAAGGTTTACTAATGGTGGAAATATGTAAGTGGGGCAAAGGATTAAAAGTAATAATTGAAGATGATGGTATAGGCAGGAAGAGATCCGCAGAACTAAAGACTGCCAACCAAAAGGAAAAGGTTTCAACAGGACTGAAAAATACCTTAACCAGACTTGATATTATTAATGAACTTTATCGCGCAAGGATGAAGGTGGAGATAGAAGATTTGGATAAAGATAAAGGTACAGGCACAAAGGTATGTATTTATATCAGTGATGTTGAGAAGAGGGAAGGATTGAAACATTAAAACTCGAAAATTCGAAATTCGAAACTCGAAATTCGAATCTTTAAACTTTTAACTTTAAACTTTTAACTTTTTTACTATGAAACTAACTGCCGTAATAGTAGATGATGAAGAAGCAAGCAGGGATACTTTAAAAAACTATCTCGGAAAATATTGTCCGGATGTGGAGATACTTGCTCTGGCTGATTCGGTAAAAACAGGAATTGCAGCGGTGCAGGAGCATAAACCTGATATTTTGTTTCTGGACGTAGAGATGCCCTATGGCAATGCTTTTGATCTGCTGGAACAGGTGGGAGAGTCATCCTTTGAAACGGTATTTGTGACGGCTTACAGCCATTATGCCTTGAAGGCGCTTAATCTTAGTGCTGCCTATTATCTTTTAAAGCCTATTGAAATTGACGAGCTTATCAATGCGGTGGAAAAGATTAAGGCGGGAAAGCAGAAGGATAATCATAGCTTTCATACCAAAATACTTATTGAAAATATTCAGACCATGAATAAGCAGCTTCAAAAGATTGTACTGCCTTTGATGGAAGGTTTTGAAGTAATTCAGGTTAAAGATATAGTAAGATGCCAGGCAAATGATAACTTTACTGATTTTGCCCTTTCAGATGGCAGGAAATTATTGATCTGCAGAACCCTGAAACATTATGAGAGTATATTGGAAGAATTTGATTTTTGTCGGATCCACAAATCACATTTGGTCAATGTTCAGCATATAAAAAAATACCTGAAAGGAAAAGGAGGGCAGGTTGTGATGTCTGATGGATCTACCGTGGATGTTTCACCTAATAAGAAGGATGAGTTGTTGGCAAGGTTTTGAGTAGAGGGAAATTGCATGTAAAGATATTTCACGCAAAGGGAGCAAAGGGGGCGCAAAGAACGCAAAGACTTTTGAGGAAATAATAATATAACTGAAGATTTTAAAATATTAATTATAAAGTTAAAGATATGAAATGGCCGATTATTGTATTCTGTATATTATTTTTTAGTTGCTCAAATGCTCAAGTAAAGAAAGATGAAGAGCAGTATTTGGATAATCCTGTCATTACTGATAGTTCTGCCGTGATGATGATACCTGTAAGGAAAGAAACTGAAAAGCTTTCCTCAAAGACTATGTATACGGGTAATGGTTTAAATAATATTTTAATATACAATTTCAACGAACATACCACAGTCAACTTGTTCCCGAAGGAAACATATATCGATTCATGGAATTACAATTCCGGCAGGTTTATTTATTATTTTATAAAACCAAATGATCATAATAAAAATGGTAGAATAGACAATGATGATCCTTCGGTTTTATACATAACAGATCGTAAAGGTAAAAAAATGATGGCTATTACTTCTCCTTTGGAAAGTGCCGTTTCAGTGAATGTATATGAAAAATTGGGATTCGCATTAATAAAAATGCAGCGTGATAAGGATAAGAACAAAGTTTTTGATTACAGAGATAAGGATTATTATTTCCTGAGGCTGGATTTAGATAGTTTAAAGACTTCTGATATTATACAGATTTTATCATCCAATTAATTGAAACTGATTAAAAAAAGGCCGGCATCATTTGAGTACCGGCCTCAGACAAACGCAGTGTATATTAACTAAAGGGGATTAGTTACAATTGCTGATAAATTTCCATGGTCCCCATGGGTCATTGTAGTTCGGAGCCTCTCCCTGTACCCACCACTTGTTTTCGAAGATTCTTCCACCGTAATGTACACGATTTCCGGGAGCGCTATACACTTTAGATGCTGAGTAGGCTTCCACACTTCCGCATGTTCCTGTATTCGTTGTTGGATTATTGACTGTTACAGAAACCCCGGTGGAAGTTCTGTTTGCGCCTAGATTATCCGTTGCTCTGGCAGTAATCGTATATGATCCTGCTGCTACCCCTGTCCAGCTGTAGGTATAAGGTGCAACGGTTCTTTCGCCCAGTTTGGTGCTGCCGTTGAAAAATTCGACCTTTGTAATAGTACCATCCTGATCTGTTGCAGAAGCTGTAATGGTTATGGATGCAGGAGCAGTAAAACTAGTACCGCTTGTTGGGGAAGTAATACTTACATTAGGTGCATAATTTGTGGTAATTCCTCCCGGATACATATTGGCTATTATTCCAAGATCTCCGGAAGACAGAGCTGTTCTTTGAATTGAATAAGTAGAACCGTCTCTTCTAGTAATTGTAGGACGGCCATTTACTGAAAATGAAGTAGGGCCGTACATCATAATAGAACCGAAATCAAAGTTACCATGATCGAAGAAAGAGGTAGAGCTTACTCTGTTGAAATTATGTTCTTTTCCCGGTTCGATGTTTTCATAATGAATAATTACATGGTTTTCACGATCTATTCTGTTTTGTTCATGATGTAATCCAAGTGCATGACCAATTTCATGAATGATGCTTCCTACAGAACATCCATCCCCGATATTTATAGTCTGTCTTCCTCCAAGCATTCCAACAGAAGAGGAGCATCCTGTAGAATTGATGAATTCACAATAGTTAGTCTGGTTGGTGCGCTCTATCAGTTTTACATTGGTTCTTGTTCTCCAATGGTTGATCGCATCCATTATCCTTTGTTTTTTCGTAGCAGTTATATTGCTATTAAAGCTGTAATACAATGTAGCATCTGTCCACCTTCCTGTTCTTCTTCCAACTCCTTCGGTTCTTCCTGAATAATCACCTATATCTTCTTCAGGTATAATTATGTCACCCTGGTAAACATAAACATTATCGATTTTTTCTACTGGCACAGGCATGCCATCGATATAACCTGTTACAAGCTGACCTTTTCGGTTAGGAAAAGCCATTTCATTTCCGGCGGTTTGCTGTTCCGTTTCAGCAGGTGCTGTTTTTTCTTTTTCCTTTTTACAGGAGAAGGTAAATGCTATGGAAAAGATGACTCCATAGATAATGGTGTTTCTGATTGTTTTCATATTCGGTGTTTAAATAGTTAGCCGGGGAGACTACATACACCTATTGTTAACCTTACATAAATGTTGAAAAAATATTTTTCCGACAAAAATAAATGGATTTTTCCGTGGGCATGTTATACTATAGCGTCAGAAATTTATACCTTAAAAAGGTTATATACGCAATGTTAAAATCAGAACAGTTTGTTACTATATGTATAAATGTAATGCATTTCCTTGCTATCCTCCAGACTTACGGTCTTCCTTATGATTTCAGCATTATCCCGGCCAAAGTTTTTATATATGGTAGCATATACTTTTGTTCTTGCTGTTGCCCTGTTACGGTTGCTGTTAAAATATTTTACTTTAACCATATAATCTCCACTTTTGAGTTTAGAAGTGGTATACATTTCCGGTCCATATCCGGTGGTTATATCACGGCTGATACTACCGCCACTTTTGGTGATGGCATTGCTGTAAAAGCATTCTTCACCTGAAGGTTCAATCACATGCAAATCCACATCAGAATTGTCTGTATTCCACATAATGGTTACCACAAACTGGTTGTCCAGTTTTTTATAGGCGTCCTTTAATTCCTTTTGTCTGAAATGACAAAATTCTTTTAACACCAAAGGTTTTTTATTCTTCTCAATATCCAGCAGAAGCTGCAGATAATCCATTCCTACAATCCGGTTAAACTCTCCGTACCTGCTGTTCCATCCACCTCCATACGCTAATTCATAATACAACACTGCCAGATCGGTTTTTCCCATGGAAGCCAGTATTTGGGCAATAGCATGATAGGTATGTGGTTCGAATGGCCTCGCATCTGCCACTCTGCGGAAAAGGTGGTATGCATGAGATTCCATGCCCCATTCTATAGCAGTAAACCCGATATCTCTTAGCAATACCGCATCTCCCGGTCTTTTTTCTACCAATGAACTTAACGTTTTCAAACCATCTGCAGGACTATAATTCTCTTTCCTGTAAAGGGCTTCTTTGTTTATTACATCGTAATCCAGTTCCTGCTGATTGAGATTTTCCAATGTTGACGTCCTGATTTGCTCCCTGGTTTTAATTTTGCAGGATAGTTTTTTTACAGGAACATCAAAAGCTTCTTCCGGAAGTTTTTCTATAGCGAGCTCCAAAGCAGCAGGCATTCCATATTTTACTCCTGCCATTTTTTCAAGATTCCTTAATTTGTTGACAAAGGTAGCCTTTGAGCTTTTTAGTATTTCTCCCATTGAAAGCAGCGTTTCATTGATAATCGAAGTTGCAGGTTTAGATTTTACTACATAGGCATCCGCATTATCATTAATATTAAACCTGGCATAATCTTCTTTCGATTCCAGCATCAGTAATGAACAGGTTTTGCCTGTCACTCTGAAATGGGTTGCATATGACTTGGAATATTTTTCTGTGAGATACCCGAAATCTTCGAGTAGGGAAGTGGTTACCTGTCCGTAAACTCTCTTACAGAGGTCTGAACTGATTTTATTGGTTGTTTCAGTTTCGATATTAAATTTTTCTTTACCGTTACTAAGTTGTATTACTATCCTTCCTTCAGGAATACCCCTACCGGTGACAATAAGCTTTTGTGAAGGATATACATATTCAGGGTTGCCGGCAATTATAAGGTCTTCGCACCCTTTTGCCTGTATGCCCGTAACCTTCCAGCTTTGATTTTTAAAAGCAGTGGAGGCTTTGCTGATCTGGTCTTCATTTACAACGGCA
Source organism: Cytophagaceae bacterium (assembly GCA_046290815.1). Lineage (GTDB taxonomy): Bacteria > Bacteroidota > Bacteroidia > Cytophagales > Cytophagaceae > JBKBUF01. The sequence goes on along the minus strand of JBKBUF010000035.1, from coordinate 10,402 downwards.
TACACCGCACCACCTGTTTTTCCACTTAGTCGTTCCAATAATTTTATATCGGTACCTTCCATACCTGATTTGAAAGCAAAAAGCCTGTCAGTACTTTTGATTTTTCCCGCCAGGTGAAAAGGATCGGAATTTCCCCAGGTAATCGAAGCATCACTAAGTAGAAACAAGTTATTATGGGTTTTCTCTTCAAGTGAAGCGGACTGCAAGGCAGAGCCAAGATCAGTCGCACCTTCCAGTGCTAACTTGTTTAAATATTCAGCCAGGGCCTTTCTGTTTGCTTCATTATTTTCCGTAAAGTTTTCTTTCCACCAGAATTGCTCGATATTGAAGAAAAGCACTTTGAAATTTTTTATCACATCTTGATTATTTTTCAGAATGGCATCAGCCATTTTTACCCAAACATTGAATTTGTCAGGATTTGAACTCAGGGAAACATCTATCAGTAGTATTGCAGACTCAGTGGAAAGATTTTGTTTAATTTCGGGTAGGTGTGCTGTAATTGAAGCAGCAAAATATGTGTCTTCTTTGCTTTTTTGAGACAGGACAACAGGCGCATTGCCGGAGTAGCTTACAGTTATCTCATCAGCATAAGGGTCGATTGCCTTTAGCATCATACGATCAGATTTCCTTTCTGATATCAGATTTTTTGGTAAGATTTCGGGTACAATATTTTTTGCTGAAGCATCAATATTTATTTGAAGTGAAGCACCCTGGTTTGGAACAGGAAGGGAAAAAATTCTGCCTTCGGGAGTTTCGGTTAAGTTTACATCATATCCGAATGTTATTCTATGCAACATTCCGGGCATCAGAGGGAATACACTGCAATTGAAAATATCTGCACCGGCCCATTCCATAATAGCAGGGTCAACATTGGCTCTGACAGTTTCTGTGTAAGCAATTGCCGCCTTTTCTTTCGCCACCATTCTTGCTTCTTTAACTTTAGAGCTGTCCTTGTACCTTTGTGCTAAAATATTTTCCGGTTCAAGTTTAAGTTCACCAGAGTAGTTCACAAATGGAATTGCAGCTCTTTCTTTTTCCTTGTCAAGAACAACGGATTCACCAAAGGCAAGGTAGAAAGGACTGGCATCGGAGGGGAGCTGAAGTTTAAAGGTACCTTCCATTTGTCTTTCCCTATTGTTAAGGAAATAAGCATCGATTACAACTCTGGCTCTGAAGCCATCTATCTTTACAGCTATTTGTGATCCCTTAATAGGAAGCTCTTCCTTGTCACCAACAAACAGCTTTGCAGTGTTTGCAGGTATCTGTTGTCTTTTCCAGGTACTAGGTTTGGGTTCTTTTTTAACTCCAGAGGCTGAATAGCTAAAACTTACTGGTGAAGCTGTTGAATCAGCCATCACTTCTGCCACAGCGAAATCTTCTTCATATTTAAAACCACTCAATTCGGGAGATGAATGTTCTGTTTTTGATGCACAACTATTGATGAAAATAGCCAATAGGCATAAAAGTCCTTTTAAAAGATAATGACGGTTCATACTCAAAAATTTTACTGAATATAATTAAAGGCTGTATAAGTTTTATCATACTTTACCGGAATTCTCCGGGAATATAATTTTATATATAATTACCACGTTATCAGAAGTTTAAGTACTTTCCTTTGTTCGGCTCCCTGAAATTTGTCAATACTGTACTTTGCCGGCCAAACCGAATCTGTTTCCATTCGTATATGAAAATTAGCTTTTCTTAAAAATCTAAACCAAGATGAAATACTTCGCTTTTTCAGCACTTTCTTTATCATTTTTACTTTTTGCCTGTGAACAGACCAAAAAGGATCCGCAGCAAATTGAAAATACCCCTCAGGTAGCTATAGGGCATTCCGTTCCGGAAGTTGCTAAGGCTTCTTTTGTTGAAGATTTGTTACCGGAAATAAAATTATCATCAGATGTTAAAGCCATTAAGAAGGCATTTTCTGCAGAAGAGAAAAAAATAAAACTGGCCAGTCTTTTAACCAGAAATTATATGGTGGAGAACAAAGGGCAGCTTGAAAGATACTACCAGGTAGATTATAAAGGTGTAGGAGAGATTAAATATTTCACCAACGTTTTAGGAGGAGCCATTTATTTCGGTAATCAGGGAATCGGTCACGCATTCCATAAAAAGAAGCATCATACAGGAGACGAAATTATTGAGATGGAACAGCTAAGTTATAACGTTTCATTTCCCGGAATGAACCGTGATGTAACCATAACAGCTCAGGATAAACTGGAAGGTGAGTTCAACATTATTGCAGGTAATAACCCGGAAAATCATTTTAGCGGAATAGGACACTTCAATACCTTATTATATAAAAATATTTACAATAAAATTGACCTGAAATACTATCATACCGGTGAAAAATTGAAGTATGACTTTATTTTAAAGCCCGGTGCAGATGTTAAAGATATAGAAATGGCCTATCAAGGTGTAGATGGTTTAAGTATAAACTCCGGTGGTGAACTTGAAATATCCATTGACTGGGGGAAACTTATAGATGAGAAGCCTTATGCTTATCAGCTAACCAACGGACAGAAGAGAGAAGTACCTGTGAAATTTTATAAAAAAGGAGCTAAGTCAGTAGGGTTTAAAGTGACTGGAAATTACGACAAAAATCTTGATCTGATCATTGATCCTCCTACTGTAAACTGGGCAAGTTATGTTACCCATGCCACTGATGCTGGTGCGAATTCATATATCAATGATATGGATGTGGATGCATCAGGTAATTTATATTTTACAGGTTGGGTAAACAGCATTATGCCTGGTATAAGTACCACCCTTGGTACATCCGGAAGGAATGAAGATATCATGGTGTATAAAATGAATGAAACAGGTACTTCTGTATTATATGGTACAATAGTTGCTGCATCCGGTCTTAATTCATCAGATGTAGGTACAGGTATTAGTGTAAACAGTGCAGGAGAAGCTTATGTTACCGGTTATACTACTTCCACAGATTTCCCTGCTGTAGGTACATCTTCGATTTCAACACACTCAGGTGCAAGAGATATTGTCGTTTTCAGACTTAACGCTGCCGGAAATGCATTAAATGCTTCAACGTATTACGGTGGTGCAGGGCAGGAAACAGGGCATGATATTGTTGCAGATCCACACAATGCTAACCTCGCTCATTTTTGTGGGCAAACAATGTCATCAGGTTTAGGAACAGGTGGTAGTGCCTATAATGCAGGCCATGATGGTTTTGTCGGAACGTTTAATGCCACTACAGGAGCTGTGGTAACTTTTACCTATGTGGGTGGAACAGGGGATGATGTGGTGAAAGCAATGGATTTGTACAATGGAGGAACAACAGCAACGACCTATATTTATCTTTCAGGTACCACTAACTCTTCAACCAATATAGCAACTGCCGGTACATACAGAACCACGGCAGTAGGTTCCAATGACGTTTTTGTAATGAAATATAACCGTGATTTGAATACAAAAATGTATGGCACTTACCTTGGTGGATGCTGTGATGACTGGGCAGGACAAATCAGGGTGACCAGAAATGATGAGGCAATCGTCATCGGCCATGCAGAGCATTCCACCTTCCCGACTACATATGCATTTCAGGCCAGTCCTTCAACTGGGAATGAAGCTTTTCTTGCAGGATTTAACTCAACCGGAACGACATTGATGTTCTCTACTTTCATAGGAGGAACAGGTAGCGACAATGGTATAAAAGGAAGATCTTATGATATTGCACAATACTGGAGACCGGGTGGACTTGATGTAAATGATAGCATTGCTATGCTAACTTTTATAACCACTTCTACTGACTTAGGAACAACAAATCCGGTTTCTTATACCACTGCTGCAGGACCTGTCTACAGTGGAGCCACAGCAAAAGGAAGTTTTGATGTCTATGTAGCCATGTTCAACTTTGGACCTGCTAAGAGAAACCAGAATGTCACCAGGTACTTTTCTTCATATTTCGGCGTTGCAGGAAATACAAATATGAATTATCCGACTGGTGGTATCAGACAGGATAAGAGATCTTCGTCCTCCTGCTTTTATGTAGGCATGGCTGTGCATGCTGTAAATTTACCTACTACAGCAGGAGTGTATCAACCTGTTTCCAGTGCGACTAATGCAAATGACAAACCTTTTATAGTAAAACTTTGTGATCCGATTCTACCTGTTAACCTTATTAATTTCAATGGTAAATTGAAAGATGGTCTGGTAGAACTAAACTGGTCAACAGCATCAGAGAAAAACAATGATTATTTTGAAATATTAAAAAGTTCAGATGGGGTTAATTTTACTTCCATAGGTACAGTGAAGGGCAATGGAAACTCTAACCATAAAATCTCCTACCAGTACTATGACTACAGTCCATCCGAAACAGGTAATTACTACAAGTTAAAGCAGGTGGATTATGATGGAAAATCTGAATACTCCAGCACCATACATGTAGGCAATGCCGGAAGCAATAGCATTAAAGTTGTAAAAAAAGGAGATGAGTATCAATTATTGATCAGCAGCGATGCAAGCACAGAGGTAAAAGTAAATGTGTATTCACTTGAGGGTAGACAGATACTGGCGACCAGCATATTTGTACAGGAAGGTTCGAGCATTCACAATCTTGATTTACCATCCTCAGGTAGGGGAATCTATATGCTGCAGGCTATCATGGAGGGAGAGGTATTCGGGGAGAAGCTGGTGGTTGAATAAAAATTCGAAATTCGAAGTTCGAAACCCTAAAATTTAAACTTTTAACTTTTAACTTTAGAATAAATTAATCAACTTAATCAGGTGAAAATGTCCTTTAAATGGATCGTTTTCGCCTGATTTATTTTTATACAATGAGAATTTTCCCATCATTATTTTTTTTATTATTCCTTTTTTCCTGCGAAGTCAGGAAATCTGCAGAGTTTAATACAAACTTTTCATCGCTGTTTTCAAAGAATGTTTCACAGCAAACAAGTATAATTAATCCTGAAGGTAAAACTGTCAAGGCCAGAATTCTTCCTCCTATGGGTTTTCAAAGAGTCTCAGCAGCGGAAAATTCCTTTTCTGCTTATTTAAGACAGGTTCCATTGAAGCCGCATGGTTCTAAGGTGAGATATTACGATGGCAGGGAAAAGGATAATTACAATGTTTATATAGCAGTTGCGGATTTAAAAATAGGGAAGAAGGATCTGCACCAATGTGCAGATGCGGTAATGCGTCTGAGGGCAGAATATTTGTATAGCATTAAAGCGTATGATCAAATTCATTTCAACTTCACCAATGGCTTCAGAGCAGATTATACAGAATGGATTAAAGGCAAAAGGATTTCGGTGAAAGGTAATAACTGCTCATGGGTTAAGTCAGCCGCAGCTTCCAATACCTATAATGACTTCTGGAATTTTCTTGAAATGGTCTTTACCTATGCAGGCACCTTGTCACTGGAAAAAGAATTGGATCCAGTCAATATAAATGACATAAGATCCGGAGATGTATTCATCAAAGGAGGATCTCCGGGGCATGCTGTCATCGTCATGGATGTCGCTAAAGAATCATCTACCGGCAAAACACTTTTTCTGCTAGCACAAAGTTACATGCCAGCTCAGGAACTGCAGCTACTTACCAATCCAAACAACCCGGCGATAAGCCCATGGTATTCCACAGACTTTTCCGGATTACTGGAGACACCGGAGTGGACTTTCAGAAAGCAGGATCTGAGAAGGTTTAAGGAGCAGTAGGCGGTAGGCTATAAGCTATATGCGGTAGACAGTAGCCCATCCTTTTAAAGGTTCGGATAAATAACTAATAAATTTGATCTTAATTTTTATATTTTATTTTAAAAGTTCTTTTAGGTAAAGCGTAGTTGAATTCCGGAGTTTATACTGGTTGCAATTGAATATTTAATAGTTTCTGTCAAACAACTATAGATACTTACAGCCTAAAGCCTACTGCCTACTGAATAAGTTGTTTTTCTTCTTTAAAACAAATAACCCATATTCCTGCAATACCTATTTGCACTGCTGCATCTGCCAGGTATATTGGACTAATAATTCCGTTGAAACTATAGTAAATATCTATGGCTGCTAAGCCTACTGCAGCTGAAACGGCAAGGATGGCAAGTTCCAGGGTGATCATTTTCCGAATCAGTGCGAATATTAATGGAAGGCCTATAGCAATTACCAGAACTCCTACTGTTTTCACAAGCCAGTCATCTACTTTAGGTCCGGTAACTACTTCAAAGCTATCTATATGTATAATAGGCCAGAGTCCTGTAAGGATGTAATAAGCAGCCTGAGCTCCGCAGGTAATTTTTAACATGTTGATTTTATTCATATTCACTGTTATTGAAGTTAAAGGTTTTTAATCTATTTGCAGTTGTTTCCCCATTTACTTAAGTTTGTAAACTATTATTACTTATCAACCAATGAGAAACCTTCTTGTTATATTACTGGCCATTTCCCTTATAACCTTTTCTTCCTGCAATAAAAAGAAAAGCAATACGGTAACGCCTGCTTACAATGTATCTAAACTTCATTTTAAGGGAATAGTTGACGGTATACATCAATTAATAGAAAATGGCAAGAATGATGTTATTAGCACTGCTACACGTACAGGGGTTAAAAAGAATGAAGAGAACGATTATTACCTGACAGAAACCTCAAGGTTTTATTCCACTACCGGAGGGAAAAGTATAAGCATTAATTTTCATAAATATTTTGCAAATAATGACGGAAGCAATGCCGCCTTTGAATACGAAGCCAAATACTATAATTTTGCCAAACCTGTTTTAAATGAAAACGGAGTGGAAGTAGAGTGGGTTGATGAAACGGGTAAACTATGGAGCAGTGCATTGGGTGCTGCTGACCAGACCGGCTATACCTTCCTGCTTTCAAGCATTTCAGAGACAGAAGATGAAAGAATCATAAACTGTACTTTTTCCTGTAAGCTTTACGATGGATTGGGTAATGAGGTAAAGTTGACTGACGGGATTTTCAAGAATACTGTTTATTTTGAGTAAGTTTGATTTTAGTCAAAAGTCATTAGTCATAAGCTCAAAAATCAGAAGTCACAATTAAGAAGTCAGTTGACTAACGACTAAATAAATATTCGCTAACTATCCTGCCAACCTCTTCACTTTTATCATAAGGCAGCCAATGTCCCGTCTCAAGTACATGCGTGGCATTAACATTTGATAATCTTATTACCTGATCATAACTGCCATGAATATGGATAAAATCTGAAGGAATGGTTTTATTCTTCCAGTAAATTATACAATTGATTGCCCAATCAGTTACATCCGGATCACTGTTTCTGATGATGTCTTCCAACAGTGCCTTTTCTTCTTCAGTTTTTACATCAAACTTTTTCACCAGGAAGGAGTGTGGTTTACAGAAAAAATCTTTTGGAGCCAGCTTGTGAAGGCCGGTATATCCCATCAGATGGAAATCAGCTCCCACTTCTTTGCGTGTTTTAGCTGTGGAAAGGAGTATTAGCTTTAATCCCGGCCTTTGCTTCCACATCTCTACTGCCAACATACCTCCAAAAGAAAAACCCATTACATAAGCGCTGTCTTCGGGGATCTTTTCCAGCATTCTGGTTGCATATTGCTCGATTTTTTCTTTCTTAAGGGGCTTTAGCCAATCAAGGAAAATAAAGTCTACTGAATCAACATTTAGATTACGGTAGATCCTTTCATCTGCTCCAAGGCCGCTGATCTGATATATTTTGATCTTTTGGGCATAAATAAACTCGCAGGTAAAAACCAGAAAAAAAATGATTACATAAGATTTTTGGAGATAGTTCATCGTGAAAAGTATACGTATCTTCAATAAATTCAACCTTTTTTTGCTGAATAATTTAGAAAATTTACTAACGATTGTTTCTCAATAACTTAAAAATATTAAATTTGATGTTTTAACTTATAAACCTTAGACCAATGAAAAAACTCCTACTTACAACTATTTCACTTGTTTTTTTAGGAACAGTTGCTTTATCCCAAACCACTCATGTAGTGTCAGCATCGGGGATTTCTTTTAGTCCAGCTGAAATAACAATTACCAAAGGTGATAAAATAGATTTTCAAATTCCTGGACATAATGCTCATCAGGTAACTGAGGCAGATTATAATGCAGGTCATAAATCTAATCCTATAGATGGAGGGTGGTCCACACCTACTAACGGAGGGGAAATCACTTTCAGCACCTCAGGTACATTTTTTTATGTGTGCACCTTCCATCATGGAATGAAAGGTAAAATAATTGTGCAGGAAGCGACAGGAGTACAGGGTGCTGCTTCTGTTGTTTCTTTGATGGAAGTTAGTCCTAACCCTGCAAACAACAATTCAGTATTAAAACTAACTCTTACGAATACAGCATCATTTGAAGTTTCAGTAACCAATAACCAGGGGATGAGTGTAATGACCGTTGCTAAGAATTTATACGCTCCCGGAGAACATAGGATCAACCTTAATGCGGGTAACCTGACAACCGGCACATACTTTATTTCTGTCAGATTTGATGACGGGACGGTAGTGACGAGGAAGATGATGGTAGAGTAGTTGAGTAGCAGTAGGCAGTAGGCAATAGGCAATAGGCAATAGGCAATAGGCGGTAAGCAGAAGGCAGTAGAGACGACATGCATGGCGTCTCCTTCAGATCATGTCAGTATCATTAAGCAGTAGTCAGTTTATGCCGGACGTTAGATATTAGATTCTGGATGGATTATAATCAGTCTTGCGTTGCCAACTGCCTACTGCCTATTGCCTACTGAATACTGACTAATAATTTTCTGCAAAATAAAACCAACAATCACCACCACTATACAGCCTATCACATTATACCAAAGAAATCCAATATCGGTGAAGGTGTATAGTGTTAACACGCATATTTCAGCTATGATTGCCGCAATAAACACTGCATCAGACCGGATATATCTGAAGTAAAAGGCTGAGACGAAAATTCCCAGAATGGTTCCGTAAAAAAGTGATCCAAGTATATTTACTGCCTGAATAAGATTTTCCAGTAGTGAGGCCACGAGGGCGAAAATTATAGCTACAACTCCCCAAAAGATGGTAAACCATCTGGAAGCATTTAAATAATGAAGGTCATTTCCATCTTTCTTAATACTTCTCTTGTAGATATCTACTGTAGTCGTGGAAGCAAGTGCATTCAGTTCTGATGCAGTGGAGGACATTGCTGCACATAATATTACCGCTATGAGAAGTCCAACCAACCCTTTGGGCATATAATTCATTACAAAGGTTATGAATACGTAGTCAGTATCTTTTATCTCAGCTTTCGGAGCTGCTTTTTTGATGATAATTTTTACTTCTTCCTTAACGTCCCGAGTTTCTTTATTTAAATCCTTCAGCCTCTGTTTGGCCTGTTCAGAAACTAAAAAATTACCGGTTTTCTCAGCATTGATCATCTTTTTAATTTCTGCTTCTTTCAACTGAAACAGTTTTGCATGCCTGTTTTCCAGACTGTCAACTTCAGTAGCATATTCAGAGTTTTTGGCATATTGAAGAGAGGTGTTATTGAAAAATACAGGAGGTTGATGGAACTGGTAAAAAACAAACACAAGCACTCCTATAAACAGAATGATAAACTGCATAGGGATTTTAAGCAGTCCGTTGAACAATAATCCTAATCTGCTTTCGGTCTCCGATTTTCCGCCTAAATATCTTGCTACCTGTGACTGATCGGTTCCAAAGTAGGAGAGTGCAAGGAATAAACCTCCGGTAATCCCTGACCAGAAATTGTATCGATCCTTCCAGTCAAAAGAGAAATCTACGAGGTTCATCTTCCCCATACTACCTGCAACTAATAAAGATTCGGATAGACCTATATCTGCCGGTAAAAGATTAACCACGACAATGCCTGCAACTATCATGCCCCCCATCATAACAGCCATTTGTTGTTTCTGTGTAACACTTACAGCCTTTGTTCCTCCTGAAACTGTGTATAGAATTACTGCAGATCCGATTAGTATATTGGTTGGAGCCAGTTTCCATCCAAGCATGGCTGATAAGATAATAGAAGGTGCGAAAATAGTGATACCTGCAGCAAGTCCTCTTTGTATCAGAAAAAGGAATGCCGCCAGTGTTCTTGTTTTGAGATCGAAACGACTTTCGAGGTATTCGTAGGCCGTATACACATTCAGCTTTGCAAATACGGGCACTGCGGTAATAGATATGATTACCATTGCGATTGGAAGCCCGAAGTAAAACTGGATAAACCTCATGCCATCTTCAAATGCCTGTCCGGGGGTGGAGAGAAAAGTGATGGCGCTGGCCTGTGTAGCCATGATGGAAAGACAAATGGTCCACCACTTCATAGGGTTCTGTTTAAATAACTGTGTCATTATTAAAATTATTATCTCTGTTGGAATGTGGTAAAGTTTGAAAAACTTTTCCATATTTCAACAGATCTTTAATCTTTCAGGATATTTAATTGCT
>JBKBUF010000034.1:0-40804 GCA_046290815.1 Cytophagaceae bacterium | reverse complement strand
CATTCATAATTATTCATCGGTTTTTTAATCCCGACGAAGGTAATTACTGGTGCATTCTTGTTGCCAAATTTGGTGCACTCTTATTTTCCGATTTTGGTGCAGTTGTAGTTACCGACTACAGGCTAACGATTCTTAATTTGTCGAAGGTAAGAAGGTAGGTGCTATCCATGTTTATATAAAGTATAATTGACTTCATACTTAATTAGCTATCCCTGAACTATATTTAATTTATTAATAGTCTGTCAGACAGGATGATGGTTGATGATGATAATACTTGTGTGGCCAACTTCCCTTTATTTTCTTTGTATTGCCGTGTTACAGTCTGATTATAAACATGTTACAAGAGGGTGGTGATTTTTACGAGTCCTTTACGAGACTTAAACAAAAAACCCCTCAAAATGCCTTTTCTTGCGTTTCTGAGGGGTTTTGTAATTTAACTTAGTAGACCAAACCCCTGAATTATCGAACCTTTTTGTTGAGGATTTCTTAAAATTCATTGATTTCATTGATTCCAATGACTTTCAATTAATCGAGCTTCTGAGGTAAAAATGATTATTTTAAATTCCATAAGAGATAAGACTCTAATTATAGAGTAGGGATGGAATCAAAAACAGAAAAGTGCAATATAAGTGCAGTAGTTAAATGAAAATTCTAAAAGTAAATGGGAACCAGAATAATTCTTCCCGATGATAAAATAGGTAAGGTTGAAATTCTTTGCCACCTATATAAATCAATTGATTGTAAAACCGATAAAGAAATATTTTGTAAAATTTTAGATATGACCACCGGAACGTCAATACGGTCATTAAAAAAGTATAAGAAAGAATTTAATTGGAAAAGAGAGTCCCACCCTCAAAAGCAAGTTCCTAAAATTGCTAATTTATTAATAACTGATAATCAAAAGTCTAAAAAGTATAATTGGAATATAATTTCAAAGCTAGATAGGCTACCAAGGGAACAGAAACTAACTATAATAGGTAAAATTTGTTACTTATTTTCCACCGGAGAAGCTTCTTTAAAAACTGCTTGCGATACTTTTGAAATTCCTACAGGATTATTTTTAAAATGGGTAAATTCTGATTCAACTTTTTTTCAATTATTTAGTAAAGCCAAAAAGGAAAACGAGCAGAATTATGCAATTATAATTGAATCACTTGCTTCAGAACATCTATTAAAGCTACTTAAGGGATTTAAAAGAACGACCGAACAGACCTTTTATGAGGTAATAGATAATATAGACATTCCGGTTAAAAAGGTCAAAAATTCAATGGATTGTTTACCTGATGTTACTGTAATCAAATATGCTAATGAATATTCCTCTAAATTGAAGGACCAAAATAAAGCTGTATTTGATAAACCGCTAAATGACATGAGTTTAGAAGAGTTAATTTTAGAAGAAAAGAATTTATTAAAAGATTTGGGATATTAAAAGTATATAAATTTGCAATTTGACCTTTAAAAGGAAAGAATGATATTTGTTAAATGAAGAACTAATTAAGAAAGTTTAAAATATTGGTATAGCGTTAGCTATAATTCCTGTTTTAGAAAACCGCTAATTTTCATTACTCCACAGGAAGGATAGGCTGAACGCTCACGTTATGCGTGGGCTTTAGTTTACCTTGTGGAGTGGGCATTTAGCGGTGCCTCTAAAACTGGTAGCTATTGTTCCACGCTATTTTTTTAACAGACCTTTTAGGAACAATTAGGTCATAACCGCAAATACAAAATGGCTTTCATTAAATCAAAAAACTCCGTATTTCTATTTTTAATTTTATTCTCTTTCTTTAATCATTTTTGTACAGGACCAAATAAGGAAGAATCTGTTAAATCAATATTTCCCAATTATTCGGCTACGGTTTCGGAGAATATTAAAACTTTACCAGAGAATAAGAAGAAAGAAAGAGACTCCATTATTTCTTTATTATCGAATGACCCGACCTATGTAAAATTGACAGCTGAAAAAAATGTATCTATAGATAACTTACCATTACTTCAGGGTATAGGTCAGTTAATGGCAACTTATGATGGTAAAACATTGGGAGTTAATCCGGAGATACAAGACCTTATTGAGGAAAAAGGCCACTTAAACATGATGAAAAATGCTATATATCTAATTACAAGAGGCGGACTAACAGAAGACTTTTTACAAGTATATGACAGGCATCAAAAAGTTTTTAATTACTATGGTATAAAAGGAAATGTTTTATACACTGGCAATTCAGAGGAAATTAAAATTCCATTTGATTATAATCTTTCTATTGCCTTTGGTGTGTTTGATAAAGAAAACCCAAAAGTATTAGATGCAATCTATGAGGCAAGCCAAAGGCAATTATTTGAATGGTCCGATGAATATAATAGTAATGTAATTTATCCATATTTAAATTATAAATCTGAGTATTTTAAACACCTAAAGAAATACTACCCAAAGAGTAAATTTTACAAGGAATTTGATTTTGAACTAACAGCAGAACAACTATATCGTGCATATGAAGAAAATGAGGTTGCAGCAGACCAGAAATATAAAGGCAAAAAGATAGCTGTTTCAGGAAGGATTGCCGGGATTCAGAAAGATATAATTGGAGATACTTATGTGCTTTTAGAAACTAATTATTACGTAAATAGAATCCAATGTTATTTTAATGATGAAACAGTAATTTCCAATTTACGGAAAGGACAAGATTTTACTTTGATTGGTACTAATTATGGAATGACTTTGACTAATGTGATATTAAAGGATTGTCAGGCATATTAGAATAAATTATAGATAAAATTTTTCAAAGGGGCCGTCACAAATCTGAGATGGTCCCTTTTGTTTTGGTCAAATTTTATTTAACCGAAATGTTTAATAAAGAGCCATTTTAAAATTTATGTTTTCAAATCTTACCATATGGTATAATTTTATATATTTGTATTAAATTATACCAAATAGTAAGATTTATGAGCGAACAAGCATTAAAAAGTAGTAACCTAATACACAAAGGAGATGATTATTTAATTGGATTCAGTCAATACTTTAGCAATCCTAATAATTTAATATCTAAAGCATTAAACAAAAGAACCAAGCCCATTAATTTAGATTTGATTTCTTACCGACAGCTTAACAGTTGGGAAAAGGAGGGTTTGTTGAATTGTGATAGGATAGATGAAAGAGGTTGGAGGAAATTTAGCCTTATTGATTCTGTTTGGTTACTCATCATAAATGAGTTAAGAGAATTTGGATATCCTATAAAAATGATTCAGAAAGTAAAGATTGAATTGTCTGAATTTTCACCACAAACTAATACTCCAATGCCATTATTGGAATTTCATACTGCTTTTGCACTAAATGGAATGCCTGTTTTCTTATTGATTTTTAAGGATGCTTCAATTTCCATTCTTAATTATGAGCAGTATAAACTAAATAAAGAGGTATTCGGAATCCAAAATCATTTACTATTAAACATAAATTCATTTCTGCAAAAGTTAATTCCAAATAAAAATCTTCCGGTAAAATACAAGAAAGAAATAGAATTGAATGGAGATGAACTAACATTAATTTCTCTACTGAGATTAGGAAGTTATGAACGTGTTGAAATAAAATATAAAAATGGGAAGATGGACCTGTTTACGTTGGAAGAAAAAATGGAAACAAAGGAAAAAATAATCGACATAATCCATCAACATAATTATCAGGAAATAACATTGGTTGTTAATGATAAAAAAACAGTTTCTATCATTAGGAAAGTTAAAAAGAAGGCAAATATTAAATAAATAAAGGAAAGACTCCTGAGCAAATTCAAAACCGACGTAATGACCAAAAGAGTGGAGTTATGTCTACAGGTTTTTATTTAAATGTCAAAAAAAACTACCAATGACAACAAATATTGTATATCTATTAATGAAATAAGGAAAGTAGAAAGATTTAAAGATTTAAGTGATGATGAAGCTATTGAAATAGTATATGCAATACAGCAATTCGCTCTTATTACTTATAATGCTTTTACTAAAAATGTAGAGAATAATTATGAAAAGTCATCTTGATGTTTTTAAAAAATTTTCAAAGGGAGAAGGGAACTCAAAGTTTAAATCAACAACAAAGAATGCCGTTATTTATACCCGGGTCAGTTCTAAAGAGCAAAAAGATAATTTGAGTTTATCAGTTCAGTTGAAAGCTTGTAAAGAGTATGCTGATAAAAATGGACTAAATGTTGTAAAATGTTTTGGGCAAACATATGAAAGCGCAAAGTCTGATGATAGAAAGCAATTCCTTGAAATGCTTAATTATATTCACGAAAATAAAGGCTTTGTTGACACTATAATTGTCTATAGTATAGAAAGGTTTTCCAGAACAGGCATTAGTGCTATTGCTCATTTACAAAAACTTCATAAAGAGTATGGTGTAAAATTAAAGTCTGCAACTCAGGAAACTGATACCGAATCTTCTAGTGGAAGATTTTATACTGAATTGTTATTAATTTTTGGAAGATTTGATAATGATTTAAGAAGGGATAAATGCGTTGCCGGGATGGTAGAGATGTTACAGAGGGGTTATTGGGTTGGAAAAGCACCTTTTGGATTTGATTCCATTAAGGAGAATGGAGAACAGAAAATTATTGTAAATAAAAATGGGGAGCTAATACGGAAAGCCTTTATAATGAAAGCAAATGAAGGATTGTCAAATGTAGAAATTTTAACAAGGCTTAAAGCTCTGGGACTAAACATTCATAAGCAGAAATTAACGGACATATTCCGGAATCCATTCTATTGCGGTATAGTGGCCCATGGCTTGTTAAATGGTGAGATTGTAAAAGGAAGGCAAGAGGTATTAATTTCTGAAGAAATATTTTTAAGAGTTAATAATTTACAAGCAAAAAATCAAAACAAGTATTTTCATAATACAAAAGAGGAAAATTTGCCTTTAAGGGGCCATGTAAAATGTAATGTATGTAACACTCCATTTACTGGATATGAAGTTAAAAAGAAAAAAATATTTTACTACAAGTGCAACAAGATTGGTTGTAAGTGCAATAGGAGTGCAAAGTTTATGCATAATGAATATTCATCATTTATTAGTAGCTATTCTATAACGGATGACTTGTTAAGTCCCGTGAAATTGCAACTTCAATACACCTTTACAATGATGAATGAAAAAAATGAGGAAAATAGAAAGGCTTTGAATAGAGTTAAAGCTGAGATTGAAGATAAAATAGAGAAAGTTGAGGAGCGATTTGCTTTAGGTGAAATTAACCAAGAATTATTTCAGAAGATAAATCTAAAGTATAAGGCAGAATTAGATTTGACTGAAAAAGAGCTTGAAAAGGTCAAAGTAAAATTATCGAACCTTGAAAATTACATTAATTTTTCCTTAGAAATTGCCTCCAATCTTAGCAAAATATGGGTTTATGGTGACATTGATATGAAGGGAAAGCTTCAATCATTTATTTTCCCAGAAGGTGTAATTTTTGATAAAGAAAAAAATAGTTATCGAACCAATAAAATCAATTCTATATTAACATTAATTGGCTCATTATCAGGCAATGCTGATATAAAAAAGAAAGGACAAACCAATATTTCAACTGATTTGTCCTGTTTAGTAGCGGGAGCAGGACTCGAACCTGCGGCCTTTGGGTTATGAGCCCAACGAGCTACCAACTGCTCCATCCCGCGATATATCTTTAAGCGTTTCCGCTCCTATTCCTTTCTGTATAACAATGAAATTGCTTTATTGTTAATTTTTAAGGTTTGCAAAAATAAACAATCAATATCAAAAATCCAAATAATGCAGCTTAATACCTGATTTTAAACATTTCAGGGTTTGTTATGGTTCATTATCTTTGCTATTAAGCTCAAATCCTTTTATCATGAGCGGCCTTTTGATATATACTGCCGGCACTTAGATATAAGGACAATTACCAATAAGAATGAGATTTAAAAAAATACTTTTTCCAACGGATTTCTCTGAAAACGCAAACAATGCACTGCGTTATGCCACCGAAATTGCTTCGGCTTTTAATTCCGACATTATTCTTTTGCATACCTATAAAATACCAACACCTCCTTTTCTTAAATATGGAGATGCTTCCAATGAAATCTCTGAACAGGAAAATGAAATTCGAAATGGTATTGCTGCCGCAGAAAAGGTAATTTATTCAATAAATAAAAATTTGCTTGTTAGCTCGGCAGTAAAATCAGGTGATCCTACCGATGTGCTGCTGGCTATTATTCCGGAAATAAATGCGGATCTTATTGTTATGGGCACCAAAGGTGCTTCCGGCATTAAAGAAATTCTTATAGGTACCTACACAGTTGAGGTAATGTCGAATGCCCCCATTCCTGTACTGGCAATTCCTGAAAGGGCATATTACAAACCAATTCATACCATTACGTTTGCAACCGAACTTAAAAGTCAGCAAAATCAGTTAAAGGAGTTGCTCCATTTCGCCTCAATTTTCAACGCAGATATTACTGTTCTGAATCTTTCTTCAGACATAGAAAATGAAGAACAGTACAAAGGCCTCTCCACATACAACAATGAAAAACCAAAGTTTGTCTGGAATCTTCCCCGAAAAGGTGACAAGGAAAGAACCATCAGGTCATATCTAGCACAATACCCGACTGATGTCCTTGCTTTGGTGAGAAAAAGCCATCCTTTTCCTCAAAGCCTGTTTGAGGAAGATTATGTTAAGGAATTTACTTATCATAGTCATATTCCAATCCTGATTCTCCCGGGCCATGATTAGTATATATTGTTATCATTGCTAGGGAGCTGGCAAACATAAACGCACTTACGTGGTTTTTATATTTCATCTCAAGAATTTCCCGTAATGCTGCAGATTTTTTTTCCTTTCATACTGGCTTTTATTTCTCTGTTTACCGCAAAGGCCGGAAGATGGATTACCATACTTTTTGCTCTCATTTGTGCTGCAGCAGGACTAAACCTGCTTTTCAACCAGGAGATACACCGTTTGTCTTCGCTGCATTTTGAAATTTTAAAATCGCATAACCTTCAATTCGGTTTTCTGATAGACGGGCTATCTGTTTTGTTCATGTTTCTGATCTTTTTTATCGGAGCATTCATACTGATCTATAACGGGGAATATCTTAAGGGGAGAAAACAGCAATACCTGCAATTTCTTCTTTTGTTTTTCATGGGCTCTATGGCAGGAATTGCCTGTTCAGACAACTTGATAATGTTGTTTATATTCTGGGAACTTACCAGCATTACCTCCTTTCTGATGATTGGTATTGACCATCAAAATGAAATCGCATCTACAAATGCAAGAATGGCAATTCTTACAACAGGCGGAGGCGGAATTGCAATGATGGGAGGGATATTACTTCTCCAATCTGTCACAGGAACGTTTTTAATAAGTGAAATGCTTGACGCCCGCATTGATATTTCTAATCATTTTTTATTTGTTCCTGCAGTTATACTAATACTTCTGGGTGCATTTACAAAATCCGCACAATTCCCATTTCATTACTGGTTGCCCTCAGCAATGGTAGCACCCACACCCGTTAGCGCCTACCTGCATTCTGCAACAATGGTTAAAGCCGGTGTATTTTTGATAATGAGACTGAACCCGATTTTCCAATCTTATCCGGTATGGAAACTTTCATTGATAGTTGTAGGAGGGTTTACTATGTTAATGGCGGCGGTAGTGGCAGTAGGAAAAGATGACCTTAAAGAAATGCTTGCTTATTCTACTATCAGCTCTCTTGGCCTTATGATTTTATTTACAGGCCTGGGATATGAAAAAGCATATGTCGCAGCAGTAACATATTTATTGATTCATGCATTATACAAAGCAGCACTTTTTATGGTTGCCGGCATCATCGATCATAGCACAGGCAGCAGGTCAATAAAAAATTTATCAGGACTTAGAAAATCAATGCCTTTCGTGGCTTTAGCATCACTGTTTGCACTATTGTCTTATGCCGGTTTCCCTCCTGCGCTTGGATATGCAGGAAAAGAAATCGGATATGCAGCAGCGATGATGTCCGGACAACTCTCTGCTCCTTTGATCATTACCTTCATCTCTAACATTTGCATTGTTGCCACCGCATTTCTCACCGGTTTTTCTCCATTTGTTATGAGGAATCAGCAGGCAGATACAAATGTCCATCATAAGCCGGGGATTCTCCTTTCTTTTGGACCTATGATCATGGGAATAATAGGATTGATTGCCGGAATATTTAATTCACTAACAGCCGCAATATTTATAGACCCTGCGGTTTCTGCAGTAGCAGGATTTACTGTTTCGGCTGATTTGGGATTATGGCACGGGTTTAATACCGTTTTTATAACAGGACTTCTTACACTTGGCGCCGGAGCAACACTTTTTATTTTTCGATACAAAATGATTGGTTTTTTCCTCTTGCAAGGAAAAGTATTTCAGTTCTCTGTCTATTATGACAAACTGGTGGATGGCTTAGGTATTGTGTCAAAAGCAATCACAAGCTCACTGCAAACAGGAAATCTTAGGCATTATATTATATGGCTTTTCTCAACACTTATAGTACTTTGTACTTATTCTTATCTGAGTTTTCCTGTTGTAATCAAGATTACAGAATTTGCACCTGTATCGATTTATAAAGTAATTGTTTGCCTCTTGATTCTTGCAGGAGCAGCTACAGCAGTGAGGTTAAGAAATGTAATGGGGGCACTTGCTTCCTTAGGAGTAGTGGGATATGGCATTGCATTGTTGTTTGTCTTCTTCGGAGCGCCTGATCTTGCAATGACGCAATTCACCGCAGAAACACTTTCCGTGCTTCTTTTTGTTTTGGTGGTCTATCGATATCCTAACTTGTCAACACTCAAAGAGAGTGGACAAAAATGGAAGGATGGTATCATAGCAATCATTTCCGGATTATTCATGTTTATTTCTGTACTGCTCATAATTCTTGCAACAGTACCTTCAAGAGTAAAAAATTACTATCTCGAAAACAGTTACACACTTGGCCAGGGGAAGAATGTTGTCAATGTCATATTGGTTGATTTTCGTTCGATGGACACTTTGGGGGAAGTTACAGTTCTAGCTGTGGCGGCAATAGGTGTATTCAGTTTATTAAAGTTGAAGTTAAATAAAGAAGCCTGATATGAAATCATTCATTTTATATACTGCAACTACATATCTTTTACCGATTTTATTATTGTTTTCGGTTTATCTTCTTTTCAGAGGACATAATGAACCTGGTGGTGGGTTTGTAGGAGGGCTAGTGGCAGCAGCAGCGCATGCTTTGTATGTAATTCCCCATGGAATAAAGAAAGGGAGGAAAACATTACCGCTGAAGCCACACTATATTTTTCTTGCAGGCTTGTCTCTTTGTTTGCTGGCCGGATGTATAGGTCTTTTTACAAATCAAACATTTATGAAAGGGGTGTTTATGGATGTTTATATTCCTGTATTGGAAAAACCCGGATCACCATTTCTTTTTGACCTTGGTGTTTTTATGGTGGTAGAAGGGTCCATTTTAACAATGATATTTAACCTGACAGGAGAATAATGGAAGTAATAATTTCTGGTGTAATCGGAGCTCTGTTTGGCATGGGTGTTTACATGGTTCTTAAACGTAGCATAGTAAGTCTTGTCTTTGGATTTATACTATTGTCCCATGCTGCTAATTTATTTGTGTTTACAATAGGTGGTATTATACATGGAGCCGTACCAATTGTTGAAGCAGGAATGGAACCGGATATGACACCTGATCCGCTTCCTCAGGCCCTGATATTAACAGCAATTGTTATAAGCTTCGGACTTACCGCCTTTTCTATTGTGCTGGTTAGAAGTGTATATAAGAATACGGGTACTGCTGACATTGCAGACTTAAATACTACTGATAAGCTGGAATATGAATCAAAATGACCTAAATAGTATCCTGCTTATTGCGCCGGTCATCTTTCCTCTGATGCTTGCGTTGGCTCTATATTTGGTACAGATGAATGTAAGTCTTCTGCGGGTTGTGAACATGTCAGGAGCTTTGGTAATGTTCGGCATTTGTTTGTCCCTATTTATAACAGTTAATGAACAGGAAATGATGCATGTTCAGATAGGAGGCTGGTCAGCACCATTCGGGATTACCTTTGTTGCGGATATGTTTAGCGGTCTGATGATTCTTTTCACAGGCCTGCTTATATTATGCACTGCTTTTTATTCTCTTGGCGGAATTGATTCCAGAAGGGAAAAGTTCGGCTATTATTCACTGCTGAACATCATGTATGCAGGTGTATGTGGTTCTGTTCTGACAGGTGATATATTCAACTTGTATGTTTGGTTTGAAGTAATGTTAATTGCATCTTTTGTGTTACTCGCATTGGGAAGTACGAGGGTTCAGTTGGAAGGAACAATTAAATATCTTGCCATTAATGTTATATCATCTTTTATTTTTCTTGCCGGTATAGGGTTTTTATATGGCATAGCCGGTACGTTAAACATGGCTGATCTTTCAGTAGTGCTAAGCAATTTAAGTGAAAAAAATGTAGTGTTTGCGTCTGCTATGTTTTTTACTGTGTCATTTGGCATTAAGGCCGGATTATTCCCTTTATTTTTCTGGTTACCCGCCAGTTATCATACGCCTCCTCCTGTAGTAAGTGCTATTTTTACAGGGTTGCTAACCAAAGTAGGAGTGTACGCTTTGATGAGATTATATACAACAGTATATAAGGGCACCGGTGATTTTGTCTTAAATATTTACATTATTATAGCGTGCCTTACTATGGTAGTGGGAGTACTTGGAGCTATCGCGCAGAATGATCCAAGAAGAATACTTTCATTTCATATTATCAGTCAGATTGGCTATATGTTTCTGGGGCTTGCGGTATTTACGACCTTTTCTCTGGCCGGTGGAATTTTTTACATGTTTCATAACATCCTGGCTAAAACCAATCTTTTTTTAATAACAGGTGTAGTCGAAAAACTTGGGTCGGAAATTTCATCCGGATATAAAAGCAATCTTTACTCTAAGTTTCCTTTACTTGCTGTGCTGTTTCTTATTTCTGCATTCAGTCTTGCAGGACTTCCACCATCCAGTGGATTTTGGGCAAAGTTTACTCTTATTAAGGCAACATTTGACGATACACATTTCGCAGCAGGTGGCATAGCATTATTTGTCGGGCTGATGACTCTTTTTTCAATGCTCAAAATATGGCTCAAAATTTTCTGGGGAAAAGGACAAGGGTCAGTAATTAATAATCCGGAAGGTGATACGTGGAGTTTTACAGGTATAGCATTTCATAATAAAATCGCCATGCTTATTCCGATAACTGTTATTGCAATCCTGATTATTTTCCTGGGTTTACATCCTGACTGGTTGTATACATTGTCTCTTAGAAGTTCGGACCAGCTAATGCATCCGGAGATTTATTCAAAAACTATTTTAGGGAGATAATATGAGACTTTTCCTTTCAAATATAAGTTTGGTAATTGTATGGTTGTTTATAACCGGACAATTCAGCCTTAGAAATTTTCTTCTTGGTTATGCTGTATCATATCTGGTGCTGTGGTTGTCTTACAGAAAGACAAGTCCACAATATTTTATGAAGGTTTTTTCACTAATTACATTTATTCTTTTTTTTCTTAAAGAACTGATTAAGGCAAACCTAAAGGTAATGTACGATATTGTTACTCCTAAACATTATATGAGACCGGGAATTTTATCTGTACCTCTGGACACGCAGGATGAACTTCAAATTACCGTACTTGCCAATCTGCTTACCCTAACACCAGGTACACTTGCCGTTGAGGTATCATATGATAAAAAGATGATGTATGTACATTGTATGTACATTCAAAACAAAGACGAAGTAAAAAACGGAATTAAAAAGTTTGAGAAAAAGGTACTTGATCTTTTGTCTTATGATTGAAATTTGTTTATATATCGTCCATCTTATCATTTCCTTATCTATGATTCTCATTGTATACAGAATTATAAGAGGTCCATCGGTAATGGATAGGGTACTTGCCCTTGATTTGCTTATCACTGCAAGTATCGGGATGATCTGTGCTTCTTCCATGTTGTTTGAAAAAGCAGTTTATATAGATGTGGTGGTAATTATGGCATTGCTTGCTTTTTTGGGTACTGTTGCATTTAGTTATTATTTCCAAAACAAAGAATAATATGAGAGAAATCCTGGTAATAATACTTTCATTCACCGGTTCAATTTTTATTTTACTTGCGGCCGTTGGTATTCTCAGAATGCCTGATATATATATGAGAGTCTCGGCTACTACTAAGGCTGTGACCTTGGGTGTAGGAACTATGCTTGCTGCGGTAGCGATTTTTTATCAGGATATAAGCATTACTTCAAGGGCAGCTGCAGCTGTACTGTTTTTGTTTCTTACGGCTCCCATTGCCGCACATATACTTTCGAAAGTCAGCTATTTCAAAAAGGTGCCTTTCTGGGAAAACACCTGTTTTGACGAACTGGGAGAAGACCTCGCGAAGAAGGCAGAGGATTCGGAAGATAGGAATAATGGAAAAACTAAGTAAAGTGTTGATAATTATTCCTAGATTTGCATTCATTGTTTTAAAATGGAAAATCAGAATCATAAGGCAGGGTTTGTAAGTATTATCGGGAAACCGAATGTAGGGAAGTCTACACTTATGAATGCGCTGGTGGGAGAGAAGTTATCAATCATTACTTCAAAAGCTCAGACAACCAGGCACAGGATCATGGGGATTTTGAATGGTGAGGATTTTCAAATTGTTTATTCAGATACACCGGGAATTCTTCAACCTAAGTATGAGTTGCATAGATCGATGATGAGATTTGTCAGTCATTCACTCGAGGATGCAGATGTCATTCTTTTTGTAACTGATATCTTTGAAAACGCAGAGGAGCTTGAGGAAATACTGCCGAGAATAAAAAGATCGGAAGCGCCTGTCATACTTGTATT
Source organism: Cytophagaceae bacterium (assembly GCA_046290815.1). Classification (GTDB taxonomy): domain Bacteria; phylum Bacteroidota; class Bacteroidia; order Cytophagales; family Cytophagaceae; genus JBKBUF01. Next base: position 27,929 of record JBKBUF010000034.1, on the reverse strand, counting down.
AAATAAAATTGATCTTGTAAAGAATGAGCAGGAGTTGTTCGCCAAAATAGATTTCTGGAAAAATCTTATTCAGCCCAAGGAAGTAATTCCTGTCTCTGCTCTTGAAAAACTGAATCTGATTAGTCTTTATACAAATCTTCTTGAATTTCTACCGTATCACCCTCCTTATTTCCCAAAGGATGAACTCACAGACAGGCCGGAAAGATTTTTCGCTGCTGAGATTGTCAGGGAGAAAATTTTTACCAATTATAAAAAAGAAATTCCATATAGTTGTGAGGTAATAATAACCGACTTCAAAGAGGAGCCGGATATTATCAGAATGAGGGCTTCCATTTTAGTGGAGCGCGACAGTCAGAAGGGAATACTTATAGGTCACAAAGGAGAGGCTCTAAAGAAAACAGGTACAGAAGCAAGATTGAGTATGGAGGAGTTTTTTGGTAAGAAAGTATTTTTGGAAACACATGTAAAAGTAGAACCTGATTGGAGAAGCAAGGAAAACAAGCTTAAGAATCTGGGATATTAATAATTTATAAGATGGCAAATATTGTAGCGATTGTAGGAAGGCCCAATGTAGGTAAGTCAACACTTTTTAACCGTCTGGTTGGAACACGAGATGCCATAATGGATGACATAAGTGGTGTTACCAGAGACAGGCATTACGGATATGCAGAATGGACAGGAAAATATTTTACTGTAATTGATACAGGAGGATATGTTCATAATTCTGAAGATATATTTGAAGAAGCAATTAATGAACAGGTGGAAACCGCAATTGATGAGGCTACGGTTATCTTATTTGTTGTAGATACTTTTGAAGGACTTCATCCGCTTGATCAGGAATTTGCTAACAGACTTAGAAGAAGTAAAAAGCCTATATATATTGTCGCTAATAAGGCAGATACGACCGAGAGAACGCAAATGGCAGGAGAGTTTTACTCTTTAGGAATAGGAGAAGTATTTCCTGTTTCTTCTCAGAACGGAAGCGGAACCGGTGAATTGCTTGATCAGGTTGTTACACATTTTACCGATGAGGGATTGGAGTTTCCGGATGAAGGAATTCCGAGGATAGCAATTGTTGGTAGGCCTAATGTGGGAAAATCATCTTTTGTAAATGCTTTGATAGGAAAACAAAGATCAATTGTTACAGAAATAGCAGGTACAACCAGAGATGCAGTAGATGCCAGATACAATTCTTTCGGCAAGGAATTTATATTAACTGACACAGCCGGATTGAGAAAGAAGGGTAAGGTGCATGAGCAGATTGAATTTTATTCTGTGCTTAGAACCGTGAGAGCTCTTGAAGCTTCCGACGTAGCAGTGGTGATTATTGATGCTTCACAAGGGTTAGAGGCTCAGGATATGAACATTATAGGTCTTGCTCATAGAAACAGGAAGGGGATATTGCTTCTTGTTAACAAATGGGATCTTATAGAAAAGGAAACCAACACTGCCAAAAAGTTTGAGGAAGAGATCAGGTCTAAAATGGGAGGCCTTGATTACATACCTATATTGTTTATTTCAGTACATAACAAGCAAAGAATTTTTAAGGCGGTGGAGAAAATGATAGAAGTTTATGAGAATAAGAAGAAAAAAATTACTACCAGTGAACTGAACGAAAAGCTGTTGCCGGAAATTGAAAGGTATCCTCCTCCTGCCTTGAAGGGAAAATACATTAAGATTAAATATATCACTCAATTGCCGACACATTCCCCGACGATTGCCTTCTTTTGCAATTTGCCTCAATACATTAAAGCACCATACGAAAAGTTCCTGGAGAATAAGATTCGGGCATATTTTGGCTTTGAAGGAGTGCCAATCAGTTTGGTTTTCCGGAAAAAGTAATATTTAAGCTTATTTGAAAACTCATATATAGGAACAATTGCAATAGTTTTTAATAAATTGTTTAGGCGGGGTCAGACTTGGCAAAACACAACTTTTTAAAAAAAATTACAAATTTTTTTGCTTTGTGTAAATTAAAAATCTTTATATTTGGGGCTAATTAAAAAACCTTTTAAATTTTACTACTATGAGAAAATTATTTGCGTTATTGTTCGTAGCAGGTATGTTTACATTAGCATCTTGCGGTGAGACTCAACAAGCTAACAATGCAGAAGTAACAACTGCTCCAGAGGTAGAAGCTACTCCAGAAGCTCCTGCTGCTGACACTACAACTCAAGCTACTCCAGCTGAGGGTGAAGCTGCTCAGTAATTAGCTTAAGTAAAGCATTTAATAAAAAAGCCCTGAAGTCAGGGCTTTTTTATTTTGCAGAAAAAAACCTCCCTTCTGAGGAGGCTTTTATATTGACAAGTTCAATTAAAACATTACAGTAACAGTAATTAATCCACCACCGTGTGTTGTAAAGTTTGAAGATCTTGATTTGGTTTTTGAAGTTGTGGTGTTGCCACCGCTTGTAGTACTTCCTTCACCTACGAAAGTCCATCTAGGTCCCCAGTTGAACTCAGCACCAATCGCGAGACCCTGAACAACCCACCAGTTGAAACCCACAGCAGGAATAAGTCCAATGTGAGTTTGTGGTCCTTGTTTGGTAATAGTTTCTGTAGCTCCGGGTCCTTCAACAATTGTTTCTGTTCTGCTTCTTCCTAAGCCAAATAACAGGTCAGCTCCAATATATGGTTCTACTCTTTGGTTGTCACCAAGGGAAACCTGTGCGCCTGGTACTAAAAAGAAGTCGGAAGTTCTTGTTTTTTGAGTTGTGATAGTAGGAGAGGCAGTTTCATCGATACTTGTATTAGCAGTTCTTGCATAATTAGCACCTACCCTTAATGCAAGATTATCTGATAGGTAATAACGGAATAGCAAAGTTCCGCCTGCAACACTTGCTCCTGTCAGGTTGAAAGTGTTGATTCCCTGGATACCAAAAGTAAAAGTTTTCTTTCCTGCCGTTGGTTTTTCAGGATCCTGAGCGTAGCTGGTTAATACAGACGACACTAATAATGAGGCAGCTAATAATAGTTTTTTCATTTTTAAAAGTGTTTTGGTTTACAATAATGTTATTTAAAGTATCGCAATGTTATGGTTTAAATATTTTAAGCGCAAAATATTCGAAGGGAAATTGCCACGTGAACCAGAAAGTTTTGCTATTCTGGTATTTTTTTGTACATTGCCAATAAGCCTTTGTTTGTTTCTGGTATATCTGGTAATAAACAAGAAAAGCTCCTGAAAGGGAGCTTTTGTTGTTTATTGGAAATACTGTGGGTTATTTTTTTATTTCAAATATGTATCGATTCTTCTGCGGATCTCCTGTAACTATCTGGTTTATCCTTATGGCTGCGAAAAAGTTGCGTTTTTGAGAATAAAACAAGATGATATCTCCCTCCTGAACATTATTTATTAAGTCAAACTTGGCACCTGAATTATAGGCCTCCTCCAGTTTTACTTTTGTGGCATTGGCAAAGTCAAAGCCATTGAATCTAACAAATTTTCCTCCTGTAAATGATCTTAATACTCTTTTTAACTCATTGGTTGTTGTAGTGTCCTGGATGTCCATTTTAGTACTATCACCAATTAGGGAAAACATAGAAGTTCCGTTGAGAACATCATAAGCATCCATTTCACCTGTGCCTTTTGCAAATAACTGATGGCCTGTGGTGCCGGTTAAAGGTTCATCGGTGATTTTTATAACAATTTTTTTCAAAACTGTTGTTGTCTTTCCTCCTGCATCTCTGATTGTGAAAGTGTAAAAATATTCTGTTTCTTTGGTTAGCCCGGGAATGCTATCCTGAAAAAGATAACTGAATTGCTTTCCTGATACCGGCAGATCAAGGATGGTATTAGTACTACCCGCATCAATTTTTTTAGTGACAGTAAATTTTGTTAATGCCTTGTCAGATGAAGAGGCATGAAACTGAATTCCAACTACCGTCCTTGGTTCTGCAATTATATTCAACTCAGAAGGAGAGGATGTAAGCAATAGATACTCCTCTTTCTCTTTGCAGGAAAGTATAAAAAGGAAAAAGACAAAAAGTAATGAATACTTTTTGTCTTTAATATTGAGGATTTTATCCATTCAGATTATTTTAACTTATATGCTTTGGCTTTTACAGTCTGTGTAACTTTTCTGCCTAAAAACATGCTGTTAACTTCTGTTTTTATTTGAGTTGGTATAAGAAATTCCATATCAGGATATTGTTCTGTAGCATCATAAAGAGCTCTCTGAATGGACCTGCCACCAATCGGCATAAAGTTTCTCCCGTTAAAAGTCATAACAGTTCTAAGGCTGTAATTATTGTATCTTGCGTCATCATAAACTCTGATACCGCCAAGATATTCTGTATAAGATACAGTGCCTGTTACTTCACCGATATATACAAAGTCTGACCAGTATAGTCTTACACTGAAGTCAGCATCCAATGGTTTGCCCTGATAGTTTCTGTTTACCACTACTCCTCTTGAACAGGAAAGCAGAAAAACAGCACTCAGAATCAAACCTATCTGGAATATTCTGTTTTTATTTATAGATAACATAAATTGCTGTTTTTAAAAATGATTACTTACTGAAGTAGTAGCTGATAATAAATCTTACCTGATTTTGTAACAAGAAACTTCTTGCATTCAATTTGCTGTATTGTGTTGCAGCAGCATCATCTCTGTCAGCAGCAGCAATATAATATTTGTTCGATGTGCTTGTACCACCTGATTGAGACTCTTCTGTAACTTTATATTTTTCTCTTAAATGACCTTTTCCGAGTAATCCCCACTCAACACCAACAGAAAGCGGAAGGTCAGCAACAAAAGCCTGAAGACCTGCAAAAGCACCTAGTCCGTACATGATGCTTCTACCTCTTCTGCTATATTTAGAGTAATCACCCCCTTGGAATTCCTGGTTTTCTACAGTAACATCCATTCTGGTTCCGAAAAGGATTTCAGCACCAATGTAAGTATCTAGCCAGTTAGAAGCTTTGAAGTGTCTTTCAACTCCAGGAACTATTGCATATTCTCTAACAGATTCTTTGGTTCTGGCGCTGGTTTGCTGTCCAGTTGTTGGAGTTGTAGAGTAGTAAATTTGGCCATTGCTTACCCTTTTGTCTTTTTCTGCCCAAACTCCGATTCTATATACGATTTCATCAGTTTTGTAATATCTGAAATTCAAAATACGGAAACCGTTTACTTCCAGTGGACCTTCGTCATCATTACCTGAAGCCTGACCAATCCAGTCACCTACAGTTTGATTGTCTACTGCAAGAAATAAGCCGTAATCCCCGGCAACTGGTCTTACACCGATTTTGTAAGCACCCGGATTATTTTCTCTTGTCGATAGCTGAGCAAAAGAAAAGTTTACTGTCGTTAATAAGATGATTGCTAAAAAAATCTTTTTCATATGTGATTTTTGTTTTAAACCGCGCAAATATATTTAATGTGTCCGTCAGCAACAATCACATTATTATAGATTTATTACGCTACACGTTTTAAAAATTTATCGAACAAAGTGTAGTGTTTATAATAACTTTCAATGAGTTGGGCAAAGAGAGGTAAAAAAAATGCAAAAAATGCCTTCAAATAGTACATCAATACAAAACGATCGCAACTAATTTTTATTGTTTTTGTTTAGCTTTTCAAGCTCAAAAAGTTCGTCTCTCAGTCTGGCAGCCTCCATAAAGTCCATATCTTTTGCCGCTTTTTCCATCTGCTTTCTGGTTTTTCCTATCATTTTTTCGATCTCAGCCTTGCTCATGTATTGTAGAACGGGATCAGCTGCAAGGTTGATTTCTTCAACAGGAGCATAATAGTTTTTAGCAGATTTTTTTGAGTCAGCAACCTTAGTTTGACCAAGTATCTGCTCTTTGCTCTTAAATACAGTTTGAGGTGTTATGTTATTTTGCTTATTATATTCTGTCTGAATCTTCCTTCTCCGGTTGGTTTCTTCTATAGCTTCCTGCATAGACTCGGTAATTTTATCGGCATACATTATAACTTTGCCGTTACTGTTTCTTGCAGCTCTTCCTATTGTCTGAATCAACGATCTTTCATTCCTTAAAAACCCTTCCTTATCCGCATCCATTATCGCCACCAATGATACTTCGGGCAAATCCAATCCTTCCCGAAGCAGATTCACCCCAACCAATACATCGAACACCCCGAGGCGAAGGTCTCTGAGTATTTCAACCCGGTCCAGTGTTTTAACTTCTGAGTGAATATATCTGGTTTTTACATTAACTCTGTCTAAATATTTGCTCAACTCCTCCGCCATCCTTTTTGTAAGGGTTGTAATAAGGACCCGCTCCCCCGCCTCAATGCGCTTATGAATTTCTTCAAGCAAATCATCAATCTGATTTTTGGTTGGCTTCACTTCGATTTCGGGGTCTAATAGTCCGGTTGGGCGGATTATCTGCTCCACAACAACCCCTTCTGTATTTCTTAATTCATAGTCACCAGGTGTTGCGCTCACATAAATAACTTGTCTGACCATGCTTTCAAATTCATTAAAAGTCAGTGGCCTGTTATCAAGGGCAGATGGTAGTCTGAATCCGTAATCCACCAGATTGATTTTTCTTGAACGGTCTCCTCCCCACATTGCCCTTATTTGGGGGATTGTAACATGGCTTTCGTCAATCACCATCAGGTAATCATCAGGAAAATAATCTAAAAGACAGAAAGGTCTTGATCCGGGCTTCCGGCGGTCAAAGTACCGGGAATAGTTTTCAATACCGGAACAGTAACCTATCTCCCTCATCATTTCCATGTCGAATTCTGTCCGCTCTTTTATCCTTTTTGCCTCCAGGTATCTCTGGTCCCGTTCAAACATATCCACTTGCGCTACGAGGTCATCCTGGATTTCATATATGGCCTGTTTCAGCAAATCCTTTCCGGTAACGAAAAGGTTGGCAGGGTAAAGTGTAAAAAATTTTTCTTCGTTAAGCTTTTTCCCTGATTGTGGGTCGATTCTGAAAATATTTTCAATTTCGTCGCCCCAGAAAAAAATTCTATATGCAAAATCGGCGTATGCCGGCCAAATATCTACGGTGTCTCCGGAAACACGGAATGTCCCACGTTTAAATTCTACGGATGTTCGGTTATAAAGTATTTCTACAAAGGCATATAGCAATTTATTTCTGGAAATTTTATCTCCCTGTGTTACGCGAACTATGTTTTTTCCAAACTCTTCCGGATTTCCAATACCATAGATACAGGAAACAGAAGCAACAACAATGACGTCTCTTCTGCCGGAAAGCAAAGAGGAAGTTGCGCTAAGTCGAAGTTTTTCGATTTCATCGTTGATAGACAGATCTTTTTCGATATATAGATTGGAAGTAGGAATATATGCTTCAGGTTGATAATAGTCATAGTAGGAAATAAAATACTCAACCAGATTTTCAGGGAAAAAATGTTTGAATTCCCCGTAAAGCTGGGCGGCCAGAGTTTTATTGTGGCTCAAAACAAGGGTAGGTTTTTGTACCTGTTGTATAACATTGGCAACGGTATAGGTTTTTCCTGAGCCTGTTACACCAAGTAAAGTTTGAGCAGGTTCACTATTATTCAATCCCTCAACCAGTTGCGCAATCGCTTTTGGCTGGTCGCCGGTAGGTTGATATTCAGATGTTAATTTAAACAAGATATAACTGGTTATTAGATGATTTAAGAAAAATGACTGGTATTTTTAATCCTGGTAATCCTTTCATCTGGTAGCACCCTGGTCCCAGATCTCCCAGGCCTTTTCAGCTTGCAAGTACAACATTTCCAGCCCGTTTTTTGTTCTTGCGCCTTTTTCTGTTCCCTTTTTCATAAAAGTTGTGTTTTCAGGGTTGTAAACCAGATCAAAAAGATAATGACCAGAACTTATATACTGATAAGGGATTTCCGGAAAGGACTCAGTCTTGGGGTACATTCCAAGCGGAGATGTGTTAACAATCAATTTATATTCATCGATCATGCTTTTGTCCAGCTGATCGTATGTAATTAATCTTGCGCCTTTTGTCCTGGAAACGGTAAGGTAAGGAATTTTGAGATTGTCCAGAGCAGCTTTTACCGCCTTTGCGGCACCACCCGTACCCAGCACAAGTGCTTTGAAATTAGAATAATCTTCAGGAAGAAACTTTTCAAGAGAAGATTTGAATCCATAGAAGTCAGAATTGAAACCGGTGGTTTTTCCGTTTCTGATCCGGATTACATTTACAGCACCGATCTTTTCTGCTGCAGGATCAAGAGCATCAAGAAAAGGAATCACAGCTTCCTTATGGGGAATGGTAACATTTAGGCCATTCAAGTCCGGATGTGCAGCTATTATTGATTTTACTTCAGAAGCTTCTTTGATTTCAAACAATTCATAAGCAGCATCTTTAATCCCTTCCTTTTGAAATTTTTCGGTGAAATATTTTTTTGAGAAAGAATGAGTAAGCGGGTAACCTATAAGGCCAAAGAGTCGCATGTTGATTTACCTGTTTTTGTAAAGGTAGAGAAATGAAAAAGTCCCGGCAAATATTATTTTGGGGGAGTTTAATGATTTAGAATGATCAATGATTCGGTGACTACTGAATTGTCTGATACAAATTTTAAAATATATGTACCGCTTGGGAAGGACGAGATATTCAGTTGATCAATTTTTCCTGAAAGCATACAGCTATAAACGGTTTCTCCTAATGAATTAATTAGATGCACCAACCCAGGGATTATATCTAAATTTTCAATTACCAAATAGTCTTTGGCGGGATTAGGGTAAATTGAAACCTTTCCGGTTCCTGTATTTAAACTTATATTGAGAATCTTTGGATTAACCTGAATAAGGGCAGTCTGATCAAGGAATACGGTCGTATCAGTACTAGAGGCAACAATAAGAATTTCGTTATTGCCAACTGTGAGCACATTATCAGGAATTAATATTTTTAGTTTATCTCCATTTCCTTCCTTTGGTTCTGATATTTTATCTTTTCCGATAAAAACAGTATACATAATTTTCTCCTGGGAACCATAAATGGTGATAAATCCATTTTCCAATTCAGAAATTTCACCGCCTTCTATAATTAGAGTTTTATCAGGAACAATTTTCAGTCTCACACTAGGGCCAGTTTCTAAAATTATCTTGCACAAACCTCTGTTGGCACGAAGGATAATTGGTTTTTCAATTTCACTAATTAAATTATTAGGAATGCTAAGATTTAAATATGCACCGTTGCCGCCTAAAGTTTTTAATTGTAAAGTATCAAGTAATACATTGTATGTTACGCCTTCTTCTGTGGGTCCGAAGGATAACAATGGATCAATCCCGGGTTCTACCAGTGGCACAGTAATAGTTACATCAGAATTTGGAAATATTCCTAGTGGAATTATCTTTTCGCCAATTAGAAAAGTTTCGCAATCCATGTTTGTTGCTTTAACAAACAGAGGATTATCAACAAGGTAGTTAACTTTTTCTTTTGGTAAAGTGAGAGAAATTCTCGAGCCTGTTCCTACTATTTTGTCAGATACAGGCAAGTAAATGTCAAGAGTATCAATGTAGCTGAAGATCTGATATTCGGTATTTACCTCTGAATTACTTATCGTCGCCAATCCATCAGCACCCTCACAAATATAAGCGGACCATGGTAAAGTTGTTTTTGGGCAAGATTTTTCGATTAAGATTACTTGGAATTTGAGCTCGTGCTTATTAACACTTCCGGTATGATATGTTAGAGTGTAATTGCCCTCGTCCTTTACAAAAATACTTGATTTCCCTGTGAACAATGTATCATTGTCCTTGGTCCAATAATAGTGACTTAAAGAGGAGCAATATGGGCTATAAATGTAAGTTGCCTGGATGCTATCACCTTCTTTTACATAAATCTTTTCAACTTCAGAATAGGAGACCCCGTTATAGATAAAAGTCAGCCATTTATGACATCCGCCAGAGAAGGATTTGGAAGGAAGTAGAAATAGAAAGAATACCAGAAATAAATACAATTGTCTCGGTTTCATGAATGGTTAATCCTTTATACGAGAAAAAGGTAACCTGAAAAACAGACAATTACGCCACCGGCTTCTTAAAATACCTGCTTCTCACATATTCAATAAAGGGAGGAGTAATGGAAAGGATAATTATAGCAAAAATTATCAGTGTGAAGTTCTTTTTTACTATTGGCATATTACCAAAGAAATAACCAATGATCACAAATCCGAACACCCATAGGAAGCCGCCAATCAGATTATAGGAAATAAATCTTCTGTAATTCATTGTCCCAACTCCGGCAATAAATGGAGCAAAGGTTCTGATGATAGGAATGAAGCGGGCGAAAATAATGGTTTTGCCACCATGCTTTTCATAAAAATGCTGGGTTTTCAGCAGGTGTTCCTGTTTTATAAATCTTGATTTTATCTGAAATACTCTGGGGCCTATATAATTCCCGATAGAATAATTTAATGTGTCACCAAGTACTGCGGCAACAAAAAGTAGAGCAAGGAGATAAAAGACATTCAAAGCTCCCACACCTGCAAAAGCGCCTGCGGCAAATAACAAAGAGTCACCCGGAAGAAAAGGCATTACCACCAAACCGGTTTCTATAAACACAATCATGAAAAGAATGAAATATGTCCAGAAACCATAATCAGTAATGATCTGATTCAGGTGCACATCAAGGTGCAGAATAAAGTCAATGAGAAAATATACTAATTCCAAAGCTGTAAATGTTTAATTACACTTGTCGAGGAAGTAATCAAAAGTGTCACTTCTTAATCCAAGCCTTAAGGTCTCGAGCGGTATCACTTCATTAGGAGAAATATTTCCCAGGTTAACGTTGGAGTTCAGTAGTTTGATAAACCAAACCTGCTGTTCTCTCTGTGGCGCTTCCCAAATGATTTTTTCAAAGGGGATTTTTGTCAATATTTCTTCCACGAGTCCTGACCTTACTTCCCCGCTTGAACGGAAGAGTCCGACATTACCACCTTCTCTCGCTTCTCCTATAACCTTCCAGGCCCCTGCATCCAGTTCAGCCTGCATAAGCTGAATCCATTTGTAGGGAGGAATAATCTTCTGTACATCTTTTGATCCGACTTCGGATAAAACAGTTACATGTTGAGAAAGTTTCCTTATGTATTCACATTTTTCATTGTGCTCAAGATTGATGGAGCCATCCGAAACTTCAGCAAATGTCATAGAATATTTATCAAGAAGTTTCAGGTAGTCATCAAACTGATTTCTGATAATAAAGGCTTCGAATAGCGTGCCACCGAAATAGGTAGGGATACCTGCTGATTTAAACAGGGAAAGTTTTTCTTTAAGGTTTGGGGTAACATAGGATGTTGCCCAGCCAAGTTTAACAATATCAATATAATTACCCGCAACTTCCAAAAGGTCTTCAACTTCTCTTAAGCTGAGGCCTTTGTCCATTACCATGGTAAAGCCGTATTCTCTGGGTTTTGTGGTCCTTTCGGGAATTTGTTTGAGGACGAAATTATTGTACATCTCTGTTACGGAACTGGTCTATTATTTTGTATAAAGCCTTTTGAGTTTCCGAGTTTGGAAAGAAATCAAATAGGACTGTGTGTTTTTCAAAGTCCAAAATTAACGCATTTTCCAACAAATTAAATGCTTCTTTGAAATTACCTGCATTAATTAAATACACTGTAGCACGGTAATATAAAAGTGCATCATCCGGGTTTTCCTCTATTCCGCTTTTAATCAAGTCGATAGCTTTTTCAGTATCTCCTTGCTCAAAATGTATGTATGACCAGTCCAGCCAAAGATTTGCATCGTCAGGCTGTAGATAACAAGCTTCTTCATAGGCTTCCATGCAGGAAACAATGTTTCCTGTTTTATATTCTGCCATTGCAAGGCCTTTCCAGTAATCCGGATTTTCCTTATCCAGCTTGATAGCTTTTTTGAAAAAATGGATAGCTTCAAAAGATTTGTCCTGCATGTCCAGACATTTTCCTAAACCATACCAGGCCTCTCCGAAAAGGGAATCGATTTTAGTAGCTTTTCTGTATAGTTCGATGGCAGTTCCGTATTTACCCATTTTCTCATAGCATTGTGCAATGGTAGAGTAAGTTTCCGGATTGGGGTCTTCAAGTTCAAGTGTTTTAGTATAGCATTCTACTGCCTTATCAAAATCATTAAGATTTAAATAACAGTTACCTAAGTTGAACCATGCAGATGAAAATTCTTCATTGATGGCAGTAGCATATTCATAGGCAGAAATTGCTTCCTGAAACTTTCCTAATTTGTAATACACAATACCCATATTATACCAAGCATAATATGAATAAGGATCGTTATCGATGAATTTCTGATAATAGGAAATACTTTCTTCAAGCTTTCCTAACAAATCAAGACAGAAAGCTAAATCGTAAAGAGCTTCTTCATTATTAAGATTATGCTCCAGAGCTTTCTGATAATATTCAATTGCTATTTCAACAAACTCTGATTCCTGGTAAGCCAGTCCGATAGCATAGTAAATTTCATCTTTTTCTTCTACTAAAGGAAGTTGGCCATTGAGAAACTCAATCGCCTCTTCGAATTCTTCTTTCTGAATGTAAACATTAGCCTTAAGAAGGATAATTTCAGTATCGTTAGGTTGAAAAAGTTCGGCTTGTTTTAAAGCCTCAAGAGCATCGTCAAAATGTTCTTTTTTGATTAATATCTGTGCATGAAGAATCAGAAGATCTGCAGAAAAGGGATACTGACTAATAGCTATCTGGCATGCCGTCAGAGCTTTCTTAAATTTTCCAAATTCAATAAAATGTCTGATGATATATTCGTAAGTGTTGACATCGAAAAAGATAGCATCGCCATTCTTTAGCAATTCCTCGAACTTACGTACAGAATCTTTCCCCTCACTGTTATTTTTATATCTTTTCTTCATGTATTGAATTTTACGAATTAAATAGTGGGAAGTTGACTTTATTAAAGGTAATAATTCCCTTATTATTTTTTTACGTTCCTGCCAATAAGTTCTCCACATGTCCAACTTATTGTATCAGAGAGCTCGCGGAAATTGTAATTCAGCATATTTTTTATTTTATCATTTTTATATCGAAAGGTTCTCCTTGCGATTCCTGCTGTTTCTCTGGTTATTAAAGGTTCTTTTCCGGAAATTAATGACCTGAGAAATTCTGTTCTCCACGCAAGTTCAGCAACCAGTCTGTTAACTTTAAACGGTGGCACTCTTTTATTCATTGCAGTAGCTATGAGGCCAAACAAACTTTTATAGGAAATTACTCCGGCATTAAGAATAAATCTCTGGTTTTTTATTTCTTTTTTAAGTAGTTCAGACACAATGTCAGCAACATCTCTTACATCAATAAAATTCATTTCAGATTCGGAATAGAATAAATTTTCATTCCATACATATCTGAATAACTTACTGCTGCCTCTGTTCCAGTCACCAGGTCCAAGTACTACACTGGGGTTCACAATGAATCCATTCAGCCCTTCTTCAAATCCTCTCCATACTTCAAGTTCCGAGAGGTATTTACTTTTTGCATATTCTGAATTCATGGGACTGTTTTCCCACACTGAAGATTCAGTTATTTCAATCTGTTCTTTTTTTCTCCCGATTGCGGCTATAGAGCTAATGAAACAGAATTTGGAAACATTATTTTTTAAAGATGCATTTACCAGCACAGATGTTCCTTCCACATTTGTTTTCATCATCAGGTCTTTTTGAGAAGGGTCGAATGAAATGATGGCTGCTGAATGAATTACTGTGGAAATATCCTGAAGTGATTTTTCCATAAGTGGAATATCAAGAATATCACCTTCGACCCATTCAACCTGATCTGCAATGTCGTTAATTAGAGTGAGATTAGCACCGGGTCTTTTAATGGCACGGATTTTATTTCCTTCGGCCAATAATTTTCTAAGAATAAAACTTCCTACCAAACCATTGGCGCCGGTAATAAAAATCATAAGAATTTATTATTAATAAGATTCAGCTGAAGTGCTTTTTTGTATTGTTTGGAAGCTCTGCTTTTCTTCATTGCATCTATATGTCTGATGCCGTGACAATCACTACCAAGCATGTCTACCATTTGATTTTCTATCAATTTGCATGCGAAAACCTGAGCTGCTTTGGAGTAGTAACCAGAGATAGAATTTAAATTCAACTGAAACAATACTCCTTTATCATATATCCGCTTGAAATTATCGAAATCAGAATAAAGGTAAGTATATCTTTCAGGATGAGCAAGCACTGGCTTATAACCATTTGATTTCATTAAAAAAATTGCTTCATCCAGGAAAGAAGAGGAATTTATGTAGGAGGTTTCAAATAGCAGGTAATTATTACCAAGAGTTAGTAAAGGGGAATTCTTTTTTAGCTTTTCAAGAAAAGACTCGTCAAGATAATATTCTGCAGCCGCATGAAGCTGAATATTCAGTCCGTTATCACTCAGCCTCCATTTCAAAAGTTCAAGCTTTTCGTGAATCATTTCAGGGGTATTCCTGAAAAAGTCGCCCATTATGTGGGGGGTAAGTATTAGTTTTTTATAACCAAGGTTGATAAATTCCCCGATTAACTGCAATGATTCTTCAACTGATTCAGATCCGTCGTCAAGGTTGGGAAGAAGGTGAGAATGGACATCCACCAAAACATCTTCACACAGTACATTTTCTTCCTTATTTTTTGACAGAAATTTGAATACAGAAATCATTTCTTCTTTTTAAGCCTTTTCTTTATTTTATCAAATACAGAATCTTTACTGTCTTCTCCTTCATAATAACCATATCCATACCCATAACCGTAGCCACCATATCCGAATGTGTTTAATGTGGTTAGTGCATTGGTGACTACCGAGAGTTTATTACCACCAATGATTTTAGACAGTTTGTTGATATTCCGCTTTACACTTTTTTTGGAGTAGTTGGCTCTTACTACGTATATAGGTATATCCACTCTTTTTAAGATCAGGATTCCGTCGGTAACAAGGCCTACTGGTGGAGTATCTATAACTACAACGTCGTAAATGTTGAAAAGTGCATCCAATGTCTCCTCAAAATCCGGACGAAGAATTAATTCGGATGGATTTGGAGGTGTTGGTCCTGCTGAAATAAAGTCAAGATTTTTTAAGCCGGTTTCTTGTACGCATTCGGCTACCTTATGCTTTCCAATGAGTATAGTACTCATACCTTTGAAGTTCTCCTTATCGAATGCAAGGTGTACTTTAGGTTTTCTCATATCCAGGTCCAGCACTACTACTTTCTGATCTGACATAGCAATAACACCGGCAAGGTTGGTGGCGATAAAAGTTTTACCTTCCCCACTAACAGTAGAGGTTACGGCTATTAACCTTTTGTTGGTATTCGGACTTATAAATTCCAGATTGGTTCGGATGGAGCGAAATGCTTCACTAATTGCTGACTTAGGACTCTTGTCAACCACTAGCTTTGAAACATCCAGTTTCTCTTTAAGATATTGAGGGACTCCTCCCAGAATAGGAGTGTTTAATGCCTTTTCAAGTTCTTTTTGAGTGCTTATTGTATCCAGCAGGAAATACCGGAAAAATATCAGCGCTAGTCCCAGAAATAAACCAATACCTGCACCTGATAAATATAAAAATAGTGTATTCGGATATATTGGAGCCTTAGGAGGTTTAGCAGGAGATAAAATAACAAAATTAGGAATAGTGCCGGCTTTGGCAATTCCGAATTCTGCCTGCTTTTCCATTAGCAGCAAATAGAATTTCTCATATATGGTGTAAAATCTTTTGAGGCGGGTTAGCTCAGTTTCTTTGGCAGGTAAACTTAATATGGTGGATTCCAAAGAATAAATTTGCCGGTTCAGTTCATTTAATTGCTCAAAAAGAAGTTTCTTATTGATGGATATAAGACTTAAAATATTTGTCTTGGATGTCTCAATGGATTTAAGCTTAGCTTTAACTACAAAAGTATTTTCTTTTTGAGAAGCCAAAAGTCTTTCCTTTTCTAATTGAAGCTGGTTCAATGATGTAATCGCATGCATCAATTGAGGATCTTCAATCTGCGAAATTGAAGGAATAAAGTTGTTTAAATTATCATTGTTAATGATAAGCTCTTTTAATTCATTTAACAGCGAAATTTTATTTTTCAGATTTAATCTTTCAAGATCCAAAGACTCTATCTTGTCTCCGAATTTCAAATAGTCATTTTTTACATCAACAGTTTTGTTAGATCGCACAAATTTTTCGAGATCTCTTTCCGCTTTGTCCAGGTTTTCTTCTGTGCTCTGAAGTGAGTGCTCAAGGAACCGAATAGTTTGTTCATGAGATTTTGACTTTTCCTCCATTGTCAGATGCAGGTAAACCGAGTCAATCATATTTACAACATCTGCAGCTTTCAGACTGTTATGGTCTTTGTAGCTAATACTTATGGTGCTTGCATCCAGGTTTAAAATTTCAACTTTTACATTGTCGGTGAGATTTTTTATTAATGCCTCAGTACTGTTAACTACAAAAAAGTACTTCGCTCCGGGCATATACTCAACATGAGGATTCAACCGGAGCATTATTTCAAAATCGCTGGTAGTAATATTTTTACCAAAATGAAATACTTCGCTTATCTCATTATCTCCAACATGGTATGAAAGTTCAAACTCATGATTGTTTAGGATAACCACATCAAATCTTTTGTCATAATATTCGTGATTAAATAATTTGACCTTTGCATGAAATGGCGAGCATTTATATTTCTCCTCAAATATCACCTTTCCATAAGCATAATAACTTATGCCCATGTCCATTTTTTCAATTACTTTTTCATAAAGGAATTGAGATTTTATCAACTCAATTTCACCACTTAGGGTAGAAATTTTAGAACTTTGCTGGAAGCCTTCATCTTTAAGATTAAATCCCAGAACACCTGCTTCCTTTTTCGAATCCAACTTCAAAATCGACTTGGCTTCGTAAACTGGTTTGGTATATCTATGAAATAGAAATGCAGCAAATATGGCAACACAAAAAATAAAAATAACCCAAAAGATACTTTTATTAGTAACTACTAATAATTTGGCAATATCAAATTCACTAAAAATGTCTTCATATTTTTCATCATCATCGTTAAAATGAAGAGGGTTATCGTTAGTTTCAAAGCCTGAGTTAGCCATTATCTTCTGGAAGTGGATAGAATTACTAAAAGGGTGAGTACTGAGGTTATCATAGATATTAAGGGAGAAATGTCCCTGATAGATTCAGAAACTATTCTGCGAACCGGCTCTATATAAATAATATCATTAGGTAAAACCTGAAGGTTGGCTTTTTTCATACCTTCTATGGTAGATAAATCCAGGATACTGACATGAGGGTTTTTCAAATCCCCTCTGATATGTCTTATGTTATAAGCTTTTCCATTTTCAGGAATGCCTCCATAAATGGTTATAGCTTCAATAACATTTATTTTCTGGTTTTCCAGATTTACTACTTTACTTCCCAAAGGTCCAATAACCAAAACCCTCTTATTGGCAAATCTGGTGATTACAAAAGGTTCTTCGTAGAATTTCGAATATGCCTGTTGAAGAATGCTGTCCGCCTGAAACAAGGTCTTACCCAAAAGATTTACGGTGCCGATCATTGGAAGTTTTACTGTACCATCTTCCTGAACCAGATATTTAGGAGTTTCAATTTTTTGAACCTGATTTCTGGATTCCAGTTCCGAATTGGGATCAATTATACGTTCTCCGCCATTGGTATAGATTTTAATTTCCAGCAAATCAAATTTCTGAATGGGATAAGTAGATTCTGCAGATTTTAAAATAGCAGAAATTGAATCCACATGGTATTCTGATTCGGTCTGAAACATCCTGTTATGATAAACTTTGCAAGATGAAAGCCAAATGCTACATGTCACAGCGAAAATGAAAATGTATTTTGAAAAAAAGTTCATAAGAAATTTCCCGGGAAATCTGCCATCTATTAAAAGCTAAAATCCTTAAAATATTGCAATTGCATATCTTTTTCTGAAACAATAGGATTTTTTACCTGCCAATCTATACACAGGGTCGGATCGTTAAATATTATCCCTCCCTCAGATTCTTTGTTATAAATATTGGTGCACTTATACAAGAATATACTTTCCTCTAATGCTGAGAAACCGTGAGCAAAACCTTCGGGAATATATACCATATTATGGTTTTTGGCGTCCAAGATAAAGGTGTCGTATTTACCATAAGTAGCTGAATCCTTCCTTAAATCCACCGCAACATCCAAAACTTTTCCCTTAATTACCCTAACTAATTTACCCTGGGCGTAAGGCGCTCTTTGAAAGTGCAGCCCCCGAACAACGCCCGGAATGGAGTAAGACTGATTATCTTGTACAAATTTAAGGTCTAAACCATTATCCTTAAAGGCTTTCGCACTATATGATTCAAAAAAGAATCCTCTGTCGTCGCTAAAAACTCTTGGAGTAATTTCAAATAAACCCTTTATATATGACTCTCTGAATTGCATCTTGCTAAGTTACATTAATTTCCGATTAATAAATTAAAATTTCATCAATTGATTGTATTATTTCACTATTTTGATTTAATCTCTTTCAGAGCATTTAAGTAACTCTGAAACACAATATTTTCATCAAACTCTCTCTCTATTTTTAATCTTCCATTTTCTCCCATGTTACTGATTTCCCGTTCAGATAAATTATACATTTTAAGCATTTTATCTTTTAAGTCGTTTGCATCTTTCACTTTACATAAAAAACCATTTACTCTATCCTGCACAACCTCTCTGCAACCGGGAACGTCAGTGGTAATTATGGCTTTTCCACAAGCGGCTGCTTCAAGCAGGGTTTTGGAAGTTCCCTCCCTGTAAGATGGCAAAACTATACAATCAGCCTTTTTGTATTCCTCCCGAAGGTTATGGGAAAAACCAATGTAGTTAATAACCCCATCCTTTTCCCATTCCCTAATTAATACTTCCGGAACACCTAATTTTGTTTTATCTAGCGCTCCTGCTATTAAAAATTTTGCATTAATCACTGATTTTAATTGTCTTGCAGCGTCGACATATTCAACCACACCTTTATCGTAAAGTACTCGTGCCGGCAATAAATAAATGAATGGAACTCCTCTTGAATATTTCTGAAAAGAAAATTTAACAAGGTCTATTCCGGAACCGGGTATAACTTCAGCTTTTGCTTCCTTGATCAACCTCAGATGGACAAATAAATCTTTATCATCTTTATTCTGGAAAAAGATTTTATGAGGATATCTGAATGCAAATTTATAAAGCATTTTTGCAATCTTGCTGGTCAAATTATTATGAAGAAATACGGTCCCTAACCCACTTACATTATTGATACTTGAAATGCCGGCAATCCTGGCCGCAATGGAACCATAAATGTTTGGCTTAATAGTATAATGAAGAACTACATCCGGTTTAATTTGCTTATATATCCTGATCAATCTGAATAAAAGCAAAAAATCCTGAAATGGATTGGAACCTTTATTGTCCATTTTGACAGGAACAAATTTGAAGCCTTCGTCTATCAGTTTCCGGCTATATTCGTCTGGCGGAGCAATAGCAAACACTTCATTGCCTTCCTGCAGGAATTTTTTTCCCAGGTTCAAGCGGAAATTGTAAATGTTCCAGGATGTATTTACGACAATTGCTATCCTCATGAATTAATTCTATTCGCTTTACGCTCTAATTTTAAAGCGGTTTTAAAAATTGCGGCAATTTAGAATATTTATTAAAAAAGGGTAATTTTGGCGAAATCTAAATTATCAATCATGGAAAAAGGCATGTTGCATACCCACATTTTAGTAGTTTCATTGTTTTTATTTTTTCTGGTTTTTAAAACCATCTTACTCCTGATCAATAAAACTGATCTTTTGGATAAGGTGAGGGCCAAAACCAAAGTGTTGGAGATGATTCTTGGTACTCTTATCCTTGTCACCGGCGGATATCTTGTATATGCAACAAGAAATAGCCAGTCATATATGATCGGGAAAATTATTATAGTATTTATCGCCATTCCTCTAGGTATAGTAGGATTGAAAAGAAATAATAAATTATTAGCCCTACTTTCCTCTTTGGCATTCATATATGTTTATGGTGTGGCAGAAACTAAAAGCCTGAAGTTTAAACAAGACAGAATATCCGGAATCGAAACCGCGGAAACAAAAACGGATGATAATTCAGGCATTGCTTCCGATACTGCAGCCAATATTATTTCTAACAACATAGATGCAGGACTAGCCAATGCTAAAGCAGTTTACGAACAACAATGTGTGCGTTGCCATGGCCAGGATGGAACCCTTGGAGCAGCAGGTGCTAAAGATCTTTCAGCAAGTCAGCTTTTAGACGAGCAAAAATATACTGTGATTGCCAAAGGACGAGGCCTTATGCCCGGATATAAAAATCTACTTTCAGAGCAGGAAATCAATAACATGGTAAGGTATATCAATACCTTTAAAAAATAACAGGATTACAAAATTTGAATAATTTGTGCGATTCCTTTGTTTGATAAGTATATATCAAACTTTTAGAAATATTTGATGGGTAACGAAACACAGGAAACAGCCGTCAAGGTTGAAAGGGCCGTATTGGTAGCATTGGCAGATAAAAGAACTCCGCTTGAAAAAGTAAGGGAGTATCTTGATGAACTGGCATTTTTAACTGAAACCGCAGGTGTTAAAACATATTATAAATTTATCCAAAGACTTGACAAGCCGGATTCCAGGTTTTTTATAGGTAAGGGTAAGTTAGAAGAAATTCAGGCTTACATTAAGGAGTATGAAATTGACCGGGTTATTTTTGACGATGACCTTTCTCCTTCACAATTAAAAAATCTGGAAAATGAACTTAAGTGCAGAATCTACGATCGTAGCTTACTGATTCTTGAAATTTTCCTCCAAAGGGCGAAGACAGCACAGGCAAGGACACAGGTAGAACTTGCAAGATATCAATATCTGTTACCCAGACTTACCAGAATGTGGACTCACCTTGAAAGACAAAGAGGAGGTACTGGTACCAGGGGTGGAGCCGGTGAAAAGGAGATTGAGACCGATAAACGTGTTATCAGAGACCAGATTACACTCCTTAAGGAAAAGCTTAAGAAGATTGATAAACAAAGCGTAACTCAGCGCAAATCCAGATCTGAGATTGTGAGAGTGGCATTGGTTGGATACACCAATGTCGGGAAATCGACAATTATGAATCTGCTAAGTAAATCAGATGTATTTGCGGAGAACAAACTATTTGCTACAGTAGATGCGACAGTAAGAAAGGTAACGTATGAAAATATCCCATTTTTATTGTCCGATACAGTAGGGTTTATCAGAAAGCTTCCTACTACATTAATTGAAAGTTTTAAGTCTACTCTTGACGAAGTAAGAGAGGCTGATATTCTGGTGCATGTAGTAGATATTTCTCACCCTTCTTTTGAAGAGCACATAGAGGTAGTGAACAAAACCCTGGCTGAAATTAAGGCAGCAGACAAGCCTACAATTTTGGTGTTTAATAAAATCGATTTGTATAAGCCTCTTGAAGAAGAAGGAGAGGAAATACCGGTAACCCTTCAACATTTAAAGGCCAGCTATCTGAACAAAGAAGGAGTACAGACAGTTTTTATCTCTGCTGCAAACAGGGAAAATATAGATGAGTTGAGAGATAAAATCGGTTTAATGGTTAAGGAGAAGCACCTTACCATCTATCCGAATTATTTGTAAAAAAACTATAAAACTATATTTTTGCACTTTATATCGCAATGGCTTATTTAAGTTAATATATTGGCTATAACATTTTTTGGCCTCGTAGTTCAATGGATAGAATACCTGCCTGCCGGCAGGCAGGGAAGTTTCCTAAACTTTTGATCAGTTAAATTATGATTACTGTTTATGCAATTAAAAGTGAGAAGGATGGTAGGATATATGTAGGTCAGACGGAAAATTTTGATAAAAGATTTAAAGAACATACTTCTGGTAAAACCAGGTCAACCAAGCCTTATTTACCTTGGAAAGTTTTATATTTGGAAGAGGTAAATAATAGACAAATAACGAGAGAAAGAGAAAAATATTTTAAGACTGGGGTAGGAAAAGAGTACCTCAAAAATCTACGGCCTCGTAGTTCAATGGATAGAATAGAAGTTTCCTAAACTTTTGATACAGGTTCGATTCCTGTCGAGGCTACAAAACTAAAACCGCAAATTTATCAGTTTGCGGTTTTACTTTTTTAAGGCGTTTTCTGATCCATCACCAGGCAATCACCTTAGTTGTAAATTCTCCCTTATCTGTTTTCACTATCACTTTAAGCAATCCTTTCATAGTTGGCTCGATGGCTGATGTATTGTAATATATTTCTGTTTGACCCAGACTATTAATTAGCATTACTTCCTTTATACTATCTGTGCATTCTATATGAAATCTTCCCGCCGAAGGATTAGGGGAAATTTTAATGTATGAATTACCTATGGATTCCGTAGAAGTAGGATAGTCCACTGTTAATACTCCATCGACAAAATTGAAATTATAATTATCAGATGAAAGACTGCCTTTGGAAATGTTAATCGGATATGTTCCTGAAGGACTAAGTTCATTAGCAGGACTTACTATATGAGGAATTCCGGTGATTACAGATTCGTTTTCATTATATACAAAGCCGGCATAACTGTATGTAAATTCCGGATTGCTGACTCCGTATGGCCGGAATTTATTTTCTGCCGCAACTGTTAGTTCAGCTTTACGCACGACTAATTTTCTTACTGCATGAGATTGATCATAAGCAGCGGTTGCTGCCTGCGTAGCCTCAATATCAACGGTGCCTGCACCTATAATAGTAATTGAATTCCCATTGATGCTGGCTACATGATTGGATGGTAAATTAATCTGAATCGGCAAGCCGGACAAAGAAGAAACTTTTATTGTAAATGGCGCATCTCCATAGGTTTTTGCCGGGATTACTTCAAAATTTAATCCATGGCTGTTCTTTACAAACAGCTGCCTTGCCGGAATTATCTCTTTTGGAAGATTGATCGCACTCCAAAACAGATGAACAAGTGCGCCTCCTGTTTTTTCATAATATTCCAGTTTAATAGGATATCTTCTGCCGGCTTCAAGGTAAATTTTTCCTGAAAATTCTCTTGCTGCATGATCTGTCCAGTCATTTATCAATTGCTGGTTGTTCACCCATAGGTTAACCCCATCGTCACTTAATGTATAAAAAGTATATTCTGCGGAATGTATCGGTTCTACAAATCCTTCAAACCTTCCCCAGAAATTGTCCGCAGGAATGCCCGACGGAGATCCGTTACCCCAGTTAAAATCTACATTGCCGATGCTGCTTACGTTATGATTGTTGTTATTAAACCTTGTAAGTGTACTGTAGAAGTACCTGTTCAGACCGTTTCCTTTTGCAAGGGGCGTAGATGTGAAACGTGCTGTAATAACAGTATCATTTTGCGGAACAAAAAAGTCAAGAACCGAATTGGTGCTACCGTTTCCCCAGGAATGAAAAGTGTTTACTGAATCTCCGAGGATTTGTATTTCCGGTGCTTTGACTGAGCGAAGCAGTCCGACAACAGATGTAAAAGTCGTATCGCCATAGAATCTTTTTCCTTCAAGTCTTAACTCCTGATTTCCGTTTAAGGATGAAACCCTGATGTTAGATTTCACAGGGTATACATCTCTGAAAGTTGTGCCGCTTAGTCCGTTTTCATCTGTAGCAGTAAGATAAATTCTGTACCATACATTATCCGATGTTTCTCCAACTCTTGGAATGTTGTACGACCCGGAAGATCCTATATGATTTGAAAGAGCAGGATGTGTATGGTCATCGTGATGAAAATCAATCTTCCAAAATAGTTTGTCATCCGTTATAACTGTTCCTCCGGCACTTTGAGCACTACCGGATATGGTTAATATATCACCTCCCTTATATAATGTGCCGGAAGATGGAGAATGTATTACAGGCACCGGACGTTCACTGTTCACTACAGTGAGTATTGCAGGACTGGTGGATGCAGAGCCGAGAGTGTTAGAAACAGTGCAAACGATTGAAGCACCATTAAGTGAAGCTGGAATATTCTGGAGTGTAAGAACATTCGAAGGTCCCGATTGTACAACTTCACCATTGACTTTCCATGAGTAAGTGAGCGGTGTATTACCTGAAGCAACTACAGAAAAAGAAACAGTTTCTCCTGTTGCTGCAAGAACGTTGGATGGATGTTTTGAAATGAATGGGGTTCCTTGTCCGGTATAGGAAATTTTCCATAGAGCACCATTTGCTGTGGAGGTATTATCCCCTATGGAACCATCGCGGATTCCTGATCGCTGCAGATACAGCATGCTTCCATCTGAAAGTGATTTTATTGCTACCAGCCTGTCAAGACCACTTACAAATGAACCAATTACGGCACCGTTAACCGGGTTCAGATAGTACATTGTTCCATTACAGTAATCGGCAAAAAAATAATTACCCCAGTACTGCGGAGGAAAAGATTTTAATTCAGGTTGATAAACACATCCTCCCACTATAGCACATCTGGTCCAGCCTTCTCTTCCGTAAGCGTGAATAGGATCCTGATAATTTGCAGGTGCAGTTTGTGTAGTTCTTACTCCTTCAATTGTAGGCCAGCCATAGTTGCCTCCCTTCACCAATCTGTTCACTTCTTCGAAAGATATGTGTCCTACATCATTGATTAAAATGTCTCCTGTTTCCTTGACAATATCCATAGAAAATGGATTCCTGAATCCTAATGCATAAATGGCTCTGTTTTTACCTGTATAAGTATTGTAGAAAGGATTGTCCTGAGGGATACTACCATCAGTATTTATTCTTAATATTTTACCTAACAGATTATTGGTGCTTTGTGCGTTTGAACCCTGGCCACCATCACCTGTGGCTATAATTAGTTTGCCATCATTGTCAAACACCATTGCTCCGCCATTGTGAATACTTCCGGGCATAGGGTCCATTTCCAAAATTATATTTTCACTCCCGGGCAAAGCATAGTCGCCGCTTACAGTAAATCTGGACACCACATTATATCCTCCCGGCTTGGTATAATAAAGGTAAATGTAATTGTTGTGCTCAAAATGCGGATCGAGTACTATTGTCTGAAATCCTCTTTCATTGTAGTTGTCCGCATTTACTTCAAGAAAGGGATCGGATTGTAACTGCCCGTTTTTATAAAGGAGTGCCCTTCCGTTTTTTTCTACAATTATTATTCTGCCATCAGGCAAAACTGTGAGGTCGACCGGATCGATTTTGTCTGCTAAGATTTGCTCAATAAACCCGGAAGGAAGATTGGCAGAATAGCTTTGAAATATCAGAGTGAAAATTATGAAAAGGGTAATAATTGGGCACCTCATAGCTGATAATGGTTTAGGTTGAATTTTCAAGGCAGGAAAATAATAAAAGAAAAAAAAATATTGATTGTAAGAATGAAAAACTTACAATGATCCAAAAATATTAATATGAAAAATCGGAAAATGAAAAGACTGTCTACAAAACTTTCTCTTAGCAATGCTCAAAATAATTTTTATAGACAGTCCCGAGGGCTACTCTTTTACAATTAGTATGGTGTGTGTTTGTTCGTTGTCTGCAAAAATCAAAAGGTATGTTCCCTTAGTTAATTCAGAACCGAAAGACATAACATTTAACTCATCTGTGAGATATTTCTCCATCAATACTCTTCCCAATATGTCCGTTACCTTAATTTGTCCTGCCTTATAAGCAGCCAGATGGAATTCTCCTGCAGAAGGATTCGGTTGAACAGAAATAGCGGAAGATCCTGAGGAAATACTGATTACTTTGCTTGTTTCATTTTTTCCATCGAAGTCAAATTGTACAAGTCTGTAATAATAATTTTCATTGCCTGTTTGATAATCGGTGAAGGCATAATGTCTTACAATATTAGAATTTCCATTTCCATCAACCTTTCCTATAGTTTCAAAATTTTCTCCATCAGAAGATCTTTGGATGATAAAGTGGCTGTTGTTGATTTCAGATGCTGTGCTCCAGTGCAGAATATTTTTAGAACCGCTTCTGTAACCATCAAATGCAACAAGAGTAACAGGCGCTGTACATACTGGTGATACACTTTTGCTTGCCGTCCATAAATGATTACAATAGCTATCTCTATATCTTACCTGTACTGTATACGTTCCTGTTCCTGCAGAAGTATAATCAAAAGTAGGTGTTGCGCCCAGGCCTGATTGCCAACCAAGACCTGTTCCAAAGTTCCATTCAATGGTTGCAGCATTTACTGCTACTGCTGAGCCGAAATAGGTATTGAAGTCAAAGTTAAAGCTGAGATTACAGGATCCTGAATTGTTGATAGCAGGAGTTCTTGGACTTAACCAGGCAATGTTGCTTATTCCTCTAAACATATTGGTACCGCCCGCCATTGCAAGTGTACTATATGATGGTGTACCATTGGGGTCAGTTATTACTCCTATGACAGTGCTTCCCTGAGTACCGGAAGTATAGATTTTTCCATCAGGTCCTAATTGCATAGTCCATGATGCAGATCCTGCTACAGAACCGGTTGCTCCTGTTGCAATGTTTACATAATTAACTGTGGTTCCCTGTCCAGAATAAAAAACACGAGATCCGTCGGGAGAAAATTCCAATCCTACACCTTGTCCTATTCCTGCAACCCTTCTTAGTTCATTTCCAACAGCACCTGTAGTTCGGTCAAATTCGTAAACTACTAACGCATTGCCGCCGGCAAAAGCAATTTTATCCTGACAGGGGCTGATTTTTAAATAACTTTGAAAATCTGCATTAGAAAAGAAATCAGGTTTGTCATAATCAGTTGGGCCAGTGATTCCACCAGAGGTAAAACGCCAAACTCGAAACACATTAGCGCTTCCTTTATCATGAAGCACCAAGTAATAGCCTCCGTTTCCATCTGAACCTGCTGTTATTGCTTCAGCTGCAAATGCATTGTCGGCCATTAAAGTAGGACCTGCATTGTAACCTGTGGCTGTTCCTGCACCGGTAAACCTGTATCTATGTGAACCTCTGTTCGCGCAAGCTCCTGAGGTAAGATCGTTAGCAATCACCAGATAATAGGCATTGGCCGCCGCCGGATCAGGGAAAGCTATTCCACCCCCTGTTGCTGACCCACCGCAAGTATTATCTCCAGTTGCATTCAGGTTTCTGATAAAGTCTGTCCAGGCTGTAGCTGCAGGATTACCGTTATATACTTGCATTGTATTGGTGTAAATAGCCACGCTTCCATCGGGATGGCTTATGCTGGTCGACGTTTCAGGTGATGCTGAAGTATTCGTTCCCTTGCTTCCGACAGCCGGAGCACCAGAAGTAGCAAAGTTTCCATTAGGGAATGTTAGTCTACCACCCACCCCGAAATACCAGTCCGGAGTTAAGGAATATGGTGATTGCGCAAAGACCGACAAACCGGAAATACTTAGTAGTATCAGCAATTTGGAAAAAATACCAGTTGAGTATAATTTTTTCATAAGCAATCAGATTTATCTTTTAGAGATTAAAGGATTTTGAGTTTATTCCGGGGGAAATGTAGAGGTAATCGCTAAATGACTAGTTTTTAGGGAAATTAGCATGAATTAATATGATTTAAGGTGTTATAAATCCCTTCTTAATTCAGGTTCCGGAGGCGAAAATTTTAAAAATAACAGGATTTTGCCATTTTTAAATATCACTTTAAAACCATCCTGAATTTTCTTCCGGATAAATTTTCAATCTGGAAATCCCATCAGATTACTTAGTTAAACAAACCCAAACTTTCAATTATTAAATGTTAAATGGTTTTACGGGAGGAAATATTAAAAGTTAAGGAACCGATATTTTGCTTTTAAAAAATGTTTTATTGGAATTTTGAACCGGGGTTAACTGGTGATAAGATAGATTATTCCTGCCAGGGCGACTACAAATAGAACGAGTAAGCTGGCAATGGTAAACCTGGAAGTCTTCGTATATGATTCAAGCCTCAGGGAGGCTGTAAAATAAACTGTGTCATAAAAGTAAAAAAATGTTAAATTATACTTTTATGAACACCAAAAACAACAAAGACGAAAAATTAAAGGAATTTGAGGGCTTGTTTGAGCAAGCT
>JBKBUF010000033.1:0-42219 GCA_046290815.1 Cytophagaceae bacterium | reverse complement strand
AAGACTTTCCTTGATCAGGAAAATTAATCAAATATATTTGCTCACCTGGTGCATTCTTGTTGCCGAAATTGGTGCATTCCTATTTACCGAAAATGGTGCATTGTTATTTTCCGATTACACCCTAAAAATGGAGGATGAGATTCCAGAAAAGATTTACTTGGATCTAAACATGCCACATATGAATGGGTATGAATTTTTGGATATATTTAATCAGCTTCCTATCCATTGGAAAGTAAAAATTATAATAGTTACTTCTTCTAATGCTACAGAGGATATAGAAAAATCAGCAGAGTATAAAAATGTAATAAATTATATGGTTAAGCCAGTTCATAAGGATGATATCATCAGAAAGCGAATTAGGAATACTGGTAGTTGAATAATTAATACTGGATATTATTAAAAGGAGATATTGGAGTTGGTTTGGAGAAAAGCACCTTAAAAAACAAATCCTTTGCAAGTTTTTAATTTACAAAGGATTCAGAGAGTTTAGTACCCAGGGCCGGAGTCGAACCGGCATGTCCGTGAAGACACTGGTGTTTGAGACCAGCGCGTCTACCAATTCCGCCACCTGGGCAGCTTTTTAACGGGCTGTAAAAGTATCAAAATGTCGAAAAATCACAAAATATTTACTCTAATTTGTTTTAACGTTTGAATCATAAGGCCTTACATATTCTATTTTTTTTAAGAATAAAAAAGGCTGCCTCACATAAGCAGCCTTAAAAAATGGTAACCAAAAATTAAACACGCAAACTTCAGTTCCTAGTCCTGCTTTACAATCCTGGCTGTTTTAATTTCTCCCCCTGAAACCATTTTTACTGTATATACTCCTGGTATTAACTCTGCACCAAACTCAACTGTCTCTCCATGATTTCCTGCAAAGTTTAACTCTTCTGTTCCTAATGAATTATAAACTGCGACACTTACCCCTTCTCCCTTTGATCCGTCAAGTGTAAGACTAGTTGTAGTAGTGAAAGGATTCGGCGATGGCAATACCATCTGATCTGCACTTACTTCTCCCATTCTTGCAGGTCCATATACTGTAACAGCAAGATTATATTGCTTCCATTGTCCTGTAGCAGGATCTGTATATCCCACACTTACTGTACCTGATCCAGGCTGCATGAAATTAAATGCTACACTGTTTCCTGAAACTGTCTGGCTATAGATAGGAAGACTTGTCCACCATGAATAGCTTACTCCCGGAATAAACTCTGCGTAATAATATGATGTATGATTTGTTGTTGCAGCTGTCGGCCCGTTGATTTCAGCACCAACTGCTCTTGAAAATGATGAGGTAGTGTTAGATGTATTAGTAGCAGTAGCAATGAAATATACTTCACCGGTTAAAGTTCCAACAGGTATAGCGGCGGACCATGAAGAACCGGATGTTCTTACACTTGCTACATACTGGTTAGCATTTTGAACCAAAGTGCTGTTTCTGCTTTGTCTGTCGCTTGCAAAAAATTCTAAACTGTCATTTGCTGCTGTACCTGTTCCTGAAATAACAAAATTATTACCTACTCTCTTTACAGAGCTTATCACTGGAGCAGATTTGGCAGATGCAGAGATGCCTGTTCTGCCGCCATTTACATCAGCATGATTGTTTTGAATAATATTTCTGCTGATCTTGTTACCTGTTGTGGAATTTGCGTTTACACCTGTTCTGAAATTTTCATAAATGGTGTTTGCAATAATACTGTTGTTATTTGACAGATAAAGGAAAATTCCATTGCCGGCATTGTTATGAATTGTATTATTTAATATCTGAGCGCTGGTAGTATTTTCAAGATGCAATGCTCCATGTCCGCTGAATCCGTTAGGATCATTTACAATTGTATTGTTAGTAACTCTCAACTGACCATACCATGAAGATCCCCCCATTGAACGAAGTTCGATACTTCCACCCGTCACCCAGTTGTTGTTCAAAGTATAAGAAAGTCCATCCTGAACAAGAATACCATTGAATACTCCGTTATCTCCCATCACCTGATTGAAGTTGATTTTATTAGAGTGATTTCCTGAAACAATAATATCCCAGCCTGTAACCTGTGAAATGTTATTATGCTCAATGGTCATATCAGTACCACTGAGGTTGATACCTGCACCTGAAGCACCACTGATAGTATTTCTTCTGATAATTGAACCGCTTCCGTTAGAAATCACAATGGCATCTCCTGAAATATTCGTAAAAGTATTTGGATCAGCGTGGCCTGTACCTCCTATGGTATTTCCTCCTGCCCCTAGATTAATTCCTTCCTTAGTAAATCCGTTACCCTGAATGGTGTTTCCTCCACCTATTCCTGATATCGCATATGCTCCGGGATGATTTGTAGTAAATGAATTTCCTTTAATTGTGTTACCTCCGTTATTGACACGCACATCGATACCACCCTGATTGTTTTCAAATCTGTTATTCAGAACACTAACCGAAGATGTATTTAGAACAATGCTAAATACAAAATCTCTGAAAGTAATATTTTCTACTTTAGAATTAGCTGAATTGGTATTGAAGGTCATACCTGTGGTAGCAGCACCAGGCCCATTGATGATAGGCGCTTTTAATACTGTCCTGCCCGTTTGAGTACCTGCGTTTCTGATTTCTACAGGAGACGTAAATGCCGGTAAAGCTGTAGGTACATTAATTATCCTTTCAGCACCAGAAGTACCGGGAATATTAAATAATATTGTAGTAGAAGTCGGATCAGCATTGGCGCTGTTAATTGCCTGTCTTAATGATCCTGCACCACTGTCATTGACATTGGTCACATAAATGGTTTCTGCAAATGCTGCTTGTGCAGTAAGTAGTGAACCTATTAATATATGTCTGAATTTTATCATGTTTTTAAAGGTTGAATTACACAAAAATTGATAATAAAATATGCGTATAGCCGGCATGCATAGTTTACATGACGACAAAACTAACCGGATAAAATTCAGATAAAACGCTTATTGAGTAAACGGCAGGATATATTTAGTAAGCGGGAGAAAACAGGTATTGAAACAAAATATTAATGTTCAAAACATGGTTCACAAAATTCACTCTTAAGGATAGAAAAGCCGAAGCCATTCCATTTGTATTTGGCTAATCGTGTTGTTTTTTCGTTTTTATTCAACTGAAGATATGAATCTCCCCTATGCAATACACAAATCTTAAAGGAGTCAGACTTAATCGCTGTCGCATCAATTATCGGCCAGGCAAGGGAAGACCCTCTCCATTTTGCAATCAAACCTTTATCATCAATATCATATACATAAGGTCGTAATGCTTGCTCTTTGTCAAGTGAAGAATATCTGTTTTGAAGGCAGAACAAGTATGTATCACTAACATTATTAACCTTCTCTAAACTAACAACGGGTAAAGGTTCTGAAGCCCAAACCTTTTTTCCTGATTTATAACCATGTAATATAATTTCACCATCATTGGTAGAAACCGGAAGAATGTCATAACCTTTAAGATTCATCTGAGTATGAAGTTTTACAGGGTTCAAATTCAAGCTTTCCTCACCATCAATCTTAGAGTAGAAAGATTTATCTTTTGTTTTAGTTACTATCCCTTTAAATTCAACTTTTCCATTAGCAATTCTACAATCTGCAATCAAACCTGTTTTGGTGGACGGATACTTCTGGTCAAACAGATGGTTTCCCAAAGAGAAAAATATAGGTTTACCTTCCACCATTTCCGGTTTTTGAATTACGTGAGGATGATGCCCTATGATAATATCAGCACCATTTTTCACCAGCCATGCTGCTGCTTGTTTTTGAGCATCTACAGTCCACTCTGCAAGTTCCACACCCCAATGCACGCATACTATGGTTACATTAGCTGTTCCTGAAGCAAATCTTAATTTTTGTTTCAGTTCAACGGAGGGAATTTCCTGCCTTTGTCCGTATTTATCCTTTACAAGGTTTATAGCAACCAATGCAATTACCTTTCCTTTTACATTAATAAAATGTGGGGAGCTTTCGTAGCTTACCGGAATGATATTATTTTTAAGCAGTGCGTCTGCTGTTTTTGATTTCCCGTCTTTTGCAACATCGGAAGAATGGTTATTTTCGATGGTCATTACATGAAAACCGGCATTTGGAAGCAAGGGTAAATGTTTCTCCTTGATGTCAAAAATAAGATTCGACAAAGAATCGTCCTGACTTCTTTCACCTACAGCCCCTTCCAGATTACCTACTACAAGATCCGCAGACTTGAATAATTCAGTTAAATCTTCCCAAGGATCCTTCTGACCACGTTCTATCTCAACCTCTACATTTCTGGACAACAGGATATCTCCTGTAAAAAGTAATTTTATCTCAGGTTCTTTTTCCTTGCAGGCAAAACATAAAAGAAAAGAAAAAATTAATAGGCAACCTTTGCAGGATATGAATTTTGTTCTCTCGTAATAAAAGGTTTTAACCATGGTAAAAATTCCTGTGATGATACATTTTTTCTCCATTCCTCGTCAGTCAAATTTCCTTTAAATGGAAATTCATAATAAGAATACACGGGACCTTTCACAATTTGTTTTCTTCCGAAAAATGGAACGATATAATCCCACTCCATACTGTTTCCAACGGCTACAAACAGATTAGTGGATCCCCCATCTGAGGCGACATCGGCTATTTTAGCAATCGGATCAGGATCTGCTATACCATGCTCCCTGGTATTTGCGCTGTTAAAGACAAGAAATAAATGTTCCGCAACTCTGGCAATATACAGGATATCTTCATACTCCTTTCCTGTCAATGCTTCTCCACGCTTCTCTTTTTCAGCTATCCTTTTAAAGTACCTTGCTTTTTCTGCCGCCTCTTTCAATCTTTCCAGGATTCCATTGTAAAGACTGCTTTTATTACCTGCATTATCAAGATCTTCTGAAAGCATTTTAACGGTGGTTTCAAATAATACCGCGATAGCATCAAATGTATACGGATCCGGCTCTACATAACCTCTGGGAGCTCTTAATAATATTTCTTCATAACCTCCTTCACCGCATTCTGCCACACCTGTTTCATTTACAAGAATAGTCGCATGTCTCAATGTAGCCCAGCTGGCCAATCCGGTCTGCAACCTTTTTGTGTTCCACAGTAAGTTGTTTTGATATTTACCTCCAGGTAAAACAGTATCAATCCATTGTACTGCCAATGCATTGATCCAGGTATTATAAATATTATCTGACTTACCGGATGCATTGCTTTTAAAATTTACTCTCAAATTTTCAATTACCCTGCGCAGGTTAGGATATCTTTTATAATCATCTTCCAACAATGTAGATGCAAATCCATTTCCAAGTGAAGCAGCAAGATCCAAACCTGATGGAAGTAATCTGGGACCATAAGGTCCTGTGATTTGTTTTTCAGGAGGAAATGCATCATGATACACAGTACTATAAATTACCTCATTGTCAAAACCCCAGGAGAGTGGAAAAATAACAGGATTCCTGTTCGAATAATTAACATAAGCAGGAATATTATTTCTAGATTCTGACCAAAGAAGGTTTGATCTTGAGGGTGAAATCATTTTGGAATAACTGTCGATCCAGTCAACTGCATACTTCTGAACATCCTTAGGAAGTTTATTCAGCTCGTATAATTTCACAGTATCATCCTTAAGACATGTCGTAAAATATTTAAAAGCCATAAAATAATTCTTCATTTCCTCGGAAGAATTATAATGTCCTCTGGGTTGTAGTTGACTAAATTTATATTTCTCTCCAAGTATATCAGATTCATCATCTTTCCATTGTAAAATTTTCCTGACCTCACCATTTGCCTGGTTCCCTGCTTTTAAATCATTTATGGTCTTAAATACTTTAGTCCAGGTATGACCCGGATTATGCTTATTATAGTACTTATAAGCTTCATCAGTAAACCTATAAAAGGAAGGAATAGCCTGATCTTTCTCTTTCAATAAAAAAATACCCTGATATGCGGCAGAATAAATTTCCCAAAACACATCAGTTGTAACCATATATGGTCTGGTAGGTGTAGAGCGATCATAAGAACCGCAATAATAATTTTCCGTTTCGTACAGCTTATATAACTGATCGCCTTCTTCAGGTCGAAAAAGTCCGTCATATTTACTGAACAGTTCCATCTCATGTGGTTTTGTAACAAACATCCATGCATTTACCACATCATGAAGCGGAATTTTTACAGGAAGGTAATTTAGCGATACTACTGTTCCATCTTTTACAGTCGCAATGACTCCTTTTCCATCAGGGGCAATCACAGGAGTTTTAAAAAATTTGTAATCCTGAAGCTGGCTTTGTGCATTTTTATTTTGACTAATTAAAATATTTATTCCGGCTTTCCCTTCATTCCATTCGAGAAACCCCAGGCCATTAGGCAATGGGCTTAACTTTGTGTTACCGGAAAATTTAACAGATAACGGTTGTGATTCTCCTTCCCACCATGTTCGGTAATAAGAAATTTTCAGCTTATTCTTTTGGTCCTTCCAGATCATACCATGCCCTGCAGGATGAAATGCAACCGGCACAGCCCATTCCGCCACCAGCATACTTGGAGATTCTTCTTCTTCAGAATGTGTCCTGCTTTTATCAGGACCAACTACCTGATAAAATCTTTTTCCTGTTTCTGTCACCGACACAATCCGGAAATTTTTCGGAGCATATTCATGAGCAAAAAATAAGCGGTAAGAATAAAAACCTGCTCTTTCCTTGCTGTCGTACCCTGTTATAAATGGCCTTGGACAAAATAATAAATCAGAAATCTTCTCTTTTGATTGATAGATTGAATTAAACTTTTTATCCTTTAGTGTTAGTTGATATATTTCATAACCAGAACCTGTTTGTCCTAATATAAAAAACGAAGTGGCATTGGGGTGGTGAATTAGTTCAGCCGGTTTAAAATTATCAGGAACATCAAAAATATCCTGACTCTGGTTTTTACTCATTGACCAGACTTTAACTTTACACTTTCCTTCCTTATCTGATGTAATGTATGTTATATTATCTCCTGCCGGGGACACATCATATGCTACTAATGAATGAAATTCGGGAAGATCCATTTTAATTGCAACATCCGGAGAGGCTAATACATTTAACTCAGGTATATCAAACTCACTTCCTACCTTTTGAGCAGGGTTTTTAACTTCTTCTTCAAAATGAACAACATCATTTACCTTTTTGTCCTTGGAATCAGGTGATGGATCAGAACAGGCAAAAAGTAATGAAAAAACACAAACAGATAAGCGCCGCATGATTATATACTTCATTTATAAAAATAATTTTACTCTATCCACTTTACATGCTTCCCGATTTTCACAACAATGCCAATATTCAAGCCTATGCTGTCAAAGTTGGATTTAAATTTTGCATATCTGCTAGGCTGATTGGGGTCCTGATTAGGATTTCGATCTGTGCAGGGATCGACTGTTTCATTATCGGCATAAACAAACTCTTTGTATTGTGTACTTAAATTATTCAGATTGCTTTGTCCGTTAATTTTGGACTTAGTCCGGGTCCCTTTTTTAAAGGTTACTCCCTGACCTATATAGTTAATCTCGGCAAAAAACTTTAATGAAGGTTCAGGAGTATTAAATATAATCCCTAAAGAGGATGTATAACCTAAGCCTTGTCCTCCGGTAATTTTCCATTGATATTCCCCTTTTCCTTTTGCACCATTGAACCATGTATAATCCTCGTATAAATCCCAGGTTGCAGTAGCCCATCCGTAAACCAGACCAAATTTTGCATATACATTTACATCTTTATTCATACCCGAGCATACAAAAATTGCAGGACTAACCCTTAAAATATTAGCTTTAATTAACCTTCTTTGATTAATGTAAACATTATATTGCCTATCTATAAAAAAATGATTTATTTCTGTTCTACCTCCGGATAAATAAGAGAACCCAAGCTCCAATCCTACATTATCACTAAACATATGAACACCTGCAACAGCAAGGTTAAATCCTTTCCCATATGATCCTGCCAATGGTGTATAAGTCCTGGTACCATCTTCATTATGATGAACCTGATAATTGGTGCCTATACCAGTACGAAATCCATACCCCCCAGAAATCCTTAAAAATGTTTTTCTGTAATCATCATCTGAAGCATTAACCCCACCGGCAATCGAGGCATTAATTGAAAATAAAATAATTGATAAAAGTGATAAAATTTTCATAGTGATATTTAGTAAACGGGTACATTTTTGAAATAAGGGAAGGCAATTTAACGAAAGATTCATTATAAACCATGATTAACAGCTAAAATAGAGTAACAGTGCGAAGTAAGAGAAAGAGTGAGGAGAAAGAGAAAAGAGTGCGAAAATAGGTTCACCGCACTGTTACTTCGCACTCTTTCTCCGCACTCTGTCCTCATAGGTTTAACAATTAAGGTATTTGTATTTGCTGCCTTTGGCTATTTTTTTCTCAACACGATCTATTTCAGCTTCAAGGAAGCTCATGTAATCGTTGTTGTATGTATCCATCATGGCCATCTCAAAGAGATACTTTGCTCTCACATAATCTCTTTGATATTCACATAGCATGGCTTCAGTATATCTCACCTGTGCCAGACAGGCACCTTGTACTGTGTACCAATATCTGATTACTCTTTCGGCTTTATCAAAGGCTCTAAGATAAATATACAAAACGGCTAGCCTTTCACAGGCAAACATATTATCAGGCTCTCCGGCAAGCGCCTTTTGGAAATAAGGTTCCGCCTCGGAATATTTCTGAAATTGTTCCATATACATTTTGCCCATAAGTAAGTTGGCTCCTGCGTGTTCAGGATCATAGCTCAATGCATAATGAATCTGCTCCATAAATTCATCTAATGAATAAGGATATAGATTCAAGGCCTTAATATAATATTGTTCAGCAATTGTGATCATAATTATTTTCATTTAATCATCACGGATTTCTTTTCTTAATTCCTGTTTTAAGGAAAGCCTCCGTGACTTATACTTCTTTTCTACATTCATTTTTTTAAAGTCATCTCCGGTGAACACTCTTACCGGATTACCTCTTACCAGCAATTCGTGGTTTTTCCAGCCTTCATAAATTTTACCTTCCTGTTGTTTAATAAAATTTGATCTGACCAGTGCTGCCAACCGGTCAAAGGCCAGTTTCTTATTCTGAACCTGAGACCTTGTATCCTTTGCCACCACATTTATGCCAGTCGGAATATGAATTGCCCGTACGGCAGAATTCACTTTGTTTACATTCTGCCCTCCCGGACCTCCGGACCGAAATGCTTCATAGCGAACATCCTGCACATTGAATTCAGTAAAACCAGTTGCAGCAGGTTGCAGGAGATTTACCCCCACAAACCAGTTACTTCTTTTATGCATTTTCCGATATTTACTTTTGCCTATCCACAGAACTGTTCCTACCCAGCTTTGAACAAAACCTTTCAGATCATTTCCTTTAACCTGCACCACAGCAGAAAGGAGTGTCCCGTTTTCTTCCCCTTCTTCCCTATGAATTACGTGGGCATGGAGTCCTAAACTCCTTGCTTCTTCAAGAAGAAACTTTAATACTCTTGAGACAACCCAACAGCATTCCTGAGGTCCTCTACCTGATGTTATTTGTAATATTCTCGTTTGCATTTTTCTAAAATTTTAAACATTAAACTTTACCATCCATTCTTACAATCTTAGGAAGAAAGCTTCCTATTATCTCCACCAACTCAGCCTGTGATTTCATCACTTCTTCCAGGTCTTTATATGCAACCGGAGCTTCATCTGTATCACCACCAATAAGACTTACTCCTGCAGCTGCAAGCATTTTCTTCATACTGCTACCGGATACAGACTCCCTGATATCTGCTCTGCTCATTCTTCTGCCGGCACCATGTGAAGCACTGCACAAAGAAGAAGGATTACCTTTCCCTTTCACAATGTAACCTTTAGCAGTCATGGATCCGGGAATAATACCCGGCACATTCTCCTGAGCAGGTGTAGCACCTTTGCGATGCACTATCCATTCTTCTCCATTCTCCTGAGTTTCCTTCCAGGCAAAATTGTGATGATTCCCAAAAGTCAAAACAGGTTTCAGTCCGATATACTTAGACAGGTTCAAATGAATTATATCATGACATGCCTTTGCATAGTCCCCGGCAAGATTCATGGATAACCAATACTCCTGTCCTTCGGAGGAATCAAGAGACAACCAGGCCATACTTCTTACCTGACGTGGTAACAAACATTTTTTAATAGCAACATCAGTATAAAAAGATGCAATAGCGGCACCTAAACCTCTGGATCCGGAATGTGACAATAATCCTAGATATTCTCCTTTGGCAAGACCTCTGAATTCCTCCTGAAGACTCACTATTCCGAACTCCACAAAATGATTTCCGGAACCTGATGTACCTAATTGCTTTACTGCCTTATCATGATATCTTCTCAGCAAATCAGTCTGACAGAATTCTTTTCTGTCCAATATTTCATGGTCGTTCTTCATTGGGTTTGTTGCACCACCACCAAAGAATGTCCTTTCTTTTAATGATGTTTTCAGCAAATGACTGTTCCTGATCAGAAATCCGGGATCCACTTCATAAATACTAAGATTCATTCTGCAACCAATGTCTACCCCAACGGCATAAGGAATTACTGTATCCTTCGTAGCTAATACACCACCAATAGGAATACCATAGCCCATATGTGCATCAGGCATCAGAGCACCCCTTTCTACTACAGGCAAACTCATAGCGGTTTGCATCTGCTGATAGGCGTTGCTCATAATATGTCTCCTTCCGAAAATATTCATTTCAGCTTTGTTGCTCCTCAATGGAATTTCTGATTTCTTAAGTGCCACCGGCTTTTCAGCAAACTCAGCTGCCAGCATACCTAAGACTTCATCGTGGATAAAATCCATCGGCTTGCTCTTAACATTTACCAGCAGATCTATTTGTTCTGCTGCCGACAAATGCTTGAAGTTTTTTGCAAGAATGGTTACTGCAAGACTTCTTGATTTATCAGAGTTATAATTTATTCTTTTAAGGTCTTTGACCTTTATTTTTAGATTTCCCATAATTTTAAAATTGTATAGACACAGCAATCCCATTAAGGAATCACCTTTGTTTTTTCAAGCTTTATCTCATTGTGAAAAAGGCATAGTTTTCCCATGGCTGATTTTTTTCAACCCTGAGAATTCTATAAATGAAAATTGATTGATCGGCAGACCAAAAAAGGCATAAAAAAACCCGATCATAAGACCGGGCAGAAATTACTTTTCTTCAGCTAAAGATTAGCTGTTCCCGATCTTGATATGTATAAATAATTTCTGCGCCATCATAAAAAGCTCCTTTCTATAGGATATTTTAATTTTATACTACAAAGATAAAACAAAAGTTTCGGATGATGCAAGCAGGAAATAACTTTTATAGAAATTTAGAAAGAATACAAATAAGAGAAGTGAAGAGTGCGAAGAAAGAGGGAGGAGTGCGGGATGCGGAGAAACTTTCTCAAAATTTCACCACAAGATTCGTATTGAGTGTGTATATAAATTTATTATCATCAAGAATAGGTGCAGCATCGAAAGTAGATACAAACTGATTGGAAAATGAAAAATACCTGCTAAGAGTAATCATCAATGAAATATCTGTTATAACTCTTGGTCGAAAAAAATCTTCATAAGGCGCCTGATAATATGTGATACCTATCAAAGAAACATTTTTTCCTAAGGTGCTTCTCAAAGTAAGATGACTTGAAGATTTCAGAAAATGAGTTTCCGCCCTTCCCGGACTTCCTTCCATTGGAAATCTCAACACTCGACCCTTCCATACTTCATGTTCATACATTGCACCTGTGCTGAATGCAACGGTTAATGGTTCAGATGCAAAAATTCTCGCGCGAAAGCTCATTCCATATAACTCCCTTTTTTCCAAGCCCCTGCCGATGTCATACTGAAATTGAATAAAAGGTTCCGCTGATATCTTCTTCCTTCTGTATAAGTTCAGTCTGATGTGGGTATAACCTTCGCTTACCACATTTTGATTAGAAACGGAAAGAAACCTGATATTATTGATATTTAAATAACTGTGCTTTTCAGAAAGATATACCAGGTTAGTAGCAGCATTTACGGTCGTAACAGTGTTATTCTGTTTTTTTGAGGAAAGGCCAAATGTTACATTTCCCGTCCAGAAGTTAGAAGTATCTTTCTCAAACCTAAACCTTTCAATGTTAAGTATTTGCGCAGGCAACACTGTAGGAACCGAAAACAGTACAAAAATTGTTATTACACGGAACACAACAAAAGACCGATTCACATTATCCATTCTGCAAAGTTATAATTAAAGTATTATCTTTGCAGGACAAACATAGTTTAATGTTGAATGTTGAATGATAAATGTTGAATGTTATTCGCTTTCAGCTTTAAGAGTTCTT
Organism: Cytophagaceae bacterium; assembly: GCA_046290815.1. Lineage (GTDB taxonomy): Bacteria > Bacteroidota > Bacteroidia > Cytophagales > Cytophagaceae > JBKBUF01. Next base: position 29,871 of record JBKBUF010000033.1, on the reverse strand, counting down.
TGAAAATATGGGGCTGACCGGATTTGACAGGTTGAGTGATTACGTGTGTAAGCATGCAGGCTCATGGGATGAGAGCCTTGAAAGATAGTTCCGAACAATAGTTGGCGAAGAAAACTACGCCCTTGCTGCTTAATTAAGACCAAGTCTTAAAAGCTTAGGCGACTCTAAGAGAGTCCCGGCAAGCATTCCTCAAATCTTCCGTTCTGTAAGGTTTGAATACGGAGTGTCATAATACAGATCTAGTTGCGGTGTTGTTGCGGCACTGTAATGAAATTTAAGCAACTAAGGAATAGTTCGGCTGTTTGCTGCCTGGCTGTTCCCGACAATCAAAGCAAACTAAGCATGTAGAAGGCGCGATAATTTCCTTCTCTGGACCAGGGTTCGACTCCCTGCAGCTCCACAATTCTGTGCGAAGTAACAGTGCGAAGAAACATATTTCACACTCTTTCTTCGCATTTTTTGTCTTTCCAGCTTTCGTATATCAGACCCAGAAGACTTTGTTTCACCTATGCTTCACCTGACTATAAAAAATGTTTCACCTCTGAATTAGAATGAGCTATTGACTATTAGGTTCTCCCGTATATTGATTTGTGAATATTAAGTCATCTGCAATAACTTCTACATTAAAAAATAACAATTACTCCCTTCCTCCTGTTGTAAAGAAAAAGTTCATATGCCCCGGCAAATATCTGTTACTTGCTCTGACTCCGTTACTTCGGAAATTATCAATAAAATAGAAAAGATGGAGGGTATAATAGAAATCAATCTATATAGAAATGCCTCTTATAAACCTCAGGGAGATATCATCAAAATATCAGTTATGAACAGAAGTCTTTTTCCTCTAATGCGGATATTAGACCAATTTCAGCCTGGAGAGGAATCCGGCATTTCAGTTTTTACCAGTGAACCTGATGGTTGTATAGTCAGCAACTACAAAGTACAAAATGACACCAGCGAAGCACTTTGGGAAGAAATGGAATTTATCATTAGCAAAGACAGCAATGCCAATAGTACCACACTAGCTATAATGGCACTTTCAGGCATACTTGCTACTATAGGACTCTACCTGAATGCACTACATATTGTAATTGCAGGAATGTTAATAGCTCCCGGGTTTATGCCCATTACCAGAATAGCTTTAGGATTTGTGACTGGAAACAAAATATGGCAAAGGGGAATAATTGATACTTTTAAATGTTACCTTGCCCTCATGATAGCTGCAGGAATGACAAGTATGATTTTCAAACTTAATAATACTGATCCATTGTCGAACATCGAAAGTTACTATGACATAAATAAAAGTCTAATAAGCTTCTGGACTGAAATAACATTTATTTCTCTTGCAACTTCTTCAATTGCCGGAACAGCAGGAGCTCTTTTATTAGCAACCAAAAGGTCTGTTTTTACTTCAGGCGTAATGATAGGACTGGCACTTATACCCGCATCAACACTTATACCTATTTCATTGCTTTCCGGGGATTATATCCTCGCTTCAAAAGCTTTAACAAGATTTTCTCTTGATGTTATAATAACTTTTGTTTTCAGCTTTATAGTTTTAATAATTGAGCAAAAAAGAATTCATAAAAGAAGTTTAAAAGTTTGATACGGCCAACTTATACCGCCTCATGAAATCCTTCTAATTTAATACGCCATGCATACTGTCAACCACTGACTAATTGCCAATTGCCTACAGAATACCACCCTACTTAAGATCCTCCCCTGTCATCACCCTGCTCCACTTCATCTCCCCTGCTGCATTATAAATTTCAATAATCATTATAACCTCACTTTCTTTTTCAAAAAATCTCAGCAGACCAAAATTCCTTTCATTTACAAAAGTACCTTTCTCTCTGAGTTTATTCGGAGACTTTCGTTTCTGAGGATCTGATGTAAGTGGAGATACAGTGAGATCATATAGCGGATAATCATTTTTCCTTTGTAGTTTAGTAAGTTCAGTAAAATGCCTGTCCCCGGACAAAAAGAATACACCTTCAATTTTTCTTAATGCTATTTCTTTCAACAGGTATGCCTTTTCTTTTTTGTATATATTATAGCTTTCATTATACCTTCCTATACACAATATCTGTCCTCCGGAAGCTATCAATTTAAATGTTGCCTGACTTTTTTCAAGTTCTTCTAATAGTATGTCAATCTGCTGACGGCCGAAGATTTGTCTCAAATTATTTTTGAACTTTGCGGGAGACCTGTAGTATCTGTTATCAAGTAAAAAAATATCAACGGCACCTAAGCTAACTCGCATTTGGTCGTCCTGAGGCCAATAATTTCTAAAGGCATTCAGAGAAGCCTTTTTATTTACAAAGGTGCAATCACTGTTATTTCCTGCATAATCATGATCGTCCCATACCGCCAGATTGGACATCTGCATTTGAAAATCTTTTAAGGCATGAAATGCCCGGTACTGATCGTATCTCTGATAAATTCTGACAGTATCAATTAAATCTGATTCGCCCAGATAAATATTATCACCCATCCATAACATCACATCAGGCTTCAACTTTTGAATAGAGGAAAAGATCAACGTCTCTTCCCGAATATTTTTTTCATCCCCGGATACATAGGTACAACTTCCTAAAGCAATGGTCAGCTCCTTTTTTAATTTATTCCCTCCATATGTCTCAAATCTGTAATAATAGCCGGGATTAACCAGGGAATCATTGACAAACAAATTATAAACATAGGAAGAGGAAGGCCTGAGATCAGATAATGCAATCTTACATACGAAATGATTTTCCTTTCTGGTTTCTGAAGAAATGCAGGTAAATGAAGAATCCTCTTCTTTGCGGTAACAGACCATAACAGACTTAGCGGAGGCGGTTTGAAGCCAGACATTTATTTTTCCATCCACAGCACAACCGGTCATCGGTCCGGCCTTAAGTAGATCATACTGACCGTATCCAGGAAAAAATAAAACACTAAAACATATAGAAATAAGGATTCTCAAAGCAACTATAATAAAAGCCAGATATTTTTAAAACCTTTTACCGGTCTTAAAGTTTTACAGAAAAATCCATTTCCTGTTATGACAAAAGCATATACTATCGTTCCGGCCGGACCATGCTGGGAGGCCAAAGAAAATCTGTCAAATAAAGTAATATTGAGAAGTCCTACTAAAAGGGATTTGGTATTAAGAACTTTTGAACTGGCAAAAAAAGAACCAAAATGTAAAGTCGTAATTCAAACGCCGGACGGAGCTATTGAAGAAGAAAGAATCTTTGAAGAGAATCCGGAAAAGAAACTGGCTGATTTTATGGCTTACTACCAGTCAAATCTGTAAACAATAAATAATCGCGACTGGATTGTTAACATGTTATTAACATTTCGGTCGCTTTTTCCACTTATTTTTCCACCTGATCTTTTCTGTTTCACAGGCACTTTTCCTCCATTTTTTTTGTTTTCTCTCCTGAGCAAAACCATTATTTTTACTAAATTGCGTTGATGGAAAATTTCGTTGTCTCTGCCAGGAAATACCGTCCTACAACTTTTGAATCTGTTGTCGGACAGTCACACATTACTACTACATTAAAAAATGCTATAAAGAACAACCACCTGGCACAGGCTTTTCTTTTTTGCGGACCAAGAGGGGTAGGTAAAACAACCAATGCCCGTATTCTTGCCAAAACAATCAATTGTGAAAACATCACTGCTGACATTGAAGCGTGTAACGAATGTGAATCCTGCAAAAGCTTTAATAACAATGCATCTTTTAACGTACATGAACTTGATGCAGCGTCCAATAACTCAGTGGACGATATCCGAAATCTTGTAGATCAGGTACGTTATCCTCCTCAGTACGGAAAATATAAAATCTATATCATAGATGAGGTTCACATGTTGTCAAATGCAGCATTTAATGCATTTTTGAAAACTCTGGAAGAGCCTCCGAAATACGCCATTTTCATTCTGGCAACAACAGAGAAACATAAGATTATACCAACCATCTTATCAAGGTGCCAGATTTTCGACTTTAACAGAATATCGGTAAAAGATATTGCAGATCACCTGGCACGCATTGCTGAAAAAGAAAATATAAGTGCAGAACCTCAGGCATTGCACCTCATAGCCCAAAAAGCAGATGGTGCACTCAGAGATGCGCTATCTATATTTGACCTTATTGTTACCTTCTCAGCAAGCAATACGGTAACATATAAACTTACCATAGAGAATCTTCATATTCTCGATTACGATTATTACTTTAAGATCACAGACCTTCTCTATGGTCAGGATTTACCGGGAGTACTGTTGATTTTTGATGAGATCATAAGACAAGGCTTTGATGGTCATAATTTCATTGTCGGCCTGGCTGAACATTTCAGAAATCTCCTTGTATGCAAAGACGAAGCCACTTTAAAGCTACTTGAGGTTGCTGAAGATGTACGTCAGAAATATTCTGCACAAGCCCACAAAACAAGTATTTCCTTTCTGATGAGCGCCCTCAACATTGCAAATCACTGCGACATGCAGTATAAGGGCAGTAAAAATCAGCGTCTGCTGGTCGAGCTTTCTCTGATGAAAATGGCATATCTTAACAACGCCATTGATTTAGCAAAGCAAAGCCTCTCACCAGGGCAGGACGTAAAAAAAAAATCTGATTCAATAGCAGAAGCTGCAAAAGAGCCCTCTGCTCCTGTGGCATCTACAGCTACTGCAACTCCATCAGTAAAATCTACCATAAAAGTTCCCAGCTTAAAAGATCTGACGAACCAGGTAAATACCGCACCTGCCGAAGAAAAAAAAACTCCGGACCTGAATGTTGATGTCCCTGTACCGGGCACCGCAGATAAAACGGTTACTGCGGAACAGCTAAAGCGCATCTGGTTGGATTATGCACAAAGATTGAAAAACGAAAAGAAAATGAACGAATTCTTTGTGCTGGACAGGGAATTTCAACTTGAAAATACCACCATAAAGCTAAAGCTTGACAACCTCATCCAAAAGGATGTACTGGACAATTTCAGAAATACACTTCTTGAGTATTTAAGAAAAACCACAGGCAATTTTTCATTATCAATTGACGCCGAAATAAAAGCCCAGGAAGAAGTAAAACTAAGATATACCCCAAACGAAAAATATACCTACCTGGCTGAAAAATACCCAATAGTGGAAGACATCAAAAAGAGATTCGGACTGGAAACGAATTTTTAAAGAGTTGAAAGTTTAGAGTTTAAAGTTCAAAGTTTGAGTTTGTTATTTGGGGCCTGAAATTTGGAGTTTCCATCACCATACTGCTTTCGGCTTTCTGCTTTCCACTTTATGCTTAAACCTTTATGTTTTTGAACTTTATTATTCCAACTTTACTTTTATCTTTGAAATAAACTTTTTAAAAGTTTACGGTCTCAACTCTTTGAACTTTAAACTTTGAACTTTAAACTTCTTCTAATGAAAAAATCACTTTTCCTATTACTGTTTTTTCCTCTGCTGGTATTTGGCCAGTATAAAACAGAAACTCATCAGTCCAACGGGTACTCTTATGAAACTGTAACTAACGACCCGCTTAATGCAAGGATCTATACATTAAGTAATGGGTTAAAAGTATACATGACAGTTTATAAGGATGCTCCAAGAATACAAACATATGTAGCAGTAAGAGCAGGCAGCAAAAATGATCCTTCAGATGCAACAGGCCTGGCACATTATCTGGAACATATACTATTTAAAGGCACTTCCAAAATCGGGACCTCAAACTGGGAAAAAGAAAAACCTCAGCTGGACAAGATCGAACAACTGTATGAAGTTTACAGAAAAACCAAAAACCCGCTTGAGAGACAAAAATTATATACCCAAATTGATAGCATCTCTTTACTAGCTGCTACTTATGCCATTGCCAATGAATATGATAAACTATTAAGTAATCTGGGAGCTACAGGCACCAATGCCTATACTTTTGTTGAACAAACAGTCTATGTAAATGATATCCCTTCTAACAGCATTGAAAAGTGGGCAGAAATCGAAGCTGAAAGGTTCGGAGAAGTAGTACCTCGTCTTTTTCATACTGAATTAGAAGCGGTATATGAAGAAAAAAACAAGGGAATGGATACTGACAGAAGAAAAGTATGGGAAGCCCTTCTGGAAAACCTGTTTCGCAATCACCAGTATGGAACACAAACCACCATCGGAACTATTGAACATCTGAAAAATCCGAGCATAACAGAAATAAAAAAATATTTCAACAAATATTATGTCGCCAACAATATGGCAATTTGCCTTAGCGGAGATTTTGACCCTGACAAAACCATTCAGATAATTGACCGCTATTTCGGTAAACTAAAAAAACAGGACGTGCCTGAATATAATGCACCTGTTGAAACTGATATCACTTCGCCAAGGGAAGTAAAAATTGTCGGTCCGGATGCAGAAAATCTTACAATGGCCTTCCGCTTTCAGGGAAAAAAAGAAGGCAAAGAAAAGGATCCTTTATACCTGAAATTAATAGGACAAATACTTACAAACGGTCAAGCCGGCCTGATGGATCTTAATCTGAATCAAAAACAAAAAGTAATGGGCGCTTATGCCTATGATATGGCTTTCAATGATTATTCTATGCTTGTAATGGGAGGAAAACCCAAGCAAGGTCAAACACTGGAACAACTGAAAGATTTACTGCTTGGCCAATTGGAACTTGTTAAAAAAGGACATTTTGATGACTGGCTTTTAACTGCTGTAATTAATGATATCAAAATTTCCAAAATGAGAAGCTATGAAAGCAATAAAGCAAGAGCAGATGCATTTGTTGATGCTTTTATAAGCCACACTCCCTGGGAAGAAGAAGTAAAAGAAATAGATCAATTATCTGCAATAACAAAACAGGAACTGGTGGACTTTGCCAACAGATACTTCAGCAACAATTATGTAGCGGTGTTCAAAGAAACTGGTGTGGATTCAACTGTACAAAAAGTACCTAAACCTAAAATATCTGCTGTACCTGTAAATCGTGACAACAGCTCCGAATTTTATAAGCAGGTGATGGCAAAGCCTACCACGCCTCTTACGCCGGTATTTTTGGATTTCAATAGAGATCTGGATAAAGGAGTACTAAAAAATAAGCTTCCTGTACTATATAAAAAGAATACAGAAAATGGAATCTTCAGCCTTAATTACACCTGGGAAATCGGTTCAGACACTGACCCTATGTATGGCGTAGCAATATCCTACATGAATTATTTAGGAACAGATAAACTAACCAATGAGGAACTTAAAAAAGAGTTTTACAAAATAGGTTGTTCTTATTCATTTTCTATCACAACTGATGCGATTTATTTTAATGTAACCGGATTGGATGAAAATTTTGAAAAGGCAGTTTCTCTGGCAGAATCTATTCTTACAAATGTAAAACCTGATCAGGAAGCTCTGGATATTCTTGTAGAAAGAATTATTAAAAGCAGAAAGGATAATAAACTTAATAAGGATGCTATAAGAAATGCATTAGTCAGCTATGCTAAATTCGGAAAAGAATCTCCATCAACCAATATTCTATCTGAATCGCAATTGAAAATCCTTAAAGCTTCCGAACTGACAGACCTGATCAAAGGATTAAAGAATATAGAACATCGGGTAATGTATTATGGACCTGCTGAGAAATCAGGTTTGGACAAAAAAATAAGCACAATACATACTCTTAAAGGCAAGCTTAAAAAAGCCCCTGCTAAAAAGAAATTTGTCCATCTTGAGACCAACGAAAACAAAGTTTACTGGGCCGATTATAATATGGTACAGGCTGAAATTATGTTCGTAACAAAATGTGTTACCTATGATAAGTCATTAGCACCTCAGGTAACCCTTTTTAATGAATATTTCGGAGGCAGTATGGGCTCTGTAGTATTCCAGGAGATGAGAGAGTCGAAAGCATTGGCTTATGCAGTAAGATCAAGATATGAAACAGCATCAAGGAAAGATGACCCGAATTATATCATGAGCTATATTGGAACGCAGGCAGACAAGATCGAAGATGCTATGGATGGAATGAATGATTTGCTAAACAACATGCCTGTATCAGAAGCTGCATACCATAACGCCAAAACTGCAATAATGGAAAACATCAATACACAAAGAATTACCAAAAGTGGAGTATTAATGGAGTATGAGAGATTAAGGAGACTAGGTATAGATTACGATATTCGTAAAGACATCTATAATCAACTAAAGGATATGAGCCTGAATGATATTAAATCTTTCCATTCACAAAAAATCAAAAACAGAAATAAAACCATTGTAATTGTAGGCTCAAAAGACAGAATTAATTTTGAAGAGCTGTCGAAATATGGAAAAGTACAGCAGTTGAGTCTGGAGGAGATTTTTGGGTATTAAAACAATGTTGAATTATGAATTTGTGCCTTTAAGTTAAGGATGCAGGTTGGGTAACAGTCAGATTGAGCGGAGTCGAAATATTATTAACAGTGCTTCGACTCCGCTCAATCTGACCTTAAAGTTATTTCAGTGCTTAACTACTAACTTTTGTCATAACTTAATGGCATTAAATTTTGACTATTAGATTAAATCCAACATCCTGTTTAAGGACCAGCCTTCACAATCCCAATCCAGGTTTAACACCAAATTAAGGAGCAATTCCTGTCCACCACCTGTTAACTTCTGAATAATTCTGCTTCGTATTTCCGGATTCATTTAATTTACCTAATCTCAATTCCTGTCTTAAAACCTACATGTACTGAAGGATACCAACCCGATTCTTTTTCTGTTATGTTTCTATCCGTATGATTATATCGGTTATAATAATTTCTGTAATCAATATCAGTAATGGCATATTTATATCTCAGTCCTATACCGGTATAAGGTTCAAAAAAAATAAAATACCTGCTTGTTAAAGCTGCTGAAAGAGTAATACCATAAATAAGCTTAGCTCCTGCTATATTTACACGCATTGAATTTTTACTGATATATTCGTTTTCTTTGAGAAACTGATGTTTACTTGTAATAACTTTATCCTTATAACTAAACTGCCGCCAGAATAAATGTAAAGTAATAAACCCTTTCAAAAATTTCGGTATATCATATTCCGGATAATAACGAATACCTAGACCTGAATAAATACCACGTGCAAAATCAAATCTGCTTATGTAATTATAATCATAAAAAATAAAACTGTTATATACGGTATATGATGTATCTTTGGATTTACCACTCTTATATCCACCAAATACCTCCAAATACCAGTTATTTTTTAACTGGGTCTCAGTAAAAATTTCCACACCTTTATTAAATAATGCACTGTAAATAACCTGTGGTGCATTGACAGAAACTCTGAACATTGCTGGTCTGGAAAAATTATTTTTTATATTATTTTGAGCGGAAATTAAGAATGGAAACAAAGTAAAAAATAAAAGAAATCTTAGCATAAAATATTTGAATATGATTAATACATCCATGGGATCTCATAATCTTTTCTTTATTTATCAGACGAAACTATTTAAATATGTTCCGAACAATCAGCTGTCAATTATTGGATCTGCTATGAATTATTATATGCTTTTGATTTAAGTAATTAATATCCAGTATTTTAATTTTCCTCTTGCCACTTTGCCTTTGCCTGCTATATTTGTATTTGTTTAAAATGGCTTTAACAATAGCCTTATACGTTATAACTTATTAATAACCACTAATTTTGCTTAAAATGAAAAAAATCAAAGTTGCAAATCCGGTAGTGGAACTGGATGGAGATGAGATGACAAGAATCATCTGGAAATTTATAAAAGACAAATTGATCACTCCTTACCTTGATGTTGATATCAAATACTACGATTTGGGAATCGAACACAGAGATGCTACCAATGATCAGGTAACAGTAGATGCTGCAGAAGCTATCAAAAAATACCAGGTTGGTATCAAATGCGCTACGATCACTCCGGATGAGGCTCGTGTGGAAGAATTCAAACTAAAGCAAATGTGGAAATCACCAAACGGAACAATCAGAAATATTCTTGATGGTACTGTATTTCGTGAGCCAATCGTAACTAAAAATGTTCCGAGACTTGTTCCTAACTGGACAGCACCTATCTGCATCGGCCGTCACGCTTTCGGTGATCAGTACAGAGCTACAGATACTGTAATTAAAGGTAAAGGAAAACTTACCATGACCTTCACTCCTGAAGGTGGCGGTACCCCACAGACTTTCGAAGTGTATAACTTCAAAGGAGATGGAGTAGCTTTAACTATGTATAACACCGATGAGTCCATCATAGGTTTTGCAAGATCATGCTTCAACATGTCTCTTACAAAAAAATGGCCTCTTTACATGTCCACTAAAAACACCATCCTGAAAAAATACGATGGCCGTTTCAAAGACATCTTCGAAGAAATATATCAGAAAGAATTCAAAGCTAAATTTGAAGCTGCAGGAATCACTTACGAGCACAGACTGATAGATGACATGGTGGCTTCTGCTCTTAAAATGAATGGTAACTTTGTATGGGCATGCAAAAACTATGATGGAGACGTACAATCAGATACAGTAGCTCAGGGATTCGGTTCTCTTGGCCTTATGACTTCTGTACTTATTACACCTGACGGAAAAGTACTGGAAGCTGAAGCTGCTCACGGAACAGTTACAAGACACTACAGAGATCATCAGAAAGGAAAACCTACTTCTACAAATCCGATTGCTTCTATTTTCGCATGGACAAGAGGACTTGCATTCAGAGGAAAACTTGATAACAATCAGGAACTGATCAATTTCTGCGAAACTCTTGAAAAAGTATGCATAGAAACGGTAGAGAGTGGTAAGATGACCAAGGACCTTGCCGTATCGGTTCATGGAAGCAATGTGAAACACGGAGAGCATTTCTTATATACTGAGGAATTCCTGTCTGCACTTGATACTAATCTGAAAGCAAAACTTAGCAAATAAGCCTTACTGAAGATCAAAATAAAAAAGTCCTGAATTAATTCAGGACTTTTTTTATCTAATATATCTAATATCCAGCATCTACCCCCTGTCTCTCTATAAAATCTTCTTCAAATCCTCAAGCGCTTCTTCTGACAATGGCTTTGTAATAAAATTGATTACATATTCATTATCCACAATTCTGTCAATATCTCTCTTGCTGTCTGAACTTGAAAGGATCACTATTTTACATTTCTTCTTAAGCTCTTCCGGAAAATTTTCATACTCAAATAAAAAAACAAAGCCATCTACGATAGGCATGTTAATATCAAGGAAAATAATGTCGGGAAGTGCAGAAATATTGTTTTTGTTGTTGCCCAAAAATTCCAAAGCCGATTTACCTGAGTTTTTAACAATAATATTCTTTGCAAAACCGGTAAGCTCAATCACCCTTTTATGGATAAAATTATCTGTATCATTATCATCCACTAGCATTACAGTCTCTATAGCCGACTCTTTCATCAGAATGTAATTTTATATATTAAAAATCTTAAGAAACTCCAGTTATTACAAAAATTAAAAATAATAATCGTTTCTTCTGAAATCTATTAGTTATTAATGTTAGAATTTATTTTTCTCTCTACCTCTACCACTTTTATATCATTTAAGAGATTTGGTATTGTTACTACAAATTTTGAACCTCGCCCCGGCATTGATTCCAATTCCACTCTTCCACCAAGTTTAGCAACTGCATTCTTAACAATGTACAATCCTAAACCTGATCCGTAGGAAGTTTCAGATGCTCTGTAAAACATCTCAAAAACCCTCTCCACATGCACCGGATCAATTCCTGATCCGTTATCCTCCACCACAATTACGGCTTGATCATAATCTGCCGAAATTAGAATGTCAATATAAGGAATATTATTTTCAAATCTATGATATTTGATGGCATTAGAAATTAAATTATTAAAAATCGTAGTAATACGTTGGATGTCGGAATAAAAATTTTGCTTAATTATAAGATTTCTTTTAACAGTAATCTTATCGGCATGGTCCATAAACTTGAGGTTATGAAAAACCTCATCCAATACCTCTTCAAAATTGACCAGTTGAGGATTTAACTCCGCCCTGCTATTTCTTGAAAACTGCGTAAGATCCCTTATAAACGTATCAAGACTGATGACACTCTTATTCATCATATCCAGGTACATGTGTTGTGTACTGTCTTTATTTTCCAATTTAGCCAGCTTAATTAAACCCATTACAGAACGTAATGGCGCCTTAAGGTCATGAGAGGCTTTATAAACAAAGCTGTCCAGTTCATAATTTGTGTTTAACAGCTCATTTTCGGTAATTTTACGCTTTGTGATATCATGACAATTGACAATAATCCCATTAATAACCTGATCATCAAGCATATTAACTGCGACAATTTCAAGGAAAATTACCCCGCCGCCGGCTTTTAACACCTTAACTTCCTCCAGGCTCTGATTGATTCCCGGCTTAGACTTCAGATCAGCAAGGAACTTAGAGACTTTATCAATCTCTTCCATATGCACCATTTCAAAAACCCTTTTACCAATAAGCATTTCAGGTTTAAGACCAATAAGTCTGCGCACAGAAGAACTTACGAAGTTAATCTTGAAGTCTTCAGTTAAAATCAGGATAATGTCAGAAGAATTCTCAATCAGCGCTCTGAACCTTCTTTCATTGTCCTTTAATACTGCTTCCAGCCTCTTTCTTTCAGTTATATCCCTTATGATTGCCTGATGCTTGCCATCATCGAGCAACCTGGCGCTCATCTCTACGGTAAATGGTGTACCATCTTTTCTGATAAAAGTCCTTTCAATAATAAAGGATTGTTTATCACTGGGAGATGGAAAAAACAACAAGGATGAATCTTTAATTCCTGACCAGGATAGTTCTTTTATATTTTTAGACAAAAGTTCTTCCTGAGAATACCCAAACATATCGCAAGCCCTTGGATTTGCTTCTATGATATGCCCATTTTCATCTGCAAGATAAATTCCGTCAGAAGCCTGTTCCATCAACATTTTAAATTTGGCTTCACTTTGAAGAATTGCTTTTTCAGCCAGCTTCAATGTAGTGATATCTATTGCTATACCTAACAAGCCGGGCTTTCTGTCCTCATCAAAGTAAAAGGGCATCTTGGTAGTCTGCAGATACAGTTTATTCCCTTTAAAATCTGTAAGTACTTCTTCCGGTACAAATTTTTGAACTCCAGACTCAATTACCTCCCTGTCCGCTTTCATAAATTGCTCCGCTTCTTCTTTATCAGAGAAATCGCTATCACGTTTTCCCACCATTTCTTCCGTAGTGGTATTATACTTGTCAGATACTGCTTTATTTACAATTAAAAATCTTCCCTGATTATCTTTTAGGAAGATTTGGTGAGGTACAAGATCAATAACCTGCCGTAAAATTTTTCTGCTCTCTTCTATAAGCTTCTTGTCTCTTACTTTTTCTGTAATATCTGTAACTCTTATAAGCCAATAGACATCTCCTTCCACTATTATTTCTGTAATAGCTTCGCTTCCCCAGAAGCAATTACCTGCAGGTGTTTTAAATTCGGCTTCCTGAATCAGAAATTTTTTCTGTTGAACTTTCTTCTTCAGGTTTTGCCAGGCCCCGGGAGTATAGGGATATTTAAGTAGATGGTTAAGGTTTTTATTTACAATTTCATTTACATCTTTTAGACCGAATATACTTAAAGTCCTTTCATTGCAGCTCATCACCAATGAGGACGCAGGGTCGCATAAAAGCAATGCATCAGGTGCTTCATTATAAATGGTTCTTAAAAGGTCCTCCCTTACCGCAAGCCTGTTTTCCATTTCAATTTTGGAAAGAAAAAACAAGATAATCGCAGCGTTTACAATTACCATCAGAAAAGCTTTTACTGCAAAATCTGCAGATAAACCGCAGACTGAATATAAGGCTATCACATAGAGTACAAAGGCTGAAGACAAAAAGAGATAAACATAAACTTTTCTATCAAAAGAGATGCAGACGATCATTACCAGAAGAATAAATTCAAGTATATAACCAATAGAAAAATTATTTTTATGTAAAAGCAACAATCCGTAGATGGAGTAACAAAAAAAGGTTAGATAGGTAAGGTGAATAATCCGGTTACTTAGTGCTTTGAAGAAGGAGAGGCCAAACAACAAAAGCAATATACCTGAAAATATCATCCTGACATGCCAAGGGTCAACCGTGTCAGGATTTTCCTGCATGAAAATGTATCTAAGCAAAAGGGAAAAAGAAATACTGAGAAGGAGTATTATCCTGTACAGGTTAAATTTTCTCAGGAATCCGTTTTCTTCCCTTGGCTCGTTACTAAGGTTCAGGGTTATAATAGGCATTTAAAGGTAATATGTTATAATTTACCTTATTAATTCTATTTTTGCAAATTGGGCAGGCTGATATTGAATGTAGTACCTTCACCTAATTTTGAATGAACTGTAATAGATCCTCCCAGTTTTTCGATTACTTGTTTAGTAATATAAAGGCCTAGCCCTGAGCCATAAGACTCCTGAGAAGCTCTGAAAAACATATTAAAAATCTTATCGAGATATTCTTCTCTTATTCCTTTTCCATTGTCAGAAAACCTGATAAAAGCATTAAAAGGATTAGTACTTACTTCGACCAATACCTGCGAATCCTCCTTGTAAATATTCTGGTATTTGATCGCATTGGATAAAAGATTTTGGAAAATAATCGATATTCTTCTTGAATCGGAATAAAATGGTACGCTAATCTGAAAGTTGGATTTTATTTTCAGTTCTTCAGCATGATCCATATACTTAAGATTCTCTATTGTATCTTTTAAAATATTATGGAAAGAAATTTTCTCTACATTAATTTCCAGTCTGCTGTTCCGTGAAAAGTCTGTCAGGTCTGCAATGAAGGTATCAAGCTTATTAATACTTTTATCAACAAGTCCCAGGTAATATTCACGTTGCAGTTTCTCATCTTCAGATTTCACAAGGTTTACCAGCCCCAATACCGATCTCAAAGGCGCCCTTAAGTCGTGAGATGCACGGTAAACAAAACTATCCAGCTCGAAATTGGTCCTGATAATATCATTTTCAGCCAGCTTTCTTTCAGTTATATCTCTTGCAAAAACACTCACTCCTGTTATTTCACCATCTTCTGAATAGATAGGATTAAATGATATCTCATATGAGAATTTATCAGGAAAAACTGACGATTCAATAAAAATCCTTTCACCTTTTAAAGCCCGGTCGTGCAGTGGTTTCCATTCATTAATTATTTCAGATGGGAATATCTCTCCGAGATTATCATTATTAGAAACCATTTTATTAAAATTTGTCTTGCATAAATTCTTGAATGAAGAATTTATAGTAGTAATATTCAAATCTTTGTCTACTGACCATATCAGGTCTTTGGTATTTTCTATTAGACCTGACAATCTTGCCTGGCTTTCTCTCAGTGCTTCTTCTGCTTTTTTTCTTGTAGTTATTACCGTAATATTTAAAAGTACTTTGGAAGGTAATGCTTCAGTATTTCTTTCAATCACGCTATGACGGTTAATTACCCACTCATACTCTCCCGCCTTTGTCTTTAGTCTATACTCAATCGAAGAAGGAGCATTGCCGCTACTTTTCAAAAATCGCTTCCAGTGATTGGTTACCCTTACTACATCATCAGGATGGACAATTCCCACCCATGCATCAGATTCTTCCAGATCCTGACTCGAATATCCAAAAATTACTTTTCTGTTAAAGTATTCGATTTTTCTTTCTCTGAGGTTGATGATATAAATAATGTCAGGAGAATTTTCTGCAAGATTTCTGAATTTACCTTCACTTGTTTTTAGGGCATTCACGTGTTTGTCACGCTCAAACTCCGCCGATGCCTTTGCAGAGAAAATATTCAGCAGAGTTTCAATTAATGGAAGATTTGAAAATTCGAAACGGGACATAAGAGCAAGTACTCCAAGGATCCTGCCGGAAGAATCAATAAGCGGAACGCCTGCATATGAATCTATCTGATTATCAGTAAAAAAGCTATCTTCAAATCCTTTTGTTTTTACCTGCTCCAGAATCATTAAACCATTGCCTTCTTTAATATGCTTTAATGGAGAATTAATTAAAGACAAATGAATATTCTCCTCCAAAATCCCATCTTTAAAAAATGCTTTAGTAATTATTCCTGTATTAGAAATTTCACCAATTATGGCTATTTCAGTATTAAGGGATATGGCCAGATACTTTAACAATGAATCAAAAAACTGGTAGGGATCTCCACCAGAAATACCATGTGTTACTTTCAAAAGAGTTTCTTCGGCAATCTTTCTTTCTGTGATATCATTCAGAACACCAATAAAATTAGTGAGTGTACCGCTTCTGTTGAAGACAGGGGAAACGTGGAGCTCATTCCAAAACAGACTACCATCTTTCCTGTAATTTCTGAAAATAACACTTGCTTCTTTCTGATCTCTGATAGCTCTTCGCAGCTTTTCCACTTCAGGCTGTCGACGATCATCCCTTTGAAGGAAGCGACAGTTTTTCCCTATGATTTCTGCGTAATTATATCCTGTTATTTGCTCAAAAGCTTTGTTGGTATAAATAATAGGATTATCAGGCTGATTCGGATCAGTAATAATGATACCATTCTTACTGGAATCTATAGCTCGGTCGAGCAGCAATAAATTCTCTTCTTGATATTTCCTTTCTGTAACATCCCTGGTGTTTAAAACTAAACCTTTTATATAAGGATCATCCAGTAGATTATTGCAGTTGGTTTCAACATTTACATAGTATCCTTCAGCATGAAGGAATCTATACTCTATAGCATAACTACCTTTATCCCCTCCGCGGACCTGTGCCAGCAATTCATCGAAAAATATCAGTTCATCTTTATGAATATAATCTCTGTAATTT
Source organism: Cytophagaceae bacterium (assembly GCA_046290815.1). Taxonomy (GTDB): domain Bacteria; phylum Bacteroidota; class Bacteroidia; order Cytophagales; family Cytophagaceae; genus JBKBUF01. The sequence goes on along the minus strand of JBKBUF010000033.1, from coordinate 13,089 downwards.
TTCCCGGTCAATCGCTCGTTACTGTAACCTAAAATCCTTGCAACGGACGGGCTGACATAGGTTATTATGGCATCCTGGTTCAGGACACAAATTATATCAGAAGAGTTTTGAACCAGGGACCTGAATCTTGCTTCATTTTCCTGAAGACTTAGTTCGGCCATTTTTCTGGCAGTAATATCAACTGTATTAATACAAATTCCTCTTACATTTCCTTTTTGATCCAGTACCGGTATATAAAAAACTTCTAACCAAAGTGATTTATCAGTTAAATGCTTGGGATTATGCTCATAAGAAATATTCTCACCTTTCTTAACTCTTTCAAGAACAGATAATGCCTGCTCTCGTAAATTTAAATCACCATAATCTAATATTGATTCTCCGGGTATCAGATCCCGTCCCAGGTATTTTTTGGCGCTTTTCTGAGCTTTAGTGTTAGCTGTAACTATTCTGAAATCATTATCAATTAGTATTATCAGCTGATTGCTGCTATTAAAAATAGCTTTAAGGTTTGCTTCAGAAATTTTATAGGCTCTTTCCGTTTCTCTTTTATCTGTTACATCACTAAATACAGCAAGATGTAAGCCCGGCTGGTAATTCGTCTTTGCTTTAAAGTCGATATACCTTTTCTCGCCAGAGTCTGTCACAAATTTGTAAAACCCCACCAGATATCCTGTAGCTAAAAAATTCTTCCAGATCTCCCAGGCTTCAGCCTCTTCCTTGTGTGGAAAAATATCCCTGACAGTCATCTGAAGCAGCTGTTGTTTGTCCATCCTGTATATCTGACATGCCGCAGGATTTGCATCAATTATTTTCCCATCATTGCCCAGCACGAAAATTCCTTCCAGGGCATTTTCGAAAAGGCCTTTATATTTCTTTTCGCTGCTTACAAGTTGCTCATCCCGTTCCTTGATAGTAATACAATACTTATAACTGGCGGCTTCAATAATCTTACAGGTAAAAGTGTATTTTAATGAAAAATCCGGGCAGTTGGCAAAAGTGATGTACAATGGCTTCTGATCATTACAGGATCCTATTTCAAAATCAGAAATAATATTCCTTATGCTTTCATACACGATAAAAACATTTTTGAATTTCTGACCCGCGTGGATCTCTCCACCCGCAAATGATTTTGCGCGGGAGTTAATGAATACAATGTTGGATCCGGAATCTATGAGTACTATTCCTTCTCCTACTGCATCAAGAGTGTTAAAGAGGATATGGTCTTTTAGTATATCCAATTAATTGAGAGATAACAATTAAGGATAAATGTATAAATAAAAAAGCTTGAAATTGCTGAATAATCGCCTTAAATATTACCTGATAAAAATCTTCAACTCTTCATTTACAGATACAGAATTATCGGTTTTACCATTCCAATTTTGAATATCCTCAATTTTTATCCCGTATTTTTTGGATATACTATACATGGTTTCACCCGCCTGTACTTTGTGTAATAATACTTGCGGTTGTTTATTATCAGGCTTTTCCCCCGCCTTCCCAACAATAAGATTCTGGTGCATCTTTATTTCATTGTTCACCAATCCGTTCCAGACTCTTATTGAATCCACGGGCACTCCGTATAACCTGGAAATAGAATAAAGTGTTTCGCCCTGAACTACTAAATGGTTAATTTTTTCTTCAATTTTTTTCTGATTTGGCTCTACTTGCTCCACATTTACAATCTCCTTAACCTCTTTTTGCACTGACTCGGTTATTACCGTTTCAGTTCTAACCTCCGGCGTCTTAATTACTTCCTCCGTTTTCGTAACCTGTGAACTTTCCTTAGGCTGATCAGCTTCCTTTCTTTTTACATTTTCATTATCAATTCTTACAGGAGAAGGTATAGACTTATATTCAATCTCTATTTTCTTTGGTCTTTTGCGTTTTAGCCAAAGTACCCGGCCAGGTTTTAAACCTTCTTCTTTAAATTTCATCCTGTTTTTCTTCTTGATTTCATTTATCCTGATACCGTATTTCTGCGATACATCCCATAATGTCTCCCCGGGAGTTACAGTATGAAACATTACAATAGCTCTGGACTTCTTTGGAGCAAGAAAATACTGCTGGCCTGCAACAGGCTGAGAGAAACTTTTAAGATCATTATACTCCAAAATCTGATTATGAGTAATACCACCCTGACCCGCTAATTTTACAAATGTATCACCGGCACGCGCCTGAATAGCCGGTATACCATTTATAGTTGTAAGCAATGCAACTTCCACCTTGGAATCACCGGAAGAAACAACTCTGGGGGATTGTTTCTTTCCGGATTTAACCGGTTTAGCCTTTTTACTTTCTTGAACCACAGGCACAGGATCTGAAATCGGCGACTTCTCCTTTTGATTGTTTTCCGTAAGCAGGTTAGTAATATTTTCTTTTTGTTCCACCTTTACAGGAAGGATTACAACATAAGTTTTATCTGAAGGAATTCTTCTTTTCAAAACCCATTTATTGTATGCCTCCAGTTCTTCACCATTGATTTTATTCTCTGCTGCAATCTCACTTAAAGTTTTGGAATTACATTTACTGAATTCTACAAGCACAAGAGAAGGAGAAACAACTGTTCCGATATAATTTTCATAGGCAATTTTATGAGCAAGAAACCTGAGTACATACCAATGTGTGTTTCCATTTAAGGGCATTTTATCTGCACCTATATATTTGGCATCAATCACATTTTTTGCCCCACCCAAGCCAAGATTATATGAAAGCAAAGCATATATCCAATTGTTCAATACATTATTATTCTTACGCAAATATTTCGCAGCCCCCCTTGTGGATGAAATTATATTCATTCTTTCATCCACTTCATCATCAACTCTCAATCCCACTTCCATGGCTGATTCCTTTTTAAATTGCCAATACCCAACAGCATTAGAGGTAGAAACAGCATCAGGAATAAGACTGCTCTCCTGTAATGCCAGGTACTTAAAGTCCAATGGGAAGTTTTCTTCATTAAATACTTTCTCAATTAAAGGAAAATACAAGGCAGCTCTTTCCACTTTCATTTGAAAGTATTTCTGATTACGTGTAATATTATCTACATCTGTTTTTATTATTTTCCTTGCTTCCTCATTCAGTTTTAATTCCATTCCGGCAAAATACAATGTTGAAGCAACTTCAATTCCCTGGGCGAAAATGTTAAATGGTACTAAAAACAAAAGGGATAAATAAACTCTGATCATATATTGGAGGAATTGCCTGTGGTTAAAACAAAGTATCTAAATTACTTTTTTCTGATTATCATTAGTCCGTCTCGAAGCGGAAGTAACATATTTTCCACTCTTACGTCATTCTGTACAAACTGATTAAAATCCATCAACGCTTTGGTGTCCTTATCTGTCTTTTCACCCACAACTTTACCGCTCCATAATACATTATCTGCTATAATAACCCCACCAGGACGCACCTTTTCTATTATTAAATTATAATATTTCTGGTAATTAATTTTATCAGCATCGATAAAAACCATATCAAAAGTTTCTGAAAGCTCAGGAATAACTTCCATTGCATCACCTATAATATAATTCACTATATCTTTAATGCCTGCCTTGTCAAACCAATCCTTTACAAAATCTTCCAACTCTTCATTAATATCTATTGTAATTAGTTTACCGCCTGCACTCAATCCTTCAGCAAGGCAAATGGCTGAGTAACCGGTATAAGTACCAATTTCTAAAATGTTATTAGGTGCAATTAATTTAGATAAAAGTGATAATAACCTACCCTGTAAATGGCCGGATAGCATACGAGGCATAAGCACTTTTGCATAGGTCTCTCTGGTAAGTTTCTTCAATACCTCAGATTCCACATCAGTATGATGTTCACAATATTCCTGAATCAGTTTTGGTAAAAAATCCATTATTTTTCCGGTACGTAGGTTAAAACACTCAAAGTTTTTTCATCGAAGGTTTCTTTGGCGATTTCCTGCAGTTGACGCGAAGAAATTCCTCTGATTTCTTTGAATATCTGGTCAAGATCTTCAATGCATTCCAGGTCCAAAAGGCTTTTACCCATCATTTGCATAAAATTGATATTGCTTTCTTCTGCCATTGCCAGTTGACCAATCACCTGCTCTTTTATTTTATGGAGTTGCAGGTTTCCTAAAGGAGTCTCACGTAATTTTCTGAGCTCTTTGAAAGTCATATCCGTAACCCTATCCAGAAGCTTAGCCTCTGTACCAAAATATATAGCAAGGCTTCCTGTATCTACAAAAGGATTGTAACTGGCTTCTGTAGAATAAACATATCCATGCTTTTCTCTAAGGCTCATATTCAATCTGGAATTCATCGAAGGACCTCCGAGAAGATTTACAAGAAGAAAAAAAGTTAATCTTTGAGGATCTTTAACAGAAAAGACAGGTTTTCCTATAATACAATGGGCTTGTTTAATTTTCCTCCTTATCTGCTTTATTTCCGGTTTGTAACTTCTGAATTTTTTCCTGCTATTGCTACCTTTGAGAGAAGGTATATCCGATAGATATTTTTCAGCAAGTTTTACAACCTCTTTAAAAGAATGCCTGCCTACAGAAGAAAAAATAATTTTGGACGTATCCAGATTTTCCGACAAAAACTGAAAGAATTGTTTCCTTTTAAATGATTTTACAGTATTAGTTTCCCCAAGAATATTATGTCCTAGCTGATGTTTGGCAAAAATCATATTTTCAAAATCATCCTGAATGGCATCTTCAGGAGAATCGTAATACATATCCATCTCTTCAAGTATTACACTTTTCTCCTTCTCAATTTCCTTTTCAGGAAAAATGGAGTGAAAAGTAATATCTGTAAGCAGATCGAAGGCTTTTTCAAAATGCTCGGAAAGCAATGAAGAATAAAAGCATATTTTTTCCTTAGTGGTATAAGCATTCAATTCTCCACCGAGCACTTCAAGACGGTTAATTATATGAAATGCTTTTCTTTTATCTGTACCCTTAAAGGCCATGTGCTCCCAAAAATGAGCCATACCAAATTCTTCAGGTTTTTCATCCCTGCTTCCTACATCTAAAATGAAACCGCAATGCGAAATCTTGGTATGTGGAACCTGCCTGTGAACAACCCTGATTCCGTTTCGCAGGGTAAAAATTTCATAATCATTCATTACTGCAAAATTAACCCGGTATTTTCCTGCATCAAAAAAAAGGGGAATATTTCTATTCCCAGTAAATCTCAATAGCTTCTGTTCCAAAGGACAGCGTGGTACGCTTTACGTTCGGGCTTCTTTTCAACTGAAGCTTGCCCTTTCTTATAGTTACAACTTCCTGGTCTATAACATTGGTTGCATCTTTTTTATGAAAGGCCACTCCCTCGGCATTCAGGTTCTTATCCATTTTGACTTTTATTTTCTTACCCTTTATATGCTTTTCAAACACACTCACCTCGGTTTTTCCTTTTTCATCAATAAGTTTTATAGCCTTAGACGCCAAAGGAACACCATAACCTATGTAATTATTGCCAAACGGATAAAGATGACCGCTCATTTCAATTATTTTCTTTAGTTCCGTATTTGAAAGATTTGGTGCTTTCTCCATGAGACAAGCCACAAATCCTGTTACTGCCGGAGCTGAAAACGAAGTACCATTCGGTGAATAACAGGAAACATTAGGTTTCAGGTAGGGCAGAAATTCCGGACCAATACTGCTGTAATTAATTTTATCCCAATGTTTGTCCCTTGTGGCTCCTACAGATAGTACGCCCTCAGCATCGGCCGGACTGCTGATAATTTTCCAATTTGAATTAGAACCTTCATTTCCTGCGCTTACTACCAAAAATATGCCTTTATCCTGATAGGCCATTTGAGCTGCTTTACTGATTCTGGTAGTTTTACCATCCATTTCCTCAGGCTTATAGTTTTCCTTCGGATCGTCCATATTAATGGCATATCCCAGAGATGTACTGATAAGTCTTACACCCAATGAGTCCATCCACTCTACTGCTTCTACCCACATGTCTTCTTCACCGCGATATTCACGTGCTCCGTTTTCGGTTCTTGCAAGGTAAAATTTGCTATTGACTGCAAGTCCTTTTTGAGCTTTTTGTGGCACAGAGTATCCGGCAATCATTTCCAAAACGGTTGTTCCATGATAATCTGAATCAGTTGCCATACTATTTACAAGGTCTTTTCTTGTTGGATCTATAAAATCTCTTTGGCCTAAAACTTTATTTTCTTCAAACAAATGAGTAAGGAAAGGACTGTTGGCTGATCTGTAAAATCCTGCGTCTATCACACCTACAACCACACCTTTACCGGTAAGATTATTTTTCAGCATTTCATTGGACTCCATCTGAAGCATCGCTATATGAAATTTTTCAGGTGCAAGTTCTGTATTGTTGCTTGTAATAATAATATGTTTATCTATTCCTTCAATCCCGGATACAAATGGCATAGATTTTACCAAAGCAATTTGTTCTTCAGTAAGAGTTGCACTGACTGAATTAAACCAACGGGATTTACTGATAACGGCAATACCATTATCTTTTAATGACTGAACATACTCCTGCTTTACAGGGATGTCAGAATATTGAAATAAAGGAATATTAAATTGTTTTCTGTTAGCTATTGCTTGCGGACTCAGGAAATTTTCATAAGAATAATTTTTGACATCTTTATCTTTAAATGAAATCCAGTACTTGTCCTGAGCTATTAATATTGTTATAGAAAAAATAGAAAGTACTAAAAATGAGATTGACTTTTTCATAAACCGACTTTTATTAAATGAAAATCTAAAACCTAAAATTAAACCAAACTTTTAAATATCCTTTGAGGATATTCGATATTTCGGTTTAAACTTGTATTATTATCCTTAGTTCTTATAAATATCAATAATGAAATATCTACCTATAGGAAAAGAATTATTCATAAAAAACAGACAAAAACTGGTCCGGGAATTAATGCCCGGGTCGATCGCTGTTTTTAATTCTAATGACATTTTGCCGACAAATGCTGATGGCACCATGCCCTTCAGACAAAATAACGACCTGTTTTACCTTTCAGGTATAGACCAGGAAGAAACTATCCTGTTAATATTCCCTGACTCTAAAGTAAATTCTTTTAAAGAAGTTTTGTTCATCAGGGAAACCAATGAGCACATTGTTACCTGGGAAGGTCACAAACTAACAAAAGAAGAGGCAGCAGAAGTTTCAGGTATCAGTCAAATATTATGGACTAGTCAGTTTGAAAGTACTTTTAAAACCTTGGTGGCCGAAGCCGAAAACATCTATCTTAATTCAAATGAACACAGCAGAGCGGAGAAAACCATTGATACCAGAGACGACCGTTTTGTCAAATGGTGTAAAGAAAAATACCCTCTGCACAACCTAAATCGTTTAGCGCCAATTATGCAGCGACTAAGGATGATTAAGACAGAAAAAGAGATAGAATTAACAAAATTGGCGATAAACATTACAGAAAAGGCGTTCAGGCGAGTATTAAACTTTACCAAACCGGGGGTGTGGGAATATGAAATTGAAGCTGAAATAATGTATGAATTTATAAGAAACAGGTCTCGGGGCCCTGCATATCAATCCATTATTGCTTCAGGAAAAAACTCCTGTGTGCTTCATTATATAGATAATAATCGGCAATGTAAGGATGGAGACATTATTTTATTGGACTTTGGTGCAGAATATGCTAATTATGCAGCAGATTTAACAAGAGTGATTCCGGTAAATGGAAGGTTCACAGCCAGGCAGATGGAAATTTACAAATCTGTCCTGCATGTGATGAAAGAGGCTAAGAAACAGTTGGTACCCGGCAATAATTTTCAGAATTACAATCAATTTGTTGGGAATCTGATGGAAGAAGAGTTAGTAAAACTGAAATTATTGAAGCGGGAAGATATTAACAATCAGCATCCTGACCGTCCATTATACAAGAAGTATTTTATGCATGGCACCTCCCATTTCCTGGGATTGGATGTTCATGATGTCGGGGACAGGCACGCTGATTTTCAAGTAGGAATGCTGTTTACTTGTGAGCCAGGCATATATGTTAAAGAAGAAGGAATCGGGATCAGACTTGAAAACGACATTCTTATTTCCGAAAACGGTCCTGTAGACCTGATGGCTAACATTCCGGTGGACCCGGCGGAAATCGAGGATTTGATGAAAAAATAATGACTAAAACGAAAATTGTAGTTATACGATATAAATATTTAATAAATTGAAAATCAATTATTTGCCGTTGGAGTTATCAACATTTGTAACCTTTGAACAAAAACCCCAGTATTATAAAATTGGTAAGATAGATTTAAGCTTATGCAAAAGATTTGTACAGCAATTTTGATATTCTTTTTCATTACTTTAAGCAGCTTTAATCAGCCGGATGCTAAGACTTATTATGAGAACGGGCTTGCGAGCTTAAACAGAAAAGAATACATTCAGGCTATTGGTGAATTTACCAATGCCATAAGCCTGAGGCCAGATTTTGCAGATGCCTATTATCACAGAGCGTATGCGAAAGATCTGCTGGGTAAAAAGATGGGCTTTTTCAGTTCAGAACTTTGTGCCGACTTTGTCAGCGCATTGAAACTGGGTAAGGAAGATGCCGCTTCAAAACTTGAAAAATCCTGTATGGGTGAATGCTTTGACCTGGATGGTGCCTTCTTTGAACCGGAAGTGGTTTATTGCGCAGACTTCAGCTCAAAAGTTTTATCAGATCTTCCTCAAAACTCAGAACAGTTGATATACCTGGTTAAGCTTAATTTCTTCAACAACAAAATGACAGGAATTAACGACAGGCTTGGAAATCTAACTACCCTTGTCTCCCTAGACTTAAGCAGCAACCAGATTACAACCGTTTCCCCTGCCGTAGGAAAACTGGTACATTTAAAAGAATTAAGCCTTAATAAAAACAGAATAACCACACTTCCTTACGAATTCGGAAATTTAAAATCTCTGAAAACTCTTAATCTAAGACAGAACGGACTTACAGAATTACCAAAATCCGTGGCAATGCTTACACAATTAGAAAACCTTGATCTTGCATTAAACAAGTTGACGGTGCTTCCGATTGAAATAGCCAATATGAAGAATCTGAAAACCCTTACACTGGTAGGTAATGAACTTTCACCAAAAGAGCAGGCAAAGGTAAAGGCACTTTTACCAAATACTACAATTTATTTCGAATAAACTTACTGACCATAACAATTAATAGCCCGGTTTCCGGGCTTTTTTTATTCCAACGCATTAATAAAATATAATAATAAATCATATAGTTGAATACGTTATCTAAATATCAACAACCTTCACTACTATGCCATATACAAGGATATTTTTTATTATCCCGGTTATTTTCCTTTGGGTTACTGCATGTGAAAACCCAACAAAAGAAAATTATTCTTTAAAAGAAACACCCTCTGCGGGATTCCATTCTGATAGCACAAATACCGGCAACGAGGCTGTTTTAGAAAATGTAGACCAGGAGGAAATAATACCGGTTACCACTTCCCCATCCGGTATAAACAATAGAGCTTCAGAAATAAAACAAACGGCAAGGAAAAGTGAAAACAATGAAGATGTTTCTAGGAAAATTCAACGGGATAAAACCGACCTTGACAATACAAACAAATATTTAAGTTCCATTACCAGCAAAACGGAATTCTTTACTATAAATAACTCCAAACTCAATTCTATAATTACCACAAGAGGGTCTGAAGTGAAAATTCCAAAAGACTGCTTTATAAACTCAAAAGGATTGTATGAAAGAGGCGAAATAAAACTGGAAATTTCAGAATTAACTTCAGCTGCTCAGATGTTCACCCAAAATTTACCTACACGATCCGGAGAAAAATTATTGATATCTGACGGTGTTATTTATATAAATGCTAAATCTAAAACTGAAAATCTCTCAATAGCTGAAGGAAAGACAATCCAGGTAAATTATGCAGCCAATGCAATTGATCCTGATATGTTAATTTTCACGCTTCAGGATATCAATGGGGATAGAAACTGGGTCAACCCTGTCAAACCCGAAAACAAAATTAAAAAACACTATCTGAATTCTGAAATTTCATTTGTATGGGAAATTCAACCATTATGGAAAAACACAGAAAGTAATTCAATGAAAAAAAGCACTGCAGTATCTGAGATGAAACTTGTAAGCAGATATAAATTAAATAAAAATGGTAGTGAAGAAATTAAAAAAGAATATTTTGAAAGATTGAAACTTATTTCAGCGCTCAATAGCATTTCAAAAGCACATCAAAATAATACTAATGCCGAATCATACCTTGAATACTACATTAACTCCCCAGGAAATGATTTTTACAGCATAGACCAAAAAATATATGATTTTTTAATTAAGAATGAAGACCTTTTTAAAAACACCTGGACTTATTATTGCATAGAGCAGGAAAGAAATGAAGATACCATATACTATGGATACAATGAAATTAAGGATAGATTTTACCTGTATACATTAAAAAAAGGCTGGATGACAGATGAAGTAATTTCAAAATATTTGAATAAGGAATTAAATACAACTCCAGATAAGTTAAGAGAGATTGAATCATATATCCGGACAAAAAATGAAATAGAAAACAAAAGAAAAAATGCTAAAGTAAAATATAAAACTGATTATTCAGGAGTTACCGAATCTAAAAATGCTGCGGTTATTTATTACACCATTTCTATAAGTAATTTAGGTTATATTAATATAGATAAGTTTTACAACGAACCCAATCTTATCAGTTCGGAAACAGTAGTGAATTTATCCGGCATTAATGATTATGTAAAAGTTGGTATGGTATTCAAAAACAGAAAAAGCTTTTTACCCATTTACATCAATCGTGAAGGAAAATTTCATTTAAAAACTGACCTTCCCTCCGATGAACCGGTTAAAATTATTGCGATAAATTATAAGGATGATCAGTTATCCTATTCTGAACAACAGATTTTTATTAAACCATTTAATGAAATTAATTTAAGTTTAAATCCCATAACCAAGGAGGAATTAATATCGGTTTTAGAAAAATAGTATGTTTTTATCAGACTATTCCAACCAGGATTTTACATCCAAAGCTTCATTGCCTGGTTTATCAATTAGAATATATTTAAGCTCCACATATATCGGAAAATGATCTGAACCTACATGAGGCAATAGTTTAATCCGGGAAATAGTGAAATGTTTTGAAATAAACACATGATCCAGAGGCCAGCGGAAAAACAGATTTTTCGAATTAAAGGTTGCATACATTCCCCTTCCTACCCGCGGATCCAGTAATCTGCTTATCTGCTGAAATTCATGTGTAGTTCTTGACCAGGCCACATCGTTTAAATCTCCAGCTACTATTACCGGCCCCTTTTGGTTCTTTCCCGCATTGGCAACAATAACTAACTCTGCATCTCTTTCTTTTGAAGAAGTGCTTTCATTAGGTGCCGGCGGTTTAGGATGTAATCCATAAAATTTAATCTTTACTTCTTCAGACAGGCATATATCCGCCTCTATAGAGGGAACAGAACTTTCTACCAAATAATTAATTCCTATATGTTCTAATTTGTATTTGGAATATAATAAAATACCATAAGTATTGTCCAGCGGCTTTTCAACAGTATACTTATAAACTGTCTTTAATTCACTTAATACATCCATCCACCAATAGTTGGTTTCTATTGCAAGAATCACATCCGGACTAGCTTGCCTTATAACATTTAACAACAACTCCGATCTTCTGTTATCCCGGTAAACATTGGTTACAAGCAAACTGATTTTTATGCCTCTGGTTGAAGTTTCTGATTCAGAAACTTCTTTTCTGGCAAATTTTGTGTAAGGAAAAATCTTAAACAGCTGATAACCGAAAGCCAATAGTAATAACCCCGGAATAGCATACTCATCATAATCATACGGATCTAAAATGATAATATGAAAATGGAGACATATTCCCTGGCATATTAAGACCTGAACCCTGGGAAAATCAAATATTCTTATCCACCAATGTTTAAGCCTGAATAATGGGATAATTGTAAAAACAATAACAAGTACTGAGAAAAAATATAAAATAAATACAAGGGCCATATTTCAGCATGTCCTTATAAAACTTTAATTGATTTTAATTGTTCATGCCCTTAATGGTTTAATAAAAAAAGCTGTCCCAAAATCTATAATTCCTGACAATGGTTCGGAATTAGATATTGAGACAGCCTTAAAATTTCAATTAATAGTCAATCTATATTTTCACCCATTTAAGGATTTTCTTATTCTTCCCTTTTCCAACTTCAATCATATATACGCCTGAATTAAGGTTTTCCCCGATAACCATTTTATCATTACCAGACAACAACAGTTTATCCACAACCTGATTGCTATTTAGCTGATATATTATAACCTCAATTTTATCGGTTGCATTACCATTAATCTCAAGAATTGAAGTTGTCTCGGAAGGATTAGGATATAGAGAAATGTGAATTCCATCTGCGTAAATTCCTGCAGAAGTCGGTCCGCTCACAATAATAGTCTTAGTGATAGTAGTTGTTCCAAATTCATTTGATGCCTCTAATGTTACTTCTCCCCCGGTTACTCCGAAGTCCACTACTATTTCGTTTGTACCTTGTCCGCTTACTATTGTTGCACCTGCAGGCACTGACCAGGTATAGGTTGTTCCTTCTGACAATGGTACTGAATATATTACATTAGTTTGATTAATATTAACATTGTCCGGACCGCTGATTGTGCTGATATCAGGCGCACCACAGACCGTAATATCTACAGCTTTTGAAGATGAAGTTCCATTTCCGCAAGCATTGAAAGGAGTCACAACCACATCTCCACCTTGATCTGCAAATTTAACTGTGATGGTTCTTGTATTAGCTCCTGAAGTAATGACGGCTCCAGCAGGTAAAGTCCATGTATAACCACTGGCGTTACTAACCGCAGTTATGGAAAAAGTATTATTACCTGCCCCCTGGCATACTGTATTCGGACCGGAAATCGTCCCAGCTGCTCCCGGCAAAGGATTCACCGTAATATTTCTGCTTCTTACAGTACTTGTCCCGCAGGCATTAGTTGCAGAGACCCTCACCTGTGCGCTATTTGCATTTGCAGCAAAAGTTGCAGTGACACTTGGTGTATTTCCTGAGAATGTCACTCCTGTGCCCG
>JBKBUF010000032.1:0-44990 GCA_046290815.1 Cytophagaceae bacterium | reverse complement strand
TTCGAGGACTTCATATTTAAAATTTATGTTGCTATGCCCGGCTCCTATTACCGGGCATTATTTTTTAACAAAGATAATGGTTTTCAGATTATTTACATGCTTAACTTAATGGCATTAATTCATCATTCTTAATCCTTAATTATTCAGATCCCTCCTGCGTCGGGATGAGGGGTTATAGCATTAAGCCTGGTTTACCTTGGGGTGAAATATAAAAAGGGCTTCGACTCCGCTCAGCCTGACGTTATCGTTAACTTCAGCACTCATCATTCAACACTCATCATTCAACATTCATCATTCTTAATTCTTAATTCTTAATTCTTAATTAACTCGTCTCATCCTCGGCTGTCCCTCTATCAACACAAAAGCTCCCCAGTAAATCGGTGCATCAGGGTATTCCTGCTTGATTTTTTCCTTCGCCTGGATAAATGACTTTCTGATCGGTGTACCTTTTACATAGTTGGAGTAAAACTCCTGCATCAGCTTCTGGGTCACTTCATCGTTGACTTTATACAAACTGAGTATTATCGCTTTCGAACCTGCTATCAGGAATGATCTCTGCAGTCCGTATACTCCCTCTCCTGCCTGTATCTCTCCCAAACCGGTTTCGCATGCACTCAACACTACCAGGTCTGTGTTATCAAATCGAAGATTCATGGCCTCGTAGGCAGTCAGTATTCCGTCTTTGGAGTTAACATGACTCTCCGTGCCTAAAATGTCGCCGGAGCCCGTTAAAAGCAGTCCTGAGTTAAGCATGGCGCTGTTCTCGTCTTCGTGGGCTTTCTTTTCACTATAGTATCCATGTGTCGCTATATGGAATATCCTCGGATTTTCAAGATCTTTAACCCACTGTTCAGTTAGTGCCTTGCCCATCACTTTGGTCGTCTTTACATTGTTTTTAGAAAGCAATTCAGCAATATCGCCCACCTCTTTCTCTGTTCCCGGAAGTTCTCCTACGGTATAAGTATATTTCTTTTTATCGCCAAGATAAAACGCAGGACTACCACACAACACCACTTCCCCTTCTGACTTCCTGTTTTTCTCAGCTCCGGACCTTAATAGCTCTCTGGTGTTGGTTACCTGCACCAGTTCTATTCTTTCAAGCAAGTACTTACCTGCATTGTCAGGTATCATCTCCAGGTTAAACTGATTGTATACGCCCTCTGCAGAAAGATATACAATGGCGTTGTCAGGAATAAGCTGCTGTACCGGTGCCCAGAAAATATCAAAAGATTTATCATCTCTTACATTAAACTTGGCGCAGTTTCTGGCATACTTAAAATATTTTGTCTCCATCTGGTTACCATTGCCGAACATCACCACCTGTGGCTCTGATTTCCCTTTGGAGATAACAAATGCTGCATAATATATGCTATCGTTAAAATGCTTGTTAAACCCTCTGAAACGAACAATCTCAACTGCGTATTCATTTTCACTTAGAATTCCGTGAATGTCTTTAAACCTCGCATTGGCAATTTTATCTTCTGCCTTAAAAAGGTCTGATTTATGACTGAGGTATTTCTCCTTTTTCTCTATGCTTGCTTCTATCGCTTTCAGATCTATTCCCTGCGCCTCCAATTCTGATTTTGAAAGTGATGAGGCTGAAGTATAATATTCCTTCAGATCTATCCACTCATTGTAAGTATTGATCAGTACGCTGTCTTTACTTGCTAGAATATTTTGTTTTATCTTAATGTTGTTGGACAAAAGTATTCCTTTGGTTGCAATAACATACTCATATGCCTTTGCTGCATTTTTATCTCTCAGATCTTTGTTGGTCAGTACCAGAAATTCATAAAATTCAAATTCTTCTCTTATGTTGTTCCAGTACTTTGACTTTTCCCTGAAGCTCATTGCACTGAAATTGGAAGAAACGAACTTCATATACTGTGGCAGTATCTCCTCCATCAGATTCAAGGCTTCATCAGGTTTCTTAAGCATGTAAGCTACCTTGGCCTGCCCTGCTACAGCTGATGTATAATACGAACTGTTTTTACCATAAACCGAGCCTGCTATGTCTTTTACATTCTGATACAGGCTACGGGATTTGGCCATATCTCCGCTTTCATAGGCGATATTTGCACGCAAGGTATATACTTCCAGTACTTTGTGATTATCATTCCCAAGTCTGTTTTTCCAGTAGGCTTCCACCACATTCAGCATACTATCGGCTGAAGGATATTTCTGAATCCGTATCTGATATTCGGCATATTCTTTCAGCACTTCCATATATCTGCCGTTTTCAGTTCCTATACTTGCCTTTAAAATTTTCAATGCATCACTGTACAAACCCTGAATTTTCTTCAACTCTTTTTTATCCTTGTCATTAGATGCAATAATCTCTGCTCTGGCCACAAGGAAAGGGACATTCCTGATATCATTGGCACTGAACTTACCTGTGATAAACTTCTGTGCCAATTGAATATACTCATCAGCCTTTTTCAGGTCACCTATGGTCAATGCATATTCAGCCTGGTTTTCGAGGTACTCAACATAAATCATGTTACCTGTACCGTAAGCCTCTGAAATAATCTCTGAGGCTTTCTCAAGACTCTTTCCTGCTTCGCTGATATTTCCCTTGGATAGTTCAAGATCGGCTATCAGAAGATAGTTTTCTATTAATCCTACGCTATTTTCCTGAAGTAAATACTTGTTGGTTTCAAAAGCCTTTTTCAAATACTTGTCAGCTTTATAGATGTTGCCGGAAGTATAATTAAGATATCCAATATGCTGCTCGGTCTTTGCACGCTCATAAAAATTTTCTCTCCCTGACTCCTGCATCTTGTCAATAAATTTCATAAAAGCAGCTTTATTCTCATCATTCTCGCCCAACAGCTTGTAAATCTCTGACATCACCAGATAAGTGTGTAGTTTTTCTTCCAGACTACTCCACTCTACATTATTAAAAGAACTCTTTAATTGTGTATACTCCTTATTGAAGGCTGCATAGTCTCCGCTTTCATAAAGTCTTTCTGTATACAATGCCTGGTAGTAAAACTTCTTTCCCGATGCAGGACTATATATCCTTTTGGAATAAGTATAAGCTTTTTCAGCAAACAACGCTGCCTTTTTTACATCATCCAGCAGAAGGTGGTACGAACCTGATAGATTATAATATCTTAGAAGGAATTCTCCTCCATATCCTTTTTTTATGAAGTTTTCATTGAAAGCATTGAGGTCCTCACTGACGTTTTTCAAACCTTGCCCATAGTTAATCTCATAATTAATCTTATCCAGCATAATCCTTCCGGAATATTCATGCCCTGGAGCGAGGGAAACAGAATATAGATCTGCAACAGAATCAAGTGCATTCAGAATATTAAACTTTGGTTTATAAAACCAAATAGAAGATTCTATAGAAGAAAATTCTATTCTAAGCGCACCCCATACCGGAAGTTTATTATAGTGAGCGGAAAAGTGTTTAAGTCTGGATTCTACTTTTGAAACATTACTTTTCTCCAGGGTAAGCATAGCCAGCGTCTGTTCATAGACAAACTCAAATGGTTCTTTTTTACCTGAGCTGATACTTGCATTCATCTGGAGCCGCCTCATCAACCTGCCGGATTCGTCTGAATAGCCCAACCTGTCAGCAAGCAGAATATTACGCATCATCAGGCTAAGCTTTTTGTATTCCACATCTGTGAAATTCGGGTTCTCGTACGACTTAGTATAAAAGCTGTACGCTTCGCGCGAGTTATTCTTCAAAATGGCTATATCACCTGAAAGAATATCCATCTCCCTCAGGTAATATTTCTCAGCAAAATTTTTCCTGAGCCAGTCAGAATAAAAAACAATGTTTATCAGCGCAGAATCCGGTTCTCCGCGAAGGATGAAGCTTTTGATCTTTAAACAAAAAATATCAGCATAAACTCTGTTATTATCATTGATGCCTGTCAGCAATGTTTCCTTTTTTGCATTGTTATAAAAATAATTCCTCTTTGTACTTATTAGCTGAGACAGCAGATTGTCTGATAATGTAATTTCGCCTTTCATCTGATACAATTTTGCCTTCAGGTAATCTGCATCATCCTGGTAATGCTTCTCCAGCCTTATGTCAAATTTTGAAATAACACTATCTGCCCGTTTCACGTCTCCTACCTCTAAAAGCAGTTGGGCCAGTTTAACTGAACTTAAAAATTTCACTGTATCTGAACCTGACTGCGTCATCAGTCCGATCCATTCCTTTACAATTTTATTATATGCATCTATCTCTGCATGTCTGAAATAACTTGCTGCCCTTAAAAAGAAAGCATCACCGGCAGTATGCGGATCTTTAGAAAATGCAGCAGACTTGGAAATTCCTGAAGTGATGATTTTACACTCATCATAATATCCGTACAGATATTTTTCATAAGCTATAGCAACCTTCTTCTTATCTGCATGAGTATTTGCAAACATCAGAGGAGAAATCAAAAACAGGATCAGACTAAGGTGTAACTTCATGGGTGAAGTGAATGTTGAATGATGAATGATAAATGTTGAATGTTGATATTAGATATTAGATATTAGATATTAGATATTAGGTAATAATTACTGTCTACTGCCTACTGCTTACCGCCTACTTCTTTTTAACAATCTTATCCATCCTATATAACAAATTAATCTCATGGCTTCCAAGGTTAGATGGAAGTGTTTTGTTAAATGTCATCTCATAAGAATATACAAATCTTATTCGCGAGCTTATGTGGGTTCCCAGAGAAAGATTGGCTATTTTATTGGAGTAGGCATTAATTCCCGCCCAGAAGTAGTCCTGAATCTCAAACATAAATCCTCCTCCTGCGACCATCTCACGCCCTTTGTAGGCGTAAGCAATGGCCATTGGTACAAAAGCATAAGAATCGCTGATTTTAATTCTGTAATCGACATTGGCCACATAGTTTCTTGGTGTTCCCAGAAATCCGGAAGTATCAGGATTGTAGTAATTATTTTTATCCCCCCTGAAAAGGTCTGCAGAAGAAATGCCTATGTGAAATTTATCAGAACGCAATTGTATTCCTGCTCCTACCTTAGTGAATGATTGACGGATAGAATTAGTACCTAATATTTCATCATTTTCATCGAACACATTGGTGAGTCCCGAAGGATTAAAATTCAATTGCTCGAATCCTACACGTAGTCCTACAGAAAGACGTAGTTTGTAGCCTAGCAGCATGGAATAACCGGGATTGATATAAGCTCCTACTCTTTTAGACGCTCCAAAAGACATGCGGTCAAAAAGTACTGCACAAGACAACCCGCTTTCTCTTGATTTAAAATCTGCCCATGCCACTGTTTTCATAGGAGCGCCGTTAACACCCACCCACTGGAAAGCATTGAGCAGACTTACATTCAGCTCCTGATCGAACATACCCGTAGCACCCGGATTGAAATAAATCTGGTTGTAGTAATAGTTTGAAAGCCTGTTGATAGGTTGGGCTAAAACAGAAGAAGAAATGATCAATAAACTGATCAGGGGTAAAAGTTTTTTCATTTTATTAAAGTTGTTAGCGAAAGCTTAAAGCTTTAAGCGAAAATTGTTCAAGTTGATGTTAGATATTGGATATTGGATGTAAGATGCCATTGGCAACATACAACATTCAACATTTAACATTTATCATTCATCATTTATCATTCTTAATTCTTAATTCTTAATTCTTAATTTCTAATAGACTATTTCAAAAAAGCTCCTCACCAATGCACCATCGGTTTTAAACGCATAGTAGTAGGTTCCTCTTGGAAGCAGCTTTCCGTCATTATCTGTACCACACCAGTCGTTGTTGTAATCATTGGATGAATAAATAGACTTACCAAGTATATCAAACACCTCAAGGCTTCTTGTTGAAGCTTTAGGATTCATACCCCTGATAATAAAGCAGTCATTTTTACCATCGCCATTAGGTGTCAGTACTTCAGATCCCTGCAAGGCAAGACGGGCTTTTATTTCTACACTGTAGTCTTCTGTTTCACCTTTTTTTGAATCTTCAATACAAGATTGGGAATATGAAAAAGGCGCGCCTTCTATCAGTTTAATTCTCATTCTCCTGGCACCAAGGGCATATTCAACATTAGGAATCCGTATATTGAAAAGGGCAATTACGGTATCACTCTTATACTCATTGAAAACATATTCATCAGGTCCGAATAAACCATCATTATTGAAATCAATCCAGATCCCAAGTCCCCTCATAACATCCGGACCGGATACAAAAACCTTTCCTGAATAACTTTCTCCCAGAAACAACTCCGTGAAAATTTCCGATTGTGTAAAATCACTTATCCCTGATTCATTATAAGTACTGGTGTTCTTTATTTTCTCAAACTCTACTCTCTTTATATAAGAATTTGGAATAAGAACTGTAGTATCACATTCCATCTCCGGCAACTTTGTTACTATTCTGGCTTTATTTACATATACCGGTTTTTCAAGATTTTGCAGGAATTCATCATTGCTGTTATACACACTACAGATAAGGTTTCCATCTGAGGTTGTTTCATCTGCAAAAACTTTAACAAATCTGGAGGTAGTATCGGTAGTGAAATTGATATTCTTTTTATCATAACTCCACTTATACTTAAAGTTATATTTTCCAGGAAAAACTCCAAACGAGTTAACAACCGAACGACTTAGGAAATCCGGACCTAAAATACCCATTACAGGAAGGTTAATACTAAATGCGCGCGATACGGAAGCTGATTCATACCAGGCATCTTCTTCTACCAGAGCTGTAAGGGTTACATCTCCCAGACTTTTTAATAATACATCATTTCCAACAGGAACTGCTCTTGCAGAATCTGAACTTGTAATGATAAGTGGTCTATTAACATTGACAGATGGATTGATTGTCAAAGTGGCTCCATATTCCTGATTAGGAATATGTTCAAACGTGATTACAGGTTTGATTCGTGGTGAATAAGCAGTGAGATTAAGTTTAAACAACCCGCTATTAGGATCATTGTTAAAAATTCTCATCGTGGCTTCTTTAGCACCCGTATCTAAAGGTGTAAAGTTTACATTAAATGTAATCTCTGAGTTAGGGCTTATGATCTGATTGTTATTAAAACCGAATAGAGAAAACTGTTCGCTGCTTTCTCCCGAGAAGGATATACCGAAAATTTTCAAGTCACTTGATCCGTTATTATGGATGGTAACACTGTAAGTATACGGCCCTTGTAAGACAGTTTTATTTCCAAGCGGAATAAGAGTTTCGGATGTTCTGATCTGTCCGTCAAAAAATACTTTTATATCATTAGGATTGGCAGACCTTATTACCAAAAGCATGGAGTCTCTGGCAGTACAGCCACCAGCAGTAGAGCTTACATAGTAAAATCCTGCTGTTTCAGGTGTAAAAGGTACGCCATCTGTTACTCCATCTGACCAGATATAAGGACCACCGGAACCAGTTGCCGTAAGTGTAACCTCCTGCCCGGGATCTATTACCAAATTCGGACCGGCATCTACCACAGGACTCGGCACTACATTAATTTGAATAGATGCAGTATTCTTGCATCCATTGGCTCCTGTGCCTTGGACGGTATAAGTATTACTGGATGCGGGCTTGAAAAACTGGTCATTCACCACGCCTCCGGACCACACATAGTTACTTCCTCCCGAACCATACAATTTCACTCTCGTTCCGGAACATACTGTAGTGGCAGGTGTATTATTAAATGTAACGCCATTGGCTACAATATTTGGCAAAGGCAATACTGTTACTGTAGCAATCTGGTTCTGGATATTTCCCTGACAACCATTTCCATCTGTTACTTCAAACAATGTATATTCCGTAGTCACGGTCGGATTTACAGAAAATAGATAAGGAGAGTTGGTAATGTTACTTAAGGTTTTAACTGTCTGTCCTTCCATATAAGTAATAGAGAAAGGTTCGGCACCGGAAAGACCAATTCGCAGATTAACTGATTCTCCTGAACATATGGATTCATCTCTGACAAAAGATACTCCTGATTTTGGTAACACCTTTACAGGTTTCTGTCTGCTACTGACACATCCGTTGAAGGTTGCAAAGACATTGTAATTTACTCCTCCATCCAGCTGACTTAAATTAGTCAATACCTGGTTAATATTGTTTCCGCTTCCTCCGGATGCTCCACTTACATTGGATGTCGCACCGGAAACGCTCCAACCAAATGTAGTGCCTGCAAAATTGGAAGAAAGATTTAGGTTAAGAGCAGTGCCGGAACAAATTACCGAATCTCCTGTAATAGTTAAACCCGGATTAGGTTTAACAGTCAATTGAACGCTAGTAGCAGGACCTGTACAACCGCCTGCACTTGCCCTTACCGAATAGCTGGCAGAACCTGCAGCATTTGATGTATTAACAAAAGTTTGAGCCAGGGTATTTCCTGAACCTGCCTGCCCTCCTGAAACATTTGGTGTGATCTCCGGAGCAAGCCAGCCAAAAGTTGACCCGGCTACAGAACTTGACAAACTTATATTTGATGTTTGACCTGAACAGATACTGGTGTTACCTGAAAAACTAACTTGGGGAGAAGGGTTTACTGTAACCTGGACGAAGTTTGAAAAACTGTTTGAAGTACAATTCGGTGTAGCCACTGAAGTAACAACATATAAGCTGGTAGAAGCGGGACTGACAGATTTACTAAATGGATTTTGTGTAATATTATTCTCAATAAATTCAACATTCCCTTCATTGTATTTAACATTCCAGGGTCCCGTACCGGTAAATGCAAAATTTAAATTAGTGGTACCCCCTTCACATATTGTATTTTCACTGACAGAGATCGCTGCAGACACAGCCGGTTTTACAGTTACCATTACTACATTTCCTGAAGACATACAACCCTGAGCGGAAGAAGCGATTATAGAATAACTTACTGTTCCTTCAGTAGATCCTGAGTATGATAACTGTTGAGCAATTGTATTAGCTGAACCGGGACCTGCACCTGTTACATTTCCTGTTACCTGTGGTGCACCCCATGAAAAGCTTACAGGAGAAACACTTGAACTTAATGAAATAGCTGTTGTACTTCCTGAACATATAGTAGATGGCCCGGATGTAATAACATCAGGTATAGGATAAACTCTGACTTCAACATTTTGTATCGGACCGGTACAGCCATTGACAGTGGCACGTACAGGATATAATGCAGTACCTGAACCTGGTGTGATTGTGGAAAGAACATTCTGTATTGTGTTTCCTGATCCTGCAGATGCACCGCTTACATTTTGCACCGAAGGGACATCCCATTGAAAAGTAGCTCCGGCGATATTACTGCTTAGGTTAATGTTTGCCGCTTGTCCTGAACATATATTTCCTGATCCGCTCGGATTTACCATAGGTGCAGGCACTACATTTACCACTATTGCTGTAGGTTCTGAATAACACCCTCCTGCAATATTCTCCTGTGCAATTACGCTGTAAGTTACTGTCCCTGCAGCCATCCCGGTATTATGGAAATTACCTGTTAATGTGTTATCTGTAGAAAAGGCTCTTGCGCCTGGACCGGTAACTTCTCCTGAAGAAAACACAGGAACATTCCAGCCAAATCTGTAATTACCGGAAGGTCCGAAGAGCAAACTAGTATTTGCACCTGAGCATAATGATGTTTGTCCTGAAATCAGTGTAGGGCTTGGTACAACCTTCACATCTACATAAGAAGAATCTTCCCATAAATACCCGGCCAGACAGTTTTCATCTGAAATATTCCTTAACACATAATAAACAGAATTGGCTGGATTCACAGATAGCGCAGCTGCCATGGTTGTAAACTCTTTCATTTCAACAGGCCCGTTTCCTTCAGAATAGAAAAGTTTT
The DNA here is from genome assembly GCA_046290815.1 of Cytophagaceae bacterium. Lineage (GTDB taxonomy): Bacteria > Bacteroidota > Bacteroidia > Cytophagales > Cytophagaceae > JBKBUF01. Next base: position 35,220 of record JBKBUF010000032.1, on the reverse strand, counting down.
AATACACCCATACCATTGAGATCAACAGGAAGATTCACATTCTCCCCCCTGCAGATATTTGCAGTGGTAGATAAAAAGCCTGCTTTAGGTACCCTGCCTATGATTGCTGAAAGCTGATCGTTATTGAAGGAAGGAACAAGCAAATCAGGTTTGCCGTCATGGTTCAAATCTCCGGTGCAGATATTTCTCAAAGTACCACCTACATTGCTGGGTATTATTTCAGGTTCCTTAAAATCTAAAAACCCGGGGAAGGAGATATTTCTTATTATTGCAATCTCAGACAATCCTCCTGTCACACAAATTTCCGGAAAATCATCTCCATCTATATCGGAAAGACAAACAGAATGCGCATTTGCTATAGCCGGAAAACTACGCTGTGGCTCAAAATTAAAACTTCCACCACCTCCAACACCTCTAAATACTGAAATCTGTCCGTCTAATTTTCTTGAGGTAACAATATCCAGTATCCCATCCATATCCACGTCTCCGACAGCCAACCCTGCAGGAACGCCGTCCAGTTCTATATTAATAAAATTAGAATCAAAACCAGAAAAAGTACCTCTGATAAACCTTAATTGCTTATTTGAATTGGTTACTGCTATATCAGAAAATCCGTCATTATCCAAATCTGCAATTTGCATTTTATAACATTGGGCGCTACCTAAAGAGACAGATCCTTCAAAAGATAAACTTGTCCCGCCATTATTCTTAAAATATCTGACATTACTCGATCCTGATGCCGATGTGAGGACGACAACATCCATAAAACCATCTTTATTATAATCGGTAACTGCTAAATCTAATATGCCATTATTAGCATAAGAGGTTAATGGATTTCCAACAAAGCTAAATCCGTCATACTTATATAACCTGATTGAATTTTCACTGCCGATTATTATATCAAACCTGCCGTCTTTGTCAAAATCAGTTGCAGCCATACCTGCCATATTGGAATTAAAAGTGCTACCCTGAATAACAGTGGAAATATTAAAATTTCCATTGATGCTATTATTAATAAATAAAAATGGTGTTCTTCCCAAACTATCAAGCCCAATCCAGTCTGCCCTCCCATCCTGATTTATATCGGCAACTACAGCATTGGTTATTCTGCGATTTCCTCCTGTAGGTAGTTTTTCAATCTGCATCGCAGATGCTCTGATACCGCATTCATATGGATTTGAAACGCTGAAATATTGATTGGTTTCACCAAAAAAACCATCGGCATTAAGAACACGAATACGGTCATATGAGGCACCCATTGGCACGTAAACAACAACTTTGGTACTGGTCCATCCTCTTACTACTGCTTCAATGGTTCCGAAATAGACACGTGGATTCGTAATTCCGTTTCCATAAATCGCCACTTCTGTTCCTACTCTTCCTTGAATAGGATCAATTTGATGAAGCATTAATTGAGCATTTGCAGTAAATGAAGTGATAAGGATACCAATTATTAAAAGGCCCGATAAAAAATTGACTTTCATAATATTAATGTTGAGGAAAACAATGACAAATGTACTAAAAAACTATTGATAATTAAATAGTTAGTTAAAAAATATACTTCTTATTGAAAATCAGAAGTTCTAAAAATCTAGTACAATTTAGGAAAAGAACCGGGATTTTCAAAGTATACAATTTTCTTATGTAAAGCTATATAATACGTGTTGGAACTTTCATTGGTATTACCTCGGTTAAAATGCAGGACTTTTCCTATTTTAAAAATTTTCTCAATGAAATTTGTAATACTACTTATCATAATGACAATAACAACATTCTCCTGTAAGGATAAAGAAAGTGAAACAATAATTCCGGTTAAACCTCAGGAAGCTCGTATAGATTTTTACTCTGAAATATCTGCTCAGCAAATGAAATCTATGGTTTCGGGCTATGGATTTGGTTCTGTTGCCTATAAAATTAAACATGATGTTCGTGTAGGGAAAATTACCTACACCACCACATTTAATGGAAAACCTGTGAATGCTTCGGGTTTAATATTTATACCTAAAGTCACCGGAAGTACCCTTCCTGTGTTTTGCTTTAATCATGGTACGACATTCCGTAAATCAGATGCTCCAAGTGTGAAACAGGAAATTACAGGCGCCGAATTCATTGCTTCTTCAGGCTATATTACCATCATGCCCGATTATCTTGGCTATGGAGCATCAGCAGATATATTTCATCCCTACTACGATGCTAAGCATTCTGCTTCGGTAGTAATAGATGCAATAAATGCAACACAGGAATACGCTGCTAAAAACAATATCAGCAGTAGCAAAAGAGTATTTATGGCAGGTTATTCTGAAGGCGGATATGTAACCCTGGCCGCACAGAAGTACATAGAAGCAAACTCAAAAATCAATTGGGACCTTGTAGCTGTAGCAGCCGGGGCCGGAGGCTATGATCTGACTCATATGTTGAGCACGCTGACTGCAGAAGATTACTTCTCATATCCTGCCTATCTGGCATTCCTTACCCAGGCATATAATCTCACTTACGGATGGAACAAACCATTGAATCATTTCTTTAGTGATAAATATGCTTCTGCACTGGAAGGAAATATGGATGGCAGCAAAGATGGCGGCTACATCAACAATCTGCTCACAACCGATCTTACTGATCTTTTCGAACCGACGTTTTATTCCCAATTAAAAGCCGGTAAAGGAAACGGATTTTTAGAAGCGTTACAAAAAAACAGTCTTACTGACTTTGCACCTAAAGCTCCGCTCCGCTTTTATCACGGAACAAATGATGAGGTAATTCCTCTCTCTAATTCGCAGGTAACAATGGAGAAATTGAAAACAAATGGCGGGACCAACATCAGCCTTAAAGTAATTCAGGGCGGGAATCACGGCAGCAGCTTTGTTCCTATGGCAGGAGATTTTATTCCGTGGTTTGAGGGGTTGAAATGAGAAAGGTGTTAGAGTGTTAAAGTGTTAAAGAGTTAAAGTGTTAAAGTGCTAGGGTGTTAATGATTCATTCTTAATTCTTAACTCTTAATTCTTAATTATATAAAAAAACCCGGCTCATCACCGGGTCTTTTTATTTTTAAAGCAATTTGCTCTGATTTATCTAAGACGTTGAGTGCAACGTCTCCACGGGGCAATAATTATCTCAAGAACAACATCTCTCTGTACTTCACCAAAGGCCAATCCTCATCATCCACAAGAAGTTCTAACTTATCTACTGCATATCTGATTTTCTCAAAGTGAGCTTTCACTTCATCACAGTAAATAATAGCCCTTTCTCTTGCTTCATCAACTTTATTAGCTTTCTTTCTTGCCTCTGTCATCTGCTCTACTTCATTCTGAATAGTGCTGATGAATTTAGACATATCTTTGATAGTATCTACCACAGTTTTTGTCTCTTTCTCAAGACCTATTTCTTTCAGACCTTTCACATTCGTGATAAGTTTATTCTGATAAGCAATCGCTGTAGGAACAATGTGGTTCAAAGCAAGGTCTCCGATCACACGACCTTCGATCTGGATCTTCTTGATGTAGTTCTCAAGCATGATCTCATGTCTTGCATGAAGCTCACGCTCGCTCATGATACCATGTTTAGCAAATACTTTAACTGCCTTATCAGTAACAAAGAAATCAAGAGCCTGTGGAGTAGTTTTCACATTAGAAAGTCCTCTTTTCTCTGCTTCTTTTACCCACTCATCTGAATAACCATTACCTTCGAATCTGATCTTCTTGGTAGCAACGGTATACTCTCTCAAAACATTAATTATGGCAACTTCTTTCTTCGTTCCTTTTTTGATTTGCTTATCTACATCCTCTTTGAATTTAGTAAGGGTCTCAGCAACGATAGCATTTAACACTGTCATTGGAAGTGCACTATTCTGTGCAGAACCTACAGCTCTGAACTCAAATTTATTTCCTGTGAAGGCAAAAGGAGAAGTTCTGTTTCTGTCGGTATTGTCAAGAAGGATTTCCGGAATCTTGTTGATACCAAGTTTCATGTATACGTTGTCTCCTTTGTCAATCTTGATATTTCCGTTTTTCTCAAGCTCATTAAGCATTTCGCTTAATGTCTCTCCTACGAAAACTGACATGATTGCCGGAGGTGCTTCGTTCGCTCCTAGTCTGTGGTCATTACCAGCAGATGCGATAGATGCTCTCAACAGATCTGCATAGTCATGTACAGCTTTGATAACGTTTACAAAGAAAGTTAAGAATATAAGATTTTCTTTTGGCTTGCTGCTTGGACCAAGCAGGTTTTTACCTGTGTTGGTGCTCAATGACCAGTTGTTGTGTTTTCCGCTTCCATTGATACCTGCAAATGGTTTCTCATGGAACAACACTTTTAAGTTATGTCTTTCTGCAACTTTCTGCATCACATCCATCAATAACTGATTGTGATCGCAGGCAAGGTTACATTCCTCAAATGTAGGAGCTACTTCAAACTGACTTGGAGCAACCTCATTGTGACGTGTTCTGACAGGAAGACCTAGTTTCAATGCCTCAATTTCGAAATCAACCATGAAGTTCTGAACTCTCGGAGGAATAGATCCGAAGTAGTGGTCTTCCAATTGCTGACCTCTTGCCGGTGAATGTCCGAATACAGATCTGCCTGCCATGATAAGGTCAGGACGAGCCATATAAAGCGCTTTATCGATTAGGAAATATTCCTGCTCAGGTCCCAATGTCGCTGTTACCTTAGTAACATCTTTATCAAAATAATCCATCACTGCTACCGCTGCTTTATCTACGGCAGTAAGAGATTTTAACAATGGGGTTTTATAGTCAAGTGCTTCTCCGGTATAAGATACAAAGATGGTAGGAACACATAATGTATATGCTCCGGCACCATTTGGCATTAAGAATGCAGGAGAAGAAGGATCCCATGCAGTATATCCTCTTGCTTCGAAGGTGTTTCTAATACCACCGTTAGGGAATGAAGAAGCGTCCGGCTCTTGCTGCACAAGTGCAGACCCTTTAAACTTCTCTATAGCTCTGCCGTTTTCATCTGCTTCAAAAAAAGCATCATGCTTCTCTGCAGTAGCATCGGTTAGTGGCTGAAACCAGTGTGTGTAGTGAGTTGCGCCTTTTTCAATAGCCCATGCTTTCATTGCTGAAGCAACAGCATCTGCGGTTGAAGAGTCAATCTTATCACCTGTTTCTATTGCAGTGACAACTTTTTTGTAAACGGCGCTGGACAATGTTTGTCTCATGGCCTCTTTGCCATAAACATTTACAGCATAGTAATCCGATACCTTTATTGAAGGTATGTTCACCTTTGCAGGCTGTCTTGCACCTACTGTCTCAAGTGCCTTAAATCTTAAATAAGCCATATTTTATTTTTTATTATGTACTGGTAATTACAATTTCACTACTTATATTTTAGAGTATTTTTATCAAATATACCCCTATTTTTCAACCACACCATCCAAAAACAATTATTTTCCTCTAAAATTCCCTTAAATTATATGCAAATTCAACGAAAAATGGTCTTTTTTTTATCCACATAGGATTTAAAACTAAACTTGAAAGCATCCAAATTATTTTATATTTTCTGCACACAAAAAGGCATTTTTCATCAAAATCCCCCGAAATCTGATCTCTGTCACTTCATTTACCCTTTTATTTCGTAATTTTGCCATTAGAATTATTCTATATGAAAAAGGTGGCTTTTTACACGCTGGGTTGCAAACTGAATTTCTCCGAAACTTCAACTATAGGCCGCTTATTCGAAAATCAGGGCTTTAAAAAGGTGGAATTTGAAGAAAAAGCAGACATTTATGTAATCAACACCTGCTCCGTTACCGAAAATGCCGACAAAAAGTGTAAAAAGATCGTAAAAGAGGCCTTAAAACACTCGCCTGAAGCTTTTATAGCTATTATCGGCTGCTATGCTCAGTTAAAACCTCAGGAAATAGCTGCCATACCCGGCGTTGATGCTGTTTTAGGAGCATCTGAAAAATTCAGACTGCTTGAGTTATTGGGCACTTTTGAAAAAAAGGTCAAAAGCGAGGTCTACGCAACCGAAATTAATCAAGCATCCACCTTTAATAATGCCTATTCTTTTGGTGACCGGACCAGAACATTCCTGAAAGTGCAGGATGGCTGTGACTATTCCTGTTCTTTCTGCACTATTCCATTGGCCAGGGGTAACAGCAGAAGCGATACTATTGAAAATATCATTCTGTCAGCAAAAGAAATTGCAGCCACAGATGTAAAAGAGATTGTGCTGACAGGGGTAAATATTGGTGACTACGGAATTATAGAAGGTGAAAGAAAAACTAAATTCTCCGAACTGATAAAAGAGTTAGATAAAATAGATGGTATAGAAAGAATCAGAATATCCAGTATAGAACCGAACCTGCTATCCAATGACATCATTGAATTCGTAGCCTCTTCCCAAAGGTTTGTTCCACACTTTCATATTCCCCTTCAGTCAGGCAGCAATAAAATGCTTAAGCTGATGAGAAGAAGATATCAGAGAGAATTGTATGCCGAACGTGTAAAAGCAATTAAAACTATAATGCCTGACTGCTGCATAGGAGTGGATGTTATTGTAGGTTTTAACGGGGAAACTGACGAAGATTTTCTGGACACCTACAGGTTCCTCAATGAACTTGATGTTTCATACTTACACGTTTTCACATATAGCGAGCGGGCAAATACCCATGCATTAACAATGGAAGGCAAAGTACCATTGAATGTACGCAACGAAAGAAGCAAAATGCTCAGAGGACTGTCTGAAAAGAAAAGACGATATTTTTACGAGCAACAGTTAAATTCGGAAAGAACTGTATTATTCGAATCGGACATTGAAAACGGAATGATGTTTGGTTTTACTGAAAACTATGTTAAAGTCACAGCAAAATACGATCCCGCTCTGGTAAATGAATTAAAAGCTGTAAGACTAAAATCTATCAATGCTGAAGGCCATGTGGAGATTGAGGAGCTGGAAGAGGTTTTGAAGCATTGAAGAAGGTATTAGGATCCTAAGCCCGGAATATTTAACTGCCAACAATTATTAAATTCCAATTGAAAGTAACTATAATCATCAGGCTGAGTGGAGTGGAAGCCTCTTTAACACAATAAAAAAGACCCGGTTAAGCCGGGTCTTTTTATATCCTTGGGTACTATTGTCAGGACTTTAACACCCTAACACTTTAACACCTATTATTACTTTTTAAACAACTTGTTTGTCTTGTTATCTACGTTCAGATAATAAACCCCGGATCCAAGATCAGCCATGTTGATTTCTTTGTCATTTCCTTTTCTTACTACGTTTCCATAAGCATCCAGCAACTCGTAATCAGCTTCTCTTGAAAGGTAGATTTTATCTGTAACTCTTTTCGGATACCAGGTAACTTCAGGAAGATCTGAATTGAACTCAAGTACCTGAGAATAGAACACCTGTCCATCATTTTCAAGGTATTTGATTCTGTATTTGTTTAGTCCTGAATGATGAGAAGATTTGATGTCATAGTTATTTAGTATAACTGACTCTTTTCCTGTAATCTCTTTTACTGTAACCCAGCTATTGTTAATAAAATGCTCTACGAAAAATTTACCTCTAGGCTTCTCTCCTTTGGTTGCCCAAATGATATTTTCTTTGTCAATGTTAAATGAGCTGAATTGAAAGCTTGAGCTCATTCTGATCACCTGCGGATTAAGAATCTTTGGTTTGCAATCGTCTTTATGAGAAATTTTTATCGTAACAGGATCATTCAGCTTTAAGTGAGAAAGGTCAATTTCATAAGCACTGGACTGAATATTGGACATCACCTTCACTTCATTAATGAAAACATCATTAGTGCAAAAGTCCTTCATGTTTCCTGTGAACGGATTTTGTACATACAGATTTTTTCCCTGATAAACCCCGGATAAGGTTAAAACGCCGGCTTTAACTGTTGTCCCTACGAAGGCTAATGATAAAACTAATAATTTGATTCTCATAAAGTTCATAATCTCTATACCAGATATAGATGTGATGATCCTAACTAATATTAATGTACGAATTAAACAAAATTGAATAATAATTATGTATTATCCAAGTTGAATTTGGTATAATTTTAAATATCTCTATCAGACTAAAGAAATGTGGAAAAGTTATTAAATAAGTTAAATTTATTTACCCACACCCTTTACCTTTATACCACTTAATAATCAATTGCTAATTTAACAAAAAAATCTTTTATAAGATGCTCTTTTATCAGATTTTTTATATTATTAATGAAAAATCTTACGTTAAATTGTCTGAAACGGAAATAAAATTTTACCAATTTCCTGACTTTTTAGTAAATTCATGAGAATCAGAATTTTGACCTATTATTATGATTAGAATAATTTGTGCTTTTCTAATATTTTCTTTTGTCTCCCTCGGCGCTTCAGGATCTTACCTCCTCGTGCCTATGGACAATTCTCAAAAAAACCATCTGAAGGCTTATGGTATCGCCTATTGGACCCTGACAAAGGACGTGGAAGTTAACTGGCTGCTTAATTACAGAGGAGGCAGTTTTATGTTCAAACATCACAGTATTTTTGAAAATGAGCTTGTCATTAGAGGTGTAAGTTATGAGGTAATTTCTGACGCTCAATCAGCGTCGATCCTTTCCGAAATAGGTAGTCCTGAAGTTAATATGGATGCGGTAAAGCTTGAAAAACCCCCAAAAATTGCCGTTTACAGCCCCAAAACCAAACTTCCCTGGGATGATGCAGTTACCATGGTTCTTACTTATGCCGAAATCCCGTATACTGTGGTATTTGATGATGAGGTGATGGCCAATGAATTACCAAAATATGACTGGCTGCACCTCCACCATGAAGATTTTACCGGGCAATATGGAAAATTCTATTCGATGTACAAATTTCAGCCCTGGTATCAAAGGCAACAGCAGGAATATGAGGAATCAGCCCGGAAACATGGCTTTAAAAAAGTATCGGAACTGAAATTGGCTGTAGTCAAAAAAATCAGGGACTTCTGTGCGGGCGGTGGATTCCTTTTTGCCATGTGCTCAGCGACAGACACCTATGACATTGCTCTTTCTGCAGAAGGGGTGGACATTTGCGAATCTATGTACGATGGTGATCCTGCGGATCCTCAGGCTCAACGAAAACTAGACTATTCTAAAACATTTGCCTTCAAAGATTATAATCTGGTAATGGACCCCTTTGAGTACGAATATTCCAACATAGATAACCTTCCTCATGAACGCGGTTTAAGTGAAAATAACGACTTTTTCACTTTGTTTGAATTCTCTGCAAAATGGGATCCTATTCCGACAATGCTTACTCAAAATCATCAGTCTACCATAAAAGGTTTTATGGGGCAAACTACCGCCTTCAAGAAAAGACTGATAAAACCTGAGGTGTTAATAATGGGGGAAACTAAGAGTATAAATGAGGCCAGATACATACATGGCACTTATGGCAAAGGCACCTGGACCTTCTTTGGCGGTCACGACCCGGAAGACTACCAGCATTTCGTTGGTGAAGAACCTACTGACCTTAACCTGCATCCCAACAGCCCGGGATTCCGACTAATCCTGAACAACATTTTGTTCCCTGCGGCAAAAAAGAAAAAGCAGAAAACGTGATTAATTAAGAATTAAGAATTAAGAATTAAGAATTAAGAATTAAGAATTAAGAATCAAGAATCAAATTTTTTATCATTCTTAATTCTTAATTACCAATTCTTAATTACTAATGAATCCTGTCCCCTCTCAATTCCAACCCTTTAATAATCTCCGCCTCGGCATCCAACATCTCCTGCCATCTTTCTTTAACAACAGACTCCGGCATATATTCTTTTGCAAGATCCAGAAATGTCCGGTAATGTCCGGCCTCTGATATCATAAGTTCTCTGTAAAATTCTTTTAAGCTGTCATCGCTGATATTTTCAGAAAGTAACCTGAACCTCTCGCAGCTTCTGGCTTCAATAAGCGCACTGATAAGCAACTTATCCATCAGCTGCCTTTCTTTCTTATCACCTTTTCTTTCAAGCTCCATCAACTTGACTACATATATGTCATTCCTTTTCCTCCCCAGCGGATAGCCCCTTTTTTTCAACTCACGTAACACCATTCTAAAGTGCCCCCACTCCTCAGTAACTATTGGCGATAATGTTTCCACCAACAATTCTTTTTCCGGATACTGGAGGATCAGACTTATACAGGTGGTGGCAGCCTTCTGTTCACAATAAGCATGATCTACAAGTATCTCTTCTATACTTTTTTCTACAATGTTCACCCAGCGGGGATCTGTTGGTAATTTTAGGCCGAGCATTTTGGAAGTGTTATGGTGTTAATGTGTTAGTGTAAAGATATTTATTTTAATGACTCTGTATTTTCAACTTTCAACTTTAAACTTTAAAACTCAATCAAAAAACATCCATCTGATACCAAAGTCCAAACTTCGAGGCATTGCAGGATAATAGGGCGTAATATAATACCCCGGACCGGTCATCCCCTGGTTGAAGTGAGCAAGCTTAACAAAAACCATTGCTCTTCTTATCTTCAAATTAATGAAAAAATCTGCCAACGGATATGCCTGTGATACGAACTGGTCATTCAGATGGTATTGCATGTTCAATGGCATATAATTGTAAGAATAATAACTGCTCCTGTAAAATACCTCTGCTCCTATTTGTAACAAAGCTGCTTTTTTAAATACCCAGTTACGGTAGAATATTCTGAAGTGGTTAAATATCTCCGGGAAACGAATTACATCCGGACCATTGAGGTTACTCCAGATAACTCGGTTTTCCATCCCGAATTTACCAAGTCTCAGACTTAGCTGAAGACTTGCCTGCAGCAAGCGGATGGTTTCGTTGGTCTGAGCAGGTCGGGCAAGTGTATCGAAATAGATATAATTTCTAATCATGGAATAACTCACCCATGGAACTATGTTTAATCTTTTGCCTGCATTCACATCAGCTTTAACCCAGACATTATCTGAAAGTGTATTTTCAAATTCATTTGCCCAGACAAAGAAGTTACTATAATACAATCTTTGCACCAGAGTAGGTGAATTAAACACCCTATAATACCCGGCATCAAGAAATTTACTTCTGTATTGAGCTCTTATATTATAATCGTCACCGAAACCTGCTACCATATATTCTCCGGTTAAGTCAAGAGAACTTAATGAATCAAATCTCAGCGAATAAAATCCTCCAACATAATTTTCGTAAAACAAAGCTGTCTCATGAAGAAAATTTTGTCGTAGACTTAGGTAACGGTTTTTATAATATATCCTGTAATAATTTTTCCCCAATGCGCCTTTTATCCCTACCTGGCTCTCCAGTGTTTCATAATCCAATCTGTCCTTCACTTCTGAATGGGTAAAAATAGGATCAGGATAATATGCAGTATCTCCTGTTGTTATATCACGGTCAATAAAACGGTTAACTCTTTTATGATAATCTCCGATGTGATAAATATGTAGTGCATTACCTCCAAACAAGGCATATTGATGAAACAAATGATAATGATATCTCCGCTCATATGTCCGTGGACCGAAAGCCCTGGAAGATCTCAGATGGACAGGGTGCAAACCAAAATTCTGAAGCATTTCATCTTCATCTCGTACTGTATCCGGTGCCAGTCCACCCGACTCCTCGACCGTGTGCAATAAATGAGAAAAATTAGTCATCAGATGATAGCGCTTTCCAACATACCTGGTATGTGCTACTACCGAATAATGATCTGTAAGCAAATCTCTGGCCTGAGTACTACCTATGATCTTATTGGCAGTCATTCTTTTAACTCCAAATCCGAAATTCCAGTTGGGCCTTATATTTCTGCTGAAATCAGCAGCAACTATCTGCTGCCCGCGCCAGCCCTGAACATAGTATAAATCTGTATAAGGAGATTGTGTATCATAATACCTTACCCGTAACGGATTTACAGCATAAGCATCATAAATTGTAATACCAAGTCTTTTGCCCAACATAGTGGCAGGTTGATAATAATTGCCTCTGAGTGCGGTCCCAAGATTTCCTAAATTCTGATAAATGTTATCAGAAGTATAAAAGTTTTCGTACCAATGAAAATTATATAAGGCGGTGTCTGGTGCATAAGTTCTGCCTGTATTATTAAGGATATCCTCTTCCAGTACATACCTGGTGGTATGGGGGCCATAGATCTGACGGGTCGTATCATCAAGGATCTGCCCTTGAGCCGCTGATAGTGTTATTAAAATTAAAAATATTAAAAGCCTTCCAGTCACGAAGCAAAAATAGTGTTTAGATTGTTTTCTTAATCTGATCGGAATATTTAAAAATCAGTTGATCGAAATTTTGTTTTCCATTAAGAAAACTAATTTCTATTGGAATATAAAACCATGATACATCTTCCAACCCTGTCTCTATAAGCCTGGCATTGAGCTTCACCATGTCCTTTTCTGTTGTAATAATAACAGGTTTAGCCATTTGCCTCTTGCTTTCGGTTACAACTTTTTGAATATCCGTCATTTTAAAATTATGGTGATCCTTAAAAGTAAATTCCTCCTTAACCTTAAATGATCTCCTTATTTCTGAATAAAAATATTGCGGATTCGCTATTCCTGCCAATACAATCACCTCTTCTCCTTTTGTTAAATTCCTTGGATTACCGAAAAACTGCCGTGGTCCAAGGTAAGAAATACCTGTAAAAAATATTGGCACATCCTTCCCGGAGAATTTTTTGATATTGTATCTGATAGCTTCCATTTCATCGCTTCCTAAATCAGAGAGACATTTAGTAACTAGTATTATATCTGCCCTTCTTGCTCCCTTCCTGGATTCTCTTAGCCTTCCTGCCGGAAGAACATAATCATCATAAAAAGGCTTACTATACTCAGTCAGCAAAATATTTAAGTCCGGCTTTACATATCGATGCTGATATGCATCATCCAGTATAATGGTGGTGGTTTCCGGCCGCTCATATAAAATTGTTGGAATAGCCAGAGCCCTTTCCTCTCCTACGGCTACAGTAATTTCCTTCCCATATTTCAGGTAATATTGGTACGGTTCATCCCCTATAGCTTCAGCATCCGCCAATTCATTAGCAATAATAATGCCTTTAGTTTTTCTTCCGTAACCCCTGCTCAACACCGCCACCCTATCATTGTCTTTCAAAAGCCTTATTATATATTCTACATGAGGTGTTTTACCTGTGCCTCCTACTCTCAGATTTCCTACATTGATTACAAAAGTTTCAAAGCTGAATGAACGTGTGTAACCGATATCAAATAGATGATTTCTGAAGCGGGTAATCAGATCATATAGGATGGAAAAAGGAAATAATATTATTCTAAGCAGGATCATTACGCTTAAGAAACAGTTTGTATTTTTTTGTACGTCATAACAATTCCCTGCAAGAAAGAAAATAAATATTAATTTAGCAGCATCAGATGCTTTACCGGAATTTGGAGGCAATTTAGTAAAATAGAGATTATAAATCAGAACCCTGAACGAATGACTCAAATAAAAGACATAATCGCAGTTCTCGAAAATTTTGCACCCTCAGCATACCGGGAGGATTATGACAATACTGGTTTGCTCACCGGTGATGCAGATCAGCAGGTCTCCGGCATTCTTATTACCCTGGATACAACAGAGGAAGTGGTGGAAGAAGCTATTAAAAACAGATGTAATCTTATTATTTCTCACCATCCGGTCATATTCAGAGGTTTAAAAAAACTTACTGGGTCTAATTATGTTGAGAGGACAGTGATTAAAGCCATTCAGAATAATGTTGCGATTTTTGCGACCCATACTAATTTGGACAATGTATCCAAAGGTGTAAATTTTAAGATTGCTGAAAAACTAGGATTAAAAAATATACGCATTCTGGCGCCAAAAAAGCATCTGCTAAAAAAGATGGTCACCTTTATTCCGGTCAATGATACAGAAAGAGTTATGCAGGGCCTATATAAGGCTGGAGGCGGAAATATTGGAAATTACAGCAATTGCAGCTTTCAGTTACAGGGTACAGGCACATTTAAACCTGATGAAGAAGCAAATCCAACTATTGGACAGCCAGGGAAACAAGAATATGTAACGGAAACCCGGGCAGAGGTCATTTTCCCTTCTTACCTTGAAAATCAAATTATTAAGGCTTTAAGAACCCATCACCCTTACGAAGTTCCGGCTTTTGATATAAATTTATTGGAAAACGAGAACCCGGAAATCGGATCCGGTGTTATAGCCGAACCGGAACAAATAAAAGAAATCGGTTCATTTTTGAGAGAAGTAAAAGAAAAACTTAACATCCCACTGATCAGACACACCCGCTTTTTGCCGCAAAAAGTGGAAAAAGTGGCCATTTGTGGCGGTTCAGGCAGCTTTTTATTACCCCAGGCAATCAAAAACGGATGCCAGGTTTTTATCTCCTCAGACTTTAAATATCATGAATTCTTTGATGCAGAAAACAAAACCGTAATCGCCGACATTGGCCATTACGAAGGAGAAGTTTTTACAAAAGAGTTGATTTCTGATATTTTAAGGAAAAAATTTAGTAATATTGCACTCGTTTTGTCTAATATAAACACTAACCCCATAAGTTACCTTTGAAATAAATGGAAACCACTGTAGCACAAAAATTAGAAGCTCTGGTAAAATTACAGGCGATCGACAGTAAGCTGGACGAAATAAAAAAAATTAGAGGAGACTTGCCCGAAGAAGTAAGAGACCTTGAAGATGAGTTGGCAGGTTATGAAACCCGTGTTGGAAAATATCAATCAGATATTGAACACCTACAGGAAGAAATAAACAAGAACAAGCTGGCCATTAAAGATGCTGAAAAAAATATAAAAAAATACGAGGATCAGCAGAAGAACGTTAGAAATAACAGAGAGTACGATGCTATCACGAAAGAAATCGAACTTCAGCAACTGGAAATCCAGATCTGTGAAAAAAGAATAAAAGAATGCCAGAATAAAATCGGTCAAAAGAATGACGATATTGAAAACACCAAAGGCATTCTGGATGACAGAAAAAAAGATCTTAAAATAAAGAAGGATGAGCTTGAATTGCTTACTTCTGAAAGCAAAGACGAAGAAGGTAAACTTTTAAAAGAAAGAGAAGCTGCTTCTAAAATGATTGAAGAAAGACTTCTTAATTCATACAACAAGATCAGATTAAATGCTAATAATGGTCTTGCTGTAGTTTCTGTAAGAAGAGATGCATGCGGTGGTTGCTTCAACACTGTTCCTCCGCAAAGACAGGTGGACATCAGAGACAAAAAGAAACTGATCGTATGCGAACACTGCGGAAGAATTTTTGCAGATGTGGAATCGCCGGTTCTCGAAGGAGCTAAAAAATAATATCATTTGATTAAAAAGAAATCATACAGCATATTAAAAAGGGTAGAAATAAACTTCTGCCCTTTTTTTATATTATTCTTCCTCTCAACTTTTTCCTACGGCCAATATACTTTCAGCAAAGAGTGTGAAAATGCCTATAATGAAATCTTAAAGCTTAAGATTAAAAATGGCAAATCATTACTTCAGAATATCAATAATAAGGAATCAAAAGCTATAGTACTTTACCTTGAAAACTATGCAGATGTAATCTCTGTATTTATTTCCGATGAACTCAAGCAATATGAAGCTCTTTATCCGGCTTCAAACGGTCGTGTGGAACAGATTTCTAAAATGGATAAGAAATCACCTTATTACTTATTTATACTTTCAGAAATTAAACTTCAATGGGCATTTATTAAAATAAAATTTGGTGATGAGGTGGCAGGTATGTGGGATATTAGGCAAGCATACCTTATGCTGGAAGAAAACAACCAAAAATTCCCCGACTTTCTTCCAAACAAAAAAACCTTCGGAATAATGAATATTCTTGTCGGCTCTGTTCCTGACAAATATACCTGGGTTACCAATGTGGCCGGTATGCGTGGCAACATTTCTACAGGTATAAAACTGCTGGAAGATGCCAGCAGCAAACCTAATCCTTTCAATCTGGAAGCTTCAATAATTAAAATTGCAGCCGAAAATTATATCTTAAGCAAAGAAGACATTTCGATTGCAAACATCTCTGCTTTATACAAAGAAAATAACGACAACCTTCTTCTTGCTTTCCTTAATGCTTCTATTCTAATGAAAAATTCTCATGATGAAGAGGCGTTGAATGTTCTTTCTCAAAGACCAGTTTCAGATGAGTATATTATTTTCCCATATTTACACCTGATGGAAGGCGATATACTTCTGCACAAAGGAAATTATCAGGAGGCAATAGAAAAATATGCTTTATTCCTAAAAGACCAAAAAGGAAGCAATTTCATTAAGGACGCCTATTATAAATTGTTTCTTTGTTTCTGGCTAAACAATGAAAATGCCAGGGCAGAAAAATATCTGAAGAAAGTATTGTATAATGGCAAAGCAGTTTATGATGCTGACAGGTATGCTCAACAATTTGCAGAGCGCAATGAATTACCTGACAAGAATATCATGAAATGCAGACTCTTTACCGATGGTGGATACTATGAGGAAGCTTTAACTCTTTTTAACTCCATACAGTCAGAAACCTTAGGCACCGAAGACAAAGTAGAATATACATATAGACTGGGTAGACTTTACCAGAAAACAGGTGAACTAACGAAAGCTATTGAATGCTATGAAAAAACAATTGCTCATGCACCAACAGAAGGAAATTATTTCGGACCGAATGCATGTCTGCAATTAGGATATCTTTACAGAAACAAAGACCGCGAAAAAGCAAAAAAATACTTTGAGCAGGCTTTAAGTTATAAAAACTATCATTACAAAAACTCCATTGACAACAAAGCCAGAGGGGCATTAAATGAATTGAGGTGATCAATGAAATTCAGTTGCAGTAACATTAAGGAATTTGTTTACAATGCTATCCTTTGGGCCGATAGCTACCAAACTTTTTCATTTTTTACTGACAATAATTATCAGTTCTACCCTTTTGGAGGCTTCAAAAACATGATTTGCATAGGAGAAAAATCCTACTTCAGTTTCCATGACCATGTTTTTGCTTCTTTAAAAAATAACTACGAGCATATACTTGCAGGCCGGTTTTGCGGATATTTTTCTTATGACCTGAAAAATGAAGTCGAAAAACTTATCAGTTCTAACCGGGATCACCTGAATTTTCCATTAAGCTATTTTTTCTCCCCCGAGCATATTATTTATATAGGAAAAAATGAAGTCGAAATTATTTCTGATAATCCTGAAAAGATATTTTCTCTTATTACTGATTCTAAAAGTCAAAACCAATCATCCTTTAGCAGGATAAATATACAATCGAATACTTCTAAAGAAGAGTATCTTGAGAATGTTGCATCAATAAAAAATCATTTGGTTGAGGGTGATATTTATGAACTGAATTATTGCATCAATTTTTCAGGTATAGGTGAAACAGATCCTGTAAAATTATTCTTCAACCTTACAGAAGAATCACCTATGCCCTTTTCTGTTTTATTTAAATCCGAAAACAAATACATAATTTCCGCAAGTCCTGAAAGATTTATAAAAAAAGAAGGAAATAGATTAATATCACAACCAATTAAGGGCACAGCACCAAGAAGCGCCGATCCTCAGGAGGATTTAAGACTAAAAACTGAATTAAGAAACAGTCCGAAAGAAATTTCTGAAAACATGATGATAGTCGACCTTGTAAGAAATGATCTGGCAAGAAGTTCAGTTGCCGGAACTGTCAAGGTAGAAGAAGCATTTGGAATATACACCTTCAAAAAAGTACACCAAATGATATCTACAGTCTGTTCACAAATCAGACCTGAGGTACATCCCATAGATGCAATTAAAAATGCATTCCCTATGGGCAGCATGACCGGAGCGCCGAAAATTAAAGCAATGGAACTGATTGAAAAGTACGAAAACTTCAAACGAGGGATGTATTCCGGAGCCGTAGGATATTTTAATCAGAATGGTGATTTCGATTTTAATGTAGTCATCAGAAGTATCCTGTATAATGATGAAACGAAAACAATTTCCTTCAGTGTAGGATCAGCGATTACTTACGAATCAGACCCGGAGAAAGAATACCAGGAGTGTTTGATTAAAGCAGAATCAATGATGAAAATATTAAGTCAGGAATAATTGATTTTAGATATTGGATGTTGGATGTTGGATACCGGGCTTCGGCTCCGCTCAGCCTGACGGTGCATTTGACTGTACAATGTTAACAATCACAGTACTGCTTACTGCTTATTGCCTACTGCCTGCTGCCTACTGCCTACTGAACCAAACTCCCTCTCACTCCTGCACCTTCCATTACCTTTTTTACCTTATTAAGCAAATATACAGATGCCTCAATTTCTTCTGGCCTTACAGAAACGCTTTCGATATTTACACCAAAAGGAATTTGTTTTGTTAGACAAAAATCTGTAAGGTCTTCTGCGATCTCTATACATAAGTCAGCAGATCTTGAAAGGATATCTCTGGAATTATGAAGCTCATTGCTCAACCAAACTGGTATATCAATGCCAAGCCAGTTCATAAACTCAAGGGTTTTTACTGACCCGCAGGTGGTAAGTGTAAAAATAAACGTAGGCATTTGCAGTCTGTTTTCCAGACAATAGTAATAGAGATCAGATAAAACATTCTTTGTATAGGAAGAATTATAAACACACTGGGAAATAAAAAAACTACAGCCATTCTTTATTTTCCCTGCAATTCTGGTATGTTCATTTCTTGAGCTATTATGTCGCTCTGGAATCGCCACTCCACCAAGTAATCCGACCGGATTCATTTTGTTCCAGACTTCATATGCTTCAGGGAGTTTTATTCCCACTGCTTCATTTTTGGAAGGAGCACCTACAAACACTACAGGATAAGCAGTGCCTACTTCTTTGATCCAGCATTCAAGCTCCTGAGTATTGGACTTCCCGACAGATTTATATACTATCTTCGGTAATTTCAGATCCTTCAAATAATTATCTGCATACAACAATGGGTCAATGGTAGCAGCAAATGGGAAAGGTCGTGCATCATTATTCCTGGAGGATTCATCCTGAATGTCATAGATGACAAGTCCGTCCACTCCAAGAGGCTCAAGACGTGAAGCAACTTTTTGTGATATGGCTAATATTTTCTCTTCCGGGTTATGGGCTTTAGGCGGAGTGAGCCCATATAAAATTATACCTGATTCCCGGTTTTTTATTTTCTCGAAAAATAAACTCATGCTAACTGCGATCAAAGACAGAATATAAAGTTATTGAAGAATTAAGACAATAAAAAATAATAAGAACATTTTAAAGCTTTGATTTCGCTTTTCCCGGTTTGGTTGCAAAAATAAAGTATATTATTAATATGATTACGGCTACAGCAGAAAGATAAAAAGGAAAAGCAGGAGTAACCATTTCCCATAATAGTCCTGCCATACTACTGGCCAGGATGGTTGTTACACTTAACAATGAAGAATAAAAACCAAACGCAGTGGCTTTATTGTCCTTACCTGAAATAATGCTTATCCAGCCTTTCGAAACACCTTCTGTTAAGGCCGCATACATTCCATAAATAAACAACAGCACCCAGAATGCATAAAAGTTATCACTAAGTGCCAAACCACCATAAACACATGAAAAAAGAAACAGTCCTGAAATGAAGGTGATTTTCATTCCTGTTCTATCAGCGATTATTCCAAAAGGAAAAGAAAAAATGGCGTAAACAAGATTATAAAACACATACAAAATTATAAGATCATAATCTGAAACTCCCTTATATTTAAGTATTAGAAGAATGAATACATCAGAACTATTAAATAAGCCAAACAACAACAGTCCTATTACTAAACGCTTATATTCTGAAGGACTTTTTCTCCAATAATTCATAAAAGAAAAGAATGAGTAATTTATGTCAACTGCGGATCTTCTTTCTGAGCCCTCTTTAATAAGAAATGTCAATACCACACCAAGCAATGCAGGAATAAACGCCACAACAAACAATGTTCTGTAAGACTCAGGATTAAAATACAACCATAGCAATGCGATTATAGGTCCGATTGCAGCACCAACAGTATCCATAGCTCTATGAAATCCGAACACCTTACCTCTGTCTTCCGGATTGCTGTTTTCTGTTAGCAATGCATCTCTGGCTCCTGATCTCAGGCCTTTGCCTACCCTGTCTGTAGTTCTGCTAAAAAATATCCATGCAGGATGAAGAATTGCTGCAATCATGGGTTTTGAGATAGCACTCAAAAAATAACCCCAGGCGATAAATGGTCTCCTTCTTTGAAACTGGTCAGACAAACCGGCAAAATATCCCTTGCTTAATCCTGCCACGGCTTCAGCAAATCCTTCCAATATTCCTATAAAAGCGACTGAAAATCCAATATGCTGCAAAAAGACAGGCATCACCGGATAAAGCATTTCACTAGATACGTCCGTAAGCAGGCTCACTGCTGACAACACTACAACTGTCCTTGTTAAATAATGCCTTTTCAATTTACCTGGTCTTATAACCCTATTACATGAAATTTCTTATTAAATTTAAAAATTAAAATAAATAAATCCTGCATTGCAATTAAAAACTCTATTCAGAAAGAAAGATATAGAAAGAACAGTGAATGATGTTCTTAGTCAGGAAGTAGAAGAAAAGCTGGTTCTGCACAGAAGTCTTCGGCTAAAAGATCTTACTGCTTTTGGAATCGCAGCAATTATCGGAGCCGGCATTTTTTCTACTATAGGAGAAGCTGCTGCTTCAGGAGGACCTGCTGTTTCATTGCTTTTTGTTTTCACAGCCTTTGCATGTCTTTTTTCGGCACTATGTTATGCACAATTTGCCTCCGGGATACCGGTGGCAGGCAGCGCATATACTTATTCATATGTAGCCTTTGGGGAAATAATCGCATGGATTATTGGCTGGGACCTTCTCATGGAATATGCTGTAGGCAACATTGCAGTAGCAATTTCCTGGTCGGGGTATTTTACCACACTTATGGACGGTCTCAGACTCACTATCCCGCCATATCTTACTACAGATTTCAGCTCCGCGAAAAATGCATATCAGGAGTATCTATCTTCACAAGGTAACGTACCTGCTTATGTTAAACAAGGATATATGGCATGGACCAATGCTCCTCAACTGGCAGGAATCAAAATCATTTTAAATCTACCGGCCTTTTTTATTAATGTATTTATCACCATTCTGGTTTATATAGGCATACGTGAATCCAAGACCACCAGCAATATATTGGTGGGATTAAAAATACTGATAATCCTGATGTTTATTGGAGTAGGTTTCTTTTATGTGGATAGCGGCAACTGGTCACCTTTTGCACCTAATGGTACTTCCGGTGTATTACAGGGAGTGGCAGCAGTGTTTTTTGCATATATAGGTTTTGATGCAATATCGACCACAGCTGAAGAAAGCATCAACCCCCAAAAAGACCTGCCAAGGTCAATGATCTTATCTCTGATCATTTGTACCATACTTTACGTTGCGGTTACCTTTGTACTTACAGGAATGGTCAATTATTCTGAGCTTGCCGTAGATGACCCTTTAGCCTATGCGTTTTCCCAAAAAGGCCTGACCAGATTATCAGGCTTGATTGCTTTCAGCGCTGTGATTGCTATGGCTAGTGTATTATTGGTATTTCAGGTAGGACAACCAAGGATATGGATGGCTATGAGCAGAGACGGATTACTGCCATCTGTATTTGCACGGATTCATCCCAAATTTCGTACACCATCTTTTTCTACAATCGTAACAGGAATACTGGTTGGGGTACCGGCATTGTTTACCAATCTATCCACTATGACTGAACTCACCAGTATAGGAACTCTATTTGCATTTGTTGTGGTTTGCGCCGGAGTATTGGCCTTACCAAAATCCAATCATCAGCCAGGCACTTTTAAAATCCCTTATTTCAATGCAGCATACTTTATTCCCCCCTTGCTAATAATCACTATCTCTTTGATTTTATACATCGATTTGAATTCAGTAAAGCAATTCCTGGCATTCACTGAATGGGAAATTGATAAACACAAAATTCCTCTGGCTGGCTTCTTTATTGCTTTTGGAATAATTGCATATTATTCATTCATTAAAAAACTTTCACTTATTCCTGTATTGGGATTAATAATAAATCTTTACTTAATGGCACAGCTTGAAATCACCAACTGGTTAAGATTTCTTATATGGCTGGCGGTAGGATTTATTGTCTATTTCTTTTATGGGATAAAAAACAGTAAGCTCAGGAATTAAGCATTTGAAGCTTTCTGCGCTTTCTCAATACAAATAAAACCAAAAAATAAATTACTCCTGCAACAAACGGTGCTATCAAACCCCATGCTCCTACTGCACACAATAAAGCCAAGGAAAGTGTTTTAAAAGCAGAAAACAAATCAGATTTAAACAACAGCACCAACTCCTCCAGGGGCATATTAAAGTTTCCATCTGAAAAAATTCCTGCTCCCATTTTAAAAAAAGGAATGATCAGTATTAATTGCATTGGATATACCACATAATTCGCTAATTGAATTAAACCCTGATTGAGGCGTAATATCAATGCAATTCCTGCACAGATAATGGTAGTTGTCCCAATTATGGGAAAAACCGAGATTACAGAACCGAGAGCAATACTCAACGCTATCTTCTCGTCTGAAAGACCCATTTTTAAATAACCTACAAGCTTAGCTTTTATGGCCCTGTATTTCTCTTGCACAAGTTTCTTCATCAAAATGTATCCTAAAGAAAAATTAATATTCAAAAAACCTTAAGCGAATTCAGATAGTTAAATTAATAAAAAAAAGATGCTAAAGCCGTACAGGAAACATTATATTTCAATTATCTTCCTTACAGGGATAATTTCCGCCTTGCAGCTTTATTTCACCCGTAAAGAATATTCTTTAATCAATTACTTAAATCCTTTTCTAAGCCAGCTTCTTGGCCCTGCAATATTTGCTGCTTTTATGATTATGGTATTTTGGTATCTGGGAAGAAAAATCACCGCATTCACCGTTTTTATTACCTACCTGATAATCTGGGCAGTGATGATTATGGTAAACATTGTCTTCCTTATTATTTACGGTCAGGTTATAAATTACGAATAATTTCTTTCTATTAATCTATTGAAACTAAACCCTTAAAAAAAATTTAAGGAAATAGGTTCAAGTTTAATGTTATTTAAAAAAGGGATAATAAATTCTTGAAATGAAAAGCGGGGCTATTATCCGGTTTGTCATAATGATTTTGTTGCTTACCTCTTGTGAAAGCCGGAAAGATGAAAATACAAATGCTGAAACCAAAGATAAAAATACATTTATCCAACGACTAATATCCAATAAAAAAGACATTAAATTTTCTGACAGCCTGGAATTAAACTCCTTCTTTAAAAAATATCCTGAATTTACTCCCTTAGATAAAAAAATCAACAAGTTTTATTCAAGGAGAAATTATACACTCGGCTGGTATAAAGACAGCGAAATAATTCCACATGCTGAAATGTTGATTAATCTTATTTATAATCAACATAAACATGGTTTACCTGCAGATACTTCAGTAGTAAAGAAGCTGAAGGCTGTATATCATCTTTCTGACCAGAACTGGTTTCTGAAACAGGATGAAAAAACAGAGTTGTACAAAGAACTTGACTTCCTCTTAACTGCATGTTACTTCAGATATAGCAGATGGCAATGGAAAGGTATACTTGATCCTGAAAAACCGGAAATAGAGTGGAATACTGATGTAAAAAAAGTGAAGTATGGAAAAATCCTTGACTCAATTCTGGTAGATAACGGAACTGATCCTTTTTCGGAGTACGAACCTCAGCATGTGGAATATAAAGCTTTGGTAAAATATCTGGAAACCTATTTACAAATTGAAGAACAAGGTGGCTGGCCTAAAGTAAACCCAAAGTCCAATTTCCTTATGCCGGGAGATAGATCTGAAGATGTACTTTTACTAAGAAAACGACTCGCTGTTTCAGGAGATCTGAAGTTCAAAAATTCTGAATTATTTGATGAAGAACTGGCAGAAGCAGTTAAGGATTTTCAGACAAGACACGGTCTTAAACCAGATGGAGTTGCAGGTGGTGAGACCTTAAAAGAATTAAATGTTCCGGTCAGTCATCGCATTGAACAAATACTACTCAATATGGAGCGATGGAGATGGGTACCTGAAAAAATTAACAAAAATTATATTCTTGTAAACATTCCTGAGTTCATGCTTTACGTGTATGAAGATGATAAGCCGGTCTGGGACATGAAGGTGATTGTAGGAAAGAATGCATCCAGAACACCTGTATATAGCGATGAGATTAAATATGTAGTTTTAGCGCCTACATGGAACCTGCCCCCTACTACTATTTATGAGGAGGTTTTACCAGCTATGAAAAGAGATTCGACATATCTTTCACGGCATAAAATGGAAGTGTTCACTGATTTTAGCTTTAAAAACAAAGTGGACCCGAACAATATAAAGTGGGAAGAGGCCAACAGCGAAAATTTTAAGTATGTAATCAGACAGCTGCCCGGCCCTGGTAACAGACTAGGAAAGGTTAAATTTTTGTTTCCCAATGAATATTCCATATATCTTCATGATACACCTTCAGAAAGATTATTTGATCAATACCCCAGGCTTTTCAGCCTGGGTTGCATTCGACTGGAAGATCCATTAAAACTGGCAGAATACCTGCTTAATAAGGAAGATAAAAAATGGGACCAAAAGAAGATCCTGAACAAAATTTATCAAGGTAAAGAATTATTCATTCCCTTAAAAAATAAGATACCGGTATACATTGTCTATTTTACTACATGGGTAGATCGGTCCGGAAAAATCCACTTCCTGAAAGATGTATATGAACATGACAAAAAACTTAAAAAGATACTCTATAGCAAACTTAAAGAACCCAAAAATACTGATAAAGATCAATAAGATTTATTCTTGTAACATTTTTTGGAATCATTTTAAATTATAATTTGTCACCATTTAATCGGTGAAATGAAAAAAGTTATTCCTTTGATCTTGCTCTTACTATTCTCCTGTTTTGATAAAAAAATCAAAGAGGATGAAGTAATTAAAAGGGAAACACCAGTATTTGTTTCAGAACCTGAATTTTCTGGCCAGAAATATCTTGATAACTTTTTGCTGAATCATAAGGACGATTCTTTATGGTTTGAACATGTAAAAAACTTTTATAAGGCCAGAAATTACCGGTTAGCATGGTCAGATTCGGGTATCTTTATTCCTCAGACAGGTATATTTATCAATGCGATTTATAATCTTGATCAGGAAGGTTTTGACCTTAATTGTTTCGAAGAAACTGATATATGGGAATTATATTCTGCCGCTTCCACATCGGAAGGAAAACCGGCCCCCCAATATGTCAAATTAAGAGAAGATATAGACATACTTTTAACGCTTACTTTTTTTAAATATGCCAGACAAATCTGGCAAGGTGCTTCATCTCCTGAAGTCAATAAATGGCACATAAAAAAGAAAGAAGTTGATTATATAGCTTCATTAAATGCAGTGCTGGCAGGGAAAGATTCTCTAAACCCCCTTATAAGCCAGAATCCATTGCATCAGGAATACCATTATCTTAAAAAAGCTTTATATCATTACAAAGAAATTCAAAAATCAGGAGGATGGGGTGAAATTATTTTACCTGAAGGCATAGAAGCTATTCAGAAAGGTGACTCATTTTTAATCATCAGAGAATTTAAAAAAAGGCTTTATATAACCGGTGATTTTAGCTCTGAAGTGGAAAATTCCGATTTTGATTCTGACCTTGAAAAAGCAGTAAAGCAATTTCAATTTCGTCACGGTTTAGACAGCACTGGCATTGTAAACAAAAAAACCGTCAGTGAGATGAATATTCCTGTTGAAAGCAGGATAAGACAAATAGCTGTGAATATGGAACGCTGGAGATGGCTGCCGGCAAAAGGAGGTGCAAAATATATTGCCATCAACATTCCAAACTATATGCTTCATGCTTTTGAAAACAATAAGCATGCATGGCAAATGAAAGCAATTGTAGGGAAATCCGCAACAAATACACCTGTTTTTAATAGTGAAATAAGCCATGTGGTATTTAACCCTTCATGGACAGCACCCAAAAGCATAGCAGTAAATGAAATATTGCCTGCCATAAAAAAGAATCCTGACTACCTGGTTAATCATGAAATGGAAGTCTTCAGAGGAGGAAAAAAGATTTCCTCTGATAGTATCAACTGGGCTAAGGTGACAGAGGAAAATTTTAACTTTACATTCAGACAAAAGCCGGGTCCCAAAAATCCATTAGGCAATGTCAAATTTTTATTTCCGAATAACTATGATGTTTATCTGCATGGAACTCCTGCCCAAACCTTATTTACAAGGGAGGAACGAGGGTTTAGTCATGGATGCATCCGACTTGAATCCCCGATTAAATTTGCAGAATATGTGCTTATGTATAATAAAGAAATCACAATAGACAAAATCAATAAAATATTATCGGACGGGGAAGAAAAATATGTTAGAGTTAAAAATAAGTTACCTGTCTATATCGTCTACCTCACATGCTGGGAAGATTCTAAAGGTTTACTGCATTTTCGAAAAGACATATACGGCCATGATAAGGCTCTGGAAAAAGCCCTTGAGAACCTGAAGTTTAAAACTGTTAATTAACCAAACTAAACTTATAAATACTGTCAACTTGTCAGTATTTTCATTTATTTTCTTATCTTTGCAGCATTAATAAGTATCAGGATGAATAAGGATTTGAATATTTCAGGACTATTGAAAACAGAGGACAAGATTGCTTGTGATGTGCCACGAATATCAACGGAGGAAAATACAGGCAAAATCAGGAAAATGTACATAGAGAGTTATGGATGCCAAATGAATTTTTCTGATAGTGAGATAGTTACCTCAATAATGAAGGATACAGGATTTGATACCACTTCAAATCCGGAAGCTGCAGATATCATCTTTTTAAATACCTGTTCGATTCGGGAACATGCGGAACAAAAAGTAAGAACAAGACTATCACAGTTCAACGGACTAAAGCGCCAGAGACCTTCTCTGCTGGTGGGTGTTTTAGGCTGCATGGCAGAAAGACTAAAGTCCAAATTTCTGGAGGAAGAAAAAATAGTTGATATGGTGGTAGGTCCGGATTCTTACCGAGATCTTCCCAGACTCATTGGTGAGGCAGACGAAGGAAACAAGGCAGTAAATGTTTTTCTTTCCAGAGAGGAAACATATGCAGATATCAATCCGGTAAGATTGAATAGCAATGGTATTTCCGCTTTTATATCCATCATGAGAGGATGTGATAACATGTGCTCTTTCTGTGTGGTTCCGTTTACAAGAGGCAGAGAAAGAAGTCGTGATCCGCACTCCATTTTAAATGAGGCACAGGATTTGGTAGAAAGAGGTTATAAAGAAGTAACACTTCTGGGGCAAAACGTGGATTCATACAAATGGAATCCTGAAAATGGTGAGCAGGTAAATTTTGCTCAACTTCTTGAAAAGGTCGCTTTGCTAAGTCCTGAACTGAGGGTAAGATTTTCAACTTCTCATCCTAAAGACATAACCGATGAAGTGCTGTACACTATAAAAAAGTACGAAAATATATGTAAATACATTCATCTTCCGGCACAAAGCGGAAGCACCAGAGTGCTGGAAATAATGAACAGAACGTATACAAGAGATTGGTATATGGAGAGAGTAAGCGCTATAAGAAGAATACTTGGGGATGATTGCGGATTGTCTACGGATATGATTGCAGGTTTCTGTTCAGAATCTGAGGAAGAACATAAGGAAACATTAAGCCTGATGGAAGCAGTGAAATATCATTTTGCTTATATGTTTGCCTACTCCGAAAGACCAGGCACACTTGCAGAAAGAAAATACAAAGATGATATTCCTGAAGAAGTCAAGAAAAGAAGACTTGCAGAGATTATAGCTTTACAACAGGAACATTCCTTATTAAGAAATAAACAGGCTGTCGGAAAAATCCATAAAGTTTTAATAGACGGCTTTTCTAAAAAATCGGATGATTTTCATAAAGGAAGGAATAGTGAAAACACTGTTGTAGTATTTCCTAAAGGGAAAAGTAAGATCGGGGAATATGTAAATGTTTTTGTAAATGATTGTAGCCCTGCTACATTGTTTGGGAACATAGTGGAATAAGTTTTTTAACACAGGTATGAATTTGACCGCAGAGATACAAAGTGTAAAACAGAGGTTTGGTATTATTGGTAATGCTCCGGCATTGAACCACGCCATTCAGGTTGCAATTCAGGTTGCTCCAACCGACATGACTGTTTTAATTACCGGAGAAAGCGGTAGCGGAAAAGAATCTTTTTCCAAAATTATTCATCACCTAAGTTCCAGAAAGCACGGACAATTCATTGCGATTAATTGTGGGGCAATACCTGAAGGCACTATTGACTCAGAACTGTTCGGTCATGAAAAAGGATCGTTTACAGGAGCTCATGAAGCACGTAAGGGATATTTTGAGGTTACAAACGGTGGTACTATTTTCCTTGATGAAATTGGAGAGATGCCGTTAGGTACTCAAGCCAGATTATTGAGAGTTTTGGAAAACGGAGAGTTTATTAAGGTCGGTTCCTCCAAGGTTCTGAAGACTGATGTCCGGGTGGTAGCAGCTACAAATGTAGATTTATTCCAGGCAGTTGAAAAAGGAAAATTCAGAGAAGATCTGTATTACAGGTTAAATACAGTTCCTATTTATGTTCCTCCTCTTCGTGAAAGAGGATCAGACATTGAATTGCTGTTTAGAAAATTTGCAACCGATTTTGCGGATAAATACAGAGTACAACCAATAAAGCTTTCGGAAGAGGCCAAAGCAGAATTATTGAAGTTTCGCTTCCCTGGGAACATCAGACAATTAAAAAATATTGTTGAACAAATCTCAGTTCTTGAAACGAACAGAGAAATTTCAAAAGAACAGTTAACAAAATATCTTCCTGAACCAAGATCAGGTGTACCTGCCATTTATAGAGAACAGAACAAATCTGATGACATGTCTGAAAGAGATATCCTTTACAAGATACTTTTTGAAATGAAAAAAGACATGAATGAACTAAAACAGCTAGTTTTTAACTTATTGCAAGACGATCATTATGGCAATAAAATAATTAAAGAACATCAGAGGCTGTTTGATGGTTTTTCTACCCTCGAAGAGGAATTCACACATAGAGACGATGCTGAAGCTCCGTTTTTGATTCATAAGTCTGAACCGGTGAAAGAAAAACAAAAGCCTATTGACTATCATAAAATTCAGGATGTTGAGCAGGAACCGGAAGAGGAAGAGTCATTGTCTCTGGAAGAAAAGGAAAAAGAGATGATCGTTAAAGCCCTGAGGAAAAATAATAATAAAAGAAAATACGCAGCGCAGGATCTTGGAATCTCCGAGCGTACTTTATATAGGAAAATTAAACAGTATTCTATTGAGGAATAGATTAGAGTGTAAAGTTTAAAGTTTAAGTTTAAGTTTAAGTTTTGGGTTCACGGTTTAGAGTAAGGGTATTGAGTTAAAGATTTTTAGAATGGTAAAATTGAAACATATTATTTTAAGTTTTTTAAGAATGATCTTTTGCAAAAGACCATTCTTAATTCTTAATTTTTCATTCTTAATAATCCTTTTACTTAATTCCTGTACTGTTTTCCGTTATTCATTCAGAGAAGGCCAGATACCACCGGAAATTCAAACTATCAGCATTAAAAATTTTCTTAATGAAGCTGGTGGAGGTCCGCCAAATTTATCACAATTGTTCAGTGAAAAATTAAGAACCTATTATCAGCAGAATACTAATCTTATAATTGTAAGAGATCAGGCTGACTGGGTATTGGAAGGTCGTATAATAGCTTACAATGTAGTCCCGGTAGCCCCTCAACAAAACGAAACAGCCGGAAGTAACCGGTTGGTCATGAATGTGAGCGTAAAATTTACAAACAATGTAAATAAAACTCCTGCCAGTTTTGAAGCAAACTTTGCAAGTCCGCCTGCAGACTTCCCTCAGAACAGATCACTAACAGAGGTAGAAGCCCAATTAATAGATCAAATTACCGACCAGATTGTACTGGATATTTTCACAAGAACAACATCAACCTGGTAAGAGAAAATGAATAAATCCAGATTTACAGAACTTCTTACCAACAAGGTCCAGGCTTCTCCATCTGATATGAAGGAGCTGGAAGATGTGGTTGCAAATTTCCCCTATTGTCAGGCAGCTCATATTCTTCTGGCAAAAGCAGCTCATGATAATGGTAATATGCTTGCAGACAAAAAATTAAAAACTGCAGCCATATATACTTCCAGCAGAAAGAATCTGAAAAAGATTATCAATCAAAAACCGGTGTTGATTCAGCAGGAATATGAGGCATCTGATGTAAATGGGTCTCCTGATCCAGTACATAATGAGTATTTTGTTGATAATATTGAGCAAACTTTACCAGCTGAAATATCTGAACAGGAGACTAAGGGTGAAGAAAATGCAAGCATCCCTGAAACCATAAATCAAATACAGCAAAAAACTGAAGACATTCAGGACATCAAAGCACCGGGGGAAGATCCTGTTGTAAAAGCCGAGCAAAAGGATAGCTTCTTTTCGGATCTTCAAAAAAATCTTGAGGAACTAAGACGACATAAGTTTGAGGTGGCTCATGGCGCCCCAAAGACTGAGAAACCAAAAACTGAACCTCCTGTTAAAAAACTGACAGAAGACCTGATTAACGAATTCCTAAAGGAAAACCAGCCCACTGATAAACCGGAACAGGCAACATCTAAATATTCCATTTCAGAAGGATTTGAAAGCTATAAGGAAACTGTCTCAAACCCGTTGTTAATGCAAATTGAAGGCAGAGATGAGGTTAAGGAATTTAATGAACCATCGGAAACGGAATTGATGTTGAAATACTTTCATTATCTGGAGCAGGAAAGAAAAAAATTAAGTAAGGAAAAGGTGGATCAGATTATTGAAAAATTCATTAAGGAAGACCCTTCTATACCTTATTTAAATCCTGCTTCATTACCTGATAATCAGGAAGATTTGACTCAGGATATAGATAAGAAAACCAAGGAGCCGGTTTCCGAAAATTTTGCTAAAATTCTGATTATTCAGAAAAAATATTTCAAAGCAATTGATATTTACCAACAACTGGCCTTGAAAAATCCTGAAAAAAGCGCTTACTTTGCAGGCCTTATTGAAGATTTAAAGAAAAAATATAATTTATAATAAAATGACCTCAGTAATAATTGGATTGATACTTTTTGTATGTTTTCTATTAGTGGTAGTTATTCTGTCACAAAATTCTAAAGGTGGTGGACTTGCAGGAAATTTCGGAGCAGGTTCTGCACAGCTAATGGGTGTAAAAAAGACAGGTGACCTTCTTGAAAAATTAACCTGGGGTTTTGCTATCACTGTTGTGGCTTTAAGTATTATTGTTAACCTTATTTATAAAAATGCTGCGGAGGATGCAGGCTTTGACAGTCCTGTAATTCAACAGAACGAGAGCGGACAAGAATTACCTGGCGGAGTTGGGAATGAGGGTCAGGAAGACCCGGCAGCAGAATAGTGAAGAAAAAATCTTTATAAAAAAGTCCCGGAATAACTTCCGGGACTTTTTTATTATGCCAATGCAGGATTATCATTGGATGAAATATGCTTTACCAGCAAACGCTTCGCTATCGGAAGCAAAGTCTCCTCTACCGGACAGGCTATTTTAGAATCTACCAGGAATGTAGCAGGGTTTGGCAGCTTCTTATACTTTCTGGTAAGATCAATTTTTATTGATTCAAACGTTGTCGCTAAGCTCTTTGTAATACTTTCGATAAAATTGGTATGCACTCCTCTGTATTTCTCAGATGCACTCTGAAAAATTGTAACCTGATATTCATATACCTTGGTTTCTTTTCTATTATCAAGATAAATAAAAAGGTACCCGGCATCCGGATAAAGAGGAGAAACGCCAACAGGTGAAATACTGACCTTCTCTTCAATAAATTCATATATATCCTTTCCTTCTTCAAGGTGCTCCTTCATTTTAGGCAAAGCATATTGGATAATGTCCTCCAGTTCCCTCATGATCTTATCATCATTGACCAGCTCCTCATAAACCAGCTGCAGTTTTTCAAAATCAGCTCGGGATATCTGTTTAGGAAAATTCTCATGAATAAGCTGCTTATTTTCTCTTATACTTAACAGGTTCTGATAATGAAAAAGCAAATCCGAGAGAAATGGATATAATTTCTGGGAATTAAAATTAGACTTGACTTCCTTAAGATAAGCCAGCAAAATATATTTTTTATATTCAAAATCGATTAACCCCTCCGTCAGCCAGTTTTTGTTTAACTCTTTCATTGCTAATGTATTTTAGGTTTATGTGTTCTTTGTCATGTTCATCTGAACCAGTCAAATGCGCATATACTGCCAAAGCGGATTCTTCCTTAGAATATTTATATATATATCTACGGATATACCTGTCAGTTTGTTGACACTATTTAATTTATACAAAAATTTCCTCACTGTCAATAAAGCCCCCATTCCAAAGTTAGCTTTCAAAATTGGGTTAACACTTAACAAATTCTGACAAATTGAGTTGGACAGTGTCATTGTTTTCTGTCAAAATATCAGTTTTTTTTTCATGGCACAGGAAATGCTATGTTCGGGAGTGTAAACAACTTTTAGGAAACATAAAATTTTAATAAAAATGGCAAAGAACGTTAATATCAGACCATTGGCAGACAGAGTTCTGGTTGAACCTGCTCCAGCTGAAGAAAAAACAGCTTCAGGAATCATAATCCCTGATACTGCTAAAGAAAAACCTCAAAGAGGTTCTATCGTTGCAGTCGGAAACGGTAAAAAAGATGAGCCACTGACTGTAAAAGTGGGTGATACAGTATTGTATGGAAAATATTCCGGAACAGAGATAACCATTGAAGGAAAGGAATATTTGATTATGAGAGAATCTGACATATTCGCAGTTCTTTAATTGGATTTTAAATTCAACTGCAAAACTTAAAATTCAAAACAACTTAATTTAAAATTCAACAACCATAACTTAAATTTTAATCAATATGCCAAAGAATATATTTTTCGACACAGAAGCCAGAGAGAAACTTAAAAAAGGAGTTGACGCTCTTGCTGACGCTGTAAAAGTTACATTAGGACCAAAAGGAAGAAATGTAATCCTTGATAAAAAATTCGGAGCTCCTGCTGTTACCAAAGATGGTGTTACAGTTGCTAAAGATATCGAACTTAAAGATCCGATCGAAAACATGGGCGCTCAGCTCGTAAAAGAAGTTGCTTCTAAAACAGCTGACATGGCAGGTGATGGTACTACTACTGCTACAGTACTTGCACAAGGAATATTCCAGGTTGGAATTAAGAACGTAGCTGCAGGTGCAAATCCAATGGATCTTAAAAGAGGAATTGACAAAGCTGTAGAGGCTATTGTTGAGGACCTGAAAAAACAATCTAAAAAAATCCAAAACAATCAGGAAATTGCTCAGGTTGCTACCATCTCTGCAAACAACGATCAGGAAATTGGTAAAATGATTGCAGATGCAATGGACAAAGTAGGAAAAGACGGTGTTATCACTGTTGAGGAAGCTAAAGGAACCGAAACTGAAGTTAAAATTGTAGAAGGTATGCAATTTGACAGAGGTTACCTTTCTCCATACTTCGTTACCAATACAGATAAAATGGAAGCAGAACTTGACAATCCTTTCATCCTTATCTATGACAAAAAAATCTCTTCAATGAAAGAGCTTCTGCCAATCCTTGAGCAAGTAGTTCAAACCGGAAAACCTCTTCTTATCATTTCTGAGGATCTTGATGGTGAAGCATTGGCTACACTGGTAGTAAACAAAATCAGAGGTGCTTTGAAAATTTGTGCCGTAAAAGCCCCGGGATTCGGTGACAGAAGAAAAGCAATGCTTGAGGATATCGCTGTTTTAACTGGCGGAACTGTTATATCTGAAGAGAGAGGATTTAAACTTGACAACGCGACATTAGAATATCTTGGTACTGCTGAGAAAATCATCGTTGACAAAGACAACACAACTGTTGTAAATGGTTCCGGTAAAAAAGATGATATCAAAGCAAGAGTAAACCAAATCAAAGCTCAGATAGAAAATACTACTTCTGACTATGACAGAGAAAAACTTCAGGAGAGACTTGCTAAGCTTTCAGGTGGTGTGGCTATCCTATATGTAGGAGCTGCGACAGAGGTTGAAATGAAAGAGAAGAAAGACAGAGTGGACGACGCCCTACACGCTACCAGAGCTGCTGTAGAAGAAGGTATCGTCCCAGGTGGCGGCGTTGCCCTTATCAGGGCGTCTGCTGCATTGGATAAGCTTAAACTAGCTAATGACGACCAAAATACCGGTGTACAAATCATTAAAACAGCCATCGAATCTCCTTTAAGAACTTTAGTATCAAATGCAGGCCTTGAGGGCTCAGTTGTGGTACAAAAAGTTAAAGAAGGCAAAGCTGACTTCGGATATAATGCCCGTGATGACAAATATGAAAATATGTTTGCTGCAGGTATTATAGATCCTACAAAAGTAACCAGACTTGCACTTGAAAACGCAGCATCAATTTCTTCGCTTCTGCTTACTACTGAATGTGTTATAGCAGATATTCCTGAAGAAAAATCGGCTCCTGCAATGCCTCCGATGGGCGGAGGAATGGGCGGAATGATGTAAGATTTAACCCCAGATAAAATACCCCTGAAACATCAGGGGTATTTTTTTTGTTTTAGGAATAACCTAACTTTGAATTATCCAGTATAGCAAGTTATGGTTCATCAAAACGTAACGGTGAATTGGGTATACGAGCACTACCTCGCATACCTTTACCTAAGCATCGCTGACAGCGATTGCTTCATCAGTCAGAACGAAATGGACAACATCAGTTGTCAGGCTTTTAAATCTTTGGACTCGGACCGATGTCGAAAGCTTGTAAAAGAAGTATATATTGAATTCCTCTCTCACACTGAAGAAGAAAGAAGAGCCTACATTAAAGAAAACGCCGGTAAATTCCTGAGAACAGAATCCATTAAAACCAAAGTAATCCATGACCTGGAAGAACTGGTGGAAGATAAAGATGAAGAAAGCGAAGAACAAATAATGTTCAGATATATCAGGAAATCAATAAATAATGCGAAGTAGTTTAAAATCCTACAACATTCAACATTCATCATTCAACATTCAACATTTAATGCCATTAAGTTAAGCATGTAAATAATCTGAAAACCATTATCTTTGTTAAAAAATAATGCCCGGTAATAGGAGCCGGGCATAGCAACATAAATTTTAAATATGAAGTCCTCG
>JBKBUF010000031.1:0-45349 GCA_046290815.1 Cytophagaceae bacterium | reverse complement strand
TCAGCAGGGACATACAACTGGTACGATGTGGCAGCAGGAGGATCATCACTTGAGACAGCAGCAACATTTACTACACCATCTATCGCCGCTACTACCAGTTATTATGTAGCATCAGTAGAGAGTGGATGTGAAAGTGCGAGAGCGGAAGTTGTCGCTACTGTAAATACAGTTCCAAATGCGCCATCGACCACAGGCAACTCAAGATGCGGCACAGGAACAGTTACTTTGTCCGCTTCCGGTTCATCAGGAACATACAACTGGTACGATGTGGCAGCAGGAGGATCATCACTTGAGACAGCTGCAATATTTACAACTCCTTCTATCAGCGTTACAACCAGCTATTATGTGGCATCTGTTGAAAATGGCTGTGAGAGTACAAGAGCAGAGGTAGTAGCTACAATAAATGCCGCACCAAATGCTCCGGCGGGTACAGATGGCAACAGGTGCGGAACCGGTTCAGTGATTCTTTCTGCCAGTGGTTCATCTGACGGATACAGCTGGTATGATGCAGCAACAGGTGGAAACCTGCTGGCAACAGGAGGCACATTCACTACGCCGATATTAAGCAGTACTGCTACTTACTATGTTTCTTCTGCAGAGCCGGGATGTGAAAGTGCTACCCGTACTGCAGTAACAGCTACTATTAATAGTATTCCTGCTACACCTTCCGCCACCGCAAGTCCTGTATGTAATTCGGGAATAGTTACCCTGACAGCCTCAGGAAGCGGAGATGATTTTAACTGGTATGACAGTGATGATAATTTGTTAGGAACAGGAGTTTCATTTTCTGAAAATATTTCATCTGAAAAACAATACAGAGTATGTGCAGTACAAAGTAGTTGTTTAAGTGAAAAAAATACAGTAACTGCAACTATTGATGCATTATCTGTTGCCGGCAGTCTGAGCGGATCTGCAACAGTTTGCAGAGGCGATAATTCAGGACAGATATCTGTAGGTTCTTATGTAGGAAGCATACTTGCCTGGGAGGTTTCAGAAGATAATTTTGTCACAGATAAAACTGTACTTTCATCCACAGCAGATATAGTAGATTATTCTAACAATGATAAAACATATTATTACAGAGTAATTGTTAAATCAGGATCCTGTGCATCCGATACCTCTTCTGTAGTCAGCGTTGTAGTGGATTCCAGTCCTGAAGCTGACCCTGGAATAATATCAGGAGAGGCATCTGTAAATCCGGGAGTAAATTCAGGAATAGTAAGAGTTGATGGCTATATAGGTGATATAATAAGATGGGAATATTCACATGATAACTTTGCAACCATTGCAGGAACCTTGTCGATAACAACCAATACGGCAGATTACAGCAATCTGACTCAGACCAGATGGTACAGAGCAGTAGTGAAATCGGGAGTATGTGCAGAGAAATATTCTGCAGCAGCAAGAATACTGGTGAATGTATCACCAATCCTTACGGCTGATGTGATAGAAACAGGCAGGAACAAGCCATTTGAAGGTAATTATTCAGTGCTGAGCAACGATGCAGTAAGTTCAGAATATCAGATTACCGTTGTATCATCACAAGCAACAGTAAATGGTGGAACAATAAATATAGATGCAGAGGGATTTATATCCTATATTCCTCCAAAAGATTACTCAGGCCCGGATGAATTTACCTATAGTGTTTGTGACAAGCAGACAGGGACATTTTGTTTGACCGCCATTATTAACATTTTTGTACGTGATTCACTGATAATTTATACATCCCTGACTCCGAATAATGATGGTTTTAATGATGTTTGGATCATAGAAGGGATTGAAAAATATCCAAATAATAAACTCAAAATTATAAATCGATGGGGAGATGAAGTATTCAGAATGAACGGATATAATAATCTTGATAAGGTGTGGAAAGGAGATAGCAATTCAGGGATTGTGATTGGTGACAGAACCCTGCCTGACGGCACCTATTTTTATCACCTTGAATTAGGCGATGGGACAAAGCCAAAGTCAGGATTTGTTGTAATTAAAAAGTAAGCACATTATTACATTTTTTAAAGGAAATTTATCACGATTTGTTATTTGTTAAGTTAGGAAATAAAATTTCTTAGCATTGTTATCTCTTTTTCCATAAATGTGTT
Organism: Cytophagaceae bacterium; assembly: GCA_046290815.1. Classification (GTDB taxonomy): domain Bacteria; phylum Bacteroidota; class Bacteroidia; order Cytophagales; family Cytophagaceae; genus JBKBUF01. Next base: position 43,247 of record JBKBUF010000031.1, on the reverse strand, counting down.
GATACTCAGTGTTTATGAATATTTATCGTTTTATCTTTTGAACAACTAATTACATCCGCTCACGTAAAATCCCTAGTAAAATTAGCTGCATTTCAAAGGGATGTATTTTTTTGATTTAAATACCTTAATTTCAAGCTTCCTGGGATATCTAAAAAGAGTTGTGGTTGCTGTTCTGATTCTATTTTCAGGAACAGAACTGCTGGCTCAGACAATATTCACAGAAACTGTTGGTACGGTACTGAATACCTACAACGAACCTGTTTCGGTTTACTCTGGCTGGAGCACAGGAGCAACATATATCCATTCCGGAACTGCCCGGATAATTGGAAATGTTACTCCATTTAGTTCAGGCTATACAGGCGCATCTGGAGGTACCCCTGTCAGTCTCAATTCTCAGTCAGGTGGTGGCACGGAACATTTGTATGAAATTTCAGGTATAAATTCAGCCCTTCATACAAATCTGATATTAAGCTTTGGAATTTATAAACAACTTGCAGGTGCAGACGGATCTTCTTTTGTTGTACAGGTAAGTATTGATGGTATAAATTATACCGATTTGTCATTTAGTCCTTTGCCGACCGGTGGAGGTACACCTGGCTGGTATTTACGTACTTGCACCGGAACCATTCCATCAGTAGGAAATCTAAGGATTAGATTCAGAAACCTCAGCTTTACCGCCAATGAAAATTATAGAATCGATGATATAAAGCTGGAGGGAAGCAGTACCTGTACTCCGGTTCCATCAGCTGATGATCGTTTCAGATCCGGTGCAGGCACTTTAACTTTTAATGCTGCCGGATCACCTGATACGTATAGATGGTATGATGCAGCAACAGGAGGTAATTTACTTCATACAGGGTCCAGCTTTACAACACCTGTAATTAGTTCAACGACTACCTATTATTTAACAGCAATTACAGGAGGCGGTGCATGTGAAAGTTCACCAAGAGTACCGGTTATAGGATATATTGCTTATACTTATTATTCCAGAGCTGCAGGAAATTGGAATTCAGCAGCAACCTGGTCCACTGTATCCTGCGGTAATGCTACCAATGCAGGAACTTTTCCGTCTAATAAGTATGATATTGTATATGTTTGCCATAATGTAACATTAAATACAAATACCACTATCAAGGATTTGTATTTAAATTCCGGCGGTATAGTAGATTTTGATGCCGGTGCATCCAGAACCCTTAATATCGATGCTGACCTTACTGTAAATAATGGCGGTACACTAAGATGCACTTCAACCGGCGTCAACCACACAATCAACCTGACCGGGAATTTTGGCAATAACGGAGTGGTAAATTTATACAATACCTCTACCAGTTTTGCAAGATTAAATTTTACAGGAACCGCCAATAGTGTGGTGAATGGGGGTGGTACATGGAATCTTTTTCATGTCGGAATAAATAAAGATATCAGAGGCAGAGCAGTAGAAATATTGGCGACAGGTTTTTATTCAAATTTCAATGGTGGTTCCTGGAGTCATACAAGAGGCACCTATTTTCATAATAACTCTGCAACTTTTAATTTTAATTCCACATCTGATTATACTATAAATCATAACTCAGGAATAAAAATTGCGGGAGGTGCATTAAATTTTGCTTCAGCATCCAGTCAACTAATTTTGGAGGGGACATTAGAGATTAATGGAGGTACAGTAACTGTTGGTCGGACCAACGGAGGTGCTCCAAATGGTATCAATTACAGAAATATTGCAGGGAATTCAACAGAACTTAGAGTTTCAGGTGGAACATTGAATGTGTTTCAGGCATTCAGCCACGCTAATCTGGATACAGACCCGATTACAGTCAATATCTCCGGTGGAACAGTTAATCTAAATACAGGCTCAACCTTGTCTACCAAAACTGCATTTTTTGTCAGCGATGTAGTTGGCAGTTCTTTTACCATGTCCGGAGGTAACATTATAATTCAGAGAGCCCATGCTACATTACCAGATTTTAATATTTGCGGTTCTAACGGTATGGTATCATGTACAGGTGGCACAGTGCAATTCGGAAATGCTTCATCAACAGCTCAGACTTTTAAGTTTACGCCATATTCAAATGTTACTTTGCCAAATATTCGGGTTACTGGCCCGGCGGCAACAGCTATAACTTTAAGACCTGCTTCTGCAGGTGATTTTTCGTTCAGAAGCTTATACATCGATGCCGGAAAAACATTTGACATGAGTCATAATGCTTCGGCAACTGATAGTCGTACCATGACTTTGACAGGTACTTTCGATGGGATATACAGTTTTTTTGATAATAATAATTCTGCCGCTGATTTCTTTTTATACAGGCAAAGCACTGTTGTTGTTAATAATACCTCCGAAATCAAAGTGAATGCCGCCACGGTCGATGAGAGAAGATTTTATAACCTTTCATGTGCTTTTCCGGGAAGAACAACCAGCTTTAATGTCAACCTGCCGGTGAGTAATATTGTTACATTAAATGGCGGAACTATCACTTCTCCAACACGAGCTTTGGTTTTGCATGGATCTGATCCATTATCTATTACACCAGGTAGTATTGTGAGTCCGGCAATTGTGCAGTTTCAAAGTTCCGGAGCACAATCATTGCCGGCGTATACTTATAATTCAATTATAGTTGTGGGAGGGGGAGGATGTATCGTTAATCAACAAGGCGCAGTAACTTGTAATAATTTATATGTGAATGGAGATTGGGTGTCATCCAGGAATGTTACATTTAATACTAATGGTCATGCTTTAACAGTAAACAATGATCTGAATGTAGGAGCAGCAGGTGGAACAGGTTCAAAAGTTATCAATCTTTCCAATTCGTTTGTAATAGCTAATAATTTGAATATTGATGCGGATGGAACAGTAAATGCTTCTTCCTCCACCATTAATGTAATGAATAATTGGTCTAATCAAAGTACTACAGCTAACAGATTTAACCGTCAAACCAGCACAGTATTTTTTAATAGTAACACCCCTCAGTCTATTTCCGGTAATGCTGAAGAAAGTTTTTACAATTTAAATATGCTAAAATCCAGTGCAGCGCTGACGTTGAATGTGCCGGTTTCAGTATATAATGTGTTAAGTTTAACTCAGGGAAGGATCATTTCATCTTCAACCAATAAACTTATATTCAGATCCGGAGCAAGCTATACCGGATCATCCAATACAAGTCATATCCAGGGGCCTGCTCAAAGATATGGCACAGGGAGTTTTGTTTTTCCAATAGGAAAAGGTGGATATTTAAGGACACTTGCAATTAACCCTGCAGGTGTTGCATCAGATGCATTCACTGCAGAATATTTTAATTCAAATCCAAACCCTACATATAATACTGCCACTAAAGGGGCAGGGGTTGAAACCGTAAGTACATGCGAATATTGGAATTTGTCAAGGGACGCAGGGACTACAGGTACCAGAGTAACTTTAGGTTATGGATCAGGAAGCTGCGAACTTAGTAGTTATTCCTCCTTTAAAGTTGCCAACTGGGATGGAACTCAATGGACAGACCATGGGCGAAATTCTGCCACCGGAGATGCAATAGCAGGTACTGTGGAGAGTTCTACCACCACTACTACCGGATTTGGGCCATACACACTGGGCTACACAAGTGTGGCCTGTTCAGCACCTTCTGCACCAACCGTTACTAATGGTTCAAGATGTGGTACTGGAACTGTGAATTTATCTGCTTCCGATTCAGGACCTGATTATGTCTGGTATGAAGCATCATCCGGTGGTGTTCCTTTAGCAACCACATCAGGAAGTTTTACAACACCATCCATTAGTACTACAACAACTTATTATGTTGCTGCTTCTAATGCAGGCTGCGAAAGCTCAAGAGTTGCAGTGGTGGCAACTATAAATCCGATTCCAGCAACTCCTGCTGCGGGGAACTTTAATAGATGTGGTCCGGGGAGTTTGGTTCTTAATGCAACAGGTGGGACAAGTTACAGTTGGTATGATTCAGAAACGGGAGGAAATTTACTTGGGACTGGTACAACATACGTAACTCCATCCATAAGTGCTAATACTACATATTTTGTCTCAACAACTGACGGAACATGCACTAGTGCAAGAGGATCTGCAATTGCAGTAATTCACAGTTTGGGAACAGCATTAACCGGGACTAATGGAAGCAGATGTGGGAACGGAACGGTGGATTTAAGTGCCAGTGGCACCAGCAATTACTATTGGTATGATGCTGCTTCAGGTGGTAACTTGTTAGGAACAGGGTCAACCTTTACCACTCCTTCAATTAGCAATACTACTACATATTACGTGTCATCTGTGTCCAGTCCAATGGGAGTAGTTGGTCCCAATTGCCTGGAAACGAATAAATATTATACCTTTAATGTGGATCACTTAGGAACAAGTGTTGACGTTAATTGGTGGTCAGATGGGGTCCATGTGATAGTACCTTCAACAAATAAAAAAACTATTTCGATTATTTATTCAACCCCAGGTACTTTTACATTAACCGTAGGTGCAGACTTAAATGCGGCCCCATGGTATGTTCAATACAGTAAAACTGTAACAGTTGGGGTATGCGGAAGCGGTCCAGGTTGTGAAAGTACCGCAAGAGTCCCTGTAGTCGCTACAGTCAATCCCGTTCCAACTGCTCCATCAGTTACACCAGCGACTCGATGCGGCACAGGTACCGTTATTCTTACGGCTTCAGGATCAACCGGGACATACAACTGGTATGATGTTGCTGCAGGAGGAACATCTTTAGGTACTACAGCAGGATTTACCACTCCAACCATTTCTGCTACTACTACTTATTATGTGTCAAAAGTTGAAAATGGTTGCGAAGGTCCCAGAGCAACTGTCGTAGCAACCGTAAATCCGATTCCTTCTGCACCTTCAGTGGTAAATGGTGTAAGGTGTGGCACAGGTACTGTAAATTTATCTGCTTCGGGTTCAACAGGTACATACCTATGGTATGATGTAGCTTCCGGAAGTTCATCACTCAGCAGTACTTCTTCTTTTACGACACCATCTATCAGTAGTACTACAACATATTATGTTACTGCTGCAGCTTCAGGTGAAGGATGTGAGAGTACTCCAAGGTCTCCTGTTATCGCTACTGTTTATCCTCCTCCCGCAATTTCAATAGCTTCCGACTCCGTTTTTACCTGCGGCTCTCCGGCAAGTCTTGTTGCTTCCACTCAGGAAAACGGTAATGCTGTAAACCTTGATGGGGTAGATGATTATTTAAGTGTTCCTGCCGGAGTATATTTCAATGGTAATTTTACAGTAGAAGCATGGGTGTTTAACAGAAGTCATACTGCCTGGAACAGACTGATTGATTTTGGTAACGGTGTTCAAATGGATAATGTATTGGTCGCTTTATCAGAAGGGACAGGAAGGATTATTTTTGATATTTATAATGGTGCAGCATGGCAGTCTGTTCAATCTAATACCGTGATTCCGCTTAACCAGTGGGTTCATGTTGCTTGTGTATTTAACTCAGGTACCGGTACTATTTATTTAAATGGGCAGAATGTTGGGTCAGGGCCTTTATTTACCCCTCAGAATATCGTAAGAAATAATTGTTATATAGGGAAGGCTTTTTTTGATGACTACACCAACTCTGCCATTGACCAACTTCGGATCTGGAATGTTGCCAGAAGCCAGGCACAGATCCAGGCTTCGATGGAAACAGAAGTTGCTTTGGCAACAGCCGGGCTTGTACATTACTGGAAAATGGATGAAGGTTCAGGGGCAACTACTACTGATGCAAAATCAGGAACTATCGCAACATTACATAACGGTACATCCTGGACCTTGGATTCTTCTCCATTAAATGTTACTTATGCATGGTCTCCTTCAACCGGATTAAGTGCTACAACGGGCAGGATTGTAACAGCAAACCCCGGCGTAAATACAACCTATACTGTTACTGCAACTTATTCCTTAGGTTGTACCAATCAGGCATCTGTAGTGGTAGCTACAGCTCCAACAGGTAGCCCCGATAGTTTCGGGAATAATTTATGGAATGTATCTGGTTCAGTTTTCGGACAGTTTTATGGTTATTATACCGAGCCTTCATTAAATATTAATTCTTCATCAAGATGGAATCCTCATTTAACTCCGTCCTTAGCATCTGGTTATAAAGGATGTATTATTCCTAATGATAACCATACTATAAGTTATAAAAGAACTGATTTTACCCCTGCAGTATATCAGATCGATATGGTTCTGAACGATGATGATGCAGAGTTGATTATAAATGGTGATTCGAAATATTACAGAGGATATGATACAGACCCGGTGACAGCATGGGTAGGTACATTAAATGCAACCTCTCAGGTTGAATTGAAATGGAATGATTTCACAGGGGCCTCTCATGGTATTTTTACACTTACTCCAATTTCTCAGCCAATATTAAATCCCGGATCAGTTTCAGGAAATCAGACTTTTTGTACTGCATCAGATCCGGCAGCATTTACAAGCAGTGCATCCGCTTCGGGTTGTACAATTATTGAGTACCAATGGCAGGTTTCTTTAGATAATACCAACTGGAACAATATCGCAGGAGCTAATGCGCTTACCTATGATCCCTCAACCATATCTTCTACCACTTATTACAGAAGGCAGGTTACAGATGAGTGCGGCGCGTCTGCATATTCCAATGTTATAACTGTGACTATTGTAAACCCTGCCAGTCCTACAGCAACCGGAGCATCAAGGTGCGGAACAGGAACGGTAAATTTAAGTGCAAGTGGTGGAACGGCATATAATTGGTATAATGCATCCTCCGGAGGAAGCTTTTTAGGATCAGGTGCAAACTTTACAACGCCATCTATCAATGCAACTACAACTTATTATGTTGCTGTTGCAGAAGGTGGCTGTGAGAGTAGTAGGGTGACGGCTGTGGCAACTGTAAACCCACTGCCTTCCAATCCTTCTACTTCCAATGTCTCACGGTGCGGGACCGGTGTTGTTATTCTTGGTGCTACAGGGGCGTCAGGGTATAATTGGTATGATGCAGCGTCAGGAGGTAATTTAGTAAGTACAGGTGAAATGTTTGTAACACCATCTCTGAGTTCCACAACTACTTATTATGTTTCTTCGGTTTTGGGTTCTTGTGAAAGTCCGCGACAATCTGTTGTCGTTACAATTAATACTCCCGGAACTGCAACACCTGCAGCGGTAAATGGCAGCAGGTGTGGAACAGGAACAGTTGATTTATCAGCAAGTGGTGGTTTGAACTATTATTGGTATGATGCGGCATCGGGAGGGAATCTTCTGTTTTCCGGCACAAGCTTTACAACACCGACAATTAGTACAACTACTACATATCATGTTTCTTTCGAACCTGGTTCCGGAAGTATTGTAGGTCCTTCCTGCATTGAAGCCGGCAATAGGTATTATTATTACCTGGATAGGGAATTAACATATAGTAATGCCGACTGGTGGGCAAATGAAGCAGTCACGTATTCGATTGATCCCACAGATAAGCGAAGAGTTAGCGTAGTATTTCCAGCATTTGCATCCGGAGTATATACCATTGCCTGTGGATTCCATTTAACCTCCGCTCCCTGGTATCTGGAATTTTCCAAAAAGGTAAATGTTAGTACCACGTGCGGAGCAGAAGATATGTGTCCAAGCACTACACGGGTTCCGGTGGTAGCTACTATTAATACAATACCTTCAGCTCCAGTTGTGGTTAATGGTTCCAGATGCGGAACAGGAACAGTTAATTTGTCTGCATCCGGGTCATCAGGAACTTATAACTGGTACGATGTGGCAGCTGGTGGTGCATCACTTGAAACAGCAGCAACATTTACCACTCCGTCTATCAGTGTTAATACATCATATTATGTATCATCGGTAGAAATTGGATGTGAAGGACCAAGAACGGAGGTTGTTGCTACAATAAATGCAATTCCAAATGCTCCGTCCACTACCGGTAACTCAAGATGTGGAACAGGAACAGTTACTTTATCCGCTTCCGGATCAGCAGGGACATACAACTGGTACGATGTGGCAGCAGGAGGATCATCGCTTGAGACAGCAGCAGCCTTTACCACTCCATCCATCAGTGCTACCACTACTTATTATGTAGCATCAGTGGAGAATGGTTGCGAAGGAGCCAGGGCGGAGGTTGTGGCGGCAATTACTAATGCCTCTGTGGGTGGAACATTAACCGGCGCTACCACAGTTTGTTCGGGAAGCAACACTGGTAATATTACCTTAGCTGGCCATGCAGGGGATGTAACAGGATGGGAAAGTTCACTTGATAACTTTGCTACTGCAGGGACTGCTATAGCGAATACCACTACTGGTTATACTTATAATAATTTAACATCTACTACTTATTACAGAGCAGTAGTTCAGGCAGCAGGATGTGCATCAGAGTACTCTTCTGTGGTTACAATTACTGTTAATTCGATTCCAAATGCACCATCGACCACAGGCAACTCAAGATGCGGTACAGGAACAGTTACCTTATCCGCTTCCGGTTCATCAGGAACATACAACTGGTACGATGTGGCAGCAGGAGGATCATCACTTGAGACAGCAGCGACATTTACCACACCATCTATCGCCGCTACTACCAGTTATTATGTAGCATCAGTAGAGAGTGGATGTGAAAGTGCAAGAGCGGAGGTTGTCGCTACTGTAAATACAGTTCCAAATGCCCCATCAACCACAGGCAACTCAAGATGCGGCACAGGAACAGTTACCATATCGGCTTCCGGCTCAGCAGGAACATACAACTGGTACGATGTGGCAGCAGGAGGATCATCACTTGAGACAGCAGCAACATTTACCACACCATCTATCGCCGCTACTACCAGTTATTATGTAGCATCAGTAGAGAGTGGATGTGAAAGTGCAAGAGCGGAGGTTGTCGCTACTGTAAATACAGTTCCAAATGCACCAACCACCACAGGCAACTCAAGATGCGGCACAGGAACAGTTACTTTGTCCGCTTCCGGTTCATCAGGAACATACAACTGGTACGATGTGGCAGCAGGAGGATCATCGCTTGAGACAGCAGCAGCCTTTACCACTCCATCCATCAGTGCTACCACTACTTATTATGTAGCATCAGTGGAGAATGGTTGCGAAGGAGCCAGGGCGGAGGTTGTGGCGGCAATTACTAATGCCACTGTCGGTGGAACATTAACCGGCGTTACTACAGTTTGTTCGGGAAGCAACACTGGTAATATTACTTTGGCAGGCCATGCAGGGGATGTAACAGGATGGGAAAGTTCACTTGATAACTTTGCTACTGCAGGAACTGCTATAGCGAATACCACTACTGGTTATACTTATAATAATTTAACATCTACAACTTATTACAGAGCAGTAGTTCAGGAAGCAGGTTGTGCATCAGAGTACTCTTCTGTGGTTACAATTACTGTTAATTCGATTCCAAATGCACCATCGACCACAGGCAACTCAAGATGCGGAACAGGAACAGTAACTTTATCCGCTTCCGGCTCAGCAGGGACATACAACTGGTACGATGTGGCAGCAGGAGGATCATCACTTGAGACAGCAGCAACATTTACTACACCATCTATCGCCGCTACTACCAGTTATTATGTAGCATCAGTAGAGAGTGGATGTGAAAGTGCGAGAGCGGAAGTTGTCGCTACTGTAAATACAGTTCCAAATGCGCCATCGACCACAGGCAACTCAAGATGCGGCACAGGAACAGTTACTTTGTCCGCTTCCGGTTCATCAGGAACATACAACTGGTACGATGTGGCAGCAGGAGGATCATCACTTGAGACAGCTGCAATATTTACAACTCCTTCTATCAGCGTTACAACCAGCTATTATGTGGCATCTGTTGAAAATGGCTGTGAGAGTACAAGAGCAGAGGTAGTAGCTACAATAAATGCCGCACCAAATGCTCCGGCGGGTACAGATGGCAACAGGTGCGGAACCGGTTCAGTGATTCTTTCTGCCAGTGGTTCATCTGACGGATACAGCTGGTATGATGCAGCAACAGGTGGAAACCTGCTGGCAACAGGAGGCACATTCACTACGCCGATATTAAGCAGTACTGCTACTTACTATGTTTCTTCTGCAGAGCCGGGATGTGAAAGTGCTACCCGTACTGCAGTAACAGCTACTATTAATAGTATTCCTGCTACACCTTCCGCCACCGCAAGTCCTGTATGTAATTCGGGAATAGTTACCCTGACAGCCTCAGGAAGCGGAGATGATTTTAACTGGTATGACAGTGATGATAATTTGTTAGGAACAGGAGTTTCATTTTCTGAAAATATTTCATCTGAAAAACAATACAGAGTATGTGCAGTACAAAGTAGTTGTTTAAGTGAAAAAAATACAGTAACTGCAACTATTGATGCATTATCTGTTGCCGGCAGTCTGAGCGGATCTGCAACAGTTTGCAGAGGCGATAATTCAGGACAGATATCTGTAGGTTCTTATGTAGGAAGCATACTTGCCTGGGAGGTTTCAGAAGATAATTTTGTCACAGATAAAACTGTACTTTCATCCACAGCAGATATAGTAGATTATTCTAACAATGATAAAACATATTATTACAGAGTAATTGTTAAATCAGGATCCTGTGCATCCGATACCTCTTCTGTAGTCAGCGTTGTAGTGGATTCCAGTCCTGAAGCTGACCCTGGAATAATATCAGGAGAGGCATCTGTAAATCCGGGAGTAAATTCAGGAATAGTAAGAGTTGATGGCTATATAGGTGATATAATAAGATGGGAATATTCACATGATAACTTTGCAACCATTGCAGGAACCTTGTCGATAACAACCAATACGGCAGATTACAGCAATCTGACTCAGACCAGATGGTACAGAGCAGTAGTGAAATCGGGAGTATGTGCAGAGAAATATTCTGCAGCAGCAAGAATACTGGTGAATGTATCACCAATCCTTACGGCTGATGTGATAGAAACAGGCAGGAACAAGCCATTTGAAGGTAATTATTCAGTGCTGAGCAACGATGCAGTAAGTTCAGAATATCAGATTACCGTTGTATCATCACAAGCAACAGTAAATGGTGGAACAATAAGTATAGATGCAGAGGGATTTGTTACATACATTCCTCCGAAAGATTATTCAGGCCCGGATGAATTTACCTATAGTGTTTGTGACAAGCAGACAGGGACATTTTGCTTGACAGCCCTTATAAATATTTTCGTGAGAGACTCGCTGATAGTATATACATCATTAACTCCGAATGATGATGGATTTAACGATGTATGGATTATCGAAGGGATTGAAAAATATCCAAATAATAAACTTAAGATTTTCAATAGATGGGGTGATGAAGTGTTTAAGATGAACGGGTATAATAATCTTGATAAAGCATGGAAAGGTGAGTGTAATTCAGGAATCGTGGTAGGGGAAAGAACCCTACCTGACGGCACCTATTTTTATCACCTTGAATTAGGCGATGGGACAAAACCCAAATCCGGATATGTCGTAATAAAAAAGTAAAGTCCGGTTTATGAGAATTTTGGCCTACGTATTTGTCTGTTTTTTGTTGATCTCCTTGTCTGCTGCAGGGCAACAAAAAAGCCTTTATTCTCAATATATGTTTAATGGGTTGGCAATAAACCCTGCCTATGCCGGAACTCACGATGTTCTTAATCTCACCGCTTTAGGAAGAAGGCAGTGGCTTGGCATGGAAGGTGCACCTTCCACAGGTACTTTTTCCGCACATAGCCCGTTGAAGAATGAAAAGGTTTCGCTAGGGGTAATGATGTACGGTGACAAAATAGGGATTTTTAATCATTATAGTTTTAATGCCATATATGCCTACAAGATTAAAATTACAGAAAAATCAAAATTGTCTTTTGGTTTGCAGGCTGGTGTCAATAACTATGTGGCAAAATACAGTGAGTTGACTGCAAAAGATGCAAACGATCCTTCTTTATCGAGAGATGATATCAGTGGTGTGGCACCTTCATTTGGTGCCGGGGTTTATTATTATTCGGATAGATTTTATGCAGGATTATCGGTGCCCTATTTGGTAAATAATATTTTCAGAGACAGGTTTATCGAGAATAATTTCAAGCCGGATAGAAATTATTTCTTCACTAGTGGAGCAGTTTTTGATCTTTCAGAGGATGTTAAGGTTAAAGCAAGCATCTTGGTAAAAATGTCTTCCGGCGTGCCTCTTCAGGCAGACTTTAATACAAATTTCCTGTTTAAAGAGGTCTTATGGCTTGGCGCTTCTCTGAGAAATCTAAACGCTTTGAATTTTTTGGTTCAAGCCAATATTTCCGAGCAGCTTCGTATGGGATATAACTACGAATTTGGACTTAACAAATTAAGTACTGTTAATTCCGGGTCGCATGAGTTTATGCTCAATTACCTCTTTTCATTTAATAAAACAAAAGTAGTAACACCAAGATATTTTTAATGGTATGTGTAACAGGATAGTTCTTATGCTGCTTTTGATTCTTCCTCTCGGTGTAATTGCCCAGGATAAAACTTTAATCTTCACTTTGAAAAGTGACATAAAGAAAGGTGATGCATTGTTTAAGCATCAGTCATACATTAAAGCGCTTGATTATTACAAAAGAGTTTCTGAAAGGGAATCGGGAAATAGTTACGTTAAATTACAAATCGCTGAGTGCTACAGACTGCTAAACAATACACAGGAGGCAGAAGAATGGTATCGTCCGGTTATGAAATCTTCTTCAATAAATTCAATTCATAAACTACATTTTGCAGAAGTTTTGTTATCCAACGGAAAACCAGATTCTGCTTCTTATTGGTATGAGCAATATGCTTTGGAAAATAAGGAAGATAAAAGAACGTTAAAAAAGAGAAAACAGCTCGCCGAATTACACAGATTATTTAGAGATTCTTTAGCATATTCAGTCTTTCCTGTTTCTTTTAATTCACCGGAATCTGATTTTAGTCCTGTATATTTTAATAAGGGAATTGTATTCCTCTCATCAAGAAAGCAGAACATGGCTGTGAAAACTTTAAACGCCACGGATAATAGCCATTTTCTCGATTTATATTATGCAGAACCATTGACAGATACTTCATTTACTGAGCCTGTTAAATTCCATTCTGATATAAACAGCAATCTGCATGAAGGGCCGATTACATTTTTTGATAAGGGTAAAAAGGCAATTTTTTCTCAAAATGTTTCTTCAGGTACGGCAGGTCAGTATAAAAGATTGTATTTGTATTCTGCAGAATTATCGGAAGATCAAAAGGACTGGAAAAATATTCAGCCATTGCCTTTTAACAACCATGCATATTCGGTAAGTCACCCTACCTTTGATAAAAATCAGAATATACTGTATTTCGTATCTGATAAGCCGGGAGGGTATGGAGGTACAGACATATATAGGTCCTTTTATAACAACGGTTCATGGAGTATGCCGGAAAACCTGGGAAATGAAATAAATACAGAGGGCAACGAAATGTTTCCTTTTATTGCAAGTGACACTGTCCTGTATTTTTCTTCTACCGGACATGGTGGACTAGGTGGACTTGATATTTTTAGTGTGGATCTGAAGGAGTCTAACCTGATGGTACAGAACCTCGGTTACCCTGTCAATAGTCCTAAGGATGATTTTGGAATTGTCCTGGATAATAAAAATTCAAAAGGATATTTTTCCAGCAACAGATTAAGTGGGGGAGCCAACGACGATATTTTTGCTTTAACTATTAATAAAATTAAAGTTGAAGGTATAGTGATGGATATGCTTAAATCAGGGGTTGTTAAAGGAGCTACAGTTAATTTAGTAAATGCCGAAACAGGAATCAAAGAGCAAATCCTTTCTTCAAATCAAAAAGGTCTGTTTTCATTACATGTTATTCCTGGCAGAAAATATTATCTGGATGTTGTAAAAGATGGATTTAAAGTAGCCAGAAATGAAATTTACTCTCTGGATCCTCAACAAAAAGTTTTGAGATCCAAGTTTCAATTAGAGAAATACAACAAAACTTATATAAAAGGAAGGGTGATGTATTATGGAGTTCATGCCGGTATTTCAAGAATTCAGATTTTTGATCCCACTACTGATTCTGTAGATGTGGTTTATACCAACAGATTTGGCGAGTTCCAGTGTGAGATCAATTCTGATACTGTAAGTGTTTTGATAGCTGATTCGGCAGGATTTTCTGGTATTTTTAAATTTCAGCCGGTAAAAAGAAAAAGGAAAGCTTCATCTTTGCAGTTTATAGAAATAGAATTGGGTACTTTGGATTCGGTAGCTGTAAATGGGGTATTTAAAAATTCCTCCACCTCAAAACCTTCTGAAGGAACTAAATTGATCCTGTTAAATGAACTTACAGGAAAAGAAGAGCAGGTTCAATTCAGTACTGAGGGAGATTTCAATCTAAGGCTCTGGAATAAAGGTAAATATTCTATAATCAAAGAATACCAGGACGCCAGGGTAAATCTTAGTACCTTTATTCCTTCCGAAACCAAATTCCTGGAGTTGATCGACCAATAATTCCATTCGGTCCGCTATAAACTTCACGATTTCTTATTCGCAACCGTTTGCAGGTTTGCCCGTATAAAAACCTACTATTTCGTTTTGTCATGTCAGCACCCGCTATTAATCAGGATTTCACAGATGTCAGCTCCGGTAAGCTGGCACAGGCTTTTTATATCTTTATCCTGGCATTTATTCAATTCTCATTTATTACAGATTATCTGGTGCTGTTGCCTCTTGGACCGGAATTGATAAAAACATTTCAGATCAATCCAAATCACTATAGCTACCTGATTTCAGGATATACAATGAGCGCAGCTATATCGGGTTTCTTTTCCTCATTCATTGTAGATAAAATTGAAAGAAAAAAAGCCCTGCTGGTTTGTTTTTCATTGTTCAGTGTAGGGGCTATTTTATGTGCGTATTCTGTTAATTTTTATATGTTGCTTTTTGCACGTATTTACACAGGAGCATTTGGAGGAGTCTTGGGGTCATTGATAATTATATACCTGGGTGATTTGTTGCCAGTTAAACTTCTTGGAAGGGCTACAGGAACTGTTATGATAGCCAATTCACTGGGCTCGGTTGTTGCAGTTCCAGGTTCAATTTTTCTTGTACAAACTTTTGGCTGGAAATTCCCGTTCTGGATTCTTTTTATAATGAATCTATTGGTGCTTTTGCTTGCAACAGTTTTTCTTCCGCAATTGAAAAAAGATTTTAAGTCTAATACCAAAGACACTAAAAAAGTATTTGCAGCTATAACCAATCCTAAATATTTCTGGCCACTGGTTTTCATGAGTATGCTCGCCTTTGCGGGAGGAGCTACCATTTTACCATTCCTAAGTACATTTGTAGTTACCAATCTTGGTTTTACTACTGAAAACTTAAGTATGGTGTTTTTCTTTGGTGGATTGGCTTCTATGGTAATGGGACCTCTTGCAGGTATGATGATAGATCGATTCGGTAAACAGAATGTTTTTTTATTGTTGAATTTCTTCTCTATCATTCCATTGATACTGCTGACAATTTATCCATTAGAAGACAGTGTAACTGTAGCACTTATGGTAACAACCATGTTTTTCTGTTTTTCTACCGCCAGGCATGTGTCCGGTATGACTTTGATAAATTCCTTGTTTCCTAAAGAAATCAGGGGTCGTTTTATTAGTATGAACGGGTCTATTCAGCTTATGGCAGGAAGTATCGCAACCATTGTGTCAGGTAATATTTTATATACCGAAGATAATCTTCTGATGAATTTCGATATTATTGGTATAATCGGGATTTCGGCTACCATCATTTGTATTTTCACTGCATTTATCATTGAGGAATAGGCTTTTTGCCTGATTTCTTTATTTCTCTGATAATATTCCTTTATTTTTTTGACTTTACAATTTATATTGCTGTCAGCAGTTAAATAAAGGAGTATGAGGTTGGTTTTCCTACTATTATTGTTGTGCTTTTCTTTTTGCTCTCCTATCTTCGGGCAAAGCAGTAAGAATATTGTGCAGGTTTCAGGACTGGTTGTGGGTGGCGATAGCTTATATGGAATACCAGGCGTATTATTGTATGTTCCTAAGGCGGGTAGAGGTACTGCTACAAATTATTTGGGATATTTTTCCATGCCTCTTGTTGGAGGAGATAGTGTGGTAGTACGTGCTTTAGGATTTAAAGAGAAATATTTCATTGTGCCTTCAGATACCAATAAGGTATCGTATGTAATACAGCTGGCTGAAGACACCACGGTGCTTGCTGAGATAGAGGTTTTTCCTTGGCCTACCGAGCAATTGTTTAAAGAAGCGTTTTTAGCATTGAGACTTCCGGAAGAGGAAATGAATAATATGCACAAAAATCTTAATGAGCAGGTAATGAAGCGTATGATGTATACATTGCAGCCTGATGGAAAAATGAATCACAACTATTATATGAAACAACAGGTTTCAAGAATAGAAAACCCCTACAATGCTCCTTCGCTTACTTTCCTGAATCCTTTTGCCTGGTCAAATTTTATTGGTCAGGTGAAAAAAGGTGGTTTGAGAAATAAGCAATGGGAGGAAGCGGATAAATATAAAGACGAATAATTTTTTAATTTATAAGACTGCTAGCGATCATATAAACTGCGGTGCCCGCACAGCCTCCTGATAATATCAAATTCCATTCCCTTATATGTACCCTCAGAAAAAATGTTAAAAAGAAAGCAGTGGTTAGAAGGAACATTACAATTAGCCCCAAAGCGGTAATTATTCCCAGGTTAAAAGAAAACATTTGAAGAAAAACTGCTTCCTCATCCAGGAGTGTTTTGAGTAAATCCGGATATGCAAGTCCATGAATGGCGCCAAAGAATAATGCAAGGTAATACCTGTATCCCTGAGACGGGTACCGATTGATAAATGCATTTTTCTTCATGAAGAAATTGGTTACCGCCACTATGAATATCGTGATTGGTAAAATGAAGATCAAAGGTTGCTGGGGAAAATAAATGAAATCGAAGGTGCTCAGGTGAAAGGTAATTGCAAATCCTGAGAAGAAACAGATTCCTAACAGGCCGGCGATTCTGAAAGCTTTGGCGGAGTAAATGCCGCACAAAGCCACAATAAGAAGCGAGTGGATGAAAACGCCAAGAAAGGCAATTTTCGAAAACCCGAGACTAAAGAAAGTAATGATATCTGACATAACATTAACATTTTAGTGGTCGATTTACTTATGTAAATCGCATTTTTCCCCGGGTTCTACACTGAGATACGTATACGGCTGATAAGAGTTGTTTTATATTCTCGATAAGGGTTTAAATATTCTCGACCAATTCTATTTAAGGCCTGATAATGAAAGCCAAAAACCTCAAACCATTAGAAATAAAAAAAACCTGTGCAGGATTAGTCCTATACAGGTTTTTGATTGCAAGCCTATACTTTCAAATTTAAACTTTCAACATTAAACTTTGAACTTTCAACTTTCAACTTTAAACTTTAAACCCTAAATCCTCACTTCTTCCAGATTAATGAACTGGATATTTTGATTTTCATCTAAAGTGATTCCCACAACATTGTCCTTTTTAACTTTGCCCGAAAGTATTTCTTTTGATAGCTCGTTAAGGATATATCGTTGCAGTACTCTTTTAAGAGGCCTTGCGCCGAATTGAGGGTCAAATCCAAGTTCTCCAAGTTTGTCCAGTACATCATTGCTTGCCTCTACCCTGATTCCATTTTCTTCAAGTCTTTGCTGTATCAGTTTAAACTGAATGTCAACAATCTTTCTGATTTGTTTTTTGGACAACGGCTCGAACATAATAATTTCATCCACCCTGTTTAAAAACTCCGGACGAACTGTCTTTCTTAATACCTCCATTACTTCTGCTTTGGTTTTGTCAACCACCTCTTCTCGGTTTAGTTCATTAATATCAGCAAAGTTCTCCTGAATCAGGTGAGCGCCGATATTGGAGGTCATAATGATAATTGTATTCTTAAAATTAGCTATCCGTCCTTTATTGTCTGTTAGCCTTCCGTCGTCAAGCACCTGCAACAAAATGTTGAATACATCAGGGTGTGCTTTCTCTATTTCATCAAGCAAAATTACAGAATATGGTTTTCTTCTGACTGCTTCGGTAAGCTGACCTCCTTCATCATATCCCACATATCCGGGAGGCGCACCTATCAACCTGCTTACAGTATGTCTTTCCTGGTATTCTGACATATCTATTCTTATAATAGCATTTTCTGTATTAAACAGATAGTCAGCCAAAGCTTTGGCAAGCTCTGTTTTGCCTACACCGGTGGTTCCGAGAAATATAAATGATCCGATAGGTCTCTTAGGATCATGAAGTCCTGCACGACTTCTTCTTACTGCATCTGAAATTGCCCTTATCGCTTCTTCCTGACCCGCTACTCTTTTCCCCAACTCATCTTCCAGGTGAAGAAGTTTTTCTCTTTCACTTTGTAACATCTTGGAGACGGGTATGCCTGTCCATTTAGCCACTACCTCTGCAATATCATCTGCAGTAACTTCTTCTTTAAGCATGGACTTTCCGTCACGTTGAGAATTCTGAATCTGTTTTTGAAGCTCTTGAATTTTTTGTTCACTCTCCTTAATTTTTCCATACCTTAATTCAGCAACCTTCCCGTAATCTCCTGATCTTTCTGCCTGATCTGCTTCAAATTTGTATTTCTCAATATTCTCTTTTTCCTTTTGAAATGATTCGATCATTTGCTTTTCGTTTTGCCATTGTGCTTTCAGTTCATTTCTTTTCTCTGAAAGCTCTGCAATCTCTCTTGAAAGATTCGCTTCTTTTTCTTTGTCATTCTCTCTTTTAATAGCTTCCCTTTCTATTTCAAGCTGCATTATTTTTCTCTGCACTTCATCCAGCTCCTCAGGCAGGGAGTCGATCTCCAGTCTTAGTTTAGACGCAGCCTCATCCATTAGGTCAATTGCCTTATCAGGTAAAAATCTTTCAGTAATATATCTGCTGGATAATTCCACAGAAGCAATGATGGCTTCATCTTTAATTCTTACCCCATGGTGTACTTCGTATTTCTCTTTTATGCCACGAAGTATAGAGATGGCATCCTGCATGTCCGGCTCATCAACCATTACTGATTGAAATCTTCTTTCTAGAGCTTTGTCTTTTTCAACATACTTCTGGTACTCTTTCAAGGTGGTGGCACCGATAGAATGCAACTCTCCGCGAGCAAGTGCAGGTTTCAACAAATTGGCAGCATCCATTGCGCCTTCACCTCCACCGCCTGCGCCAATAAGCGTGTGCATTTCATCTATGAAGAGAATTATTTCTCCATTAGAATCTGTTACCTCTTTAATTACAGATTTTAATCGTTCTTCAAATTCTCCCTTATATTTTGCACCCGCAACGAGTAATCCCATGTCAAGAGAAACAATGGTTTTACTTTTCAGATTTTCAGGAACGTCACCGCTTACGATCCTTTGCGCAAGGCCTTCCACTATTGCAGTTTTACCAACCCCCGGCTCACCTAAAAGTACCGGATTGTTTTTGGTTCTCCTTGATAGAATCTGAAGTACTCTTCTTATCTCTTCATCTCTCCCGATTACAGGGTCAATTTTTCCTGCTTTAGCCAGTTCATTTAGGTTCTTAGAATACCTTTCTAGCGATTTGTATTTAGCTTCAGCATTCTGATCTGTTACTTTGGAGCCTCCTCTGAGCTCTTTGATAGCAACCTTAAGATACTTTTCAGTAAAACCTGCATCTTTCAGTAAGATTGCGGTTTTGTCTTTCCCTGAAAGTAATCCTAATAATATGTGTTCTACTGCCACAAACTCATCGCCGAATTCTTTCAGATATGAAGTTGCTTTATTCAGGGCCTGGATTGCATCATTTCCCAGGTAAGGACTTCCGCCACTGACCTTTGGATATGACTGAATGATCTCTTCCAGTTTTGATTCTATTAAATTCCTATTCGCATTCATCTTTTTTATGATGAATGAGATCATGTTTTCATCTGACTCCAGAACTGCCTTAAGGATGTGTCCTGTGTCAACTCCCATTTGCTGGTTGCCTCCGGCAACTTCAGTGGCCCTCTGGATCACTTCCTGGGCTTTGATTGTGTAATTCTTGAAGTTCATTTTTGCCTCCTGTTGTTATTTGCTTCTAATCAAATATAGAACCAGAGATTTTTTATCCGATTCATAATGACAGCATGGCGGAAAAGATACTAGCCCAATGACAAATAGGCTTATTTTTAATTACTTAGGTGACAAAAAGTCCAATATTAATAAATATACAATTGTTTTTGGTATATATTTTTCGGATTTCGAATTTCTTAATTCGAATTTATTGTTATCTATTTTGGGTATCTTTGTATTATGGATTTGCAGGTAAAAAAGGACATCAGGAAATTAGATCCGGAACAACTTAAAGCTTTTTTTAAAGAGAAAGGCGAGCAACCGTTTCGCGCCAAACAGGTGTATGAATGGTTATGGAAAAAGTCTGCCACAGATTTTGACCGGATGACCAATCTTTCGGCATCATTAAGAAATATTCTTAAAGAAAACTTCACTATCAATTCTTTGTCTGTAGATAAAAAGCAGGTGAGTTCTGATCGTACTATCAAGTCTGCTTTCAGATTGTTTGACGGAAATCTTGTAGAGGGGGTATTAATCCCTCAAGATGACAGAATGACCGCATGCGTATCTTCTCAGGTTGGATGTTCGCTTACCTGTAAGTTTTGTGCTACTGGATATATGGAAAGGAAAAGAAACCTCGAAGCGGCAGAAATTTATGATCAGGTGGTGCAGATAAAAAATCAGGCTGAAGAAAATTATAATACTCCGCTTACCAATATAGTTTATATGGGTATGGGCGAACCATTGCTTAACTATGCCAATGTGCTGAAATCTGCAGAGTTGATTACTTCCCCTGAAGGTTTGAACATGTCCCCTAAAAGAATAACAGTGTCTACGGCAGGTATAGCAAAGATGATTAAAAAGCTCGGCGACGATCTGGTAAAATTTAATCTTGCTTTGTCTCTTCATGCAGCTAATGATGTGAAGAGAAATCAGATCATGCCCATCAATGAGACTAACAGTCTTGAAAATCTAAAAGAAGCGCTACGGTATTTTTATGATAAGACAGGCACGCGTGTAACTTACGAATACATCGTTTTTCATAATTTTAATGACGAAGTTCAGGATGCTAAAGAGCTTTATGAGTTTAGTAAAAATATACCCTGTAAGATTAATATAATCGAATATAATCCCATTGCACAGGCATCATTTGTAAATACTGCTGAAGATAAGCTTTTGAAGTTTCAGGCTTTCCTCGAGTCTAAAGGAATTGTAGTGAATGTGAGAAGAAGCAGGGGTAAAGATATAGATGCAGCCTGTGGGCAGTTGGCAATAAAGGATAAATAAAAATTCGAAATCCGAATTTCGAAACTCGAAAATAAAGCTGCTCCAAGTTTATTATTTCGAATTTCGTATTTCCAGTTTCGAATTTCCCTTAGAACGATATTGAAAAATTAGTCGCCACATCTATCCCCGTTCCATATTCCGGCATTACAAAAGCAACCAGATTATCTGAACTTAAGCCGAATTTTACACTTTTTCCAAGTTTAAGAGTCAGGAATGCCCCAAGTCCATATCTGTTAAAGCCTCCGATAGATCCCATAATACCACCGTCAAAGACTCTGTGAAAGTCGTGATTGTATCCCACACTGAAAAATGGCCTTGTAGTTGCCCCCGGCATATTGTTGAATCCCTGAATGTAAGTGAAGAAAATTGCATTAGATACAAACTCTCTGTCATCTTTACCTATTCTGGGTGTTTTGATCTCTCCTTCTATGCATAGCTTGGTCCCAAGAGGCATTCTGAAGCTTTTATTTTGATTGATATTTGGCTGGAAGACTTGTTGTGCTGAGTCTGACTCAAATCTTGTATTTCCGAAAAGATTGCTTATCACCAAACCTTCATATCTTGAGCCTCCCTGATTTTGGTAGTTGGTGGTGTTATTATTGTAATAGATGCTTCCGACATCAAGAAGGCTGGTTACTACCTGAAGATTTTTTCCCAGGTAAAATGTCATACCTGCATCAAAGCCATAGCCGGATCCATTAAAGTTAAATGCAGAGAAGTTTTTTAAACCGGAAGTATAAACATCATAATCGTAACTAAAGTCAATATAACGACCGTCTTTTTCAGTGTGCATATTTGCATTGCCTTTAGGCATATATAAGGCTGCTATACCCTGAATATATTTTGCTCTAAGTCCTGCGCGTATTCCCAATGTTTTTTCATTGCCAAGAATAGGGAAAGCAGTTCCTACAACATACTCTCTGCTATGACTAAGGTTTACAGTTGTAGGACCCAAATTTACTGTCTGGCCGGCAAACTGCTTATTGCCTTTTAAGGCAAACTTCATAAAGTTGTCTGTGTAAAGAAAGCTCAAAGCAAACTTATCAACCAGTGACAGTGATACATCAAATCTTTTGTCACTTTCGGTTCTTAACTGAAATGCCACACCAAGCACCTGATAATCCTGTCCGACTCCAAATAAGTTATTTTTACTTAGCCGTGAGATCATTTTATCAATATCCTTATTGTTGATTTCGCCTGTTTGATATATATCGTTGGATGTTTTATAATCAAAGGCAGTATTGCCCATCCACAGATAGTAATTGAATCCTATTTGTCCATGACGGTCTCCCAGGTCCAGCTCAGAGGGCTGGTATTTGGAAGCATTTAAGTCATTATGGTTGCCATATCTGGTACCAATATTATTTTGGGCAAATGTATATACCGAGCTTAAGGTAAAAGCAGCGATTAAAAGTCTTTTAATAAACATTGACGGAAATGGTTATTGATTGATGTTAATTTTTAAATCTCCTACAAGCTGCACCCCCACGAAATCTTCTTTGCGGATTTTCACATTGCCGAAAATCATAGTTTTGAAATATGGCACCGCGTAATAAACCTGTTTAAGTTTGTTGATGCGATCCTCGTTTACAGTTGTAGTAAGTTTGCTTTCCACAGAAGAGGTTGCCTGTCCTGAAAAGTCTTTAGGTGCGGCAGTAACAGTTGTAGAATTCTCGAAAAGTGAATCTATAACTGTGAAATTTTCTGAAAGAAAATAGACCTGAAATTTAAAGTCAAGTGGCATGCCGTTGTTTACATAGGTATTAATTACTCCTGATCCTGCTGATGCTTTAATTACATTCGCTCTCAGATCAAAATCAAGTGTGTCCCCTAATTCAAAAATGTTGTTGGCATTGGCAGACAATGATTTTATCTTAATATTCCTGAAATATATGTCTATAGAAATTCTGCTGTCCGGTTTTAAGGTTACAACCTGGCCATTGGATCCCGGACTTGAGAAGTTCTTTAGCTGGAAAGTTACCTGTGGTAGCAGGGTTTTGTTAGCCAGACTTATTGGAGGGTTAAGTGTGAATGATCCTCCATTGGCAGGTATCGCAGGTAAGGATTGCTGAATTATTGAATTATTGTTGCTTTTCATTACCACCTGCATTCCCTGATTAATAGGAATCTCAAGATTATTTACAATGACAAATTGTATATCCCCTGATTCAATTTCCAGACTGGCAAATGAATTGGATAGTTCAGCACTTTCTTCAGGGAAATCTGTGGGAGGGATTGCAGGAACGACAGTAGGTGTAGGAGGAATTGTCATGCCTAAATCAGACAGCCCAAATGAAAATGATAGATCCATATCTCCCAGATCGAATATATTTTCAGTGGTCAGATCCGTTTTAACTAAAGGTCCGAGAATTTCGGTTTCCCATGCAGGTGCCACCTTTTCTTTGGGGGAAAAATTGCATGAATAAAGGAAAAATGCCGCCAAAACAGGCATTATTAAAGATTTTCTCATGTATATGAGTAGGATTAGTTTAGACGAAATTAAACTATAATACTATAAAAAAAATGCTTAGGATACAAAAAAAATACCCTGTAAAACAGTAATTTTAGCATCTGATCATCTAATATTTTTTACAAAAAAATCATGACAATTTCAAGAATCCTCCGGCTGATACCGATTGCGGTCCTGGCCCTGCTTTTTTCGTGTTCTGATAAGTCTGCAGTTAAGCTTACTGACAGGAACTTCGGTGAAGAGATTGATCTTCAGCAAAACCTTATGTTTATTTTTAACAATGATCTGATACCCGATTCCCTAATCGATTTATGGGAAGCCGAGGAGCTGATAAAATTTACTCCTGAGGTGAAAGGGAAATTCAAATGGTCTTCCAGGAATGAGCTTATCTTTTCTCCTGATCTGGGTTTTCTTCCAAGTACTGATTACACTGCAGAACTTACTTCAAAGATAGTTTCTCATAAATCCGGATTATCGTTGGATAAAGGAAGTCCAATCAACTTTCATACACCATACCTTAAGCTATCTCACATCAATACCTACTGGGCAAGAAAGGAAGGTACACGCAATGAAGCTGAAGCAAGAATAGAGCTGAATTTTAATTGCAGAATCAATCCCAATGAACTTAAAGATCTGATTCAATTACAGGTGGCAGGGAAAAATCTGAATTTTGAATTGAAGGAATTTAATCCGACGAATGTGGTCCTTGCTTCTGTGGCTGAATCAGGTAATAAACTGGATGATGCAACTGTTCTTGTAAGGATAAAAAAAGGATTGAAGTGTGCCGACAGCAAATATGCTACCAAAGATGAAATGAGCATGGAATCGAGAATTCCTTCCAAGGATCAATTTCAAATCATTAAGGTGGAAGCATTGTATGAAGAGGACAGTCCTTATATCTACATAGAAACAAATCAGGAAGTGTCTTCTGAAAATTTAAATAATCTGATAAAGATTACTCCAAGGGTAAGCTTTACAACTGAAAATGTTTCATCCGGCATCACTGTGAAAGGTGATTTCCAAACCGGAGAAGCTTATGTGGTGACTATAAATAAATATCTTAAAGGGATTTTCGGAGGATCACTAAAAGAAGATTATGAACAAACAATTGTTTTCGGAAACCAGGAACCACATATCAGTTTTGTGTCAAATAAAGGGATGTATCTGAGTAGTAAAGGTGAGAAAAATCTTGGTGTAAGAATCATTAATGTTCCAAAGGTTCAGATCTCTGTAACCAAGATCTATGCGAATAATATACTTCACTATCTGAACAGCGGAAGTAATTATTATTTTGATGATTATGACTATGATTATGGGTATGACTATTACAATCTGGGAAATTATGGGGATGAAATCATGAATAAAGAAGTGGCCTCATCTTCCCTGAAAAAAGTCAATGGTATCAGCTATGTAAATCTTAATCTGAATGATAATAGTGAGTACAAGGGAATCTATATGGTTATGGTTAATTCTTCAGAAAGCAGATGGATGAAGGCGACCAAATTGATTTCCTTGTCAGATATCGGTTTAATAGTAAAAGAGACTGAGAATGATATTTTGGTTTTTGCCAATTCAATATTAAATACAAAGCCGGTAGATGGTGCTGAAATAACTCTTGTAAGTTCAAATAATCAATCAGTGTATAAAGCTGTAACTGATAAAGAAGGGGTTGCAAAATTTGAAGATGTTAAAAAGAAAGCTCCGGGTTTTAGAATACGAATGGTGGCAGCTATAAAAGATAACGATTTTAACTTTTTAAATTTTAACCAGGCCAGAGTAGAGACTTCCAGATATGAAGTAGGAGGGATAAGAAATAATCCATCAGGATATCAGGCATACATTTATGGGGACAGGGATATTTACAGGCCTGGTGAAACCATCAACGTTAATAATATCATAAGAAGTGAAAGCTGGCAGCCGGTTAAGGATATTCCTGTTAAAATGAAACTGATCATGCCAAGCGGAAAGGAGTTTGCGAGCTACAGAGGAAATCTAAATGAAGAGGGTGCTTATACTTGTTCTTTTAATCTGCCGGTTTCTGCTGTTACAGGTACTTACAATCTGGAATTGTATTCAGGAAATGATGTTCTGCTGAATTCCAAATCTGTAAGTGTTGAGGAGTTTATGCCCGACAGGATCAAAGTAAATGCAGAAATAAACAAGGAGCAGGTTAAATTAAATGATCAGCTAAAGCTAACCGGAGAAGCATTGAACCTTTTTGGCCCTCCTGCTGCAAACAGGAACTATGAGGCAGATATGA
The DNA here is from genome assembly GCA_046290815.1 of Cytophagaceae bacterium. Classification (GTDB taxonomy): domain Bacteria; phylum Bacteroidota; class Bacteroidia; order Cytophagales; family Cytophagaceae; genus JBKBUF01. Next base: position 17,235 of record JBKBUF010000031.1, on the reverse strand, counting down.
GCTTGAGAAGGAAATATTACAGACCCAAAGGCTATGATTCTTATACTTTCGATATTCAGGGAAAGGGTGATTTTAATATTGAGAATGTATTGAAAGAAGGAAGTACCGATGATGATGGTAAGTTTTCTGAAACCTTCTCTTTTGCCTCAGCTCTAAAAAATTCAGGCGTTTACGAAGGGAAAATTTTTGTTACCGTTTTTGATGAGTCAGGCAGGCCTGTTAACAGAATAAAGAAGTTTGATTTGCATACACAGGATGTTTATTTCGGGCTGAAACTTGATAATTACTATTATTCCACTTCTGATAATGTAGTAATTCCGATTGTTGCTGTAGATGCAAATGGCATAGCTCAAAAAACTCAGGCTACTGTTCAGATTATAAAATACGACTGGCAAACAGTACTTGAAAAGTCGTATAACGGTTACAGGTACGTTTCTCAGAAGAAACAAAGAATATTGGAGGAAAAACAGATCTCAATTGGCAGCAATACTTCTTATACGTTCAGGCCTGTGCAATCCGGAGAATATGAAGTAAGAGTTTTGAGATCCGGAACAGATTCTTATGTTTCAAGACATTTTTATTCTTATGGTTACGGTAGCACTACTTATAATTCTTTTGAGGTTAATAAGGAAGGCAATGTAGATATTACTACCGATAAGCCTATTTACAATACAGGTGAAGAAGCTACATTGCTCTTTAAAACCCCGTTTGACGGAAAGGTTATTGTCACTATCGAGCGAGATAAAGTCTTTGATTATTTTGTAGTGAACACAGATAAACGTACAGGAACTTTAAAGTTAAAAGTTAAGGAGGAGTATCTGCCTAATGTTTATATCTCTGCTACAGTAATCAAGCCTTCGGAAGATGTTGTGGTACCTTTAACTGTAGGCCATGGATATCAGCCATTGCTTTGTGAAAAGAAGGAAAATATTCTGCCGGTGGAAATTAAGGCTCCGGCCAGCTCAAGATCAAATACAAGACAGGATATCTGTATTAAAACAAAAGCAGATAGTGATATTCAGGTTACAGTCGCAGTAGTGGATGAAGGTATACTACAATTAAAAAATATGAAGTCGCCCGATCCCTATTCATTCTTTTATCAGAAGAGAGCGTTGGAAGTAAGGTCTTACGATTTATATCCGGACCTATTGCCAGAGTTAAAATCCGGCAGAAGCAGCGTTGCCGGTGACGGATATGATTTGGAACGAAGAGTCAATCCTTTAAGCAATAAACGTGTTAAACTTGTTAGTTTCTGGAGCGGCATACTCAAAACCAATGGAAAAGGTGAAGCTTGCTACCCTGTTGATATTCCTAAATTCAGTGGTGATCTCAGAATCATGGTTGTGGCTTATCAGGGTTCGGCGTTTGGTTCTGCATCAACTAACATGAAGGTTGCAGATCCTCTTGTAGTCTCTACATCAATGCCAAGATTTTTAAGCCCGGGCGATACTTTGTTAATGCCGGTAACATTGACCAATACAACGGGTAACCAGGCCAATGCCTCTGCAAGCCTTGTGGTGGAAGGTCCGGTTCAAATAGTGGGTCTGCAGGAGCAAAAGGTAAATATCAGATCCAATGGTGAAGCTCAGGTGAAATTTAAACTGATTGCCAAAGCTGAGATGGGCGAAGCAAAAGTAAAGACCGTTGTAAAAGCATTAAATGAAGAGTTTACAGAGGAAATCGATATTACTGTCAGACCGGTGACATCACTGGTAAAGCAAAGTGGTGCTGATAAAATTAAAGCAGGAAGTACCGGAAATATCAATCTGAATGCTGATTATATCAGCGGATCAGGCAGAGCTAATCTGGTCATCAGTAAATCTCCTTTGGTGCAGTTCGCCTCCAGCCTTGATTACCTGATAGGTTATCCTCATGGTTGTGTGGAACAAACAATTTCAAAATCATTTCCACAGATTTATGTTGCGGAAATAGGCAAGGCTATAAATGTAAACAACAAATCACCTTACAATGCCGCATACTTTGTTCAGGAAGGTATAAATAAACTGAACACCATGCAAATGTATAACGGGTCTCTTGCTTACTGGCCCGGTGGAGGCTATGAAAACTGGTGGGCAACAGTGTATGGCGCACATTTCCTGACGGAAGCAAGAAAAGCTGGTTATGATGTGAAAAATGATGTACTGGAAAAAATTTATGGTTACCTGCAAAGTAAAGTGAAGGAGAAAAGGACTGAAGAATATTATTACTATGATAATAATAATAAGCTTCAGGTGAAGAAAATTGCTCCGAAGGAAATATTCTATAGTCTGTATGTCCTGGCTGCTGCGGGGAAGCAGGATTTGTCAATTATGAATTATTACAAATCAAATCTTCATTTGCTTTCAGTAGATAGCAAATACATGCTTGCGGCAACTTATCTCTCTCTTGGAGATAAAGCAACATTTACTTCAATGCTTCCTGGCGGATTCGGGGACGAAAAATCCAGAAACAGTTTCTCCGGCAGTTTCTATTCCTACGTAAGAGACATGGGTATATCTCTTAATGCATTGATAGAAAATGATCCTGATAATCCTCAGATTCCTGTTCTAGCAAAGCACCTCTCTGAACAGGTGCGAAATGCAAAATGGCTCAATACTCAGGAGAATGCTTTTGCTCTTATTGCCTTAGGAAAGCTTGCAAGGAAAGCAAATGCTTCCGGAATAACAGCAGAAATAAAAGCAGATGGTAAAAAGATTGCTGATTTTACTGAATCTACCATGGCCCTTAATAAAGGCTTGTTTGGTAAATCGGTAACAGTGGCAACGAAGGGTACAGGTGAGTTGTATTATTTCTACGAAACTTCAGGCCTGACTGCAGGTGAGGTGAAAGAAGAAGATAATTATATTAAGGTGCGTAAAACCTTTTATGACAGAAACGGACGTGTGCTTACAGGTAATACTTTTACACAGAATGATCTTGTCGTGATAAAAGTTACAGTAAGTACCACCGATAATTCAAGAGTAGATAATGTGGTGATTACAGACATGCTGCCTGCAGGATTCGAAATTGAAAATCCAAGATTGAGCGAAGGTGCTGACTTACCTTGGATCACTGCTCAAAATGTTCCTGAGCATCTGGATATAAGAGATGATAGAATTAATATCTATACGCCTGTAAGTGGTACGCAGAAAACCTTTTACTATATGGTTAGGGCCGTATCAACAGGTACATTTAAGATGGGACCTGTTAGTGCCGATGCCATGTACAACGGGGAGTATCATTCTTATAATGGGGCAGGGGTAATAAGAATAGTAGAAAAGGGCAAACCGGGATTGTAGAAGAATGAGTAAGTAGAAAGAACGGGGCTGTCTCGAAGGTCGGTAACCAGCCAGATACATGAGGGATCTGTAATTTATTATCACTGATATAAAACTTTACAGATTCCTCCCTGTAGGCTCGAAATGACAATTTCATGTAGCCCTGTTTTTGTTTTTAGAACCAGATTATCGTAGATATACTAGTTGAAAATTTTTAAGAAAAAATCTGTAACGTTCATGTGATTTCAAGTCTGATGATTAAATCAATAAATCATCAACTTAAAAAAAACACATGAAAACAAGCACTACAAAAATGTCCTTCATGGCAATAGCTTTAATGTTATTGCTGTCTCTTTTTTCATTTGACTTAAAAGCCCAATACAGTATTACAATTACCGGCAGGAGTCCTGTTTCCGGTATGTTGGCTGTAGGGGAGAGAGTAAACGTAAGCTTTAGCTACAAAGCACCAAGAGGCAACCTGCGAATTCATATTCTACCATTTTATAAGGGAGTCGAATGTCCTGGTTATGGTGTACAAGGCTCGCCTTTGTATTCTGCAGCGTCAGGAACAGGTACAAGTTATTTTACCTTGCATCAGGAAGGGAAAGTCGATCAAATCAGATTCAGGGTTTATGACGGTTCAAACAATACAATTTTGCTGTATGAGGTATTTGTAAATGTAGCATACGGTTTTGTTAAATATGGAATAAATGCCGTCGTATTCACCCCGGCATCAGGACACCGAGCAATTAATGATATGGTTAAAGTTTCCTTCCGTTATGCTCAGACAAGAGGAAGTGTAAGGATACATGTGCTCCCTTTTGTCGGAGGAAGAGAAGCTAATGGATGGAGGGTTTCCGGATCTCCTCTTTATACAGCGCCATCAGGTTCCGGCAATGCTGAATTCAGTTTAAGTATACCCGGAAACGTGGATCAGTTACAGTTTGAAATTTATGACGGAAACAATAATACCACCTTGTTATATAAAACTGCTATTAATGTTAACTTTCAATTTCATAGATACCATATTCACAGTGTAAGACTAAATCCGGTTTCTCCTGCTACTATTGCTGTCGGATCTGATGTAAACATTTCTTTTAACTATGTTAAAACTGGTGGTGATGTAAGAATATTTGCAAGACCTATGTATCAGGGAGCTCTTACCAATTACGGGGCATCCGGATCTCCGCTTTACACAACCACTTATGGTAACGGTACCGGAATTTTTACCCTAAGATCAGCAGGTAAAGTGGATCAGGTTAGGTTTCAGGTGATAAATGCAAGTACCAATGCAGTTTTACATACGAGTTACGTGGCAGTAAATTATACATTTACCGGTGCTTCCAGATTAAGCGATATGAATTTTGATGAAGATGAAAAGTTAATTGAAGATACCGAATCTGTACTTTCTGTTTTCGATCATCCTGAAGTTAACAGTGAATTCAGTATTGCTCCGGTTCCGGCCATAGATGAAGTGAGCGTGATTAATAATTTCGGTTCTGAATTTAATTACCAGCTGTGGAACATGGAAGGGTTTTTGATAAGAGAAGGTATTAGTTCAGGAAACGAAGTTCGCATTGATGTGTCATTATATCCTGCAGGAACATACATTTTGAAAACTATAATAGGAGCAGAAGTAACAGAAAGGAGGATTGTAGTACAGTAATCCGATAATATTCCTAAGAGTGTATCTCGTAAATTTGAGATGCACTCTTTATTTTTTTGCCTCAAAATTATAAATTAATTTTCCAAGTCTTTCTAAAAAAGGGAATCCTATAGTTTCATATTCGTATTTTCCATCATTGATAACTTCATTTTCATTAACGTAGATTGTTGCTGAAAGGAAAAATGAAATATTATTCTGGCTGTCATAGAAGTATGCGCAGTCGCTTAAAAAACCATAGGCTTGTCCAACCTTGTTGTAAATTTTAATGTTATCGGGAATTCTTTCTTTGGTGTTGCCAAACATCAGGTATTTTCTGAAGCTGTCGCAGTAAATTTTTTCATCTGACCATTCATTGTTCTGGGCTTGTCTGGGATACATGCTCATGTATTTTATCAATAAATTCCTGTCAGAATCTTCCAGAAAAAATCTTTTTTTCTCGTTTACCATCTCAGGATGTATCAGAGATATCAGCATTTCATGTATATCCTGAAGGGGTACATAATTTGATTCCGAAAAGTCTTTAGGTTTTCTGATTAGTTTTCTTTCTTCAATGTAAGCTTTTCCAACCTTAGTTTTTCCGGCCTTGTTTTCCCAGTTAAAAGGATTGACTATTTTATCACGCTCCCATATGACGGTAGTTTTTCCGGGTAAAGAACTGTTGGGGTTGATGAAGGAGTCTCCTGTAAACAGCTGAACTGCTCCGGAGCTTTTATGTCCCAGAGCATCCAGTGCAGCAAATTTCTGAATGATTCGGACATCTTTATAGCCCATGTCCCAAATCCTTGTGTTAATTTTTTCCTGACCAAGAAAATCATATAGGTTATTAGAAGTCGGATTATGGCTTACGACAAAGACATTTTTTATATGATTTTCAATGCTGGATACTGGTCTGGAAGAGTTTAGGTCATTAACTCTTATAATAAGACTGTCTCTCCCTGTAGTAATTCCAAGTTTTTTGAGTTGTTCGAGACTTAAAGCTGCAATAGGTAGTTTTACAAGGCTGGCAGGATAGAAATACTCATTTAAATCTGTCCTGAAGGAATGCGTTACTAATTTTAAAGCTTCTTTTTCTCTGGCAAAAGTGGTGTAAACAATCTGAAGCCTGTATTTTCCAGGATCTGCTAATACCTTTTGTATCACGGTGGAGGTATCTTGGCTTAGTAAATTGAGCAGGAAGTTATCCCGATTTTGTAATGAAGAGTTTGTTTCATTTTTACTGCCCATAAATAGGAAGGCTGATATAAAAGTAATAGTTATGTATTTTATATGCCTCATTTCAATTTAAATGAAGTGTTGAATTAATTTTTATTTTATTTTTATTCTTAATTCTTCCTTCTTATAGCGACCATCAGATTCACCTCTTTAGTCCCCCAATGGTAACCCAAAGAAAATGGTAGAGGTTTAACAGTGCTATCGCTTTCATAGGCTTTTTTAAGTTCAGGCTGATTAACCCCTGCGAAGTCTTTCACTGCTTTAGAATATTTTCCATAAAGTTTTATATCCCATTTTTCCTTGTCGAAAAATTTGTACGCTATTCCGGAATCGTCTTGTACTACGGCTTTGCTATTGTTTAGAATTGCATTCCTTACAGTGGAAAATGATCCGTAATGCAATAGATGAGAAGCAGCTTTTAGATAAGTAACATCAGGGTTTAAGTTATTGATGAATGTTGTAAATCCAGGATTTGCTTTTAATCCTCCATCAGATAGATCTGTTTTAAAATAAAAAGCTGTTTTTAACTCATTAGATCCGTTAGGGAAGAAGGTTACTTTTACGCCCTTGCTTCCTTTAAATGGGATAGTGTCTGTTCTTGGAATGACATTCCCGGTGCTGTCAACTCCAACATAAGAAATGTCTGTAATGGTATGTCCTGAACGTTTTAGAAATATACACATAACCGGAAGAGTGCCGTTGACATTATTTTTACTTAAGTCTCCAAGCATATTTTTTGTAATGAAGTAGCTTCTTTTGAAAAGGTCATTCAGGGAAATATTCACCGAATTGATATATTTCTCCATATCATTAGCATTCATTTTCGAAAGCTCAGGTAATGCACCTGCCGGTTCCAATCCTACCAATACAAAAGTTTTAGCATTATGAAAGAAGACATCTGCATTTAAGAAATCAGGACCTGAAAAAGGATAAAAAACTGTTTGTATTTCCTTATTAACTAGGTTTAATTCTTCATCTCTCCATACTTTCATTTTTTCAAGCCTGTTCTTTTCCAGTTGTTGCCAAATAGAATCAAAAGAACTTGAAAAGTTTTTCCATGCAATAGTCGAATCAAGATTAGTCTCAGAATTATTCTGAGGTTTTATTCCTGAAATAAAGCTGCTGATATTATCATATTTGGTATCGTATTCAATCTTTTTTGCAGACTGGTCAGCTTTCGGTAGTTCTGAGCTATTGGTTATCTCTTCCGATAGTTTTTCTTCTTTAGTGGGACTTTCACACGCAAAGAGTGTTAGTAAGAGTGCAGCAATAGCTGTTCCTGTTCCTTTAGACAGTTTCATTTTTTAATTCTTCTTTATTTTTTGTTTTAACAAAAGTATAAATAATAAGACCGGATGCTACTGTAAGCATACCGTAAAAAGATTCTTCTGGTTTTTCATAAAAAAGATAAAACATCATTGAAGCTTCCACAAGTACAAAAAAAACAGGTACATAAGGATACAAAGGTGTTTTATACTCCAAAACTTTAGGATCATCCTTGGCTCTTGCAACAAATATTCCAGCTACAGATAGAGTGGTGAAAAGGCTCAATGTAAATCCTATATAGGTTAAGATATTTTCAAAAGATGCTGTAATGATTAATAGTGCTGCTATGCTTGTCTGAAAAAGGATGGCATATATCGGACTGCCGTTTTTGTTTTTGGTAGTAAATATATTAAAGAAGCTGAAGTCTTCCCCGATGGTTTGAATCACTCTTGGGCCTGCGATCATTAATGAGTTTACTGAGGCAATAAGTCCTATACAAATGATCAGGCTAATTATTATGCCTCCAGTTTGTCCGAATAAAGTAGAAGCTGCGAGATATCCTACTTCTACTACTCCGGCAAGATTCTCTATTGGTACTGCATAAAGAAAAACAAAATTAAGAGCAAGATAAAGAAGGATAACAATAAGTGTGCCTCTGAAAAGAGCTTTAGGTAGATTTTCTTTTGGTTTTTTTATTTCTCCGGCCACGTAGGTTGCCGAGTTCCATCCGGAATAGGCAAGTGAAACATAAACCAGCGATACGGCAAATGAAGGATTAAAAATGTTACTTATATCATTACTGTTGAAGCTAAGTTTAAAATGTGTCGGACTTGAAAAGAAAAATGATGCCAAACATATACAGGTTATCAGGCAAATATTTAGTATAGTAAAAAAACTTTGAAAGCCGCTACCAGCTTTAAAGCTTAGAAGATTCAGAATGGTAAGTACCGCAAGCAAACTTAGTGCAAGTTGTATAGGAGCCAGTTCAGGGAAGATTTTCGAAAAATAGCTGCCGAATGCCATACATGATATTGCCATGGGTGCGGCGAAACCAACGGTAGAAGAAATCCAACCTGAAAGAAATCCTAATGCCGGGTGGTAGATTGAAGAAAGGAAATTGTATTCTCCTCCGGATCGGGGATATCTTACGGCAAGTTCTGCGTAGGTAAGTGCTCCGGATAAAGCTACCAGTCCGCCAACCAGCCATAATACCAGAATGGCTGATACTGATTTGATTCCCATAACCTGAAATCCCAAACTGGTAAATACTCCGGTGCCTACCATATTGGCGACAACCAGGCAGGTAGCTGGAAGAAGACCGATTTTAATTTTTTCTGAGTTCAAGGGAAAAAGCTGTTAATTTGATGCAGATTATTCTATTGACTGAAGGTTGAATGACTTATAGTTATTGAAATTTACGATAAAAATTAAAAACAGATTAACTTTTCTTAACAATAAAGGCCTGATTTTTTAAAAGTTAATAAGTTTGATAGTAAATAATTGAAGTTTAATGGTTTAATTGTGAGGATATACTCATCAGACAAAAAATAAAAATTTCATTTTTAAGACTAAATTTGCCTCCATCAGGTTATTTTATCGATACATATGAAAAGGATAATATACTTAGGGACAATAGCGATAGCGGCTATTTTAGGTTCCTGCGAAAATAAAAATCAGGGGGTAAATCAGGAACAGGCTGAACAGGATACTGTAAGTTATGATGTCCTTGCTCCCTATTCAGAAAGATTTAGGACAATTTACAAGGTGGATACCGGTGTTTTCAGAGGTATAAACTTTGGAATGACGGTAGAAGAAGTCCAAAGTATGGAAGGAAAGACCCCAATGGATACTACCGAAGATACCTATTTGTCTTACCTCTTTCCTCTGAACGAACTTGAAGAAGCAGAGGCCGGGTATTATTATGGTGAGGATAAACGCATAAATAAAATTCAACTTAATATTTATTCATCCGGACTTGAATCCCAGACTCAGTTATTTGCTGAGATAAAGCGATATTATATTTCTAAATTTGGTAAACCTGCTATTGAAGAAGACAGAGAAGTTGTCTGGGACCTTTCTGGGTATAATATATTCCTTAGAAAACTTGGTAATAGAAAAGTACAGGATATTCAGGTAGACTTTCTTAAAGACAGAGAGAGGCCTGAATCAGTATAATTGATGAGCAGAAAAGTGTTCTTAAACTTAGAAGCTCCTTTGCCTGCGAGGCAGGTTAAACTACGTGATTAATTTATCAGCAAAAAATATTGCCCCTCAGTCCGGGTTTCTGAAGCTTTTGCGGAACCTGATAATTTTTTGCTTAACCATTTTTTCTCTGTTTGTCATAACAGACTTTCTTTTCCCTTTCAAGATAAACATTCCTTATTCTTCGACTATTCTTTCCTCTGAAGGAGAACTGTTGAAAGCCTATCTTTCTTCTGATGACAAATGGAGGATGCGCCTTCAAAAAGAAGAGTTGAGCGGTCAGTTGGAAAAAGCTTTTATTAATAAAGAGGATAAATATTTCTATTATCATTTCGGTGTAAATCCTGTGTCAGTACTGAGGGCCGCATTTAATAATTTATTCACAGGAAGAAAAACATCCGGCGCTTCAACTATTACCATGCAGGTTGCAAGACTGCTTAACCCGAAGGCCAGGTCCTATGGAAATAAAATGATTGAGATGTTCAGAGCAATACAACTGGAGTTCCACTACAGCAAAGAAGAAATTCTTCTAATGTATCTTAATCTGGTTCCTTATGGAGGAAATATCGAAGGGGTAAAAGCAGCATCACGATTGTACTTTAATACTCCTGTAGAAAGGTTGAGTCTTTCGCAAACAATCATTCTGACCATCATTCCTAATAAACCTACTTCCTTGCGGATTGGAAAAGACAATGGATTGCTTCGTGAACAAAGAGATAAATGGCTCAACAGGTTTGCCAATGAAAATTTGTTTTCCGGTGAAGATGTTCAGTCAGCGCTCCGGGAGCCTGTTAATGCTCAACGAATAGTTCTGCCTGATCCGGCTCCTCATTTTTCTAATCGTTTAAAAAAGGATGCAAGTTCAGATATTATTAAATCAACCCTGAGATATCCGACACAGTTTAAAGTTTCAGAGTTATGTTTAAATTATATTAAAAGGAAAAAAGCCTGGTCTATTACCAATGCCTCAGTTTTGGTGATTGATAATTCTAATGGAAATGTAATTGCATATATTGGTTCTTCTGATTTTAATGATAAAGAAAATTCAGGGCAGGTTGATGGTGTGAGAGCAGTCAGATCTCCAGGAAGTACACTTAAGCCTCTCGTCTATGCTACTGCCTTCGATGAAGGATTACTAACCCCGAAATCTATCATCAATGATGTGCCTTCAGATTTTAATGGTTACGCACCTGATAACTTTGATAAAAAGTTTAATGGGAAAGTTACTGTAGAAAAATCTCTTGCTTACTCATTGAATATTCCTGCTGTAAAAACTTTAGAACAAATTTCCTTGCAGAGGTTTATTGATAAATTGAAATTGGCAGGATTTCAGACGGTAAAGGAAAAAGAAAAGCGACTTGGATATTCTCTTATACTTGGTGGTTGTGGGGTAACCCTAGAAGAACTTACCCGATGCTTTTCTTCATTTGCCAATGCAGGTGTTTTGAACCCACTAAATTTTTATGCTGATTCTGCTTTTAACATCACGAGAAGTGTCAGGCTCCTCAGTCCATCATCTTCATACATGATTACCGATATTTTAACTCAGATCACCAGACCTGACCTGCCTAATAATTTTCAAAATACCTGGCGTCTTCCTAAAGTGGCCTGGAAAACAGGTACGTCCTACGGTCGAAGAGATGCATGGAGTATCGGTTATAATAAAAAATATACTGTAGGGGTGTGGGTTGGTAATTTTTCCGGGCAGGGGGTGCCAAAACTGACAGGAGCTGACATAGCTACGCCTCTCCTTTTTGAAATTTTTAATTCAATAGATTATAATTCTGAAAATCAATGGTTTTTTAAACCAGAAGCCTTAGGGATCAGATTTGTTTGTCCGGAAACTGGCCTCCCTAAAGGGGAACACTGTGAGTCCTCAATTGCAGATTTTTATCTGCCGGGAGTCTCTTCTCCGGTAAAATGTGAGCATCTGAAAGAATATTTTATGTCTCCTGATGAAAAGTACATTTACTGCAGCCATTGTCTTCCGCAATCAGGTTACAAAAGAAAGCTGTTTACGCAAATTGAACCTGAGCTTATTAATTTTTATAAAACCTATCATATTCCTTTTCAGCAGGTTCCGGAGCATAATCCATATTGCTCAAGGATTTTTTCTGGCAGGGCGCCACATATAATAGCTCCGGTAAACGGGAAGGAGTATTATTACAGGAAAGGGGAGAAACAGGAGATTATGTTGAAAGCCATGGCTGATCCTGAAGTAAAAAAATTGTATTGGTATATCAACGACAAATTTTATTCTGAATGTCCTTCCGGAAACTCACTCTTTGTTTTCCTTCCTGCCGGAGAAGTAAAAATTTCCTGTTCCGATGACAAAGGTCGCAATGCTGATGTCAGAATTTTAGTTAAAAATTACTAATTACTGCCTTTTCTGCCAATCTGTCAGAAGCTCCTTTCCCTCACCCTCTTGGCATAATGCTTGTCAAATACTTTTTAAACAAAGAATTAAACAACCTTAAAAATATTAATATGGGCAAAATAATTGGAATTGACTTAGGAACTACGAACTCCTGTGTTGCTGTGATGGAGGGGAATGAACCCGTAGTAATCCCAAACAGTGAAGGCAGGAGAACTACTCCTTCTATTGTAGCTTTTCTTGACAATGGTGAGAGGAAGGTTGGTGATCCTGCAAAAAGACAGGCAATCATCAATCCAAGAAATACCATTCAATCCATAAAGAGATTTATGGGTAAAAAACATACAGATGTTACAAAAGAAGCGGGTAATGTTTCGTACACAGTGGAGAAAGGTCCGAACGATACTCCAAGAGTGAGAATCGGGGACAGACTATATACTCCTCAGGAAATCTCTGCCATGATACTTCAAAAAATGAAGTCAACAGCAGAAGATTACTTAGGACATGAAGTGAAGGAAGCGGTAATTACAGTACCTGCTTATTTTAACGATGCTGAAAGACAGGCCACCAAAGAAGCAGGCCAGATTGCAGGTTTGGATGTAAAGCGTATAATCAACGAACCTACAGCTGCAGCTCTTGCATACGGTCTTGACAAGAAGCATAAAGACATGACAGTTGCAGTGTTTGACCTTGGTGGTGGTACATTCGATATTTCAATTCTTGAATTGGGAGATGGTGTATTTGAAGTGAAATCTACTAACGGAGACACTCATTTAGGTGGTGACGATTTCGACCAGGTGATCATAGACTGGTTGGCAGAAGAATTTAAAAAAGATGAAGGTGTGGATCTTAAGAGAGATCCGATGGCACTGCAAAGATTGAAAGAAGCTGCAGAAAAGGCAAAAATAGAACTGTCCAGCTCTGCAACTACTGAAATTAATCTTCCATATATTATGCCTGTTGATGGAATTCCTAAACACCTTGTGAGACAATTGACAAGGGCTAAATTCGAGCAGTTGGCAGACAGCCTTATCAGAAGAACTCTCGAGCCTTGTAAAAAAGCGCTACAGGATGCAGGTCTTACTATTGACAAAATTGATGAGGTTATCCTTGTCGGTGGTTCTACCAGAATTCCAAGAATACAGGAGGAAGTGGAGAAATTTTTCGGAAAGAAACCATCTAAAGGTGTTAACCCTGATGAGGTAGTGGCTGTAGGTGCAGCGATTCAGGGTGGAGTGTTAACCGGTGAAGTTAAAGATGTATTGTTGCTTGACGTTACTCCTCTTTCACTTGGTATCGAAACAATGGGTGGTGTATTTACCAAACTTATCGAAGCTAATACAACTATTCCGACTAAGAAGTCAGAAGTATTCTCAACAGCCAGCGACAACCAGCCATCTGTAGAGATCCATGTGTTGCAAGGTGAAAGATCGCTTGCTAAGGATAACAGAACTATCGGTAGATTCTACCTTGACGGAATACCACCAGCTCCGAGAGGAGTACCTCAAATCGAAGTAACTTTCGATATTGATGCAAATGGTATCCTGCATGTTTCTGCAAAAGACAGAGGAACAGGCAAAGAACAAAAGATCAGAATCGAAGCTTCTTCCGGATTAACAGATCAGGAGATCGAAAAAATGAAAGCAGAAGCTAAAGCAAATGAAGCTGCGGATAAAGCTGAAAGAGAAAAAATTGATAAGGTAAATGCTGCAGATTCTATGATATTCCAAACTGAAAAACAGCTGAAGGAATATGGTGACAAACTTTCTGCTAATAACAAATCCGCTATTGAAGCTGCTCTTGCAGACTTGAAAACCGCACATCAAAATAAAGATGTAACTGCAATTGACAATGCCCTTGGTGCATTGAATAATGCTTGGCAGGCAGCTTCTCAGGAAATGTATGCAGCTCAGCAGCAGGCAGGCTCAACAGGCGGTCATGCAGGAGGACAAGGTTCTAATGGCAGTGGAGCTACAGAACCAGGCGTAACAGATGTAGATTATGAAGAGGTAGATCAGAGTAAGAAATAATAATTTCAAAAATAATGGAAGAGGCTGTCTTTAAAAGGGCAGCCTTTTTTTTAATAAATACAATTAAAATTAAAAAGTTAGTTCGCTGTAATTGTGCTTGAGAACAGAAGCCCGTTATAGTTTAATCCTTGATTACTGCAATTGCATTTATAACCACTGAATTATACTTTATTTGTTGTTTTCTTCGCTGTAAACTTACATTTCATTCTGCCTCTTTGCGTATTTCCACAAAAACCGGATAATTTCCAATACGTTAAAAAAAATCATACCGTTATATACCACAATTTATTATACATTATATTTCTTAAAATGAATTTACCGGAAAACGAAGTGCTTGGATTTATTACAAGAGTGACTGACGTGCTTAAGAAGAGCAAGGAGCACAAATCATTAATCAATGAATTTCAAAATGCTTTGAAGGTGCTTCTTCCTCATCATAAAGTACTTGTATTTCTGGAAAAGAGAATTTTTAAATCAGTTATTAAACAGTACGGCTATAGAAGTTTGAATGAACTCGACATCAGGAAGAATATTGATCAAAATCCTTCAAGCCTAGGTACGCTTATTACAATTGAAAAAGATTTAAAAGTATACGTTTTTATTACATTTGACAATCAGATATATGGATGTTTTCAAATGTGGTTTAATAATGTTACTCCGACGAAAGACCAGTTCCTGGCGCTTGAAATAATTACTAATTTCTTCAATGCTTCATTTCACTCAATTTTTATCAAAGAAAAACAGCTTCTGAAAGAAAGAAGTTATAAAGAGCTGGTGGAAAATTCTACTGATATAATTTATCGTTGTAATGCAGAAGGTAATTTTATTTATGTAAACCCTGTAGCAATAAAACTGTCAGGTTATTCTGAAGAGGAGATATTGGGAAAATCTTTCCTGTTCTTCATAAGGGAAGACTATAGAGAAAGGGCTGCATTATTTTATCTTGACCAGTTTACTAAAAGAATTCAAAATACATACTTCGAATATCCTATTATTGTAAAAACCGGTGAAGTTTTGTGGCTTGGACAAAACGTGCAATTAAAAGATGAAGGAGGTTGGGTGACAGGTTTTCAGGCTGTGGCGAGAGATATTACAAAACTTAAAAAGGCAGAGGCTGATAAGGATGCAGCAAGGTCTGCACTTTTCGAAAGTGAGCAGAGGTTTAGAATTTTAGCCGAGAATGCTCCTGTTGGAATTTTTCTCGCTAACAAAAACGGGGAAGTGGTATACGTTAATAAAAAACTTTCGGAAATTGTAGGATTTCCGGCAGAAGAATTCCTGAATGATGGCTGGAAGAATGCAGTTCATCCTGAAGATCTGGAAAGACTTAATACCAGGTGGATGATGACAGTAAAAGAGGGTAGAGAGTTTAAAGAAGAGGGAAGGTTTCTTGTTAATGGAGAGGTTATCTGGTTCTTGTGCAGTTCTACTATTTTAAGAAATGAAGACGAAACAATCAGTGGCTACATCGGGACTATAATTGATATTACGGAAAGTAAAAAGGTGGAGCAAGAGTTGATCATGGGAAGACAAAATGCACTTCAGTCCTTGAAAGAGAGACAACATTTTCTTTCTGTGGTTTCCCATGAAATCAGGACTCCCATGAATGCTATTTTGGGAATGACAAATCTTCTTATTCAGAATAATCCTCATTTTTCAGATCTGGAATATTTAAGGGGAATAAAAAAATCATCGGAAAATCTGCTTTTTATAATCAATGATATTCTTGATTTTACAAAAATCGAATCAGGAAAGCTTACTGTGGAAAGTATTCCTTTTAATCTAAAAAAATTATTGGATGATTTGCTGCAGACCGTTTCTATTCATGCAAAACAAAAGAAAATTGATCTCGAAATAATATATGGTTCAGAAGTCCCGCAAGTACTGGAGGGTGATCCCGTCAGGATAAACCAAATTATGCTGAATATCGTGATCAACGCTATCAAGTTTACTGAAAAAGGTAAAGTGCTGATAGATGTTACTGTAAAAGACAGCAAAAGTAATTCCTGCCTTATAGAACTTGCAGTGAGAGACACCGGAATAGGGGTGCCAATTGACAAAATTGACGCTATTTTCGACAGTTTTACTCAGGCATCAAAAGATACAACAAGAAAATATGGGGGAACAGGCCTCGGGCTGGCTATCTCTAAAAGATTGATTGAGCTCCTGGGAGGTAATATTAAAGTGGAAAGTGAAGTAGGCAAGGGCTCATGTTTTAAAATAACTCTTCCATTTATTATACATAAGGGAACACTTAAGGATCTCAACGAAACTCAGATTTATCATTTTAAAAATGCTGAAGTACTTATTGTTGAAGACAATGAGATGAATAAATTCGTAGCAACTGAGTTTCTTAGAAATTGGGGAGTTATTACTGATACTGCCTCAAATGGAATGGAAGCTTTCCGGAAGATTGAAAACAAGGTCTACGATCTTATATTAATGGATTTGCAAATGCCACTAATGAATGGTTACAAAACTTCTTTGAAAATCAGGAAAAGTGAAAATCAACAAATAGCAAGGATACCAATAGTCGCGCTTACTGCTTCCGTTTTATCAGAAGTAAAAGAAGGTATTTATAAGTTTGGAATGGATGGATATCTCCTAAAGCCTTTTAAGCCGGAAGAACTGAATTCCATTATAGCAAGGTATATTCCCGGCAAGATAAGCAACCTTGTTCATTATAACGGTAACGGTGAATCAGGACAGCCAAAATCATTTGATTTGACTTATCTCAAGAATGCGTTACCTGACCATGAAAATATTAAACAACTAATTGCGATTTTTTTAAGAGATGCACCTAACATTGTTACTTTAATCAAGAATGCAATCAGGGAAAATAATCACAATGAAATTTTTGCTAATGCTCATAAACTTAAGTCAATGATAAAAATGTTGGGTGGAAGTTTAGTATTGAATGATATTATTGAAATAGAAAAAATGGGTAAGGCAAAAGCAGGAACAGAAGAGTTTGAACCTAAAATAAATCGAGTTGAGCAAATGATAATGGTTATCTGCTCAGATTTAAAGAATAGTCATGATCTTGTGTGAGTTTCAACACATGTATCTTAGGGTTACAAACTTTTGCGGAAGATTATATCTAAATATAAGAGGCTGTAAAATAAACTGTGTCATAAAAGTAAAAAAATGTTAAATTATACTTTTATGAACACCAAAAACAACAAAGACGAAAAATTAAAGGAATTTGAGGGCTTGTTTGAGCAAGCT
>JBKBUF010000063.1:0-6931 GCA_046290815.1 Cytophagaceae bacterium | reverse complement strand
CAATGTTTTCCTAGAAAGTTTAAGTTAAGGAAAAAATACAATTCAAACTGTAAATCAACTTGAAAAATCCATTAACTTAATGGCATTAAATTAAGAATTAAGAATTAAGAATTAAGAATTATTATTAATGATAAATTGAGTTTTGAATGACGGAAACTTTAAACTTTGAACTTTAAACTTCTTCCAAGTAAACCGGCGCAGGACGGATGTCCGTACGCCGGTTGCATAGCTGGGTTGTTGTTAAGGTTTTTGCAAGTTCTATGTTTCAACCGGTTATATTTTAATATGTTACATAGAAATTTGTAAACATCCTTCAAACTTTTTGCCCAATATTTAATTATTATGGTTATTATTTTGATTTCTAAACCGATCGGTTTATATTTGTGTTATGTCTAAGATGACTAAATCCGAAAAAACCAGGCAATATATTATTGAGCAGGCAGCCAATGTCTTTAATCAGAAAGGATACGCCGGTACTTCCATCACGGATATAATGAATGTAACCGGACTTACCAAAGGAGGTATTTATGGTAACTTCGAAACTAAAGAAGAAATTGCATTGGAAG
The DNA here is from genome assembly GCA_046290815.1 of Cytophagaceae bacterium. Lineage (GTDB taxonomy): Bacteria > Bacteroidota > Bacteroidia > Cytophagales > Cytophagaceae > JBKBUF01. The sequence continues at coordinate 6,365 of JBKBUF010000063.1, read as the reverse complement.
CCTTCAGGTATTCGGTAAATGTAATCGGGGAGCAGATGGTAAAGGCAGTTCAGAAGAAGCAAAAAGTAGGGGATAAATTACAAGCCTTAATTGCTTTTTACAAAACTTATGTGGTCAATCCCCCAATAAAAGGTGGGTGTCCAATTTTGAATACATCCATTGAGGCCGATGATACTTTTCCTCTGTTAAGACAAAAAGCAATTAAAGCACTCAACAACTGGCAGAGGTTTGTAAGAGAAATAGTCGAGGAAGGAATAAAGAAGAAAGAAATAAAGGAAGATGTAAACGCTGCAGATTTTGCAGTATTGTTTATAGCATTGATCGAAGGAGCAGTGATGTTGTCCAAAACTTATGGAGATTCAAAGAATCTAAATATGATATTTTCAAAAGTTTCTACATTGGTCAATGAACTGGTAAAGTAATTTTTTTTGTAATGAAATAGACCGATCGGTATTATTTGAAATTGAGAAAGAATGGAAAACGTAGATATAATAATCAGGAAAGTTAAGAAAGAACCGAAGCCCGGCAGCAGGGTAAGTAATCTTTCTATAAGTCTTGTACAGGGATTTTACAAATCCTTATCTCATATATCACCTGAAGTAGCAGCCTACCTTGCCCTGGAAAATTTTATGCGTCCGAAAAGGTACAAAGAAAGGGTAATGGAGTCGGAGATAATACGTATGGGAATACAGTATAAATTGCCATTTCTGAAAGGTCATTTGCAGATGTATGAATGGAAGAATAAAGGTCCGTATATTTTATTGGTTCATGGTTGGGATGCAGCAGCAGCTAACCTGGCGGCCTTTATTCCGGAGCTGATTAATATGGGTTATTCTGTGCTTGCCTTTGATGCTCCCGCACATGGAAATTCTTCCGGAGAAAAAACCAACATTATTGAATACGGTACGGCTATTTCAGCAGTATATAAGTTTATACAGCCAAAAGCTATTATAGCTCATTCATTCGGAGGAAGCAGTACTATGTTTGCCATAGCTAATCAAGATTTTAATCCTGAAAAGTTAATAAGCATTTCAGCCCCTTCCAATCTGGCTGAGGCAGTGAAACGATATACAGGGTTTATTCAGTTGACAGAAACAGCTGAAGAAAAAGTCTTTGAGAGAATGCGTACTATTTTAGGTACAGATCCGGGCAATTTGCAAGTTGAAAATATTGCTCAAAAATTACCGAATAGTAGTCTTGTTATTGTGCATGACAGGTTCGATCCTGTGATACCATTCTATGAAGCAGAAAATGTGTATAAAGTTGTGAGACCTTCACGTTTTCTCATAACAGAAAATTTTGGCCATTACAAAATTGTTAATGATCCTGAAGCAATAAAAAAGATATTGGAGTATTTATAGGAGAAAAATTGAATGCCAAACTCTAAATTCTAAACTCTAAAATCTAAACCTAAAATCCAATATCCAATATCCAATATCCAATATCCAATATCAATTTATAAATTGAATCTGGCACAGTTTTACAAGGGTATGAACATGAACCTGTCACATTAGTTTTAGGTTTTAGTATAAAACATTCAAATGGGAAAAAATTTTACTCCTCCGGAAAAGGTTATCTATGTTTGCACCGGAAGCAGCTGTAAGAAGAGAGGCGCAAAAGAAATAGCTAAGCTTTTTAAGAAACTTATTAAGGATAATCGTTTGAACGAAATAAGCATTATTAAAACTAAATGTACTGACAATTGCAAAAACAGTGCTGTTGTATGTTATCAGCCGGATAATAAGTGGGAATTCAACCTGGATGAAATGAAGGCACAAAAGTCATTTGAAGAAAATATCCTTAGAGAAAAAATCCGGAAATAATCCGGATTTTTCTTTTAGTTTTTGTATTTAATATCTTCTATTTTTTTATCGATCATGTAAAGGCCTACACCTTCTTCGCCTATAATATCAAACAATTCTAAAGCCCTTCTGAAGATAAACTCTTCCTCTACCTGCTCTTCCAGGAACCAGTTTAAAAACCGTAAAGTAGTAAAGTCTTTTACTTTATAACAACGGTCTGCAATTTTATGGAAAGATTGAGTATTGGCAATTTCCTGTTCAAGTCCCATTTCAAAGACAGTTCTCAGTGATTCAAAATCATTAGGAATACCAGTCACTTCCGGTGAAAGGGCTTTTCCTCCTACATCATTGACATATGTAATTATCTTCAACATGTGCTCTCTTTCCTCATCAGATTGTCTGAATAAGAACTTTGCACTGTAAATAAAACCTTTTTGATCGCACCAGCTGGCCATGGCAAGGTACATGGCTGAAGCAAATGCTTCCTGTTTTATCTGGTCATTCAGGATTTGTTCAATTTCTTCACTTAAAGAAGTTTTTAGTCTTACTAAATCTTTCATGTTATTCCATTTTTAGCTGCAGGATGACATACAAATGACTTGCAATTCATCATGCATTGCTGTTTCTTCTAAAACATGACAGAAGGGGACTAAGTTTATGGAAGAAGACCCAGAAGATATAATTTAAAAAGAGTATAAATAATTTTAGGCGAAAACAGGTCGGAGCTTTTCATGGATGATACTATTAAGTTGTATCATAGCTTTGGCGCCCTGAAGTAATTCCCGAAATTCAAGAATTTGCTTAACGGAGAGTAAATATACTCTTTCACAACCACATGGAGAGAAGATTGTATAATCAAAAGCAGGATCCGGATTTAGAAGCATAGCTTCAACATCGATAGACTCCAGTGACTTTTTTAAGGAAAAAAAGCAGGCGACTTTGAATGAAGTTTTAACTCCTGCGAAATCTACGATAAAACTTCGTGACCTATCGCACTGATAAACAGAGCCATGCGGGGTGGAATATAATTCACGGATATTTTCAGAGCCGGTGCAGGACATGTATTTTAATTACATACCTAAATTAGCGTTTATTTAGATTAATTCCAAATAAAGTATCAGGAATGTGAAAAGGTAACATGCAAACGGTGGTGATGGTTCGTTTCAGTCGGCGGTAGGCAGTCGGCAGAAAGCAGTAAGCAATAAATGCTTTTAAGCCTAAATATTTTAATATCTAATATTTTTCAAAAGCTTCAAATTCAATCCTCTCTGATTGTATTGCATACTATCTCCTAATTTTGCAGGGCTTGGACTCCCTGCCTACCGGCAGGCAGGCGCTCAGCCTGACGGTACTATTAACCTGACAATGTTACATTTGTCTATTGCCTATTGCGTACAGCCAACTGCTTACTGCCTTCTGCCTACTAAATACGCCTACTGAATAAGAACTTCAATGATAAACCAAATTGTTCACATATAAAGAGGAGGTTTACATGAGGTCAAAAGCAAACCAAAAAGGACCAAATATTAAAAAGAGAGGTGCACCGACACACGATGTAATAGGAACAAAGACAGTAAATGTAGAAAATCAGGAGGAGCTTAACAGGCTTGAAGATGAATATGTGAAAGAGGCTGATGAAACTATGGAGAATGTTTATGTAAGGCATCGGAACAGAAACCTTGATAAGCCTGATATTAACAAACCGCCCTATTAAAAAATAGGGCTTTCTCATTAGAAATTAAGATCCTTATCCAAAATAGGTTTTGCTATAAAACGACTTACGTTACTGAATTTTGATAATTCAGATTTATATTTACCTGCATCTCCTGAACTTACTCCTATAATTTTACAAACAGAAGATACGGATTCAGAAAAAGCTTTATTAAACTTTTCAATGAATTCCATACCGGACATTCCGGGCATATTCATATCAAGAAATATGATTTGAGGAAATTTTTCACTTGCCTCGTTCTTATGCAGCTCTGAAAGATAAAAGAACGCATTTTCAGGAAAATTGAATGTAATTACCGAATCTGAAAAATTATTTACTTTGAGCATATGCTTTAGTATCAGTACATCCAGATCATTATCATCTACGATCATCACACGGGAAAATTTTTGTGGTTTTTTCATGGTGTAATTATTCAAATTAGGCTTTTTCTTCCTGTTCAGGTTAAAATACCATTAAAGGTGGCAATGGATTCTGGATACTTTTTGTTTTTTTGCTATTTTTCAGAATATTTTTAACTAGCTGACCTAAAGATGAAACTTTTAATCGTAGAGGATGAGGAAACTTATTTAATGGCTACGAGCAAATTCCTTGAGAAAAAGGGCTTTTTAGTAGAAACTGCCACAGACTTTGACGAAGCCCTTGATAAGATTACAATGTATGAATATGATTGTATCATTCTGGATATAAACCTTCCGGGAGGCAATGGTATAGATTTACTTAAGGAATTAAAGAAATCTCATCCGGATGCCGGAGTCATTATAGCATCTTCTAAGGATAAAGTAGAGGAGAAAATTGAAGGCCTTGTTGCCGGCTCTGATGATTATATCACAAAACCTTATGATTTTAATGAGCTTGAAGCTAGGATCACAGCCATTATAAGAAGAAGAAGTTTTAAAGGAGAAACCCTCATTACTTTTAAAGAAATCAAAATTAACCCTGATGAAAGGGATGTGCAGGTAAACGGGAAACATATCGAACTTACACAAACTGAGTATGAACTTTTAATTTATTTTATCACCAATAAAAACAAAGCCATAAAAAAAGAGAATATCGCTGAAAAAATATGGGGAGATGAAATGGATCAGGCGGATTCTTTTAATTTCATTTATTCCCATATTAAAAATCTTCGGAAAAAATTAATTGATGCCGGTGCAGATGATTATATTCATACAGTTTATGGCATAGGATATAAGTGGTATGCAGAATAAAATATGAGTAAATTTCTTTGTAAAGAATTTTATAAATTCTCATTCATCAGTTTTAAATGAAAGTAAGGTTCCCGGAATTATCTGCGGTAAGAAAATTAATAATTGGACTTGTAGTGACTGCAGTCATTTCCTCGGCTTCACTGTATTACTCCTATAAAGCTTCTCACGAACTTTTTGGTAACCTGGGCTGGCTGGAAAATGCATATGATGCGAATTTTGCTCTCGAATCAGTCTTGCTCGAGATGACAAGATGCGAAAGTAATGTAAGAGCATATGTCATAACAGGTAATAAATCCATACTGGAGGATTATAATATTTCAGTTAAGGCACTGGAGGAAAAGCTTGATGAATTGGAAAAACTCACCGTAGAAGATCCGAATTTTGATTACACAACTCTTAAAGACCTGGTGAAAAGAAGAATTTCTATTTTGGATAATACCCTTCAATCTTACCAGGGATTATCTACAGATCCGGAGATAATTCAGAAGGTAACTATGGGTAAGGAATTTTCAGAAAAGGTTTTTGAACTTAAGGAGCAGATGGAAAAAAGTGTGAGGGAAAACATGAACCGCAGGCATGAAATTGCTTATGGTGGTCTTAATAAAACAAATCAAAGTATTTTACTTGCCGGGATAGTTTCATTAATCATCCTTTCTCTTGTTGTGGTAATTATCAGTAAGGATATAACTCACCGCATGAAACTGGAAAAAGAATTAAGGATTCTGGATGAAAATAAAAACAGATTTTTTTCTATCATCAGTCATGACTTGCGCGGTCCGGTACACGGAATTTCCAAACTGGCAGAATTTCTCAAAGACAGTGAAAACCTGTCAAAGGATGAATCTTCGGAAATGGTAAAGATGATTTCAAAAACTGCAGTGCAGGTAAGCAATCTTCTTGAAAACCTTCTTACCTGGGCAAAAATGCAAATGAAATCTTTCGATATAAGAAGGGAGGTATTTAATATTAATGAATGTGTCAAAAGGGTTATTTCAGTACTTGGAAATGCTGCTGAGCTAAAGAATATTTCGGTGACCAATGAAATGCCTGATGTTTCGGTAAATGCAGATAAAAATATGATCGAGTTGATCATAAGAAATCTTGTGAGTAATTCACTTAAGTATACAGATAAGGGAGGAAAAATATGGATAAGAGGTGCCATTCAAAATCAAATGCTTAAAGTTGAAATTACCGATACGGGAATAGGAATCCCTGAGAATATCATGGAAGGGTTGTTTAAAATAAATGCGATTCAGTCAAGAAAGGGCACAGACAGTGAAAAAGGCAGCGGTCTTGGTCTCCTGCTTTGTAAAGATTTTGTAGAGGTAAATGGCGGGACAATCGAGGTAAAAAGCCAAAAAGGAAAAGGAAGCAGTTTTTATTTTACGGTATCGCTGGAGGATAGTGCCAGTAGGCAGTAGGCAGAATACAGTAGGCGGTAGGCAATAAGCGGTAGGCAATACTGTAGTAGTTAACATTTTGCCGTTAAAGGTACCGTCAGGCTGAGCGCCTGCCTGCCGGTAGGCAGGGAGGCGAAGCCCTGATTATAAGGTTCTGTTTAAATAACTGTGTCATTATTAAAATTATTATCTCTGTTGGAATGTGGTAAAGTTTGAAAAACTT
>JBKBUF010000062.1:0-6947 GCA_046290815.1 Cytophagaceae bacterium | reverse complement strand
TCTTAATTCTTAATTCTTAATTCTTAATTCTTAATTCTTAATTCTTAATTCTTAATTCTTAATTCTTAATTCTTAATTCTTAATTCTTAATTCTTAATTCTTAATTCTTAATTCTTAATTTATTCCCCAACAAAGTGTATACTCACCGGACTATCAAATCCCAAACCCAGTAGCTCTGATGCATTGCCCTGACTTATGGCTATTTCAAGTACCCCGTTGCTGTTGAACAACACCACTATATCACCATTATCAGAACTATCATAACCTTCTGAGAAATTATCTATGGCCTCCCGGGCGAAATTGATGGTAAAGTTTCTACCTGCTGCATGTTTTTCAAAAACATCGGAGGTAATGTTGGTCATCAGATTTCCGTATTTGTCAACATGGATAATATGGCCGGCAATCATTGATTTGGTAATCCTTAACTGTCTGTTGAGCATAGAACGCAAACTGCTTATTTGCATGCCGAGATTATAAATACTTATTCCGCTGGCAAGAGATACTGCTGCAGAGGCAAGTACAGTTTTAGCAGGAAAATGTCGTGAATATGAGCTGTCACGATTTAATTCAACAATAGCAGTCGGAGGCTTCTCGCTGATCAGTGAAAAAAGACCGTTGTCCATTCCCACAAAATAATGTTCTTCCAGCTTTACCGCAATGGGCTTCTCATCCTGACCCGATGGAGCATTGACAGCTGCAAGATGAACAGTGCCTTTTGGAAAGTCCCGGAAAACAGATTTTAAAACATAAGCGGCATGTGGAATGTTAAATAATTCGATTTCATGGCTTATATCAACAATATTGATGGTTTGGTTATAATTAAAAATTTTAGCTTTTACGGCCGCTACATAGTGGTCTCTATGTCCAAAATCTGACATAAATGTGATGATAGCCATAAAATAGAAGAAATTGCTTAAATTTGTTTATTCCGGACTTTTTACAATAAAAATGCCTTTTTCCGGATACTTTTCAGGCGAACCGAAACAAAATTAAGTAATTTTTCAGCTTTAAATTCAAATTAGTCCATTAAAATATTTAAGCATTGACAGAAAAGGTAATTACACTTGAAAATGTATCTCTGGTAGAATTTCTGGGAGTAGAAAACAAGATAATAAAAGAGATTTCTTCAGCGTTTCCAACTAGTAAAATTGTATCCCGAGGGAATGAAATAAAAATCATGGGAAATGAAATGGAAGTGGGCAGAATTGAAGATATCATTTCCGGCCTGGTAGATCACTACCACAAATACGGAAAGGTATCTGAAAATGAAGTGAGGTCACTTCTGAAGGAGGAAGATCTGGAAGGGGTGCTGGAAGAAGATGTGATTCTGTTTGGCGACAAAGGCATGGTAATAAAGCCTAAAACAGTCAACCAGAAAAAGCTTGTTCACTCAAGCCGCCACCATGATCTGGTATTTGCTGTGGGACCTGCCGGAACAGGTAAAACATATATTTCAGTTGCTCTAGCTGTAAGAGCCTTAAAAAATAAAGAAGTAAAGAAAATCATCATAACCAGGCCTGCAGTGGAAGCAGGAGAAAATCTGGGATTTCTGCCAGGCGATCTCAGGGAAAAGATAGACCCCTACCTTCGTCCGATCTATGATGCTCTTGACGATATGATTCCGGTTGAGAAGCTGAAATACTATTACGAAAACCATATCATTGAAGTAGCTCCTCTGGCTTATATGAGAGGTAGAACACTGAATAACGCATTCATCCTGCTGGACGAAGCTCAGAATACTACCCCAAGTCAGATAAAGATGTTCCTTACCAGAATGGGTCCTAACTCAAAAATGATTGTAACCGGTGATAAATCACAGATCGATTTACCCAACAATCAGAAGTCAGGACTTATAGAATCTTTACAGATCCTGCAGAATGTAGAAGGCATAGGAGTGGTGGAACTGGATGGCAGAGATGTAATCAGGCACAGACTGGTGGGGAAAATCATCAATGCCTACGAAAAGGTGTTCGGCAAATTCTAAAAATTTAATTATATTTAATATTCATTTTCATTTACTTTAATGCCTTTGCGCCTTTTTGTCCTTTTAGGTTTTTTATTTTCCATCTCCGGTCTTACCAACGCCCAAAGATGCGGTTTTAAGGAATACAATGACCAGTTGAAGAAAAACTTTGCGGATGAGCAAAAGTTTGAAGAAATGCTTTCTCCTATGAGATTGGCCAGAACAGCTTCGGATTCTACAGTATATATTATTCCGGTTGTTGTTCATATTATCCATAACAACGCCAACCACACCATAGGAGGCGACAATAACAACAACATTACTGAAGAACAAATTTTATCTCAGATCCAGGTTCTAAATGAAGACTACAGAAAAAAACCGGGATCAAAAGGCTTTAACATCCACCCTGCCGGGGCTGATAGCCAGATAGAGTTCTGCCTTGCAGACAGAGATCCGGATGGAAATTCTACCACAGGAATTGTCAGATATTACTACAATAAAACTTCCTGGGGAATTACTTCCAGCGAAGACAGATTGCTTAAATCATTATCCTACTGGCCAAGCCACCAATACCTGAATATATGGGTTACCAGACTTAGCTCAGGATATCTTGGCTATGCTCAATATCCTTCCGGAGCAGGATTGCCCGGACTTACAGGATTTGATGAAGGAGCAGAAACAGATGGAGTGGTAATTGATTTCAGAGCTTTCGGTACAACAGGAACTGCTAAAGCACCTTATCATTATGGCCGTACTTTAACACATGAAGTGGGGCATTGGCTGGGACTTAGACATATCTGGGGAGATGATTATTGCGGAGATGATTTTGTTACTGACACACCAAGGCAGGAAAAAGCTACCACTTCAAGTACCTGCACCAGCAAATACTCCAGTTGCGGCGGAGGTCTCTCTCTTGACATGATTGAAAACTACATGGACTACACAGGTGATGTATGCATGAACATCTTTACCAAAGGTCAGAAAGACAGAATGCGAACCGCATTAACCACAGCACCCAGGAGACTTTCATTGCTGAGTTCATTTGGTTGTTGCGGAGATAACAATGCTGTAAAACTGAATTTCAGAGAAGGATTTGAAGAGATAACATTACAGGGCTGGAGTATCAGCAGTTCAGACAATGGCTCACCGTGGACAAGAACAGGCACAGGAGGTTTCGGCAGAAGCAATAATTCCATGTTTGTCCAAAATCCTAATGGTGAATATAGCTACATGGACTCACCCTATCTTGATTTTACAGGGGTAAGAAAACCTGTAATGGATTTTAATCTTGCTTATGCTAAAAATTCTTTTCCTCATACAGACAGCCTTGTGATACTCTATAACGCTTCCTGTAAAGAAGAAATCTGGGTTCCACTCGCTACATTCTATGGATCAGATCTTGTTACTACAAGTAAAACACAATCTTCTTTCACACCTGACCAGAATGACTGGAAAAAATTCAGGGTTAATCTCACGCCTCTTGTAGGCAAACCCGGCAGCAAAATAAGATTTGCGTTATACTCCAAAGCAGGCAACAATTTATATATCGATGATATAAATATCTATCATGGCCCGCTTGGTTTAAATGTAAATATTTTTCCTAATCCGGTTAGTACTGACAGCGGTTCTGAAGGCGAACTCACTGTCGACATTCTTTTCCCCGACATAAAGAATGTGAGAATCGAAATATTCAACACAGTCGGCCAAAAGATAATGGAAAAAGCCTACCCTGCGCAATACAGCTTCCAGGAAAAATTAGATGTTTCATCTTTTAATGCCGGGGTTTACATTATCGTAGTTTACACCGACCAGCAAAAGAACGTGAAGAAGTTTATAGTGAAATAATTGATTAATTAATTGTTTATATGCATTTCTGAGGCGGTACATGTCCATGCCAGCCTTATTGCCTATTGCCTATTACCTACTGTCTACTACTTTATAACTCTCCCTATTGCCTGTTTTAAAAAAATTAGGCAAATTTCCTCCTCAAATCCGCAGCTATGGAACATTGGGTACGATATCCCTTTGTAAGAATACTATTTTATCTTATCTCAGGCATCTTACTGGCCAGCTACTTTCCGCAATTATCTTTTGTCGGATTCGGGCTCCTTATTCCTTTGATCGTTCTTTACCTTATTCTTTCATACATTTTTTACAAATCTCCGCTCTATTACCAATGGAACTACATTCAAGGTTTTACAGCTTTCCTCTCCTTCATCATTGCAGGTATCACCGCATATAATATCCATAATGAAAAAAATGATCCGCGCCATTTGCTGAACATTACAGAAGTTAAATCTGAAAAATACCTTTTAGAACTTGAGAATGTATATCTGAAAAGCACCAATAAATTTTCTGCAGAAGCAAGACTATTAGAAATATATCCGGAAAACAAGCCTCAATCATGCAAAGCTAAAGTATTGCTATACATCGATTCGCAAAGACAGGACATCTTAATACCGGGAAATAAATTGCTGATCTCATCCAAAATTACAGAAATACCACCGGCTTACTTCCAGGGAGGATTCGACAAGAAGAAATATTATGCCAACAAAAACATCTTCCATCAATGTTATCTGAAGGAAAAAGATATTATAGGCTATTATGAAGGAAATGAATTATTAAAACTAAATCTTTTCAGACTTTCTACTTCCGCTGAAAAAATAATAATGAATAATTTCACTTCTGAACTGGCTAAACAGGTAGCCCTCGCCTTGCTGCTCGGTCATAAGTGGCATGTTGAAAGCGACACAAAAGAAATTTTCAGTTCCACCGGCACCATACATCTGCTCGCTGTTTCAGGATTGCATGTTGGCATCATATATCAAATCCTTGTTTTACTCCTCAGTCCTCTGTCCTACCGAAGCAAACTTTTATCATTTGGTTTGATAGCCTTGCTCCTCATCCTTTATGCAGCCATTACAGGCTTTGCTCCCTCTGTAAACAGAGCCGTGTTCATGTTCCTATTCTTAAGAGCAGCGCTTTTAATAAACAGGAATGCTGACATCTATAACACCCTTGCACTTGCTGCTTTTGTATTATTACTCATTCATCCATTTTCTTTATTCGACCTTGGTTTCCAGTTATCGTTTCTGGCAGTGACAAGTATTGTAACATTTACTGACCCTATCACCAGAATGCTACAAACAAAGTACAGACTTATAAATTATCTATGGAGTTCTGTTTCAGTTACCATAGCAGCACAAATACTCACACTGCCTGTCACCCTCTACTACTTTCACAAGCTTCCCCTTTCTATGTTGGTATCCAACCTTGTGGTAGTGCCACTTGCCACACCCATACTTATTACAGGACTTATAGGTATTATCCTTGCATCAGTTCCTTATGCAGGAAAGCTGCTATTGCAAGTATGCCAGGAGCTGATCCACCTGATGATACAATTCCTGCAGTTTACCGGCAGAGCAGAATGGGCGACCATAAGCAACATAAGGCCCACAGCAGGACAGTTGGTCCTCCTATACCTGATCATCATCTCTGTGATCATGCTGGTAAAGTTTAAAAAGAAATATTGGTTATACTTTACTATGGCCTTCTCCGGGGCATTGGTATATCAAACCATTATCAAAACACAGAGTATAATGAATCAGCAAAAGATTGTTGTAGCCAGATCGGGAAAAGAATTGATGATCATAAACATTATGGGAAATTCGGCTTTTGTGTATGCTGACTCTTCTACTCTTGATAATAAGAATGTCAGGAATTATACCATACAAGCCATAAAGGACAGCTACCATATCTCAGATTTGCATACTGTTAAGGTAAAACAGGATAACAGTTTATTTGAACTTAACAACAATAAATTCCTAATATTCCCTTGCAAATATGTTTCAGAAGCACATTGGCGGGAAGCTGATTATGTCATATTAAAAACCAAAGGAAGCAATTCAGGGTATTTAAATCAGGAAAAAAAAGCCAACAGGCCTAAAGTTATTTTTTTATCCTTATCTGGGAAAGAAGAGATTAATAACATAAATTTACCTTATCACAACCTTAGCAAACAACCATTAATAATTGATTTCTGATATGAGCATAGTTAAGTACGAAGTCAAAGACCGCAAGGCAATCATCAGCATTAACCGCCCGGACAAAAGAAATGCTTTGAATGCGGAAGTGGTGTCGGAATTAAAAAAACTATTATCAAAGGCTGAAAAAGATCCGGAAGTAAAGATAGTAATCTTAACAGGCGAAGGAGAAGCCTTTTGTGCAGGAGCAGATCTTCAATACCTGCAGCAACTTCAAAAGAACAGCTACGAAGAAAATCTGCAGGACTCTACCGAGCTGAAAGAATTGTTCTTTCAGATCCATAAGCTATCCAAAGTGGTCATAGCAAAAGTAAACGGACATGCTATAGCAGGTGGTTGTGGTCTGGTATCGGTATGTGACTTTGCCATATCTGCAGCTTCGGCAAACTTTGGTTATACGGAAGTAAGGATAGGATTTATTCCTGCAATAGTGATGGTATTCCTTGTAAGAAAACTGGGAGAGGCAAAAGCTAAAGAGCTTTTATTATCAGGCAACATCTATCATTCAGCAGAAGCAAAAGAGATAGGATTAATAACAAAAGTAGTTGAAGATAATGAACTGGATAAGGCAGTGGATACTTTCGCTGAGAGACTGATCACCTACAACTCCTCCAACTCTATGGCATTAACCAAACAAATGATATCAGATGTTCAGGACATGAAACTGGAAGATGCCTTGAACTATGCAGCCATGATGAATGCCAAAGCAAGAGCATCAGAAGACTGTAAGAAGGGCATTGATGCATTTCTGAATAAGACAAAGCCGGAATGGTGAGGGTAATTAAGAATTAAGAATTAAGAATTAAGAATTAAGAATTAAGAATTAATGCCATTAAGTTAATGGATTTTTCAAGTTGATTTACAGTTTGAATTGTATTTTTTCCTTAACTTAAACTTTCTAGGAAAACATTGACCTTTCCGACTGTATTCTATTTTAGATT
>JBKBUF010000061.1:0-7153 GCA_046290815.1 Cytophagaceae bacterium | reverse complement strand
TCTTAATTCTTAATTCTTAATTCTTAATTCTTAATTCTTAATTCTTAATTCTTAATTCTTAATTCTTAATTCTTAATTCTTAATTCTTAATTCTTAATTCTTAATTCTTAATTCTTAATTACCTACACTTTCATGCTTCTAATCACTTCTTCCGGATCGATCATGATGTCATCTTCTCCGACATTGTCGTAAGGGTGTTCAAGATGGTCCTGGATGTTGTCAAGGCTTACCAGGATGAAGCTGTAGAGGACAGGCATAACATATTCCAGGTGACCGGAGAAGTTGTGGAAGTTATTGGCGAAGTAGGGACCATACACGATCGGAAACATATAAATGAAAACCTTACTATATGCTCTTAAGGTAACAGGAGTACGATAATGGTGGATCATCTTCATGTTGTCAAAGGCGATGATCATTTTGCTCAGGTATTGGTTGATTCTGGAAACTTCCGTACCCTGTACTCCAAGTTGTCTTAATTCCTTTGAAAGGGCAGATAGCTCAGAAAAGTGGTCGCTGATCTCTGTTTCCAGCTTTTTCATTGTTTTAGGTTCATGGGTATTAAAAAGGACTTTCATTTTTTCATACACTGAAGTCATTATGGCTTTGTATTTAACCGGCACATCATTTTGCTTGGAAGGCCAGTCACGCAAAGCATAGAAGGTGGTGATCAGATGACCGTTAAAGTCTGACAGATGTCTTAATGCATTTTCCCTTCTGTTGAATGCAGAACCGATAGAAAACACCACCGGGAATACCACAGCAATACCCACCAACATATCCGGAAAGGCAGCTGTAAGCTCGTATTTATAGCATAGATAGCTTGAAAGGACCGAAAGGCCAGTCAGGATAAAAGTTTTGTAGTTAATGATCAGGCTTATGCTTTTTATCAGTCTCATGGTCTTACACGTTGGTTCCAGGACTGCAAATAAAGTTCAATAAGACAAGAAAATCAAAAAAACGAATGATTTATGGCCGAAAGGATAAAGTCGGCTGTAAAGGCCTTAATTGCGATTATTGTGAGCAATTAAAAACGGATGGATAACAAGAGAAGGAAATAAAAAAAGCACGGAACCTCTCGGCTGCGTGCTTTTAAATGGGGTTTAGATGCTTATTTTACGTTAGCACCAACGATTTTTGCAAGATCAAACATAGAGATTTGATTTTTGCCACCGAATAAAGTTTTCAACTTTGCATCAGCGTTGATCATTCTCTTGTTAGTCTTATCTTGAAGTCCGTTCTTTTTGATGTAATCCCAGATCTTCTTGATAATCTCTGTTCTTGGTAATGCTTTGTCACCAATTACTGCAGCGAGGTCAGCGCTAGGAGTAAGAGGTTTCATGAACTGAGGGTTAGGTTGTCTTTTAGTTGCAGACTTTTTCTTAGCAGGAGCTTTTTTAGCTGCCTTCTTAGCAGGAGCTTTCTTAGCTGCCTTCTTAGCAGGAGCTTTTTTAGCTGCCTTCTTAGCAGGAGCTTTCTTAGCTGCTTTCTTAGCAGGAGCTTTTTTAGCTGCTTTCTTAGCTGCTTTTTTTGCAGCTTTCTTAGCTGCAGGTTTTGCGGATTTCTTAGCCGCTTTTTTTGCTACTTTTTTGGCCATGGTTCCAAATTGTTTTTTAGGGTTAACTTATTTATATAGAAATTTAATTTTCTATTATGACAAATATAAGAGCAGTTTTGTAATTGTCAAATACCTCATCGCTTCATCAGCTCTTATTGATACTAATTTTTCTCTATGAAAATCGTAGTGACTACACATCATGATCATGATCATCATCATCATTCATAGTCTTGATGATGTTCATTTCTTTATTGGAGAAATGCTTAGAACTATTAGATTATCAATCAGTTATAATGATATTCGCTCTGTGTTTTATCTGATGATGAAGAGTAATAATGATGATACATTCATGAGTTTATACTCTGTTTTCTCTCGAAAAAACGGTGGAAAAAATTTTTTCTCAAAATGAAAAATGTGGATAAAATTTTTTCTCAAGAGGTCAATATTATAGAGAAAGTACGTCTTACTAACCATTGGAATGATACGAAGCCATCAATAATAGGTTGGCAAATGTTGATATTTTCCTTAGAGAAATTCACTTTCGCAGAAGTTGATAAGAGGTATAATGTTCTTTTCAAGGGATGTAATTTCACTCTGAACGTCTATGATGATAGAGGATATTCCAGTCGAAAGGAGCCCAGAATGCAGTTCTGATACCTGCATGTTTTAAAGCCTGACTTGTCCACACATTACAGGTTTTAATGAAACTATACCTGCCTTTGCCCTCGAAGAATGCATCATTTTCATAGAGGTAATGGAATCTTACAGGCACCAATGTGTCATTTTCTGTTATGAATGATTTTTCAATATAGCATGATAACAGGCGATATTCTTCTTCGCTTATCTTTATATGGACCGTTTTCCGGTCCACCGAAGGTGCATAAGGATAGGCAGTGACATGCAGCACGGCAGTTCCTCTCCAGAATAAAGCATTGAAAGCTGTGGATAACCTAAGGTCGGACCAGGTTGGTGTATTGATATAAAAATCCCTGTCGCCCCAGCCAAAAGCCAGGTATTCTATATTCCTGTCGGGGTAACTGAAATGTTCTGGTTTAATAATAGCATTCCAATCCTGCACTTCGTGTGTATAAGGAACTATTACATTGGTATGCACGCCGTTCGATTGTACATATACATCTATATCTCCTGTTTCGGGGTTGAACTGACGGTTGACAGGTATGATGCCCAGAAAAACTGAGAGTACCAGATACAGCAAAACTGTCAGAAATGGCAAAGAAAGGGTATATAAGGTAATTCTGAAAAATCCTTTACGAGTCATAATAACGGTCAGTAAAAATGAATAATTCCTGAATTGCTCGTATATATAAGGAATCATTCTGATTATTGGTTCAAATAATATCTATGGGTAAAATTCGAAATTCGAAATTCGAAATCCGAAACCCGAAATCCGAAACCCGAAACCCGAAATTCCAAACTCCAAACCTTAGAATCTAAACTTTAAACTTTGAACTTTATAAAACCTATAAATAAATACCATGGCCCCAGCAGATAACAGGTGCTTAACCGAATGTCCGCTAAAGGAAGTTAAATCCAGCAAATGGAAATCTGCCCATTCAAATACTTTAGCCAGAATATACAGGCCAATGGTAATGGTCAGATATTTTCTGTTCCGGAATTTTTGTTTCTCTATTATAATAATGACGGGCAGCGCCAGCAGGGGATAGAATTGCACAAATATATAGGGACGGAGATCTCCTGTACCGGATTTTTCTGTAAGGTACCAATATATAATGGACAGGATTCCCGCAGGAAGGGCAAATGCTAAAGAAAGCATTCCAAGCCCTTTACTATATGCGATAGATAATATATAGCAGAAAAAGGAAGTAAATATAATGGTCATTGGTAGCCTGTCCCATATAAGGGACATGTTATCCGGTTGGAGATGATAATAGGAGGAGCCCAGGCCAACCAGGATAAATCCGGAAAATACAATCCAACCGAAAATTGAGTCATTCCTTTCCCCGGATTTGCGAAACATATATATAATACCTATGACTCCTATAATAATAAATGGGAAGTTGGTCCAGACATTATGAAAATTTGGAATACCGAAGATGGTACGGCCGTCAGCGAAGTTATGGTAATGCGGGTCCTGAGGAATGGGGCCTTTAAGCCAAAGTGGAAAAATAAATACTATAGCCAACAGAACGAACCAATAATTGTGGATAAGTCTTTTCATTAATTGAAGCTTTACTATATTATTAGTAAATTAAGCAACAATTTAGATTTTAACCATATGAAGAGAACTTTTCTATACGGATTATTGCTGGTGATCGGACTATTTTCATTTTATGGAAAGCCAGGGCAAATCTTCCAAACATCGTTAAGAGTAACGGTATTAAATGAATTAGGCAATACCGTTCAGGATGCCAAAGTCACCTTATACAAAACCGAAGAAGACTATAAAGCCGAAAAGAATGCTGTGGAAAGCAAAAATACAGATGCCAAAGGCGTATTGTTTTTTGACGGACTGGAGCCTAAGGAATATTATATATATGCAGAAAAAGGTGACAGGAACAATGCCGGAGGAGGGGAGAAGACAGAGGTACTAAAGAAGGATAGGGTGAATAAAATCAATGTTGTAATTACAGAATAAATATATAAATATTAATTAATCTAAATTATGAGATCTATTTTAATTGGCTTCGCAGCTTTGACAATAATTTTTGCTGTTGTTGGTCTGTCATCTTGTGAACGTATTGATGCCGGTCACGAAGGTGTATTGGTAAAACTTTACGGATCGGATAAAGGTGTACAGGATGTGGAAATTGTAACCGGTCGTGTTTTTTATAATCCTTTTACGGAAGATATTTACGAATTCCCGACTTTTGTACAGACTATAGATTACCCGGAGTTCACTGTAAATGCTAAAGACGGATCAGTATTTACGGTCGATCCAACCTTGTCATTCTATGTTACTACAGGAATGTCCTCCTACATTTTTAAAAAATATAGGAAGCCTTTGGAAGAGATAACAGAGACCACCTTATTTAATTATGTAAAAGATGCTTACCGTATAGAGTTTAATAAATCGACAACGGATGAAATAATCAGTAACAGAGAAAAATTTGAGAATGCTATACAATCCCAAATAGGAAATACATTTTTGAAAGAGGGATTTACCATAGAACAAATGACCAGCGGATTGCAATACCCTCCGTCGATTATAAAAGCAATTGATGAAAAGAATAGTGCAGTTCAGGAGGCTATGAAAGTAGAAAATCAATTAAAAATTGCAGAAGCACAGGCTCGAAAAAAGATAATTGAGGCAGAAGCAGAGGCAAAAGCTAATGAATTGAGGCAAAAAACGCTTTCACCTTTACTGATACAGCAACAATTCATTGAAAAATGGGATGGCAAAACACCTTTGTATGGAAATTCTCCTACATTTTTTAAAAGTGTTCAGTAGGTATAATTAGTCAGTTTAATTCATTTAATAAACTTTTTAAATCAAGCCCTTTCGTAAACATATTCAAACTGCCATCTTCATTGTAAGACCAGTCTTTTTCAGGCCGGTCCCAGTACAATTCTATCCCATTTTCATCCGGATCGTTGAGATAAATAGCTTCTGACACGCCATGATCTGAGGCGCCTGTGATAGGATAATTATGGTCAAGTAATCTTTTAAATATAATAGCAAGGTCTTTTCTTGCTTCATAAAGAATGGCAGTATGGAATAAGCCGGTGGTGTTTTGAGCAGGAGGGGATCCGTTTTTGCTAAACCAGGTGTTTAAGCCAATGTGGTGATGATAGCCTCCTGCAGAAATGAAAGCAGCATCTTTACCATAAGTAGCCATCAATTGAAAACCCAGTAGACCACAATAAAAATCCATTGACCTTTGCAGATCGGACACCTTCAGATGTACATGGCCTATTCTTGTTTTGGCAGGGATAATGTAATTATGTTCCATAACGAATGAATCAAGGTAGGATAATTAACCTGAGATGCTGTAGAATGTTAATGTGTGGACGTATTGGTTTTTTAATTTAGGATTAACTAAAATGGTGGCCTGTCTGGGGACGAGGCCACGGAAACAGCGGCGTTAATATTATACACAAATCACGGTGACCAAGCAATCATTTGGATAATTAGGTACAACGCATGCGTTGTACCTACTTTCCAATACAGAAAGTATTAAGTATTGTTTATCAGTATTTTGTGTAGAAAAGGTACAAATATGGTACAAAATTTGTAACTTTATCATCTTAAATTTAAACATAGTAACGTTTGATCAACATAACAACGCTCTCAGAATTATTGCGTATATTATAGTAATAGCTATATTGCATGAAATTCTTTTGCAAATACCATGATTTTTTGGTAAAATGGTATATAACATTCAATGCTTTAACAAACTATCACTTTAACAAGTTGTTTTAAAAATGGAAGCACTACTTATGGAATCACAGGTGAAGTTTCACTTAACAACAATTGATGAATTAAAGCATAAGTTTATTAACTTTTTTTCCCCTTCAATTGCTAAGCATGGTTCTTTCTATAATTGGCTAATTGTCTCATATGACAATATGATTTTAGAAATGAAGGGTTTAAAGCATTATATACATAAATATAATAATGAAGAGGCAATTTCTGTTAGAAAGGATGTATTAAAACTTAGTAAATTAATTAAATTCCTTCATGTTAAACTGGAATATTCTGTTAAGACTAATTCCTTAAAAAACAAACAATTAGTTGATTTTTACGAAAGGGTGAATACTTTGATTTGTCTATTAGATGATATTGATAACATGCTTTTTCTTCAATCCATTTCTCCGGTTTCAAAATCTGATATGGTTAAAATGTCAATGGATGAACGCAGGAAAATCTTAAAAGCACAGTCAATAATGATGGCCAATCATTATTTAGAAGATCAATCATGGAATGATATAACATCTATTACAGATGATTTTTTTAACTATGAAACTCTAAATAATGCCATTCAATAGAGGTGATATTTGTTTTGTAAATCTTGATCCTACTGTAGGAGCAGAGATGCAAAAGAAAAGAAGATGTGTAATTGTTAGTTCAGATGCCATTGGAATTCTTCCTATTAAAATAATTGCTCCAATTACTGAATGGAACCCTGCTTTTGAAAATAATTCCTGGCATGTTAAGGTTTTACCTAATGTCAAAAATGGTTTGACTAAGGTTTCAGCCATTGATGCTCTTCAAATGAGATGTGTTGATATTCGTAGATTTGGTTCCAAAGTTGGAGAATTGGATTTAGAAACTATGAAAGAATTAACCCAAGCAATTGCACTAGTGATTGAAATATAAATTTCCCTGCTAATATTAATTTTTAATCAAAAGGATAAGGCAAAGTTTTATCTGTCTTAATAGCCATTATTAGTCTCAAGGCAACATTAGTTAATTCCAACACCAAATCAAAATGGTCTTTTATGTTTAGATCTCGATTATGTGAAATAGGTTGACCATCTATAAAAATAAACTCAATTTGTAGTCGGTAACTACAACTGCACCAAAATCGGAAAATAAGAGTGCACCAAATTTGGCAACAAGAATGCACCAGTAATTACCTTCGTCGGGATTAAAAAACCGATGAATAATTATGAATG
>JBKBUF010000060.1:0-7461 GCA_046290815.1 Cytophagaceae bacterium | reverse complement strand
CTGAGAAAGTAACGCCAGTACCAGAGTAAGTCCAGTTATAAGTAACACCGGTTACGTTTGTCACACTGTATGTTCCGGAAGTTCCTGCGCAAACTGTAGCGTTTCCAGCGATAGTCGATGGCTGAGCCGGAACAGGATTAACTGTAATGGCTTGCGTTCTTGCTGTACCGTTACCACATGCATTGCTTGGTGTAACAGTGATGGTACCTGAAGTAGCATTAGCTGCAAAGGTAGCTGTTACACTGGCTGTGTTTCCGGAGAAAGTAACCCCAGTACCTGAATAAGTCCAGTTATAAGTAACACCGGTTACGTTTGTCACACTGTATGTTCCTGAAGTTCCTGCGCAAACAGTAGCGTTTCCTGTAATGGTGGAAGGCTGAGCCGGAACAGGATTCACTGTAATGGCTTGTGTTCTTGCCGCACCATTTCCACATGCATTGCTTGGTGTAACAGTGATGGTACCTGATGTAGCATTAGATGCAAAGGTTGCCGTTACGCTTGCTGTATTTCCGGAGAAAGTAACACCAGTGCCTGAGTAAGTCCAGTTATAAGTAACACCTGTTACATTGGTCACACTGTATGTTCCTGAAGTTCCTGCACATACTGTTGTAGTCCCTGCGATTGTAGAAGGTTGAGCCGGAACAGGATTAACTGTAATAGCTTGTGTTCTTGCCACACCATTTCCACATGCATTGCTTGGAGTAACTGTGATGGTACCTGATGTAGCATTTGATGCAAAGGTAGCTGTTACACTGGCTGTGTTTCCGGAGAAAGTAACCCCAGTACCTGAGTAAGTCCAGTTATAAGTAACACCTGTCACATTCGTCACACTGTACGTACCTGAAGTACCTGCGCAAACTGTAGCGTTTCCTGTGATGGTAGAAGGTTGGGCAGGAACAGGATTTACTGTGATCGCTTGCGTTCTTGCTGTACCATTTCCACATGCATTGCTTGGTGTAACAGTGATAGTTCCTGATGTAGCATTAGATGCATAGGTAGCTGTTACACTTGCTGTATTTCCTGAGAAAGTAACACCAGTGCCAGAATAAGTCCAGTTGTAAGTTACCCCTGTTACTGCCGTTACACTATACGTTCCTGATGTTCCTGCACAAACTGAAGTACTTCCTGTGATGGTTGATGGCTGCGCAGGTACAGGGTTTACTGTTACTGCTAATGTTCTTGCCGTACCATTTCCGCATGCATTACTTGGTGTAACTGTAATAGTTCCTGATGTAGCATTGCTTGCATAGGTTGCTGTAACACTTGCTGTGTTTCCTGAGAAAGTAACTCCTGTTCCTGAATACGTCCAGTTGTAAGTTACCCCTGTTACTGCCGTTACACTATACGTTCCTGATGTTCCTGCACAAACTGAAGTACTTCCGGTGATAGTTGATGGCTGCGCAGGTACAGTACATGCTGTACAGCTTGCACTAATGGTTGCAATCACCGGCATACGGGCACAACCGCTTCCGGTACTAACTGACCAGTTGTAAAAAAAGAAATACCAGCCGTTTGTTCTTGCCCATTCTGGAGCAGTATCATAAATGGAGATTACTCCGGTAGCAGTATAAGGGAAAGCTTGTCCCTGGTGGTTCATTAAAAGATGTCCGGTGGTACCTACAGCATCCATAAAGTATCCGTCGCCCTGGGGAATATTAAAGCCAAGATCCAGCGTCTGTGCTCCACCTCCCGCAACATTGTTAAATATTTTTGTAGCCACGACAGTTCCACTGCTGTTAAGCACCCTTATAGTAACGTTCTGAGTAGCGACCGGATAAACTCTTATTGAATTTATAGTAAGATTTTGAAGTGCATTAAACCTTAATTTGTATTCAGCGAAATTGTTATGTTCCCACACGCCTCCTATACTGTTGGTGGCCGGCCCGACTGTTACTGTAGTGCTTGCTCCCCCTTCCTGCACATAATAAGTAGTAGTAGTTGATATACTCGGAGTTGTAAATGAAGTTCCGGTTGCAAGTGAAGTTCCTCCCGTAGGAGCGCTGAACCATGAAAAAGGACCTGTGCCGCCTGTAACAGATAGACCTACAGTACCGGTATTGCTTCTGCACCCATCAACAGGTACCGGCAGATTTGAAGTTATTGCAACATCACTGAAAGTAGAACTACAGCCGGTAACAGTTGCGGTAAGACGATAAGTTCCGGCAGTTCTTACATTGGATAAAGTTGAATTTGTTTCACCGGTCAGTGCAGTTCCATTTCTTGACCATTGCCATGTTGTGCCTGCAGGAAAAGCTGCAAGGTTGGAAGGGCTAAGGTTATAACTTGCAGGGTTACAAATAACTTTTGCACCCCCCAGGTCAGGAGCAGACAATGTTGCAGAAACTATTATCTCATCTGATTTGATACACGAATTATTATTAACCTCTACCACATATGTTCCTGCCTGTGTTGCAGTATAGGTTTTGGCGGTAGTAGAATTAGTGACTACATTGGTTCCATTCCTTTTCCATGTATAAGTAATACCTGCTCCGGTAGGGATTTTAGAATCAAGAATTATTGAAGAAACACCGCAAATACTTCTGTCAGGACCAAGGTCGGGAGCATCGCAGACAGGACCCTGATTGCAGGGAGTAAAATTATCCGGAGTGTTCATTTTATTTCTTACCCAAGTTCCTGAGGTGGAAGTATTTGTCCAACTGGAGGAGCTACAGGAATTGGGATTTAGTGCAGCAGAAACCTCAGCTTTGTCAGCAAAACTCCAGTTACACCAGCTGATTTTATTTGTTGCCATCCAGTTCATCCAGTTATCCCCTTCGGTAAGATATGGACCGCCATCACCGGAGGCCAGGCTGGTACCAAACTCTGTTACAAACACCGCTGCTCCCCTGGTTCTGGCCAGATTGGCCTTGTCCCTCAAAGACTGAAAATGACTGCCCGAATAAAAATGTAATGTGTACATGATGTTAGGATAATTCAGCTTATCATTAGCTGCAATATCCACATCCTGACTCCAGGTAGGAGTACCCACAATTATAACAGCATCCGGATCATTTGCCCTGATTTTTGGAATAATGTCATTTGAATAGGTCTTAATGTTTGCCCAGGTTCCCCCGCTTCCGTTTGGTTCATTACAGATTTCATAGAGAACATGTTTTTTTCCTTTGTGCTTATTGGACATATATGTCCAGAACTCCTGAGCAGAGCTTAAATTGGTAAGTGGATTTCCATCTGACAAAATATGCCAATCTATAAGGCAATACATTCCCAATGCACCTATTTCGTCTACCTTCTGATCAATCCAGCTTTTCCAATAAGTCGGATTATTTTTATAACCGCCTGACTCAACATACATGGCAAGCCTTATAATATCTGCACCCCAGCTATTTTTCATTGCTGTAAGGGAAGAGTTGTTTATACAGTTACCATACCATTGTGGACCATGAGTACTCATACCTCTTAATTGAACCGGATATCCGCATTCATTCACCAAATCTACCCCCTGGACTTTAAGGCGGCCATTTACAGCCACAGGTGACCCTGCTGGATATTGAGCAAATACTGAAAACGAAGTCAGTATTATCAGTAGCGTTATCAGGTTTTTAAACATTGAAATCTCTCTTGAAGACTTCCCGTCAATGCTCTTGCTTTTCAAGTAAAGGTTCTGATTCATAGATTTTTCCAATAAATTATTAATAAACTACAATTAAAAAATGGGCGGAAAAACGCCCGTTAGATCGACCAAGGTTTATAAAAATATAAAATTTTCAATTTATTCTAATACTTTTTCGTCTTTTTATTTAAAATCGATCAGTTATTTACCATTCAATCTTTAAATTGTTTAAATTTATTAGAATAAAAATGATAACGCCTTGAAAAAGAAAGCGTTCTTATTGGTTTTTTACGTTTAACAATAAATTTAGTTTGGATTGAAAAGCCTAAGTCAAGGGTGGGACTTCATAATCTTAGAAAAGTCGGATTGCGTAGATATTCTACCTCAACAGGTTGTAGGCAAACAGGCTAAAGAAATAGGCCAATCCTGTCATATAAAAAAATTGGAGTATGGGCCACTTCCAACCTTTGGTTTCTCTGTAAACTACAGCAAGAGTGCTCATACATTGCATTGCAAAAAGATAAAAAATTAAAAGGGAGGCGGAACGTGCAACGGAATAAAAAGGCTTACCGGTTTCAGGATCTTTCTCCTGCCTCATTCGTTCTTTTACAGTAGATGACTCCTGAGTCTGGTCTCCGACACTATATATTGTGGCCATTGTGCCTATAAAAACTTCTCTTGCAGCAAAGGATGTAATAATTGCAATGCCCAATTTCCAGTCAAAGCCAAGTGGTCTGATCGCAGGTTCGATCAGTTTTCCAAATTCTCCGGCATAGGAATATTCCAGTTTTTTTGCCGCAACCAGATTGTCTATATCAGCTCCATCAGTTCCTGCGGCAACATGGTAAGCTCTTGTTTCACTCTCCGCTTTCTCAAGAGCATCTCCCGGACCATAGGAAGCCAGCACCCATAAAACAATAGAGATTGCTATAATTACTTTACCCGCCTCAAACACAAATGCCTTCACTTTTTCAAAAATGGTAAATCCAACATTTTTCCATCTTGGAACTCTATAAGCAGGAAATTCCATAATGAAAAAACTTCTCTCTTTACTTTTCAAAAGCAAATGCATTACATAACCTGATAGAATAGCAAATAAAAATCCGGTAAGATAAAGCGCCATCAATATCAAACCCTGAAGGTTTAAGAACCCAAACACCATTTCGTCAGGCACTGCAAGGGCAATAAGAATTGTAAACACGGGAATGCGGGCAGAACAACTCATCAGGGGAGTGACAAATATTGTTATGACCCTTTCCTTCCAGTTATCTATGCTTCGGCTTGACATAATTGCAGGCACCGCACAGGCAACACCGGAAATAAGTGGGACCACACTTCTTCCATTCATACCAAACTTTCTCATGATTTTATCCATGAGAAACATAACCCTCGACATATATCCGGTCTCTTCCAGAATAGATATGAAGGCAAATAATATGGCTATCTGAGGAATGAAAATCAAAACACCGCCAAGCCCGGCAATCAAACCTTCAGTAAGCAGGTTGGTAAGCGGACCTTCGGGCAAACTATTCTTCAGAAATGAGTTTACTTCTGCGATCCCTGAATCGATCATATCCATGGGATAAGATGCCCATGAAAATATGGATTGAAAAATAAAAAACAGGATGGCAAAAAAAATAAGGTATCCGAATATTTTATGCGTCAGAATTTTATCCAGCCTGGATATGGCAGAAGCCTTGGGCTTAAGGTTTTCTTTTACACAGCTCTGAATAATTCCTGTGATAATATCATACCTGGTAATTGTTTCTTTTGACTGGACCTCTCTGCTGTTAAACCCGGACGATGCAACAAGTTCTTCTATAAACTTTTTATCTTCTTTGGACATGCTAGTCATGTTCCTGTACTGATGAGCAAGAAGCAGAGCGTGATAGTCATTATTAAGTTTAAACTTTTCTTTCAGCACAGGAATAATTTCCGGTGCCATATACAGAGATTCGAGGTAACTGTCAGGTGGATTATGAATTGGACAAGCAATAGCAGCTTTTAGCTGATCAATACCTTTTCCAGTGCGGGCGTTTACTTCTACAATCGGTACATTCAAAACTTTTACCAGCCTGTCAATGTCAATAGTGATCCCGGCTTCTTCTGCCAGATCCATCATGGTAAGAACGAGTATAACAGGAAATCCGAGATCACGCACCTGCGTAAAAAGGAGCATGTTCCTTTTAATGTTGGAGGCGTCAATGGTAACAATAAGCAAATCCGGCGTACCATTGCCTTTACCGGTGTGCAGAAAGTCTGCAACTATTTTTTCATCAAGAGATTTCGGATAAAGACTGTAAGTACCCGGAAGGTCAATAATCTCGGCGCAGAAGTTAGGACTGATTTTACTTTTGCCGGTTTTTTTGTCGACAGTAACACCAGGGAAATTTCCGATTTTCTGATTCAGACCTGTTAACAGGTTGAACAGGGAAGATTTTCCTGAATTGGGATTTCCAAGAAGCGCAACTTTCAGATTTACCTTTGACATTAAATTAACGCAGCATTATTGTTGCAGCCTCTTCCAGACGTATGGATAAATTATAGCCGGAAACCCTTATACAAACCGGGTCTCCCAAAGGAGCTTTGCAGGTAAGTTCTACTTCAGAACCGGGGAGGCATCCCATTTCAAGAAGTTTCAGCGACATTTCCTGGTCTCTGAAACAGCAAACGGTACCTTTTTCACCTAATTTTAAATCAGCTACACTTTTTTGAGCTATCCCCATCCTTATTTAGAATCATTTTAAACAAATGTAATACCTAAACGGATAGTAAGCAAACAGGATTGCAGGAATCAGGAAAAAAGTTGATGAAAAACAGGAATGGGGAAAACTCGAAGTTCGAAGGTCGAAATTAGAAAAGAAGGATTGAGTTATAAGCAATTCAATCGCTTTTCCTCAGAAACGCTAGTTGCAAACGATGGCTAAAGTATTCCTCCCTCTTCGCGGTCTTTTCGCCCTCCTTTGCCCCCTTTGCATGAAATTACTTCATCCGTTAACTTAAGCCAAAAACCTCCCCAATTCCTCCAGTTTTATCTTCCCTTCATACATGGCTTTGGCGAAAATAACACTATAAACCCCTATATCCTGAAGCCTGTCAATGTCTTCAACAGAACGTACTCCGCCACTGGCAATAAGTTTAATATCCGGAAACTCCTGAATCAATTCTTTATAAAGGTCAAAAGCCGGCCCTTCCAATTTTCCGTCAAGGCCAATGTCTGTCACTTTCACCATCTGTACCCCCTGCTCATAGTAATAACGAATGTGATCCTTTATGTCTATGTCAGTATTCTTTGTCCAGCCTTTAGTGGAGATTTTGCCATTGATACAATCTGCACTCAGCATTATTCTGTTTCCCCCATAGGAAATAATCCAGCTCGAAAATAATTCACGGTTTGTAGCAGCGATTGTTGCCGCATGGACTGAGGATGCTCCATATTCAAATGCTATTCTGATATCGTCATCTTCTGATATTCCCCCACCAAAATCTACTTCAAGATTTGTATATCCTTTTATCATCTCGATGACATCCACATTCACAACTCTGCCCTTCTTCGCCCCTTCCAGGTCAATAATGTGTACTCTTTTTATTCCATGCTGCTCAAATTTTATCGCCAGGTCCAAAGGCATTTCTTCGTACATTACAACATCATTTAAATCATGGTGGTGTAGCCTTGCTACCTTAAGTCCATAAATGGAAATAGCAGGAATAATCTGGATCATGATGGTAGAGTTAAAAAGTTTAAAGTTTAATGCTTAAAGAAAAGAAACATTCTTAATTCTTAATTCTTAATTCTTAATTCTTAATTCTTAATTCTTAATTCTTAATTCTTAATTCTTAATTCTTAATTCTTAATTCTTAATTCTTAATTCTTAATTCTTAATTCTTAA
>JBKBUF010000002.1:0-271067 GCA_046290815.1 Cytophagaceae bacterium | reverse complement strand
AGAGAAGTTAAGCCCCGCTGCGCTAATGGTACTGGGATAACACCCGGGAGAGTAGGTCGTTGCCAATTTTGTTATTAAAGCCTTGAGGGAAACTTCAGGGCTTTTTTGTTTTGTGTCTTTCACAAATCCTTATAAAAAAAGAGGAATCAGTTTGCCTGATCCCTCTTTTTTTATAATATTCCTTTTGGCCTTGACTTTTCGATTTAGCTTATTTCTTTCTCATGAAAAGCTTAGTTATCATACCACTTTGAGCCAATCCGCTCGCAACATGTTCGATGTCGTAACCCTGAGCAGTAAGTTTATTTACTGCATTAAGTAATATTTCTCCATTGTCGTCATGGTTGTCTGCTTTGAAATCTAAAAAAGGAATAATCTCTGTTTTGCCATTTCCCCAGTGAATATGTACTCCTTTGTCATTATAACTAGGTATTTCATATATTTCAACCAGTACATAAGGGACATTAGCAGTTCCGCTGGTTTCGGTTCCTTTAAATGAAGAAAGGTTAAAAATTACAAGCAGGCCACTGATTGCAATAACTGAGTAGAGAAAATATTTTTTCATAAATTATAACGTTAGATATTTTGGGTTAAATAAATTCTTTGTGAAAAGTAATAAAAAGGTTTTGACTGAACAAAATATAAGTTAAAATTTGTTTTTGGAGTTACATACGCTTTTCTGTAGTTTTGGTTTTTAATGAGCTTTATACAACCTCAGTTTCTTTTTGGATTATTAGCAGTTTCGATACCGATACTGATACATCTTTTCAATTTTCAGCGTCCCAAAAAGCTTTATTTCACAAATGTTAAATTTTTAAAAGCTGTTAATGAGGCTTCATCTTCCAAAAGAAAGTTGAAGCATATTCTTATATTAATATCAAGAATCTTATTTCTCAGCTTTATAGTTTTTGCCTTTGCGCAGCCCTTTATTGAGGGAAATAATCCTTCAATAACTAAGGGAAAATCTGCAGTTGCATTTTATTTGGACAATTCTTATAGTATGCAAAATGAATATGAAGGGTCCAAACTACTGGATGAAGGAATAAGATCAATCAATAAACTTTCAGAAATATATCCTTCCAGCACTTCTTATTCCATTCTTACAAATGAATTTTCCGGGCAGGATCAGTTTTTCAGAAATAAAGAAAAACTTCAGGAAAGATTAACCGAAATTGTTTTAAGTAATAATTTCAGAGATGGGAAAAGTATTCATAATCGAATTTTAAATACTTTAAAAGGTAAAACGGAAGAAAGTAAACATGTCTTCCTTTTTAGCGATTTTCAAAAAACTACATTCGGAGATTTGAATAACCTTGAGTTGGATTCTTCTGTTAAATATTACTTTGTTCCCTGTTTAAGCCCTTCCCAGTCAAATGTATATGTTGACTCTTTGTGGTTAGTAAACCCATTCGTCAAATCAGGAGAGAATAATCAGCTACAAGTTAAATTAGTTAATGCAGGTAATAGAGAAGTGAATGAATTGCCTGTTAAATTATATATTGAGGATGTTCAGGTTAGTACAGTTTCTGTTTCACTTAAACCCAATATGACTACTGAAGCTACATTCTTATTTAACGTGAATACTTCAGGTGAAAAAAAATGTCGAATTAATTTTGATGATCATCCGGTTTCCTTCGATAATCAATGGAATTTTATTATTAATGTCTCTCCCAAAATTAACATTCTTAATATCGCTGAAAAGGATGAATATATTGGCAAAGTATATTCAGGGGAAGATATCTTTAAAATTACTACACAGTCACCCGGAAGTTTGGATTACACAA
This sequence comes from Cytophagaceae bacterium, assembly GCA_046290815.1. GTDB lineage: Bacteria > Bacteroidota > Bacteroidia > Cytophagales > Cytophagaceae > JBKBUF01. Next base: position 269,286 of record JBKBUF010000002.1, on the reverse strand, counting down.
TGCTGGATGTGTCAGACCTTGTTATTTTGAATCAGGTCGAACAACCATCTTCTTCTTTGATTAAAGCCGTATCTTCATACATTGGGAAAGGTGGAACAGTATTCATTATTCCAAATAAAAAACCTGAAAAGTCTTCCTATACTGAATTTTTAAAAAATCTTAGTATATCAATTGCTGATTTCAATGTTGTAGACACTGCCGGATATGTTAAATATCCTTTGGAAGCCCCGGATTTTAATAATCCGTTTTTTTCAAATGTATTTGAAAAGAAAGATAATAGTATGAATATGCCATATGGCATACCCGTTTTAAATCCCCTTAATAAAGGTAATTCACTTCTAAGGCAGAAGAATGGGGATGTTTTTCTGTCAGAATATAACTTCGGCTCAGGTAAAATTTATCTTGTGTGTTCTCCGTTGGTTTCTGGCTTTACTAATTTTTATAAGCATTCTGTATTTGTTCCGATAATGTATAAGATTGCTTTTAACAGTAAAGGATATTCCGGAAAATTAGCATATACTTTTCAGGACAAACTATTAAGTATAGACCTGGAGGAAAAGGCTGTGGAATCATTATATTATATTGAATCTAAGGATTTTAAGTTAATTCCTGAGCAGCGAGCCTTAGGCAGGACGGTCAACATATCATTGCCTTCAGAGGAAATGAAACCTGGTTTTTATTCCGTAAAACTGGATAATAAGCTGGTGAAAACAGTTGGATTAAATTTTGGAAAAGAAGAGTCAGATTTTACTTTTTATACACAAGAAGAACTGAAGGAATTTGCTAAAGGAAAAAGCAATGTAACCATCTATTCGGTATCTGATTCCGAACAATTTTTCAAAGAGTTTAAAGAAGGCAATATTGGTGTAGCACTTTGGAAATATTGTTTGATTTTAGCGCTGATGTTCTTACTTTTAGAAATAATTTTTATTCGGTTTTTGTAATGAAGGTTTTTATTAAGGCAGCTGAAATTATTGATTCTGGCTCTCCTTATAATAAACAGGTTAAGAATATCCTTGTCCAGGATGGCAAACTTGTTTATATAGGAGACGAGGAAAAAGATGCAGATACTACCATATCGGGAAGAGATATTAAGGTATCACCAGGCTGGATCGACATGAGGGTGTCTATTAAAGACCCTGGTTTTGAGTATAAGGAAGACATCATTTCAGTGGCACAATCTGCTGCATTTGGCGGATTTACTGAAATAGCTGCATTACCCAATACAAAACCTGTTGTTCAGAGTAAAGACGTGATTGCTTACATCAAGCAAAAAAGTCGTGATTCACTTGTTACCATTCATCCTACGGCGGCAGTTACAATTGACCATAAAGGTGAGGAACTGACGGAAATGATAGATCTTCATCATGCCGGTGCGATTGCTTTCTCTGAAGGGAATAAGCCATTGTGGCATACTGATGTTGCATTAAAGACTCTTCAGTATTTGCAAACTTTTAATGGAATATTGATAGAGCATGCAGAAGATAAATACTTAAGTTATTTAGGTCAGATGAATGAGGGGCCAGTTAGTACTAACCTTGGCCTGAAAGGCAATCCTAAGTTATCGGAAGAATTGATGGTTCAAAGGGATTTGAAGTTGTTGGAATATACAGGAGGGGCCATACATTTTTCACACATTTCCAGTCCTGGCTCAATAGAAATGATCTATGCCGCCAAAATGAAAGGATTAAATGTAAGTTGTGATATTGCGGCACATTATCTGGTATTGGATGACGGGATGTTGGAAAGTTTTGATACCAATCTTAAAGTCAATCCTCCTTTAAGAACAAAGGATGATATCATATATTTTTGGGAGGCTTTATTGCAAGGCAAAATTGACTTTATTGTTTCTGATCATAATCCTCAGGATGAAGAATCGAAGAACTTAGAGTTTGATCTTGCTGATTTTGGAATTATTGGTCTTGAAACCGTATTTCCATTGATTAATACTTATAACCGTGGATTGTCGATTGAAGCGATTGTTCAGAAGCTTGCTATTGAATCCCGGAAAATATTTAAACTTAAAACTCCAGTAGTAAATACCGGGGAAATTGCTAATCTTACAGTGTTTGACCCAAGTATAGAATGGGTGTATTCTTCTGAAAAAATTAAATCCAAATCTGCTAATTCCCCCTTTGTTAATCATCAGTTTAAAGGTAAAGTTTTAGCTGTTGTCAATAATAATCAGGTAGCTACTTTTATTGATTAAAATACTTGCAGCACAATATTAACATATCAGTAATTATTCCATTGCTCAATGAGGAAGAATCATTGCCGGAATTGACTGCCTGGATAAAAAAAGTTATGCTTGAGAATAAATTCACTTATGAAATTATTCTTATAGATGATGGAAGTACAGACTCTTCATGGAAGGTAATTCAAAACCTGAGAACTTCAGATTCAAATATTATTGGTATTCGTTTTAACAGGAATTATGGTAAATCTGCTGCCCTCAATGTTGGTTTTAAAAAAGCCAAAGGGGAAGTAGTAATTACAATGGATGCTGATTTGCAGGATAGTCCTGATGAGATTCCTGATCTTTACCAAATGATAAAGGTAGATGGGTTTGATTTGGTGTCAGGATGGAAGAAAAAAAGATTTGACCCTGTTTCAAAAACAATTCCTACAAAGCTATTCAATTATGTCACCAGAAAAATGTCAGGAATTCATTTGCATGATTTTAACTGTGGTTTAAAGGCATATAATATTCGTGTGATAAAACACATCGAGGTTTATGGTGAAATGCATAGATATATACCGGTACTTGCAAAATGGAATGGCTATAGTAAAATAGGGGAAAAAGTGGTACAACACAGAGCCAGAAAATATGGTGTAACCAAATTTGGACTGGAGAGGTTTATTTATGGATTTTTAGACTTGCTTTCAATAACTTTTGTAAATAAGTTTAAAAAAAGGCCCATGCACTTTTTTGGAACAATGGGTGTACTTTCATTTTTTTTCGGACTTATACTTACTCTTTATTTCATAGGTAAAAAAGCATATTATGTTTATGTAATTAATGCTCCTTTGGAAAGAGTTGCCTTCATGCCTGAATTTTACCTTGCCCTTGTAGCACTTATCATTGGTGTTCAACTTTTCCTTGCCGGTTTTTTAGGTGAAATGATGATTATGCAGTCCGATAAGAAGAATGATTATATTATTGATGAAATGCTAGGTTGTGAATAAGAATGAGAAAGTATTCAATCATTATTCCTGTCTATAATCGCCCTGAAGAAATTAAAGAATTATTATCCAGCCTTACTTGTCAAACCTATAAAAATTTCGAAGTAATAGTTGTAGAGGATGGTTCTACATTAAACTGTGAATCTATTGTATCTTCTTTTAACGACAAGCTCGATATAAGATATTATTATAAGAAGAATTCCGGTCAGGGGTTTTCCAGAAACTTTGGATATGAAAGAGCCCTAGGTGATTACTTTATTGTATATGATTCTGATTGTATTATTCCTCCACATTATCTGCAGGCTGTAGAGGATTATTTGAATTCAGAGTATTTAGATGCATTCGGTGGGCCAGATTGTAGTCATCCGGATTTTACAGCGATACAAAAAGCTATTAGCTACTCTATGACTTCTTTCTTTACCACGGGTGGAATCAGGGGAGGCAGAAAAAGGGTAGGAGGAGCATTTCATCCCAGAAGTTTTAATATGGGTATTTCAAGAAGGGTGTTTCAGGTTACCGGTGGCTATATATTACCTAAAATGGGTGAAGATATAGAGTTTAGTATTAGGATTATCAGGAACGGTTTTAAAACCGGTTTGATCCGCGATGCCTATGTTTATCATAAAAGAAGAACCAATTTTAAGCAATTTTTTAAACAGCTTCACTTTTTTGGAAGGGCGCGAATTAACGTTTACAGGTTTTTTAAAGAGGAATTAAAACCTGTGCATTTTATGCCGGCATGTTTCACTTTATTCTTTTTTTTTACTTTAGTTTCCTTAGTTTTTTCTTCTGCAATTTCTTGTTTTTCTCTTTCAATACTTTTTCTTTATTCGGTTCTGATTTTTGTCCATTCTTCCATTGAAAACAAAAGTATATATATAGGAATCTTAAGTGTGGCTGCAGTTTATACCCAGTTAAATGCCTATGGTATTGGTTTTATCCAGGAGGGAATTAAAGAGCTATTAAGAAAATAATAATTATATTTTCCTGCATAAATATATTATTTCTTCAGAAGGTAAAGCATAATATTTTACCAATTCAGGATCCATTTCCATCACGTATCTGTCTTCTGTAACATGAAAACCTGCTTTTTCTAAACGTTGTTTATAGTCCTTACCATAAGTTCTCACATGGTCGCTTTGACCATATGCTTTTTCTCTTTCTGCTGGACTAATAATTGTAGGATCTTCAAAGGTTTTTTCAAGCGCAGGATCAATTGGTGATTGAATTATGGCCCAGCCTCCTGGTTTTAAAACTCTGTAAATTTCTGACATTGCTTTTATGTCATCATCTACATGTTCCATTACATGGTTACAAAATGCAACATCAAAAGTGTTTTCTTTGAATGGAATGGCATGAATATCCATTTTAACCTTTGCCAGAGGAGATTCAAGATCGGCAGTGATGTAATCCAGGTTTGGAAGTGACTCAAATTTATTGATAAAACAATGTTCGGGAGCAATGTGCAGTACTTTCAAATTAGCTGTAAAGAAATTGGTTTTGTTTTTCAGGTACAACCACATCAAGCGATGCCTTTCCAGAGAAAGGGAATCTGGGCATAATGCATTTGGCCTTGGAATTCTGCCATATGGCAGAAATTTTCTATACTTTTTTTGAATGATCGGACATTCAACATTATTTCCTCTGTAAAACAAAGAAATTACCTTTAATGTTATCGGGCTTACCAGTTGAAGGTATTTTCTTGGAATTTTTCGGATAATAAAGCTGATTAATTTTTTCATTCCGCCATTATGTTTTTGATTGTCAAATATAAGAAAATTCTACAGTAATATCTTGTTTAGAAGGTTAACCTAAATCCCGCCAGTATTTAAACTTATGCAAATCCTGCTTAGTTATATTATTGTGTTTAAGATAGGTAGGATATGAGAATTGCGCAGGTGAGTCCGCTCTTTGAGAGTGTACCTCCTAAGTTGTATGGTGGAACAGAGAGAATAGTTTCTTATTTAACGGAAGAGCTGGTTAAGCGTGGACATGAAGTTACATTATTTGCCTCAGGTGATTCACAAACATCTGCCAGATTGGTGTCACCATGGTGTTGTGCGTTAAGGTTGCATAAAGAATGTTTGGATCAGGTGGTGCATCATTTTACCATGATGGAAATGGTGCAAATGGAAATTGAAAATTTTGATATTGTTCATTATCATATAGACTATCTGCACTTTCCATTATCCAGCAGAAGTCGTAAGCCAAATATATCAACTGTACATGGCAGACTTGATATACCCGATCTGGTTCCGCTTTATAATCAATATAAAGGAATTCCGCTTGTTTCAATTTCAAATTTCCAACAAAAGCCTTTTCCGGACAATAATTGGGTGGGGAATGTTTATCACGGCTTACCTCAAAATCTGTATAATGCTAATTATAACAATGGGAAATATCTGGCATTTGTCGGAAGATTTTCCCGGGATAAAAGACCGGACCGTGCGATTGAACTTGCCATCAGGACGGGTATACCTATAAAGCTAGCCGCTAAAATTGGAGATCAGGATATTGAATATTATGAATCGGTGGTAAAACCCTTGCTAAATCATCCTTTAGTTGAATTTGTAGGGGAGATAGGAGAGTCTGAAAAAAATGAATTTCTCGGCAATGCATTGGCTTTGGTATTCCTGATCGACTGGCCTGAACCCTTTGGCCTGGTAATGATTGAGGCTATGGCCTGTGGTACACCAGTCGTTGCATGGAGAAATGGCAGTGTCCCGGAAGTAATTGATGATGGAGTATCCGGAATTGTTGTCGATAGCATGGATGAAGCAATTCATGCAATGAATGTTATTGGTGAATTAGACAGGAGAAAAGTCCGTGAAACTTTTGAGATGAGGTTTTCCGTCGAGAAAATGACTGACAGCTATCTGCAACTATATCAAAAAATGATAGAGTATAAATCGGTTTCTGAAATTAAAATTTAAAATAATAGGGTTAGAAATATGACCTATATAAAGTATAATAATCAATATTACATTCTTGCAACATCTACTTTGGCAGATGACAGAACTATCGTCTTGAAAGATGGTGATACTTTTGGTGTATTTGACCGATATGGCGATGTGCATCCGATAGGCCAGGGAGCACAAGGTTTATATCATAATGGCACTAGGTATCTTTCCAGAATGGAAATTCAAATTCAGGATCAAAGACCGCTTATGCTAAGTTCTGCTTTGAAAGAAGAAAACGAAATGATCACTGTGGATTTGACTAATCCGGATTATGAGGGTCCTTCTGGTATTGTCTATGAAAAAGGCAGTCTACATATTCACAGATCGGTTTTTATTTTTCAGAATGTATGTTATAAAAGTATCAGGTTATGCAATTTTGGTATTGAGCCTATCACCTTCAAGATTTCATTTTTATTTGACGCCGACTTTAAAGATATTTTTGAAGTCAGAGGAATTAAAAGACAGGTTCAAGGTACGATATTTACCCCTGAATTCAGCACTGATGTGTTAAAGATTACTTATGAGGGGTTAGATAAAATAAAAAGGACTACCAGAATCAAGTTTGAAGTGGCTCCGAATAATATTAATGAAAATCTGGCAGAATACGAATTATGCCTTTTGCCGAAATCATGTGAATATATAAATCTTGCTATAGCTTGTGAAAGTAATAACAAGCCTGTCCCGATAAAATCATGGGAGGATGCACATAGAAGTATTCATGATTATATTTTTCAGGCAAAACAAGGTAAAACGGAAGTTATCACCTCCAGTGGCAGATTTAATGAATGGATTGAAAGAAGTAAATCTGATTTGGTTACCATGGTTTCAGAGACCGAATATGGATTGTATCCTTATGCAGGGGTTCCATGGTATAGCACTCCCTTTGGCAGAGATGGAATAATTACAGCCTGGCAGTGTCTATGGGTAATGCCTGATCTAACCAAAGGTGTTTTAAAATATCTCGCCGAAACTCAGGCTAAAGATTTTGATGATTTTAAAGATGCAGAACCAGGTAAAATTTTCCATGAGAAACGTGATGGAGAAATGTCTGAAACCGGGGAGGTGCCATTTAAAATGTATTATGGAACCATTGACGCTACACCACTTTTTGTTTGTCTTGCCGGTGCATACCTTGAAAGAACTTTTGATATTATTACTATTCAGGAAATATGGCCGAATATAGAAATGGCAATTGAATGGATCGATAAGTATGGAGATATTGATGGGGATGGTTTTGTAGAATACATTAAAAAATCAGAAAACGGACTTATCAACCAGGGATGGAAAGATAGCCATGACTCAATTTTTCATGAAGATGGACAGCTTGCGAAAGGGCCTATTGCATTATGTGAGGTTCAGGCCTATGTATATGATGCAAAAATTAAGGCAGCCTATATGGCACGGGAATTAAATAAATTCGACTATGCAGAAAAGCTCGAGAAACAAGCGGCATTTTTAAAAGAAAAGTTTGCTGAAAAATTCTGGTCTGAAGAAAAAGATACTTATGTTTTGGCTCTTGATGGAGAAAAAAAACAGTGCAATATTATAACATCAAATGCGGGTCATTGTCTTTTCAGCGGTATTGCAAAATTGGAACACGCGAGAAAGCTTGCATATACATTGTTAAGCGAAAAAATGTTTTCAGGTTGGGGTATAAGAACCGTTGCTTCCGGAGAAGCAAGATACAATCCTATGTCATATCACAATGGCTCGATTTGGCCTCATGACAATGCTATGATTGCTTATGGCTTAGCCAGGTATGGATTTACTCAAGAGGTTCATTCAATCGTCGGTGGACTTTTTGACGTATCTTTGAATGTGCCATTACATAGGTTGCCTGAACTATTTTGCGGATTCGATAAAAGAAAGAATGAAGGACCTACATCTTATCCGGTGGCTTGTTCTCCCCAGGCATGGGCAGTAACATGTGTATACTTACTTTTACAATCCTGTCTTGGAATTATAATCAACAGCAAAGAAAAAGTTATCTACTTTCAAAATCCTTCTTTGCCTCCTTTCCTGGATGAGATTACAATCGCTAATTTAAAAGTTAATGATGCTTCGGTAATAATTCAGGTGAGAAGGGATGTAAATGAAATCAAGGTTCAATTATTAAACCGTGAAGGAGATGTGGAAATAAAAGTGATAAACAACCCTGAATACGAGGAAAGAGTAAAGGTTGAGAATGATGCAGAATATAAATAATTCTGCATCATTTTAATTTAATATTTGAATGGTACACCAGTGTAATTAAAAGGAGAAAGTTTTTTCAATTCATCTTTAACCTGATCGGAAACATTTAAATTTTGAATAAAATCTTCAAACGTAGCAGAAGTTACCTTTTCATTTTTTCTGGTTAACCCCTTAAGAGCTTCATACGGTTTTGGGTAACCTTCTCTTCTAAGGATAGTCTGAATTCCTTCTGCAATAACAACCCAATTTCTTTCAAGCTCGTCATTAATAGCGTTTTGATTTAATTCAATTTTTTCAAGGCCTTTAATCAAAGATTTGAATGCGATGTAGGTATGGGCAAGTGGCACACCTATATTTCTTAAGACGGTAGAATCTGTAAGATCTCTCTGGAGTCTTGATACAGGAAGTTTGGCAGTTAGATGTTCAAATATTGCATTTGCTAAGCCAAGATTACCTTCTGAATTTTCAAAATCTATTGGGTTTACTTTGTGAGGCATAGCAGACGACCCTATTTCTCCCTCTTTAATTTTTTGCTTGAAAAACTCCATGGAGATATATTGCCACATATCCCTGTTTAAGTCGATAAGAATTGTATTTATTCTTTTTAAGCAATCAAAAATAGCCCCCAAATTATCATAATGCTCAATTTGAGTGGTAAACTGACTTCTGAATAAACCTAGGTTATTGTTTACAAAATTATTCGCAAAATCTATCCAATCGATTTTGGGGTATGCAACATAATGAGCATTGAAGTTGCCGGTTGCACCTCCGAATTTGGCAGAAAAAGGAATTGATTTTAATTGATCAGTTTGCCTTTGTATTCTTTCAGAAAATACCATTATTTCTTTTCCAAGCTTTGTAGGAGATGCAGGCTGTCCATGTGTTCTTGCAAGCATCGGAACATTTTTCCACTCTTTAGCTAATGCATTCAAGGAGGTTTGTATCAGATAAAGCATAGGTAATATATCCTGTTCCAGAGCTTCCTTAAGCAATAATGGAATTGATGTATTGTTAATGTCCTGTGAGGTTAATCCAAAATGAATAAATTCAGAGTATTCTCCGATTTTAAGTTCATCAAAAGCAGTTTTAATAAAATATTCTACAGCTTTTACATCATGGTTTGTAGTTTTTTCAATCTTTTTTATTTCTGCTGCATCTTCTAGGGAGAAGTCTTCATAAATTTTTCTTAAAACTGGGAAAAGCGACTTGTTAAGTTTTTCTAGTTGGGGTAGAGGCAATTCGGCCAGAGCAATAAAATATTCTATTTCTACCAATACTCGATACCTGATCAGGCCATATTCGGAAAAGTATTGAGAAAGATTAGCGATTTGATTCCTATACCTTCCATCTATTGGAGATATGGCTGTTAATGTTGATAAATCCATTTTTTTAAAATAAACCGCAAAGATACATATAATTGAAGACTCAGCAATATTAAATACTTCCGGGGCTGGCCATTGATTGTATAAGCTTAAAACAGAACTTTTAATGTTTATTATGTAAACAAGGCTCCATAAAAACAGTTTTTATGGTTCAATTTTGCGATAAAAAAAATTCAGGATCAGCGGTTTTTCTTTTTATAAATATTTGAGTTATATTATGCCCTTGTTTAGGTAAATTATTGAAATTTAACCAATTTAATATTTTTATTAATGAAAAAATTAAACTGCGCTCTTTTAGTGGATGACGATGAAATTAACAACTTTATTAATGAGTCTTTAATTAAGAGGTTAAATATTACAGACAATATTGTTAAGGTTAAAAATGGAATTGATGCTCTCAAATTTATTACCAGTTATCATGAGAGCGAACAATGTCCGGAATTGATTCTGCTGGATTTGTATATGCCTGTAATAGATGGATTTGAGTTTCTTTCATCCTTCCGTAGTTTACAATTTGAAAATAAAGAATGTATTAATCTGGTAGTTTTATCATCCTCTCATAATCCTGCAGATGAGAAAAGATTAAAGGAAGAGTTTAATGTTTCCAATTATTTCATTAAACCATTAACAGATGAAAAACTTATAAATCTTTTGCAGTCTTCCCAAATTAGTAATTAAACAAAAGTAGTCTTAATATTATTTTATTCAGTATTTGTCTCTTAAATGAACAATACCGCCTTATTAATTATTATCTATATAATAGGTGAGATAATTAAATCAATAAGGTTATGGCGAGACCAACATTAAAACTGATTGAGGCGTTACGTTCTGCGGCAAAACAGATTGGAAATAAATCAAATTATAATTGGAAAGATATCGGCTCCTGTAACTGTGGGAATGTTGCACAAATACTTACAGGTTACGATAAAAAAGAGATAACCAAATTTGGAATAAAAAAGCATGGAGATTGGGATATGCTTTCCAGGCTTTACCGGAAGGATAGTGGATATGAGATCGACCAGGTAATTTTTCTGATGCTTGATGCCGGAATGATATTGGATGATTTTACACATCTGGAAAATTTAAGTGATAAAAGAGTTCTAAACAGGATAGGGGAAAATGTATATATGAAAAGAGACAGGAGAGAAGATGTGATTTTATATCTTAACACCTGGGCCCAAATGCTGGAAGAGGAATTAGTAAACTCTGTAGACATAAAGCAAGTACATCAGATGCTTGTTCCGGCAGAAAAAGAAGCAGAAAAAGTAAAAGAATTGACTGAGTAGAGAATATATTTCTCTACTCTTTTTTTATAAGGAACTTTTTTGAGGTTAATACGATTTGCATCGTATAGTTTTCCTTTATTCAATGACGTTATATTCACTTCGGGAAGGAAAATTTCCTGTCATTATATCATTTGCTGCGATATATATTATTTGGGGGTCCACCTATTTGGGAATTAAGGTGGCAATGGAGTGTATACCACCAATGCTTATGGCAGGGTTCAGATTTATTCTGGCTGGTGGCATCCTGTATTTAATAGCTAAAATCAGAAAAGAACCCAACCCAACCATCGGCAATCTAAAGCCTTTAATAATTTCCTCTGTTCTTTTATTAGTAATTGGTACAGGAGGTGTTGTCTTGGCAGAGAAAATAATCCCGTCAGGTTTGACAGCCTTATTGATTACGATAGAGCCATTATGGATAATTCTGCTGCAGTGGTTTAGAAACGGTCAAAACAGGCCTGATAAGGGTTCTTTGGTGGCTATAATGCTGGGCATCGTAGGTATGTATATTCTTACAGGTCCCCACGTTGAGGGGTCCGGAATAGATATTGTAGGCGTAGGATTAATTTTATTATCTACCTTTAGCTGGGCATTGGGGTCTATTTATTCAATCAAAGCTAACTTGCCGAAAACTTCTGCAATGAACTGTTCAATTCAAATGTTATTGGCAGGGGCAATCCTTACGACTGGTGGTACTATCTCCGGTGAAGGAGCCCAATTAATTGTTTCGAAAATTTCTCTTATTTCAATGGCAGCTTTTTTTTATCTGGTGATTTTTGGCTCAATTATTGGATTAACAGCCTATAGTTACCTCCTTAAAGTGGTAAAGCCCAGCAGTGTTTCAACTTACGTTTACATAAATCCTGTCATAGCCATAATTCTGGGTTGTTTGATTGGTGGAGAAAGTTTTACATGGACGACATTTATTTCTTCAATTTTTCTTATTTTTTCTGCTTTAATAATCAGATACAGAGAGAGGGGAGAGTTAACAGAATAATTTTTTAATATGGAATCCAGGAAGAAATTCAGATTAAAACATACTTTTCAATTATTAAGATCTTGCTATAAAGAGTGGATAGAAAACGACCCTTTTGACCTAAGTGCTGTAGTAGCTTACTATTCACTTTTATCCCTTCCGGCTTTGCTGATCATCATAATTAATGTTTCCGGAGTTGTGCTTGGAAAGCAGGCTGTGGAAGGTCAGATTTCTCAGGAAATACAAAAGGTTTTAGGATATGAAATTGCCGTAGTAATTGAAAATATTATTAAAAATGCAAGTCTTTCGCGTTCTTCGTCATTAGCTGCCTTCGCCGGTATAGGCACTCTATTATTTGGTGCCACCGGTGTTTTTATTGCACTTCAAAAGTCATTAAATAAAATCTGGCATGTAAGAATCAAGCCTAACTGCGGAATTAAAGTATTGCTTCTTAACAGACTGACTTCCTTTTTTATTATTTTGGTAATGGGTTTGCTCATATTGCTTTTCTTCCTTTTAACTGCTGCGTTAGCAACCTTCTCTGCCTGGATTGATGATCATGTACCTCATTTTATTGTTTTAGGTCTAGATATTTTTAACCTCCTAATCTCTTTTGGATTAACAATGCTTTTGTTTGGATTTATTTATAAATTCCTTCCGGATGTAAAGATTCCATGGAGTAGCATTTGGTTAGGTGCTGCTTTTACTTCAATTTTATTTGTATTAGGGAAGATGGTATTGGGACTTTATTTCTCAAATATCAATCCGGCCTCTGCTTATGGAGCGGCTGGCTCTCTTATTATAATGATGCTTTGGGTTAGTTATTCCTCACTGATACTATTTTTTGGGGCCCAGTTTACTCAGGTCTATGCCAGCAAATATTCTATACCTGTCAAATACAAAAAGTACACTATCAGAATGGCTGATTATTATAACGAGAAGCTTACCAGAAACTGTTGATCAGAAAGAGTAATACATACATAAACCTGCTCCATCTTTCATTATAAAAGGAGCAAAACATTCAGCCCTTCTTCCCCATCTGTGCTGGTGCGTAAGGTAGGCTATTTGTGCAGATAAAATTCCAACACCTGCTCCAGCCAAAACATCAGACAACCAATGACGATTATTTGCCATTCTAAAGAATGCGACGGAGCTGGCGATAGCGTAAGCGCCCACTCCATACCACGGACTTTTGTATCTGAATTCTTTATGAATAATGGTGGCTGCAGCAAAAGCCTGAGCCGTATGGCCCGAAGGAAAGGATCTAAAATCAGAACTATCTGGTCTTTGAACTTCTGTAAGCCTCTTAACCGGAAAAACTATAGCCGCCATTATAAGCTCAGTTTTGACTATTAATAAGCTTGTATTAATAAAATCATTTCTACATGGAATCTTTGCCAGGTTTAATGCCACCAATTGAATATAGGGAGCAATAATAAGTACATCATCCACCCTTGTTCGAAAGTTTGGAAACAGCCGTCTTATATCATCTCTGGCCTGATAACTGCTATATATGCCTCTGTCATTAATCACAGATGTGCCCAATCCTATAAGTACCAGGGGAGCAATGGATGCTTTTACCACTTTTCCCTTGTACCATGGCCGATATGGCTTTTGAATGATTGTTACTCGGTTAGTATCCTGCGCTGTTGCAGTGAAAATGTTAAATATAAATGCTATTAAAAATAAATACCTTGGCATGGAACAGTATTTTTGAAAAAACAGATTTATCTCAAAAATGTTAATCATCTTTGGATAAATACCATTGAAAAATATATAAAAATCGTTAAAACTAAAAGGGGGATATCGCATCCCCCGGAAATCTTAAAATTTATACGATTTTAGTTTATTATATGCTGATTTTATTTCAACCAGTTGCTTATTTAAAATATTCCTTAGTTCTACAGGGATGTCATCATCCAATATTTCTTCATAATTTTTTATAGCTGCTTCTTCGCCGGTGATACTTGCATTTACCATAGCCTTTGTTTCACTAGTTGTAAGTGCAGCCTTCATATCCATCCAAAACCTCCAGGCATCACCCTGAACTCTGGTACCCGCTTCTTCCGGACTTATACTGCTATAAGGCATTAACTCTTTTTGAAAATCTGCAGCCTGCAAGGAATAACTATCGAACATAGTTTTAAACTCAGGGTCAGTAACATTTTCAGATGCTTTCCTATAACCTGTAATTCTTTCATTTAAAACTTCTAACAAATGATTGATGTTAGTTTTAACTTCATTTATTGTTTTCATTGTCTCCTCCTTTCACAATACCTCCTTTTTAAAAACAGATTATTTGTATTTTCAAGTTCAACCTGAATAATTGTCATAAAGACTAAGAATAAATATGACAGTTTTTCACCGGATTGGTACTGGCATTTTAATTGATGTATTTTAATCGCTTTAAGGATAAAATTTTATTAGGCTTAATGGTATTATGTGTAACTAATATTTGTTAGCAATAAAAGGAGACGATGACATGAATCTTTTGGAAAACCGAGAACTATTAAGGGGGCTATTAAAGCAGACGGATTACATGAACACTGTAAATGGTGGGATTGCAATGACTTCGGTTAAAGTTGGTAAAACAGATTCAAAGTATGAAATTAAGGTCAATGCACCATCGGTTGGTGCAGAATGTTTTAATATCCTGCTTGACTACAACAAACTGACGGTTTATTCTTTCCTTCCACAGGCGGATTCTGAAGAAGGAATGTCGGATTTATTTAAAATTCCGACCTTTATAAAAACCTTCGACATTCCACCATTCGTGGACCCGGACGGTATAGAGGCATTGGCAGAAGATGGTAAAATAAAGATAATTCTACCATTTAAAAGTTCCCCGGACAATGCACAGCGTATGATCTATATTAAAAACATATATTAAAGGGCTTTTTTTAAGCCCTTTTTTTATTTTTTCCTGTTAATTTTATTAATACCGATTCTGTTTCTGTTGATAAATGTTTAAAATTTGTCAGATTAAAATTTATTTAGTTATTGAGGTTACTTAAGAACTGAATGTAATTTTTCTTTAAACCAAAATATCGATTACTATTTACTTACAGTTGTTATTGTTCTTTGTTTTTCAGGGCTGTAGATTATTTGATGAGGTTTAAAATATAATAGAAATATTAATAAAAAATTCTCTCTTGTTACAGAGATCCGATCGGTCGAACCCATTCTTGCCTATTCTATATAATTTTCCTTTCAATATTCGATTTGTATAATTTCAATACGCTTCTATTAATTACTTCCTTGGCTTCACAAAATAGAAACCAAAAGAATGTAAAAATATGAAGAACCGTAAATTAATTAGAAAAGCATTAATAATTGCTGGACTATTCCTGTGCCTTTTAATTAAAATAAAAGCTGAAAAGATTGGGGCGGAAATTAATTGGACCAATTATGAAGCTGAAAATACCAAAACCAATGGGGTTGTATTAGGACCTAAATATGATCCATTCCTAGTGGAAACGGAATCCTCAGGTCAAAAATGTGTAAAATTAGAGGGTCCAGGTAAATTCATAGAATTTAAAGTTAGCAAAAAGGCAAACGCAGCGGTTATCAGATACAGTTTGCCTGATAGTGATGACGGTAAAGGAACAGGATTGTCTTTAGCGATATACAAAAATGGAAAACTGATTAAGACTGTTGCTATTTCTTCTCGATATTCTAGACTATATGGCTATTATCCTTTTTCAAATGATCCTAAAGAAGGCAGGCCAAGGAATTATTATGATGAAGTCAGACTAAAAGATTTCGAGGTAAAGGAGGGTGACATTTTAAAAATCCGTTGTGAAATCAAACCCGGTGACAATGCATCTTATTGCATAATTGATTTGATTGATCTTGAATTAATTCCCGAACCCATAAAAGTTCCTGAAAATTCTTTAAGTATTAACGACAAAGAATTTACCGGTGAAGATTTTAAAGGTGACTACACCGAAGCATTCCAGAAATGTATAGGAAAAGCCTGGGAATCGGGTAAGGTGGTATGGATTCCTGCAGGTACTTTTAAAATCTCAGGAAATATTTTTGTTCCTTCAAATGTAAAAATCATGGGCGCCGGTATGTGGCATTCCGTGCTTGAAGGTGATGAAGAATTGTATGAAGAACCGGGAAACAGAGTCAGGATAATTGGCAATGGAAGTAATATACAGTTAGCTGACTTTGCTATAGTCGGAAAACTAAACTACAGGAAGGACGATGAATGGAATGATGGAATCGTAGGTTCTTTTGGGGAAAATTCAGGTATATCCAGATTGTGGATTGAGCATACAAAAATTGGAGTATGGGTTGAAAACTCCAGGAATCTGGTTGTTGAGGGGTGTAGGTTCCGAAACTTAATAGCCGACGGTATTAATTTTTGTGTAGGTATGACTGAGTCAACCATGAGGAATTGTACTGCCAGAGGAACAGGTGATGATTGCTTTGCCATGTGGCCTGCAACCTTTCTTTTTCAAAAATATACCCCTGGAAAAAATGTCATTGAAAATTGTACAGGGCAATTACCATTTCTTGCAAATGGCGCTGCCATTTATGGAGGAGAAAGTAATAAAATAATTAACTGTAGTTTTACGGATATATCTCCTGGCTCTGCAATTTTAATAAGTACGACCTTTCCTACGGAAGATAAAAAAGTAAACAACAATTTTACTGGTACTACTGTCATTGAGAATTGTGAAATTAAAACCAGTGGAGGATATGATCATACATGGGAATGGAGGGCGGCAATTCAGATCTGTCTTGACAAACGAAATATATCCGGGTTAGCCATTAGAAATGTAAATATATTAAATAGTTTTTCCGACGGCATTTCTATAATCGGAAGAAGTTATAAAAATAATATTCCTCAGCTTTCAGATGCGATTTTTGAAAATGTAAATGTGTCAGGTTACGGCTTGGGTTCAAAGGGAAAATATGGACTTTGGATAGATCAAGGTGCACAGGGTAAAATTGCTTTGCTAAATTCCAATATTGTTGAAAAGAAAAATGAATCTTCAGGATTCGCTTTGACTATGCAATAAATTATAAGTTAGTTTCGGGATGCAGATTGATCTTTAAAATGAAGTTTCTGTCTGCACTCCTTAATATATTTAAATATGCTTCAGGAATATCTTCAGTTTCATTTGAAGATATTTCTGAAATTAATTCTTTTAAAGCTATTTTATACTCCACTTTTGGAAAGTATTTTTCAGTCAAAAAGTGAGTCAGCTTTAGCATTCTGAATCCATCAAACCACTTTATAATCCGGTTTTTAAAGTTTCGATCATCTGAACAGTTTTTTCTTATTTCTGATACTACCGCATCAAAATGATGTATGTCAAGAAAATTCTTCACAGGTAAATCAATTGATTGGTAAAATTCTGATAAGGAGGATTCCTCGCTTTTAATCAAAGGAAGAGATCGAATCAAAATCTTGATTAATCGGAATGTGTTGAAATTATAAAAAAGAATTTCATTATTTATCAACCATGAATTGATGGCTCTTCCTGTTCCAAAAGGTACCCTGTCTGATGGTCTGGGAGAAGGTATAACTCTGGTTGTATTAATTTCAGTAAAATTTCCAAGCGGGATGATTTTATGCAAAAAATAAAAATCTTCTCCGGCTTTTCTTTTGTTCATTCCACCTTGTTTCATGTAGGTTTCTGCTTTGACAGCCATACTGGAACCTATCGTATGAAAAGCAAAAGGATATCCTGCATATCTTAATCCATTAATGTAGTACCGAAGAAATAACTCATAGATTTTAATGCCCTCATAAATGTTTTTATCAAAGGGGCCTGATAAAGGATGTTCAAAATATATACTGGCAGCAATATTGTTGGTACAATATAGATTCTTTTCGATTTCCATTAAGTAATTGCTGTCGCATTCTGAATCCGCATCAAAGCAGACTATGACCCCCGAATTAATATTTCCTGCCTGTTCAAATCTGAAGAGTGCTTCATCCATGCCTATTTTTCTTGCTAATCCCACACCGGAATCTTTTACCGGTAATATCTTATTTATTATAAAAACGCCGTTAATAGAGGGGTTTTGTTTATATTCCAGATTGCTTATTTTTATCTCGGCATTTTTATTTTTTAGTATGATATCTTCCTGACTGTTTTCAGGAGCATTTATAACAACGATTATCTCAATCTTCGACAACGTAGGAATATTATCAATAATGCTCATAACACTTTTTTCCGGCTCCTCCTCATTATAACAAGGTATTACCACTATCATTTTTACATCCGAATTAACAGGAGATATAATGGTTGGCTCAAATGTCTGAAATCTGCTCCAGTAAGTCATTTTGACATCTTATTTAATTTAATTTTTGTTTATCTTAGGGCGTAAAGATAAAATTAAAAAAATGAAGTTAAGCCTTAATTTAGTAGTTGCCACCGATAAGAAATGGATAGAAGCTGTAATGAATGACTTTAATAGTTTTTTACAGGATCATGCTAATTGTGAAAGGAAAGCTTCTGCTATGGCTACCAGTCTGGTGGCCAAGTATCCGGACAGGGTGAAAATTATTCCTGATCTGATTGATACAGCCATTGAAGAGATGGAGCATTTCAGAGATGTTTATAAGATCATGCATGAAAGAGGGGTTTCCTTGGCAAAAGAAATAAAGGAAGATATTTATGTAAGGAAATTGATCGATGCATGCAGGACCGGGAGAGAAGAGCGTTTTCTCGACAGGTTGTTACTTGGATCAGTTATTGAATGCAGGGGAGCGGAGAGGTTTAGAATAGTATATGAAAATCTTGAAGAAAAAGGCCTGAAAGATTTCTATCATTTGCTTTGGGCATCTGAGGCGAAACATGGAAATATTTTCGTGAAAATGGCCTTAAACTATTTTCCGGAAGAAGTCGTATATAAACGACTAAATGAGGTGAATGAAATAGAAGGAGCAATAATCGCCTCGCTTCCTTTCACAGCAGCATTACATTGATTTTTTTATGACGACAACACATTTTAGCTGGAGGCAGATTTCCAGCCTTGCCGCCTTAAATGCGGCTATTGTTATAAGCTGGATTGCTTATCATAATTATCAGCCAAAACTTCTTGAAAAATTTGGATCTCAGGATCTTTCTTTTTTTCTGATCGTAGCCCAATCATTGATACTAGTAATCATTCCTCCCATAGCAGGCAAGGTGGCGGATATCATGATTTCAAAAAACAGCAACTATTTTGTTGTTTTTACAATAGGAGTAAGTGTTACAGCTATGATATTCATGTCTGTTGCATTCAGTTTACAAACTGTTCCATTTTCAATAGTTAAAACCCTTTTGCCCTTTCTTCTTGTTTTATGGCTTATATCTATGAATATATTTCATAGTCCCGCTAATTCAATGCTGGAATTGTTCGCTTCGAAAGAACAATTACCCATAGCTATGGCCTTAATTACTTTGATAACAGAACTGATTTATTCCATTGAGCCTATTGTTATATATATAATTGAATTTTTTGGTGCTTCATTGACTTTTTTAACAGGAGGTATATTAATTATCTTAACTGGTTACTTTTTCAGGAAAAACGCTGGAGATGCTGTTTTTAAAAGAGAAACATCCGAATCTTCAAATAGAACAAATTATCTATTGGTCTTAATAAGTGGATTAGTCTTTGGCCTGGCGCTTTCAGTGATTATGAATGTACTTCCTGAAAAAGTTGGGCAGAATCAGTTGTTAAATAATCAATTTTCAAATCCACAATTTTTTGTATCTGTTGTTTTGGCTATTTCAGCCTTACTAGCCTTTCCTATAAGCTTCAGGGTTCGGAGGCTAGGGGTACGTGTTTCATTGATTACAGGTGCGATTTTAGCCATTCTGGGAGGACTTATTATCATTAATATAGATATGCCCATAGTCTTCTATACCGGTTGTATAGTTTTTTCATTAGCATTTAGTATCATTTCCGTGTCAGCTTTTCCTTTTGCCCTAAGTAATCTTAGTCACAGTAAAGTAACGTATGGAACCGGTTTATTTTTCGGGATGTCTGAATTGCCTAATGGTCTTTTTAATCTCTTGTCTTCCTTGTAATCGATTAGAAACCAATTCTATTCCTACCTTGTTTTTTGGGTATGAGCGGAAAGGTAGATTTTAGATCGGAAGTAGTCAATGAAAGTCAGGAAATCCCGGTTGTAGTTGATTTTTGGGCACCCTGGTGCGGCCCATGTCAATATCTGACACCTATATTGGACGAATTACATAATAACGCCAAAGGAGCCTGGCATTTGGTGAAAATAAATACGGAAGAAAATCCTGAACTTGTCTCAGAGTTTAAAATTTATAGTATTCCTACAGTAAAGTTGTTCTTTAAAGGAAAGCAACTTTCCCAGTTTTCCGGGGCTCTACCCGGTTTTCAAATTAAGAAATGGTTGAATGATTATTTGCCGGACCCCAGAAAAGAAGAGTTAGGTTATATCCTTAAGAATAATAAAGGGGAAGAGTTAATAGCTGCTTTAAATGATTTCGTTGAGAGAAACCCTGATATAGAAGATGGGCAATTGGTGCTTGCAAAACAGATTATTTTTGATCAACCTGAAAGGGCATTATCTCTGATTTCAAATGTGTCAGTCTTAAGTAAGTTTTATGATGCGGTCGAAGATCTTAAAAATATTGCTGCCTTACTTATGTTTTCAGGAAATTCTGATGATTCATTAAATGATCTGCTTAGTAAAGCAAGCAACTTTTTGAAAAATAAAAATTTTGAACATGCTTTACAGTTATTAATTGAAGCAGTATTAGTAGATAAACATTATTCTGACGATTTACCGAGGAAGGCTGCAATATCTGTTTTCCATTACCTTGGTGATAAACATCCTCTGACCTTGAAGTACAGGAAGAAATTTGATATGGCCTTGTATTAATTACCAGTCATCCTCATTCTTTTTAAGACCGGTTTTCACATGAGTCTTCAGATTTTCTAAGATCAGATTAATCTCATCGTTGAATTTTGTTACGAATTCCGCTTTACTTCCGGTTCTCATTTTGGCATAAAAAGATTCCAGAGACTGCGCGGTTTTAGGACCGTTTTTTACATCATAGATGTTAAAGTCCGTGATAATGTATCTATACTTACCTTCTTTTACTGAGATATTAATGGTATAGGCAATAGCATAGTCAGTTTTGTATTTGAAATCATATGTTATCTGTACATTGAATAAACCTTCCTGTGTTATTTTTCCTGCCTCTTTATTGTCTAATTGTAGCTTGCTGGTTTTGTAAAAATGAACCATCCAATCTTTTGACCTCTCATAGATTGTTTGCTTATTTAAACTATCTATTTGTACTGTTTCCTGATATGTTATTTTTTTAGTTTCAGAGTCTACCGGAAAGTTTTGGCTGAATGCTGATAAACTAACAAATAACAAAAAGAAAATAACGGAAAAGAGGTTTTTCATTTTCAATTAAAGTTAGGTTGTAGGTTTAAATATAGATAAATATAGGTATTGATAAAAGTAAAATTTGATCTACATATATTCTCGTAAATCTTATATGGTTATTTGACGTGTAAATCATTGTGTATCATTTTATAACATAAATGTCTTGTATGTTTAAAAAAAACTGGCATTATTTGTGTTTTTTAAACCACAAATGTATAATTTGATTTTTTAATTTTAACCCCAAAAAATTTAATCTTATGAATCTAAGATCTATTTACTTTTCAGTTTTATTCAGTGTAATTGTGCTTTGTTCTGCTCACGCACAAAGAAAGCCAAATGATCCAAAGCATGAAAACTGGTATTCTGTTGCCAATGTTGAAACAGATGATTTGTTAATCGAATTTTCCGGAAGCCATTCTCAGCAGGAATTTACTACTACCAAAGTAAAAGTGACCAATAAGACTAATGATTATATCCTTTGGAAGACAACAGAATCGATTTTTAAATACGAGTTTGGTGAATTTAAACCTGCCAAAGGTATGTTGTCCGATGGAAACATGCTTCTGGGGCCCGGAGAATCGGATACCAAAACATTGAAAGTGTCAGGTGGTAATAAATTTCATGTTGATAATTTGAAATTGATACTTGATGGTTTTTACAAAATTGCTTTTGAAGGTAATGCTATCGATGCTCCTGATTTTAAACTTCCTCCAAATGTGAATGATTTTAAGGCAGGAAAATTTGAGGTTTCTCTGGATAAACTGAAAAAAGAAACAAAAGAAACGGAAGCTAAATTTAAAGTGAAATACACTGGTACCAATGTGGGCTTTTTAGATCCGTCCAGATGCGTTGTTAAAATTCCAAACGGACAGGAGTATGCTACTGCAAACAGAAAAGATAAAAAACAAATTTTATTTCCCGGAGATACAGAGAATATTAAGGCGGTTTTCCAGGTTCCTGGCAAGGTAGTTGATATGCAATTTGCAAATCTTGAAATTCTTTGGAAAGATACTTTCAGAGAGGCGAAAGCAGTCCCGTTTAAAGTAGGTACAGCAGAGTTCGTACTTGATCCGGGAATGACGGAAGGCAAAAACAGATAATAAATTAAAAGGATCCTTAGGGATCCTTTCTCTTTTATATGGAAAAAGTACTAGTTTTAGGATCAGGGGATGCATTTGGCAGTTTTGGTCACATGCAATCAGGTTATTTTATTAAAGGAGAAAAAGGAATTCTTCTAGACTGTGGGCCAACCATTATGTATGCCTTGAACAGAGCTAGTGTCACAACTGAAGATATTGATATAATTGTTCTGAGTCATTTTCATGGTGATCATTATGCTGGTATTCCTTTCCTGTTGCTCGAAGCTGCATTGGTTAGTAAAAGGACAAAACCTCTTACTATAATTTCTCCTGAAGGGGGAGAAGAAAAAATAAAAAAACTTTTTGAATTACTTTATCCTGGTATGGAAGAGGTATTCCGGATACTGCAACTTGAATTTTTAGCATATAATGGAAAGGATGAAATGCTGTTTCCTGATCTTGTAATCCGAACTTATCCTGTATCACATACCCCTCAAACATTGCCTCATGGAATTAAAATATTCTATCATGATAAATGTATAGGTTATTCAGGAGATACCGGATGGAATGACAATTTGATTGAAATAGCAGATAATACAGACCTGTTTCTTTGTGAATGTAATTACTACGGTATCCGATCAGAAAGTCATTTGAACTATATTGAATTGAAAGAAAAGCTACCTTTGTTCAATTCAAAACGTGTAATACTTACCCATATTGGAAAGGAGATGTTTCTTAATATAAGTCAGGTGGAGCATGAAGTGGCGGATGATCTGAAGGAGATAATTCTTGAATAAGAATTAGCAATCCTGAAGATGACAATGCTCATCTGATGTTTCGAATTCAAGTGTGGCATGTTCTATCCCTTTTCTCTTTAAAACTTCTTTTATTTGATTTTTAATAATAGCAACTTTATCGGAGTCCATTTTTTCCTTAAGAACAATATGTGCTGTTAAAATGACATAATTTTCGCTTAAAGACCAGATATGAAGATCATGGACAGAACTTATCTGATTTTCATTTTTTATTAATTGTTCTATTTCATCAATATTATGCTCTTCCGGAACTGCCTGAAGGAATATTTTTAGTGTTGCTTTAAGATTTTTTATAGCATTAAAAATTATATAACCAGCAATAAGTACTGATACTAATGGATCCAGAAATGGAATGTAATGAAACTGAAAAATAACAGCGACAATAAGTACAGCCACCCATCCCAGGATGTCCTCTAATAAATGAAGGCGAATAACATTTACATTTATGCCTGTCCCTTTTTCTAATCTTAAGAATGCAATACCATTAAATACAACACCAAGAATTGCCATGATCAGCATTTCAGTGGTTTTTATTTCTGCAGGAACTGTAAAGCGTTTAAGTGACTCAATAATAATTATTATTGAACCTATCACCAATATATTGGCATTGATGAGTGCCGCTAATAAGGAAAATCTTTTATAACCAAAGGAAAAGGTGGAAGATCTTTTCTTTTTCGAAATTCTTTCAAAAGACCAGGACAGACCCAGACTAAGGCTGTCACCCAAATCATGGATAGCATCTGACATAATTGCCATGCTATTGGTGTAAAATCCGCCAATCAATTCAATGATTGTAAAAGCAAAATTGATAAAAAAGGCCACCTTCAGGTTTTTTTCATTTCCATGCTCATGATGGTGATGATGACTATGATGGTGATGGTGATGGTGATGGTGGCCCATTAATAATTTTATATCAGTTTTGTATCATTGATTTGCTGCAATGGTATCGATGTTTACCTCCTCCTTGTTCGGATGCTTTTGCTTTCTGAAACGATTGAATATTACAGGTAGCTTTGCTTCTTTGCCTTTACCTCCAAAAGTAATAAGCAGAGTAGGGAGAAGAATAAGATTAGTAAGCATAGCAAAGAACAAGGTAATGGAAGTAAGAACCCCAAGAGCTATTGTTCCACCAAATTCAGAGAAAGAGAAAATTACAAATCCTCCAAACAAAACCAGAGATGTATAAATCATACTTACGCCAACTTCTTCAAGAGTTTTTAATACAGCCTGATAAATATTTCCATTTAATATTTTCAGCTCCTGTTTGAATTTGCTTAGATAATGTATAGTACTGTCGATGGAGATTCCGAATGAAATACTAAATATCAATGCAGTGCTAGGTTTCAACGGGATATTGAATAATCCCATGATTCCTGCTGTAAGTACCATGGGGATGATGTTTGGTATAAGAGATATTATTATCATCCTGAGATTAAAGAATATCATGGCCATCATTAATGAGATAAGGATAAAAGCCATGATAAGGCTTTCCGTAAGGTCATTAATAAGGTATTTGTTTCCTGCAAGAAACATTACAGTTGTGCCAGTAACTTCAGCTTTCATATCTGTTCCGGCAAATATTTCATTCGTTTTAGCTTTTATCTTTTTTACAATCTCCTCCTCCATTTTAGTAGTTCCTAAATCGGCTACTTTGCAGCTAAATCGTACATATCTACCAGTTGAATCTACAAATGATTTTAATACATTTTTCTCATCTCCGGATTTGCCACCGAAGTATTTTGTTATAAAGGGTGCTTCTCTCTGTGTTGGTAAGCGATATTGCTCAGGCGCTCCGTTGTAAAAAGCTTGCGTTCCGCTTTTAACCAAACTTAAAATAGAGACAGGAGGAGAGATATGTTCCTGTGTTTTTAAATAATCTTCAAGTTCTTCTAGTTTCTGTAAATTTTGCAGTTTTGTAAAACCTTTTGGCTTGCCTAAGTCAACTACAATTTCCAAAGGCATAATTCCTTTGAAGTGCTGTTCAAAAAACTGTAGATCTGATTTAACGTTACTTTTTTCGGGCAGGTCATCAACCATATAAGACACTTCCTTTATTTTTGAAAGACCCACCAGACCTACAAATAGAAATAATGATGTTACAATGTAAATCACCTTCCTTCTGTTCATTACTACATGCTCAAGGAAGATATTTATTTTCCTTAAGAATTTTAAGTCAAGATGCTTTAACTGTTTAGTATTTGGAGCAGGCAGATAAAGGAGCAATGAAGGAATTACGATTAGGGTAATCAAAAATGTTGCGATACTGATAATACCAGCAATCATACCAAACTCTTTTATAATAGTAATATCTGCAGTTACAAGTACAAAGAAGCCCACAGCTGTGTTGGCATTTGTCATGAATGTTAAAAAGCCGATTTTTTCGATTATTCTGCTTATACCTTTAACCTTATTTCCATGTTTCTTGTACTCATGATGGTATTTGTTGAACATGTATATACAGTTCGGTATACTAATAATAATAATAAGTGCAGGAAGGATACCGGTGAGAAGTGTTATTTTATAGCCAAAAACAACCAGAAATCCCAGTGTCCAGCATACAGTTATAAGAATTACCAGGAAGGTAAATGCAACAGCAAAGAAAGATCTGAAGAAAACGAACAGAAACAGACTGGTAACAACAGCGGCAAGGACAAGAAATAATTTGAATTCGTCCCTTACTTTAGTCACCATTATAGACCTTATATAAGGTAGGCCTGCATAATGCGCAGTAACCTTAGTTTTTTCAGAGTAACCGTCCACATACCCTGTTATCTTGTTAACCAAATCTGCTCTTCTATCTGAATTCAGGTAGGATCGCTCAATAGTAACAGCTAAAATGGTAGCATTGGAATTTTTATTGTAGAGAAGCTTGTCATAAAATTTAGCATTGACAGCGGAGTTGATCAGACTATCATACTCCTCAGCTTTGAGGTCTGCAGGAATAATATTTTCCATTACAAACCTTTTAGACAGAGTATCCTTTTTTAAGGTTTTTACTGTAGGAAGGGCGATTACACTACTTACGCCTTCAACCCCTTCAATATTTTGAGTCAGTTCTTTCAGCAGCTTGAAATTCTCATATTCAAGTATTGAATTGCCTTCTAATCCGATTGCCAGGATATTGCCATCTTCGCCAAAGGTTTTTTGAAATTCTTTAAAATTGATAAAAGTAGAGTCTCCCTCCGGTACTACAGTTACGAAATCATAAGTCATTTGAACTTTTCGGGCCTGGTAGCCCATGAATACAGTAAAAAAGATAGTAGCTGCAAGGAGCCAAGCTCTGTTTTTAATTATTAATGATGCAATTTTTACCCACATACTTCGAAACTAGTCTGGCAGTTTTATGAATTATTTCTTACCTGGAATTCCCTCAAATACTGAAATATACTAATCCAATGAAATGATATGGATTAGTTTGATTTTACATCCAAAATTATATTAAAGTTGCAATATCTGAAGTATAATTTCCAAGTTTACATGAAACATGAAATTTTATTTTATAATTCAATAGTAATTTATAAAATTAGGTCCTGTGGGCCTTTTATAGCATTTTAAATACATTGATTTAAATAAAATATTACCCCTTTGAACTTTAGGCAATAAACTCCCTGTTTTATAGTACATTATTTTTCGGAAGAAGTGTTGGTTCCAGATCAATAAAAATATTTGTTAGATGGTTATGTCTATAGAAAATATGCAATACATTAGGGGGTTTCATCAGGAATTTATAACATTTTATTGATCTGTGAGTTATAGAATAAATTCAAAGGGTTTTGGGGTTAAATTTGTTTATTTTTTGATAATTAATATTATATCCATAAATTATACAATATTTGTTTTGTTGCATTAAAGAACTTATGTTGCTGATTTTTCGTATTAAGCAATTAAGCATCAGATTCTTTAAAAAGTATAAATAACCAGGGATATAAGCTGAAAAAATAGGAAAAATCTTACTTTTATTTTCAATTATCAACTTATTTTCCTTCATTTGAAGAAATTTAAAAGAGTGTAAATCAGATAAAATCAAAATTATATGACAAAAGCAGAAATAATCACCGGCATTTCAGAAAAAACTGGTATTGATAAAGGTGAAGTTACCCAGGTTGTAGAAAGCTTATTCACTGTGATTAAAGACAATATGTCAAAAGGTAATGAGATTTCTTTTCGTGGTTTCGGGAATTTCATAATCAAAAAGAAAGCCAGGAAGGTTGCCAGGAACATTTCCAAAAATACAGCTGTGATAATAGATGAACATTATGCTCCTAAGTTTAAACCTTCAGCTGAGTTTATCGATTTGATAAAAAACAAAAGAAAAGTTGAAGGATAGAAAAATAAAAAAAGAAGCTGACATTAGTCAGCTTTCTTTTTAAGGTGGTTTATTAAAGGTTTAGGTTAGATAAAATTTTGTTTTTTGTCTTCTGTACCATCGGTAGTAGTCTGTGCTTGTTTTTGATTATCCGTTGTATAATTTCAAAAACGACAAATCCTATTACAATACTTACTGTCCAGTCCAGAATCTCATAAGTTTGTTTGTCTATAATTGTTTTCTTAGCTCTTAATCCCCAAAGATTTTTTAGCCCTCTGGTTTCAAAAAAACCTGACAAAAGTTGTGATGTCCACATTCCAACAACAAACCCTATTAACCGTCCCGTTAACTCTTCTCTCAAATAAGTAAATAGAGAAACCTTTGACAATTTCATTAATTCACTAGCTGTTTAGCCTTATTGTTTTTGTTTTTACGTGCAAATAAATGAGAATACTCTAAGGAGGATTTGTTAATAAAGTTTTCGAAACCTAATGATTTAGCTTTTTCCAATTGGTCACAAGAGGCTTCATCACTGATAATAAATATTTTGATGTTTTCTTTGTATTCTGAATTCATGGCTTTGAATTTTTCAAGAAATTCAATTCCATTGACTATCGGTGTGTTAAGATTAAGAAAAATAAAAAGGTTTGTTTCCTGGATTTTTCCACTCCAATGCATTTGTTCTAAAAATAAGTAGGCATGCCCGCCATTTAAGGCGGGTCTTATTTGCCTACAGAACCCAGTTTGCAAGATTTTTTCCTCAAGCTGTCTGTAACTTCCAAGGTTGTTCTCTACAAGTAATACTGAGGTGAATTTTTTCATAGCCGTATTAATTATCTAATAACTCTGCTTCTTCAATTTTAATTTCAACGTCATCAGTTCTGTCAAAATAATCCGATAGTTTGATTTTGTATTTTACTGTTTCACCCGGATGTATTTCTTTTTTCACAATGTGATTATGGACAGTAGCTTTACCATTTGGCTTTCTGTATTTGACAGCGATTTTTACATTTTTAAAAGAGGTAAACAGTGATTGATTTACTAATTCACCTTGAATTACAGTTTGTAAAAGTATATTTTCTTTCCAGGTAGTAGTATGCATAAGATAGTTGGTTGGATTTTTTAATTCCTTTTCTTTTGCAGACTTATATTCAGATTTTCCGGATGGCTTTCTTTTGGTTTTTTGAGGAACCGCTGAGGCTTCTGTATTCTCAAGAGTATTTAATTTGGTCAGAAGGTTTTCGTTCTTGTAAAACACAGCAGATTCTTTAACCCCGAGTATTAGTTCTTCATTGTTTTTAGTGTTAGAGAATGAAACTCTACCTGCCTCCACATAAATTTCTATAGAATTTTCATTTGGGAATGCTCTTACGTTGAAAGATGTGCCCAGTACTCTTGTTTTAATGCCTTCTGTTAAGATAATAAATGGTCTGGACTCGTCTCTTTTAACATCAAAGAACGCTTCTCCTTCTAAATGTAATTCCCTTGTATCCTTATTGAAAGGTTCAGTAAGTGTTAATTTACTGTTTTCGCCAAGCCAGACTACTGAACTGTCAGGAAGTATGTGTTTTATTGGGGCTGTATAAACTGCCACACCTGATTTTATTTCTCCAACCGGGTTTTCCTTTAAGGTAAAGATCAGGAATGAAAAAATAATAATTGCAATTGCAGATGCAATAGAATAATAGTATGCTTTCTTTTTAGGTTGTTTTGATTTTTGATTTAAATGCTCACGGAAAGTTTTCCAGCTCGTCTCTGGAGTTTTATTTGTGAAAATGATTTTGCCGGATGAATTCCAAAGTTCTTGTTGTTCTTCCAGATACGATTTTTTCTCCGGATCCGACTCTATTTCTTTTCTCAATATCGCTGTTTCATCAGGAGAGGTGTTTCCTGAGAGGTATTTAGCGATGAGAATTTTGAAGGTTTTATCGGTCATGGATTTTCGTGTTTATTAATAAGACACTCATCCTGGTTCCGACCCCTAAAAGAAATAGAAAAAAAATTAAAAATATTCTTTGAGGGATTTTTTTAGGCGGTCTAATGCTATAGACATTTGATTTTCAACAGTTTTAATTGAAATGCCTAAATGTTCTGCTATTTCTTTGTATTTCATGTCCTCAAACCTGCTCATCATAAAAATAATTTTGCATTTGACAGGCAGCGATTCAATAGCAGCTTTAATTTTAAGTTCAAGTTCTTTCTCTTCAAGTTGAAAGTCTTTTTCAGCAACCGGACTATTCATTATATAATGCGTGGCGTATTTATCTCTGACTTTTCTTGAACGTATATAATTTAAAGAGCTATTCGCCACCGATTTGATAAGATATCCTTTTGGTGATTCGGTTTTTATAGAAAACATTTTCTTTTCCCATAGCTTGAAAAAGACATCCTGAACTATGTCTTCTGCTACTTCCTCATCCTTCACTATAGCAACTGAAATGTTGATTAGCAGCTGGTAATTTTCTTTATATAAAGTTTCTAAGTTGGACATTAAAATGTCTGGAAGGGATTATCAAGTAAATTTAGTAAAAAAAAAATGAGTAAACCTAATGGTGTTAAGTCGCTAAATGTCAGTTTATTATTTAATAAAGTCCAGCCTGCCTATAAAAAGCACCTCGTATACAGAATCGGAGACCGCTGAAAGTGTTTTATCGATTAAAGGAAGTTTGAAATCACTCACAGGAATGCCTTGCCAATAAGAACATATTATTTCCTTTCTTACATTTTCATTAATCACTAAGGGTGATCTCAGGAAGTCTATCCATGACAAGTCGTGTTTTGAATATATATATTCTCCATTGGTTTTTCCACGTTTCAGCTGTCGATCGTTGACATGAAACCCATGTGTTAATCTATACTTTTCTGCTTCTTCAATATTTTCAAATAAAAAGGTAGCTACTAGCCTTGAGGGATATTCAGGGAAATGTTCTTTTCTTACTATTTCCAGGTTATATTCTGCCTGATATCCTCTAAGTAAATTACTTTGAAAGGTGCTTATATATCCACTGAAATGTTCATTTGGCAGGAACATGAGATTATCATCCTTATTGGATACAGAAACAAATGATCCTATCATATTGGCGTTGAGATTTGCGTAAGGATCATTCGGATTTATCCACACAAAAAATTCTTTTTCTTCTTCCCCGCTATATAGATTCTTTTCTGCCACTATTCATCTGCTGCTAATCCAAAAGATTAACTCAGGGAGAAATTATATTGTTATGGACATCTTAAAGGATTTGTATCTATATAATTTTTGTTTTATATAAAAATTTATAAGGTATGGCTAAGTATGGGAAATTATCGAAAGAGTTGGTGGGTGAAAAGTTGCACGAACTTAAGGAAGGGAAGTTGAAGTCAGGATCTGGAAAAAAGGTCAAAAGTAAAAAGCAGGCTATTGCAATTGGCTTGTCTGAAGCCAGGAAAAAAGGAGGAAAGGTGCCGAATGAAAAATAAACTTTTATAGATATTGTCTTACATCAATAGATTTCATTCCGGCAGCTAAAGCTGCTTGAAGGCCCGGATCGCCATCTTCTAATACGACACATAATTCGGGTGCGATATTCATTTTTTCTGCACAAAGAAGAAAGGTTTCCGGGTCAGGTTTTGGCTTTGTAACATCATCTGCAGTAATTAAAATATTAAATAAATGATCAACTCCTGCGGCTATTAAAGTTTTTTCTGCCACGTCCCTTGTGCCTCCTGTCCCTAAGGCCATTGGTAACTTGTTATAGTAATTTAAAGCAATATCATGCACCAGGGTGAGCGGTTTAACTTCATGGATCAGTTCCAGGTAAACTTTTTCCTTTTCCCTGCCTAAATTAATGCCATCCAGATTCAGTCCTAAATCTTTTACCAACATTTCAAAAACCTTTAAAGTTGGTATTCCAGCTTTTGCATAAAAGTAATCCAAGGGGAAGTCAAATCCATGTTTGTTGCATACTATCTGACATGCTTTGTAATGTACCGGCATCGTATCTACCAGGGTGCCATCTATATCAAAAATGATACCTTTTATCTCGGATCCTAAAGTGATTTTTTTCATTGTGAAATTTTACGTAAAAATCGGATAAACTTCAGAATAATAAAATTGATATCCATCTAATTTTCCTAAGCAACATAATATTTTGATTTAAGCTTATATTTAACTTTTTTTGTGTAAAAGAGATTTAGAGAGAAATGACTCAATATTATCAACTGAAGGTAAAAGAAATTATTCAGGAAACACCTGATGCAGTATCACTTGTTTTTCAAAAGCCGGAGAAAGGCTTTGAGTATAAAGCCGGCCAGTTTCTTACCTTAATATTTACAATCTCCGGGGAGAAACACAGAAGATCGTATTCACTTTGTTCTTCCTCGGGAATTGATAATGACCTTGTGGTAACCGTGAAGAGAGTTATAAATGGGAAGATCTCTAATTATATTGCTGATAATATTCGTATTGGAGATACTATAGATGTAATGAGTCCCTCAGGTAATTTTATCTTTACTCCGGATAAAACACAGAAAAGAAATATTGTTTTAATTGGCGCAGGCAGCGGTATTACTCCGTTGATGTCAATTTTGAAAACCATATTATATGATGAACCTCAGAGTACTGTTTCCCTTTTATATGGAAACAGAAATGAACAATCCATTATATATTTCAGGGTATTGAATGAACTGAAAATGAAATTCACTGATAGATTCAATCTGATTTATTTTCTTAGTCAGCCTGAAGGCGAGGGTGAGTTTGTGGTAGGCAGGTTAAATCAATCGGAAATCATCAAGCAATTGGAAAGAACCGGTGCTGATTTGAGGAAATCCGAATATTTTATTTGCGGTCCTGAAGGAATGATGCATGAGGTAAAAAAATCTTTGGATATCATCAAACTTGAAAAGGAGAGGATTCATCAGGAAAGTTTTGTTAATACTATTTCAAGTGAATCTACCGGAAAGATAGTAGATGACGGGCAAAATAAAGAACAAGAGGTAGTAATTATTTATCAGGGAAGTGAATATAAAGTAAAAGTAAAACCTGAGCAGACTATTTTAGCCGCAGCCTTGGATGCTGATATTGATTTACCTTACTCATGTCAAAGCGGATTATGTACAGCATGTATGGGTAAATGTGTAAGCGGAAAGGTTCATCTGGATGAAAAGGATGCCTTATCCGATAAAGAATTACAGCAAGGATACGTACTTACTTGTGTCGGGCATCCGGTTACTTCAGATGTTGTCATTGAGATTGACTAATTATTGAATGGCAAACAATTTTCTTTTTTTGTATTGATTGTAAGGGCTACCCATTTTCCGTAGCTTTTTTTCTTTGCCTTCAATTTTCTTGTTGTATTGGTTTGCCCATTTATCATATTTATATCGGTAGATCACCAGATTTTCGTCTGCTTTTGAAATATCTGATTTAAGAGATGCAATAATTGGATAGTTTTCAGTGTCCGGAAGCGAATCAATCAGATGGAAAACTTTTTTGATGAGTATATCAGATAACCTGTCATATTCGTCAATTTTTTCGTCTGTCATATCTGTGGGATTCAATTTGGAGATTACAACCTTTTGATAGGAGTTAAGTATGCTTTCCATCTCCACGTTATTTACTTTTTCCGCATAACTTAATTCATCAAGTATGCGTTTCAAACCTGAAATTTTATTGGCATCTGAAGATTCCATGGTGTTCCAGGAAACTGACATGCTGTCAACTAAAATATCTAGCTGAGTCTTAAAAGACTTATTGCCTGAGTTAATAAATGTTCCGGATGTGCAACTAAATAAAAGCACAGCAGGAATTAACAATATAATTGAATTTAACTTCATGAATTAGAATTATCGGAAAACAATGCTTTCTTTTTCAATGAATCTGCAGGGATGCCTATTTTTTCTAATTGAGATTTATTTTCTTCTATGAAAATATTGTAAACCTGCGCCCATCTGTCATAATTAATTCTCAGTTTTATTAAGGTATTAACATTGGCTTCATTGATGTCATTTATTAACTCCTGAGCAAGCGGATGGTTTGGAAGATTGGGTGCTTTTGCTGCTAATTCCAGGACTTTTTGAATATAACGGTCTGTTTCCATGTCATAATCCTCAATTCTTTTGACCGTTAGATTTTCGGGAGTATACCTTTTTGCCAATACCTCTGGCAGGACTTTGGTCAATGAATCATGTAATCTTAAATCAAATTTTCCCGAATAGGAGATTTCGTCTAACAAGCGCTTTATATCTGAAAATTTCTGGTCATCTGAAAGTATCAGATTATTCCATTTTTGATTTACAGTGTCTTTAAGCTTTGAAAATGATGTTTTTAAACTGTCAGCATCAGTTATAACAGCGTTTGACTTTTTCTCCTGGCAACTATAATAGAATAGAATGACACATAAAGTGACAATTGTATAAATGAAATTCTTCATATAGGTTAAATAGTGTTAAATGCTTAAAGATAAACAATTGACCACATAGAACGATCCCTGTTAATCAAAAATTGTTTCTGGAAATTTTTATATTTTTATTTGATATTAATCGTTTACTTTTGGAACTATTTCCGAATAAAGTACTAGTAATAATTAATTTTCGTTTTTGCTGTACTTTAGATTGTTACATTTCAACTTTTTAATACGAATCGAATTTATGACCAGAATTAAGGGGCTATTGCTTATTTTTTTGTTGGGTTTAATTCCTTATTTGTCACATTCTCAGTTGGTTGCGCCTAAATACAGTAATGAGTTTCTTTCAATAGGAGTTGGTGCAAGGGCAATGGGTATGTCTAACGTGCAGGTGGCAAATACAAATGATGTTACTGCCGGATACTGGAATCCTGCAGGTTTGCTTCAGATTAAAAGCAAATATGAAGGAGCTTTGATGCACTCCGAACATTTTGCAGGTATTGCAAAATATGATTACGGGGCAGTAGGTACTAGACTTGATTCCACAAGTGTTTTGGCGGTGTCAGTGATTCGATTCGGAGTTGATGATATTCCTGATACCAGATTTTTATTTGGGCACGATGGTAATTCAACTACTCCTAATTATTCCAATGTAAGATATTTCTCCGCTTCTGATTATGCCTTTCTTATTTCTTATGCTAAAAAAGATGTATTAATTCCCGGACTGAATATAGGAGGAAATGTAAAGATAATTCACAGGATTGTCGGTAACTTCGCCAATGCATGGGGAGTGGGTCTGGATGCCGGAGCTCAGTATGTAAAGAAAGGTTGGTTGCTGGGACTGATGGCCAGAGATGTAACCGGAACATACACCGCCTGGTCGCATAACACTGCTTTGGTAAAAGACATATATGCTCAAACAGGTAATGAGATTCCTCAAAACTCTGTAGAAGTAACTATGCCAAGACTAATTGGTGGGATAGGCCGGAGTCACAGGTTTATGGAACAAAAATTTGGTGTAGTCGGTGCAGCAGATTTTGAATTTACTTTTGATGGTAAAAGAAATACATTGATTAAATCAGATTTTACTTCTATTGATCCAAGAATAGGGTTTGAAGCAGATTATAAGCAAATAGTGTTTCTGCGCTTTGGTGCAGGAAATGTACAAAGGGTGAAAGATTGGGATGGAAAATCCTATACGAAAGTACAACCTAATTTCGGGCTTGGAATCAGGATAAAGAAAGTCTATATAGATTACGCTCTCACCAACATAGGAGATTTTAAAGGTTCCTTATATTCTAATGTGTTTTCGTTAAGAGCGGAAATTAAATAACCATGCTAAGAAAAACCTTTTTATTTTTCTTCATTTTGTTCTCATGCTGCTACCTGGTTTCCGGGCAGATACTGGGTAATGAATGGATCGTTCCTGGGCAAAGGTATTTCAAAATACCTGTAGCTGAATCAGGGATTTATGCATTGCGTCAGCAGGATTTATTATCTGCGGGCGTTCCGCTGGGAACTTTAAGTACAAGACAACTGCAAATTTTTCACCGTGGGGTAGAACAAGCAATATATGTATCTGGAGAATTGAATTCAGATTTTTCTTTTGACAATAATGATACACTTATTTTTTATGGAATAAAAAACGATGGATTTCTTGATAGTATGTTGTACAGAAATCCAAGTTTTCAACCGCACAAGTTTTATAATCTCTATTCCGACACTACCGCATTTTTCCTGACATGGAGTAATTCTCCCAATGGAAAACGTATGTCATTTAATTTGTCTTCATCAGGCAGTCCTGAATCTTTCCATATTGAGGATGCACTTATGTTGTTTTCGGAGTCATATGAGAAGGGGCATGTATACAGTATAGAAACAACTCTAAGTACTTGGGACAGAGGTGAAGGTTGGACTTCCGGCGGGATAATTA
Source organism: Cytophagaceae bacterium (assembly GCA_046290815.1). Taxonomy (GTDB): domain Bacteria; phylum Bacteroidota; class Bacteroidia; order Cytophagales; family Cytophagaceae; genus JBKBUF01. Next base: position 233,411 of record JBKBUF010000002.1, on the reverse strand, counting down.
AATACATTAATTCCGCACCTGCTATAAGAACCTATACAATTGATGTAAATAATTTAGTGGCAGGTCAAAATCCTGTACTGGAAATGGTATTGGCTGGAGGTAATCAGCAGTATCACGTAGTAGATATTCTTTTAGGAGACCCCGCTGCTCCAAAAGCTGTTTTTTCTCTTGATACCTTTTTGAATCATACTACTCAGTATTTTATTAGGGAAATTTCTAACTCACACTTTGACGGAAATCAACTAAGGGTGTCAATCAGGGTTAAAGGTTTCGGTCAGGCGCAGGATGTAGTTTCTGTCAATTACATCAGATTAAAATATCCTCAATCAGTGTCAATGAATGGCAGGCAGGAGAGATGGTTGGAATTTCCGGCCAAGGCAAATGCTTTTGTATCAGTTTCCGGAAGTTCATCCATTCCTGGCGTACCTAGAGTATATGATATCAGTGATAGATCAAATATCAGAATACTTTCTTCTTCAGGTTCAGGGTCACTTAATTTTCAGATAGCAAATAATACCAATAGAAATTCCAGAGTATTTGTTTCCTCACCGGCTACATACAAATTTTCTCCCAGGATATTTGAGGTGTCCATGACACCATACTCTACAACCTCGGAGTATATCATTATTTCCCATCCGAAATTAATGTCAAAAGCCAATGAATATGCTTCATACAGACAGTCTGTTCCAGGTGGGAAGTATTCTGTTCTTGTAGCTGATATACTTAAGTTATATAATCTGTTTACCTATGGTGAGAAATCTCCGGCAGCAATAAGGCAGTTTATGGCTCACCAGCTTGCTAATGGAGATCCGCAGTACTTATTTATTATTGGTAAAGGTTTGGAGATAAATTACAATGGTTTGGGACCATATTACCGGCATAACCCTTCTTTGTATATAAATCATCCGGACAGATTGCAGCGTGTTGAAGATTTAGTTCCTGCCGCAGGGTTGCCTGGCTCAGACCTGATTTTTACTATGGGCTTAGGAGGGGCATCTACACACGTGACTAAAGTGGCTACCGGACGTATTCCGGCGAGAACACCGGAAGACGTGGATGCATACCTGAATAAAATAAGAGAACACGAAGATCCTACCCAAAATCCTAATGCAATGTGGAGAAAAAGGTTAGTACACCTGAGTGGTGGAACTGATCTAGGACAAAACCAGATGTTTCGGAACCATATGAATAAACTTAAAGCTATTGCTGAGGGACATTTTTTTGGTGGGAAAGTAAAAAGTTTCTCAAAGAATTCAACAAACTATTCTCAAGTAATTAATATATCTGATGATATCAACAGCGGAGTATCTTATGTCACATTTTACGGACATTCCGCACCATTCACTTCAGATGTTGATATCGGATTTGTCTCATTTCCGGTTTACGGCTATAATAACAAAGGCAAGTATCCGATGCTGTTTCTGAACGGCTGTTCTTCAGTTAATATTTATGGCACATTATATTCATTTGCTGAGGATTGGATACAAACACCAAACAAAGGGGCTATTTTGTGTCTGGGGCATACTGATGCAGGATATCCGTATCAGTTAGAAAGGTATTCTGAAATAATGTACCGACGACTGTTTACAGATACTTCTAACATGCATCATCCTGTAGGACATCTTCAGTTAGGGGTGATATCACAGTTTATTTCCGGTTTCTCCGATGAAGTATCCATAGCTACTGTACAACAAATGGCATTAATTGGAGATCCTGGTGCAAGGGTTTATGCACCAGGCTTTAATCACTTTAATAAATCTGTGACAGATTATGCCATAAGCAACACCAGTATTTTTGTAAAATCATTTACCGGAGATAAAGTGACTGCATCCACTGATTCCTTTGCTATTGGCATAGTAATTCAAAATCCGGGCATAACTAACAAAGATTCTTTTGAAGTCTGTATTAGCAGAACTATAGGAGCTGCGAAGGTAATTGAATATAGCGGACAAAAATTTGCCCCTGTCTTGAATACAGACACAATTTATTTCAAAATTAAAAATAACGAATCTGATTTATTCGGACTAAACCGATTTGATATTTTTATAGATTGTAAAGACAGTATTCCGGAGATTGACAATGTGATTAATAACAGAGCCTCGCTGGAGTATTTTATGCCTCAGTCAGGGGTTATTTGTTTATTTCCGAAAGAATATAGTGTTGTACACCATCAGCCTGTAAATTTCATAGCCCAGTCGACAGATATTCTTGAAAAGCCTAAAAATTATTTCATTGAAATTGATACTTCTTATCTCTTTAATTCCCCATTCAGGAAGAGTAATGTCATAATGGGCTCATCAATTATTAAATGGCCAAATGTAAATCTGCTTGAGGCAACTTTAGCCAATGATAGCATAGTTTATTACTGGAGAGTGAGACCTGCAGAGATCCCTTCGGGAGCTGATACAGTATGGGCAAACAGTTCATTTATTTATATTAATAAAAGTCCAGATGGCTGGTCACAAAGCGAATTTCCTCAATTTTTAAAGGATGATTTATGGCATATTGAGCGTGATCTTGATGCAAAAAAATGGTTTTTTGAAAAGACGGAAACTACCCTTGAGGTTCATACCTCGGGACCGGTTTTTGACAATATCAATCCAGATATGCCACCTACTCAAGCAAATCAGACATATATAAAATTAAATGGTTTACCGATTGTGTTCGCAGGTATGATTTGGCTCAACTGTTTTGAAGATGTGATTATTGCAATGACGTTTGACAGAATAACCGGGCAACCTTACATAAATAAAAATATTTTTTCATGTGGCAGGAACAGGCACATAGTTAATAGTATACATACCACCCAAACCTCTATACTTAAAAAGTACCTTGACGAAGTTAAACCTGGTGATTATGTACTAATGGTAAGTCTTGGTAAATTAACATTTGCTGATTGGGATTCAGAAACCAAGGAAAAATTCAAGTCTGCACTAGGGTCAAAATTTATTGATAGTCTTGCAAACGATGACGGATTTTTAATTTTCGGAAAAAAAGGGGCTACCGAGCCGATGTTTGAAAAATATTCCAAAGGCCCAATATTATTCGATACTTTATTGAATGGTTCATATACCACAGGAAAGATTACTTCTACTTTGATAGGGCCTGCTTATGAATGGGGTACTCTATTTAGGAATTTTACTGCTATTGACCACGACAATTATCAACTGAAACTTATTCGTTATAATACCAATGGAAACAGTGATACATTAAACATTCCTCAAAAGGATAGCTTGGATCTGGCCTTCATTGATGCCGATATGTATCCGTATTTGAAATTGCATGCTGTGGTTACTGATACTTCCGAAAATATTTTTCCTCCTCAGTTAAATCGCTGGCAGGTGATCTATAGTCCGGTTCCTGAGGGTACATTAGATCCTATCACAGCAGGAATTGAACAGTATAATATCGCCAAAAAGAAGGAAGGGGAAAAAACAAAATTGTCATTTGTGTTTTCCAATATTACGGATTTGGATTTTAAAGATACTGTTAGAGTTCGATACATAATCCGCAATATGGATAGAGGTAAAACCGATACTTCTATGGTAAAGCTTGGGAAATTACCTGCGAACGGAACCATAAACTTTGAGCATGAAATTAATACCAAGGAATTTGGAGGAAGAAACAGTTTTCAGGTATTTGTAAATCCCAGACTACAAAGAGAACAATATTATCATAATAATGCTTTGGAACTCGGATTTGATGTAGATGTGGACCGTATTAATCCATTGCTTGATGTGTTGTTTGACGGTGCACATATTATGGATGGAGATATAGTATCACCAAGTCCTCTTATTACCATTGTTATTAATGATGAAAATAAATTACTGCTGATTGAGGATACTACCGGTATCCAGATATTTTTGAAGAGACCAGGAGCACAAATTGAGGAGAAAATATATTTATCAGATAAGGATATTATCAGGTATGGCCAAGTTGGAGGTAGGTCAAATACTTTCACAGTTGAATATAATCCTAAGAATCTTCCTGACGGAATATATGAATTGATTGTGCAGGGGACGGATGCTTCCAAAAATAAATCGGGAGTGAATTTTTACAGAATCAAGTTTCAGGTAATCAATCAATCGACTATAACACATTTTTATCCTTACCCGAATCCTTTTTCCAGCAGTACCAGATTTGTTTTTACACTTACCGGTAATGAATTACCTGAAGATTTAAAGATACAGATAATGACAGTTACCGGCAGGGTAGTGAGGGAGATAACTCGTCAGGAACTAGGTCCATTGAGAATAGGTCACAACAAATCAGAATATGCATGGGATGGAACAGATGAGTTTGGTGACAGGCTGGCTAATGGAGTTTACCTATATAAGGTCATTATCAAAAATAAAGGGGATAATTTTAAGCACAACTCCACCTCTGGTGATAAAGCCTTCAAAAACAATATTGGTAAACTGTATATACTCAGGTAATATTATCTTTTATGATAAAGCAGAAAGCTATAGTTGTACGGATTTTTTTCATCTTTACTATGGCTTTCATTTTTTTCCAGTTTCCAATTATCAAAGTTAATATTTAGAAACACATCTCCTTCAAATTGTTGATGGATGATAGTTAGATATAGTTTATCCGCAAAGTTTTCACTGCTGTTAATTAATTCTGCTCCTCCAATGATAAATGCTTCATCATCGCCTGCTTTAGAAGCAACCTCAATTGCTTCTTTTATCGAGTGAACTGTAATACAACCCTCAACTTTATAATCTTTATTTCTGGTGACAATTACTGATGTTCTTCCAGGTAAAGGTTTGCCTATAGATTCATAGGTTTTCCTTCCCATGATTATATGATGGCCCATTGTCAGATTTTTAAAGTGTTTCAAATCAGCTGGAAGGTGCCATGGTAATTGGTTGTCTTTACCTATTACATGGTTTTCAGATTCAGCTACAATAATAGATACCTTCATAATTTGTTACCTCTTAAAAATTCTTCAATGGTCATTCTTTTCTTTCCTTCCATTTGCAAGTCTTTAATAGCAATATATCCATCGCCGGTTTTGTGAAATAGATAAGTTTTGTTGTCTGTCAGGATGGTTTGATTGCTATCCTGCACATTCTCTGCAGGTGTAATGGTATATATTTTAAGGAATTTGTCATTCAAAATAGTCCATGCTCCGGGATAGGGTGACAAGCCTCTTACCAGATTTTGTATTTCTTTGGATGGTTTATTCCAGTCAATTTTGCATGTTTCCTTAGTGATTTTAGGTGCAGATTTCATTGTACCGGAGATTACCTGAGGTTTTGTAGTCTCTATACCTTTCTGTATTGAAACTACAGTGTTCAAAACAAGTTCCGCGCCTTTGGTCATTAATCTGGTATATAAACTTTCTGCATTATCATCCGGATAGATAGGTTCTTCTTCCTGATACATTATATCACCGGTATCTATTTCATGTTTGAGGAAAAAGGTTGTAATGCCTGTTTTTGATTCTCCGTTAATGATTGCCCAATTGATGGGAGCAGCCCCTCGATAATCAGGAAGAAGAGAGGCATGCAGATTAAATGTCCCGTATTCGGGCATTTTCCAGACAGCTTCAGGCAACATACGGAATGCCACAACAATTCCAAGGTTTGGCTTGTAGGATGAAAGTTCTGCAAGGAATTCCGGTGATTTCATGTTAGAAGGTTGCAGGACCGGTATATCTGCTTCTACAGCATATTTTTTTACTGCAGACGGAGTCAATTTCAATCCTCTTCCTGCAGGTTTATCCGTGGCAGTCACCACTGCCACAACATTATAGTTGTTTTCAACTAATATTTTCAAACTGGGAACTGCAAACTCCGGTGTTCCCATAAAAATTATTCTTAAATCCCGCTCAGCCATTTTTAAGTTATGTGAAAAAGCTTAATAAAAATCTTTATAGAGCAGATATTTCTTCCTTTTCTGAAGATATTTATTCAGATCTTCCTGATATAATTGTTTGATATTTTTTTCTGTATTTCCTTTTTTAATCTGCTCCTGAATCCAGTTGTTTCCGGCAAGTTTATTAAAAAAGTTGTTAAAGAATTTATCTTTTTCAACTGCCTTTTCATACATTTCTATCAAGTAAGAAAGTGTGAATTCATTATTCACATCTTTTGTCCTCATATCTATACCATAACACAATTGTCCTTCGTATGGCGGATTCTTTGCACCAGCAGTACTTTTAGGTGTAAAGGTAAAATTGCCATTGTTTTTATTTGGAGATCCTATAACCTGAAAAGGCATTTCGGTGCCCCTACCTACGCTGATTACCGTGCCTTCGAACAACCCTAATGAAGGGTAAAGTGTTATACTAAGATCATTAGGTAAATTAGGGGATGGTTTAACAGGTAAAGAATAAGAGAAGGTATGGTCATAGTTTTTTACTTTGATAACCTGCAGATTGCAAACTTTGCCGCTGTCTAGCCATTTTTCTCCGTTGATCATTAATGCCAGTTCACCTACTGTTAAACCATGTACAATAGGTATGGGATGCATTCCAACAAAAGATTTATAAGCAGGCTCAAGTACCGGGCCATCCACATAAGACCCGTTAGGATTTGGACGATCTAAAACAATAAAAGATTTTCCGTTTTCAGCACATGCTTCCATGACATAATGCATGGTACTTATGTATGTGTAAAATCTGACACCAACATCCTGAATATCAAAAATAACAATATCGACATCAGATAAATTTTGTTTTGTAGGTTTCTTGGTATTCCCGTAGAGGGATACTATGGGCAAACCGGTTTTAGTATCCTTCTCATTTTTGATTTGTTCTCCTGCATCTGCCGTTCCTCTGAAACCATGTTCAGGAGCAAAAATTATTCTTATATCAACACCATTGCTTAGTAAAGTATCAACAAGATGAGTTTTTCCTACAACAGAAGTTTGATTTACCACCAATGCAACCTTCTTATTTTTAAGAAGAGGCAGGTATTCTTCCAGTTGCTCGGCAGCAGGAATAATCTGTTTGTTATTAAATACCTGGTTTTGAATTTTTGTATTGTTATTGCTGTTTGCCTGATTACAGGCAAGTCCAACAAACTGGCATACAATTAAAAGAAGGAAGGTGCACTTTAACAATTTACTCATTTTTGAATTTTTCTAATCAGGATCAAAATCTGTACCTATATTAGAGGTTTAAAATTAAACGATTCCATTTATTATTCTTATAAATAATTGATTTTTGATCACAGGCTAAATAAAAAAAGTATTTTTACCTGATTTGTTCCAAATGAACCTATATTATTTCATTTCTAAAAAGATCCAAAGCGCTCGAAGGGATTCATTTACCTACATTGTCAGGATTATTTCCATTTTAAGTATAGCAGTTGGATTGGCAGTAATAATTGTTTCTTATGGAATATTAGAAGGTTTCCGATCCAATATACAGGAGAAGATATTTAGTTTCGCTTCTCATATTCAAGTTAGTAAATATGATATTTCCAGGTCATACGAAGAAGCGCCGATAAAATTAAATTCGGATTTATACAGAAATGCCGGTGATATTAAGAATTTGGCTCATATACAGTCATTTATAAAAAAACCGGGCTTATTGAAGACAGAACAGGAAGTGATGGGCGCGGTTTTAAAGGGTGTAGGCCCTGATTATAACATCAAAAAGTTTTCAAGGAATATCATTCAAGGAAGTTTTATTTCACTTTCCGATTCTGCTTATTCCAGAGACATTCTGATCAGCAATAAAATTTCCAGAAAATTAAGACTTGAGGTAGGAGATAGTGTAATGATCTATTTTGTCCAAAACCCACCAAGATTCAGAAAGCTGATAGTAAAAGGTATATACCAAACCGGGTTGGAAGAATTCGATGACCTTATGATAATAGGAGACCTCAGACTTATACAACGGATAAATAACTGGCCGGATACTTTAGTGGGGGGATATGAGATTTTTGTGAAAGATTTTAATAAGCTGGATCAGGTTTCAGAAGATGTTTTTGATATGATGGATTATGATATGCAGCTTGAAAAAGTTACAGACAAATATCTTCAAATTTTTGACTGGCTTACCTTATTAAATAGAAATGTTGTGATTTTTCTAATCTTGATATTGTTCGTTGCATCTTTTAATATGGTTTCCACACTTTTCATAATGATTATGGAAAGAACCAATATGATAGGTATGCTAAAAGCTTTGGGGGCAAATAATAGTCAAATCAGAAATATATTTCTTCTGAACGGTTTATTTATTATCATAAGGGGAATGTTATGGGGGAATCTGATAGGTATCGGCTTTTGTCTTATACAATATTATTTTAAAATTATACCGCTTGACCCGGAGAATTACTATATGTCATCGGTGCCTATAGAATGGAACTGGCAAATATTTGTAGGAATTAATATATTGACATTTGTGCTTATAAGTGTGGTATTAATGGTTCCGGTATTGGTGGTTTCAAGGATTAAGCCGGTAAAATCTATCAAGTTTAGCTAGGTATTATAATTTTCAAACCAACTTTTTATTTTCATCTGTAATACGCCAAAGATAGCTTCTTTAAAAATACCGGAAGACATTTTGGATGTACCATGAACCCTGTCACAGAAAATAATGGGAACTTCTTTGATCTTGAATCCATATTTCCAGGTTAAAAATTTCATTTGAATTTGGAAAGCGTACCCTACAAATTTTATTTCATCAAGTTTTAAGGTTTCTAAAACTTTCTTTTTATAGCATTTGAAACCGGCAGTGGTATCCTGAACCGGTATTCCTGTAATAAACCTCACGTATTTACTTGCAAAATATGACATCAGAACCCTGCTCATCGGCCAGTTTATAACTGTGATTCCATTTACGTATCTTGAACCGACAGATAAATCATATCCTTCTTCCGCGCAGGCTTTATATAGGCTAACCAGATCTTCCGGATTGTGAGAAAGATCTGCATCCATTTCACAAATGTATTCATAAGCTTTTCTGATAGCGTATTTAAAACCATGAATATATGCTGTACCTAAGCCTAATTTACCTGTTCGTTGCTCCAGGAACAACCGATCGGGAAATTCTTGTTGAAGTGTTTTTACAATATCAGCAGTACCGTCAGGAGAATTATCATCTATAATCAATAGGTGAAATGGTACAGATAAAGAAAATACTTTACGGACAACTTTTTCAATATTGTCCTTTTCATTGTAGGTTGGTACTATAACAATGGCGTTTTCCACTTTTAAAAATAAAAACTATTTTTATAAAACAGTATTTCTCAGGCTGGAAATTTTTTGAGCGAGTAATTTACCTTTTTTAAAACAATCTGCTACAGAAACTCCGCTAATCCAAGAGGAGCATACGAAAATATTATCCTTTTCGTAGTTTTTAGCTAAATCCTTGGCTCTAACAATGTTTTTATCATATTGAGGGATAGCTTTGTCGATCCGGGTGATTTTTTGAAATATGGGCTCACCTTTAATGTTATAATCTTCCTTAAATTCCTTATTAAGTCTAATAATAATTTCTTTATCAGGAAGGTGAAATTTGCTTCTTGATTGTGATCCGCCGATTATAGAAGTTAACAAGAGGTAATCCTTGGAACATTTGTATGGGAAGGAGGAGTAGTTCCAAATAGTGCCTGCTGAAAAACGACTTTCTTTGGCCGGATTAAGCACACCAAACCCGTCTGGTGGATTCGGGAACTGTCCTTTATTAAATAATGAATGTACAATTACTACAGGTGGATAGTCAATTTTTTCTATTGTTTTGGCAAAATCTTCAGCTATATTTTCCAGTAAAGGGGCTGCTTTATATGCAGGAAGGCATAATACAAGAAAATCGAATGAATGAAATTCAGGTTCATTGTTTATAAGTACTTCCAGAACATATTTATTATTTTCTTTCCTTATTCTTTCTACCTGGGTACCGGGGCTAAAGCAGGTCAATTTCTTCGCAATAGTATCAGTTAGTTGTTGCATTCCTGAATCAAAATTATAGGAAAATTTTCTCTCCGGAGGATTTTTGATAAAACCTTTAATTACCGATCCATACTTTTGTTCATATTCCTGAAGAATCGGAAACGTTTCAGAGATTAAAAGTAAATCAGGATCCCCTGCATAGATACCCGAAACAAAAGGGTCAACAGCATAGTCAACAATTTCATCACCAAATCTTCTCTGAAAAAACTCCCGTACTGTTTCGTCAGTTTTACCTTTTGAATTGTTAAAATATTCTTTGATAATACTCCATTTTCCATTCGCTGAAAAGAAATCTGATAACAGAAGGGAAATTGGCCCCGCAGGAAGTTTTTTGATTGATCCGTCCTTAAATATGTATCTGTTTTTACTTGTAACCTCAGCTTCTCTTAATGAGCCGGATAGTCCAATTTCTTTTATAAAATCCACTATCTCACGATCGGCTAATATGGAGTTTGGGCCACACTCCAGTAGGCAACCATTTTGATTTATTGTGCGAATGTACCCACCAGGGTTATCTGATGCTTCGAATAATATATATGGGACTTTGGCTTTCTCAAGATGATAAGCCAGGGATAAGCCTGAAATTCCTGCTCCGATTATACCAACCATATCATTGATTTTCCTTTGCTCTAAAATACATTATTACGATTTAAAAAATTAACTTTGCTTAATTTAGTTTGAAAGTAAAAAGAAAGTATGGTGAATAAATGTATTTTTTTAGACAGGGATGGAGTAATTAATGTCGATAATGTGGATTATACCTACAAAGTAGAAGAGTTTATAGTCATTCCGGGAGTTGTTGAAGCTTTAAAGAAGTTAAAAGCTAATGGGTATTTACTGGTAGTTATTACCAATCAATCAGGAATTGCAAAAGGGATTTATTCTCATTCAGACGTATTAGCATGCCATGAATATTTTCAACAATATTGTGGGGGATTAATTGAGGCTTTTTATTATTCTCCTTACCACCCGGTTCAGTCAGAATCTTTAACCAGAAAGCCGGAGAGTCTTATGTTTGAGAAAGCAATTGCTAAATATCACATAGACGTAAATACTTCATGGATGGTAGGAGATAAAAAGAGGGATTTATTGCCTGCAGAAAAGCTGGGCATAAAAACTGTGTTGGTAGGGCATGAAGAGCCGGAAACCTTAAAATGCGATATCAGGGCAGAAGACCTGAAAGATGCAGTAGAGAAAATATTACTATTAAACAGAAAATAAAAGGAAGCTAAGATATTCCTAGCTTCCTTTAACTTATTTCGCTAGTCCTGGTAGCCTAATATTTTTAACATGCTTTCTTTTCTTTGTTCTTCAGCGAACAGTGTATCTTTTATGTTGCCGCTTTCGTCTTTCTCAATCAATACATGTTTAGGGGCCGGAATAAGGCAGTGCTGTATTCCTCCATAACCACCCAGCGATTCCTGATATGCTCCTGTGTGGAAAAAGCCAATGTACAACTTTTCCTGTTTTGGTGGTTTTGGAAGAAAAACCATGTTTAAGTGCGCCTCAGAGTTATAGTAATCCATACTGTCGCAGGTAATACCTCCAATTTTTACTTTGTTGTAAGGTTTATCCCATTGATTTAAAGCCAAAAGAATGTACTTTTGATTCAAGCCCCAAACGTCAGGAAGGGTAGTGATAAAAGAACTATCAATCATGTACCATTCTTCCTTATCATTTTGAAGTTTGGTACCCATGACAGAATACAAAATTGCGCCACTTTCTCCTACTGTGAAACTTCCGAACTCTGTAAAAATATTAGGAACAGGTACATTATGTTCCTCGCATATTCTTTTTATAGTTTTTACAATCTGATCAGACATGTACTCATAGTCATAATCGAAATGAACAGAAGTTTTAATAGGCCATCCTCCTCCGATATCTATGCTGTCAAGTTCCGGGCATATTTTACTTAATTCACAATATTTATGAACAAACCTGCTTAGCTCACTCCAGTAATAAGTGGAATCTTTCATTCCTGTATTTATAAAGAAGTGAAGCATTTTTAATTTAAACTTATTACTCTTCTCTATCCTTGATCTGTATAAATCACACACATCATTATATCTTATTCCAAGTCGGGAAGTGTAAAATTCAAACTTTGGCTCTTCATCAGCAGCCAGTCGCATACCTACATAGCAGGAATTTTTTACCTGCTTTTCATATTCTTCAATTTCTTCAAGATTGTCAAGAATCGGAATACAATTCCTGAAACCGTCATTTATTAATTCTGCAATATAATCTGTGTATTCTTTCCTCTTATATCCATTGCATATGATAAAGGTATCTTTTGTAATTTTACCTCTGTCGTAAAGAATTTTGACAATAGGAATATCGTAAGCGGAAGATGTTTCGATATGGATATCATTTTTTAATGCTTCCTCCAGCACAAATTTGAAATGAGAGGATTTGGTGCAATAGCAATAGGTGTAATTGCCGGCATAATTATTATTCTTAATGGCCTGGTTAAACAATCTTTTAGCTTTCTGAATCTGAGAGCTGATCTTTGGCAGGTATGTAAGTTTTAACGGGGTTCCGTACTTATTGACAATGTCCATAAGGGGAACATCATTAAAATAAAGCTCATTGTTGACAACCTTAAATTCCTCTGTAGGAAAGTAAAAGGTTTGTTCAATCAGATCAATGTATTTATCCATTCTTTATAGTTTCCGGGTTTTAAGTAATATGGTGCAATATTGCTATAAAATTACAATCTTTGCAAAGACATGTAGGTAAACCATAAAAAGTACATAAAGATTTCCTTTGTCGTTGAAAATCTGGGAAGTTTGTTTCTTTTTCGGTTTATTAACCTGGTAGCCTTAACTGAATTTAAATTATAGACAGATGAATTTAGAGCAGATAATCCGTGAAGATATAATAAAAGCCATAAAAGTTTTATTTGACCAGGAGGTTGAACAGTCTTCCTTACAGGTTCAACCAACCAAAAAGGAATTTGAAGGCAGTTTGACATTGGTTTGTTTTCCATTGACATCCAAGCTGAAAAAGGCCCCTGAAGTTATTGGGAAGGAGATAGGAGAAGTACTGGTAAAAAACTCTGAAGTTGTCAGGGGGTATAATGTTGTCAAGGGATTTCTCAACATTGTAGTTTCTGACTCTACATGGTTAAATATCTTCAATCAAATTTTAGCAAATCAGGATTATGGGAAATTTCTACCACTGGGGAAAAAGGTAATGGTTGAATATTCTTCACCTAATACAAACAAACCGTTGCACCTGGGACATTTGAGAAATAACTTTCTAGGTTACTCAGTTTCACAAATTTTAAAATTTCGTGGATACGAAGTAATAAAAGCCAATCTTATCAATGACAGAGGGATTCATATCTGCAAATCTATGCTTGCCTATCAGAAATATGGATCGGACGAAACACCACAGTCTTCCGGGATAAAAGGAGACCATCTTGTTGGAAAGTATTACGTAGAGTTTGATAAGCATTACAGAGAACAGATAAAGCAACTCGTAAATTCAGGAATGGAAGAAGAAAAGGCAAAAAAAGAGGCACCACTGATTAAGGAAGCTCATGAAATGCTTAAGAAATGGGAAGAAGGGGATAAGGAAGTAACAGAGTTATGGAAAAAAATGAATGGATGGGTATATGATGGATTTGAGCAGACTTATAAAATGATTGGAGTTGATTTTGATAAATATTATTACGAATCAGATACATATTTGCTTGGAAAGGAAATTGTTGAGGAAGGCCTTAACAAAAAAGCTTTCTACAGAAAAGAGGATAATTCAGTATGGGTGGATCTGACTGGTGATGGATTAGATGAAAAATTATTGTTAAGGCCTGACGGGACTTCAGTATATATCACACAGGATCTTGGGACTGCCGAATTGAAATATAAGGAATTTAGAGCAGAGCAATCGGTATATGTGGTGGGAAATGAACAGGATTATCATTTCAATGTTTTAAAACTGATACTTGGTAAATTAGGAAAAGAATACGCTCAGGGTATTTATCATCTTTCATACGGAATGGTAGATCTTCCTTCCGGAAAGATGAAATCAAGAGAGGGAACAGTAGTGGATGCAGACGACTTAGTGGCAGAAATGCTTGAAACGGCTGAACAGAGAACGAGAGAGTTAGGTAAAATTGAAGAATTTTCCTCTCAGGAAGCCAAAGCATTGTATCGAAAATTAGCCTTAGGTGCTTTGAAATTTTTCCTGTTGAAGGTAGATCCGAAAAAGAGAATGTTGTTTAATCCGGCTGAGTCAATAGAGTTTCAGGGAAATACCGGACCTTTTATTCAATATACCTTTGCCAGAATTTCTTCCCTTATCAGGAAAGCAACAGGAAATGGAATAAATCTTACTCAAACTGTAAAAGCTGGACAAATTCATCATTCAGAGAGAGAAGTTATAGAAATTCTCGCCAGGTTTCCGGAAAAGATTGAAACGGCAGCATCAACTTATTCACCCGCTGAAATCGCTCAATATGTTTATGAACTTGCAAAAGCTTATAACCATTTTTATGCAGAACTGCCGATACTAAACGAGAAAGACGAGAATCTTATAGTATTCAGGCTAAATTTGTCTAAAGTAGTTGCAAGGGTAATAGAAAAAAGTATGGACTTGCTTGGAATTGAAGTACCAGAAAAAATGTAATTATGTAGATTATGAGTTTTACTTATTCCTTGTTAATGTTTTTTTCTTCATGGCTACCATGGAAAGATATTAAATCTATGCCGGGAGAATTAAAAGTTGAAACACCTGATTTGTTTTATCAGTTTAAGGTTACTACCATAGAGGGAGATACTTTCGATTTTAGTTCATTGAAGGGTAAAAAGGTGTTGATTGTAAATACTGCCAGTAAATGTGGGTTTACACCACAATATAAAGATTTGCAATTGCTGCATGAAAAATATGGGGATAAGGTAATTGTGATAGCCTTTCCTTCCAATGATTTTATGTCTCAGGAGCCTGGGTCACCTAAAGAAATCAAGGAGTTTTGCAATTCTCAGTATTCTGTCACTTTTCCGATAATGGACAAGGTTCATGTGAAAGGAGCCAAAAAGCATCCGGTTTATAAATGGCTTACTGAAAAAAAACTGAATGGTTGGAATGATCAGGAGCCTAAATGGAATTTTTCGAAATACCTGATAAGTGAAGACGGGAAGCTGCTCAAATATTACGGGTCTTCCGTTAGTCCTATGTCTGAAGAAGTATTAAATGAAATTTTAAAGTAGTGAATATTAAAGCATGGGTTTCTGCGTTCAGACTAAGGACTCTTCCTTTGTCCATTTCCAGTATAGCAATGGGAAGTTTTCTTGCTGCTTCTGCAGGATCTTTTAATCCGGAAGTCTTATTTTGGGCGACCACTACCACGGTGTTTTTGCAGATTTTAAGCAATCTTGCCAACGATTATGGTGATTATGCGAATGGGGCAGACAATGTTTTCAGGACAGGTCCTAAAAGGGCAGTTCAGGCAGGGGCAATATCTCCTGTTGCAATGAAAACAGGCATAGTAATATTTGCGATACTTTCTCTGATTTCAGGAATCTGGTTGCTCGTGCAAACATTGGCTTTTTCCTCTTCAGGGACATTTGGTTTTTTTCTTGTATTAGGATTACTGGCAGTGGTAGCTGCTATTAAATATACTTCAGGAAGTAATCCTTATGGATATGCAGGGTTTGGGGATGCCTCGGTATTTCTTTTTTTCGGGTTGATTGGTGTCTTGGGAACATATTACCTTCATGTTAAAGACCTGAATTATATGCTTATTTTACCTGCTTCCTCCTGCGGACTGTTTTCAGCAGCAGTTCTTAATATAAATAACATTAGGGATATTGATTCAGACAGGATGGCAGGCAAGAAGTCCATACCGGTTAGGATCGGCCTATGGAAAGCCAGAATATATCACCTGTTTCTCGTTATTTCCGGTACCGCATGCGCATTTTTGTTTGTATTATTCAATTATACCAGCCTTTGGCAATTCCTATTTTTGATCATTTCGCCATTGTTGATTTATAATGTTTATAAGGTTTATACCTTTTCCAGTCCTTCAGAAATTGACAAAAGTCTGCGTCAGATGGCTATTTCAACACTGGCGTTTGTTATTTTATTCGGAATAGGAAATCTGATCGGGCAATTAAAATTATTATAAGAAGCAGGTATTGCATTTGGTCAATACATTTTTTAAATTTTACCGGAAGGTCTACTTAAGTATGAAGTTAAAAGATAAAGTTGCGATAATTACCGGTGGGGCTCAGGGTATCGGAAGTGTTACTGCGGGGCGATTTGCAATGGAGGGTGCAACTGTCGTAATTTGGGATATTGATAAAATTAATGGCGAAAACACCTGCAAGAATCTAAAGAATAAGGGGTATGATGTTTTTTTTTATGAAGTTGATACCACGAATTATTCTGTAGTGGAGAATGCGGCTAAAACGGTTTTTAATCTCCTTGGTAAAATAGATATTCTGATCAATAATGCCGGGATCACCCGTGATGCGGCACTTCTTAATATGACAATAGAGCAATGGCAACAGGTAATAGATGTCAATCTCACCGGTGTTTTTAATTGCACTAAAGCTGTAGCTCCGTATATGGTTCAACTGAAATATGGGAGAATTATCAACACATCAAGTCTGGTTGGGTTGTATGGAAACTTCGGGCAGGCTAATTATGCTGCAACTAAGTCAGGGGTTGTTGGAATTACAAAGGTGTGGGCAAGGGAATTAAGTAAACAAGGCATTACCGTAAATGCCGTAGCGCCTGGTTTTATAGAGACGGATTCGCTTTCAAATATCCCTGAAAACACCATACAAAGTATTAAAGAAAAAATTCCTGTAGGAAGATTAGGGAAACCGGAAGATATTTCAAACGCTTACCTGTTCCTTGCATCAGATGACAGCTCATATATCAGTGGTGCAGTATTAAATGTAGATGGCGGTTATGTTGCCTGAGGGAAAATTTCCTCCAGCTTTTCTCTTGTAATCGGTTTTTTTATCCAGGTTTTTATTCCTTTCTCCTGTAGGAAATTTATTTCATCCGGTCGGAAATTATTTGATATAGCAAATATTAGTTTTGTGGGTAAAGGTATTTTGATATAACTATTAATGAAATCAATTCCTGTCATAGCAGGCATGTTCATGTCAAGAAAAATTATATCCGGCAGGCGGACGTTGTCATTTTTAAGGCTCTGAAGGTACTCAAGCCCTTTCTTGGCGGAAGTAAAACAATTTATAGCAGAACAATTCCCGGTTTTTTTAAGGTTTGCAGTTATCAGGTAATTATTAATCTCGTCATCATCTACTATAAGTACATTATATTTGTTCTTCATGTTTTTATCTGTAGAAGTCAGACATTTTTCTAAGTGCAGTCATATTTATAATAATAATCTTTTTGTCTATAATGTCTATATGCCCTTCTTTCCTGAATTCTGATAAAAGTTTTATTACGGTTTCCGTGTT
This sequence comes from Cytophagaceae bacterium, assembly GCA_046290815.1. Lineage (GTDB taxonomy): Bacteria > Bacteroidota > Bacteroidia > Cytophagales > Cytophagaceae > JBKBUF01. Next base: position 216,066 of record JBKBUF010000002.1, on the reverse strand, counting down.
AGTCCCGATTAAGTTTGCAAAATCTTCTCTTGTTAGAGGAATACCTATAATTAATGTGTTTTCATTTTTCATCCCAAATTTCTCATAAAGCAGAATGATGTTAGTTGCCAATCGTTCTCTTACGGATTTTTGGGATAGCTCCAATACTTTAGTTTCAAGCATAACCACATCTTCACATATATAATGCGTTAAAGCAAGGGAGACAGGAGTATTTTCGATTAACCGGATAAACTCTGCTTTGTCAATTTCTGAAATTACTGCGCGCTCCAATGCTACTGCTGATGTTGAGTAAGGATCGTTGCAGGTAAGTTGTTGCCAGCCCACCAGGTCACCAGGCTTTGAAAGGTATATTATTTGTTCTTTTCCATCAGAACCTATTTTAAAAGCTTTAATATGACCTGAGTGAAGCGCAAATACAGAGTTTGGAACTGAGCCTTCTGTATAGATAAAGTCCCCTTTCTTCAATACTTTAATCTGACGTATTTTGTTAAGTTGGTTTAACCTGTCTTCGTCAAGATCTTTAAATAAAGAACATTCGGTTCCCTCGAATTGAAAATTAATGTTTTCCTCCATGTTTCTTAATGTCCTCTTCTAAATAAAAACCGGAAAAACCGGTATAGTGTTGATGAATGGAGAGGCTAAATAATGAAAATTTCAATTGTTCAGCAATATGAAATATTTCATGTTTTCAGGACATTACATGCAGATTTTACCAAAATACCGAGATGTTTTAAGGGTAAAATTAGGGGATTTAAAAAGGGGATATGCTACTTGAAATTCATGAAAATTATTACTTAATTTTTATGAATTTTCTGCCTAAAGTAAAAGTTAAAAATAAAATAAGAATACCTGATAAAACGGGTGATATCAGGTAAAAAAAGCCTAAAGATTTAATTTTCTCTGAACCAATAATGGCAATAAGGGCTGTAGCCCCCCCAGGAGGGTGTATGGTTTTTGTCATTTGCATAATAACAATAGCTGAGGATACTGCAAGGCCAGAGCTGAACCATAAAGGTTCAGGACATAAAATACTTATTGTTACACCGATAAAAGCGGAGATAAGATGCCCTCCAAACAAATTTCTGGGCTTTGCAAAAGGACTACCAGGGCTGGCATATAAAATCACAGCTGAAGCCCCGAATGATCCTATCAGAAATACATAATCTTTAACTTCAAGGAATGTATAATTAAGCCATGCAATTGCGCCTATTCCAATGAATGAACACAGGAAGGTCCATAACAATTGTAAATTTACAGACCTTCCTACGGATGAAGCTTCTTTTAATAAAACAATCCTAAATATTCTATATGCTCTCACAGTTGTTATTGTTAATTCATAATAAGATCAAATGATTTCAAAGGATCATCAAATGCTTTTGCGGATTCTATGCTATTGATCTTAATATGGATACTTATACTTTTGTAATCTTCATTAATCGTTGTAAGCTGTTCCTTTTCTAAGGAAAACTTTGCAAAATTAATAGTTTGTACGTCTTTGTTCAACTTGTCGGGACTTACAAATGGCAGGGAGATAAATATGGTTGTTGTCATGGCAATCTTCTTTTAGAGTTAATTTTATTAATCCGAGTTTGTAAATCTCGTCCGGCAGCAAAGGAACTGCACCCCAAGGCAAAACCTGGTTTTGTTTGGGTATTAAAGTAATTTATTTCTTTGAGCTTAGCATATTTTGTTAATTTATATTTCCGCTTTGCGGTTAGGATTTAGCACCTTGCTTTTTGTGGCAGGTTGCTAGAAGTTCTAAGAGCCTAATCTCTCCCTTCTTCTTTATAAATCAACTACAGTTGTAGGTGATTGCAGTACAAATATAGTAAAGCAATTTGATATATGTGAAATAAAGGCATGATTATTTTTATCTTTTCTTTTTAAAAATATTTTTAAACCAATTAAAGGATTCTTTTTCTTTTGGTTGTTTTTCCTTGTTACGGGTTTTGAATAACTGAAAAATAGACTGTTCTGATGTGTCTGCTTCGACAATTTCTTTATAGGAATCACAGTTTAAATCAGAGGCTAATTCTTCAGGTATTTCAGGGAAAGCAGAAGGATGAAATTTGCTTAATTTCTTATCTTTATTAACCTTAGTCAAAAATTTTCCGAATATCGGTAGGGCCATATTTGCTCCCTGACCTAATTGAACTGATCGGAAGTGTATTCTTCTGTCATCTGCACCCACCCAACATCCTGCGACTAAATCAGGAGTATAACCAATAAACCATCCATCGGCCTGCGACTGAGTTGTACCCGTTTTTCCTGCAATTTCCTGTTGAAGGCCATATATTGTCCTTAGCCTGCTGGCAGTACCGTTGTCTGTGACGTTTTTTAACATTTCAGTAATAAAAAAAGCAGTTTCTTCTTTCATGATTCTAGAAGAAGATTTAGTTTTTTTCATTTTGAAAAGAACATTTCCTTCCTTGTCTTCGAGTTTTAGAAGATATTTTGGTTCCACACTAAAACCTCCATTGGCAAAGGTGGCATAAGCATTTACCATTTCAATTAAAGAAATGTCTTCTGAACCTAAGGCAATGGAAGGAACCGCATCTATGCTGGCCTTAATTCCAAGCTTTTCGGCAAAATCAATTACATTGTCTAATCCGGTTTTCATAATTATTTGGGCACTTACCGTATTTAGTGAGTTAGTCAGCGCTCCGGTCATGGAATAATATCCACCATAGGTATTATCGGAATTTTTCGGAGTCCAATTATTATAATCCGTATATGATACTAATTGATTAGGAAAGTACTCACAGGGAGAGATGCCATTTTCCAGTGCAGCGGCATAAACTATAGGCTTAAATGTAGATCCTACCTGCCTTTTTGCGTGGTAATTTACGTGGTCATATTTAAAATATTTATGATTGATACCACCCACCCAGGCTTGAATTTCTCCAGTATGTTGGTCCATTACAAGAAAACCGGTATGAAGAAAACTCATGTAGTATTTGAGGGAGTCCAAACTGCTCATTTTCCTTTCTCTTTCACCTTCCCAGGAAAATGTATTAAAAGATGTCTGAGCATTAAAGGTCTCGTTAATCTGTTTTTCATTGAGGCCTTTTTTCTTTAGGGTTTTGTATTTTTCAGTTCGTTTGATAGCATCTTTAAGCACATCATTTTTGTTTTTCCATAAGCTACCTTTCCAATGGTCATTAAATGATTTTTGAAGGTGACTCATATGTTCATTAACTGCTTCTTCGGCATGTTTCTGCATACGTGAGTTAATGGTTACATGAATTTTCAGACCATCTGTGTATAGATTATAATTTTGTCCGTTTGGTTTTTTATGGCTTTGCAACAATTCAATAAGCTCCATTCTCAGTTGTTCTCTGAAATATGTTGCCAATCCTTCATTATGGCCGGAGGCATTATAATCAATTTTCAAGGGAAGATTTTTTAGAGAATCACTGGCTTCAAATGAAAGAAAATTATTTTTTGCCATAAGAGACAAAACCAGATTACGACGTTCCCTGGCTCTGTCAGGAAATTTTCTGGGACTGTAATATGTATTTGCTTTTAGCATACCAACCAGCACTGCAGCTTCTTCAATTTTTAATTTTTCCGTAGGTTTGCTATAATATCTCTGGGATCCGGATTCAATGCCAAATACATTTTCTCCGAATGGAACTGTATTCAAATACAGAGTAAGTATCTCTTTTTTTGTAAATAAATCCTCAATTCGTGTTGCTATTATTGCTTCTCTTATTTTATTGACGGGTACGGAGAGAAACATATACTCCCTGCGTTTAAACAGGTTCTTTGCCAGTTGTTGGGATATTGTACTTCCTCCTCCGGCACTTTCGTCCTGAAGAATTAAAGTTTTAATAAGTACCCTCAGCCATCCGATTTTATCTATTCCATTGTGCTGGTAAAACCTGGAGTCTTCCGTAGCTATTAAGGCATGAATCAGGTGGGAGGGTATCTGCTCATATTTAATATTTGTCCTGTCTTCAATGAAATATTTACCCAGAATTACTCCGTCAGAAGAATAAACAATTGAAGCTTCAGCATTTTTAATTGATTTTAATTCCTGTTCACCAGGAAGGTTTTTAAATACCCATACAAAAAACAGGATTATTATAAACAGTAAGGCTATGGCAATCGCTGCTATGGTTTTTTTGAATGCCGGACTTTTGATCTTATTGATAACTGTGGTTTTAAACTCTGCCATAGATGCTATTTCTTCCTCTTAACTACACCTTGCTAAACTAATTAAAATGTAATTTACTGACCATCAATTAATACAGATTTTCATTCTGAATGGTTCCTTTATAAACCTTATATATATGACTACAACGACACACCTTATTGATTAATTAAACAAAAACGAAGGTACACTGTTAAAAAATTCAAAAATAACCTTAGATGAAATATGAGAAAGTCGATTACAAAAATTGCAATGGCATTAGTGGCTATAGTATTAGTTACTTCCTGCGGAAAAAAGGAGTTGTATTTCTTTAGTTACCATCCGGAAACTATTAAGAAAAAACAAGCAAATGAGAGCCCTGTAAATTTCAGTAATGAGGAATTGTCGGCCTCGGTTGAGAAAGAGACAAATGTAAAATATCAAAATGTTACAGATCTATTAGATGATAATACAAATGTCAATAATATATTACCAAATGTGAATAACAGTAATCACAAAGTTGAATCGCCGGAAGTTCACAATAGTGAACCGGTAAGTTTATCTAAAAAAGAGGTTAGAAAAGCTATAAAAGAGCTGAAAAAGGAGAAATCGGTAAATAAAGAAGACAGGGCAGATACCAATACGCTTTTATTGGTCATTATTGCTATACTTTTACCTCCATTAGCTGTGGCACTTGTAGATGGTATTACAGGTCCATTTTGGTTGTCATTGATACTGACCTTATTATTCTATGTTCCTGGGTTGATTTACGCTTTATACAGAGTATTAAGAGCCTGATAATTAATATGGAGATGGGGCATGCATAGTAAATGTTCCATCTTCATAAAATATTATTATATTTTTTACACGTTTAGGTTGTTGTGGATAACTCATATCTCTTTGATTAGATACTTCTTCTTTAAATATTGGAGTTTCCTGAATCGGTTTTTCCTGATCAGTATTTTTTTTCTGAACACCATCCAGATTCTGTTTTGCTGTTTGCACAACAGGTTCAGAGGGAGGCTGCTCCACGTTGGATACCAGATCCTCCTCTTCGCCAAAGAGATTTAATTGTTTCATAGGCCCTTTTCCGGTTAATAACCAATCTGACTTAATTTCAGGGTATTTGGATAGAATTTTTATCACAACATCCAGGCTAGGGTTGTTACGACCTGAAAGAATATGAGAAATACTGGATCGTTGGATATCAATCTCATCTGCGAAAGCAGAAGGTGCGATTTCCATCGAATCAATAATTTCCCTGATCCTGTATGTGATATCTCTCTTCAATACTTTTTTTTTACAAATGTAATCAATTACTTATCCACATTATCCACAATTTTTCAAGATGGTATATTACAGTATTAACATTTGTTCATTATTGAAATTACATCAGTAAATAACATATTTACAATATTGTATAACTTTTCTAAGCAAGTTTTACAAATGTGATAGAAAAATATTGTTAGATTAATTGAAGGGGGGACTATAAAATTTTGATTGGATTACCTGATCAGATCAAAAACTCGTATTTCAAACTGTGCCTGTAAAGACTTACTCCATCCTGAATAAATATTTCAAACGAGTGAGAGTATCATTTTGAATAATTGAAATATCCATTAATTTAGCGGAAAATTTAATTTAATCTTATGCAAGCAATTGGTGTAATTCTTATGGTGGTGGGCTTCCTGATCGGAGTATTCGGTGGGATGGCTCTTTCGCTTCCCAGTGTAGTTATTGACAATCAGGGAAAAGTTAGTCAGGATAAAATGTTGAAAATAACAATTGCCATTATCATTGGATCAGCCATGATAATGCTTGGTCAATTTCTATTTGCAGGATATAAATCAACTATAGGAATATAACTCCTTAAGTTTGAAACTAAATATTTAAGGCCCTGTAGCATTCTACAAGATTGTGGCAGGGCTTTATTTATTTCCTACAACATAAAAAGGAATATTTGCGGTGGCAGCATTATTATGACCGTCTTTAAGGTAAACAAATAGTCTGTAGGCTCCTTCTGTATCGGGTACAGTAATGCGTAACTTTTTGCCTTCAGGTCTCAACAGGCAATTCTCTACAGGCTTAAGCCTTTCTTCTTTAATTCCTGCTCCGGATTGTTGTATGCTTTCCGGGAGAAGCTCCCATTCGATTCTAAGTGAATCATTTTCCGGATCACTGGCAAAAACTTCTGCCAGATATTCTTCTCCTGTGTTTAAGAAGATATTTTCTTTTGCACCTTTTCCATCCAGTAGCACATAATCGAGGTGTGGAGGAATGTTTGCCGGCCAGTGACCAGACCATAGATAATTCATAACTGCAACGGGAAGGGTTGCTTCACCATCGGGCATGAACATAGAAAACCATGTATGAGTTTTTTCCTGTTTATTTCCCCAATAAAATACATATGATCCTATACATTTATTTGTATCTGGTTTTATGGACGAATTATAACGGGAGAAATAAAATTCCCCTTTTTTGCTACTGGTTTCTTCTATGGGTGCATCCCATAAGGTGCTCTTTGCCTCCCACCATCCCTGAGTACCCCATTCTGAAACTATATAAGGTTTTTCCCAACCCCAAAACCATTCGTTTAATTTATCTCTTAAATCCGGTAGTTCTCCAAATGTATTGATGCTAAGTATATCAATGGAAGGGCAAAACGTTTTAATCTGTTTTATTGTCTTCCTGTATGGTACAATCATGGTGGTAGTCGGATGATCAGGATCCAACTCCTTTACCATTTTGGCAATTTTCTCCATGTTTCTCCATAATTGGATATTAGTTGACCTTTTTCTTGAACTTAATATGTCAACTTCGTTTCCAATTCCCCACATAAGGAGGGCAGGATGATTTTTAAAGTCAAGAACTTCTTGTTTAATTCTGGACAGTTGCTCTTCCACTTCTTTTTCATTGTCATAATTGAATCCCTGGGCTTCTCCTCCTACATAAATACCAAGAGTAACAGTTAATCCATATTGATGAGCGCTATCCAGAATTTCTTTTGCATTATCTGTTGACCATGTTCTAATTGAATTGCCTCCGAAATCTTTTATGGTTTTCATGTTATCAGCTCCGGCGGCTCCTTTTATGAAATAAGGTTCTCTATTCCTGATAAGAACATATTTTCCATTTTCTTTCCTTATATGGACAATGCCTTTGTACCCGTCACTTTTTTCTGTACAGGATAAAAGAAGCGTCTCAACTAAGATTACTAATAAAAGTTTTCTAATCATAAACTGACAATTGAAATATTTTATAAAAACTTTTTATAGAGGTAGGTGTTTGACATACGGTAAATTAATTTTCTATGGATACTGTTAATTCAGATCAAAACCTTATAAAAGCCAATTCGCCTAAGAAAAGAGAGTTGCTAATTATTCGGCTATTAGTGGCATTTGGTGTTATATCACTGATAATATTTGTGCATTGGTTTCTAAAGGAGCACAGAATGGGTCATCCGTTGCTTTACTGGCTGCTCAATTTTGCTTTATTATTTAAATTAATGAGGATGCTGCACGAATGGTATCATTACCTTGATATCAGTGTTCCAGCAAAGCCTGTCAGAACAAAAGAGTATTCTGTTGACGTTTTGACTACTGCATGTCCGGGAGAGCCTAAGGAAATGATCATTAACACCCTTAAGGCCATGACTAAAATTACATATCCTCATACAAATTATTTGTGTGATGAAGGTAATGATCCTGAGCTAAAGAAAGTATGTGAAGAGCTTGGGGTTATTCATGTTACGCGTACCGAAAAAATTGACGCCAAAGCCGGAAATATCAATAATGCCTTGAAGAATGCCACAGGAGAGCTATGTGTGATTCTGGATCCGGATCATGTACCTATACCGGAGTTTCTGGACCGGGTGCTACCATACTTCGAAGATCCTGATGTTGGTTATGTACAATGTGTTCAGGCCTATGGAAATCGCCGTGAAAGTTTTGTTGCTTTGGGGGCAGCGGAGCAAACATACCATTTTTATGGGCCTATGAACATGTGTATGAATAGTTATGGAACTACGCAGGCAATTGGAGCCAATTGTACATTCAGAAGATCTGCATTGGATTCAATAGGTGGACATGCAGCTGGTCTGGCGGAAGATATGCATACCAGTATGTTGCTCCATGCTAAAGGATGGAAATCTGTATATATCCCTGAGTTGCTTACAAGAGGGCTGGTACCCTCAAGTCTGTCTGCATACTATAAACAACAGTTGAAATGGTCAAGGGGAACTTTTGATATATTCTTTACCACCTTTTTAAAGAATTTCAGAAAATTTACCTGGAGACAGAGAGTGCATTACATGACTGTGCCGCTATATTTCTTTTATGGTGTCATAGATTTCATAAATATATTGATACCTATACTTTCTCTTTTTCTGGCAGAATACCCCTGGATCATTGATTTTAAAGATTTCATTCGAATGATTCTGCCTTTGATAATCATAACACTGCTTATAAGACAATATTCACAGAGGTGGTTAATGGAGACTCATGAGAGGGGGTTACATATTGTCGGTGGATTATTGAGAATCGGGACCTGGTGGATATTCAGCCTTGGATTTATTTACACATTGCTAAAAATAAAAGTACCGTATATACCTACACCAAAAGATGATAAACCGCAGAATGAATGGAAGCTGTGTATTCCTAATATCATTGCATTCTTTCTTTCAATAGGGGCTGCTGTATATGGGTTGAATAAAGACTGGAATCCATACTCATTTTTCATGGCAGGATTTGCCATAGTGAATTCAATTATTCTAGGAATATCTATTCTTATAAGTCAACAAAAACTGATTGTTAGCAGCTATAAAGGATTGTCTGATAAAATAAGACTGGATGTGGTATGGCCGGTACGTACTATATTCTGGAAAGTGAGACATGCTTTTTATAATCTTGTAAGAAATGAAAGTTTAACGATAAGTTTATTCACCATTTTCATTTTACTTTCTTTTACTGTGCATAGTCCAAAAATAAATCTTCCCAATAAAGTGCACGTTAAAGATGTTGGTGGTTTCTATGCAGGCATACATCTTACATCTTTTAACATAGGAAACGATATAATACCGGGGAGAAATCAAGAAGATAGTTTATCATACAAAGTTTTTTCCGTAAAGCAAAACTGGGGTGAATCAATTGACAGGCTATCTTTCGATTTTTTTGACAAGGTGGCCTCAAAGGGAGGAATCACGATGATCGCCTGGGAGCCTTATGGGATTAATGCTCATTCTGATTCCGTACGAAGTATTTTCCATGCCATCCATGCCGGAGAAATGGATGATTATATTAATGATTATGCCAGATACATTAAAGCTATCCGACTTCCGGTTTTTATCCGGTTTGCAAGTCATCCGGATAATAAGTTAAATATCAATACAACCAATAAAAATTACGATAAGGATTATTGTAAGGCCTGGAGGCATATTGTCAGGTTATTTAAAGCAAAAGGAGTTTCCAATGCCATATGGGTTTTCAATCCTAAATATTCAACCGGATTTAATAATTTTTATCCTGGTAATGAATATGTGGATTGGGTTGGTGTCACCTGTTTAAATTATGGACTTGCATCAAAAGATAAAAAGTGGAAAACGTTTGAAGAGATATATCAGCCCTATTCTAACATGCTGAAGGATTTAAATATAGATAAGCCGGTTATGCTTACTGAATTCGGATGCACAAAATTCGGAGGGAGTCAGGAAGGCTGGCTGGAAAATGCATGGAATAAATTGATTAGTTATAAAGAAATTAAGTCTGTTGTGCTTTATAAATTTTCCAATGATAAAGACTGGCCATGTGAATGGCGTCCTGATAAAGAAAGCCAGTTTATTGACTGGACTTTGGAAAACGAAAAAGTAGTTAACAAACATTTAGCAGAAATCTCTAAGCAAAACGAAGTAAATAAAATCAGAATTTCCAGAAATGCCTGTAAAATAAGCAGGCTAAACAGGAATAAAAATATTTATGGCAGAGAAGGGCATTATGATTTATATGTAAATGGTAGGCCATTTTATATTAAAGGAGTTGCCTACAATTCAGGTCAAAGATTTGATGATGAAGATTTGCCTTTGACAAGGCATCAGGTAGTTACTGATCTGAATAAAATTGTTGAGTCAGGAGCTAATACTATCAGCAGATACAATCCTAGTATTTATGACAAGAATATAATTGGAGTTTGTAAAGAAAAAGGATTGAAAATACTTTATGGCTTCTGGCTGGAAGACACTCTGAATTATCTCAAGGATAATAAGGGAAGAAATGTATGTATGCAGGAGATTTTACATTATGTAAGAAAATATAAAGATGAAGGTCCTGTTCTTGGATGGATAGTAGGAAATGATGTGTGGAACGGACTGGGGAAATATTATCAGCCTCCGTATCTTAACTTAATGCGTCAGGCATATCTGGAATTTGTAAATGAAGTAACAGATTCTATTCATGCCATAGATCCGGTGCATCCTGTAATAACTTCAGTAAGCCAAAATTCTAATCTTGCCCAGGCAATCAGTGATATGTATGTGTTTGCTCCATCTGTTGATATCATAGGAATTAACTCTTATTACGAGGAATATTTAAAAGAGCTTGATAAAGTCATGAAAGAAATGGATCCAACAAGACCATATCTGCTTACTGAATTTGGATCCAGAGGATTCTGGGATCAACATTTAACTATATATACTAAAGATTCCTTGTTCTATGATGAACCTGATCACCTGAAAGCTAAAAGTTATTTTTGGAAATGGATAAAGCATGTAGAAGCGAAGAAAGGATCAAATATTGGAGGTTTAGCATATAACTTCAGAGATAAACCATACGGTACTGCCTCATGGTCGGGCATTTCAGATTATAAAGGTCGTTTGAAGCCTGGGTATTATTATCTGAAAAGGGTATGGACAGGAGAATGGGATGAAAATACAACTGATTTTTATGCAGAAATAAAACCGGAAACTGACAAGTATTTTACACAGGGAACATATAATTTTTATGTTGAAAGTTACCAGCAGATACCATCTAACCTTTCGTTTGAATGGTTTTTAATGCGCGATTCTGATATGAAATATTATGGTAAACTACAACGAACCTATAATGGGAAAGGAGTTAAAGTAAGCATGCCGGATGTAGCAGGAGTATATAGAATATATGTTTATATGTCAGATTACAAAGGAAATGTTGTAAGTGCTAGTTACCCTATAAGACTTGAAACACGCTGATAAATAGGTGATTCAATTTGGTGTTAAACAAAATACTGTTTAAGAATATTTCTTATAATAAACTACTATTATTAATCAATGAGAACCCGAATGAAATTTAAAGCTCCGGCTATATTTGTTACTACTACCAATGAAAAACTTAATACTGATGGTAGAGATATTAGAAATAATCAAGCAGGTATTAGCTCAGGCAATGCTAATGAGGAATCCATAAATTCAGATAACGAAGGGTTAATAACTCCTGAAAGATCTGCGGTATTAACAGCAGGAAAATTTTTACGGGTAGCAATGGGTGATTATTATGCAAATTTCGCTGATACTGCAGCAATCCACAGACTCCATAGGAAATTAAAAGGGTGTTTAAATCAAACAGGCCAGAAATATCATAAACTAAGCATCAAGGAAAATTGCTCGATGTTAAAGGACTTCGAGTTTAATAAAAATTTTGCCGTTGCAGGTAAATTTAACAAAAAAATATCGGCAATACTTAAGGAAAATATAATTGAATTCAGTTTAAATCTAAATAATGAAAGTGATGAGATTTATGTTCTCGGAGTTGCTTTAATTTCGGATTTTCAACTTAACAATTTTACAGGTAAGTTTGAGTGTATAGAAGAAAGAGGTAATGGCTGGGGGAAATTTATTGAACTTACAGTTGCCGACATTAAGAAAAATAAAAAATTCTCCATTGACCTGGAAGAACCGATAAAATCCGGATATAGTTCAGTTGTGATCTTTGCCGGGGTGCAGTCGGAAACTACAAAAAGATCAGAGAAGGGACTTTGTATTATTGAGGTGTTATAGTTAGTTACTTGGTAATTATATTTACCTTTTTTCTTTTATTGTTCAAGTTCCCTTCAGGGTTTTTATTTATCTGGGCAGTTATTGAAGCAGTAGAATTTACTTTTGAGGTGTTTGAGTTAAAGTATTCTGAAATCAGATTTTTTAATGAATCTGTACAAAGGCCGGAAGATATAAAATGATTTACTCCTAGCTTTTTGGTCTTTTCCAATTTGTTTTCATCAAGATTGTCATTAACAACAACCACTAAGACATTGTCTTTGTAAATTTCGTTAGAATACTTAAGCCCTTCCAAAAAATCGAAACCATTGGCAATAGGAGTATCCATGTTTAAAATTACCACCGTTTTAGAACAAACAGTTTTATGGCTGATCTGATTTAAATAAAGTAATGCATGTCCTCCATTCAAAGTTACTTTAACATTATTTGAAATTCCGGATTCTTTTATCTTTCTTTCATTCAGATGGTTACATTTGCTGTCAGCATCAACTATAACTAAGGTATCGATGGTATTCATAACTTATGATATTAGAGTTAATTCCAATTTACGTAGGTAAATTAGAAAAGTTATATTTTATTTGAAAATATCACATAAAAATTGCTGAAATATTTATTATATCGATTTGATTTCTAGTAGAATAGTAAATTCTATAAATTTCTGCGATAAGGGTTTTGGTGACTAAAGAATGTGATGAATCACTTAATTGATTCGTCAAACTACTAAAAAGTCAGGATCAGTATGGAGTAATACAGTATTTCGAAATGTTGATAATACTTACAAGTGCAATTTAGTATGATAGAAAATATTTGATTTAAAAATGCATTATTTACCTATGAGAAGAATTATAATTAAAAAGGCTTATGTCAGATGGGTTTTATTATTCTTTTTTGCTACTTCTTTAAATGGCTGTGCGGAAAAGACTCAAAAGTCAGTTAATAAATCTTATGAACCTGAAAATAATTACAGTATGAATAAAGATTCTATAGTTTTTGGTGCCGGATGCTTTTGGTGTGTTGAAGCAGTATTCCAGAATATAAAAGGAGTGCTTTCTGTTACGTCCGGTTATATGGGAGGGAAAATCAGCAATCCTACATATAAAGAAGTGTGTTCGGGACTGACAGGTCATGCCGAGGTGGTTCAAATAGTATATAATCCGGAGCTTATCGCATTTGAAGAATTATTAGAAGTATTTTTTGAGACCCATGATCCTACAACATTGAACAGGCAGGGTAATGATATTGGCACTAAATACAGGTCTGCTATATTTTATTTTTCAAACGATCAAAAGGTAAAATCTGAAAAGTACAAACAATTACTTAATCAGGAAAAAATATTTCCAAATCCTGTTGTTACAGAGATCAGCCCTGCAACAATTTTTTACAAAGCAGAAGAATATCATCAGAATTACTACAATCTGAACAAAGCGGCTCCTTATTGCAGTTTTGTCATAAAACCTAAGCTGGATAAGCTGAGAAAAAAGTTTTCGGAAAAGCTGAATGAGCGTAATTAAAATATACTCATCATATAAAAAATAATAATAAAAATAAAGGCATTAAAACCTCCTGCAGTCACTACTGTTTCATTTGACTTTGAATAAATAGCAACAAGACTTCCTCCCATTAATACAAAAACGAGGAAATATACCGGACTGAAAATGTTCACCACATTGATGTGTGTTGAATATTCAGGTTTATGTATATAAGCTTGTTTAACAATGCCGAATATAGGGGTAATTTCTACTGAAATTTTATTTCCTTTCTTAAACTCGTAACCTTTTGCAGTTGCAATTATAAAATCGAGTTGAGAAGTCTGAACTTCATATGTTTCAGTTTCTGAATTACGGTGAAGCAAATGAGAACTTTGGATTTTCAGCTGATCATAGTTTTTTGATAAAAAGAAATCAAAACTAAGTATCAGGGCATACACCAAAAAAAATATAGATATTACTCTTGACAAATCAGCATATTGCGCATAGAATTTAATAAGCCTTCGTTTTTTATAAATAGGTTTTACTCTTCCAGTCGGTTTATAAAATTGTCCGTTTGTTGGCCTTTGGGGTGTTTGATAAACAGGTTTTGATGGAACCGGATTGGCAATTCTGAAATCGTAAAGCTGACGTTTTTGTGGATTGCTCAGAACATCATATGCTTCATTAACTTCCTGAAATATGGATTTAGCTGAAGGGGAAGGGTTTTTGTCCGGATGATAGGACAGGGCAAGCATCCTGTAGGCTTTTTTAAGCTCTGAATCAGATGCATTTCGAGTAACGCCTAAAATTTTATAATAATCTTTGATTGTTCAAATGCGATTAAAATGCCCAATTACCTGTCAATTAAATGTTGAACGTAGACCGGTAAATAAATAAGTATTAAGAGTAAATTTACCTAAATTTTAGTTAAATTAGAAATTGTATCCAATTGTATCTGCTGTTAAAATTCCCTGTCAGAATGAATTTTGTAAGGCTTAGCATTTTACTGATAACATTTCCTTTTATCAGTTTAGCTCAGGGAGATGAAGAAGTTGCTAATGGAATATATATCGGAAGGTCGTTGTACTTCTGGGTATTAATATTTGCAATGGTTTACCTTGTTTATTCTTATTATAAAAGCAAGGATAGAAAAATATTTTTCAAAAATTCATTCCTGTTATCTCTGACATTATGTACTGGTCTTTTGCTTTCCGGATTTTTATTCAATAATATTTTTTTTCACGAAACTAAAAGGAAAACATTAAGTCTTATAGAGGAGGAGCCATCCATTGAAAAGCAACTTGCTCGGGATGAACAGCTGAAACAAATTGCAGAACTTGATTTTATCAATCCCGAAAATCACTATAACTACATCACTCACCATGTTCAGATGCCTGTTCATTGGATCATTGATTATCATGAGTATGAAAGGGATGATTACAGTATTGTAAATTTTTACACCGACAGGTTATATTTTTCTGATCACCGTTATGTTGACCAGGCCAGGCTTTCATTAGGAATGTTTTATTTTTATTCGGAAAACTATAACGACTGCTATCGCTTTTTGACCAGCATAGAAAACAAAAATCTCAACTATTACAATTACTATTTCGGGAAACTTGCCGAAAAATTACAGGATACATCTGTTGCAATTCAGAAATATAAGGCAGGAATATTAACGGAGAATTCTAATGCAAAAGCAGAATGCTATAAGCATCTGGTTAAATTGCTGGAAGCTAAAAATATGGATACGGAATTAAAAGAAATTCTATATTCTGACGAAGGCAAACAATA
This sequence comes from Cytophagaceae bacterium, assembly GCA_046290815.1. GTDB lineage: Bacteria > Bacteroidota > Bacteroidia > Cytophagales > Cytophagaceae > JBKBUF01. The sequence goes on along the minus strand of JBKBUF010000002.1, from coordinate 200,651 downwards.
TGTTTCATATGAAAAATCAAGGAAGATATTTTTTTACGAAAATAATATAATCGCTTATTATGGGATTGTTTTAAAAAATGCTTTCAGGAATTTCAACTGGACCGCTTTTATCGCAGCATTATTAGTTTTAATTATCTGGTTAATCTACATTTTAAGACTTGATGTATTTCAAAAGGAGCATTATGGTCTCGTTTTACTCATCCTTATATATGGAATGGGATTTTCTCTTTTATCGTTTTACCTTTACGATCTGTTTAATTTTTCTTTTTCTTTCCGGCAAACCGGCTCTCCCTTTAACGATCTCTTGTTTTGCATTTTTGGTATAGGTTTTATCGAGGAACTGGTGAAAATTATTCCTCTGCTTATATTATATCTTTTTTTTAGAAGTCATTTGGATGAAGCTTATGATTATATACTTTTTGCATGTGTTTCTGCATTAGGTTTCGCATTCATTGAAAATATCTTTTATTTCGGCGGTAACATGGAAGGTACCATACAGGGAAGGGCGCTTACTTCAGTTCCGGGTCATATGATAGATTCATCGATTGCAGCATATGGTTTTGTATTAAGTAAATTCAGATATAAAAAATTTCCCCTTTATTATTCTGTACCTATATTTTTCCTTTTTGCCTGTATCACTCATGGATTGTATGATTACTTTCTGTTTTTTAACATGCTACCAATATTTTTATTTGTTTTTCTGTTTTCGGTATCCATTTGGGTTATTATTATCAATAACTGCATAAATAATTCCCCACATTTCTCCTACAGGTTAAAATTCGGTTCCAATAACCTTCAGATCTTTATGACTGTTGCATTCACTTTTACTTTGGTTTTGCAATATCTGATAATAGGATGGGAAAAAGGGCCAAAGGCATCTAATCATGCCTTTACAGGCGAATTATTTTTCTCCGGATTTTTTATTGTTTATTACACAGACAGATTAACCAACATGGATCTTGTAAGAGGTTATTGGAACTCTATTTCATTACGATCTATACAGGAGAAAAGAAAAAATTATCCATTCAATCTTAGATTATTTTTTATCAGGTTAATTTCAGGAGACATCATACCGCATAAGTTTGTAGGAAGTCGAATAACTGTCATGGCAGAAAGAAATAACCACATGCTTCTGCAGTATTTTGCTGATGTAGTTACAGCAACTATTACAGATAGGGTTGTGGTTACCAGCATTACTCCTTTGACGAAAGAAGAATTCAAAGATCCTTATTGGTTTAAAATTAAATCAGGAGTTGCTGTCAACACCGGAATCAAAGAGGAAAACACCTTCCTTTTGAGATTTGCTGATGATAAACCAAGTATCAGGAATAATGAAAAAGCAATTGCTTTTCTTTATGTAATTAAAGAGCCTGTAGTTGATGAAAATTCATTTATACATAGAAAAGATTTAAGGCCATTAGGAAAAGTTGTAATTTCGAACCTTTAGCAGGGATTTTGCATTACCTATAGTTGCGTAGTATAACTTTTGTATGTGTATTTTTACATTTATTGAAATAATTTATAACTGAAAAATGAAGGCATTATTAGGAGTTTTATTCATAGTTCTCTTCAATTTACAATTTTGTTACTCACAAAATTTTGAAGGAATCATTAAATGGAAAATAAGTTCCAATGAACAAAAGAAGGTCGGAAATTCAGAGAATCTTGAAAATCTTAAAAAGCTGGAGGAGCAAATGAAAGATCCTGAGTTTATTAGACAAATGGAAAAAAATCCTCAGCTGAAGGAGATGATGGAAAAAAATATAACTCAGTTAAAAAACGGTCAGGCAAATGATAATAGTAAAAAAGGCTTTCTTCCTGAACATATTACCATCAAAATTAAAGATCAGAATACCCTTGTGAAAATGGAAGGAGGTATCGCTGATTTCATTGGTGATTTTTTATATAGGAAAGACAAAGATGCTACTTATAATCTGAAGAGGAAAAATAAAACCTATTCTGTAATACCAAAGACTGCTGAAGATAAAAAAACTACATTCAAAGTGACTAAAACTGAAGTATTCAGTAAAGTGATGGGCTATAATTGCAGAAAATACATTGTTGAAAATGAAATGGATGGGAAGAAACTTATACAAACAGTATGGGCAACAAATGAAATAAAAACTTTCGACAAGGAATTGCTTAAGAAAATGGATTTCGGTAAGAGTTTTTCAGGTGTTTATTATGAAGGTATAGATGGAATACCTCTTAAAATAGAAAATGAATCACAGGAAATGCAAATAGTCATGGAAGTGGTGGAAATTAAATCACAGACTTTAGATGCATCAGATTTTAACATTCCTGATGGTTATAAGCAAACAAAATTCTAATATGCAATAGATATAGTTATGAAAGAATCATACATCGATGGACTAAAACTATATCAGTTTGATATTCTTTCAGATAAAAATACAATATCACACTTTGTCAGCTGCAGAAATTCTTATGGACAAGATTTCAATTTGAGTTATAAAACCGGAATCCAATCGGAAGTGATAAATAACAGAAGTTTAATAGCAAAGGCATTAAATATACCGGTTATTGATCTTATCATACCGGATCAGGTACATAGTGCAAATGTTGGAATAGTGGATGAGGCGATAAAGGAATTTAAAGAAACCGATGCATTAATAACAAATCAAACAGGAAAGTGTATTGCTGTTTTATCTGCAGATTGTGTACCGGTGTTATTATATGATAGTAAAACAAAATCCATAGGAGCAGTACATGCAGGTTGGAGAGGTACAGTAGGGCGGATTGTTGAGAAAACCATAATGAAAATGCAACAACAGTATGGCTCCTCACCGGAAGATATTTATGTCTGCATAGGTCCATCCATTTGTAAAAAGAATTATGAAGTAGGAGGAGAGTTAATTGAAATAATAAATCAACAGTTTACCCAAATAGATTTATTTCTCGAAAGGTCAGGAGAGTCATATTACCTTGATTTGTGGAAGTTAAATTACCTTCAGGCAATAAATGGAGGAATAAAACCCTATAATATAGAAATTGCAGGTATATGCACTTTTGATCATAATAATCAATTTTATTCTGCCAGGAAATCCGGTATTTCTACCGGAAGATTTGCTGCCGGGATCATTTTAAATTAATAAGATTTATATTGTTATGTTAAGAGATTATATCCAAAAAGGGGAAAGTGAAGTTCTTGATTTTAAACAAACAATTAACAGTGCCAGAAAAATCGCTAAAACTTTGGTGGCATTTGCTAATACCAAAGGTGGCAAAATATTGGTAGGAGTAAAGGATAATGGTGGCATATGCGGGGTTAAGTCTGAAGAAGAAAAATACATGTTGGAAGGGGCAGCTGATTTCGAATGCAAGCCGCCGGTTAAAATTGAATTTTCAGAAGAGATAATAGATGGGAAGGCAATATTAGTTGCCAATATTTCGGAGAGTAATATAAAGCCTCACTATGCAAAAGGAGAAGATGGGAAATGGTGGGCATATATAAGAGTCAAAGATCAGTGTTTGCTTGCAAGCAAAGTAATGCTGGATGTCATGAAAAATGATACAGGAGAAAAACCGGTAGCAATTTCATTTGGAAAAAATGAAAAGATACTTTTGCAGTTTCTTGAAAAAAATTCCAGAATAACATTGAAAGAATTTTGTAAACTGGCCAACATAAGCAGATGGAGAGCAAGCAGGATACTCGTTAATATGGTGCGGATGAAAGTAATTAAAGTATTATCGCACGAAAAAACTGATTATTACTCAATATAAAAAAATAAGCGACGCACTCCCGCGTCGCTCGATGTAAGCAGAGAGGAATAAATTCCTTCGTTTCCAAATTAACGAAAAAAGTTCCCTCTAGTTATTCTTTTATCACTTTTTCTGTAATAATTTTTTCGTTATTTATTAATTTTACTAAATAAGTACCCGGAAGTAGACTATTTCCGAAATTTAATTCGTTAATATTTTCTGCTTCAATATTTTCTAACTCCTTTCCAAGAAGATCATATATTATTATTTTTCCATTAGACCTTCCTGAAAATCTGATAGTAAATTCCTTATTGCTTGGATTAGGACTGATTTTAAATGTTACATCAGAATGTTTTACAGAAATGATTTTACTTTCTTCAGAGCTCCCGTCATAATCATGTTGCATCAGTTTATAATATGCAATTCCGGTATTCAATTCTTCATCATCAAATGTATAATATGATAATGTATTTGAATTTCCTTTTCCGCCTACTTTTCCGATCGAATGAAAGTTTACACCATCATTCGATTTGAAAATTTCAAAATGACTGTTATTGAATTCTTTTGCAGTCGCCCAATATAAAGTAGTTTGTTTTTCATTTGTCAAGGCATCAAATGAAATAAGATCTACCGGAAGAACGCAGGTAACATTAATGGTTAGTGTTCCCACCCAAGTATGACTACAGGTATTGTCAGTCATGGTAACCGTAATATTTTTATTACCTGTAGAGGTATAATTTCTGGTAACATTATTGTAGGCATTTGAACCGGTATTCGTTACGGTGGTACCATCGCCAAGGTCCCAAACAGCCTGAGAGATTCCTACAGTTTCTTTAAAATGAGTAAGAAATGCAGGAGTAAATGTATAAGAGCCACATGAAGTATTGTTTGCGGTGATGGTTGGTCTTTGAGGATTTAGCCAGGCAATATTAGAAAGTCCAAGCCTTACGCTACTACTATTCACTAGAGTTAATCCTGCAGCATTATAAGTACCGCCTCCGTCTGGATTTGTAATAATGCCTAACACTGTATTGTTTACTGCATCTTCACCATTAGCAATGTATATATTGCCATCAGGGGCCACCTGTAATGTGCCTGAAACATTCGATCCAATGCTTGTAATGGTACTTGTCGAAATATTTAACCGTTGTAAAGGACCTTTTCCTAAAGTTGTAAAGTATAAATATTGTCCATTGGGAGAGAATTCACATCCATATAACTTGGATCCGGCTCCGACACTTACGGCATTGTTGAAATATAAAGCTGAGCCTATTTGTCCGGTGGTTCGGTCGTAATTATAAACACCAACTGCTGTCCCTTGTACCAAAGCAATCCTGTTTTGACATCTGTTGACCTTTATTGATCCCTGATATTGAACATTCCATATTTGTCCACCTGAATAACTGGAAGTAACTTTTGCTCCAACACCACCTGTGGTGGGAATTCTCCAGGTATAAAATTCAGTATTACCACTCGCGGGAATAAATGCAGTGATAATCCTGTAGCCATAATCACCATCAGTGCTGGCATATAACCATTCTCTTACTTCGGCATTGGTCGCAAGAGATGTGCCCGGAGTGGTTACAGTTACTGATGTTCCGGATTTGGCACCGTTAAATCTTCTGTTTCCCTGTTGTGCATTGTCTAAGGGCTCTGCTGCGGTATAAACCGACTCTGCATTTCCTGTTAGTATATAAAATTGGGTGGTAGGGTTAGTGGGATTAGGAATTATTACCGGACCCTGTACTGAAGAAGTGGAATTGTTAAGATTTACTCCAGCCACAGGCGTCATATTTTCCCCTGCAACCCGGACATTGTTAGAATAAACCATAATATTCATATCAGGATCACATAAAGTAGATGCTCCTTCATAAGCTATAATATTATCGGTTCTTGCAGGTTGAGTAGGAGCTCCACCGCCAGAAAAATTCAAGTATGCTTTATCCCCAAAGACCCACCTTGGTGAGAGACGGTAAGGTGGGACCTGGGAATAACTGTAGGCCGGAATAAGTAATAACAGACCCCAGAGCGAAAGTCTGAAATTGTGCAAAAAGAAGTATAATTGTTTCATATGTAATTTGGTTATCAATCGGTTACTTTGGAAAAAATTCATAACCCGTTTAATTTCTTTCCATTTCACTAATTGCCAAAATACTTTAGCCCCGTTTTGTAATTAATTAATAAAAAATATGATAAAACGATTTGATTTTCTAGAAAAAAATTAGGTTTGTAATAAAAAATATAGGTTAAATTATATTTAGTATGTACCATTTTAGTTAACATTAACTTCTTAATAATGAGCGGAATTTATTTTTATCCTTATTGTTTTTTTGTCGGATGATTTTCATGTTTACAGCATGTAATATATTTAGGGCAAATAGTAAATTATTTCATTTTTACTTATTGTTGCATTCTGAAAACTTAATAAAAAATGGAATCTAAAATCTCTGTTATTTTTCTTGCCTCTTCATTATTTGTGATAATGCTTGGAATGGGATTGTCACTTAGCGTTGTTGATTTTAAAAGAATTGCTGTATATCCAAAAGCCGTGTTAACAGGTTTGGCTGCTCAGATAATTGCCTTGCCTGTCATCGGATATCTTATTGCAAGCACCTTTTCATTACGCCCGGAAATTTCTGTTGGTATAATGGTACTTGCAGCTTGCCCTGGAGGTCCTACTTCTAATCTGATTACCCACCTCTCGAAAGGCGATACTGCTCTTTCTGTTACCCTTACCGCACTGAGTAGTTTTGTTACTATTCTTACTATCCCATTTGTAATCAACTTCTCTCTTGTAAATTTCCTTCATCAGGATCAAGTGATAAAATTAAATGTCGTGGAAACTATAGCGCAGATCTTGATAATTACAATCATTCCTGTAACTATAGGGATGATCATCAATGCTAAATCCCCTTCATTCGCTCTTAAAATGGATAAGCCGGTTCGTATTGCATCTGCTATTGTATTGTTTCTTGTCATAGCAGGTATCATTGTGAAAGAAAGAGAAAATTTTGTCGGATATTTTAAGGAAGCGGGATTAGCCTCTCTGGCATTAAATGTCGGTTCTATGCTGGTAGGTTTTGTTCTGGGGAAAGCATTAAAACTTAATAAAGCACAATCATTAACAATTTCAATAGAAGCAGGTATACAAAACGGTACATTGGCAATAACCATAGCAACCACCTTACTTGCAAGTACTCAAATGGCAATTGCTCCGGCTGTGTATAGCCTGATTATGTTCGGCACCGGTATTGCAGTAATACTTTTTTCGCAGAAAACACAAAAATCCGGAATTGCCAAAACCATTTAATATTGTTACTTTAGAATCATTCAATTTACATTATATAAAACTATGGCTGATTTTCCCTGGATAAAGCAATACCCAAAAGAGGTAAACCCTGAAATAAATGCTGATAAATTCAGAAGTGTACTTGAGTTTTATGAAGATTGCATTAATAAATACAGAGACCTTCCGGCTTTTGTAAACATGGGAAAGACACTCACTTTTGGTGAGGTAGATATTTTGAGTACTCAGTTCGCAGCATTTTTGCAAAATAATACAAACCTTAAAAAAGGTGACAGGATTGCTATTCAGATGCCAAACTTGTTGCAATATCCTATAGTCCTATTTGGTGCTATCAAAGCAGGTCTTATTATAGTGAATACCAATCCACTATATACTGAGAGGGAAATGGAGCATCAGTTTAAAGATTCAGGAGCAAAAGCGCTTGTAATCCTTTCTAACTTTGCAGATAAACTGGAGACCATACAAAAGAACACAAATATAGAAACTGTTATTATTACAGATATTGGTGATGCTTTGGGTGGGGTAAAAGGTTTCATCGTAAATTTTGTTGTGAAGTATATAAAAAAAATGGTTCCTGCTTATTCGTTACCTCAGGCTATAAAATATAAAAAGGCACTTGCTGCAGGCAAAGAAGGTAAATGGACAAAGCCTGAAATAAAACCTGATGATGTATGCTTTCTTCAATATACAGGTGGTACTACCGGTGTAAGCAAAGGAGCTATGCTTACCAACAGAAATATTATTGCGAATATGGTTCAGATTTACGAATGGTTTAAGCCGGTGCTGAAAGACAAACAGGAAGTTGTTATTACACCGCTTCCGCTTTATCACATATTTGCTCTTACATGCAATCTGCTGGCGATGCTTAAATATGGTGCAAAAAATGTACTTATTACAAATCCTAAAGATATGCCCGCCTTTATAAAGGATTTAAAGAAATATCCTTTTACTATTATGACGGGTGTAAACACATTGTTTAATGGTTTGCTTAATCAGGAGAAATTTAAAACTATTAATTTCTCCACAATGAAACTTGCAGTAGGAGGAGGAATGGCGGTGCAAAGACCGGTAGCTGAGAAATGGGAGCAGGTGACTGGTACAAAGCTTGCTGAAGGTTATGGTTTGACAGAAACTTCTCCTGTTGTATGCTGTAACACTGTTGATGGAAGAATTAAACTGGGAAGTATAGGATTGCCTTTGCCGGGTACTGAAGTTAGAATTGTAAATGATGATGGAAAAGATTGTTCCATTGATGAGCCAGGAGAAATTTATGTAAAAGGTCCTCAGGTAATGGCAGGCTACTGGCAGCGAAATGATGAAACTGCCAAGGTGATGGAGGGAGAATGGCTGAAAACCGGTGATGTGGGAGCAATGGATAAAGACGGATACTTCAGAATCGTTGATAGAAAGAAAGAAATGGTATTGGTGAGCGGATTCAATGTATATCCTAACGAAGTGGAGGAAGTAATATCTATGCATCCTAAGGTATTGGAAGCAGGCGTGAAAGGTGTTCCTGATGAAAAAACTACTGAAGCAGTTAAAGCATTTATTGTAAAAAAAGACCCTTCATTAACTGAAGAAGAAATAAAAGAACATTGTAAGAAATACCTCACCAGCTATAAAGTACCTAAGCATGTTGTGTTCCGTGACCAACTGCCAAAAAGTAATGTAGGGAAAATATTGAGGAGGTTGATGGAATAGCGGAGGTTTGGAGATATTGGAAATTAGATATTAGATATTAGATATTAGATATTAGATATTAGATATTAGATATTAGATATTGTGCAGTTGATATTTAGGCCATTCTTAATTCTTAATTCCTAATTCCTCTTCGTTGGTGGGTTAACAGGTGTGGTTTCGTTGCCATCATTGCCACCCGAGTCTTTCATGTCATCATTGACTATCCGTTTCCTCTTTTTCGGTTTGCCTTCGGAGTTGCTAAGTTTTCCTATACGATAACTAAGATTTACTTTGAAGTTCATATTGTACCTCACGTCTTTGTTGCGTTGATTCATTGTGGGCGTATTAACTTCATTCACCACCAAAATTCCTCCCGGGTGGAAGAAGTTTTCTGCGCCGAACCCAAGGCTACCTTTCTTGTTTTTGAAGTCTTTTCTAAGACTAAGACTATACATTCCAAAACCTCCTCTGTAGCCCTGAAGATGAATTTGTCTGGCACGGTAAAAACTAAAAATTTGAAGAGACCAATCTTCTGTCAGTTTATAAGTTCCGTTTACTCTTCCGCTTACTACAAAACCGCTATTGCTTGCTCTATATGCCGGATTCGGATGATTATTATTTAATAATACATAGTAAATATCAGTATTGCCGCTTACAGTTAATTTTTCTCCTAATTTTATATTTGTAAAAACTCCGATCCCGTAAGCACTTTCTTTTCCGATATTCTGAAAGGTGGTTCTGATAGTATCTTCACCTATTGCATCTCTTACATGCTGGATCGCATTATTGGTGTTTCTTACAAATGCATTTATGTTTAAGGAACTGCTTTCAATAAATGTATTGTATCCTAATTCATAATTGTTGGTAAACTCCGGGTCCAGCAATGGGTTTCCAACACTTACATCTAATGGATTGGAGGCTTCTATATTAGGATTGAGGTACCTTAAAGAAGGTCTTTGAAGTCTACGATTGTAAGATGCTTTTATCATTCCTCCATTATTAAGCTTTTTTGAAAGATTGATTCCCGGGATTAATGAGCCATAACTTGGAATATTTACCTGTTGGCCATCTCTAAAGGATGCGCTGATTATAGTATATTCATATCTTAAACCTCCTTTGGCGCTAAAACCTTTCGGAAGGCTGATGGTATGAGATAAATAAACTGAATTTACATTCTGATAATAATTGAATCGATTGTTAAGCTCGAGTCTTTCTACTGGTACAAATACTCCATCAGGTCCGGCAGTATAGTAAGTAAATCTGCTGCCTACATTTCTCCAAATAGATTTTACTCCAGATTCAAAAATCTGGGATTTTCCTACTGGGGTAGCATAGTCGGCCTGTAATGCAATTTCTTCATTGTAATTATCGTTTTGACTTCTCAGTCTGCTTTGAATACTGTTGTCCTGCTGATTGATAATGTTGTTGTAGAAATTATCATCTCTGATATTACGGCTGTACAGTCCTAGAATGGAAAACTCTCTTTGCGGGGTTTCAAAATTGTGAGTATAATTCAGGTTTAAGTCTATCGTACCGGAAAGGTTATTTCTGTTTATGTCCCGAAGGGTGGAATTTTGAAAAACTTTATTGCTATAACTTTCAGTAAGAAAATTATCCTGAAAAACACGATTGTTGTGAAATGAATATCTAAGGTTGGCTGACAGAAAGTTGTTTTTATTAATATCATATTCCCAACCGAGCTGGTACCTTCCATGCATGTTTCTGTTTCGGGTGCTTGCCGTTTGAATGTTTTCTGAAATAGTGCCGTCCGGGTTCTGTATCGTTTGTGTATTTTTATATCTGCCTTTTATGTTGTAGCCGGCACGACCCCACCCCCCTAGAGAGAATGCCATTTTTCCTTTGCGATAATTGCCGTTTAGTCCTAGATTAGATCCTCGTAATCCCACACTGCTATCAATATTTAGTGTAAGACCTTCAAGGGTATTTTTTTTGAGTACTATATTTATTATTCCTGCAGAACCTTCCGCATCATATTTAACAGAAGGGGAGGTTATCACCTCTACAGATTTGATAAGCTCTGCAGGAATCTGGCGTAATGCATCCGCAAGGTTTCCGGCAGTAATAGTACTTGGTTTGCCATTTATTAAAACCATTAAATTCTGACTACCCCGTAAACTTACATTACCATCCATATCTACAGATAGCATTGGTACTTTTCTTAATACATCTGTGGCATCTCCTCCTTTGTTGGTTTCATCATTTTCAGCATTATAAACTGTACGGTCTACCTTTTCTTCAATCAATTGCTTTCTGCCGGTAACTATTATCTCTTTAATATTTTTTCTTTCAACAGACAGCAGAATTGTGCCAAGGTGGATATGCTGATCTTCTTCATTTATGATAATATCAACACTTCTGCTTTTATAATCAAGGAATGATATGGTGAGAATATAATTGCCTTTTGCAATTTTTTCTAATGCAAATTGACCGAGATCATCTGCCAGACCACCGTTGACTGGTTTACCTGTTTCCATATTAGTGAGCACCAGGGCAGAATACATGACCGGTTCATGCGTAAGGGAATCTATAACTACACCTGTAACTTTTCCTGTGGGATTATTTTGTGCTGAAGCAGTTGAGTAAAACAATAATAAAAATGAAAGCCTAAGAAAAATATAATATGTATTAAAAAACTTCAAGTATACAAAAATTTTATTCCTATAACGGTGAGCAGGGGAAGGAATTACACATCCTGGAGGTTTTACTATAATAATTTATTCCCATACCACGCCTTAAAATATTTTAAAAAATATAAATGCACTATCCCGATCAGGAGTTGGGCTATGCTTTTCTTTCAATTTCTTTAAGATTTTCCATCTTCTTATTTCTCAGGAAGCCGTTGATGTCTTCAAAATGTTCTTTCACTCGCTTGTTTCCGAATTCAAACACTTTATTGGCCAGGCCGTCAAGGAAATCTCTGTCGTGAGAAACCAGAATCAAAGTACCATCAAATGCTTTGAGAGCGTCTTTAAGTATGTCTTTGGTCTTAATATCAAGGTGATTGGTTGGCTCATCGAGTATGAGCAGATTAACAGGAGTAAGTAGCAATTTTATCATCGCAAGCCTTGTCTTTTCTCCACCCGAAAGTACTTTTACTTTCTTCTCAATAGTATCTCCGGAAAACATAAATGCACCCAGGATATCTTTGATTTTTGTTCTTATATCGCCGACTGCGATGTTATCAATGGTCTGGAAGACTGTCAGGTCCTCATCCAACAGGGAAGCCTGGTTTTGTGCAAAGTAACCTATCATTGCATTATGGCCCAACTGGCATTTACCTTCATAATCAATTTCTCCCATAATAGCCTTTACCAATGTAGATTTACCTTCACCGTTTCTGCCTACAAAAGCAACTTTCTCTCCACGTTCAATCATAAGGGAAACATCTTTAAATACAGTATGATCACCGTATTTTTTAGATAAGCCCTCAACTATTACAGGATAATTTCCGGAGCGTGGTGCAGGAGGGAATTTCAGATTAAGTGCTGAATTATCTACTTCATCAACTTCTATGATTTCAATTTTTTCCAGCATTTTCACTCTTGACTGAACCTGTAAGGTTTTCGAATATGTACCTTTAAATCTTTCTATGAATTCTCTGATTTCAGCAATTTGTTTCTGCTGATCTTCATATTGCTTCTGCTGTTGTTCTCTTCTCTCTTTCCTCAATTGAAGATATTGACTGTAGTTTACTTTATAATCATAGATCCTTCCCATTGTCACTTCAATGGTGCGGTTAGTGATGTTGTCTACAAAAGCTTTATCGTGAGATATTACTATTACAGCTTTTGAATTATTAACAAGAAAATCTTCAAGCCATTGCACTGATTCAATATCCAGGTGATTGGTAGGCTCATCCAACAGGATAAGGTCAGGTTTTTGGAGAAGTATTTTGGCAAGTTCTATCCTCATTCTCCACCCACCACTGAATTCGCCGGTTGGTCTGGTAAGATCCGATCTTAAAAATCCTAAACCCATTAATGTTTTTTCCACTTCGGCATCAAAATTCACCTCTTCTATGGAATAATACTTTTCACTTAGCTCAGAGACCTCTTCAATGATTTTCATGTACTCGTCAGATTCATAATCTGTACGGGTTTCAAGTTGTTTATTGAGTTCATCCATCCTGTTTTTCATATTCAGGATTTTACCGAAAGCTTTGGATGTTTCCTGGAAAACAGTGCAATCGTCTTTTGTAAGTAGATGTTGGGGCAGATAGGCAATTATAGCCTCTTTAGGAGCAGAAACCTTTCCCTTAGTTGGTTTATTTACTCCGGCAATTATTTTTAAAAGGGTGGACTTTCCGGCACCGTTTTTACCCATAAGGGCAATCCGGTCATTTTCATTAATATTAAACGTTATGTCACTGAAAAGGGCTGAACCATTGAACTCTACCGTTACGCCATCAACTGAAATCATGAAAATACTTTTGAAGTGTGTAGAAATATGAATTAGGGTGCAAATATAATATAAATAATCCTGGATGAGTTCCCGCGATCATAAATTAGCTGTAGTATTTCAAAGTTTTACAACTTTTTTGACGAATCAGGCTAAATTTTAAAAAAAATCCACCAAGTCTATAGTGCCTCAAGTATTGACAATCTATCATTAAATAGCCCTGAAAATATATGTTTTAAACCCTGATGTTTTGTGCCTAAAACGCCTTAAACTATGATTTAACTAATTGAAAAATAAGAAATTACAATCTTTAAGCACTTGCACTTGTACTTATTTTTGATGAAATTGCAGAATAAATAGGAAATACCTTGCATGATATCAACGGTGGGATTCGAATTCACGTAAGCCATCTTGCCCCATGATTTAATGCCAGGTTACAGTTACAATTCAAAATTCAATATTATGAAGCAAGCTTTATTGGTGATCCTTTTTACAGTTTTTTGTCAGATTAGTTATTCACAACAGATCAGATTAAATCAAATCGGATTTTACCCTTCGGGAGAAAAACTTGCTGTGGTTCCGGGTGAAGCCACCGGCAATGCGGAGATTGTATCCGCCGATAATAGTACCGTTGTTTATTCAGGTGGATTATCCTCAGCGAAAGTATGGACCTATTCTAATGAAAATGTAAAAATCTTTGATTTTTCTTCCTTTAATCAGTCAGGGAGGTTTCGCATAAGATGTGGAAATTTTACTTCAGAAATATTTGATGTCACTGATAATGTGCATTTAAGTATAATGAAAGGAGCTTTAAGGGGTTTTTTTTATAACAGAGCTTCACAGCAGATCACCAGCCAGCACGGAAATATTTTTGCAAGACCATTGGGTCACCCGGATAATCAGGTATACGTCCATGCTTCGGCAGCTACTGCGGAGAGACCTGAAAATTTTGTTATCTCCAGTCCTAAAGGATGGTATGATGCAGGAGATTACAATAAATATGTTGTGAATTCCGGGATTAGCACCTATACCATATTGGCATTGTATGAACATTACAGTGATTACTTCCAGAACATAAGCCTTAATATACCGGAAAGCGGGAATACTATACCGGATGTATTGGATGAAGCATTATGGAATGTTGATTGGATGCTTACGATGCAGGATCCAAATGACGGAGGAGTATATCATAAGCTGACTACAAAAACTTTTGGAGCTTCAGTGCTTCCTCATCAAAATACTGCTGAACGATATGTAGTACAAAAAAGTACTAATGCGGCTTTAAATTTTGCAGCAGTAATGGCAGTAGCAGGAAGGATATTGAAGAAATTTGAAGCAGAGAGACCAGGACAAGCTCAACAATGTATAGATGCGGCCATAGCAGCTTATAATTGGGCAAGAGCAAATCCAAGCAGAAGATATGTACAGCCCGAAGATATTAGAACCGGTGCTTATGATGATGCAAATTTCAACGATGAATTCATTTGGGCCGCTACTGAATTATTTATTACTACCAGTGATATTCAGTATTACAATCATTACAATATTCCCGGAAGTAGTATATCTGTGCCAGACTGGGCTACTGTCACTGGCCTTGCCTGGATATCCATAGCTCATCATCTTGATTCAATACCTGTAGCAGATAGAACCAATGCGAGAAATAAATATATTAGTTTTTGTAACGGGCTTTACAATACCTATATGAATTCAGCATACAGAGTTGTAATGGGTAATAGCTCCTGGAATTTTATATGGGGGAGTAATGGTATTGCAGCAAATCAGGGAATGATGTTATTAAATGCATATCATCTGACGGACGATGAAAACTTCTTAAAGGCAGCACTGTCCAATCTTGATTATCTGCTTGGAAGAAATCCAACAGGATATTGCTTTGTTACCGGTTATGGGTCAAAATCGCCTAAAAATATTCACCATAGGATGTCTGTAGGTTATAATCTTGGCCGTCCGGTTCCGGGTTTAATTGCCGGCGGTCCTCATAACGGTCAACAAGATGGTTGTACTTACCCATCGAGCCAGCCGGCCATGTCATATGCAGATCTTTACTGTAGTTATTCCACTAATGAAATTGCCATCAATTGGAATGCTCCGCTTGCATATCTGCTGGGAGGAATACAAGCTATTATAAGCTCCGGTAAAAATTCCCCCGCTATTTTATTTCACCCGAGCTCAAGAAAGGCTCAGATTGGTCAGTCTGCTACTTTTAACCTTTTTGCTTCCGGAGAGAATCTTCAATATCAATGGCAGAAGAACGGTGTTAATATTCCCGGAGCAACTTCTGCGAATCTGACGCTTTCCAATGTAAATACGTCTGATGAGGCTGTTTACAGAGCCATTGTTTATTCAGGGACAGATTCAGTCATAAGTTATAATGCCAGTTTAACAATATTGGTCAAAGGTCCATTTGAGGGGGTAAGACAACAAATACCCGGAATAATCCTCGTGGAGAGATATGATGAAGGTGGGCCAGGACAAGGTTATCATGACACTTCTCCCGGAAATTCCGGTGGGGCATATCGTGATGAGGATGTTGACATAGGTGGATCAAACGGAAACTATACGATAGGATGGACTGCAGCAGGAGAATGGCTTGCATTTTCAGTAACTGTGACAGAAGCAGGGTCCTATCCTGTGGAGTTCAGAACTGCAACACCAAATGCTGCAGGATTTACCGGTGCTTATAGGCTTGAATTAAATGGAACAGCAATCACTACAGACCTGGTTCCACCATCTACAGGTGGTTGGAATACCTATGAAACAACAACTATTGAAAATGTATACTTCCCTGCTGGAAACCATGAGTTAAGGCTACATATTGTGTCGGCAGGATTCAACATAGGTTATATCAAGATAGGAAATGTAAGTGGTATTTCTAAAGCAGGAGGATTTGGTATGAATCTTTATCCTAACCCTTCACAGGATCGGTTTGTATTGGAAGCTGATCATCAATTAACAAATGCTATACTTTCAATCACAGATTTGAATGGTAGAGAGATAATGTCAGAAGTGATCAACGGTATGAAGGTAGAGTTTGGAGAGAATATAACTAAAGGATATTATATAGGTAAAATTATTTCTGAAGATAAAGTTCAGAGTTTTGAGCTAATAAAATATTAATGGCATGAGGCTATCAAAGGAGATTTTACTTTTGATAGCCTCTATTTATTTTGTAATAAATCCACCTAACAGGAAATATAAGATAAGCCCGATAATTATCAGAGATAGACAACCACATCCCCCTTTTCCATATCCTCCTCTGAATAGCCTTGTGAGTATGTAAAATTTAAACAAATTCCTGAAGTCCATATTATATTTTTCACCGTAACCGCCAGGTTCGGTAAATGTTTCAGCTGAAAAAATAATTAACACAATTCACAGAAAAATCCATTAAAAACCGCTGTGAATTAGTCATAAACTAATTTCCCGATTTTCAGTTTTGGTTATTATACAGGTATTGTTACATTTTCTTTATGATGTTTCATAAAGCAACTTTTATCACCCGCAAATGAAGTTTAAATACCAGCAATTTATTCTGCTATTGATTACTGTTTTGATAACTACACTTTTATTGAGTTTTTTTATCTACAGGAGTCAAAAAGAAGAAATAATAAAGGAGATCGTGTTCCAGCTTGAAAGTGTTTCCAAAGCGAAGGAGAACAGGATGGAAGGAATTATTATGTCCAGAAAAGAACTTGCTGCATTTCCGTCAACTAATCCGCAGGTTATTGAAAACCTTATCCTTTTAAAAAATACCGATGATACAATTTATAAACAAAGATTATCGTCGCTCGGTGTGAGATATACTGAGAATATTCCAAGTTTTTATAAAATACATTTTCTGAATACTGAGGGAATAGTGGTAGGATCATCCCATCCTGATAAGTATATAGGTTCGGACTGGTCAAACCATGAGGCATTTTTAGTTGCGAAGCAAGGGAAGAAATATTTGGATGGTGCACATCTCGATGAGGAAGGAAGGTTTAATCTGTTTCTGTCGTCTCCCATTTTTTATCAAGATTCTTTGATAGGAATTACTATTATTGACCGCATTTCGGAAGAAATATTATCCATTAGCAATGACTATTCCGGATTAAGAAATACAGGGGAGACGGTTATTGCAAAAATATATCCTGATAGCATACTATTTCTTACCAGCTTGAGGCATGATCCTGATGCCGGGTTAAAAAGATACCTGTCACCAAGTGACTCGAATACCGCGGCGTATAAAATTGTTTATTCCAGAACAGATACTTTGGTTTTTGCAAATGATTACAGAGGAGTTCCGGTAATAGCATGGGGAAGATTTATTGAAGATGCAGGTTGGATTATCATAACTAAAATAGATGTTGCAGAGGCTATGGAACCTGTTAACAGGTTAATCAAACTTCTTATAGTATTTAACTTTTTTGCAATCCTTATCTCTCTTATAGTGGCATTTGTTGCCGGATCTTATTATTCTAAACCATTTGAATCACTTTCTTATACGGCTAAAAAATTTAAGGAAGGGAATTATGCTGCAAGAGCGAATACTAAAACCGGCTTGGTGGAATTAAATTATCTTGCTGATTCTTTTAATTCCATGGCTGATACTATAGAGAAAAAAATTGAACAGCTGGACAGATATGCTCATGTAATATCACATGACTTGAAAGCACCACTTAATAATAGTGAAAGTATTGTACATATTTTTGAAACAGAATATAATAACAAACCTTTAGACCAACAGGGTATTTCAATATTGAATATGTTAAAAGTTTCTTTAGCTGATATGCGTGAGATGACCACTAATTTGTTGATCACAGCCAAAGAAAAAATCAAAAGGAAAGAATATATAGATATGGTAGAAGTTACTAATGAAGTTGTTTCTATGTTAAAGCCTGAATCAAGATTTCATATATTTATTAAGCATGATTTGCCGGTTGTAAAAGTCCATAAAGTTTCAATCAAGCAGATTATGCAAAATCTGTTAAGCAATGCAATAAAATTTAACAATAAACAAGAACCAATAATAAAAATAGGATGTCAGGAAAATGATAAGGAGTACATCATATTTGTAACTGATAATGGTATGGGTATTCGTCAAGAAAAATTAAATAATTTATTTAAAACTTATGAGACTGCTCATGATTTAAAAAATGTAGATAGCCATGGTTTAGGATTATCTATAGTTAAACAATTAGTAGAGGAGCAGGGGGGAAGGGTTTGGGTAGAAAGTACAGAGGACAAAGAAACCCGATTTTATTTTACTGTACCGAAATAAAATTCGAATTCCGAAATTCGAAATCCGAAAAATCCAAAGATAAATGTAAATATCGGTAGGTTCATCGCACTCCTCACTCTTACCTCTTAAATTTTAATGTTTGTTCGATGCAGCAGTATCGTGCTTCTCTTTATCTTTATTTTTCTTTTTCTTTGAAGACTTTTTATCTTCTTTACCAGGATTATCGGTAGATTCAGGAGTTTTGGTTGTTTCAACAGCTTTTTCAACTTTTTTGAAATATGCAACCGGAGCAAAGCCTATTCGTCCGTTATAACGAACTTTAAACCATTCCTGATTTACTTGACCTAATACCATCACTTCCTGGTCTGTAGGAATGGTGGTGATCATTTGACCATTGGGAGATGGTACTTCTCTTAGCTTTACTCCATTAAGGCCTGTCACCTTGTATATATTGAGAGATTGTTGTCCGTTTTGTGCGTAAGCACTGATAAACGACAATAAGATAATGCTAAATAATACCAGATTTTTCATAAGCTTCTTCTTTTTATGTTAAGGAAAAGGCTGTTCTGGCATAATACGTGTTTTTACGATTTTGGGTTGTGGATAACTTTTAAATAAATATTAATGTGCTTAATTTCAGGCGATTATGTTATGTAATTCAAATGAAATGGTTTATTATTCCTTGTTTTTAAAAATACCCGAAAGGTTGTTCCCAGTCCTTCAGCGCTTTCTACTTCTATTTTACCACCAGCATTGTCAATAATTCTTTTAACTATGTATAGTCCGATACCGGATCCATCAACATGATCATGCAAGCGTTTGAACATTTCAAAAATCCTGGTTTGATATTCCTGGTTTATACCTAAACCATTATCACTGATTTCAAAAACTGAATAGTCATCAACAATGTATGTTTTGATATTTATCACCAGTGTCCTTTCCGGACTGCGGTATTTAATGGCATTATTAAGAAGATTATAGACAACACTTCTGAAATTTTTTCTTGAAAAATAAATATACCGGCATGTATTAGTATTGATGATAATTTCGGCACAAGATTCTTTTATTTCTTTCTGAATACTTTCCTGTACATCTGTGATTATAGTATTTACTTCTAATTTTTCACATTCATCGTTCCCGCTTTTTTGTGCTTTGGATATATCAGTAAGATCCTGAATGGTATCTTTAAACCTTTGGACTGACTGAAACATCATATTGGTGACGAGATTAAATTCTTCAGAAACCGCAACATCCGTATTGACCGTTTCTAATAGTGTATACATAAGGCCTTCAATGTTAGATACCGGAGCTTTTAAGTCATGAGAAGCGGTATATATAAAATTATCCAGATCGTTATTGATCTTTGTGAGCTCTTCATTTTTATACTCCAGTTCTTTGTTATCCAAAATTTGCTGATGTATATCTGTGCAGGTTCCAAACCATTTTACAACATTGCCGAATTCGTCTTTCATGGGAACTCCCTTCACCAAAAACCATCTGTATTCGCCAATTGTATTTCTGAATCTGAACTGTGCATTTACCTCCTGCTTTTTAATTATGGCATTACTCCAAAGGGCCGCAGCATTCTCCAGATCTTCAGGATGGATAGCTTTTGTCCAGCCGTTTTTGTAGGATTCTTCAGGAGTTAAACCCGTGTAATCTAACCATTGACGATTGAAATAATCTACATCACCATTCTTTTCAGCTGTCCATGTAAAATGAGGTACGGTCTCTGCAAGAAACTTAAATTTTTCTTCTGATTCTTTTTGAGCTTGTATATCAGAAGCCAGTCCGATCCATAAAATGATATCTCCATTTGAATTTCGAATTGGATTGGCTCTTCCAAGCATCCATCTTAGTTGACCATCATGTCTTTTCCAACGATATTCTATTTCATAAAACTCTCCGGTTTGAAGTGAATGTACCCAGCGGGCTGCAGTTCTATCAAAATCTACGGGTGCAATGTGATCCTCCCATCTCCAACCTTCAATACTTTTGGTACCGGTAAATTCATACCATGCCTTATTCAAATAATTCACTGTCCCATCAGGAAGGGATGTCCATGCCATTCCCGGAATAGCTTCAATAATTGCTTCAAGTCGTTGTCTGCTGAGTTTTAATTCATCCTCAATAATCTTATGGTCATGGATGTCGGTGAAAGTACCAAACCATTGGACTATGTCTCCTGATTCATTACGCATACAATTGGCCTGACATAACATCCACCTATAATTACCATACCTATCTTCCAATCGGAATTCTTCTGAGAAAGGGATACCTGTGGTTTTAGATTCTTCCATTTTCTGTATGACTCTCTCTCTTTCATCGGGGTGAATAGGTTCCAGGTATTTGTCATTACACATTTCTACCGGAATGCCTGTATATTCTTCCCACTTTCGACTCATGTACGTGATTTTCGCCTCCGGGCTTCCGGACCATGAAATAGCCGGAATTGACTCTGCAAGGAATTTGAAGCGTTGTTCAGTTTCCAAAACTTTTCTACTTCTTTCTTCCACTCTTAATTCAAGCTCTGCGTTAAGCTCATTTAGCTCAAGTTGGGTTTGACGCACGTCCGTGATATCGAGTGCTATTCCCAAAACCTGCCATATTTTCCCATCTACTGTTTTTTTAAAAATCCTTGATGTGTTCGCCAGCCATCTCCATTCTCCATTTTTATTTTTATTTCTGTATTCTATATAATGACTTTCTTCAAGCGTAGAATTTTGATATTTTTTTTGTCTTTCAATGATTATCGGGAAGTCATCGGGATGAATAACCGAAGTAGCAATTTCAGTTCCCCGTTCGTAAAATTCAGTTTCTGAAACCCCAAAAAATTCAATGAGTGTTTTGTTACCAAAAACAAATTTATTGAGTTGGAAATCGTACACATATATCAGGGAGGGGGAACCATCTGCTATTTCCCTGATAAATTTTTCCTGTTCTTTTAGTTTATCCTGGTTGTATTTTCTTTCCGTAACATCTCTGCTGAATGAGAATGCTCCAGTAACCTGGCCTTTTTCATCAAATAAAGGGATTATTTCTGCATCGTAAAAACCTGAGAATTTTCTGGCCGGCTGGTCTTTCAGGATCACTTTGTTTCCTTTCCATACTTCTTCCAACCAATGGTCATTTCCTTGGTACATTGGGAAAATATCATAGTAGTATTTTCCCAATGCTTCACTTTTAGGAATGCCTGTAGATTCCATTGATTTATTCCAGGCAGTAATGATCATATTACGGTCAAAGGCTACAATTCTATCAATTGCATTGTCGATCAAAGCCTGGTTATAATCTTGAAGTTGTTTGAGTTGCTTATTTAGTTCAGATGCTGTCCTTAAATCCTGAGGATAAATATTGTAAAGCTCTGACAATATGTAATTCTGCAGCCAACAAAAGTAAGCTTCTGATTCTTCAATTATTGCAATGATTTGCCCGGGATCCTGGGTGAAGCGGGGTATAAATTTATTTAAAGTGGTTTTAAATAGGCTGAATCCTTTTGTAATATCCTTCAAGGTAAGATCATTGCTATTTATTCCTTGAAGATTCCCTGCATTTAAAATTTGAACCAGCAGGTAAGATTCCTCGAGGTTCTGAGACATTGCCCTCAACTGCTGTAGTACAGCATCTTTCATTATTGAATCCAGATTGTTCAAGTAATCCGGGTCATATTTATTAATAAAG
Organism: Cytophagaceae bacterium; assembly: GCA_046290815.1. Taxonomy (GTDB): domain Bacteria; phylum Bacteroidota; class Bacteroidia; order Cytophagales; family Cytophagaceae; genus JBKBUF01. The sequence goes on along the minus strand of JBKBUF010000002.1, from coordinate 178,605 downwards.
TCCAATGAAGAAGTTTTAAGCTCAGTTGTTAGTGAACTAACAAACTCATCAGCATATGACTCCGTAATAAAATGTACAAATGCAGAAAGATGATTATTTTTTATAATCTGATTACTCATGAATCACAATACTAAGCAGGAATGGAAGTCTTAAGAAAAAATATGGTTTTAGATTTACCTTAAAACCCGAATGTGACCAAATAGTTAGAAAATCTAATATTTATTTTGAAAGTAAATTGGTTATACCTAAATGGGATGAGGTTCTGCGCTTAAGGTTTATTTATTTTATAATCAAATAATTATATTGTTATCTAAACATAGATTTGTATGTTTTAGAATGATTTTTATCTGGTATTAAATGTTAAAATTAGCTTAAAAAATTGTGTCATTCCGATTTTAACTCTTTTTTGATTGTAGTTCGCACTGAAATCAAAAAATCGAAAGGATATGAAAACATTAAGACACCTGGCAATTATATTATTTGTCCTGATTACAGTTGAGGCTTCAGCTCAGGTTAGTCCGAAAAGAGGTTCGGCTTACGGGTATCATTCTGCTCAGGATATGGCTGTATTATCTCAGGGGATTTCCTGGTGGTATAACTGGAGTTCGACTCCAGACGGAACCTTAGGCGGTAATTTTCAGGGTGTAGAGTTTGTTCCGATGTTTTGGAATAACAATTTCAACATACAACAGGCCATTGCCAATATCCCTCAAGGTACAAAATACATTCTTGCCTACAACGAACCCAACTTTACTGTTGAAGCCAATATGACTCCTCAATATGCGGCAACTGTGTGGTGGAGAATAGAGCAGGTGGCGGCAGCCAGGAATCTTGAAATAGTAAGCGCATCTCCGGCATATTGCGGAGGTTCGGTATGCCTTGACGGATATACTGACCCTATTAAATGGCATGATGATTTTTTTGCCGCTTGTCCTACTTGTAAAGTTGATCATATAGCATTCCATACTTATGAACCGACTTCCGGTGGTGCGATAGCGCTTACAAATAATCTGAAAAAATATAATCGCCCCATCTGGGTCACCGAATTTGCTTTGTGGGATCCAAATGTTTCAACAACAAACAAGGTCAATTACCTTAACAATGTAGTAAATGCTTATGAAAATGATCCTGATATTTACAGATATTCATGGTTTACCGGAAGAAGCACTTCAAACTCCACTGTAAATTTATTAGGAGCGAATGGAACATTGACAACATTAGGGACTGCATATGTAAATGCTTCTTACGGACCTAAAAATACTATTCCGGGTAAAATTGAAGCAGAGAGGCATTATCGCAGAAGAGGTACCGGTCTGGAGCCCACCACTGATGCAGGAGGTGGACAAAATGTCGGATGGACCGATCCCGGTGACTGGAATGAATATATCGTGAATGTTTCATCTACAGGAAACTATAAATTTACTTTCAGGGTAGCAGGTCAGACTGCAACGGGAAGTTTAAATATAAAATTGAACGGTAATATTATTAAGTCAAATGTAACCATTACTCCATCAGGAGGCTGGCAAACATGGAAAGATGTAGTAGTGGACGATGTAATACTTCCAGCAGGTGAAAATCTATTAAGATTTGATTTCACTGCAGGTGGTTTTAACATCAACTACTTTGCTACTACGCTGATAAATTTATTACCACCCGATGCAGACTTCTCTGCGAATATGACTTCCTCCTGTACTGGAAACCAAATTGTTTTCTCAGATGAAACTACTAATAAAACCGGTGGTGATACCTATAGCTGGAACTTTGGCACCGGTGCCAATCCGTCTACTGCAACAGGTGCAGGTCCTCATACGGTTTCCTACAGCACAGGAGGAAATAAAACGGTGAACCTGACAGTGTCCAATGCTAACGGATCTAATACAAAAACCAAAACCGATTATATTCAAATATCCGATGCACCCACCACATGTATTTTCCAGGATCATTTTAATAATGGTATTGTAAACTGGATAACACCTCCCACAAGTGCCTTTACACATACCGAGTCAGGAAATGCATGGACTATTTCAACTACAGGACATGGAGAATGGGATAGCTTTACTTACACTCTGAATAACGGTTCTATTGCTTCTGCTGTGAATTTTAAATGCACGACATTCAAACCTATAGTCAGGATAAGAGCAAAAGCATCCTCTAACTGTTTACTCAGACTTTCACTGATGGATGCCAACGGAAGGGCTATTGATAACATAAGCACTTATAATCTTGAGTTGACGCAGCAATACCAGACGTTTACTATTAATTATGCGGGCTTATTCAGAAATTACCATAGTGGTAATCCGGGCATGTTGGATAGTACCAATATTAATCGTCTGGCATTTTCTTTCAATCCCGGATTTCACAGTTATCCTCATACAGGGACAAATGCTACATATAATAGTTTCTATAGCGGAACAATTGATATTGATTGGATAGGTATTGGTGAGCCTTGTCCGGTTCCTGTTATATCCGGCAATTCCTATTCCTCAACTTCAACCAATGAAAATTTAATTTTTCCAAATCCGTTTACTCAAAGTACAACATTAAAACTTCAGGAAGGAAAAATGGCGTCCTTAAAAATTGCAGATATGCAAGGCAGGGTATTAATAGTTAAAGAAAGTATAACCTCAGCCGAATTAAAATTCGGAGAAGAACTTGAACCTGGCATTTATCAGGTGGTAATCAGCAGTGGGGAGGAAGTAAATTTATTTAAATTGATAAAAGCCGAATAATTTAATTACATTTTTATTATTCAAATGACATTCAACATTCAACATTCATTATATATGCGCATAGTTCTAATTTTTATTTTAATCCTGTTAACACTTCCTGGCTTTTCAAAAACCACAGTGAAAAAAGAGGGAAATGGTTGGAAGCTTTATGTAGATGAAAAGGCTTTTGATGTTAGGGGAGTAACTTTTCATGGAGACTGGAATAAAAAAACCATTGGTCAGTATTTGAAAGAACTTCAGTTTTTGGGTGTAAATACTATACGTACCTGGGGAACGAACGATGAGACCAAAGTATTACTTGACAGTGCCCATGCTTATGGCATAAAGGTAATGGTCGGTATATGGCTACGTCATGGAAGACCTGGTATGGAAGGAGATGACAGTTTTAATTATCTCCAGGATAAGAAAGGAATGGATGATATGTATAAAGGAGCAATAGAGACAGTCAATAAATACAAAAACCATCCTGCAGTATTATGGTGGGGTGTGGGGAATGAAGTAATTCTTAATATTGCCACTGATCAGGAGAAAAAGGAGTATTCGCAATTTTTAGAAAAAGTTTGCAGTGAAATTAAAAGAATAGATGCGGATCATCCGGTTGCATCTGTGGATGCCTGGAATTTTGCCTTCAAGTGGTGGAAAGAATATGCGCCTTCTATAGACGTATATGGTGTCAATGTATATGGAGGCGGTTCGAATCAGATCCCCGATGAATTAAGTAAACTTGGCATTGACAAACCTTATGTGATAACAGAATATGGAGTTAGTGGTGAATGGGATGCTAAAGAAGATAAAAATGGAGTAAGAACCGAGCCGGGAGATAGGGAAAAATATGATGTAATTGCAAAGGGCTATAAAGACTGGATAAAATCAAAGCCTAATTGTTTAGGTGTATATGTATTTCATTATGAAAGTGGAAAGAACTTCGGTGCAGTATGGCTGCTAATGAAGTATGATGGTGCATACCGTCCTGCTTATTGGGCAACAAGAGAAGCGTTTACAGGTAAAAAGCCTGTTAATAATGTACCGGAAATTAATTCCTTTACAGTACAGGATACCGCTTTGCCTGCCGGTTCATGGATACCTGTAAAACTTTCTGTATCTGATAAAGAAAATGATGAACTTGATATTAGTTTTCATTACAATCAAAGAACAGGAGGCAGGGCAAGGAGAGATCAGATCAATAAACTTGAATTCAGAGGCAATTTGAAAGATGGTTATGAGATTAAATTACCGGAAGAAAACGGAGGAATTAAGGTTTATGTATTTGTGAAAGACAGTTATAATAATATTGGTATAGCACATTCTTCCATCCTTATTAGGAATCCTAAATCGGATAACCTGATTCCCGGAGCAAAGGTTGACCTTCCATTCTATGTTTATAAAGATGATAAAAACCTTCCATACATACCCACAGCGTATATGGGGGATATTAAATATTTGAAAGTTGATATGAACTTTCGTGAATCTGTTCATTCAGGAATGTCAGCGATCAAAATTACTTATGACCACACCGGGGGGTGGTTTGGCCTTGGTTTGGTTGATCCACCGGATGATTGGGGAGACAGACCGGGAGGATATAACCTTACCGGTGCAAAAAAGATGACCTTTTGGGCAAAGGCAAGTTCAGATGAGGTAGTAGGTACTTTTGGATTTGGCCTGATAGGTAAAGACAAACCATATTATGATACAGACAAAAAATCCAGCAAAATATTCTTAACTACACAATGGAAAAAGTATGAAATAGATATATCCAAAGCAGACCTCAGATGTATCCGCTCAGGGTTTACCATTTATTCCGGTGGAATAGGGCAGAGTTTTTCTATCTACATAGATGATATTATGTTTGAGTAAAAAAACTCAGGGCTTATACAGCAAATTTGGTTTACACGTTTATTTTTTGCTGAAATGGAATCCGATACTTTTGGATTCCTTTTTTTTGCCTGTCCGGAAAGTAACATAATGATATTCTCCGTCGGTAACTACTGTAGGGTGGTTATCCAGAATTATATAATCTTTGCTGATTTCATTGATTACTTCTTCCAGATCAGTTATGGCAACCGAATCCTTGTTAAAGTTTAATTTAATTTTTTTTGTGTATAAGGTTATGGGATGCATATATATGTTACTTTATGTTAAAATAATTGCCTTCTGATTCTTTTAATTCTTTAAGACTATTCTGTAAATAAGTATAAAAATAAGGTTTGTCTTTCTGGTGTTCTATATTTAATAAGACTTCTGCGAATAGCTGATTTAAGTCATTATAATATACCTTGTATTGGTCAACATAACTTAGCTTGTTCAGGCTCAAAATAAAATTTTTTAATATGGAAATATCATTACTGGTATAATTTAAAACCGGAGTAAAACATATTCTGATTATTTCTGAGACGGAATAAGTGTTAAGCAATATACGAGGGGTACCGTTATTGTCAAGTATCACGTTTAAATCCTTTTTTCCCATCTTATATGAAAGAAGATCAAAAAGGTGATCTATGCAAATATTTGCTGTTCCCGGATCGTTTATCCCTGTACTCATAGCTTTGACTGCAATATCAGATAGTTGTCTGAATCCATACATGCTGAGTTCCCTTATATTTTCCCCCGGGTAAAATACAAAATTAGCATTAATAGAATCTATAATGCTTTTATCAGTGACGTATTTATTTAATTTATAAAGAGGATTTTTTGTAATATAAAATTGGCCGAATTTTTGAAGAATAATCATCTTAAGATTGTGTTTTCTTAAAGTGTCAGTTAATCCTTCATAAGTTACTTTCTGGAGGTATCCGGAATCGTTGCATGAAAATTCGAACCAGTTTTCAGCGTCGATATCAAAAGCCATAAAATCATCACTATTGCCGGATTCTTCGTCTATTCTTTTTCTTGTTTTTTTATAGATATTTTCCACAATGTTAGAAACCTGAATATCATCTGATACATTACTTATAAATTTGACGAAAAGTGTTATACAATAGAATGTAAGTGCAGCATTTAATACCACAGCAAAATGGAATAAAGGTTTAAAATCGGTGTCCTCCGGTATCTGAATTAGCAATAAAATTGTAAAAACAATGGTGCCTAAATACATACCCAATATAAATTGATATTTTTTTTGTCCTACCAGCCAGTTCAGTAGTTTAGGTGAGTAATGAGAAGCGGCCTGATTTAATACCAGCATCACCATAGAAAAGCTAAAGATGGTAATAGAAATTAAGCTCATAAGGAAGGTTGAGAGAATTTCTCTGAGCGTGTCTAATTCGTGGATTTTTACAAGAGGTGTTTTTGTAAAAAAATTCTCTATTTCTGTGTCTCTGAATGTAATTAATAATAAGCCAAGGCAGAATGCCCCAATACTAATGATAGTAGGCAGGAAGACTATCTTTTCTTTTATTTTACTAAAAAGTGTATAAGCTTTTTTGTAGATATTATCGAACATGTATAAGAATTTAGAATCTTATTATTTTTTTACCCCGGAAAGTATTTTATCATCTCCGCTTATATTTTTTATGATGCTTAAGCTTCCATCAGTTTCCAGAATTACAGCATCTATAGAGTCTAAGCTGTCAGCTCCGCTTTGTCTTATTGCTGCAATTATTTCCTGTTGGGTAACACGTTCTTTTTGCATTGGTTCATGCAGATATTTGCCTTTGTAAAATAGCAATGATGGTGTTGATTTTACCAGATTACTTATGTTTTCTGATTTGACAGATAATTTGGTAATGATGTATTGAAATAAAATCAGCAACGCCAACCCTAAAAGTCCATCTGCTAGAGCCACATTTTTATTAAGTATTACAGCCGCTAGGGTAGATCCCAGTGCAACAGTTACAATAAAATCAAATGCATTCATTTTAGACAAGGTCCTTTTTCCTGAAATTCTTAAAAGAAGAATCAGTCCGAAATATGCACCTATGCTAATTGTAAAGGTCCTGAAAATACTTGCCCAGCTATCGAAGAAAAATTTTTCCATTATTTTTCAATGGAGTGGTGGTATCAGAAAATAACCTGCCAAAAGGAAGATTGTTATTTTTTGGTAGCTTTAATCAACTCTTTAAGCTCCTGAATTTCTTTTCTCAGAGATTCAATTTGTTTGGCACCTGCTAATTCAGAGCCCTCATGCTGGGCATCTGACTCAATAAAGAATGAAGCGATGCTTGCTGTAACATAACCGAATACAGCAAATGCATATACTGCCATCAGGAAACATAAGATCCTTCCTTCCAGAGTTACAGGCCAAAAGTCCGAGCCCATAGTTGTAAGGATCATGCCCGTCCACCATAAAGATGAAACATAGGTTTCCATTCCCGGATTTACATGTCTTTCAAATGCATGCATGCCTGCGGCTCCTACAAACAAAACCAGTAATGTGATTGCAACGACATACCCTAAAGCCCTGCGTTGCATAGTTGCGGTAAGAATTCTTATGCCCCTGTTAAGGCTACCAATAACTTTTACCAGTCTAAGGCTCCTGGCAAATCTTAGCACATATAAAATCCTGAATACTCTGAATGCAGGGACAAATAATGAAATAATAGTGATCACATTTGTTTTCAGAAAAGAAGCTTTCTTTGGCGCAACTATAAATCGTATTATAAAGTCTACGATGAAAATTCCCCAGATGACCAGACCTGCAGTACTGAGAATATTTATTTGACCGTAAATAAATTCAATAATCAATAAAATGATCCATAAAAATCCAAGGACGATCATAGGCATCTCCATTAATCTGGTGAAGCGCCTTAAAAAAATATGTCGTTTTTTGTTTTCCTTATACGATCCCATTTATTCTGTCAGGTATATAAAAAATGTAAAGAATCTGTTTCCTGCTCAGAAACAGATTCTTTAAGTTTTCTTTTGTTTAATTATACATGCGCCAGACATTCTTCTTCACAAGCTCTGCAGGTTTCTGCACAAACCTTACAATGTTTCATGTTACCCGCATGTTTCTCGCATTCTTCTGCACATAATCTGCATATTTCAGCACATACTTCAATTTGTCTTTGTGCAATTTTGGAATTACGCTGTAGTAATTCTGCCGTTGCAAGACAAATTGTTGCGCAGTCCAGATCGGTTTTTATACAATCCGATAGCATTTCTATGTTGCCTTCCTCAAGACAGGAAGCAGCACACATTTTACACACCCTTGCACAATCAATAAGTGTTTTTACAAGGTTTTCGTTACTGGACATAAACTGCTCTGTTTTCATTTTTCAAACCTCTTTATTATCAGATTCCCTGATTTGTAATACTCCTGAAATATAAACCTGTAAAGCCGCATTTCGTTTTTCAGGGCTGTTATCAATTATTTTTTTAAAGATGCTAATACTTTAACCTTTAAACATTTATCTTTAAACTTTTAACTTTGAACTTTAAACTATTACCCACACATGCAAATTGCAATTATTGGAGGAGGGATTACAGGATTGACCACGGCGATATGCCTACATAAACTTGGTTATGCCTGTACTGTATATGAACAAGCTCCACAATTAAGTGAAGTAGGTGCAGGAATATGGATGCAGCCAAATGCCATGAAAGTTCTTGATTGGGCAGGCGTAGGAGATGAGATTAGAAGAAATAGTTATCTGGTGAATAAAGTAGATATTACAAATGATAAATTAAAACCTGTACGAAATACCGCTGCAGGGTTCATTTATGAAATTACAGGAAGTAAAATATCCTCCATTCACAGGGCCAGGTTGCAGAAAGTATTAGCCAATGCACTGCCTGCAGATTCCTTAAAACTAAACTTTTCCTATAGAAATCATCGTGAAGATAATGATAAGGTAATTGTTGAATTTGAGAATGGAGAGGTCATAAAATGTGATATGCTTTTGGCGGCTGATGGACTAAAATCAAAAGTAAGATCTAAAGTTTTTCCTGAAAGTCAGCTCAGGTATTCAGGTCAGACTAGTTGGAGAGGTATTGCCATGACGCAAGTACCTGATGTATTTAAATCATCAGCATTTGAAGCATGGGGCAAAGGGATGCGTTTTGGCTTGTCACCTATTTCTGAAAATGAAGTTTATTGGTTTGCTGTTGCCACAGCTGCCCAGGGCGGATCAGATAATAAATCAGGTCTTAAAAATTATCTCCTGGAAAAATACAAAGACTTTCATCCTTTTGTTTCGCGGCTGATAGAATGTACCTCAGATGATAAAATTCTAAGGACTGATATCAGCGATCTGAAAAGGCTTTCCAACTGGAGCAAAGGAAGAGTTTGTTTGCTTGGTGATGCTTCCCATGCAACTACACCCAACATGGGCCAGGGAGGAGGACAAGGTGTGGAAGATGCTTATTATTTCAGTAATTTCTTAAATATATGTAAAGATTACAGTAAAACTTATGAAGTATTTGAAAATGAAAGGAGGAAAAAAGTGGATTATGTGGTAAATACTTCCTGGACGTTCGGAAAACTTGCTCACCAAACTTTTGGACAGACTTTATTAAAAACTATATTAAAATTTACTCCAGATTTTATAATGGAAAAGCAGCTTAAAGATCTTTATGAAATAAGGAAATTTTAGTAATCAGATGTAGCATTCATCAATTGTTCGTTTTTTTTCAATAGCTCATCTTCTGCCTTTTTTCTATCAGTCAGGTGCTTTATTACTTTTATAAAACCTATTACATTATTTTCTTCATCATAGATGGCGTTCAGCAAAACGTTTGCCCAAAACAGGCTCCCATCTTTCTTTTTTCTCCATGCCTCGGATTCATAGCGACCTTCATTTCTGGTTATTTCCAGTTCTGAATGTGGTAGATCTATTTTCTGATCTTCATCAGTAAAGAGAAATCCGAAAAACTTACCTATTGTTTCTTCTGCTTCATATTGTTTTATAATAGCACAACCTTTATTCCAGGTTAATATTTTACCTTCAACATCAAGGAAAAAAATTGCGTAATCTTTGATCTCATTCAAAATTCCTGGACAAAATGAGTCAGATGCTTCAAGCAGCTTTTTGATATTCGGTGAAGTGTGAGGATGCAAGATGTTATTCGATTTTCGATATTAACCCGCTAGGTCACTTATTGTTTAGGATGTTAGTTAGATTTTTCATTATGATTTTCTTTAAAAAATATTAAAAACCCCTATTGCAACTTTCACAAAACCCTGGCTTTTATTAAATTGCTGGTCATTTATTGGCTCATATATAATGACTTGAGATTTCCGGAAGGGGTTAATAAATATAATTCATATTTATATAATAACTTTTTATGAAACTCAAATTGTCTTTAAACAGCTATGATAAAGGAAAACAGCTGATTACTGCGTTTGTATTGATCCTTTCTATTTCTGCCAACATTCTGGATTCTTATATATACAACAGTATTTACGACTATAGAATAAATAGTTTCCAATATTTTACAATAGCCTGTGGACTTGGTTTATGCTTTTTACTACTAAATAATATTGAGAGGTATTATAAGAAAGTTTATGCCTGTTTTGCTTACCTGGAAATTTCAAATCTGTTTATTACTACATTTTTATTTCAACCTGATAATAGCATTTCCTTTTCAATAGCAAATCTTGGCCAGAGGGATGTTTACTTTTTACTTTTATATGTGGTCATAAGTGCTATTATCCTTGGACGAAACCATCTACTTATTCAGGCAGGTCTTTTAAATATTTTCTTGCTCTATTACATTTTTTGGTACAAAGAAAGTTTTTTTATCTCAAACAGTCTTACTTACCTTATTGCCACGAACGGATTTTTATTTCTTATATATATTTTCATTAAAACCTTTGAAAACTTCAGAAGGGAAATGGAGCATATGATTTCACAAGAATCTTTACTTAAAAATTCGGCATTTGTCAGAAATGTACGTTTTGAAGAATATCACAAATCCTTGCTCGAAATAACTCGTAGCGATTTGCTTTATAAAAGTAATCCTGAAAATATATATTCCACTTTGTGTACCAATGCGGCGAGATATTTGAATACCACCAGAGTAAGTTTATGGTTATTTGATGAAAAAGGTGAGAATATTGTTAGAAAGTATTTATTTGATTATATAGAATCTACTGATGAGAATTTGAACATCGGGAAAAAAGATTATCCGGTTTATTTTACGGCATTACTAAAAAAACCTTATATAAATGCCCCTGATGCAGAAAATCATCCGGATACTTTAGAGTTCAAACAATCCTACTTACAACCGCTCAAAATAAAATCCTTATTAGATTGTCCGATTTTAATTGACGGGCAAGTAGCAGGTATAATCTGCTGCGAACATAAATATCAAATAAGAGAGTGGCAGACAGAAGATATATTGTATATCCAATCCATTTCAGATTATATTGCACTTGGCTTTAAAAATCAGCAAATCAAAAGTCTTCTTCAAAGAATCAGCGAGCAGAATTCTGAACTGCTTACAAAGAATGTGGAGATAGAATCAATGAATTTTCAGTTACATGAATTAAATAATGAACTAAAGAAATTAAATAATTCTCTGGAAGCAACTGTTCGTGAAAGAACGTCAGAATTGGAAACTCAAAACCTGCAACTTTCAGAATATGCTTTTATTAATTCACACATGCTTAGAGCACCTTTAGCCAGGATTATGGGACTTACTTATTTGATCGAAAAACAGGTAAAGCCGGAAGACAAAGAATTGATAGATGCTTTAATTCTTTCTACACAAGAGCTTGATAATATTGTTAAAAAGATTGCAGATATGCTACATTCTGACAACAGGATAAGCAGAGAAAAAGTAAAAGAATTGATAGAAAGAAAAATCTATTTAAAGGAAAACTGATGCCGATAGAAGATATTTTGTTTGTTATTTTTTTCACTGTAGGAATATTGGGGGTACTGATAATTCTGAAGCAATTCTTTAAAATAGCAATTAGTGATGGTAATAAACCTTTTAGATTTATCAGTGGGCCTCTACCCGTTAAATATAAAATTCCATTGGAGAGACATTTCAAATACTTTGAGGGTTTGTCTCCCGATCAAAAGAAAGAATTTGAACGTCGCTTAAATAATTTTATTCATAACAAAGAATTTGTCCCAATGCATGGGTTGGAGCTGACAGATGAAATGGTTGCGCTAATCAGCGCATCTGCAATTCAGTTAACTATGGGATTGCCTGAAATATATTTTGTGCATTTCAGGAAAATTTTGGTTTTCCCTGCAGAATATTTAAACAGAAAAACCATGAACAGACACCTGGGTGAGGTAGATGAGAATGGGGTGATTGCATTCAGCTGGAAACATTTTGTTGATGGTTATATTAATCCGGAAGACACATATAACCTTGGATTACATGAAATGGCTCATGCGCTTAGTTTGGAAAATGGTATACAAAATCAGGAATACCGATTTCTGGATGAAAAGAAGCTTAACCATTGGAAGTTTCTCGCAGATGTTGAATTTTTAAAAATTAAGAATGGTGCTACAACATTTCTCAGGAAATACGCAGTGTCTTCACGCGAAGAATTTTTTCCTGTTTGTGTAGAGTACTTTTTCGAACGCCCGGAACAATTTAAAAAAGAAGCTCCACACTTATATAATGCTCTTGCAGACCTGCTGAATCAACATTTAGACAATGGCACCATACAGGAGGAGTTGCCTCTTGTGGAAAATGTATAATTGTTAAATCACCCGACCATCGTCCATTTCAATAATTCGGTCAGTTTTGGATGCAAATTCATTGTCATGTGTTACCACCAAAATGGTCTGATTGTTTTCTTTAGCTAATCTTGTAAAAATATCAAAAACCTTATCTGCATTTTTTTTGTCAAGATTACCTGTTGGTTCATCGCACATCAAAATTATCGGATCATTAATTAAAGCCCTTGCAATAGAGATCCTTTGTTTTTCCCCTCCTGATACCTGAGATGCTTTTCTGTTCGCCAGGTTTGCCACCCCTAAAGTATCAAGGTGATGCATAGCCTTATCTTTTAATGCATTTTTATCAAGCTGTCCTAGTTTCATTCCTGGAAGCATAACATTGTCTAACACGGTAAATTCCGGAAGCAGGTAATGGAATTGAAAGATAAATCCTATTTTTTTATTTCTGACAATCGATAACTCATGGTGATTTTTGGTTGACATTAATTCTTTGTCAAGCCATAGCTCTCCATCGTATGAAGTATCCATTGTTGATAATATATATAGTAAAGTTGATTTCCCTGAACCTGACCTGCCTATTATTGAAACATACTCTCCTTTGTAGATCATCAGATTTATATCTTTTAACACATGTATCTTCGCCGGGTCTTCAAACCATTTATTTATTTTTATTGTTTCAAGAATTAATTCTTTCATTTTCCTCTGATAATTTCTACAGGATCAATTTTGCTGGCTTTTAAGGCTGGAAATAATCCTGCGATATATGTGGTAGCAATAGAAAAAAATATTCCAATGGCATAATATGCAGGATTATAATTGATAGGGTAAGTTTTAATGGTAGGCAACGATTCGGTTACAAAAGGAATCTGGTCAATACCTATTGAGCCTAATAAACCAAGAGATAATCCTGCAACACCTCCTGATATTCCTATGATCAAAGAGATTGTAAGAAATATATTTTTTACATCATTACCTGAAAAACCTGTTGCTTTCATAATCGCAATGGAATCCATTTTTTCATAAATCATCATATTAAGTATATTATAAATACCAAATCCTGCTACTACAAGTAGTGTTATACTTACCGCATAGGTAATGATATTTCTGATATTGCTTCCGGTTTCAAACTGAGCATTTGCTTTTTGAATATCAATGGCATCAACATTAAACAATTCGTTATATCTGACGGCCATCTCAGGAGCCAGATTTATATCATGGAGTTTAACATGAATATCTGTAATAAATCCTGATTGCTTACCCATAACTTTCTGAGTTGTCTGCAAAGAAGCATAACTTTGTACATTATCCAATTCGGCTATCCCGGATTGAAAGATTCCAACTACCTTTAACATGAATCGTTCTCCCGTAGCAGATATTATTTGTATATTATCACCCGGTTCGGCTAATAATTTGTCTGCTATACCTATACCTAGTATGATACTATTTCCTACGACCTTCAGGTCATTTGAATTTCCTAAGACTACATAATCTTTAAACTGGAAAAGCCGATTTTCTTCTATGACATCTATTCCGAAAATAACTCCATTAATATTAGTCATACCGGCAGTGTAAAATACCTGGGTGGCCACTCTTGGAGCTATACCGTTCACTCTTGAATCATTGGAAAGTGTTTGAATAATTGCAAGGCTATTGTTTAATTCCTGTCTTTCACTTCTTGGCTTTATTGAATGAATAAAATGAACTGATCCTTTAAAGGTCGGAGATAACTGGACAGGTTGTACATCCGAGGCTTTAATTTCATTGTAAATACGTATATGAGGCGTTCTGTTTAAAATTAAACCATCCAGTAATTTATTTAATCCTGTCATAAATCCCATAAGAATAATAAACATCATAATACCAAATGCTACTCCAACGGCTGCTACTATAGACTGACGAAATCTTGCAGTCAACAAAGTGATCGATATTTTTAATATTAATGAGAATTGCACTGAATTATGGTTTATAAATGTATTGCTCGGGATTTAGTCCTTCCAGAATTTCAACATATTCAAAATTCTTCACGCCTGTTTTTACCACAATTCGCTCGCTTTTTTCGGTGATTACAAAAGAATCATCAACCAGGTAAGACCTTGGGATTAACAGGGCCGAATCTTTGGCGGCAACTAAGATGTTTGCTTCTAAGGTTTGGTTTGGAAACATCCTTGGTGGCATATTTTCAAATTCTGCATCTACCCGAAAGGTCATGTTCTTTTCATCCATATATGGATAAATTTTCTTTATGCTGGCCGTAAATACAGAATCCGGATAGCTATCCATTCTGACAAAAACTTTTTGTCCTTCCTTTATTTTGCCTATATCAAATTCATCCACCTGCATTTCTGCTAAAAACTTTCCTTCATCTCCAACAATTGCTACTTTGGACATAGCCGTGACCGATTCACCTGTTTTAGGAAGAATTTTATATACTTTTCCATCTATTTTACTTCTGATTTGATAATTGGCATTTTTATCTTTAGTTATCCTTAGATTATTCCGGGCTTCCTGTTTTCTAATCTCTAATTCTGCCTTAGATAAACTTAACTGATTTCTTAGGTTTTTTAGTTTTGTTTTAGAGGCATGGTAAATTAATTCCCTTTGTTCAAGTTCTGTTTTACTGCCTATATTCTGGGCCCATAGAGCTTTTTGCCTCTCCAGCATAATGGAATCCTGTTTTGATTGTGTAAATGCAAGATTAATTTCTCTTTTCAGGTCTTCCAATTTCCTTTCGTTTTCACCTATTTCTTTTAATACCAGTTCTGCATTTTCTTTCTGAAGATCACTTGTAAGATTATGCAGACTAATAAGTAAATCTCCGCTTTTTACTATGTCACCTTCTTTTACATGGATTTGACTTATTGTTCCGTTAACTTCTGTAATTACATGATATTGGCCTTCTGATTTAATGTTTCCCGATGCATAGACGGATTCGGTAATTGACCTGATCATAGGCTTAGTTCTTTCTTTTTCTGTACAGGAAAAGACTAAAATTGTAAGGGTAAAAAATAGTAATTCATTATATTTAGTCATGCCTTTTTAATTAGAATACAAAATTTTACTTTTAAATACAGATTTATAATGACCGGTATCATTTATAAATATGCTATTAAGCATAATAATTACTAGTATATCAAACCGGTAAATAAAAATTTCGTAAAAGCACCTGATCATTCTACACATATGAAAAAAATATTAATTCTGATATTGGGAATTTGTTTAGCTACTGAGGGGTATTCTCAGGCAGTTTACACTATAGGTCCTATGTTGCATTTTAATTTTGGTGAAAGTAAAAGACCAACTGTAAGCTTTGCCATTGAAGGAGCTTATTGGAACATTAAAAGCTTTCCTTATAGTTTCGATGTAGGACTTGAATGGGAAAGGGGTAAATTCAGGATTTATTCAGAAGCCCAGACAGGGATAGGACTTATGGGAGTTTCTTCCGGACCTTTTCTTGAATTCAGCAGCGCTCCGGTAAAACTAGGTTTACAGATGTCGGCATGGGCAAATTATTTCTGGGGTTTTGATTTCAGGTATAGAATTAACTCCGGAAAAAATGTTATATCCCCCGGAACATATGTAAAACTTCCTGTAGCTACCCAAGGATTGAAAAAAAGTAATTCCTCAGGATCGTCATCGAATTGGGATGATTAGTGGCAGAAGGCAGTAGGAAAGAAATTAGAACGTTTACTTCTATGGATGCCCCCAGTCTGTTCCCCATTAGAGGGGTAAAGTAGTCAAGATACTACTGTCCCCGGGACAAAGGGATTGGTGGTGTAAAAATTATAGAAGCAATTTTACAGTCAGCCAGAAAAGTAAAAGAGTGACATTGGATCTGCAACCTAACCCTGTAGAGGCTTCAAGGTAATTTCTTATTGATTTATAATACCTTATTGATCTTTCGGAACGCAGATTTTATACACCATGTTACAATATAAAATTAAAAAGGGATTATGGATACTGTAGAAACGTTAGATCAGGTAACATCAAAAATCAAAAATATGGATCGTACTGAAAGTAAAGTAGCTGCGTTTATTGAAGCGCAAACATCTAAATTACCTTCAGATTTATTTCTTTGGGCATCTTTAGGTTCGATGGCTGCCTCTTTGACACTGAAAATATTAAAACAGGATAGTATGTCTCTTTTTGTGGGACAATGGGCTCCATCATTCTTATTGTTTGGTATTTACAATAAGATGGTAAAGCTTGAAGGACATGATTATAAAAGCAAATAATTAAAAGTGTAAAAGCAGGGATGTTATTCCAGGGGTATGGCATCCCTGCTTTTTTTAATCAAATTTTAACATTCCTGTAACTGGTTTAAATTGAATAAGTTATACAAAAATGACAGAGTGAAAAGATTAAAGGTCAATATCTTAAAGAAAAAAATATTTGCTTTTTAAATTATTATATATAATTTAGCAAAGTATTAAGAAATTTTGCCTCAACAGCTCTGCACAAATTTTATAATTTCCAGTATCCTTGTTGTCAATAATCTTAATAATCGGAGCTTCCTTACTCCACCGTTAATTAGTTTATCAATTTAATATTTTATAATAATGGAAGGAACAGTAAAATTTTTTAACAATTCAAAAGGATTTGGATTTATTAAGTCTGCTG
Organism: Cytophagaceae bacterium; assembly: GCA_046290815.1. Classification (GTDB taxonomy): domain Bacteria; phylum Bacteroidota; class Bacteroidia; order Cytophagales; family Cytophagaceae; genus JBKBUF01. The sequence goes on along the minus strand of JBKBUF010000002.1, from coordinate 161,678 downwards.
ATACAGGCGAAGACATCTTTGTGCATTCTTCTGGTCTAATTGATCAGGTTCGTGAGAATGATAAAGTTACCTATGATGTAGAAAAAGGTAAAAAAGGAATGAATGCTGTAAGAGTAAAAAGAATTAAATAATTCTTAACAGATATAATCATTATCCTAAAAAGCCGCTGATGCGGCTTTTTTTATTTACACTTACACAAATTGTTCTAATACTGCTATCCTTTTTTCAATAGGAGGGTGGGTGGAAAATAAAGAGAACAAACTTGATTTTGTTTTCGGGTTATGCATGAATAATTGAGCAACATCTCTGTTGTTTACCGCTTCTATAAATGGGTCACCGGATACTTTTCTTAAAGCTGAAGCAAGGGCATATGGTTTTTTGGTCATTTCAGAAGCTAGGGCATCTGCCATAAATTCTCGTTTTCTCGAAATTGCAAATTTTAGCAATATTGAAATAAAATAAGCTACCACTGCCACCAGGATTGCAATGAGTATTATAGGTCCATCATTTTTATTTCTTCTACCCGAAAATCTCATACTCCTTAACATCAATTCTGCAATAAACGCAAAAATACCTACAAAAATGATAGATATAATCATGAGTCTTACATCCCTGTTAATTATATGACTCAGTTCATGAGCAATCACACCTTCCAGTTCATCATCTTCCAGCTTTTCAATAATTCCTCTGCTTAATGCGATCGTATAAGTTTCTTCAGAAATACCGCTCGCATATGCATTCAGGGAATCATCCGGTATGATCATGAGTTGCGGCATTTTTATTCCCCGGGCTATACACAAATTTTCCAGCAGATTGTATACTCTTGAATTATCTTTTCTTTTGAGTGGTACTGCACCTGTCTGGTCATGTATGAGTGAAGAATGTATTTTATAAGCTATGATAAACCAAATGGCACAGGCAACCAGTACCATTATAGCCATTTCAGGTGATTGAGTAATAAATACAGCAACCGTAATAAGTAGCAAGGGAAATAAAATAAGTAGGATTACAGAGTTCCTGTTGTTGCTATTGATTTGTTGCTGAATCCCTACAAATTTCATCACTTCTTAAAAATTGAATTTGGGAGGTTCTTCCATTTGCTGCCTTCTTTCAACTCCCAGGTCGTACATAGTTTCTCTTTTAAAGCTATAGTTTCTTGCGATTATATTATTCGGAAAGGATTCGACAGAAGTGTTGTACTCTTTAGTTGCAGAATTGAAAAATCTTCTGGCAGCGGCAAGTTTATTTTCAATGTCTGATATTTCATTTTGAAGCTGAAGGAAATTTGTGTTTGCTTTAAGATCCGGATAAGCTTCCACGGTGACTCTAAGTCCCTGAAGGGCCGTCGTCATATGTGTGTCAGCAGTAATTTTTTCGTCTATAGATCTTGCAGAAAGTACTTCGTTTCTTGCTGCAACTATATTTTCCAAAGTCTTCCTTTCATGAGACATGTAACCTTTCACTGATTCCACAAGCTGTGGTATCAGATCATTTCTTTGGCGTAGCTGGACATCTATATCAGCGAATGCCTGCTCTCTGCGATTTCTTAAACTTACAAGTGAATTGTAAATACTGATAAGCCAAAAAATTACAATGACAAAAACGACTACTAAAACAACAATTAATATCATAGCTTAAAAATTAAGATTGAAACTCAAATATACTTCTTTTATTAATTTCAATATATAAAATATTTCCTATTCGCTAATTATAATTTTATTGATAAAATATTTATCTCCTGCCCTTAATTTTATAAGGTAAATGCCCGGGATATAATGTTCAGTGGTTATTGTGGTAGATAAAGCAGCTGTATCTTTATGATAAACTGAGCGTCCTGTTGCGTCCTTAATATCAATGGTTACGTCTGTAATATTATAATGATGAAGTAATTCTATTGTAAAGGCAGTTTTAGCAGGATTAGGATATATTTTCAGGGAAGAAGGCTCTTCCTCTTTCCCTGATGATAAAGTACAGTTCTCGTACGGTTTTCCCGGAGAGCCATACAAACAGTTAACAGTCCAGCTTTCCGGATCTGAAGGATTTTTGGACGGATGTGTAAGCTCCAAGGTATATCCCTTACCATCGGCCTCTGTTGGCCAAGGTGCCTGATCGCTGTATCGGAAAGAAATAAAACACTCTTTTCTAAGATTGTAGATTCTTATTTCATCCGATGAATTGGAAAGGTCGAAAGAAAAGGAACCGATTACATTTTTAACAGCCGGGTAAATGTTTTTAAATTTAGTAATGTTGTTACAAATAATCAGTCTTTGACCCTTGGGTATTACAGTACCGGCAGGAATGGTATATATGTTATAATCTTTGTAATCTTTAAAAGTGTATTCAGAAATATCGAGATCTGCAGTACCATAATTCCATAGTTCAAACCAGTCACCTGAATCCATTGTAGAAGAAGAGTGATAGTTGATTTCGGACAGTACAAGAGTAAATGGAGCAGCAGCCCCTGAAAAGTGGGCGGTAAACGGTTCATTTCCGGTAACATTTAAGCTTATAGATTTATTGGCAACATTTCCGGATAACAAATTAGGAGCGGTCCAATGAGAAAAAGTATAACCCGGATTAGGGATAGCTGTAATTGTAACTGGTACTCCGTCAAAATAAACTCCCTGCCAGGGATAATTGTCCGGAATGATACTATTAATCCTGATAATACCGGCTCCTGCAGGTTGAACATTAAGTGTTATGTTAACCTGTTTTACAAGGTTAAATTCGGTCACCATTTGCTGTCTCGCAAATGCAGGTCTGTCTTCAATAAATTTGTACATTTGATCTACATGGTATTCCCATCCGCCAAAGCTGTATCCCCAACGTGTAACATGTCTGGGTATTTCTGCTTGAATATTGGCTATCAATTCCTCTGCTTTCTTTTTAAAGTTTTCGGTCGTATAAATAGTATTCATCAGATCGGCAGACCTGTTGATGAATTTATTCCTGAAAGAAATATTCTTAGTGAGGGCAAAAAACATTTCTCCAAATGGCCCCATGCTTAAATTGGTTCCGTTTTTTACTCTTCTTAACTGATTAAAAGAAGCTGTCTGCATATCCCATATTCCTAAAGAAATATCTGTATCCCAAAGAATAAATCTATATTTTCTGTCACCTGTTTTAGGCCTCCAGGCTTTTACATTATTAGCAGGCCAGTCCCAGTTTGATATAAATATCTGAGCGGCGAAATAATCGATCATGTTATCAAGGTCGAAGCTGTCTGCTACAGCTTTAAATTGTGATTCGACCGTCATATTGTTATTGATGGAGTTCCACCATAACTCAAACACGTTGTTATTTCCCTCAATTTGTTTGCCCCATGAATCGGTCTGATCAATGTTGGTTTTGTCATAGCCACTATTGGCTTCAATATACTCTTCGTTCAACTTTTCTCTGATGTTATAAATACCCCAATATTGTCCGTTTATAAATGCCAGGCAAGGTTTATATGCCTGGATATCTATTGAGGTCTTTTCAAAAACCGTAAGTTGATTTAAACCATCTTTGATATGAGTGAATGAAAAGTCGTTGCCTGAATTTCTTAATACAAAAGAATCAAATTCATCTATGTTTTTATATGGGAAAAGTTTATAGTTAAGTTTATCAGTTCCATACTTTGACCTGAGTGTAATTGCCAGGCTTCGCATTGGAACAGATCTGGAATAATTTCCATATATTCTGGCGCCCGCATTGATTTCAAATTCTTTATGTTTTTCTGAAGAATAATATTGGATGAATACAGGCTTTTCTTCATTTGTCCAGAAATTAGCACCGAAGTAAGGATTATTGGTACTGTCAGCATTTGGGCCTAACATATATATTCCTGTCTGAGGATCGAAAAAATCTTTAGGATCAGTTATAATTGAAATGACAGGAAGGGTGGTTTGTTCATTTATAAAATAGGTTTTTGTGCTAATCTCTTTTGGCTGACTGTTATTGTTAAAACATGCTGCTCTAATGGTAGCGGTCTGATTAATTACAATAGGAGTAGTATAAAGTGAAGAGGATTTGGTCGGCAGACTCCCATCGGTAGTAAACCTGATTTCAGCAGATCCCGAAAGGCTTAGTGTAATTGAAGATGAATAGAATCCTTCCGCTTGTGAAAAACTGATTACATCATTACAATAGCTCACAAATCCTTCAAGGTTATTTGCTGCAGGGCTGGCTTGTCGGGAGATATGCCATGTGTTACCACCATCAGGAAATCTGCCATAAGAATGATCAGTATTCAATGCGGGGATGGTCAACTGATCAATAATAACATTGGCTGGGTTTAATAGAATTAATCTTTCCAGTCCTTCATTGGATAACTTAAAATTGCTGTGATAAAAATATTCCGGCTCATTAAACCAGGTTGGAACATTATTAAATAAAACACTGGCATCCTTTATCCCAAATGAAAGATTTGCTCTAAGGCTCATGTCGTCCGATTTTCCATTGGTGCTATGGTTGTGACATTGAACAGTTAGAATGTTCTGCCCGTTTCTTAATATCTTTTTCAATTGTTCTATTGAAACAGAATATCTTTCATATTTTCCTCCTCTGTAAACTCTTGCTTCTCTTTCAGATTCTGCGCCATCCCATCTTCCGGGATTTATATTTTTTACATTATATCTGGCAACTTCAAAACCATTAAGGTGTGCTACAAAACCATCGTCATAATCTATATGTAACAGCGCCAATGCAATTTTTGAGGTGTCACTGATGTTGAATTTTTTTCTTAAAAACAAAGACTGCGTTTTTGCCGGAATAAGAGTTGAGTCATCATTGTCTGCATAACCAAATCCACCCTTACCGGTTAACCATGAGGCGTCATTAAAAGTAAGTTGCTTCCAGTTAGATGATATTTCCTGTGTAGGTGTCAGATATTTCCATTCATCATTTTCTTTTATGGCAGTCTCCCAATGATTAATTATCACTTTTTTATCTTTACCGGAAGCATAAAGCAAAATGTGAGAATAAGGTGGAAGTATTGTTTTTGGTAACTGCCAAATTGAAGCAGAAGGGTGGGTATCACCGATTTTGTAGCCTGATAAATTTATCGCTGCTGATGAATTGTTATAAAGTTCAATCCAGTCAGAATAGTCATTATCTTCATCCTGCAGATAAAATTTATTATAACTGGAAACTTCATTGATTAATAGCTGAGCATTCGCATTGTTTTTTGTGAAAGAAAAGAAAATAAAAAATAAAGAATAAAAAATGCAATTTTTAAAATAGTTCATTTTAAATGTAATTTAATTGATAATTCATTGGAATAAATTTACACAAAAAAAATGGATTTTCCCTTAAAATTCTTGTTGCTAAAATGCTGTTTTCAAGTTGATTAATATATTATAATTTGACTTGAGGTTCAATTAGGAAATTTTGCAGGAAGGTTTCCGTTTGATAATAAATTAGCTAATTTTGATATTGTCGGGAGGCCAAATTGAAAAACTCAACATTTTAACCATACCGGTTCTAACCGGGAATCTAGAGCAGGCCTCAATCCCTTATGGGATCTTTGCTTAGGCAAAGTTAACAGTGGAAGGTCGAAATTACCCGAAGAGCCAAATCCTGTTGAACAGGAGTTTTTCAATCTCCCGACTTTTTTCTTCCCGTTTCCCTCTCTTGGCACAGCACCAATTTTTGCTTCCGATGGTTATGTTATTAGGATAAGAAAAGAAGAGGCGTATGATTGATAATTTTGGACCTGATAATATGAAAGAATTGTTGGAAGTACAGGCTCCTGTTTGTATTTCCATATATATTCCTACTCACCAATCAGGAATGGAAGTGAACGAAAGTGTGGATTGGATATCATTTAAAAATGAAGTTCAGAAAATTAAACTCACTCTCCAGAATAAAGGAATGAGAGAGGATGATATTCAGATATTCCTGCAGCCTGCCTGGGAACTAATTGATGATACAGGATTCTGGAGAAATCTTTCTGAAGGGCTTGCAGTTTTCATCTCATTAGGAAAATCTTATGTTTATCGGCTTCCGATTTCTTTTAATAACTATTCTGTTGTGGCATCTAAATTTATGTTAACGCCGTTGATTGCTGCGGAAAGCATGAATGAAAAATTCTTTGTACTCACATTGAACCAGTATGATTTCAAGCTTTACGAATGTAATTTGAAAAAAGAAATTCATGAACTGGAGTTTTCTACGGAACAAATAGAAAAATTAAATAAAGCAGTTGCGCCATTCCCTTATAAGAATGATTTGGTTCAGGATCCGCAAAATCCTGCATTAAAGGAACAGGTATTGACAAGAGCCAAGCAAAACGGCGACGTATTTTTACCTGAATATTTCAGAGTAGTTAATGAATTGGTGGTGGAGTCTTTGAAAGATCAAACCGGACCACTTGTGATTGCGGCATTACCCGAACAGCAGGCATTGTACAGGAGGGTCAATAAATATAAAAACATCATTGAAAAAGGGTACGAAGCCAATGCACAGTTTTTGCAAAAAGGAAAAATTTATGAGATAGGGTATGAAATTCTTCGTCCGTATTTCAGTAGAAATTGCAGGAATGCCATTAACAGATATCAGGCTATGGCCGGAACAGGGCTTACTTCCGTAAACATAAGCAGTATTATTCAGAATGCAATGGGAGGAAGGGTTGAAACCTTATTTATAGCCAAAGACAAATACCTTTGGGGGACCTATGATGAACAAAATTTGAAATTAAAATTGATTGAAAGTCCGGATACAGACAATTATGACCTAATGAGTGAAACAACGAGGTATGCAATGCTCAATAATGGAAATGTTTACCTCTTAAATAAAGAAGAAATGCCTGAAGGTTCAGATATTGCTGCTATTTACCGGTATTAAGAACGAAAGGAGCATTTATGAGTTTAAAAAATAAAAAAGCACAGGAGAAAAGGTCTGTAACTCCAAAAAATCGAGATCAGATTAATTATGCACAAAGACCATCAACCAACACCAGAGGAGATATAGAGAGTAAAACTCCGGAGCATATCAATCCTAATAACGGACCTATGCAAAGAAGCCGAAAAAAAAGCTTCTGATTTACATTTTCATAGCTTCTCCCGTTTTTAAGATCATTTATCTTAAAAATGGGACAATTATTTTATATAATATCCTGAAAATCTGATTTTAATGGGATAAATAAAATATTTTTTTATTATTATTGTAACTAATCTCTTTTTTAAAGTCTAATCATTGAAATCAGCTATGCCTGAAGAAGAGTTGATAAAAAATCTTCGGAAAAAAGACAAATTGGCGATACAGCAATTGTACACAAGGTACGCTCCTGTAATGCTAGCTATTTGTTTGAGGTATAGCAATAGCAGAGAGGACGCACGAGACATAATGCATGAGGGATTTATCAAGATACTAAATGTAATTGATAAATTTTCAGGAAGCGGATCATTTGAGGGCTGGATGAAAAGGGTAATGGTAAATGTATGCCTCGACCATTATAAAAAAAGAAAGAAAACTGATACGGTAGCGTTTGACGAAGAGTATCATGATTTAAAGTCGGATGATTATGAAAATGAGTTTTCCGGTGATGAGGTGGACAGGGAAGATTTAAGGGATAAGCCGGATAGTGCAGTTGTTTTTAAGGCAGATCTGACAAAAGAGGATATTTTAGATTCGATCAATCTGATACCTGAAATTTATAGAATTATTTTCAGCTTATTCGTACTTGAAAATTATACTCATTCAGAGATTGCTTCTGCATTAGGAATTGAAGAAAATGTATCAAGAACCAGACTGTTCAGGGCAAGAGAAATGCTGCAAAAGGTATTATATAAGAAAAGCATAGAAAAAATTGCTAAATGAAAGACAACGGATCAGATAAAGAATCAATGGATGATCTTTTCAAAGACGCCTTTCAGAACCATAGCGAACCTGTGGATGAAAAGGACTTTGATGTGTTTATGGGTAAGCTGGAGGATTCAGGATATTTTAAACAACGTTCTAATTGGAGATATTTGTTTCTTATTTTTTCTGTGATTACTCTTTCCGGTATTACTTCATATTGGTTTACCTCCAAGAAAGAAGAAAATACTCCCATAAATAATAATGTTATTATTATTGCAATTCCTGATTCAATTAATACTTTCAAGGAAAAGGAGGATCAGAAAGAATTATCCGAAAATATTGAAACTATACCTGCACCAAAGAAAATGGAAGTTAAGAAGGATGTGGCTGTTCAGGTAAAAAAAGTTGAAGATAAAGTGCACCAACCAAAGCCTGTCGATACAATCAGTACAGTTACCACTACTCCCGTGGTTCAACCTGTAACACCTGCAAAAAAAGATAGTCTTAGGGTAAAATACATTATGCAGGTGGATACCATTATTAAAGTAGACTCCCAGTCTGTGAACAAACGTAAGTTCCAGAAATTAAAAGAAAAGAATAAATAACAATTTGAATATTCAGCCTTGTTCAAATACCTTTCAAGTCTTCTGATATGTATTTGTTTCCTTACTGGTGTTTCTTCACATGCACAGGAAATAAGATACGATACCACTTACCAGGTTACTTATGATAATGGAATAAAAGACTCTGTGATCATCATTACCAAACGTGTATTCGTAACAGAGAAGGTTTATCTTGTTGACAGTGCTATTAACCGTAGATGGTCATTAGATATGAATGTTCTTCCTTACGCACACGGATTAAATGTCACTTCATCGCAATATCCGTTGGAAAATGGGTCGGGTAGCAGAACCAGGAAAGGCCAGTATAGCCAGGGAGTTGGGATGAACCTTTTCTATTCATTTAATAAATTCGAAGTAAGAACAGGCTTTTTTTTAAACAGAAATGTCATCAGTACCCGCAACAGCTCTTCAAGAGTTTTGAGTGAAATCAGAATGATTAAAATAAATGACACGCTCGATACTTATTTCGGTGTAACAGATAATAGTGATACCATCTACTTTCATGTCGTTGAAGAAAAAGACATTGAAGAAATAATTACCAGGCAGGTTATCGAAACAAAAAATAACATTGCTGTAATTTATTATCTGGAGATTCCTGTACTGATAGCTTATAACGTACAAAAAGGTAAATTTCGGTTTAGTTTTTATTCAGGGCCTGCATTCGGATTCTTTTTAGGAGCCAGCGGTAAATCTTTTGATAAAAGGGGAGACGAGGTTAGTGCATATGACGATCTTGTTTCAGCTCCAACCATTTCTTTGCAAAATAATTTCAGAGTATCTTATTTAATTTCAGATCGCCTGAGCTTTTTTTGTGAACCCTTTTATCAAAAACATTTGGGGTCTTTTCAGAGAAGAGACACCTTTTATAACAACGATTTTATAGGGATAAGGTACGGTTTAAAATTTTTTCTGTAATTTTTCTGTAACGTCAGGAAATATTACAGTCTTGCTTGTAGATAACTAAAACTACAACATTATGAGGACAAAATTTCATACGATTAAATCTTCAGATTCAAATTACTTTTTTCTGAAGATAAGGCCAATGATAGTGATATTTTTTCTATTCCTGTCATTTTTCTCTTATGGCCAACAATACCCTTTAATTACATTAAATGCGCTTGAAGAAGATACTTTTATATTAAGCAGGTGTCAGTTTCCTTATCATATTGATTATAAGCCTGCACAACCCAACCAAACTATAAATTGGGAAGTAGTGGAAGGGGAAGCAGAAATAGGAAATACAACATCTTCTAAGCTTTACTTGTTTTCTATGCTACCGGATACCTGTACAGTAAGATACACCAGGTATGATTCACAGTTAAATGAAATAGAAGTATATCATGTCACATTTCTTTTATCTAAGGGTGGTTGCGGTATAATTAATACACAGATAGGTCCTAATGAAATTTCATGTAATACAACATTTAATTTAAGTTCGAGACTACAACAGGGTTATACTTATTATTGGTATACCGACCGTCCGAATGACCTGGAAGTTACGGGTCATACAACAGCAAATCCGGGATTTAAACCCAAAGCATCCGGAGCCTACAAAATAATAGTTGAAGCGTCTACTCAACTTTTTTCCGTTCGAGATACATTTCAGTTCAGTGTAAATTGTCCTACAATTGCCAATGCAGGTCCGGATCAAGTAATTAATGCCTGTCAATTTCCATTCCAAATCACAGGAAATGCACCAGCACAAGGAGAGACAGTTAAATGGGAGGTTATAGGCGGAAATGCAACATTAGTAAACTCTAATTCAAGGACTGTAAATATTCTTGATGCAAAACCGGGAACAGTTTTAAGATATACCATCATAAACGGTAATCAGCAAAGTTCTGATGATGTTATCATAAATGTTGTTCAGAATTATCCGTTTTGCGATCCTTACATTAGTAAAACAAGTGTTGTTTGCGGTGAGTCATTTACCATCGCATTCAATTTTTCATCCCCTGGTGTGTATTCGAATTACAATTTTTACTTCAATATTCCTCCAGGAATAACTTCTAACAATCCGCCATTTCTGTATACGCAAACACTTACCGCTAATGCACCCGGGACTTATTTTATAACTGTCAATGCATCTACTTATTCAGGATTTAATACTTGGAGTAAATCATTTTTTGTAAATGTTTCCTGTTCTAACAATAATACAGTTACTCAAGCCAATGCCGGTCCTGACAGACAGTTAACTATCTGTTCATTTCCAATCACATTGGCTGGCAATAGTCCTGCATCTGATGAAACTGTTTCCTGGACAGTAGCCAGCGGACAAGCAATAATTCAAAATCCTAATTCGCCGGGTGCAACGATTGTCGATGCTGCAAATAATACCTACCTGGTATATACCATTACCAAAGGAAATCAGATAAGCAGGGATACTATGAGGATAACTGTAAATCCACAATTGCCTGCTTCATGTTTACCGACAATTCTTCCTCCTAACAGAAGATGTGGTGATACTCTAAGTATAGTGTTTAATTTCGGAACATCTGCACCATATACATTCAATTGGGATCTGACAGGTTTGACTGTGCATGAAGCGCCTACACACAAAGCTTTATTTTCAGCTTATAACTCCGGAACCTATCCTGTGGAAGTGACCATTACCAGTCCCGGTGGTTACAATACAACAAAATATACAACAAGCTTTACGTTTAATTGTCCTGCGCCAATAACCATCCCAAATGCCGGACAGGATGCAACAGCTTATTGCAGTAGCTTTACATTAAATGCAAATAGTCCTGCTGCAGGAGAGACAGGCACATGGTCGATGTTTTCAGGAAGTGGTTATGTTGAGCAAGTCAACAACCCTAACTCTAAATTAATTTTTAATGCTCCGGGTACATTCGGACTTGTATGGACAATATCAAATGGAACTACTTCCTTGTCTGATACTGTAATGATTTTTGCCAATCCATTAAGAGTAGGTTTTCCTAATATAAAACATGCAAGTTGTAATAAAAATGACGGAAGAGCTCAGGTAGCTGCTACCGGAGGATTGCCACCATATACTTACAAATGGCAAAACGGTAGTACTACTGCGACAATTTTTAATATACCAGCCGGAATTTATTCAGTTACGGTTACTGATCAGACAGGATGTACGGTAACCGATTCTGTGAGGATTGAAGATGGCTGCGTAGGAAATGAATTGTATATACTTCAAGGACATGTTAAAGCCGGTGCAAATATGCTAGGTTATGGATTGGCAATATTGATGAAGGACATCAACGGTCTTCCGATTCCGGTAAAAACCGCAAAAGTGGTTAACGGATTTTATCAGTTCACCGGCGTGGAAAAAGGAGATTACCTGGTATATATTCTTCCTTATAAAGAGAAGGAACATATTAATCTGCATGATCAGTTTCTTCCGACATTTTATGTAAATAAAGTAAGCATTTTCTTTGCAAACCCTGTATATGTTATCGGTAACACCTATGGCGTAGATATCACTTTAGTTGAAAAAAGAACAGCAGATTATGGGCCTTACCATCTTGGAGTAAACATCAATGCTCCTAAAGATACGCTGATCTCAATGTTGCCTGTTCTGCTTTTTAACGATCAGAATGAATTGGTGGCCTCAGCATTCAGCAATGGAAGTCAGGTGAGCTTTGATAATCTTGCTTCAGGAAAGTATTACATGTCTGTACCTGTTCAAGGCGCCGGTTATGCAGATTCTCAGGAGATAGAAATTCTATCCGGTAACAAAGAAACAACTATCGGAATCGACAATGGAAAAATTACAGGTACTGAAAGCGTACTTATGAATTCATTAAAGGTATACCCTAATCCGTTCAAAGATAATATAATGGTTGAAGGTATGACAGATGGTAATTTCTCATTATGTATTGCCGAAACTGCAACAGGCCGTATTTTAAAATCCGTGAATGCAAGCGAAGGGATTAACAACATTGATACATCAGAACTTCCGTCAGGATATTATATAATCCAACTGAAGTACAATGATGCGGTTGAAAATATTCCTATGATAAAGTATTAATTTTTTCTTGTGATTTTTTTGAGGCTGCGGGATTCCTGCAGCCTCTTTTATTTTATAAACTTCTTTAGTTCTTCTCTTTCGAGCGGTTTACTTAAAAAACCTTTCACAAGGGGAGATGTTGCAGCTAGTTCTTTGTCTTTTGTATCAACTGAGGAGGTTAAAATTAAAATTTGATAATTCTCCCTTAATTCTGTAGGATATGTTGCAAATACATCAAGGAATTCCCATCCGGTCATCTCCGGCATATTAATGTCCAGTAATAGCAACACCTTTGTATTCCCTGTCTCATGTTTTATATATTCCAGGGCTTGAGCCGGGTCCGTAAACAACTTTATTTTTTTGCCTTGAAAAGTAGTTTTCAGAATGCATTCACATAACATGTTATTGACAGGGTCATCGTCAACCACTATAAAAAGTTCAGGATTTATCATGAGGTAATTCTATTACAAATTTTACGCCCAGGTCTGGCTTGCTAAATAATCTGACACTTCCTCCCAAGGTTTCAACATGGGTTTTAATCATAAACAAGCCCATTCCTTTTCCTTCAATATGGGGGTGGAATCGTTTATATAATCCGAAAACTTTATCTTTGTGTTTTGAAAGGTCAATACCAAGGCCATTATCTTTATAGGTAATAAAAATTTTACCTCTTGATTCCTGACATGAAATATTAATACATGGTATTTTAGAAGGGTGTTTGTATTTTATGCTATTGGTAAAAAGGTTTAGAAAAATACTTACCAAATAACTTTTAATTGTTGTTATCCCTTCATTACCCTTAAATTCAACCTTCAAATCAATTGCTTCAGCAGTAATTAGGTTACTTATCGTTCCTGTAATCTCCTCTATCAGACTACGAAAATCTACATATTCCCTTATCTCATTTATTGCCGATTTTACCCTCAATATTTTATTCATATCCTGAATAATATTATCAAGGCGTATTGCAGAATTGAGCAATTCCTGTAAAAATTTTTGTTTCACAGTTTCATCATGAACAGGATTGTTTACTTCTCTTGCCAGTCCGATTATGCTTGCGACTGGTGCACGAAGATTATGTGAAACTATATAAGCAAATTGTTGTAGGTCTTTGTTTTTTTGTATTAGATCCAGGGATATTTCTTCCCTTTCTGATTCAATTAACTTTTGACTGGTGATATTTAAGGCTGATATATAAATACCGGTATGGCTATTATCCTGGTTTTCTGAAATGGGATAAATTTTAACTTTGTACCATTGTGAAACTCCTTCATTCTTATATTCCCCAATGTAATTAATATCTATTCCATTATGGGCCTTCTCCAGCAACTGACCCAATTCTGCCTTTGAAGAATGACAGATTTCAAGCAAATTACTACCTTCAATTAAATTACATCCAAAAGCCATTTTAGCCCAGGTATTTGCCATTTCATTAAACAGCAGAATTTTGTTCTGTTTATCCAGAAGAATAAAGCATTTATCTGTCAATAAAAAAATTGTCTTCAGGTAAGATTCTGATTGACGCAGTAATTCATACTCTTGATCTTTCATTCAGTCGTATTATAGTCTCAAAAATTGGAAAGAAATGATATGTATTAAAAATAAACAACAGGGTAAAGGTAAGTTTTATTACGATATGTTTTGTATAAAGTTCAGATAAATTAGGACTTTAAGTCCATGAAAGGGGAATAATTGTAGAGAAACATGCAAAATCGTACTATTGAAGTCTATTTATTTATCTTATCAGTGAATTGTACTATATTTAATTAATCTTTTTATTAAAAAATCAAATTATGCTGAAAAACTATACAATTTTACTGGTTTCACTAATTATCATTTCCACTGCTCAGGGGCAGATCATTTCTAAGTCTGTTCCATCTCCTGTCGATTCTAAAGGAAAATATATTTTTTACCTGCATGGTGCAATTCTGGAAGAGCAGGGGGAAAATGCAGTGAGTGAAGAATATGGCCCTTATGAATATAACAAAATACTTGTTTCTTTTAAGACAGGAGGTTTTAATGTCATCAGTGAAGTGCGAAGTAAAAATACCGATATTGAAAAGTATGCTGAGAAAGTAATTAAGCAGATAGACACATTGGTAAAATCAAAAATACCTGCGGAAAATATTACCGTTATCGGAGCAGATAAAGGAGCAGCAATAGCGATGATGGTTTCAACAATGATGAAGAATGACAAAGTAAATTTTGTGCTGATGGGTGGCTGTTTTACCGGACAAGGATTTGTTGCAGCAGAAAAAGTGAAGATGTGCGGAAATGTGTTGTCTATTTATGAGAAATCAGACAAAATCGCCGGCACATGCCAAAAAATATTTGACAGTGGAGAATGTATCAAAAGCTCTAATGAGGTAGCTTTATCCCTTAACGTCGGCCATGCGTTTTTATTTAAGCCCTACAGAGAATGGCTTATGCCATCTATGCAATGGGCAACAAAAAATCAGTTTCAGCCTACTAAAAGACCGGATCAGAATTAAAGTAATGCTTATCCGGAGCTAATGTTGCCGTAGTAATAATTATTTGTATCATAAGGAAAAACCTGAATCGCTGATATGAGTTCTATTATTACGGAGAACGGTAATTTTGATTTTACTTTTATCTTGCTTTTTATTGTGTAAAATCCTTAGTTGCCGCAAAATTCTCAAGGCTCTGTTACAGAATTTTAATTTATCATCTATGAATAATAATAAATTCTGTTTTAGGACATTATTGTTATATAAAACATTAAAAAATTTAAGTTTTAGCAATGTTTAAAAAGCTTTTTTTGCTTTTAATTATATTCTGCATTTCAATCATTACAAAAGCAGATCTTATAGGGGATTTGATAGTGGAAATGGAAGGGAATCTACTATGGAGTGCAGTGGATGGGAAATGGGCAGGAAGAAGAAATGCCTGGGTTATTGAAATGCAGAAAGTGAATAACCTCCAGAAAACCATTGATTTGTTTATGGAACTGGAAAGTGTGGTGGTTCCGGACGCCTATTTGGAAAATTGGGGCCCGAGAAAATCAGCCTGGCAATCTGAAACCAAATCTACGCTGATTTTTACCCGCTTTTCCCGACTTATACTTGAATTTGAATCCAATTTAAAATCATCAGCATTAACCGATAAATGGGCCAACAGAAGAGTAGGCTGGAGAAAAGAATTTGAAGGTCTTGCGTCCACCAGAAAGATTTTTTCTGATGAAGTGCGTAATGAATTTTTCGAATTTAACTTCAATAATTCCGAACTTAAAGAAGCAGGAGGGAACGGTCCTTCACTAATTATTTTAGGTCCTCAGGGAAGTTTTATTAAGGAACCATTGCCGCAACTGGGTGGACAGGTGAAAAATGTTTACCGTTTTCCTAAAAACGGCGGTCTGCAGTTTAACAATAAAGAAGCAGGCAATCTTCTTAAGGAAACATATACAATCGAATTATATTTCCGGTTCGATATGCTGGATAACTGGAAAAGGGTTATTGATTTTAAAAACAGAAAATCAGACAACGGAGCATACATCTATGAAGGTAAACTGAATTTCTACAGAGCCATCCTAAGTGAACTGGCACCGGTAAAAGCAGGAGAGTATACACACTTTGTCATTTCAAGAGATCGCGAAACCAAAGAGATAAGTATTTATGCTAATGGTGTTGCACGGATCAAGTTCAAAGATCAGTATGACCTGGGAGTGTTGGATGAAGATAATATTCTTACATTCTTCTGTGATGACAAGATAGTTTCCAATGAAACCAGTTCAGGTGCCGTTGCAATGATCAGACTTTATGGATACAAAATTTCTCCAGAAGAAATCAGCAAAAAGTTTGAACAACTCAGTTCACAACTTAAATTGGAGGAACCTGAACCGGATGCCGTAGTTATCCCTGTGTTTAAGGGAAAAGTGTTGGATGCGAAATCAAAATTACCTGTGCAGGGTGCAAGAATAGTAGTAAACAATGATCCGAAAATGGAATTTTTAAGTTCTTTCTCAGGAGAATTTAGTTTTAATGTTTCAGCCCCTTCTGAAGCAAAGTTTAAAATTAAAGCTAAAGGATTTATGGATTATTCAGTCATTTTTGGTTTAGAAGGTGAACAGTTGAATAAAGAATTTTATCTGACACCTATTGAAGTGGGAGAGACCTTTACATTAAACAATATTATATTTCAGCAGAGTCTGGCTGAAATGTTACCCGAATCGCTTCCGGAATTAGACAACCTGGTGATGCTGCTAAAAGAGAATCCAACGATGGAAATTGAATTAAGTGGTCATACCGATAATCAGGGTGATCCTGAAAAAAATCAAAAGCTTTCCGAGGACAGAGTTAAAGCAGTAATGGAATATCTTACCTCAATGGGTATTGAAAAGAAAAGATTAAAAGGTAAAGGCTATGGAGGTACGCGCCCGATTGCGAGCAACTCAAAAGAAGAAACCCGCAAGCTTAACAGAAGGGTGGAGTTTACTATTATGAAGAAGTAGAATTGTGTTAAGGTGTTCAAGTGTTAATGTGTTAACGTAATACACTTTAACAGTTTAACACCTTAACACTCTAACACTTTAACACTTTCAAAATGCTAACCTGGATAGATGTAATAAGATACGCGCAGAATCAAAATCCGGTACCTGACAAAAGGGTAGAAAAATCGGAAGAGGAATGGAGACAGCTTTTGACTGCTGAGCAATTCAGGATTGCCAGACTTAAAGGTACTGAAGGTCCTTTTACGGGCCAATATTGTCATGCCCACGAACCAGGGAAATACTCCTGCATCTGTTGTGGCACCCTGCTGTTTGATTCAAAAGAAAAATTTGATAGCGGTACAGGCTGGCCAAGTTTTACTCAACCTGTAAAAGAAAATGCTCTCAAATATGAAATTGATAACTCTTACGGCATGAAAAGAGTTGAGGTGATGTGCAATGTTTGTGATTGTCACCTGGGACACGTCTTTCCGGACGGACCTCCTCCGTCAGGACTGAGGTTTTGTATTAATTCGGAAAGCATGAAGAAGGGGAATTAAGAATTAAAAATTAAAAATTAAGAATTAAGAATTAGGAATTAAGAAATTCATTTTTTAATAAAACAAGCACCAGATATTTAATAATACTTATTAGTATCCGGTGCTTGTTTTTTATAGCTTTTTACCTCTTTTCTGTTTTGAAATTATAGGTCTTGCCGTTTTTCACTAGCTGAACAAAGTATAAGCCTGGTTTCAGAGAGGCAGGAACTGTGATGGAGGTTTCTGAAATATACTCTGCTGATTCATATACCTTGATTCCATTCATATCAGAAATTGTCACAGTGCAGATACCGGCTTGAGGAAGTTTTATCTTAAACTGGTTGTCAAATGGGTTAGGGTAAAAAACAACTTCAGAATAATCTACAACTGCAGGTTCTGAAGACGTCACAATCTGTTTTTCTTTAAAAACCACATTATCTATAAACACACAGGTTGTGCTGTTGCCTACGTAAAATTTCAATTTTGCTGTCGGATCAGATACCGTTGGCTTAAAGGTGTAGGTGAAAATCTGATTACCTATTGTAAGAGCCGCCTGTCCACCCCAATGGTTTGTCCATGGCGTACCTTCCTGTTGTATTCCAATATTCATGGATCTGGAAGCTGCAGCTTTTGCAATAAATGAAATTTCATATTCTTTCCCTGCTACAAAAGGAGCATTTTGCCGAACTTGTACGTGCCAGTCTGCAGTACCTGCGCTGGTTGGACAAATCTGCAATGCATTCGGACCGGACATATTTGCATTCTGAACAACTGTCATCGTACCACTACCGGTAGAGTTATTCTGAATATCCCATCCGTTAGTTCCATTGTCAAACTCACCATTGGTTAGAAGATTATCATCAGGAGGTGTAACCCCAGAACTACAAAATGGATAACCTACATCTGGTCTTTCTGCCATATAATTCATCAGCCAGGTCATTGCAGGCTTAAGGGTATTATCTGAACGCAAAAGACCTGTTCCGTTTCTCCATGTTTGACCTTCAACGTATCCCCATAATGAAATTCCGGCAACATACTGATGATTCCAGTATACAGGGAATAGGGTTTGGTAACTTGTAAGCTGGGTTTGTTCCGTACCTTGGTTGTCATTAGGACTTCCGGTAAGATCCAGTTCAGTTACATAAATAGGAAGTCCTGAAGTAGCCATCAAATCCAATCTGGTTTGTAGAGTAGAGGCAGTAAGTCCGTCCACATTGAATGTATGAGCCTGGGTACCGAATCCGTCGATGAGATTTCTGTCACGAAGAACTTTAATTATCTGCAGCATTTCATTGATGGCTGTAGCATCATTTTCCAACCCGTAATCATTTAGTACCAGTTTAGCATTAGGGAAATACTCACGCGATTTTCTGAAAAGCCATACCACCCAGTCAAATCCGGTATTGTTATCAGGAGCTACACCACCATTAGCGCCACCAAGACCGTTACGGAAATAATCAGTTCCGGGAGCGTGGGTCCTCAGAGCTTCATTGAGTACATCTATCTGATCAATGTAAGGATACCTTGCTGCTACTGCAGCAATATATTGTTCCATTTCCATTTTAAAGTCTGCCGCATTAAGAGATGTGATCCAGGAAGGAAATTGGCTTCCCCATGCAAGTGCATGATACCTGAAGGGCATATTGTTATTTCTTGCATGGTTGTAAGTCAGATCAGCACCTGTCCAGTTAAACACATTTCTTGTACCCTCTACACTTCCCCATTTGCATGAATTCTCTGCTGTAACTGCATTCCAGTAAGTGTTGTAATCTCCTCTGACGCTTGAAGCAATGATGTTGCCAAGATATTTACCTTTACATGCACTCATACCTTTACCTGAAGCCGCAGTAGCGCCGACAGTAATAATGACACCGGCAGACAGAGAAACATTTCCGTCATTATCGGTTGCCTTTGCAGTAATGATATGTGTCCCCACCGGAGCATTTGTCCAGGTGAAGGAGTAAGGAGCTGTGAGATCTTCAGCAATTTTTACACCTTTGTTCAGGAACTCTACTTTAGTAACGGATCCGTTTGTAAAAGAACCACCGATATCTCTTGCATGAACATTGATCTGAATATCTGATCCGCTGTGAAAATAAGCGTTACAATGCGGAGCAGTAATTACGCAGGAGGGAGGAGTACCTACTGTCGCCTGAGTAGAAAAGACGGTTGCAGTTACAGAAGTTTTTGTGCCGTTAATACCATTGACAACAGTATTTCCCCATGCTGTGAGGTTATTACCTGCCCAGTCGTTGCTCAGGTCAAGATATTCGACACCACCACTGTTTCCTTTCCATGACCATGCCAGCCAGCCTATTCCGTTAGACTGGCAGGTATTCATAATAAGTTGTTCATCAATATCACATGAACCATCAGATGCATGCTGATAACCAAATTCACCAACAATAACCGGAATACCAGCATTTCTCACTGCAGGTAAATGACTTGTTACACTTGAATTACCGCCGATTTTCCATTCGCAGTACATGTGTATGGAGAAAATTAAATTTCTCATAGGATCAGCATTCTGTACTGCCTGAGCATAATTAAGCAATGTGCTTGCCTGGTTATCCTGTCCGTAACCGGGAGCATCTATAACAAGCGTAGTTTTAATACCAGCATCTCTGATAGTTTTAACTGCATTGATGTAAGCATCTCTCCAAACCGTTTGAGCCGGATTATGCCCGGGACTGCTCATAAACCAATCACCCCATTCGTTTGCAATGTTGATTAAAATGTATTTAGCAATATTTGGTTGTGTCAGGTACGAAGCTTTAGAAGCCCACCAGTTAGCCATGTTTTGAAGCTGTGCCGGATCATTGCTTCCTGTAACATCATGCAATTCCACCATTGGAATCATGTTGTTGGCAATGGTTTGCTGTACACAAGTTTGCCATGCTGCATCCGGAGTAGTAGTATTCACAACAATACGCAGACAATTTGCCCCTGTTTTGCTACGTATGTTGGCAATGTTTGCGTTGACGTCAGTAACAAACCATGATAGCGGTACATTAATACCTTTCATGATAAAATTATTTCCATTTGCATCGACCAGATTATTTCCTGCTACCCTGAACCCCTGAGCTGAAAGGAGAGAAGGGAATAATAAAAACAATAGCAGAAAGAGAGATTGAGAAAAGTATAGTTTTTTCATATTCTAGTAGTTAGTGTGTAAATCCAAATTGCCTTAGGGCAGGCATACTTATTTTAAGATTTACAAAAATATGAAAAATTATAACTTAAAAAATAAAATATTGTATTATTTTGTAGTTATTTGACAGGTATCCGGATTTCATAAGACTTGCCCGGAGCAACTTTTAATGAGAAGGTGGTAGAGTTATTAAACCAGGGATTCAGAATGCGAAGTTCTTTGTAACTGCAGTTATTTTCCCTTGCGAAATCAACCAGGTTATGGATGTCCTGGGTTACAGTGACAGTTTTAAATTTATAAGGGCCGTATTTGTCCTCATCAGGAATAAAAAAACCATATGCTTCCGGATTTTCAACAATTACCTTCAATGCCAAAATTCTGTACACATATCTGGCTGTTTCCGGATTAAGATATAGGTCAAAGAAGCTTTGCTGTTTTTGATTGTTTAACCTGTTGAGCATTCCTTTTATTCCTACATTATAGGAGGCTGCTGTATTTACCCAGTTATTAAAATTGCTGTTGGCCTGTTTTAAAAACCGGCATGCAGCTTCTGTTGCAAGTTTTGGATCACGACGCATATCCACATCATCATTGATTTCAAGTTTATATTCTTTGGCCGTTTCTTCCATAATCTGCCACATACCAGAAGCGCCGACTACAGATTTAGCATTGTTATCAAACTCACTTTCTATTATTGCCAGATAAATAAAATCTTCGGGCACATCCTGTTCTTTAAGAATGGTGGTAACAAAGCTTTTCCACCTGTCTATGTTTCTTAAGACCTTAATTGTGCTGGAGTGTTTATAGGTGTTAACGATTAATTCCTGATGCAATGCTTCCCTTACATCTGAGCGGTCAAGGGGTATGGTTTCACCTGCAAAAGTAAGAGTTTTTGGCATTGGCACAGTAGTGCATTTCTGGAAAGGGGGCAATTGAGCAGGGAAGGTGTCAGATTGTACTTGTCCGCACGATGATAATGAAATCAACGCAAATACGGTAAATAGGGAGAATGAAAGTCTGAAATTCATCATAGAAATTGTCTTGGAAACGAATAACTACAAATATATTGCCCAAACCTAAAAAATCCAGAATAAGTTATCAACCTTGTAATTGCAGGAAACTTTATTTTGTTCTATAAAGTTCCCTGCTATTAAAATTTAATACTGAAAAGCCTTTACATCTTCCATGAATACCACTTTATCCTGTTCTGCTGCCTGATAAATCGCTTCAATTACTTTCATGTCTTTCAGGCCTTCTTCTCCTTCGCATGATAGGTGAGTATTTCTGATGATAGCTTTGGCCATTTCTTCCATCTGCACCGCCTGCTGATTGATCTGATCAAGCTGAATTTCACCCATACTGCTTCTTCCTTTTTGTCCCTCGTATTCAAAAGCAGGAGCAATCTCAAACCAGCCATCCTTGGCTCTTACATAAAGTTTATCTATTTCGTTTGAATATGAACTTGAGCATTTTGCAATGATTCCGTTGGGAAATACCAATTCCCAGCTGATGTTACATTCCACTTCTTTGAACTTTTTATCATTACTTTTATCAATGCGAACATTTCGTACAGAGACCGGTTCCATACCTGTCACATATCTGGCAGCCTGAATAGTATATATACCTACATCGTATAAACTCCCGCCGCCGGCTAAAGATTTTCTGAGCCGCCATTGGTTTTCCTCTCCGACATCAAATCCAAAATCAGCCCGTATTTCTTTTATTTCTCCAAATACCTTTTCTCTTCCCAATCTCATTGCTTCCAGATTGTATGGTTCAAAGTGTAATCGATAGCCGATAAACAATCTTTTGCCTGCTTCCTGACATGCGGCAATCATTTGTTCAGCTTCTTCAACAGAACAGGCCATTGGTTTCTCGCAGATAACATGTTTGCCTGCTTTGGCAGCACGTATGGTATATTCAGCATGCATGGCATTAGGCAATACAATGTATACTACATCGATTTCATTATTATCTTTGATAGAGTCAAAATTGTCATAGGAGTAGAGTCCGGAGGATGGAACATTATATTCCTTTGCGTATTTCTCCAGTTTTTCTTTGGATCCACTAACAAGTCCTTTCAATTCCAAAGATTTAGTTTCTTTTAAAGCAGGAAGAAGCTGTTGCGTGGAATATTTTCCCAGACCGACAATGGCTATACCAAGTTTATTGGAGGGTTTACCTTCTGTCCATTCCTGTTCCAAAGGTAGTTTTCTTTGAGCAGGTTCAGGAGTATTAATATTCAAATCCATATCCATAAGATGATATTTTTTAATATTAACAAAATTGAGTTTTGGAAAGGTCGGAAGTACGATTAAATTAGTGTGGAGATTAATTAGCAAGAAGGAGATTAAATGATTATTAAATTTATTTTTTAATTTAGCCTTCAATCCTATTTCCCAATTGATCCGAAAAATTCGAAAATTTAGTTGACGATGGTTAAAATCACTATTTTGAATAATTTCTTTTTTTTAATATTTTTCCTTCTATCATCAGGCATTTCCAATGGTCAAAGATTCTGGTTGTTAACGGATGAGTTTCCTTATGGTGATAAAACCGGAATTACCGGAGTTAAGGACAGTATTCTTTTTGTATGTTTTAGCAACGGAGTGATGAAAAGCCTTAATGAGGGCACAAACTGGCAAAAAGTTTTAAGTTCAGGGCCTGTTCATAGTATCTATGCCTCAGAAACAGGTAATGTAATAGCGGGTGGAGAGGGTAAAATTTATTTTTCAAATGATTTTGCCCTTACATGGGATTCGGTATCACTAGATCATTCTTATCCCATAATTAAAATTATTTCAGATATTGATGGTGAATTATTTGCTATAACCGGACTTTATACTGATGAAGATGGATTTATAGGTGCAGGTGTATTTCACTCATTTAATAATGGACATACCTGGTTAGCCAGAAATACAGGCCTTGGAAATTACCTATATATAGACCAGATCGCAATCGATAAAAATAATAGACTGTATATCACATCAAGAGATGAATATGTAAGCGGAAATGCAGGTCTTTTCTATTCCGATAGTAAAGGTAGCCTATGGTCTCATATTAAAATTAATATTGACGGACGGAATTCCATTCCTGATAATGTATCAGTGTTGAAGACAACCTGTCTTGTAGTTAGTCCTGCTGATTCTCTTTACATAAGCGTAAATGGTACAGCAGTAAACGTTGAGGTTTCTCTCAATCTTGTAAAACATATATCGGATGTTTTATCTGATAGCTACTGGAACGTCAAGACTATATCAAACACTTATTGGTGGTTAAACAAGACATATAATGATCTTCATTTTGCAAAAAATGGAGATTATTATAGTTCTTTAAGCGGAACCTTAAGTATAGGTGGTTCTCTGTTTTCAAGAGACAAGGGTGTAAGCTGGTACAAACATCATCAGGGACTTGGCGTAGATGTTTCCGGGAGATTTAATACTCAAAAATTCTACGAGTTGTCCACGGGTAAAGTATTTATGATTAAGGATCTAGATGAAAGAATATACTGGGCAGACACCAGCAGAGTAAATGCTATCCGGCACAGAGATTTTCTATCCGGAGATTATCAATTATTTCCTAATCCTGCATCTAATGGTAAAGTAAAACTAATTTTACCAAGCGGAAAAAAAGCGAATCTGATTAAAATACTGGATGCCAGCGGCAAAATTGTGCTTGAAAATATTATTTCAACTACTGAAATTTATATTGATTGTCCCAGGATTCCTGGCTTTTATTATGTTGTAATATACGATGGAATTGAGGATCTTATAACATCGCTTATTGTTTGGTAACAAATCAGAATTACTACATATTTAATTATTTTACTTTCAAACCTATCCTGATCTACGTGAAGTTCTGCTTTATTTATCCTGGCATTCACTAAAGTTTTATATTTTTCATCCTGACTCCTTTGCCTCAGATATAAACCTTTACTTCATAGTAAGTATTAACCATATTGACTTAAAGGTTATTGCTTAATAACTAAGATTTCTTACGCTGCACCTTTGATGGCAAAAAATTATGATGTGCTTTAAACGCAAATGCGAACTTGCTGGCATTTTCATAGCCCAACTTCCGTGCTATTTGTCCTATAGGCATATTGGTATTTGATAACAGTTCAATTGCTTGTTCCATTTGAAGGCTACGAAAGTATTGAAAGGGAGTGTTGTTGTAAACAGTCTTAAAACATTCTTTAAGCTTGGTTCCTGATAATCCTATTTCTTTTGCCAAAAATTGAATTCCGGGAAATTTTTTGTATATATGTTTTTCAAGGATTTTCTCCGCTTTTAATATTTGCATCCGCTCAGGATTACTTATTAAAAAATGTCGTTCATTTATTTTTTCTGAACGCATTTTTAAAATAAAATAGGATATAAAATTTTGAATCTGTTTTTTAAGTTTAGTCAAATGAGCTTTTCCAATAGACTCTCCTGATAGTATTATTTTTCGTAATTCCTCCGTCTTATATACAGTTTCTTCATTACTATTCGGACAAATTAAATGATCTGAAGTGGATCTAAAAAATAGGTTCAAAACGTTTTGATCATTCTTTGGAATTTGTTTGAAATGTTCCTTCATCCATCGGTGTGTGAAATAAACCGAAAAATATTTTCCTTTTGTGCCTTTGAAATGATAGTGGTTTACTTTCGCCCCAGGTTTAAAGATCAGCCATGAGTTATCTGTATAACTATTTCCATTGACAAGAGAATTATTGATTTTTGAATATTTATCTATCCTGAGCGAAAGGCAATAATAATTTGATGACTTAGATTTATCATAGTAATGCCTGAAGCAAACATTTGACTTGAATATTACTTCGGAATATATTAAAAAGAGCTCCGGCTCGACCTGTCTGTAATGCACTGTAACATTTAAGAAAGGGGTCGTAGTTGTGATGGAGTTTTTTACCGGATTGGATTTTATGGAAGGTATTTTTTTAAAACCCTCTATCATTTCCTGTGGTGAGTTTATGTTGTAAGGTAATTCATAAAAGCCTGCTTTGTAGGTAAAAAGGTTGATATTGACTTCTGGTTTTATATTATCTCTTGTAGAATTTTTCATTTTTTTGTCTATTCAATGAGTGTTAAAATCATTTCCGTCCTATCGGGCTATTACTAAGCTTCGAATTTAAATAACTTTGCCTAATAAAACATTTCATTATGAAAAAACAATTACTATCAATTATTACAGGTGCAGTACTTTTGGGTAGCGTCAATGCTTCAAATGCCCAATCAGGGACGGCTTTAAATTTTGACGGTGTGAATGATGCCGTTGTTTTAGGAAATAGCATCAATGCTGTACTCGATCCTCTTAATACTATTACAGTAGAAGCCTGGGTGAAGCCATCACTGTTAACTTCTTATCGGGTTATCGCCGGAAATTATAATACTGATATCAATAATTCCCAGATGCAGTTTTTGGTAAGACAACAAAACGATCAGTATACTTTTTGGGTAGATGATGGAACCGGATGGAAGAATGTAAGCAGTGGACCCGGTGTGGCTAAGCTTAATAAATGGCAGCATATTGCGTGTACATGGAATGGTTCAGAGCTGAAAATATATGTCAATGGTGAATTAAGAGGAACAACCACTGGAGTTACCGGTTCAAGCTTTGCAACCACCTCTAATAATGTTAAGATTGGCTACAATTCTATTAATGAAAATTTTATAGGAAGCATAGATGATGTCAGGATCTGGACTGTGGCAAGAAGCTTAACAGACATTAAAGCCGCTATGAACTGTCCTATAGATCCGGGAAGTACAGGCTTACTGGCTTATTATAATTTTGATGAAGGAGTTTCAGAAGGCAACAACAGTGAAATTACGACAGTCAATGATTTGACAGAAAATAATCATAACGGAACCTTGATGGATTTCGCATTAACTGGTTCAACTTCCAATTTTGTTGCTGATGCAACACGAAACAAACTTTCATTGCTTTCTTCGATTGGATCTACTTCTGATGTGGATCGTTTGAAAAACGGTGTTGCTGCAGATTTCAATGGTGATGGCTTGAATGACTTACTTGTATCAGATGATAATTCGAGTATAAGACTTTATTTTAATGAAGGCCAGGGGAATTTTTCAACTTTTACTCAAATCTCACCTTCATTTGGCGGCAGATATTCTACAGGAGATATTGATGGAGATGGTGATATAGACTTTTCCGTTGCCTATAACCAGGCAAATGTGAAAGTTTATATCAATGACGGGGATGGCGCTTTTACTCCAATAACTCTAACCATGAATGGTTCAGGTACTTCCGGTATCACAAAATTAGTTGATCTGAATAAAGATGGTTTGCTGGATCTGATAATTGGAAACAATAGTTTTGGATCAACTGACAATAATGAAGTATGGCTGAATACAGGAACCGTTGGAGATGCAGAATTTACTTTTGCTGCTGCGTTGACCAATAATACATTTGGACCAAGAACTACAATAACGACAGGTGATGTTGATGGGGACGGGGACATTGATATTCTTACCGGTGGCTATAGTTATTATCCTTCAATTTTCTTAAATAATAATAACGGTACATTTACTCAAAGAACCCTGCCAACAGTTTACAGTTCGCAGATGGAATTAGCAGATTGGGATTTGGACGGTGATCTGGATGTAATGATCTATGACTCATACAATAACGTAGGTTTGAAAATAATAAAGAATGATGGGGCAGGAAACTTCACAATTGATCCTAATCCAATAGCACAATCCTCTTCTACAAATACTGTTAAGTTAATAGATTTAAACGGCGATGGTTTACTGGATGCCGTTTTTGATAACTGGGGTGGAAAAGGAAAAATTTATTTAAACACCGGATGTGCACTTGAACTACAAACTTCCTGTGAATACAATCTTGGTTATTCAGACCATGGCAATGTTGTCGCTGATTTTAATGCTGATGGTGCTCTTGACATTTTTAACCTTGGAAGAAACAATTTATCTACTTTGTATATAAATTACCTTTCTCCGGCAACAACTCCGGCTCTCCCTGATATTACTTCAGCGCCTGATGTTGCCGGTTGCCAGGGAACAAATTCTATATTATCAGCAACTGCAGCAGGCTCTGAAACCATTAAATGGTACGACACACCCATCAATGGATCGGTTTTAGCTACAGGTACCACCTATACAGTATCCAGACCGGTTGGTAATTATACGTACTATGTAGATGCGGTTAACAGCAATGGTTGTACCCTTCCTGCCAGAATAGAAGTTGATCTTACAGTTAATCCTAAACCTGTAATTTCGGCCACCTCCGGTAATGTCAAAGTTTGTGGTGATGCAACAGCCAAGTTTGGCATAGTATCTGCCGGGACCAATGATTATCAATGGTTCTATGGAAATTCAATTACACCATTCGATTCTTCAGATATTGACGGAAGCTGGGGTACATTAGGTTTTAATTCAGATACATTGATCATACCGCAACTCCTTTCCAATGGATGGAACGAGTACTTTGTTTATGTAAGGGTTACTAATCAATATAATTGTGTTGCTTATAGTGCTAATGATACCATTTGGGTTAATCCTATGCCTGATGTTTCAACGACAGTAAATGAAGGTATAATTTCAGCAACAGAAACCGATGCAAGTTACAAGTGGTTAAATTGTAATAACTCATATTCCATAATACCGGGACAAACCAATCAGAATTTCAGTGGTGCTTTTAGTGGAAGCTTTTCTGTTGAAGTAACAAAAAACGGATGTGTTGATACATCTGCATGCGTTACGATAACTTCCATAGGAGTCAATTCAAATAATAATCATGGTATTGTAATCTATCCAAATCCCGGAAAAGATAAAATCAATATCGACGGTGCTGCTAATTCTCTGATTAGCATAATTAACTCTTTAGGTGAAAAGGTGATGGAGGTTAAATCCGATGGACATTCATCCCAGATAGATATAAGTGCTCTTTCTAAGGGAGTTTATGTGATAAATGTAAAAACAGGAACCGGAACTTCAGCACAAAGAATGATCATTGAATAAACAAATTTAAAGTAGATTATATAACCTCATTTTCTAAAGAAGATGAGGTTATTTTTTTCTATCATTAAGTATTTAACTTATCAATATAAACAGCAAAAATGGGGAAAGTTGATCCTTTCTGTTCTTATGAACTTTCCCTAAGAACAAATACCAAAAAAGCCAGTTAGATTCCACTGGCTTTTTTATTTATAATTTTTGAGCGGTTAAGCTTTTTCTGTAAACAAATCAATTATTGAATATTAATAATACCATTCATATTAAGATGGGCAAAGCAATAACGGTACACAAAAAAACTCAGCAGACCGAAAGGGATGCTGAGTTTTTTTATTAATACCTGATGGGAAATTTACTTATATTTTACATCTTCACCCACTTCACCATTTCCTTCTCATTACCTTTAATTACCTCAATAAAGTAAATTCCTTTATCCAGTTCAGAATTGATAAACAGTTCATGTTCGCCGGGCTGGTACATGGTTTGTAAGTGTATGCATAACTTCACCACTTACTGAAAGGATTTTTATCTCGACGTTTTGCTGAACTGGCACAAAGAACTTCAGCGTTCCGGTTTTCTCCGATGGATTAGGGAATAGAATACTGCTGTTAATATGAAGGGCACCAGATGGCGATGAAAGCAAACCAGTTGCCTGCAGGCGCACAAGTCTGTTAGGCGATTCGGTAAGAGCATATATAAATCCATTTGGTGCCTGTCTTACATCTCTGATTCTTGCATATCCCTGAAGGCTCCTTGATGATGAAATCACAGCATTGTTTTCAACATGCAGGTAGTGTAAATGTTGTCCCGCCAGTGCACCGAGAAGAAATTGCAATTGGTTGCCTGCAGTATTCCGTTTGATTATGGTCAACCCACTTGGAGCTATGGAAGGGGTCCAGTAGGTAATTGGCTGCTCCATTCCTTCCTGTTCTGTTTTATCTGTAATAGGAGTTCCGTCATAGTTTATACCATATGTGATGGCAGGCCAACCGTAATTGCCTCCTTTGGTTATCACATTTAACTCATCTCCACCTCTGGGGCCGTGCTCATGTGCATATAATTTGTTGTTCTGATAATCATAAACCATTCCCTGAATA
Source organism: Cytophagaceae bacterium (assembly GCA_046290815.1). Classification (GTDB taxonomy): domain Bacteria; phylum Bacteroidota; class Bacteroidia; order Cytophagales; family Cytophagaceae; genus JBKBUF01. The sequence goes on along the minus strand of JBKBUF010000002.1, from coordinate 132,063 downwards.
TTTCTGTGACCATAGGAATAAATTTCCGGTTTAGTATTAGCGACGCCAACGAACGGATTGTCAGCAGGTACAGTTCCATCGTCATTCAATCTGATGATACTTCCCATGTGCGTATTTAAGTCCTGAGCATAATCCTGATGCCCTCTGTCACCTACAGACAAGTATAGACGTTTTTCGTGATCAAAGGCTATTCTGCTACCAAAGTGTACTCCGGAATTAACGACAGGTAATGCTCTGAATAGTTCTGTGAAATTCTGCAATTGATTATTTACAAGAGTGCCTCGTCCTAGAGCTGTAGTTTGTCCTCCGGTAGCATTTATGCTGTAGGAAAGATAAACCAGATTGTTTGTCGCGAAATCGGGATGTAAGGCTATATCCAGTAATCCTCCCTGGCCATGATTTACTATTGTTGGTAACCCGGTAATTTCAGTGGTGGTGTTGGTGGAAATACGATATCTCCACAGCTTACCCGTCTTTTCGGTAAAAAGCAGGGTATCACTATTTATGAATGCCATTCCCCATGGACTTCCGATGTTCTGAAGTAACACTGCATCCACTGTGAATAGAGCGTTGGATTGTACCTGAGCACTTGTATTAAAGTTGAATAAAAAGGAGAAACTTAGCGAAAATATAGTAATTATCCTTTTCATAAATCAGACTGGGTTTAATTAGGTTAATTAGTTTAAAATTTAGTACCACAATTTATAAAATAATAGGAAAAATTCAACTCAATTTCAGACATTACATTCCTGCTGCAGACAAACATAAGCGAAAGTGTGGATTTAATGATTAATTTTACAGTCCTGGTAATTTTTTCAATTTATTAATTGTTTTATTATTTAATAATATAATATCATGGGGGAGCATTTACATCAGAAAATATATAATAAAGACTTTGTTAGTTTTTTTAAAGGTGATCATACAGGTAACCTGACATCAAGACAAACGCCAGGATTTTTATACAGCAAAGCTGTTCCTACTCCCGTTAGCCAGCCGACTTTGTTAGCCTGGTCACAAGCACTTGCAGATCAACTCGGGATAGCATATCCAGATGAAAAGGATGTGGCTATACTCGCCGGCAATCTTATAACTGAAACGATGGTTCCCTATGCTGCCTGTTATGCAGGACATCAGTTTGGTAACTGGGCCGGACAATTGGGTGATGGCAGAGCAATAACATTAGGAGAGTGGAATACAGGAAAAGGTTCTTTTGAACTACAGCTTAAAGGGGCAGGGCCGACTCCATACTCAAGAAGATCGGACGGAAGGGCAGTGTTAAGATCTTCGTTAAGAGAATTTTTAATGAGCGAAGCCATGCATTACCTTGGTGTACCAACTACCAGAGCTTTAAGTTTGGTTTCAACAGGGGATCAGGTAGTAAGGGATATGTTTTACAATGGCAACGCTGCTTATGAACCAGGAGCTATTGTGATGAGAGTAGCACCATCATTTTTAAGATTTGGAAATTTTGAAATGTTAGCATCCAGACAGGAAACAGAAAATCTGAAAATGCTTGTTGAGTGGACTATTAATAAATTTTTCCCTCAGATTCCGGAAGAAAATATATATCTGAACTGGTTTGCAGAAGTAGTTGAGCTTACTGCCCATCTAATGACCGAGTGGCAAAGGGTAGGATTTGTGCATGGAGTAATGAACACGGATAATATGTCTGTATTTGGACTTACAATTGATTACGGTCCTTATTCTTTTTTAGATCATTATGATTTGAATTTTACTCCCAACACAACTGATCTTCCCGGAAGAAGATATGCATTTGGGAAGCAGCCTTCAATTGCTTACTGGAATCTTAGTTGTCTGGCTAATGCAATAGCTCCTTTATTTCCGGAAACAGATCCGTTGGTAAAAGTCCTTGAATCTTATGTTGACTTATACTGGAATAAGTATTACAGGATGATGAGTAACAAACTAGGTTTGGATAATTTAAGAGAAGAGGATGTAGATCTTATCATTCAACTGGAAAAAGTTCTTGTGTCGATCCATCCGGATATGACTATTTTTTACCGACTGCTTTGTGAAATACCTGAAGGAATTCCGGACAGAGAAACGATAATAAGATATTTCAATAAAAGCTTTTACTCTGATATATCAGATGAATTGTCCGAAAGTTTATTCAATTGGCTACAACTTTATTATAAAAGGTTAGAGACTAACTCCATCAGCAGAGAAAAGTCAAGGGAACTTATGCGTAGAAATAATCCTCATTTTGTATTAAGAAATTATTTACTCCATCAGGCAATTGAGGAAATGGAAAGTGGGATAGACACTCTGTTTCTTAAATTACAGGAAGCAATAAAGGACCCTTATTCGGATAAATTTCCGGAATTTTTTGCGAAAAGACCCGATTGGGCTACTCAAAAAGCTGGTTGTTCAATGCTTTCTTGCAGCAGTTAACACCCTGTCAGGGTGGTACCCTGACAGGGTGGTTTTTTTATTGCTTTCTCAGTTTTACTATATCACCTGACTCATCGACAGAAATAAAATATAATCCGGGGGAAAGATCTTCTATATTGATATTGTTTAATCCCTGAGACAAATTTGACTGACTATAGACTTCTCTTCCATATATATCTGAAATTCTGATGGAATTGCTATTATTATTCTCAAACAATAAATAACTCTCACAGGGGTTTGGAAAAATAACAGGTTTCTTGTTTAAACTTACCGAACCGGTAATTACAGGTTCAAGAAATGGTTGATTATACCTCCAAAGTATATATGTATCTTGGTCAGTTGCTATACCATCTCCTGTAGTGAATACCAAAGCATCTTTGAAATAGGTCAGGTTGTCAGAACCAAAAAATGAATCATCGGCAGGAGTAATATTTTTAAGCATAGATGTTCCCGATAAAGTCAAATCACTTTGCCATAATTCAAAATCATCAATTCCGTTGCCCGACATACCTGAAAAGGTTCCATTATCAGCAAAAAATATTTTGTCACCTACAGAGCGGATCAAACGGTCGTTTGCATTATAGGCATTTAAGGTTTTAAATAAGAAGGTTCCATCAGGAGTTCCGTCCGATAACCATAAGCTAACGCCGCCCTGCTGATAGGTGGTAAAGGCAATTTTTCCAGGTTCTACGAATTGGTATTGGTATATATTGGCATCTAAACCAAGTGAAGCGGCCAGCTGTTTTGTTCCATCACTGGTTCCGTCAGTTATCCATAGGGCGTCATGTACGGAAGCAGTTTCATATACTGATATAAAGTTAAACTTAAAGTTTCTTACTCCAGTATAACCAGGAATAGTTGCATATTGGCTGGTTGTCTCCAAAATATCATCTCGCCTCCATAATGTAATGGATTCTTCGTTGGTACCGGTGTCAAACAAAGCAGCGGCCATTAATAAATCATTATCGACTATGGACAGGAAGGGTAGGGCATGATATGTTTTCATTGAGGTATTCAAGGTGCTGAAATCCTGTACAACAACAGGGGCTCCGTCACCACTGGACCTGTATACCTTTCCTAAAGCAACAAAATACATAGCGTTGTCATGATCGGCAATAAGCGCTAATGGATTACTACCTGAGGCGCCAGGGTTCAGATCATTTAATAAAACCGTTCCTTCGGGTGTACCTATTGTTCTCCATATTTCCATTCCGCTGGAACCATCGTCGGCAATAAAGAAACTTGCATCCCTGAAGAAAGTAAAATGGATTTTATATTCATTCTGAGGGTCAAGATGAAATTGACTGAAGCTTTTCAATAATACAAGTTCAGGTGTGCCTGAAGTATGAGTGTCATATGCCCATAGATTGAATAATGAACCTGTATGTGTTATAATATACACTTTATCAGTAGTAATAATTTGTACCGGAGGGTAATCCAGGTCGCCGATTTTACGGGTTTCTGAAGCAGTGCCATTGGATTCCCAAAGTTCAATACCCTTAGTGAAATACAAATGTGTATTTAGTAAGTTTTGTACATTTTGAATTTTGGTTTCAGATTCATGAATTTGCACAGGCTGTGCCTGCAGGGTCCGGACGAATATAACCGTAAAGAATGAAAGTAGAATTTTCTTTTTCATGGGTTGTTTATTTTAATTTCAACAAACCATCACTAACTAAAATTGTTTTTAAATATTTAATAAACACTTCCAACCAAAGCCTGTTTATCCGGCACATTTAACCGGCTAATTTATATGTCAACTATTGTATCAGCACTAATAGCAGCTATTGCTACGGTAATGGCTGCATATATTTCAAGACCAAGACCGGCAGGATCTACCGCGGTAAATTCAGGTTCTCCCTCAAATCCGGAAATGCATTCTTCTGATGTATCTATGGGACAAAGACAGTATAGCCTGGCTTTCATTTTAGGCTTAATATCTTTGATTTCCTGGCTGCTGCCTCTAATAGGGTTTCCAATTGCGCTTATCGGTATAGGATATGGTGTGAAAGACCTGGCCAATCCACTTATGAAAAACGCCAGATTAGGCCTTTGGCTTGCTGTGGTCGGGCTTATGTTCACTACAGCTAATTCAGCAATAGGTGCATACAAGGGTTATTATGGAGCGATTTATTATTAAGTATAAAAATTGTCTGAATCAGAATTTACAGAATTAGAGAATTTTCAGAATAATATGCAGTAAGATTTCAGTTTACTTTCGAATATACACTTTAAATGAGTTTTGAATTTGACCGTTTAACCTGTAATTATTTGCTTTCTTATAATAGTTGCATGGAAACAATTTTAAAAAATCAGAATTGCAAACCTCTTTCTTGATAGAAACATCGGTAATTTCATAACTAAGGTCTAATGGATTTGGAAATATCACTTTGAAATCTAAGGATTCTACTGGTTTGCCATTGAAATTTGATATACGAAAACCATAAATTTTATGATTGTAATCAAAATATATTGTGTCTAACGGATTATTAAAGTTAGAACTTTTGTTAAACGAAACAATATAGCCCGTAGCAACTTCATCTTTATCCATATCCGGAAAAATAAATTCCAGGCCAAGGTCAACACAGTCTTTTTTGGTACAGCAGGAATTAAATATAAATACCAGGCTTAATAGAAGTCCAATAAAACATAAGTTTGTTTTAACCATAGTATTTTTGTTATGTATTGAATTTACCTAAAAAGGGGTATGCAGATGATATAACAAATCTCTGCACTTATCCTTAAATTTTTCAACTGTCATGTTATATGCAGCTTTGATATCTGAATTTTTCAACTGCTCATAAAAATACATCATGAAATCTTATTTACAATTTTCCCCTCCGGTAGTGATGACAATTAAATAAGTCTTGTCTTTATACTTGATATAATTATTCCAGTTTCTTGTCTTGGATGTGTCGGATTCTACCAATGAAAGTACTATCAAAGCGGTGGAATCCAGTTTAAGATTTATATGCTCCTCGGCTGATAAAACACCTTCACTTATAGTCATGTTGGTTTTGTTTTTGTTTTCGGAAACCTCAGAATTCGTTGTATCACTAACAAAAGTGCCATGAGTATTTATATGAATAATTTTTGGATTAGCGTCCTGGGCATAGGAGGAAAAGCTGTATAAAGAGATAACCCAAATTATTAGCTGTCTCATAAAAACCTTATTTACATTCCACCATAAAGTTAGACAAAGCATATTTTTTACTTCCCTGATAGTTGTAATGCCACCATTCGGAAGTGATTGAGCTGAAGCCATTCGCTTCCATTGTTTCTTTTAATATCCTGCGATTTTCTAATACTTCCTTAGGCAAATTAGAATACTTATGGTGGGCTTCTACACCGAAATGATCAAAGGCTGTTCCCATGTCGAGCTCATTTCCTTCTGCATCCACCAAGGTAATATCTACTGCACCTCCACGGTTATGAATCGAACCTGATTTGTTGGGATTGCCAACATATCGATCGTCAGGATATATCTCCCACATCTTTTTCTGTACATCAACAGGACGATAACAATCATAAAATTTTATGCTGTATCCCATGGATCGAAATACTTCGTTCACTTTAATCAGGGCGTCAGCTACAGCCTTTCTTAACAAACATTCACTACATGAATAAACTTTCTTTTTAAGAAAATTGTCCTCGGTAGCATATTTCATATCATAAGAAAATCCGGAAGCATATTTACTCATCACTACAAAATCAGAATCTGACAAGCTTACTGAAGATTGATTTAATTCTTCAGGAGTATCAATGATTACTACAGCAGAAGTATCAGTTTGTGTAATTTCAGCTTCTGACATTTGTTGCTCTGGAGTTCTGTTATCCTGTCCGCAGGCCGATATAATCAGGATAAATATTATTACCAAAGTAATTTTATGCATACTATTTCTGATCATTTCTCTTTTCTATTACTTTTCTGATATAGATTTCTGCTATAATCAAATTTGGTATCCACCCAAGAAATGCCACCAAAGTATAGGCATCCATGGGGTGAGGACGGAAGGCAAGTACAATTAAAAGCTTCCATCCCCGCAAAGTGATGGCAGATAAAGTTAATGCAAAACTTCTAACCATAAATTTACGGTGTCTGGGTATATCACCACTACGTGCATAATGGTATGCCAGATATGTAAATGCCAGCCATAATATACTTAAAATGAAAAAGGCAGATTGTGATAGTAAACCACCATTAGCATACAATGCCATGATTAATCCTGAAGGTCCGGATAAAAGTAGAATAACTGCTCCATTTAGTCTTCCAAGGTACCTATGGAGCATTGGGTATTTCCTGAGAAAATTACCTGAAAACTGTGTAAATCCGGCCAAAAGTGTAAAGCAGCTGCTTATTACATGCACATAAAAAGCTGTTTTCCAGACAGAGTTATGGATAATCCATTGTTTAATCCTCAAAAAAGCAGTGTGATCATCAAAAGAGAAATAGGGGATAGTAAGTCTTACCATCAGCACTGTAAAAAATGCAAGTGTTAATAAAAGTAGAGTCTTAAACTTTAATATATTGAGGATTTTTAACATATTAGAGTTCTAATCTACCAAAAAATTATGAAGTATTTTTTATCACTACCACTTTTATCTCTTGCTATACTTTTATATTCCTGCGGAGGTAATTCATCTGATAATTCGAATAGTCAGACAAATCAGTCTGAAGCAGTGAGAAATGAAGCTGAAGCAAAAAAAGTTTTAACCAAAGACCCACGAAAAATAGGTCCGGAAAAACCGGAATCTCAGAAAGCTATAGAAGCTAATATTTATAAAATAAATGGATCTGATAATCCATTGTATGGTTACTGGGTGGGGGCATTTGGTAAAAACAAAATCAATATTGCTATTGCCTATAGAAAGAATGATTCCATTTTCGGCCATAGTGTATGCGCAGGAAACTTCAGGCCTATTAAAGGAACAATTAAAGAAACTGCAACCGGAATATATCAGGTAAATATGTTCGAGCCCGGAGACGACCAGTATGACGGAGAGTTTAATTTCAGCATTGATGTAAACAAAAAAGAATTAAACGGTAAATGGAAGCCTTACAAAAGTACTACAGCAGCCAAGAGTATAAGCTTAATAAACGAGAGTTTATCTATGATTCGACGGTTGGAGATTTCACCAATGCCTCCACCAGGTACCTGGAAGTTCCTGATGTGGAAAATTTACTGCCAGAAGAAATAGAAATGATAAGAAACGAGATTTATGCACGTCATGGTTACAGCTTCAGCAATTTAAAGATCAGAAGAATATTCGAGAGTAAGGACTGGTACATTCCTATGAGTGTTGACATCAGAGAGCAGTTGACAGACATAGAAGCACAAAACATTGATCTTTTGTATAACTACGAAGATTACTATATGGATTATTATGATTCGTATGGGAGGTAACAATGCAGAATTTAAAGTCAATAGTCATTAGTCAATAATTACTAACATGCTCCTCCGTGTCATCAAAGGCTTATTTATGCCTGTTTTACTAAGTATACTTATTGTAACCTGGGCGAAACTAAGCCAAATAAACTTTCATTATTTCTGGGGGATTGGAGGATTTTTTATAATGGCATTTATTTTGAACATTAGTCTGAAAAACAAACTCGGATACAGCTTTCATTTTCCTATTTACTTTTTTCTGTTTTTAACTATTGTTATCTGCTGGCTTATCAATCCTTCTCCTTTTAAATCCTACACAAACTATCAGAACCTTTCCAAAAAAGAGAAGCCTGTCAAACTACAGGATCTTAATCAGGCTCGCCAATTTGATTTAGTAGAATTATCAGCCGCAATTACTTTGCAGGAGGCAATGCACATTGACTCATACGGTGCAAGCGAGAGTGGAGGAGATAACGGTGCAAGAGGCATCGTTCCGGTGGTAGATGCTAAATACAAGCAAGGCGATAGCATTTATGCTTATGCCGCATTCACTACCTATGTAGGGGATGAAGGAAATACAAGCTGGTTTTTTCTGGATAAAGATGAAGACGATTATGCCGAAGGATGGAAACAAGCAGTCATCACTGCTAAAATAGAGAAGGACAGCGGAAGAATTCAGATTTACTCTCAACTGATGAATAAAGTAAAGCTGACATCCAATCTTATACCCGCTTCAAAAGTAACTTTTATTCAAAGTAATTTTCCCTCTGCGGAGTTAAATTATGTAGCCCATAAGCTTACTGCAACAGGATTGTTGTTATTCTTTCTGGCTGCTTTGATCAATATCAATATGGCAATCAGAGGAAAAAAATAATGGTTGATTACCGGTTTGAATAACAAGGTTATATTTATGCTCAGAACCATCTTTACCAAAATAGCCTCTCAAATCGAACAAAAGGTTGATGAATTGAAATTTTCTTTAAAACTGAAATTCGGCAGCAGTAAACCATTGCACATTGTTACTTATCGCAGCTATGGGAAAACAAACCGGGTATATGTAAAAGGGAGAGTTTTAGAAAATAAAAATATTGTCCGGTCCGGAAAAGATCATACTGTATTCCAGAATGTACTGAATATGTATAAGCGATTTGAAACGGACGAGGTGAGGGATGTAGAATTAAAACTGGTGTTGGATCAGAAAGAATATTTTGCTAAAACGGATGAGGAAGGATATTTTCAGATTACCATTAAGGGTACCAATATAATTGATCTGAAGGATATGTGGCATAAGATTCCGGTAGAGATTATCAAGGCCCCATATGGTTTTACTCACGGAATAACAGCCGAAGCAGAAGTATTAATTCCCCCTTCGGATGCAGAGTATGGTATAATATCAGATATTGATGATACCATTGTTAAAACTTCAGCGACAAATCTGCTTTCCATGTCACGCAACACCTTTTTACACAATGCACATACCAGACTTCCTTTTGCCGGTGTATCAGAATTTTATAAGGCTTTACTTTTAGGGAGAAACGGGAAACGAAACAACCCGTTTTTTTATGTTTCCAGCAGTCCATGGAATCTTTATGACCTCTTACGCGATTTCATGGACATTAATGATATACCGGCAGGACCTTTACTGCTTCGAGACTTTGGGATTCAAAATGATGGGACCGTACCAAAAGGTCACATGGGACATAAGTTTAAAGAAATAACACAGATACTTGAAACTTATCCTCAGCTGAATTTTATCCTTATTGGCGACAGCGGGCAGGAGGATCCTGTAATTTATAAGGAAGTGGTAAAAAATTTTCCCGGTAGAATCCTGGCCATTTATATTAGAGATGTGCAGCATGCAGAAAAGGAGAAAAAAGCGATGGTTATTGCGCATGATCTTAAAATTCATAATGTAGATATGATAGTTGTCGATGATACAGTGGAGGCCTCACAACATGCAGCTGCAAATGGTTTTATTTTTAAAGAATCCATACCTGTTATAAAAGAGGACAAGAAATTAGACAAAGGAGAAAAACCGGGTAAAGAGGAGTTGTAAAAATTAGATTATACGTTCCCCTACAGATATAGAAACATTCCGCAGATTTAATGTTTCACCAACTTTTCAAAATAAACATTGCCATTCAGTTTGACAAGAAGAATGTATACTCCTGCCTGGAGTTCGGGAATATGGATATGATTATTATTTGGACCTTGTTGCTCAGAAATAATATTGCCTTTCGTGTCCATAATAGTTACAGCATCAATATGTTCGCTGGTTTTAATCATGAAATGATTTTGGCAGGGATTAGGAAATATTTCAAAAGCACTATCATTTATTTTAGAGGAAAGAACAACAGAATTAAAATTGTTTCTTCCTATAAGTATTTTGAAGAGTACGGATTTAATACCAGTTGACTTAGAGGCAAGTCATCAAGATCATTCACTTGTGTAGGAGATTGATACCTCACCTCGTCACCTGTCTTGTTGATAAGTATGAATGAATAATCTTCAGGATATCTCCATTGGTAATAACTTGCTTTTGTATTTTTGTCTTGATTTTTTAAAGCTTTGAATTCTTCCAAATTAAATATTACGGGATTCGACCACTTATGCTCTGCCACAGTTTGACCAAATGGGTTGCAATAATAATTGCTATCGGCATCCACGGTTACATTATAATTATTATCATCTGATTCTATAATTACCGGAACTCCTCCACTGGTATTGGTGTAAAAAGCATTTCGTTTAGTCACCATGTTATAAACAGAAGCGCCCGAGTACCAGTCAGAGTACCTTATTCCATAATTGCTATTGTATATATTATTACCAATAAAACTATTGTCATAAGTTCCGGCATTGATATAAATTCCGGAAGAAACCAAAGTGTTGTTTATTACTTTACAGCCATAAACACCATTATCAAGATAGATTCCTGCTTTGATTATATCTGTACCTCTTGGTCTTGCGGTAACATTTCCTACAACATTTTCAATAATATTAGCTTCAAAATTGATATTATTAGCATTGCTGCCCCAGCAATATAAACCTCCGCCATCAGAGGTGATCAGTAGAGTATGGTCAGCAATATTGTTTTTAATAAAGCCTCCGGTAGAGTTAGCAGTAATACCACCGTAACCTGTACTGTCTATAAAATTTTTGATGATCTGTACATTGGTCGAATTCCAAATTCTTATTGCTTGTAAATCGCCAACACCACCATCGCTGACTCCTGGATAAATACCAATACTTTTGAAACTATTTCCCTCTGTTAACAGATTTACTGTTTCTGAAGCCTCTAAAGCAATACCTCCGATTTTGTAGAATGTATTTTGTCTGACAATAATATCCGGGCCCATTAAGGATAATCCGTTTCTTCGCTGATGTACAAAATCACAGTTTTCGATTCTGTTGTTTTTACAGCCTGATCCTCTTAACCAGATTGCATCCATAGCCTGATCAAAAAATGATAGTTCAGTAATTGTAATATTGTTTCTGTTCCATTCCCCTTTAATTCCATAGTCGAAAACTGAAATTTGAATATTCTTTGACAAGGGGTTTACAGAAGAATAATAGTATAAAACACCGGTATTCTGGTCAAAAAACCATTCGTTATTACTATCAAGGAATTCAAGTTTACTAATAAAAAAATACCCTGCATCTTTTTCAATAATAGCTTTCATTGGCGACTCTAATGTAATACCTCCGGATGAAGTACTTTCAGACACTGTTTTAATCACCCAGTGATAATCCGTATTATGCAACACTACCTTGCTACCTGTATAAAAATTAGTATTCTTTTGTGCCTCCCGGTCCTTAAATGATGTTTGAGTCCCCGTTGCGTCAGTTCTGAAATAGCCTGTATTAGGATGGCGACCTTCCGGCAATCTTTTTCCATCCAGAAAAACCTGTTTGCCTGGTCTGTTTACTGCTGCTTTCCAGATATTGCCTGAATGTTGTGTCCATCCGTTAACAGGTATGCTTCCCTTAATAACAGGTTTATGTCCTGTGCCATAAGAAGTGATAGTTATATTTGCAGAGCTGGTACCGGAAACCGGAAGATTAATTTGTCCTATGAAAATATCACCTCTTCGAAAATGTACAACATCGCCGGGTTTTAATGATAAGTTCATGGAGTTTAACTTATTGATAGTTTTCCATGGCGTGGAAATGGTAGTGCCATCATTACCATCATTCCCTGCTGAACTGATATAATAATTTGTTCCATACACAGGATCAGTGATAACCAATAAGAATGAATAAACTAAAATTGAGGGGATTAATTTAAGAAATTCAAAAGGAAGCAATCTTAAAATATACTCCATTTAATATTTTTTTACATTAAATATAGTGGTTTTTTTTATTTACATATTACAATACTGTAAACAATTTATCGAGAAAGGGAGAGTCTCTTTTTTCCAAATCTCAATTGATAATTATCAGAACTTTTATTGCCTGTTCGCATTCTTTTATTATAACAATACAGCTTCCTTGCAGTATATGAAACAAAAATAATATGGCAACAAATAAACCTTACGGCGATGGCCACAGGAATGGTCAGGTAAAAAAAAGATCGCAGACTTTTAATGGTCATAATAACAGGTATATCAAAAGAGATACCGAGACGGGAGAATTTATGGATGTAAAAGCTGACAAAACCAAATTTAAAGGTGTCAGGAAAGAAAAGAAAAACAAATGAAAATGGAAATGTTTACATCCGGTATTTTCTGGGGTATCCTGCTTGTTTTTATTGGGCTTTCCATTATTATCAAAGTTGTCTTTGATATAAACATCCCTGTATTCCGAATTGGCTTTGCACTTTTACTAATTTATTTAGGAGTAAAACTGCTAATTGGTATTTCCGATAATTCAAAATCTAAAGAATCTATAGTCTTTGGTGAAGGAAAGGTTGAAGGAGAATTGAGTAAACAGGAATATAATGTTTTATTTGGGAAAGGCCATATAGATTTGACAGGTTCCTCTGTGAACGTGGAAATAGTCGGTAAGAAAAAGATTAATGTAATTTTCGGGCAAGCTGATGTTTTAGTAAGTGATACCGTACCTGTATGCATTAAAAGTTCCTCTGCCTTTGGTGCAATCAACTTTCCTGATAAAACAATTATCAGTTTCGGAGAAAGACAATACAATACTTCTCCTGAAACTGTAGCTTGCACTGAAATAGAACTGAATGTCGTATTTGGGCAAGCTGAGATTATTCGGAAATAGCTGACAATAACTTTTCCGGTAAATTATGGTTCTGAACTTATGATCAATAAGTTATTTGTTCTTTTTATCCTGGTTTTATATTTGCCATCAACTGCACTTCCTCAAAATAAAAACGGGGTGAACAACAAGTCACTTATAAGAGCGGAAGGTAGTATAGGTATTACAGGAAACAAAAATATATTGGCCATTAATATTGGAGGGGTTGCTACCAGATTAATTATTAAGGAAGATTGGGCTATAGGCCTGGGAGCATTCCCGTCACTTTTTATGAGTACCACCCGCACAGAACCAAAACTGGGTTTGTCACCAAGGCTGGAATATAAAAATTTTGCGCTAATAGCTCCGGTTTATCACTTTACTACACCGGCACCGGGTGAATGGGTATGGACTTTTGGATTACTTTATATAATAGGCAATTGGCAGTAGGCACAAAGCAGTACCCTAAAGGCAGTAAGGTATTTAATAAATAAATTTAATTTAATGAATACTTCCTACTGCCTATTGCCTACTGGAAATACTGCCTGCTACCTTAAAGCTTCCCAAATAACCTTTCCTTTTAAATCTACATAACCAACTCTATCGCCTTTCTCCACTCGAAAAATCTTCAAGGTGCGTATATAAGTAATTACTTCGAAATCCGGTGCTACTATTTCTTTTCCGTCTCTATCGTAGATGCCACAAAAATTATTTTTCTTAATTTTTGCGTAGTCACTGTAATAGGGTCCGATATAATCATATTTATAATTAATTATCATTTGCCCTTCTGAATCCATTATTCCATAATAATCGGATGACTTTACTTTTGCAAATCCGTTAATGAAATCTCCTGCTTCTTTATAATAAGCATTATACAATCTTCTGCCTGCAGTATTAATAAAATAGTAATTTTTCTTTGTTTTAATTGCTGCAATTCCTTCTGAAAAATTAAATGTCTGAAAATAGGGTAATGATATGACGAGTTGCCCTGTACTATCAATAAAACCGTTTTTTTCTTCTAAAGAGACATAAGCAAATCCTTCTTTAAATGAAGAGGCTTTTTTAAAAGTAGGAGGAATTATAAATTGCCCTCTTGAATTTATATACCCATACTTACCCTCTGACAATACTACTGCCTTTCCTTCAGCGAAAGAGGTGCCACTTTTATAAATGGCTGGTACTACAAATTTACCCGTCGAATCTACATATCCGGTTTTGCCGTCCTTTTTAGTAACACATGCCAGGGATTCAGAGAAAGATTCTATTTTTTTATATTTACACTGCAATATTAATTTTCCTTCAGGATTAATAAGTCCATAATGCTTTTTCTTTATAAGAATATAATTTTTATCGAGATATATAACTTTTCTGAATGAGGGATGAAATTTCCATCTGCCTTCGGAAGTAATTATTCCATATTTCCTTTTTGTTTTTGCCAAAGCATAATTACCATGGAACTCTCCGGCTTTATTATATTTAAATGGAATTTTCAAATTTCCATTGGCATCTATATATCCAAACTTTCCTTTAACTTTAACAGGTGCAAGTCCATTATGAAAATCGCCTGCAAAATCGAATTCAGGTAGAATAACCAACTGGCCGGATTTATTTACATAACCATATTTGTTTCCTTTTTTAACCGCTGCCAGTCCCTCATGAAAGTCTTTTGCGTCGAAGTATGCAAAATCCACAACTGGTTCTCCTGAGCTATCAATAAATCCCCATCGGCCTTTGTTTTTTGCTTTTGCTAAACCTTCTGAGAAGTTTCCGATATCCTCAAAGACCGGATCTATAATAATTCTGGCGTCTTTATTCATGATGCCACTCTTTGCTGAATTGGTAATCGTGTACAATAAGCTATCTCTTGTACCTGAAATGTATATGATATTAGAGAATCTGTCTTTAATAATAAATTCATCTTTTGTATTGATAAGTCCATACCCTCGTGTTGTGGATACTATCGCCCTGTCTTTTCTGAAGTCGCCTGCAGAAACATATTTAGGTTCTATAATGAAATTACCATCCCTATCAATATATCCCCACAATCCACCTTTTACTGACCTGAATTGATTATTTTCATTGCTGCCTCCGATATTGATTCTGGCTTTTCCCTCAGAAAAATCGCCAATTGCTCCGAATAACATAGGTTTATTTTTACCATTGCCCCTGTCTACATATTGGTTGATTACTTTTCCTTCTCTGCTTAGCAGTGCCGGTCCCTTAGGAAGCTTAATCCTGGCTACATTGGCATTGCGAAAATCATCAATGGCAAGGTTGAGGCATGCAGGCCTGTAAATGAACTTTCTTGTATAATTATCTACTAAACCGTAAAAAGGGATCATTCCGGTTTTACTTCTGGAGAACATAGTGACAAGGGTCAGGTTGTATTCCGGATAAACAACAACCTCATTGATCATCGGGGGTATTTTTATATTTCCGTTTTCATCTTTTAATCCCCATTTTCCTCCTCGTTGATACCATCCTGTTTCCTGAGCAAGGTTAAGATTGCCGGCCTCCGTTTTAAAGAGTCTGTTACTGGTGTCAGAAATTTGCTGTTCCCTTGAGTTAACCAACAAAGTTTTTATTTTTTTAAACTCCATTTTATCAGTGACATTACCCTTCTGGTCAAACTGATAAACTATTCTTTCCAGATCATTATAAACTTCTGCCTTTTCTTTAGTAATGATTATTTTCTGAGCATTGCAGGGATGTATCACTTTACCCGACTTGTTAATAATACCCCATTTTTCTTCGTTACTTATTAATGCAACGGAATTATTAAACTTGCCGATAAAATCATATAGCGGAACAACAATTGTAGTACCCTGATTATTTACCATTCCCCATTTTCCATCTTTACATACTCTGAATAATCCAACTTCTGTATCATATTTGACTCTAAAAAACATTGGTTCTTTTAATACATTTCCTTCATTACTCATAATTCCCAACTTTCTGTTTAGAACCGGAAATATGTAGCCCGAACTGTCATAAACCAATTCCTGATATCTGCCTTCAGATATGATTTTATTGGCACTTACAGAGTAAACTGTTTTAGTCTTTTTTTCATTAAACTCAATAAATTGTCCGACCTGAACAGGTAATCCTTCGGATTTTATATTTCTGAATAAAACAGTTCCTGATCTGTTTAGTCCTGACCACCCGGAACTGTCTTTCATTATTAACAAATCCTCCGTTACACAATAGACTTTTGAAAATCTGCAGCGGGAAATCAACTGACCATTGCTGTCTGCCACACCGGCATTCTTGTTCTGATAAATTATAAAAAATCCAAATGGGTTATACTGTACTGAATCATATTTAGCTTGTACTAATACTTTACCATTGCTATTGGTGATGCCACATTTGTTATTTCTGAATACTTTGTAGAATGAATAATACTTTTCAATATCATTAAAAATAAATGGCGTGACCTCCTGACTTTGTATTTTCCTCAGAGCCCATAAACTATCCTTCATTACTTTCACACATGAGCTGTCTAATACCACAAGTTTGCGGTATGTAGCCGGAATAACTATTGTTCCTGCAGTGTCAAGCAAGCCTTCAGAATTATTTAATCTGAAAGATGCATAATGGCAAATATTAAACTCACCCACACGGTCATACACAGGATTTATTACAAGCTTCCCGGATATGTCAGCATAACCCCATTTGTAATTCTGCTTCACAGGCAATAACCCTTTCTGTGCAAAACCAATAAGGGGAAATGCAAGGGTTAGTATCAGGACGCAGGCAATGATTCTGGTGGTCATTTGGATATTGGATGTTTGATATTAGATATTCGATGTTAATACATTCAACATTCATCATTATACAGTTATCCTTCAGCTATTAACTTTTCAATTAATTCCCGGAGATCTTTCTCGCTATTGATCTTTTTCTTTTCTTTTTCAAACTCAAAAGTATAAGAGGCAGGGGGAGAGAGGATGTTGAATTTCCTTTCTGAAATATCTCTGCAGAAAGCAACGTGATTATCCGGGTATATTGCCAGGATAATATTTTTATGGGAAGGTGCATATCCGAAAGTTTTCCAGTCATCTTTTCTGTATCTTATGGCGACACGATTGTCTCCTGTCACAAGAAATACACTCATCAGGTTTTTGTCTATAATGTTTTCATCAACCTTAAAGTCCGCTGCAATAACTTTGAATTCCCTGTCAGGAAATAGTCTGTCCCAGTTGCAAATTCCGAATTCGGAAATTTTATAGCTTCTGACGAAGTCCATTTCGTTTCGCAGTCGTCTTGCCGCTTCTTGTTTTTTAGCCAGATAAGCATTGTATTCTTCTTTTCTTTTTTCGAAATTCTTTTTTGCCTTGACAATCTTATTGTCAGAAAACACAGCTTTCACCACTGTACGGAATGAGTTTTTACGGTTTTTCAAATCCAGCCAGAAGAGGTTTTGTTCAGCGTTTTTTATGGTCAATGAAAAATCTGTCCATTTTTCTTCGAATATCCAGGCATTTTTTTCGGGATCTGTTGAATCTTCTGTTCCTGCATATTGCCATATGATATCATGGAAGTCTTTTAATTCCGGGTAATTCTTGGTGTTGATTTTTACATCAAATACAAAATTGTCAGGATTTAAGGGAGCAGGCTCAATTGGTGGGGTTACTGCCTGACCAATCATCTGGTTTATTTGTTGTTCCTTTTCCGGATTCTCAACAGGAGAAGCTGTTCCGTCATAAACCCAGTTTCTGCTATTGGTATCCAACTTGTAAAAATTGTAATTAGCCTCACCGGCATTGCTGGCCATTTGAACCTCTATATGTTTTCCTTGAGAAATAAAAACAGGTTGTCCTTCTGAATAACCTCTTATGTCAAACATACCTGCAGTTTGAAAATGTCCCTGTTTTCCTGCAGTATCGTAATTCATAGGAATACCGCTGAATATTATTCCGGCAGCATCATGATATTCCTTATATTTTATTGTCACCGGAGTTTTAACAGCCTCACCGTTTTGGTTGATAAAAATCTCGCGTGGAATAATAATCCTGGTTCCTCCGGGAATTCTTATTACTGTTTCACTGGAAGGTTCTACCGTGAAGTTTAAAGCTTCATCAGTTAAAGATTCGAATGGGACGTCTATGAAATTTATTGGTTTCTTGTCCGGAGTAGTACAGGACTGTAATGAAAAAATAAATACAATGACTGCAATGATGCAAATTTTCAATGATTCCATAAAAATATATTTTTACACAATAATGCTAAAAATATAAAAAGATACATGCTGATAAAAAAAATATTTTCCACAAGTTGAAGAGGTTTAAAACTTTAAATTTTGGTCAAAAATCAGTAAATTAAAGGTGTAATTTTCAAAATGAAGATCTCCGAATCAGATTTCCGTAATTTATGCCTTATGACAAAGGTACAACTTCTCTACAAGGAGGGTACTTTCCTTATGGCTATAAGGTATTACGGTTATAAAGTGAACCTTTATATTCTGGGGAATTTCCATGTGGAAGTTTTTTATAATCACAAACTGGATAAAATTGAAAAGATCGAAGTTATGGATAAGAACCATACGAGGATGAAGTTTTATGCTGATCAAATCAAATTAAATGGATTATAAAATTTTGAAATCCGAAGTTCGAACTCCGATTCGAAAAGATCTACCATTTGACGTGAAATTCAAAAGATCAAAACTATAACAATCCGCACTATTTTTTAGCATTTCCTGTTCTGTCTCATAGAGTTGCAAACAAATTTGTTTTCCTTATTCAATAAGAATAAATTTAGCCACTTAAAATTCTAACCAGAACCATATGAATGTTAAGATTATTTTTCTTTCTGTATTATTAAGTTATTCTCAAATTAATTCTATCGCTATGAATATTCCTGATCGGGAAATCTCAGATGCTTCTGTTCAAACTCAGAATCCGCTATTGCAAAACTGGGAAGGTCCTAATGGCGGACTTCCACCACTGGATAAAGTAAAAGTTGAGCATTTTAAACCTGCTCTTGAAGCTGCCATGTCTGAGAATCTTAAAGAGATTGACAAGATTACTTCCAATCCGACTAAACCAAATTTCGAAAATACTATAGCAGCCATGGAGCGTACCGGTCAAACCCTTAACCGAGTACAGACTATTTATGGAATATGGAGTTCTACCATGAGTGATGCTACCTTTCAGTTGGTGGAAGAGGAGATGGAACCCAAGCTTGCTGCTTTTTCAGACCAGATTTTACAGAACGAAAAGCTTTTTACAAGAATCAAAGAAGTGTATAATTCTCCTGAGAAAGCTAAATTGACTCCCGAGCAACAAAGGTTAACCTGGTTATATTATACTAACTTTGTCAGAGCCGGAGCGCAACTCGATGCCAAAGCCAAGGAAGAAGTTGCAGAGATTAATCAAAAACTCGCCGGCTTATTCACTAAATTCAGTCAGAATCTTCTTGCTGATGAAACTGAGCAGATACTGGTAATCGAAAAGGAAAGTGATCTTGCAGGACTTCCGCAATCGTTTACAGATGCTGCTGCAGCTGCTGCAAATAAAAGAAATCTCAATGGTAAATGGGTGATTTCAAATACCCGTTCATCCATAGATCCGTTTCTTACCTATGCAGAAAACAGAGATCTAAGGGAAAAAGCCTGGAAAATGTTTGTAAACCGGGGTGATAATGGAGACAAGAATGATAACAATAAAGTAATTACAGAAATACTAAAACTTCGGGCAAGAAGAGCCCAATTGCTGGGTTTTAAAACCCATGCACACTGGCGACTGGAAAATACCATGGCAAAAACTCCTGAAAAGGCGATGGAACTAATGGAGCAGGTTTGGGGGCCGGCAGTAAACAGAGTAAAAGAAGAAGTAGCAGACATGCAGCAGTTGGCAGATAAGGCGGGGAAGAAAATTAAAATAGAACCGTGGGATTACAGATATTATGCTGAAAAAGTAAGAAAAGCAAAATATGACCTTGATCAAAATGAAGTAAAACAATATTTACAGCTTGAAAAATTAAGGGAAGGTATGTTCTGGGTTGCGGGAGAGTTATTTGATTTTAATTTTTCACCTGTAAAGAATGTACCTGTAAATCATGAAGAGGTTAGGGTATGGGAAGTAAGCAATAAGAAAACAGGAAAGCATGTAGGTTATTGGTACTTTGATGCATTTGCAAGAACAGGAAAAAGATCAGGGGCCTGGATGAACTCATACAGAGATCAGCAGAAGTTGATTGGAAATATTACTACTATAGTTTCCAATAACTCCAATTTTATTAAAGGTAAAGAAGGAGAACCTGTTCTTATTTCATGGGATGATGCAATTACTTTATTTCATGAATTTGGTCATGCATTGCATGGGCTTGCTTCCAATGTAACTTATCCTTCATTGTCAGGCACCTCGGTAGTGAGAGATTATGTCGAGTTTCCATCACAGTTGCTTGAAAGGTGGCTTTCCACTCCTGAAGTTTTGAAGAAGTATGCTTTGCATTATAAAACAGGAGATCCTATCCCACAAACTCTTGTAGAAAAAATTAACAAAGCCTCTACATTTAATCAGGGTTTTGCAACCACTGAATACCTGGCATCTGGTCTTATAGATATGAAGCTACACCTTTCAACAGAGAAAGAAATTGATCCTGATAAATTTGAAAGGGAAACACTTGCTGCACTTGGTATGCCATCTGAACTTGTAATGAGGCACCGCACTCCGCAATTTGCCCATATATTCAGTAGTGATGGATATTCAGCCGGATATTACAGCTATCTATGGTCAGACGTGCTTACGGCAGATGCTTATACAGCTTTTACAGAAGCCAAAGGTCCTTACGACAAATCAGTCGCTGATCGCCTTGTCAAACATGTGTTTTCAGTGGGTAATACTATTGATCCTGCAATTGGCTACAAACAGTTCAGAGGCCGGGATCCTAAGATTGATGCATTGATGGAGAAGAGAGGGTTTAAATGAGTGAAGTGTGTG
The DNA here is from genome assembly GCA_046290815.1 of Cytophagaceae bacterium. Lineage (GTDB taxonomy): Bacteria > Bacteroidota > Bacteroidia > Cytophagales > Cytophagaceae > JBKBUF01. The sequence continues at coordinate 111,125 of JBKBUF010000002.1, read as the reverse complement.
GAGTAACAGTGCGAGATTATTCCGCACTCTTACTCCGCACTCTTCTTTAAATATTCTCCGTTTTAATCACTTCCCCATCCTCATCAAAATAGACATTAAGTTCCTGATCGTCACCTTCAAGTTCCATTCTGTACATGGTACCTTCTTCAGATGATTCGATCCTTTTTACATCATCAATTTTGTAGGATGCATATTCACTGCTTTTGTAACCTTCATTTACACTGGCAGGGAGATTTTTTTTGTCCATTTCAATTTCTGAATGTACCCATTCTCCTCCAGGACTTATTAAAACTTCATGGTCAACATCACCGGCTTCAAAAGAAGCTCTGTAGTATGCTCCGGATTTTTCCCATTCAACATCCATATCCTTCGATTCAGGATATTGCTCATGCAATGCTGACTTCACATACTCCGGTACACGCTCAGATTTAACATCCTGAGCCGCCCCCCAATATCCGATTATCAATCCAAAAACAACTAACACAATCTTTTTCATACTCAATACTTTTAAAAAAATAACATAGGCATGAATCAGAAAGTTAATTTTATTCAGGGAACTTTTCCTCACTTTTTCTCTTACTCCACCGTATTCTTTTTTTAACTTCCGGTGCGACCTTAGTTCCAAACAACTCGATGGATTTCATTGCAAGGTGATGAGGAAGAGTTCCTATACTGGTCTGCAAAAGAAATCTAGTATTGCCAAAGAGTTCATACTCATATAATATTTTTTCCGCCACTTCAGTAGGGCTGCCAACCACTAGGGCTCCCTGGTAGCTTGTCATCATATCATAATGATCTCTTGAAATGGGGTCCCAGCCACGCTCTTTTCCAAGTCGATTCATCATTACAGAATAATAAGGATAAAATTCATCACATGCTTTATCATATGTTTTTCCTATATAACCAAGAGAGTTAATTCCTAGCTGAATGGTTTCAGCTTTTACACCTGCAGATAAAGCAGCATCTTTGTAAATTTTTGTAAAGGGTACAAATCTTGATGGAGTACCTCCAATGATTGCAAGCGCCATAGGCAATTGAAGTCTTCCTGCTCTTTGGGCAGATTCCGGGGTTCCTCCAACTGCAATCCATACAGGCAACTTTTGTTGCATGGGTCTGGGATAAATACCAAGATTATTAAGTGCTGCTCTATGTTTGCCTTTCCAGGTAATTCTTTCTGATAAGTTTAACTTCAGGAGAAGATCCAGCTTCTCGGAAAACAGTTCATCATAATCTTTTAAATCATAACCAAAAAGGGGATAAGACTCAATGAAAGAACCTCTTCCCACCATTATTTCTGCTCTCCCGGAAGATATTAAGTCAATAGTAGCATACTGTTGAAACACCCTGACAGGGTCTTCGGAACTCAGTACCGTAACCGCACTGGATAATCTGATATTTTTGGTTACGGCAGCTGCAGCACCCAATATTATTGATGGAGCTGATACTGCATAATCAGGGCGATGGTGTTCTCCTACAGCAAATACATCAAGTCCAACTTCATCAGCAAGCTTTATTTCTTCCATCAACTGCTGAATTCTTCTGTTAGCTATTATGCCATTTTTATTTCCAGGGCTGATCTCCATATCAGCAAAAGTATAAACTCCAAGCTCCATTATATTATCAGTTTTAAAACAATCTCTGCGTTTATTACAGTAAAATCAATAATAGTTATATCCGTAAGGCGACTAATTTCATCCATTTTATGGGTTGTTGCCACACCTGCCACTTTCATCCCTGCAGCACGAGCAGCTTCTATTCCTGTAAAGGAATCTTCAAATACCAGACAATTTTCAGGAATTGTATTCAACTCAGAAGCTGCCTTAAGATAAATTTCCGGAGAGGGCTTGCCCTTGCTTACCATACTTGCATCAATAATTTTACTGAAGAATTGTTGGGTACCTGTGGCTTGCAATGTAAAATTAATATTGCTCAATGGAGCATTGGTTGCCACTGCTAAAGGAATACCGGAATTTTTAAGATCCTGAAGAAAAGGGATTAGTCCTGTCACCGGTTGAATGTCTTTTTGAATTAATTCCCTGTAAACTGCTTCTTTTTCCTCACCTAAATCTCTAACCTTTTCAGGTTGAATATTGCCACCGAAAAACATTTTAACCAGCACATCATTAGTTTTGCCTGACATCCTGGTATAATAGATTTCTTCGTTGATTGTTATATCATATTTAGAACAAAAATCCACCCATGCTCTGTAATGAAATAAATGGTTGTCTACTATAACACCATCCATATCAAATATCACTGCTTTGGTACTCATAATTTGAAAATTGATGGTACAAGGTACAAATATTAATTACAGTCCGGTATTAAAAAATGAAGTTTTGCTTGTGCTATTTGTCGGTAAATACTACTTTTGTTTTAAGGCAATGGGGTTTGCCTTGAACCGCTCCGGAAAGCTGATAACTCCTACTTAGTAATAGTCCTTTTACTGTTATCAGCATGAAACTAATTATATCCGATAATTTTTACAGGATTTTACCTGTACTGAAAAATGAAAAAATGATTAGAAAATTATCATTGTGTTTAATTTTTATAATTCTGATATGCAGTTTTGTACAGGCACAACAATGTAAACTGAACAAACTCTCAGAGTTATCAGATCCTTTAAAAGAAATATCAGGATTAATATTTGTAAACAATAAACTCTTCGCTGTTAATGATGGGAATATCCCTAATTTCTATGTTCTGGATACAATTACAGGAAAAATATTGCAGACTATTATCATTAAAGACATAACAGTTACAGATATTGAAGCATTAAGCAGCGATGGTAAGTTTTTATATCTCGGAGATGTAGGAAATAACGAAGGAGACAGGAGGGATCTGAAAATCATTAAAGTTGAAATTGCTAAAATCGGTCAGAAAAAGGAGGAAACTATAACAGGAGAAGTGATAAAATTTAAGTATCCAGAACAGACCAGTTTCACACCTGACAAAAAAGGAAATCTGTTCGACTGCGAAGCTATGGTAGTCCATAAAGATTCCATTTACCTTTTCACCAAACGTATTGCCGACCACCAGACATCCCTGTATTCCTTACCAAAAACCAAAGGAGATTTTTCTGCAAAGCTGATAGCAACATTTAATTCCGGTGGCAGAATTACAGAGGCTGCCATGACAAATGATAAATCTAAACTTGTGCTTCTGGGTTATCAGAAGAAACATCAATTTCCTTTTCTAATCATCTTTGAAAATTTTAAGGGAAGCAATTTCTTTACAGGGCAAATGAAAAGAATTCAACTTACTGAAGAGGAGTCCAACTGGCAGACGGAAGGGATTGCCTTCAAGGATAATAATACTTTTTTTGTATCCTGTGAGCGGACTAAAGATTTCAACTGTAGCTTGTATAAAGGTTCATTACTAAGATTAAAGTAACATTTACATTTAAATGGTTTTTAATTCTTCATTTTTTAATTCTTCAAAATATCAGGACTTTTTCCCTGTCTTTTTCTTCGTTTTGAAATGGATATTGATATGCCTGGTTGTGGGAACAATGGCAGGCTCGGCATCAGCGCTTTTTCTGTTCTCTCTGCATTGGGCAGAGAATATAAGAGAGAAGAACTTTTGGATAATCACTCTGCTTCCTGTTGCCGGATTGGTGATAGGTCTGATGTATCATTATTTAGGAAAAAAGGTAGAGGGAGGAAACAACATCATCATAGAGCAAATTCAGAATCCGAAAGAAAGGATACAATTACGTATGACTCCTTTGGTGCTTATAGGCACTGTCGTTACTCATCTTTTTGGAGGTTCAGCCGGAAGGGAAGGTACAGCTGTTCAAATGGGAGGTTCTTTAGCTGATCAGTTATGCCGCTTTTTTAAAATCAGACCGAGAGACAGAAAAATATTATTGATATGTGGTATCAGCGCAGGCTTTTCTTCAGTCTTTGGTACACCTATAGCAGGGGCTATATTCGGATTGGAGGTTTGCATCATTGGCAGGTTGAGGTATGAAGCGCTTGTTCCTGCATTTTTCTCCGCTATAATTGCAGATTACATTACAATCCTTTGGGGAGCAAATCATACCCATTATACAGTTCCTGAATTATTTCTGATTAATCCCGGAAATATATTATATGCTATAGGTGCAGGAATTGCATTTGGAGTTTGTGCCAGAGTATTTATACTTACGTTGCATTACTTCAGTCAGCTTTTCAAAAAAATTCAGTTTCCTCCATTAAGGCCTGTTGCAGGAGGGGTGGTAGTGGCATCTGCTGTATTTTTACTTGGAACAACTAAATATATTGGCTTAGGCATACCGGTAATTGAACAATCTTTCACTGAACAACTTTCGGCATATGATTTTATCTTAAAATTGATCTTAACAGCCATAACACTGGGAGCGGCATTTAAAGGAGGAGAAGTAACACCTTTGTTTTTTATAGGAGCTACATTAGGTAATGCCTTATCTTATATTATTCCAATGCCAATAGCGTTGTTGGCAGCTATGGGCTTTGTAGCAGTTTTTGCAGGGGCCGCAAACACACCGATTGCCTGTATGCTCATGGGCTTTGAGCTATTTGGAATACAGGCTGGTGTATATATTTCCATTGCATGTGTTGTCAGTTACATTTTCTCCGGCCATAGCGGAATCTACCATTCTCAAATAATCGGAAGTAGCAAACATCTGTTTTTCGGAAAGGAAAAAAGAATGAGATTGAAAAATATTGAAGAATACAGAAGGGGAAAAATGCTGCGTAATAAAGTTGATAATCAGTCAATTAAAAATCTTTAAATGCCTAAGATGGCAACCCGAGCTTTGTTATAAAACCAGAAACTTTTATAAACATTTTTCTCATTAATTAGTTGTATACACTGCAAAAAACTGTCAATAGCATGAAGCCTGAATCGCTTTCTTTTACACATCTTAAACCCTTTATCAGGTTTATTCTTGAAAATCATTTAGATGATTTTGTAAATAGTGATCTTAAAAGAGCAAAAGAAGTGAATCTTCCAATGTTAAAATTATTCTCCGGGATGTCTGAGGAGGAGCTCTTTCAGTTTTCTAAAATGAAGACTAAAGAACTTTTTGATAATATTTTAGGAGATAAGATAGTCAAAGCCATTTTGGAAACCAATAATAATTGGAAATTGGATAAAATTCCGGGCATTCCCCGAGATAAAGTATTTGCATCAGATATTGCATTGGTCTATAATATTAAGAAACACTCCTTCCTTTCACTGGTTTTTAAATATACTAGTGATGGTGATCTTATTGTTAAAATCCTTAAAGAAATAGAAGACTTTTATACATTTCAGGAAAGCCTTGCCATCTCCACATTTAAGGAAATCAATCAGGAAGAAATTGCTAAAAGAGAACAACACCTGAAAGAAGCTCAGGCAATTTCTCATACAGGCAGCTGGGAATATCATTTGCCCACTAACAAAGTTACCTGGTCTGATGAATTGTACAGGATTTTCGGATATAGCCCCGGAGAAATTGAAATTAACTTTGAGCTTTATTCAAATCATTTGCATCCGGATGACAAAGAAATGGTTTTAAATACCATTCAGGAAAGTATTCAAACAGGGAAACCTTATACTTTCATTCAAAGGATCATTAAAAAAGACGGCAGCATCAGATATCTGAAAGGAAGTGGTAATGTCAACCAGAAAAATGGCGATCAAATAATTTCACTTGCCGGGGTTGCATTAGATATTACAGATGCTAAGCTTGCAGAAGACAAAATAATAAAGAGTGAGGCTTTATTGCTCGAAACTCAGGAAATTGGCAATATAGGCAGTTATGAGTGGAATATAAAAGAGGATAACTCTTACATAAGCCCTCAAACTGCCAGAATATTCGGTTATGAATATAGTCCAAAAGATAATTTCAAAGAATTCATGGAAAGGGTTCATCCTGATGATAGGGAAAAAGTAGAAAATGACCTCTATGAATCCTTTCAGACCGGGAAGCCTTTTGCAAGTGAATACAGGATTTTCAGAAAAGATGATAATCAGCTTCGTTATGTTTGGGCTAAGGGAAAAATTTCTTTCGACAGGGATAATAAACCTGAAAGGCTTTTAGGCTCCATAATAGATATTACAGAAAGAAAACTCATAGAAGAGAATCTGAAGCAGAAACAAGCCTTACTGGAAGCTTCCAATAAAGAGCTTGAAGCATTTTGCTATACCATATCTCATGATTTGAGATCTCCACTCAGAGCCATTGACGGTTTTGGAAGGAAACTTTCCTCGAATTATGAACACCAGATGGATTCAGAAGGAAAGAGGTTACTGGGAATTGTCAGAAACAATGCCCAGAAAATGGGTAATATGATCGATTCATTACTTGAGTTTTCAAGGCTGAACAGAAAAGAAATAAGCAAGAAAAATATAAACACTTCCGAAGTTGTCATGCAGGTAATAGCTGCATGTAATGAACAGCACCCGGAAAATAAAGCTTCAATCGTAGTATCGGACTTGTTGAATGTACCGGGTGACAAAGATTTACTTTACCAGGTATGGCAAAATCTTATATCTAATGCTATAAAATTTACTTCCAAAACTGTTAATCCGAAAATTGAAATCGGCTGCAGACAGGAATTTGGAACTGTGATTTATTTTGTAAAAGACAACGGGGCAGGTTTTGAAATGGAGTATAAGGATAAACTCTTCGGTGTATTCCAAAGGTTGCATTCTAGTGAGGAATTCTCAGGTACAGGTGTAGGACTTGCAACGGTGCAAAGAATTATTCATCGTCATGGCGGATCAGTATGGGCTGAGGGTCAACCCGATAAAGGAGCTACATTTTATTTTAGCCTGCCTGTACAAAAAATGGTTAAACAAAAAGCTGTATCTTTAAATTCTCAATACTAAACCCAAACCTAAATCATCAATGGATCAAATTGAAATCTTACTTGTTGAGGACAATCAGGATGATGCCGAATTAGCTATTTCTGCTCTGAATGAATATAAACTTGCAAATAAAATTGAACACGTAAAAGACGGTCCGGAAGCACTTGATTTTATGTTCTGCAGAGGAAAATATGCGGACAGGAAAAGCAGTAAACCCAAAGTAATATTACTGGATATCAAACTTCCTAAACTAAACGGGATCGAGGTGCTTAAAGCATTGAAGGAAAATGATGCTACCAAAAAAGTGCCGGTGATCATGCTAACATCCTCGAGAGAAGAGCCGGATGTAGATGATGCTTATACATTAGGTGCCAATAGTTACATTGTAAAGCCTGTAGAATTTGACAAGTTTGTTGAAGCTTTAAAAAGTGTAGGGTTCTACTGGATGCTTGTCAATGAGCCTCCGTTTGTTTATGCAAAATAACAGAATGAGCAATTTGAAGATACTGATAGTAGAGGACTCTTTGACCGATGCAGAGTTGCTGGTGACGGAACTTGAAAACGCACGTTTCCGCTTTTCTTTTCATCGTGTTGAAAAAAAGGATGATTACCTGAAATACCTTTCGGAAAATACACCGGACGTAATTATTTCAGACTACAATCTGCCCAGCTTTGGAGCATTGGAAGCCTTAAAGATCAGGAACAGCCGGTATAAGCACCTTCCATTTATTCTTGTAACAGGAAATACTACCGAAGAAATTGCTGTAGACTGTATCAAACAAGGTGCTGATGATTATATATTAAAATCTAGTCTTGTCAGACTACCTACCGCAGTAATTAATGCCATTGAAAAGAAAAAGGCAGAGGCGGAAATTTTAAAAGCAAATGAAAGGACAAGGTTTTTAATTGAATCTATTCCTCAAAAAATTTTTACTACAGACGACAAGGGATTCGCCAATTATTTTAATCCTCTATGGGTGGAATATACGGGAATTCCCTATGAAAATCTGATAAAAGGTGATTGGTCTACTATATTTCATCCCGAAGATTACAGTCATTCAATGAATATCTGGGAATCTTCTAAAAAAACCGGAGAAAGTCTGACTTTAGAACATCGCCTCCGCAACAAAAACAACGAGTACCGTTGGCATCTGACAAGGGCAGTACCTCAAAAAGATGAAAAAGGGAATATACTCATGTGGATGGGTACCAATACAGACATCCATGATCTGAAAATGGCACAGCAGGATCTAGACAATAGCAGAAGAGCATTGGAAGAAAAGAATCGGGAACTTCTGCATAACAACAACCAGTTGGTGAAAACCAATAATGACCTTGACAATTTTGTGTATACTGCATCTCATGACCTAAAAGCACCTATTTCAAATCTGGAGGGCCTCATTGGTGCCCTGGAGGAAGTGATAAATTCAGGGCTGGATATTCCCGAAAATAAAGAGGAAAGCTGCCTGATACTTCAGATGATTAAAGATTCTCTGGGAAGATTCCGTAATACAATAAATGATCTTACAGAAATAAGTAAAATTCAGAAGCAAGGGATTAATCCTTCAGAGATAATTAACCTTTCAGAGCTCATTGAAGATGTTTGTTTTACTGTCAATGAACAAATAAACTCTACCAACGCTCTGATCAGAAAAGAAATTGATAGTTGTCCGTCCATCAGCTTCTCCAGAAAAGATCTGAAAAGTATTTTATATAATATTATCAGTAATGCCATCAAATATCGGTCACCCGAACGCAGACCGGAAATCACCATTTCTTCAGAAGAGTTACCGGATTATTGTGTTATTAATATAAAAGATAATGGCCTTGGTTTTAGCCAGGATAACATCAATAAGGCATTTTCAATGTTCAAACGTTTTCACTCTCATGTTGAAGGTTCCGGTATTGGTCTGTACATTGTTAAAAGGATTATGGATAACAACGGAGGGTACATCCAGTTGATAAGTCAGGAAGGGCAGGGCTCTGAGTTTAAATTACACTTCAGAAAATTTCAACCTGAAGAGGTTTCGACCATTAGCGAAACATCAGATTTGTTATAAAAATAAAAGAGGATCATCAACTCGTGAAAATCCCCTTATCAGTTGAGGTATCTTTTTTCCATATATCTGAAACAATGTTTAGTCAATACTCCAGGTTACCCTGTAATAAGTGCTCTCATTGTTTGTCACAGGAAAAATCGAAATAATACTTATATCCCTTTTATTAATGCTTCTGCCCTCAATTGTTTCATGACTGGCAATAAAGCTTTTTATAGATGGCTCTATTAACAAATTAGGAATGCTATTCCCGAGGTTTGTAATGTGCGATGTTCTTATCATAGCTTTATAATGTTTGGTTCTTTGTTCTTTAACTGTAATTATAATAGCTAAGTTTCAATTTCAAAATCCTGATTTTTAGTGGATTTATAGTCGAAAATTAAGCCATGACCAGCCATCAAAAATCATTTTTTCAGTGAGTAAATTTCATTTAAAGGGACATTTCTGCCAGAATAGCGAACTTTTTAGACAACCTGTTTAAAATTTAACCTGTAGATAAGAAAAAAAATATTTTTTCAGAGAAAAATGCTGTTTTGTCAAATTTTGATCCAAACTTTCATTTGTGACCCTTTACAGCTTTGCTAAGCTTTCAAATTTGATTCTACTTTATAATATTCTATGGAAATGTTAAAAGTGAGGTTTAAAATCAAGGCGGATTTATCAAAAAAAAAATTCATAAAAATTAAAGAGGTGACCTGAATCATCTAATTCAGATCACCCTGTCTTCATCAATAAAAATCAAATTCCAATGATTTTCTTTTGCATGCTCTCAATCTTTTTGCTGTTTCTACATTCAGCCTCTGAGACGCTAGCCTGTATTGAACAGCTTTCTTTTCTCTTTTTTCTTTGGTTCTGGCATTTTTGTCTAATGTCTTTATTGTTTCCCTTACATGAAAATTATTATGTTCATCTTTAAGTTTTACTTGCCTTCTTTCGGACATCTGTTCTCCTTTATATTGATCTTTTGTACATGAAGTAAAAATCAGGAGACTTATCGAAAATAATAGTATAAGTCTTGTCATAGCCGGTCATATTTATCTTGCAATTGTTACACTTCCTTTCTCTTTATAAGGCCCCTTATATTGTTGTGTATAGCCCTCGTAATATAATATCCATGGATACACGCCATTGGGCATTGGCTCTCCCAAATATGTTCCGTCCCAGGATTGAAAAGGATCTTCTGAATAATAGATAACTTCTCCCCAACGGTTGAATATGGTTAATTTGTAGGCAGTAAAATATTTGCCATATATAGTTAATACATCGTTTTGTCCGTCTTTGTTTGGGCTGAAAATGTTTGGAACAAACACACGTGGCGGACAAATATCTACTACTTCGACTGTATCAACTGCAGCACAATTGTACTCGTTGAATACTTTTACATAATAAATACCTGGTTCATTTATAGTATGGATCTGGCCTGTATTTCCGGATCCCAGCCATAAGAAATGGTGCCCCGGGCCTGCATTCAAATCAATTACTCCCATGCTTTCTTTGCAAAACTCCAGCCTTTTATCTGCATCAGGTATTGGATAATCATGAAAGCTCACATAGGAAGAATCAGCTCTGTAACAATCACCAAGATTGTAAACAACTAAATATTTACCTTCTTCTTTCGTAGTTAGTATTTCCTTTTGATTTTCCAGAAGAGAATTATCCTTAAACCATGTATAGGTAGCTTGGATATTAGTAATGTTAACAGGCTTTGCATTCAATATTACAGAGTCATTTTTACAGGCTGGTACGTTTTCCAGTCTTATATCCGGAACAGGGAAAATTTCCACTTCTATTGAATCAGAATTGCTGCAACCTGCATTTCCTGTAGTTGAGAGCGTAAGGTTACTTTTCCCTTTTTGCTTTTCATCTAAGCTAATAATGTAAAATGCCTCAAGGGATATAGGATCAGGATGAAAAGTTCCGTTACCTGTGCTTTCCCATCTTCCTCCTGTGGCATTGCTTATTAATCCCTTTAGACTAATTGTATCTGTGTCAAAGCATACAAGCCTGTCGGAACCTGCAATAGCCATAGGAACCTCAGTGATCATCAAGTCCACGGAATCAGTAACCTGGCGACAGGTGTTTTCATTCATATTGGTGGTGAAATACAATCTGACCAAGCCTTTATCTTTGTCTTCCTGGTGAGGGAAATACTGAATGATAAACCTGCTGCTGTCAGAAATTATACCTTTGCCATCGCTTTTCCAGTAACCGCTGTTTGCTACCTGGACAGTGCTTGTAAATGCTACTGCATCTGCATCTTTACAAATTGCCTGGTCATCTCCTGTGTTTGCTGTAGGTAAGGGTAAAAACATAATTTCAACAGTATCCGTTGCAGCTATACATATACCTTCCTGCACTGATTCTGCTAAAAGTTTAATGCTTCCTCCACTAATATCTTCCTGCGAAAACATATATCTGGTTTGACTAGAATTCGGATCAATAATTTGACCGGTACCTGTCGAAGTCCATTGTAAGAATTCTGCGTGATATAAGGTAGCTGTGACTGTTGTTTCTTCTTCGGTTGGACATAGCCTTTGCGTCTGCCCGGCTTCAACAATTGGTAAACTTTGTATATTAATTATTAATGTATCGTAAGCGGGAGAACATTGACCGTCGGCTTCAGCAGTAAGTATAATACTTGTAATTCCTGCCCTAACTTCATTTGAAGAAAGAATATAGCTATTATTCAATTGAGTATTTACTGATTCAAAAATGCCTGAACCGATGGTTTTCCAATAAGCATTTGTTGTATTCCTTACTTGCGGAATTAATAGGATTTTATTGTCAGATGAGCAAACAGACTTATCAGGTCCTGCATCCGCATATGGCAATGGGATAATATTAATCCTTGCCTGATCGATGGCAGGCGGACATGCGCCATTATCAAAAGTAGTTACAGTCAATATTACATGGCCTTGATTAAAATCATTGGCAGATGGGAAATATACAGGATTTGTTATACTATCTGAATTAAAATTTCCTGTTCCATCGGTTGTCCATACCACGCCTCCGGCATTTACAAATGAAACTTGCAATGGTGCACCAGTTTCATCGGCACAAATTGCCGAAGTTAATGCTTTTAATGCCGGAACATCCCTGTAGGATAATATCAAAGTATCTGTGACAGGCTTACATAATCCATTGCCGGTGCTGGTTACCAATAGTATGGTTTTACCTGCTTCTTTATCCGCTATGGATGGTTGATATGTAGCATTTAAACCATTGGACAGAAAGCTGCCTGATCCCCGGGTTATCCAGGTTGCCCCCGTTGAAATATAAACGGAAGCATTTAATTGAACCTGAGTTTCTGTTTTACAAATTTCTTTATCATTTCCTGAATTTATTATAGGTGCAGGACTAATTTCGACAAGCACGGAATCTTTGGCTGGGCTACATAAACCATTTTCTACTGTTTCAAGATAAATTGTTACCTGCCTGCTTGCTGTATCATTTACTGAGAGGAAATATTTGGCATTCATGTCATTTTCATCAGGAACAAAATAACCGGTTCCCGTTGAACTCCATTTTGCCCCTCCTGCAATTTGAAATGAACCTGTCAGATCTGTATATTCTGCATCTGCACATATTTTTCTGTTTTCGCCGGCAAAGGCTATCGGACCTGCGTCCATATTTAATTCAACTTGTGAACTTACAGGTTTGCATAGGCCGTTACCTGTAGTAGTTAATGTAAGTATAGCTTTCTTATTGTACCTGTCATTTTCACTAATGAAATAACTTGCATTTAAATCTGATGCAGAAGATATAAATGTACCGATGCCTGAACTGCTCCATGTTCCTCCGGTTGCGATAGCAACACTGCCATTCAAAGGAATAAATTGTGAATCTTCACATATAGGAGGTAGTGTGCCGGGATTAGCTACAGGTACCGGTGTTATTATCAAATGCAAAGTATCTGTAACAGGCTTGCATAACCCATTGCCTGTAGTAGTAAGGGTAAACTTTAAGTTTCCGGTTGAAGTATCACTATCAGAAATTTTATAAATTGTATTTACTGAAAAAGTACCCGGTTCAAATGATCCTGTACCTTCTGTTTGCCATGTACCTCCTCCTGCATTATTAATTATTCCTGATAATAACAGGTCTCTTGTATCAGCACATAAAATTTTGTCAGATCCTGCATTTGCCAAAGGAGCTGGGGCAATACTTATTCTTATAGTATCATGTACAGGAAAACAAGTGCCGTTACCTGTTGAACCGGCATAAAGGAAAATATTATTCCTGCTCAAATCTTCTGAACTGAAATAATATTTTGTATTATTTTGAGTAGATGCTTCAAATATTCCTGTTCCTGATGAAGACCAGGACACTCCCGATGCTATGGTTACCTCTGCATTTAGGTTTATATATGTTGTATCTGCACAAATACTCTGATCCGGACCGGCATTTACAGTTGGTCTGTCAGTAAACTGAAGCACCAGATTGTCAGAAACAGCATTACATAATCCGTTTTGATCTGAGGTTAAGGTAAGGACAATGTTACCGGCTGTTTTGTCATTTGCTGATGGAAAATATTCAGGATTTAATCTGTATGCATCAGGAGAAAATATCCCTGATCCGTTACTGCTCCAGATTCCTCCGCCTGCATGTATTACTGTACCCGATAGCTGAATTCTGTTAACATCTCTGCAAATGCTGATATCATTTCCCGCAAATACTACAGGAGCAGGAAAGATGTTAATTGTTACTTCATCAGTTACAGGTTTACAATTTCCGTTTCCTGTACTTACCAGTTGAAAGTTCAATTGCTGTAAAGCTGTATCCTGATCAGATATTATATAAGTGGTGATAAGATCATTCACAGAAAGATTAAAACTACCTGTACCTGTAGTGTTCCAGGTTCCGCCTGATGCAATATTTACAGTTCCGTTTAACACAATTTGACCAGCATCAGCGCAGATATTTCTGTCAAATCCGGCATTTATTTCAGGAGCAGGAGTAATTGTTATTTGCATTTCATCCGCTTCAGATGCACAAGCCTCATATGCATCTGAAATAAGAATTATATTTACTGTTCCTGAAATCAGATCCTGTGGGGAGGGTATGTAGGTAACAGATAAGTCCCGGGCATCAGCAATAAATTGGCCGGAACCATTTCCTGTCCATATTGCTCCCGGAACATTTGACAATGTCCCGTTTAAGTTAATACCTTCTGTATCCGCGCAAACTGTCACATCATCTCCTGCAGATACAACCGGTGCCTCCTGAAAAAATATTACAATTTCATCAGAAGCCGGAGGGCATACCGGATCTGATTTGCTGGTAATGGTAAGTTGAACACTACCTGTGTTCAATTCATTCAGGTCCGGATAATAACTGACATTCAAAATGGAATCATTTGGAAAATAACTTCCTGTACCTCCTGTCCATTTTCCGGGCGTGCCTGATGCGCGGATATAAACAGGAAGAGTGTTTTTACATACCGTTATATCAGGTCCGGCATTCACTTCTGGTACCTGTGCAAAGAAAACGGTAATATTATCAGTTACCGGCATGCACGACTCCATTCCTGATGCAGTAATTGTAAAGTTAATCGAACCGGCTAAAGTGTCCTGCTCTGTTACATTATATATTATAGAAGGTGTGGAGTTGCCGTTAACAAAATTTCCTGAGCCTGTTGTAGTCCAATTAATCTGAGAAACTAACAAGGTGTCTGCGTTTAACTGTATTTGCTTTACATCTCCGCAAAGTTTCTGATCGTTTCCTGCATCAATTTTTGGTGCTTTATTAATAATTACTTTTATATTATCAGTTACCGGTTTACATGTGCCGTTACCTGTAGAAATTATTGATAGATTAACAGATCCTGCAAGTATTTCCGAACTTGAAGGAATGTAAGTTACAGTTAAATTATTTCTATCCGGTTGAAAACTGCCGCTTCCTCCAATCCAGCTTCCGCCCTCTGCCACCGATACACTGGCTGAAAGTGAAACTGCGGCATTGTCTTCACAAATAATCTTGTCATCACCTGCATTTATAACAGGTACAGGTGTAAATGTAATGTTTAGTTGATCCGTTACAGCATTACATGTACCATTCCCTGTTGTAACTGCAGTTATAGTTACTGAACCGTTTTCTCTGTCAGCAACAGAAGGTATGTACGAAGGTGTATTGTTAAATCTGTCAGGAGCAAAACTTCCGGAGCCACTGCTGTTCCATTGAACCCCTGAAGCTACTGTATAGGTTGCATTTAAAGCAACCGCATCAGCGTCTTTACAAATTGAAATATCAGGACCTATATCCAATGCAGGATCAGTAGTAATAGAAAGAATCATCTGGTCTTGTACTGCAGGACATATACCATTTCCGGTTGTGGTATATGTAAAAGTTACGGTACCATTATTTCGACCATTAGCAGAAGGAAGGTAAACGATACTTTTCTGATCAGCAGAAGGGGTGATGATTCCGGTTCCACCGGATGTCCAGCTTGCGCCACTGCTATTATAATAGTTGCCGTTTATTGCAACACCTGGTGCGTCTGCACATATATACATATCAGGACCTGCATATGCTACGGGCATAGGTCGTATCGATATCTGCATGTTATCACTTACAGGTATACATTTGCCATTATCAGCTGATGTAAGAGTCAATACCACAATTTTGGATGCTGTATCGGCAGGGGAAGGGATATACGACGCATTTAAGTCATTAGCCGAAGGAACAAATTCCCCGGTACCGGAAGAACTCCAGAATGCAGAACCGGCTATTTGAACAGTCCCGGATAAAACAACTGAACTGCTGTTTGCACAAATATTTCTGTCTTCCCCTGCATCAACTACAGGAGAGGGTGTAATGGTAATCAAAACTTCATCGAATACAGGAAGGCAATTCCCGTTGTTGGTTGAAACAAGCATTAACGTAACTGAACCGGAATTGATTTCAAATGCAGATGGTGTATATTGTATCTGTGGGCTGGTATCATTTGGGAAAAAGGTGCCTGTACCACCGTTCCATTTTAATCCTCCCGACACAGTTACGGTTCCATGTAAATCCGCTCTTGCATTATTGGCGCAGATATCGATATCAGGACCTGTGTTCACCTCAGGCGCAGGTGTTATCTGCATTATCATTTTATCCTGAACAGGATTGCATTGCCCGTTATTTGTTGATGTCAGCACCAGCTCTGCAAATCCTGAAATAATTTCTGCTGAAGATGGACTGTAGG
Organism: Cytophagaceae bacterium; assembly: GCA_046290815.1. GTDB lineage: Bacteria > Bacteroidota > Bacteroidia > Cytophagales > Cytophagaceae > JBKBUF01. Next base: position 95,069 of record JBKBUF010000002.1, on the reverse strand, counting down.
TTGCATTCAGTACATTGGCAGAAGGTGAAAACGTTCCTGTTCCTCCCGACCATAAAACACCACCTGCGACCGTCACTGAACCGTTGAGGATTATATCTGCATTATTAGCACATACAATTCTATCCGGCCCGGCATTAATGGTGGGAGCAGGAGTGATGGATACTACAACTTCATCTGAAACAGGATTACACAAACCGTTTCCTGTAGAGGTTAAAGTTAAGGTAACTGAACCGGATTCAATTTCTGACAAAGAAGGCTGATAGGAGGTGTTCAGAGCATTTCTGCCGGGAGAAAATACACCATTTCCTCCTGACCAGGTACCTCCGGCAGCAACTGTAACGGAGCCATTTAAAGGAACAGTATTATTATTTGCGCATACCGTTATATCCGGACCTGCACTTACCACCGGAGCAGGTGTGATGTTAATCTGCATCTGATCAGACACAGGAATACAATTTCCATTACCTGTCGTTGTAAGCGTTAGCAAAACAGTACCGGAAACGACTTCATCATCTGATGGAATATAAGTTGGGGTTAAACTGGTTCTGCCTGGTGTAAACTGGCCTGATCCTCCTGACCAAACAACCCCTCCTGCATTTGAAAAAGAGCTTGAAAGGCGAGCTGCATTATTGTTTGCACAGACAGTAATATCTGAACCTGCATTTACAACGGGAGAAGGGGCAATAAAAATGGTCATCTGATCAGAATGGGCAGGACATGATCTGTTGCCTGTTGTGGTTAAAGTAAGAGTAACAGATCCCGCTGTAATTTCAGAAGCAGAAGGAATATATCTTACAGTTAAGGAAGTATCAGAAGGAATAAAAGTACCTGACCCACCTGTCCATTTTCCACCGGTGGCTACCTGGACAGATGCATTAATATTTACTTCAGGATTGTTTGCACAACTGTAAAGATCAGGACCTGCATTGGCAAATATAGGTGAGTGATATGCAATAACAGTTACGGTATCTGCCGCAGCCGGACAGCTTGTAGTGTCAGAGATATGAACCCAAAATGTACCTTCACCTACAGTAATGGATTGTGTAGTTGCGCCGTTACTCCATAAATATTTATACGGAGGAGCACCGCCGCTTCCATAGGCAGTTAATGTAGCGCTGGTACCTCCGTAACAAATTGTCGGCTCTTTAGGAAGTATTTCTGCAAGCTTATCATTTACAAAATACACTCTTGTAATTCTGGTAACAACCGAAGTGGTACATCCGCCCAAAGGTATTCCTGATACCTGGTAATCAATATAGGGAGGTGCTCCTGTTTTGTACAAAGCAGTTGTGGTTGTACAACCGGAGGTACAACTTAAATAATCATTGTATTCCTGACTAAATGGAACCGAAGTCCAGGTAATGGAAGAAGGTTCAAAACCAGTGGCAGACAAGGTTGCACTGCATCCGTCACTCACTGTTACCGGAGGAGAAACACCTGGCTTAGGAATAGATGTAATGGCATACGTATTAGGATTGTTACCAGGCTTACAAAATGTAAGTCTATGTGGACCTGTACCATCAAGGCAAATATTTTCACCTACCATATGATAAGGTCCGCAATTGATCTGATAACCCAATGCACCCGGAGGTATAGCACCAGAGGCAATTTCAAACCTGATTCCCTGAGCATTTTCATCCAGAGTAATCCAGAATTCCACACATCTGATAGGAGGTTTTTCATTAGGGTCCAGGCCACAGCAAAGCCCGGTTCTTACTGTTTGCGGACTTACCCATACTCCACCAGGTTTACCTGTTAGATCAGCTGAATAACTTGGCGTGGAGGCATCGCATGGTTGTGAAAAGGCTTGTAATGATTTAATCAGAATCATTACAGGCAAAAGAATAATTTTCCTTTTATTAAGCATGTAACTTAATATTATAGCCGGTTGAAAATTTTTACCCTTACAACACAAATAAATCTTCTATGGCTACTAACATTAATTCATCCCTTAGGTTTAAAAAAATTAAAGGATATAACTCAACCTGATCGTGAAGAAAAAACCAGCTATAATTCTTGCGATTTGCATTTGTTGCTTTGCAAGTACACCTATGTTTTCTCAGGATATTCAGTTCTCACAGTTTTATGCAGCACCATTATATCTGAATCCTGCTTTTGCCGGAAGTTCTCTCTTTAATCGTATTGTATTTCAACAAAGACTTCAGTGGCCTGCTTTAGATGCCAGATATACTACATCATTATTATCTTTCGATGCATTTTCACAAAAATACAGAAGCGGTATTGGAGTAATGGCGATCAGAGATGTGCAGGGCAGAGGAACAATAAGTTCAACAGAGTTCAGCATTCAATATTCATATGATCTGTCAATTTCCAACTCATTAGCATTTCGTCCCGGACTTCATTTAGGGTATATCTCACGTACTATAGATTACTCGCAGCTCCACTTTCCTGATCAGTATGATGACCAGGGCTTGAATGGTAACGGAAGTACTGATCCTTTGAAAGAAAACAGAAGAAAAGGTCTTCCGGATGTAGGAGCAGGAGGAGTATTTTATTCTAAACATTTTTGGATTTCCTATGCAGGGCATCATTTAAATACACCTAATCAGGCTTTTCAGGAGATGCAAAGAAGTGTCTTGCCTGCCAAACACAGTTTTACTGCAGGATACAAATTCATCATATCACAAGGAGGGCTGAGGGAACATATGGGGCATATGGATAATACGTTTTTTATTATTCCAACTGTCCATTATAAGTTTCAGGGTATGTCTGATCAGACAGATGCAGGGTTGTATATCCTGTATAATGAAATACTTTTCGGAATATGGTATAGAGGTATTCCATTTAAACGATACGAAAGCAGAATTCAGAATAACGAAGCCATTATAGGCATTATCGGCTGGAGAATCCGGGATTTCAGACTTAGTTATAGCTACGATTTTACAGTGAGCAGACTTCATACAGCAAGAACTGCAGGAGCACACGAATTGAATATTACATATCTGTTCAAAAAGAAGAAAGGTCCTATGAAGGTGTTGCCTTGTCCGACATTTTAATAGTACTTTTAAAACCTGGATAATTTTCCCACCTTTTTTATTAAATTCCGTAAGGTTTATTACTTCAGATTTAAACCTTTTAAAGGTTTAATTTGGAAAAATTTGAACACATGAAAAAATCCTATTTTCTACAATATTAATTATATTGTTCATAAATAATAGGATGATTCCAATAATAATTTTAAAAATTAGTTTAATTTTGATTAATTATATATTCAAGAAATACCCGGTTTTGCCAGATTATTCAGACCTTTCTTTTTTAAAGAAAGTTTCAAAAATATTACAACAGGAAAAGCACGCTGTTGGAATTTTAACCTAAATAAATTCTTATAGGAATAATTCTACGATTATTGTGAAATATTTTCAGCTGGTAAAAATATCCCATAGGCTATTATTGGGACTGTTCTTTATTTTCCAATATGATGTATACGGACAGTATGGCATTCCTTGTGACAATACCACTCCAAGTTTTATTGTTGACCTTACTGGCAGGCCAGGTGGTGTATATATAAGTCCACAAACTGTAAGGCGCGGTTTATGTTGTGGTTTAGATCCTGCAGAACGCCCCCCGATTCGTTGCGTGGAATTCTGGATTACGCTTGACACCAATGCTCAGGGTATCAGATTTGATATAGCCTCAGGTGCCGTACCTCCAGGTTCATTAGGATATCAGATTAATTGCGGCCCTTACCATATGGTAGGGGAAAATATCTGTCTGAACGGCGCGGGTCCTCATAGGCTCACCTTTTGTAAGCCTGGAAACAATCCTAATACTTACGCTATTACTTCTATACCAAAACCTAATGTTTCGCCCCCAATAACTGTAAGTGATGGTTGCAGTGCAACTCTTTCTGCGCAAGGTTTTCAGTTAAGTACAATCAGGTGGACTTCGGTTCTATATAATGCAACTCACAACAGTTATCTGAGTTGCACACAGGCGTGTAGTGTTGTTACTGCAACTTACCAGGTTGGTGCTCCTCCTTATGTTGACTATCAGGTGAGTGGTATTCCTGCCGGAGGTTGTAATTCAGAACTTGTTACAAAAACTACCCGTGTATATTTTGTAAATGATAAAAGGGTTGACATTCTGCCTTTGGAACCCACCATTTGTTATGGCGGAAGCAACATAACACTTACAGCTCATGCAACGGGTGGTGCGCCGCCCTACAGGTATTTGTGGAGTAATGGATCAAGGAATCAGTCCATCACTGTAGGCGAAGGAACTTACTCGGTTACAGTAACTGATTCGACCAGTTGCCCCGGCGCATCCGCAAGTACAACAGTCACTGCATTTCATTCCCCTATTACTGCCAATGCAGGACCTGATCTGACTTCCTGTGCCAATAATCCTGATGTTCATTTAAACGGATCTGTCACAGCAGCTACCGGTGGGCAATGGTCAGGAGGGGGAGGCACTTTTTCTCCTTCAGATGTAACTTTGAATGTCACTTATACACCTTCGGCTGCAGAAATTGCTGCAGGTCGTGCAACACTAATTTTAACTACTACCGGAAATGGAAGTTGTCCTCCCGCCCGAGATACCGTTGTCATCAATATACTCCCTTCGCCTATTGTTAATGCCGGCCCTGATATTACAGTTTGTGCCAATAATAATACAGTATTGTTAAACGGATCGGTTTTAAATGCCGGTGGTGGAACATGGACAGGCGGAGCAGGAACATTTTCACCTTCCAGGGATGCATTGAATGCCACATACATTCCTACATCCAATGAGGCTTTGGCAGGATCAGTAGCACTAACACTTACTTCTACAAATAATGGACCCTGCTTGCCGGTTTCGGACGAAATTATTGTAAATATAACACCTGCACCTGTTGTAGATGCAGGACCGGATCAAACTATATGTGCCAACAGACCACAATTAGTCTTAAACGGAACTGTTACTGTGGCCACCGGAGGTAGATGGACAGGAGGGACAGGTACTTTTTCTCCTAATGCCAATGTCTTAAATGCTACATACACACCTTCTCTTTCTGAAATCAATGCAGGTACTGTTACTTTAAGATTAACTTCAACAGGCAACGGACAATGCAATCCTGTTTTCGATATAATGCAGGTCACAATTACTCCTGCACCCGTTGTTAATGCCGGTCCTGACTTAACGGTCTGCGCTAATAATCCTTCAATTCAAATTACCGGCTCTGTCACCATTGCTACAGGAGGTCAATGGTCAGGAGGTAAGGGAACATTTGCCCCTTCTGCTTCTGCATTAACCATTACATATACTCCATCGGCGGAAGAGATTGCAGTAGGGAAAGCTACACTTATTCTCACTTCCACCGGAAACGGAAATTGTAACCCGGTATCAGATGAAATGGTAATAACCATTACACCAGCTCCTGTTGTTAATGCAGGACCTGACATTAGCATTTGTGCCAACAATGCTGTAGCTTCTTTGTCCGGCAATGTAACCATTGCTACAGGAGGTCAATGGGTGGGAGGAAATGGTACTTTCAGCCCGGGAAGAAATAATCTCTCAACACAATATACTCCAACAGCCACGGAAATTATCAACCGGTCAGTAACATTAACGCTTATATCAACAGGTAATGGTAACTGTCTTCCTGTTTCAGATGAAATATTAATTAATATTACCGATGCACCTGTTGTAGATGCAGGACCGGATCAGAACATTTGTGGAAATACCTCGTCCGCTTCTTTAAGCGGAACTGTAACAGTAGCAACAGGGGGTACGTGGACAAGCAGCGGAGCCGGTACATTTTCTCCATCTGCGAATAATTTGTCAACTGCATATAACCCAACAACTGCTGATGTTTCCAACGGACATGTTATCCTTACTTTAACTTCCACCGGCAATGGCAACTGCCGGCCGGTGAGTGATCAGGCGAGAATCAATCTTTCACCCATGCCTATTGTAAATGCAGGTCCTAACAGATCTATTTGTGCAGATGCCAACTCGGTAAATATTACAGGTACTGTTACCAATGCAGGCGGAGGTACATGGACTACCTCCGGTTCCGGAAGCTTCAGTCCAACACCTGATAACCTGAATGTAAATTATATTCCGTCATTAACCGACAAAGGTAACGGATCTGTAACTCTGATATTAACCAGTACGGGCAATGGTGTTTGCCCAGCTCAGACTTCTTCTATGGTTCTTACCATTACACCGGCACCAACAGTTGTGGTTCCGGATGACATATCAATTTGCAGAGACGTCAATAACGTTCATTTAACATCAGTAATAACCGTTGCAACCGGTGTCTCCTGGACTAGTAGTGGAAGTGGTACTTTCGTACCTTCAAACTTTGTATTAAATCCTACTTACGTACCTTCGACAGCAGATAAAACTTCAGGTAGCGTAACCTTAACAGCTACAACAACAGGAAATGGAACATGTAATCCTGTTAGTGATCAGGTAATAATTACTTTTACGCCAACACCTACTGTAAATGCCGGGCCGGATATTACAGTTTGTTCTGATAATCCCGGTGTTTCAATAAATGCTTCAGTAAATATTGCCACCGGAGTATCCTGGACTGGTGGCGCAGGTACTTTCAGTCCCGACAGAAATGCACTTAATATCAGCTATACTCCGACCGCATCTGAAATGACAGCCGGTGCGGTTACGCTCAGAGCCATTACCACCGGTAACGGCACTTGCCTTCCTGTTACTGATGAAATGGTGATCACCATCAACCGCGCGCCTACTGTGAATGCAGGTCCTGATCAAACTCTATGTGGTTCAGTTACCAGTGCTGAATTAAACGGAATTGTGCAAAATGCTAATTCAGTTTCATGGACTCATAATGGGTCAGGCTCTTTTACTCCTTCAGGAAATGTGGCCTCAACAAGATACAATATCAGCAGCGATGACCTGGATCAGGGTTCTGTTTCTTTTACACTTACTGTTACCGGTGCTCCCGGATGCAATCCGGTTTCGGATAACATTGTAATTAGTTTTGCAGAGTCGCCTGAAATAGACGCAGGTCCTGATATTAATGTATGTGAATTTAATGTGCCTGTTTACCTCAATGCTGCCGGAACTCCCGGTAGATGGACAGGTGGCAATGGTTCATTTAGTCCGGATAATGAAAGGTTAAATACAGCTTATCTTCCTACAGAAGATGAAATAAATACTGGTGTAACATTAACCATAACCACCAACCCAACGGAATTTTGTCCTGAGGTTTCAGACCAGGTAAATATCACTTTTACAAAAGCACCTATTGTCAGCGCAGGTTCTGACCTCACTGTTTGTGCAGACACTGCAGGTGTTCGTATACAAGGGTCACTTACAGGCTCAAGTACCTCCGTATGGTCAGCCAATGGTACTGGTACTATTTCTCCGAATAACAATTCGCTTGTCATTACTTACGTTCCTTCAGCGGCAGACATAAACTCAGGAAAAGTAACATTGTACCTGACTTCTACAGGGGTTTCCATTTGCGAACCGGTGTCTGCCCAAATGGAATTAACAATTACTCCGGCTCCAACTGTCAATGCAGGTTTTGACAGAATAATTTGTGCAGATAGCCGTGAGGTAAATCTTTCAGGCAACGTAACTATAGCAGAGGGAGCTATATGGACAACCATATCTGGAACAGGAAATTTCACTCCGGACAACAATTTAACAACCACTTATCATGTAACAGATCAGGATACCACCAACAAATCTGTGGTGTTAAGACTGACAACAACCGGTAACGGAAATTGTAAACCGGTGCGCGATGATGTAATGATCACTATCACTCCGGTACCTTATGCAAGTGCAGGATCTGATATTTCTGTTTGTCGCGATGTGCAATCAATTCCTTTATCCGGAAACATAGGCCATTCGGGCGGGGGAGTCTGGTCAAGTGCAGGATCCGGTATTTTTATACCAGGCGTTCATTCATTAAATACTACATATTACCCTTCTGCAACAGATAAAGACCAAGGCAATGTATTGCTGAGTTTAACCACCAGCTCTAACGGCAATTGTAATGCGGTTACCAATAATATTTTGTTAACATTTACCCCAGTTCCTGTGGTTACTCCGGGATCAGATATTACAGTTTGTGCAGACTCTGCTTTTGTACAGCTATCAGGAAATGTTACTATCGCCACGGGAGGTAGCTGGACAACATCCGGAACAGGTACATTCTCAGCATCCAATCAACTTCAAACCAATTATAATATTTCAAATCAGGATAGGAATAACGGGACAGTAACACTTAGCCTGACATCTACAGGGAATGGTACATGTAATCCAATAACACAATCTCTAAGATTATTTATCACTCCTGTTCCTACTATAAACGCAGGCAACGATCAAACCATATGTGCAGACAACAGAGAAGTAAGCTTATTCGGATCTGTGACTGTTGCTACAGGTGGAGAATGGCATACCAGCGGAAGCGGGCAATTTCATCCTGATCACTTCAGGCTAAATACTATTTATATTCCTTCTGATGCCGATACGGCGGCGCGATTGGTAAAACTTGCCATAGTAAGTACAGGTAACGGAAGCTGTAAACCTGTTTCAGATACTATGAATCTGATCATCACCCCAGTTCCGGTTGTCAATCCGGGAACACTTGCTGATATATGTGCAGATTCATCATATATCAGACTCTCCGGCAGTGTAGCAATAGCTACCGGTGGAATTTGGTCAACCTCTGGTACAGGAAATTTCTCTCCTTCATCAACTGTATTGAATGCAAGCTATATCCCAAGTGAAACAGACAAATCAAGCGGCTCAGTACTTCTGACACTTACCTCTACAGGCAATGGTAACTGCAAACCGGTTACAGCTTCTACACCATTAACCATTTTACCTCGTCCTATAGCGGATGCAGGTACAGATCAGACTATTTGTGCCGATGCCGGATCTGTAAATTTAGGAGGAGGAGTAATAAGAGCAACAGGGGGTATGTGGACTACCACCGGATCAGGATCATTTGATCCTTCTGCTTCCGAACTTTTCACAAGATATATTATTTCCGATCAGGATACAGCTGCAGGTAGGGTGAAAATGTATCTTACAACAACAGGCACCGGTTTGTGTAAACCTGTAAGAGATTCTGTAGAGATTTTTATAACTCCTGCACCTTCAATAGAAGCCGGAACAGATAGGTTAATATGTGCTGCTGATGCCGGAGTAAACTTATCAGGTTCTGTCACAGTTGCGACCAGCGGTTATTGGATTACATCCGGATCAGGTACATTTTCTCCGTCAGAACAAGGCTTGAATGTTCAATATGTTCCATCTATTACTGATAAGGCCGAAGGAAATGTATATTTATTCTTCCATAGTACAGGCCATGGCACCTGTAGGGCGATAAAAGACTCATTACAAATTTCTTTCTCTCCTATACCGCAGGTTACAGGAAGCTCCGCAAGTATCTGTGCAGACAATGCAGGTGCAGAATTAATATCAACATTCTCTAATGCTGCAGGTGTAGTTTGGTCAACTTCAGGTTCGGGGTCATTTAGTCCCGATCCAACCACTGCAAATCCTACCTACCTGCCTTCTATAACAGATTTTGCTAATGTGAATGTAACGGTTTCGGTTTCCACAACAGGAAACGGAGCTTGTCCTCCGGCAGTAAGAAATATACCGATTTTAATCAGGCCAAGACCATCGGCTGATGCAGGACCTGATCAACAAGTGTGTGAAGATACGGAGATGGTACAACTTGAAGGAACTGTTCAAAATGCAGGAGGAGGAATATGGTCTCAAAATGGTGCCGGAAGTTTTAGTCCTTCTGCTTCAGGACTGACTACCTCTTACGTAGTGTCGCAGCATGATAGAGAAAATGGCTCAATAAAATTATATTTCACAACAACAGGCAATAACGGTTGCGAACCTAAAACAGATTCCTTAATAGTGACATTAGTCCCGAGTCCTGAAGTGGAAGTAGGAGAGGATCAAAGAATTTGTCCGGGACAAAGTTCAATTAACTTAACCTCTATTTTTGCTAATGCAGGAGGAGTGCAATGGAGCACCTCAGGCAACGGTAATTTTACTGCTCAAAATGCAGCACAAACTCAGTATAATCTTACCACAGCAGATTCGCTTGCAGGTATGATAAAGATTTATGTTGTTACCACACAAAATGGATTGTGTCAGCCTGTGTATGACAGTCTGGAAGTTAGATATTTTCCTCTGCCAACCGTTTCAGCCGGAGGAGATCAGTCGGTGTGCAGAGATGCACCGGCGGTTGCTTTCTTCGGTGACATCACTGTGGCTTCTTCAGCTATATGGTCTACCACCGGCACCGGTACGTTTAGCAACCCCAGTTCTTTATTGACATACTATGAACCAAGTATCGAGGATAAAGATAATGGCAAAGTAACATTAATATTAACTTCCGTATTAGGTAATACCTGCAAGCAGGTTATTGACTCAACGGATTTATTTATAACACCAGTTCCCGTGCCCACAGCAGGTCCTGATATAACAGTATGCAGAGATACCGATGTGATATTACTAAATGGCTCTGTGACCAACGCCTCGGGAGGTAACTGGATGACTCTAGGGTCCGGACAATTTCTGCCTGATGAAAATACTTTAACAGCCACCTATGTGATCTCGGATCAGGACAAAAACAGAGGAGAAGCAGTACTTGTCTTGTCCACAACAGGTAATAATGGTTGTTCAAATCTTGATTCTGTGATCGTCACCATTTTCCCGGTTCCTGATCTTAGATTGGAAAATATTCCGGCATGTATAGGAGATATAGTTTATCTGAATGCCAGACCAACTAACATTTCAGGTAATGCAAATCCTGTATATACCTGGTACAAGAACAATCAGGTGATAGACTTTACAGGTTCAGAGTATTCCACAACAACAGATGGTTTTTATAAAGTAGAATATACCCTTGGCTCATGTATAAGAAGAGATTCATCATTAGTGAGCTTCCATCCGTATCCGAAGCCTAATGCAGATATAAAGATTACATTCTGTAAAGAAACCCAGAATACTGTAAAAATCAGTGCAGGTCCGGGTCATCATTATCTCTGGACAGGCAGTGGTAATACAGGCATGATTGAAGAAGTAGGAGAGCCCGGACTTTATAGTGTAAAAGTTTTCAACGAACATAACTGTGGCGTTATGGATACCGTATTGGTGGTAGATGTATGTCCGCCAAGAGTATCTGTTCCTAATATATTTACTCCAAATAAAGATGGACATAATGATGGATTCATCACCTTTAGCAAATACCTGAAAACGTATAAGCTATTAATTTTTAACAGATGGGGTGAGGTTATATTCCATTCAGAAGATCCGAAAGAAGGATGGGACGGAACTTACAGAGGAGAAGATATGCCTAACGGTACATATCCCTGGATCCTCTATTATGAAGGAAATACAGAGCAGAATGCAGGTCCATTCCAAATGGAAGGTAGTGTTACTCTAGACCGATAATTATGATGCGTTATATTTTATATTTAGTTTTAATATTATTCTTTGCTGCCTGCAATAAGGATCAGTACAGAGGGCATCACCTTCATGAAAGGCATCATAAAACCCTTAAAGATGAACATAACAATTTCCATGTAAGGGAAACCAAAGAAGTGATTGAGGACAATAACAAAAGAAATAATAAAAGAGAAAAACAGGCAGAGAAAAGAAGGCAGGCAATTATAAAAATAAACCAGGAAACTGCCAGGAAATTAAAAAACACCAATGCTTCCAGTTCTGTAGAATTTGATATTTATTAATTAATGGAGGACCCGGTTTTGCAAGTGCGATTCAAAAGGATATTATATAGTTTATTAGTTGTATTTTGTATTACAACCTCCTGCTTCAATGAGGCCCGATCACAGGATATTCAATTTTCGCAGTTTTATGCAGCGGCGCTCTACTTAAACCCTGCATTTGCAGGAAGTACACACACCCACAGAGCCATGTTTCATCAAAGACTACAATGGCCGAGATTGGAAGCTAAATACATTACTTCTCTTTTTTCTTTTGATACTTATTTTCCCGGTTCAAAAAGTGGAATCGGATTAATGGCAATTAAAGATTTTCAGGGAAGAAATTATATTAACTCCACTGAAATAGTACTTCAGTACTCCTACGAATTAGGTATCACTAAAAAGCTTGCCTTCAGGCCGGGATTACAGGCAGGATACATTACCAGGACAATTGATTACACACACATGCGGTTTCCGGATCAGCATAACGTGGATCAGGGATATACCGGACAAAGCACCCTTGATCCTACTGTATCAGGAAGAAGAGCAAGTATGTTTGATATAGGTGCAGGTGGTATGTTTTATTCTAAGAAATTCTGGTTTTCCTATGCAGGTCACCATTTAAATACACCGAATCAATCATTTGGAGACGGGACTGTCAGCATCTTACCGGCCAAACATAGTTTTACCGCCGGATATAAATTTGCAGTACTTAAAGGGGAAACTAAACCTCACATGGGACACCATGACGATCAACTTTATTTAGTCCCAACCATTCATTATAAAATGCAAGGTAAATCCGATCAGTTTGATACAGGTATTTATTTGCTGTATAATGAATTTGTCGCAGGTGGTTGGTACAGAGGTATACCGTTAAAAAAATATAACAGAGAACTCAGAAATAATGAATCGGTGGTAGCTATTCTTGGTGTAAAGCTTAGAGAATGGAGAGTAAGTTACAGCTATGATTTTACAATAAGCAAGTTACATGATGCCCGCACAGGAGGTTCGCATGAGTTAAATATTACCTACCTCTTCAAAAAAAGCGAAAAACACAAGCCCATGAAGGTGCTTCCATGCCCCACCTCAAAATTGTAGGCTTATTAATCTTATTTTTAATCAAAATACCTTATTTTGAGTTATTGTTAGGTTAAAGTCTAAGTTTTAGTTCCCATTACTCAAACTTGTGAAGTCTTTAAAATAATCGACTTATTAGTCAAATTCTATGATTACCGAAAACCCAAAAACAGATTATCTTAGTCAACCGGAGGAACAATACAAATTGTTAGTTGACAGTGTTAAAGACTACGCTATTTTTATGCTTGATCCTCATGGGTATATTGTCACCTGGAATCCCGGAGCTCAAAGGTTGATTGGGTATATTCCGGCTGAAATAATAGGTAAACATTTTTCTGTTTTTTATCCTAAGGAACAAATTGATATTGATTATCCGACGCTGGAACTGAAAAAGGCTATCGAAAAAGGCAGGTTTGAAGATGAAGGCTGGAGAGTCAGAAAAGATAAATCTATTTACTGGGCCAACGTAATAATTACTCCCATCTATCATGATGATCAGCTTATAGGTTTTTCTAAAGTTACCAGAGACCTCACTGAAAGGAAAAAAGCCGAGAATGAAATATTGAAGATTCAGCAACAGAACAAACTCCTGATTCAGGGTATTACCACCATTAAAGATTACTCCATCATTATACTTGATGAAAATGGTCATATATCCAACTGGAATGAAGGGGCGGAAAGGTTAATGGGATATAAATTTAAAGAAGTGGTAGGAAGATACTTTTCACTGTTTTATCCTCAGGATGCAATCGAAGCAGGTTATGCTGAATATGAATTGGAAAAAGCTATAGAGGACGGACGATTTGAAGATGAGGGATGGCGGGTCCGAAAAGATGGAACACAATTCTGGGCTAATGTAATCATTACACCTATAATTCTCGAGAAAAAGCTCATTGGCTTTTCTAAGGTAACTCAGGATTTGACCCATAGAAAACTTGCAGAACAGAAAATCAAAGAAACTGAAGACAAATATAAACTTCTTATAGATAGTATTCTGGATTACTGCATATTCATGCTTGATCCTGATGGTTATATTTCATCTATAAACAAAGGTGTAGAAAGCATTCTGGGGTATACTTCTGAAGATATTATAGGTAAACATATCTCAAAATTTTATCCTAAAAAATATATTGATTCCGGTTATCCGGAATATGAAATAAAGGAAGCGGGTGAGAAAGGCAGGTTTGAAGACCAGGGATGGAGATTAAAAAAGGATGGAACCCTCATATGGGTTCATGTGGTACTGACACCGATTTACAAAAACAATAAAATCATCGGCTTCTCCAAAGTAACCAAAGACCTTACCCAACAGAAAAAAATTGAGAAAGCATTAAAGGAAAGTGAGGAGCGATATAGACTGTTAGTAAATGGAATAAAGGATTACGCCATTTTTATGATAGATAATTATGGATATGTCAATACATGGAACTCCGGAGCAAAAAATATAACAGGATATGAAAATAAAGAAATCATAGGACGGCATTTTTCAGTTTTTTTTACAGAAGAAGATGTATCTGCAGGCTTGCCGGAATATGAATTAATAAAAGCCAGGGAAGCGGGCAGATATGAACATGAAGGCTGGCGTGTAAAAAAAGGAGGCGAAAGATATTGGGCCAATACGATTGTTAATTCCATTAGCAATCAAGAAGGAAAAGTTATAGGATTTTCAAAAATCACAAGAGATCTTACAGATATTAAAAAAGCCGAAACTGACCTTGTAAAAAAGAATGCAGAACTTAGCAAGGTTAATGCCGATCTTGATAATTTTATTTATACTGCCTCTCATGATCTTAAAGCTCCCATTTCAAATATTGAAGGTCTGTTAAGTGTTTTGGCAGAAAACATTGATGAGTTAGGCATAGATGATCATCAGATAAAAAATCTTCTGACTATGATGGATATTTCCGTTCAACGATTCAGAAAAACCATATTCGACCTTACGGAAGTTACCAAGCTACAAAGACATTTTTATGAGGATGAATCTGAATTGGAAATGCAGCCTATGGTGGATGAAATTCTTGACTCTATTTCAACCTTGATATCAGGTACCAATGCAATTGTAAATGTGAATATATGTAGCAGAATAAGATTTTCTAAGCATAATATTCGTACAATTTTATACAATCTTATTTCCAATGCAATAAAATATCGTCACCCTGAGCGTAAACCAATTGTTGAGGTTTCCTGTAAAGAATTAGAGGATCATTATTTAATAAGTGTCAAGGATAACGGCTTAGGTATCCCGGATAAAAGCAAGGACAAATTATTTTCTATGTTCAAGCGTTTTCATGATCATGTTGAAGGAACCGGTATAGGCCTTTTCCTTGTAAAAAGGATCATTGATAATGCTGACGGTAAAATTGAAGTATTCAGTAAAGAAGGCGAAGGGGCTACTTTTAATGTATATCTGAAAAAATCAAAACAAATACATTTACATGAGATTTATTAGACCTAAAAAAGTTAAAACATTTGGATCGTCTCTGAGTTATCAGGGATAGTTTAACTGAAATCTCCTTATGAATACCATTAAAAGAAACAATGTTAACATCCTAGGAAAAGGAAAACAAGCTGTAATGTTTGCACATGGATTTGGTTGTGACCAAAACATGTGGCGCTTTGTTTATCCTGCTTTTGAAGATAACTATAAAGTCATTTTATTCGATCATGTTGGTGCAGGCAAATCGGATTCATTAAGCTATGATTCGGATAAGTACAGCTCCCTTAACGGATATGCACAGGATGTCCTTGAAATTTGTAAAGAACTGAAATTAAGCGATGTGATTTTTGTGGGCCATTCTGTTAGCGCCATGATAGGAATACTTGCATCCATAAAATCACCCGAATATTTTTCTCAATTGATTCTTGTTGGACCTTCGCCTTGTTACATTAATGATGGTGAATATAAAGGTGGATTTAACAGGGCTGACATAGAAGGCCTGCTGGACTCAATGGACAACAATTACCTAGGCTGGGCAAGAAGTATAACTCCTGTAATAATGGGAAATCCCGACAGACCTGAACTTAGCCTTGAGCTTGGTAATAGTTTCTGTGCTACAGACCCTGAAATTGCTCAGGAATTTGCTCGTGTGACATTTTTGTCCGACAATAGAAAAGACATCACCAAATGCAGGGTTCCTTCACTAATACTTCAGTGTTCTGAAGATGTAATTGCTCCTAGAGAAGTGGGAGAATATATGCATAGATTAATGCCGGAAAGTACGCTGAAAATTCTTCAAGCTACCGGCCATTGCCCCAATTTAAGCGCACCTGAAGAGACGATTGAAGCAATAAAAGTTTATCTGGAGACACAGAAAGAGCTTGTAGGATAATATAATGTCGGATCAGGAAAAGCAGGAAGATTTACTAAAAGAGGACGCGGAAGATTTATACCAAAATGCACCATGCGGGTATATTTCTTTTTTGCCAGACCGTACTATTGCCAAGATAAATGATGTGCTGTTAAACTGGCTTGGCTACGACAGGGAAGATTTGCTTTACAAGAAAAAATTTACTGACCTTGTCACTGTCGGAGGCAAAATTTATTATGAAACGCATCACGACCCATTACAACGGATGCAGGGGTTTGTGAATGAACTCAGTTATGATCTTGTAAGGAAAGATGGCACTACCATTCCCTGCCTGTTAAATTCAAAAATCCGAAAAGACGGAAACGGCAATATTTTACTGATTAGAACAACAATTTTTGATATTACAGAAAGAAAGAAATATGAGAAGGAATTATTAAGGGCAAAAAAAGAGGCTGAAAAAGCTGCTAAGTCAAAAGCACAATTGCTCTCTGTAATGAGCCATGAAATCCGTACCCCAATGAATGCCATCATCGGCTTGTCTCATTTACTTCTTGAGGAAAATCCCAAACAAGAACAAATTGAGAATCTTAAAATTCTTAAAGTATCAGCTGAAAATCTACTTAATCTTTTAAACAGCATTCTTGATTATAGCAAAATTGAAGCAGGAAAAGTAGTAATCGACGAAACCGATTTCTCCCTGCAGGAACTTGTCTCAGGTATAGTAAACACATTTAAAATAAAAGCAGCGGAAAAAGGCATTGCCTTGAATCTTGAATATGACCAGGCGATACCGGCGGTACTTAAAGGTGACCCGGTTAAAATAGGGCAGATTTTAACAAATCTTATTGGTAACGGGATAAAGTTTACGAATAAAGGGTATGTTAAAATTAAAATTGAGTTTCTTTATCAGGAAAATCAGCAAGCAGTAATTTCTTTCACTGTAAAGGATACAGGGGTAGGAATTGCTGCAGATAAACTTCCTGGGATTTTCAATGAATTTGAGCAAGCCGGAGCAGAGATCGCCCGGGAATTTGGAGGAACAGGATTGGGACTTTCCATATCTAAAAAACTTATTGAGATTATGGGAAGCAAAATTAATGTAGAGAGTCAATTAGGAAAGGGAACAGAATTCAATTTTACATTAAAGCTAAGAATAAGTGATAACGTGCTGCTGCGGGATGCATGGGGGTCCAACGAAATAAAAGCAAAATCCCTTAAAGGAATTAAAGTGCTCCTTGCTGAAGACAATAGTGTAAATGTATTGGTGATTACAAAGTTTTTAAGAAACTGGCAGGTGGAATTTGATGTTGCATCCGATGGTAAGGAAGCTTATGATAAAGTGATTGCCGTAAACTATGATCTGGTATTAATGGATTTGCAAATGCCTGTAATGACAGGTTACGAAACCACTGAAAAGATAAGGAGTCTGGAAGATCCAAAATACCAACAATTACCGATTATCGCCTTAACTGCATCTGCCATAATAGGTGAAAACCATAAAATATTCAGAATAGGAATGAATGATTTTGTCAGCAAACCATTTAATCCGAAGGAACTTTATGACAAAATTTACAAGTATGCTAACAAGGCAACCAATGAAGATTCTGGCTTTCAATCCGAAGTTATGGCTCATGCAAACAACATTGCTTCTTTATTAAATTATGATAAATATAAACTGCTTTCCGAAGGTGACAATGAGTTTTTAAAAGATCTTACTGTAGAGACAATTCAAAACTTTGAAAATTATAGGATTGAGTTCGCAAAAGCCATTAAAGAACTGAACCTGGATGCCTATAAAAAGCAGATGCACAAAATTAAGATGGTCACAGACCTTCTTGAGCTAAAAGGGTTGGAAGATTTATTAAAATCGGGTGAAAGACTTATCGAAACGAACAATAATATCCAATCGAAGAATTTTGCTACCTCACTTGATACGTACCTCCTAAGTATTATAAACGAACTAAATAATCAGCTCCAGGGAATAAAAACTCTGGCTTAACCTCACATACAAGCAATAAAGATCAGACCTTCATTTTATTTCTTAATGCAATTAATAATGCTTAAATTTATAAACCACCTTATGAGCATTATAAATGTTTCAGGAAGAGACGAATAATCAACATAATATTGGCCAAAGCCAAATAGTAGAAATTTCAAATGCATTTGCAAATGCTCCTTTTGCAATCTGCCTGATGAAGGGTGAAGATCTCATCATTAAATCTGTAAACAATAAGATGGAAGAAATTCTAATGTCCATCTCCTCATCCATAGATAACTTCATAGGTAAAAAAACAACAGAACTGTTCCCTGCACTTTCCGAAAAAGGGATTATCAATAAAATAAAGGAAGTATATGCTACCTGTCAGCCATTGGTGATTCCTTCTTATAAAGTGGAGCTGGAGCGCTATGGTAAGTCTGGTTCTATGTATTTTCATGTTACTTATCAACCGGTCATTAGCAATAATGAAAAATACATACTTTTATTAGCCAATGATATTACCGATGCAGTTCATAGCCGGAAAAGACTGGAAGAGAATGAGGATAATTTAAGAAAGATAAAACAGCTCCTGGAATTAAGTATAAGTGCCGGCAAAATAGGGGTCTGGACCTTTAACTGTAAAACGAATATCATCACATGGAGCAGGGAACAGGAAGCATTATTTGGGCTGTCAGAAGGACAGTTCAGTGGTAAATTGGAAGAGTTTCTCAGCTATATTCATCCGGAAGACTTACCTGGCCTGCAGGTTTTTAAACCTACACCTGAACAACCGGCCTTTGAATACCAATTTCGAATTATAAGAAAGGATGGACAAATCCGATGGCTGGAGGCAAGATCTCAGAATTACTACAGTGAAAATGGTGAAATGGAATTTGTCAGTGGAGTAAATATTGACATTACCGATCAAAAAAATTATCAGACAAAACTGGAAGAGCAGGAGGCAAGATTCAGGTCTCTGGCTGAAAACTCTCCTGACCTTATAACAAGACATGCAAGAGATTTTACCTATGCGTATGTAAGCCCTATAATCGAAAAATATATTGGCTTAAAGCCTGAACAAATGGTAGGAAAGAGCTATAGGGAAATCGGACTTCCCGAAGAACTCTGTCAGATTTTTGATGAACATTTAACCATAGCATTTAATAAGAAGTCACTTCATGAAATGGAATACCATAGTTTGGATCATAGCACTTATATGTACTCCAGATTGATGCCTGAGTTTAACGATAAAGGAGAGGTGGAATCTATTTTGATAATTACAACAGACATTACAGCAAGAAAGAAAATGGAGCAGGCATTGTTGGAAAAAAATGACCAGTTGCTGAAGATAAATAATGACCTGGACAATTTTATATACACGGCTTCTCATGACTTAAAAGCACCTATTTCAAATATTGAGGGTCTCTTATACGAACTTAAAGACTCGATAAAGCAACATTCTTCAGATAATGATGATGCACTTATGCTGGTAGATTTAATTGATAAATCAGTCTTGCGTTTTAAATCTACCATTAAGGATCTGACGGAAATAACAAAGGTACAGAAATCGGCTATTGAGGATTTTGATGAAATTGAAATTAATCAGGTCTTAGAGGATATAATACTTAGCATACCAGATAAAATTGCGGAAGCAGATGGGTTAATTCATTCAGATTTTAAATCGGCCAATAAAATTAAATTTTCAAAAAAGAATTTTAAAAGTATTCTTTTTAACCTTCTTAGTAATGCTCTTAAATACCGTCATCCGGAAAGGAGATGCGAAATTAACATTGAAACTTCTGCTAATGAAAACCATATAATACTTCTGGTAGCTGACAATGGACTAGGTTTTTCAAAAGAAAATCAGACGAAGATGTTCACTATGTTTAAAAGATTTCATGACCACGTAGAAGGGACAGGTATAGGCCTTTATATCATCAAAAGGATAATGGATAATGCCGGTGGTAAAATTGAAGTTGGAAGTGAAGAAGGGAAAGGAACCAACTTCAAGTTGTATTTTCCTCTGTAAAATTATGTCCTTACTTCTTAATTAATGTATGGTTAATTTCATCTGTAGCTGTCCGGATCTTTACAAAATAAATTCCTGAAGGCCAATCATTCACCTGAAAACTTGATTCAGTGCCTTGTGATTCCCATACAAGTGATCCTGCAGCTGAAAAAACACGAATAAACATCATTTCATTATCAGGATTGCTTATAAAAACACGATCTATAGCAGGATTAGGATAAACGCATATAGGAAGCCTTTCCGAAACATCCTGTGATATTACAGGAAAAGTTTCTGAAGTTCCGTCCAAGTCTGTCTGACTAAGTCTGTAGTATTGAACTCCCGGTTGAGCAGAATAATCCGGAAATTGATATTCCGTCAATATTTCAGAATTTCTCTTTCCTTTTACCTTTCCCAGAACTTCCCAGCTAATACCATCATTAGATTTCTCTAAGGTGAAATAATCGTTGTTTTGTTCACTTGCAGTTTTCCATGATAGCATTATTATGTTTTGCTGAACCTGAGAAGAAAATGATATTAAAGTAACGGGTAAGGTTGAATTATGAGTTAGTGATAAATCATCAAAATAACCATCAGCTGCAGTACCTACACTTCTGTAAGCAATTAATCTGATTCTGATTGTTCTTGTGCCTACAGGTGCTATTCTGGAATCTGAATATAATGTCCAGGTTAATGTATTTTGTACTCCTGTATCATAAGTCTGCAATATTGTGGAAGCCGCATTTCTATATTCCACATAGACTCTACCCTGATCATTGTAAAAAGGCCAGGAATAATTGTACACACGCATGTAAACAGAAAAGTTGAATGTCGAGGAGCCGGCATCAATACTGGGTGCGAACGCCGAAACATTTATATCCTGGTATAATTCACTACCAGATGTACTGTTACTACCCGCATAAAAATGGTAGTTTCCGGTTCTTGCAGGCACTTCAGTACCGCTCATCCAGTAGCCTGAAACCTGAGTCCATCCATTGGTTACAGGATCCAATTCCGCTCCTGGGTTGACAATAAGATTCTGACTTAAGCCGGGTAGAACCAAAAAAATTAAAAAAATGACTGTAATAAGCCTCATAAGCCCGGATATTCTAGCTTTCAAAAACTCAAATATACGAAAGAAGTACAATTTTAAATTATTTAAATGTCAATTTTTGAAACTCAATCTTTCAAACTTTGTCTTTAGATTTAATAATATGCCCTCCTAAATGAGTTTAAACGACAATTTCTTAGCCTGTAAAATAGTGCATGTTTTTTAAAAAATAGTGAAAAGCTTTTCCTGGTTTCAGCAATACCTTGCATAAAAATAGTATGATTCCAATAAAAATTTGGATGTTCTATTTATCTCAAAAACACAAAAACCTATGAAAACGATGTCATTACTTACCTGCTTAATGACTAAAAAGTACTGTATTTCAACAGCAGTCTTTAGTTTTTGTTTCTTTATATTAATAAATACTCATTCACAAGATTTGCACCATGACCACCGTCATGAACATGGAATGGAACATGAAATGTCTTTAACCTTGCTGGCGGAAGAATTATGGTCGCTACTGGATATAGAACTTATAAGCAGTTCTGTTTTTGAAAATTCTAAGGTTTCCCAAAAAGAACAAAACCTGTTTTTCCGATACGCCAACGATTTCTGGATGCTTGAAAGAATAAACTTCTTCATACGTGTAAGAAGAGGAGAAATAAACCATGCCAATCTGCAGCAATATGGTGAAGAGCTTAAATTCAGATACATCGAAAAATATCCCGAGTTCCTTAAAGTAAAAGATCAGTTTGCCAAAGAAATTGAAGCTGTTGATAATAAAGTCCAGGTGGTAAATGGCCCTTGCGTAAACATGGGATTCGAAGAGGGGACATTCAATGGATGGGAAGGCGCTATACAAACACGAAATACAGGCAACCGAAATGGGCCGGTCGTACCCGGTCCTTTTGTTAACGGTTTTAGTCAACACTGTATCATGACCAGAACCATGCGAGATCCGATGATACCTAATTTACCTGTTGTCGCCCCCGGGGGAAATTTTTCAGTACGACTTGGCAACACTGTTGCAGGTGGGCACCTGGCAAGAATCAGGCAAACGTTCCGTGTAGATTCTTCCAATATGATTTTTACCTACAGATACGCTGTGGTTTTGGAAGACCCGGTTGGTTCATCAGGTCATGAAGGAATGGATAGGCCTCACTTTATGGCTAAGCTTTATGACCAAAACGGAAACCAGATCTCATGTGCGGGTTATTCAGTAGTAGTTAATTCCAATCTGGACGGGTTTACACGAATCTGTGTAGACGTAAATGATCAGACTACAATTAATAATATAGGCTGTCCGCCCAATGATCTGAATAACGCTCGTGCAACTTCTGCTCCAACAGCCGCCGGTTGCGGAAACAACAGGTTGGACATTTATTACCGTGAGTGGACTACTGTGTCTGTAGCATTGAACGATTATTACATGCAAAATGTAACCATTGAATTTGTTGCTGCTGATTGTGTACCCAGCGGGCATTTAGGTTATGCTTATGTAGATGCAGAATGCCTTCCTCTTTCCTTTTCAAATATAGGTCCCATTTGCAGCGGCAGGGAACAAAAAACCTTGACTGCACCTGCAGGATTTGAACGATACGCCTGGATTGGTCCGGCAGGAGGAATTGTTTCAGGTGCCAATACAAACACAGTTACAATTAACAGATCCGGTACTTATAGAGTTACATTAACTCCCTTCTCTGATACGCCTTGTCCTGTTACTCTTACTTATAATGTAAGTGAATATTGTCCGCCGGTAAATTTCACAGCTTCACTATGTGAAACAGTGCCGGGTTCAGGTATTGCATCCGGAGTAAACTTAAATAATTATACAAACATTGTAACTCAAAACGGCAGTTACGGAACACTGACTTCATGGCACAATGCGCAGCCTGTTTCCAATGCAAACAGAATATCTTCAGCAAATAATGTTTCAATTCCGAACGGGGGAAAAATATTTGCATTGGTTACCAACGGATCCTCCAACCAGACAGTCGAACTTACATTTACAATAAACCCAAAACCTATTATCAATTTTCCTGATGTTGCCAACCGTTG
Source organism: Cytophagaceae bacterium (assembly GCA_046290815.1). Lineage (GTDB taxonomy): Bacteria > Bacteroidota > Bacteroidia > Cytophagales > Cytophagaceae > JBKBUF01. The sequence goes on along the minus strand of JBKBUF010000002.1, from coordinate 71,902 downwards.
CGAAAGAACCGCAGCATTTCAAATAGCCGGAGTTACTCCTGCAGGTGGTGCTTTCTCAGGAATTAATGTTACATCTTCAGGAAGTTTTAATCCTGCTTCTGCAGGAGCTTTTCCGATACAATACAGGGTACAAAATAATTTTGGTTGTGCAGATTCTATCACCAAAACCATCACCGTTGACAGAATTCCTACTGCCAATGCCGGGCCCGATCAGGTAATCTGCTCCAATTCCACTAATGTAATTTTAAGAGGCACTATAAATAATGCAAGTGCTTCGTCCTGGTCAGGAGGAAACGGTCAATATCAACCGGCTGCATCAGCTTTAAATATAACCTATATACCATCACAACAGGAAGTAAATACAGGTACAGTAACACTTCGTCTGACAACATCAGGTTCAGGATCATGCCCTGCTGCAACAGACGATGTGGTTATTTCTATCACAAAAATGCCTGAAGTTAATGCAGGCCCTGATCAAAGATTATGTGAAAATGTCAATTCAGTATCTCTTGCAGGTACCTCTGTAAATTCCGGTTCTTTACTATGGTCAGGAGGAGCAGGTTCATTTTTAAATAGCTCAGCAGGAAATGCAACTTATAGTCCGACTAACAATGAAAAAACAAATGGACAAGTGACATTAACTTTTACTGCCAATGGCAATACCCCTTGTCCTTCTGTCACAGATCAGGTAGTGATATTTTTTAGTAAAGAAGCTGGTGTAAATGCAGGAGCAGATCAGAGACTTTGTTCAGATGTAAACACAGTTACCTTATCTGGCACTGCTAACAGCACCACCGGATTGGTATGGACCGGAGGAAGTGGTTTATTTTCAGATGCATCATCTGCCACAGCTATATATACCCCTTCACAAGCAGAAAAAGATAACGGTCAGGTAATATTAAGACTCTCAGCCCAGGCTACAGATCCATGCCCCGCTGTATTTGATGAAGTACAAATTCAATTCGATAGGATATTAACCGTTTCTGCAGGGGATGATCAGTTCTTATGTGCAAGCACTCAAAATGTGTCGCTTTCAGGAACAGCCACAAATCACGGCCAGATATTATGGTCAGGGGGTAGCGGATCATTCAGCTCCGCGAATAATACTTCTACAATATATCAACCTACACAAAGCGAAATACAAAATGGCAGCATTACATTGACTTTAACTGCAGTATCCTCAGGCACCTGTCCGTCTTTAAGCGATGAAGTTGAGATAAAATATACAGCAGTTCCGGAGGTAAATGCAGGACCTGACAAACTGGTTTGTGCCAACAATCAGGAAACAACGATTTCAGCAACTTCTGCTAATACAGCTTCAGTCATATGGTCAGGAGGGCATGGTGTATTCACCCCGGATAGAAGCTCTTTAAATATTACCTATATACCATCTGACTCAGAAATCCAATCAGGTGCTGTGAATTTGATTCTGTCAAGTTCAGGAAATGTTATCTGTCCTGAAGTTTCAGATCAGATGACCATCAACATCAAGCCCGCACCCGAAGTAAATTCAGGTCCTGATTTAATAATATGTGAAGATGTTAAAGCAATCAGTTTGCAGGGTACAGGTCAACATTATGATAATGTATCATGGTCAGGAGGAAATGGTGGGAACTTTTCTAATGCAGCAAACATCAAAACAGATTATTCCATATCAGGAAATGATATTTCAGCAGGACAAATTTCATTTGTAGTTACTGCTCATTCAGCCGGATGTCATCCGGTATCAGACGAAGCCTTTTTAAAAATTGTCCCGCTTCCGGTTTTTGATTTATCTGATCATACCGCTTGTACAGGAACTTCAACTTATTTGGGCGTTAACGCTGCAAATGGTAATAGCTACCAATGGTTGAAAGAAGGAATAGCTATAAGCAGTTCATCCAATCTGAATGTAGAAGTCAGTTTAGGACAGGAAATATACAAGCTTATTGTTACTAATGCCGATAATTGCACTTATAGCGATTCTTCTGTTGTAACAGGTATACCTGTTCCTGTAGTTGGCTTAAATGATGCTTCTGTTTGTCCCGGTGAAAATGCTTTGCTTCAGGTGCAATTGCCTAACCAGGCGGACTTTGGCACTTACCCGTTAAGTTTTGAATGGTTGAGAGACGGGAAGAAGTTATCTAATCAAAGTTCTCAACTTTCCACAAAAGAACATGGTGTGTATGTTGTATTTGTTTCGGTAGGAGGCTGCACAGGCTCAGCAACAGGTAAGGTGGTAATTAACCCTCTTCCTGTTTCGAGCCTGTTGCCTTCCTATTCGTTTTGCTCGGATAATAACAATACAATTACACTTGATGCAGGGCCTGCTCATAAATACCTATGGCTGCCCTCAGATACAAGCAGGATACTTACTGTAAATGCGGCAGGAACTTATGAAGTGATCCTTACCAATGAATTCGGATGCAGCAAAGATTTCAGGACATCGGTGAGAAATGTATGTCCTCCGCAACTACATCTTTCTAATGCCTTCAGTCCGAATAAGGACAATACCAATGACTTTTATAATGTATACGGTGAGCATATAGGAAAATTCAGAATGTTGATTTTCAATCGCTGGGGAGAAATCATTTTTGAAAGCCAGGATCTCGAACACGCCTGGGATGGAAATTACAGAGAAGAACCAATGCCTATAGGTGTATATCCATGGATTATTACCTATGAGGGTGATACACCGGAATACAAAGGGCCATACAAGAAAGAAGGTAGTGTTACAGTGGTAAAATAATAACAATAATATCAACTAAGATGAAAAATTTTATCATCACATTTCTAATTGCCTCTATAGTTACATTTATGATGTCCTGTCAGTCTGAACGCTATAGGAAAGGTACTGCGTTTAAAATGGATAAGGAAGCCAGCAGGGCAAGCAATTACCTTTCAAATCAGGCTGAAGAAATTACCAAGGAAAATATTAAGGACAAAGATAAAAGGGCCAGGAGAAACAGAAAGCAACAACTGAAGGAGCAGGAGAGACTTAATGAACTCAATGCAAGCAGCAGCAAGGTGAAAAAAGACAAAAATAAAAAGCACCACGGTAAATATTCGCTGTACTAAAACCTACCATGATGAAAAAGCTTCTTACCGTATTACTGTATTTAATAATGACTGCCTCATACTCAGGATATGGGCAGGACATCCAATTTTCCCAGATATATGCCAATTCCATGTATCAGAATCCTGCTTTTGCAGGAAGTTCACATGCTACCAGGCTGATACTCCACCAAAGATTGCAATGGCCGGCAATTGACGCAAAATATACCACTTCATTTTTCTCAGCGGATTCGTATTTTGATAAAAGCAGGTTAGGAGTCGGAATTATTGCTTTCAAAGATTGGCAGGGATCAAGGAATATAAACAGCTCAGATTTGAGCGGGATTGTTGCATATCAGTTACCTCTTTCTCCTGAGCTTTCGGTAAGGGTAGGATTACAGGGCAGTTATATCTCCAGAGCGATCAATTACAATGTCCTTACTTTTCCAGACCAGTATACAAGCAGAGGCTTTACCAATACTGCTACAGGAGAGGAATTCGGTTCTGAAAGAATAAATCTGTTCAGTGTATCGAGCGGGACCGTATTATACTCCGACAATTTCTGGTTCGGAGTATCCTCTCATCACATGAATCAGCCTGCACAGTCATTTTATGGAGAAGATAGCCGACTGCCGATGAAGCTTAGTTTCACATCCGGCTACAGAATAAGTGTAATCAACAGAAAAAACGCAAAAGGCGAAGTAAAAGAAAGTTTTACCCTGACTCCAACAGGGCACTACAAAATGCAAGGTAAGGCTGATCAGTTAGATCTTGGACTATACACAATCTATAATTATTTAATAACCGGATTTTGGTACAGAGGCATACCTGTAAAGAAATATAACAGGAATTTACATAATAATGAATCAATAGTTTTATTGGCCGGACTTAGGTACAATATGCTAAGCTTTACTTATAGCTATGATTTTACTGTTTCTAAACTTGTAGCAGCAAGGACAGGAGGGTCGCATGAAATAAATATTACCTATCTTGTCGATTGGCCCAAAAAGAAGAGAAAACCAATGAAAAGACTTCCTTGTCCAGACTTTTATAAATAATGTACAATTCATTTACCCAAATGATAATTATTCAATAAATATTGATAAACAGATTTTGTTATGGAAATAATTCTTATTAAATTCTATAAACCTTAGGAGTTAATTCCAAAATGAAAATTACATTACTACAGTTTATCCTGGTTTTTCAATGTATAATCAACCTTTATGGTCAACAGTTACGCTTTGAGAAAATTACCGACAAAAAAGGAGAACTGAGCAGTACTTCCAATACCATACTAAAAGATTTCAGGGGCTTTATGTGGTTCGGAACTCAAAACGGACTGTCAAGGTATGATGGATATAATTTCATCAATTACTACCACGACCCAAATGATCCGAATACATTAAATGAAAACAATATAATGTGCTTATATGAATCGGCAGATTCATTATTATACATAGGCACAAAATCCGAAGGCTTTTGCATATTTGATCATCGTACAGATAAATTCACAAGATTTTATCATGATAAAAACAATCCAAACAGCTTAATCAATAATTCTATTCTCAAAATAACAGGAGATACTATCGGGAATATCTGGATAGCAACTATGGATGGTTTGGATATGTTTGATGTAAAATCCAAATCTATCACTCATTACCAGCTATTCCCTGAAGCGAGAAAGCAAATGGTGATCAGTATGGATTTTGATAATCTGGGAAACATGTGGGTGTTGGGTCTAAGCAATAAGGTTTGTAAATTCAATCCTTACACAAAATCGAAATCTTATTATACATTCTCCTATCATGCTATTCACAATACACTTTTTTATAACAAAGGAGACATAACCTACGATCCTTATCTGGATAAAGTTTGGATTGGAAATAAAATTGACGGACTTGTATACTTAGATCCTGAAACAGGTAAGACAGAAGAAAAAAATCAATTGAACAAGGTGGTTTTAGGATATAATATAATCAGTATTATTATAGACTGCAAAGGAGACCTGTGGATGGCTTCGGATGGCAAAGGGATTTTCAGAGTTGACAAGCACTCAGAAAAATTTGAACATTACACTCACAATCCGCAGGACCCTCAATCTCTCAGCAGCAATGGGACAATATATATGTATGAAAGCCATCCGGGTTTAATTTGGATAGCAACCTATGCTTCCGGACTTAACCTGGTAAAACATAAAGACCAGAATTTTATAAAGGTCACCTCTGCTGCGGAAAAAGGAAAAGGATTAAGCCAGAAATCAGTACTTAGCCTGGCACAAACAGAAGATAAAATACTTATAGGCACCGATGGTGGAGGACTTAATATTCTTGATAAAAAGACGCAACAATTCACTTATTTAAATTCATCCACAGCTAAAAATTATCCTGATGTCGTAAAATCAATTTTAGTTGACAGAAAAGGCAATGTATGGTGTGGAACTTATGGATATGGACTATGCAAATTGGATCCTAAGAAATGGAACATAGAATGGTATAATCAGCATTCAAAGAACACTTCATTAAAGCCTACAAGAGACAATGTATGGTCACTTTGTGAAAGCAGAGATGGCAGGCTTTGGATGGGACTAATTGCAGGAGGAATTAATATTTACGATCCTGCAACAAATACATTTATTGCCGATGCATTCGAAAATAATGGTCTGGAATACGCCCGAATAAGCAGTGTTTTTTCCTTGTTCGAAGATAGTAAAGGAAGAATGTGGATTGGAACTGAACGTCATGGTTTAATTTGTTATGATGGAATTGATAAAAAATTTCATTCTATAACCGGAGGTGATCTTACAAATGGAAATTTCGCAGGAAAGTCCGTTTCTGATATTTTTGAAGATAGTCAAGGGAATGTCTGGTTTGCTTCAAGAGTGGAAGGACTAGCCAGATTACTTGATTTTGAAAACAGAACTTTTGAAAAGTTTACAACTAAAGATGGACTTCCTTCAAATAGTATTCAATCGATACTGGAAGATGATAAAGGAAATCTTTGGATAAGTACTTATAAAGGCATCAGCAGTTTTAATGTTAAAGAAAAATCATTTTTAAACTTCGATGATGATGATGGATTGCAGGGAAGAGAATTTAATTTTAACTCAAAGTTAAAAACTAATGACGGAAAATTGTTTTTCGGGGGAGCTAACGGGTTTAATATTTTTCATCCGGATAGCATCAAACTCAATAACTCAATTCCGCCGGTAGTATTTACAGATGTAAAACTATTTAACAAATCCTTATTACCCGGAGCGGAATATAATGGAAGTATTTATCTTCAAAAATCAATTACAGATACCAGGGAAATAACTTTTAATTACTTTGATGATGTAATTTCCTTTGAATTTGCTTCATTATCATTTCACGCTCCTTCAAAAAATAAATATGCATATAAGTTGGAAGGCTTTGATCAGGATTGGATTTATGAAACAGCGGAAAGACGATTTGCCACATACACCAACTTAAACCCGGGGACATATACTTTTAGAGTGATAGGATCAAACAATGATAATATCTGGAATACACAAGGTGCCTTTATTCAGCTGACTGTATTACCTCCATGGTGGATGACATGGTGGTTTAAAACTCTTGCTATCTCATCATTGATCAGCGCTGTATTTCTTTTAATTTATATCAGAACAAAATCTATCAGGCTCAGAAATAAAGTTCTTGAAGAAGAAGTTAATAAAAAAACATCCGCTTTGGTTTCGGTTAACGAAGTCCTGATGGAGAAAAATCAGGAGATCACTTTAAAAAATGAAATTCTGGAAGAAAACAATGCTGAAATCTACAGAAAGACCAGCAAAATAATTCAGCAACAAGAGGAGATTTTATCACAAAATCAGGAACTGGAAATATTAAATAAAACAAAAGATAAATTTTTTTCTATCCTGGCACACGATCTTAAAAACCCTGTAAATGCCCTGGTAGTACTTTCTAAATTATTAAGAAAGGAATTTGACAGTAATCCGGAAGAAATAATTGATCAAATCGAAATGTCAACCGAAAGATTAAACAACCTGGTTCTGAATTTACTCGATTGGGCCAGATCTCAGTCAGGAAAACTTAAAGCAGACAGGCTAAAAATTAATTTAACAGATCTCATTAATGAAAATATTGAACTATCTCAACTTCAGTTAAACAATAAAAACCTTTCTGTCCATTCTAGTATAAATGAGAGTCACTTTATTCTGGCAGATTATAACATGATAAGTGCTGTTGTCAGAAATCTATTGAATAATAATATAAAATTTTCCTTAAACGGAGGTGAAATTAATATATATTCTGAGCTTATAAATGAAAATAAAGTTGCTGTTGTATTTGAAGATAAGGGCGTAGGAATGACTGAGGAAATACTATCAGGTTTGTTTCGGCTTGACAACTTGGTATCCTCCATGGGAACTTCTAATGAAACCGGAACAGGTTTAGGAATGATTATTTGTAAAGAATTTATCGAATTAAATGATGGTGAAATCATAGTTGAAAGTGAAGAAAGCAATGGTACAAAATTTAAAGTGATATTACCTGGTGGAAAAGGGGAGGCTGTAAAATCCATAAACAGTTATTCCATAAGTTCAAGGCGAAAGAAAACCTCGGACAACAGCAATAGCACAATCAAACAGAAAGTAGAAGAAAATTTACTGAAGGAAGAGTTTAAAGGTAAAAAGATTTTGCTTGTAGATGATGATGAACAGGTGCGAAAAAGCTTGAAATATCTTCTTGCCGGATATTTTGATGTTTATGAGGCTTTAAATGTTAAAAGCGCTATTGAAATATCAGAAAAGATTTTTCCAGATCTTATCATCAGTGATATTATTATGCCTGGAGTATCAGGAATATCTTTTTGCCATACTATTAAATCCAATAAAGTCACCTGTCATATCCCTATTATACTTTTAACAGGACAAAATTCGGAGGATGTACATTTGAATAGTTTAAAGGCCGGTGCAGATGCTTTTATCCTTAAGCCATTCGACCGTGATATTTTACTCATTACGATTAACAACCTGTTTTCGTCCCTTGAAAATATGAAATTACATTTTACCGTTGACCCGGAAATACTTGTTTCAACAGCAGCTAAATCTGATCTCGATAAAGACCTTCTGAAAAAAGCCATTGACTTTATAGAAAAATATATTTCTGATCCTGACCTCAATGGGGACAGGCTCGCCAAAGAACTTGGCTTGAGCAAAACCTTGCTTTACCTCAAGCTGAAAAATCTGACCGGACAAACAGTTAATGAATTTATCAGGATAATAAGATTGAAAAAAAGTACTGGGTTACTTATTCAGGGTGAACTTTCTATTTCAGAAATAGCATCAGAGATAGGATTCAATAGTCCCTCATATTTTACCCGATCATTTACACAGCACTTCGGATACTGTCCTAAAACTTTTATAAGCAAGCAAAAGGAAAAGCGCACCTCACCCTGACAGGGTGGACCCTGTCAGGGTCTTACTGCTGCTCCATGTTGATCTTATGGTCTATAGCCGGAACAAGCGCTTCTACAAATGCATTACGAAAAATGTCTACTATAATACCCCAGTTATTAACCTTAAGATTTTCCAGGTCTCCTGAAAACTCAGCTGTTGTAGCAATACGGTCTTTTGGACGATTCTTAAATATTTCTCCCAGCCCTTCGATTATGCCTTCGTAAATCATCCTTAAAGGGCCATGGTCTTCTTCTTGGGGTTTAAGAACATTCAAATTTTCTATTACAGGTTTTACATACCCTTTAAGCTTACCTTCATTCGCCGCCGCTTCGATATACAACCCTATCTGTCCGTCCTGCACATCGAAGTTGCCATAAGCCATAAAAAAATCATTCAGTTCAGTAGCTTTTAGATCTTCCATTTTTGCATCCAGGTCAAAAGTGGGCACATCTGCAAATGGATCCAGTTTCATATTAAAGTAAAAGCTACCGTTTTCCATCACTGTCCCTCGTGATTCGATACTTGCGACTAAAGTCTCTGATATCTTTTCACTGTTAGTCAGATTAGAGGCTTCTGCCTGTATATTTCTCATATATAAATCAATGTCAGGAGACTTTTGGTAATCACGATAATGAATTTCTCCATTATCAACTCTGAGTTTATTTATCCTTAAAGGAAACAGATCCTGTATAGGTTCCCTCCAGTCATTATTTTCCCCATTGGGAGCAGTCGCGACAAAATTTAAATAAGGATTAAATATTTCTACTTCACCAACCAGAGCGCCCTTTGTCAATTCTCTCCATTGGACTGACAAATCAATTCTTTCTACCTGGAAAAACGGAGTTTTCATTTTTTTCTCAACCCTGTCTATTACCAGACAATCTATTACATAAGCACCTCTTAACAGATGAATGTCTACATCATACACTTTACCTGAATAGCCATTTAATTCAGATAATGTATTGTTAAGATATTTTAAAACTATATATGGAAGCGCTATCCGAAAGGAGATAAGAATAAGGACAATTACAATTAAGGTGATAATTACCGGTCTTTTAATTTTTGCCATTGGAAGCCAGTACCGAGAAGTACATAAGATATATTACTAAACTATTTTCAGGATGGAAAGTTTGCCATTGCTAACAGACTGCCAAAAAGCAATTGTAATATAACATCTCTTTAAAATCCAATAAAATTCCAAATCAAAATTTATAAGGAATGTTAAACTTTTTGAATAATTGCCATTTAGTTAATTAACATATAAATCCTTTGCTATTAAACAACTACATTGAAATTCTATAATTAATAAGCTCATGAATTAATACAATTCCATCTGATACCTGTCAAAACAATTCCTTCATAAACAGGTTAAAGCAAATCTGAATATCGGTTGGAAAAATATAACAATGTTAAGATTTTCTTTGACTTTATATTAAATCTTCCTTAATTTTCAAATTCCCTTTTTAAGCACTAATTAAAAATTACGAAAACATAATACTATGAGAGAACCAAAGATGAGAGGCCCTAGACCGGTAATCAGACCAGTCAAAAGACCAGTTTCAAATCAGGAAAAACCAGCTGAAACCCAAACGCCGGTGACCCCTGTTGCAGCTACCCCTGTTCAGGAAGAGGTAAAGCCGGTTGAAACATTTCAATCAGTAAATACTCCGGCAGAAGTTCAAGCTGAATCATCTGTAGCTTCGCCATCTGCTTCTACTGTCCAACCTCAGGCAAGACCTGAAGTTAAAAAAGAGGAAGCTAAAACAGCTAAACAATCCAAACCTGTAAAACAGCCAAAGCCTGTTAAAGAGAAAACACCGGGAAGCGGAGCACGTACTGCTGTTGTATTTTTATCCATTACAGTGGTGGCGTTGGTTGGGGTTATAGGGTACTTATTGTTCGAAAGATATAACCAGGGAGAAGTAATTGTTGCCAAAGAGCAGGAGAATATAGAATTTAAGTCTGACCTTGAAAGAAAATTATATGAAATCAATAAGCTTCAGGATAGCCTTAAAGTTGTAATTGCAGAGAAACAAGCGCTTGGACAGGAACTAAATGAAGAAAGAGCCAAACTTGCAGAACTTGATCAGCTGAAAGAGCAACTAAAAAATAATCAGGTTTCCATAAAATCATTGAACTCCAAACTTGCAAAATATAAAAATGAAGTTCAGGCAGTAACTGCCAGCATCGCTACCATCAGTACTGAGAAAAACCAGATCGCTGCAGAAGTTGAAAAACTTCAGGCAATGGTGAAAGCAAAAGATGATTCTATAGCTACATTAGCAGCTATCCAGGCAAAACTAAATGAAAAAGTAAACTCTGCCTCTGCATTAAAAGCAGAAAATATGGAAATATCCATATTCACGACAGCAGGTAAAGAGATTAAAACAGGGACTCATAAGGCCATGACTACATCTAAAGTAACTATCCTGTTTAATCTTGCAGATAATAAAATTGCCGAACAGGGACAGAAGGACATTTATATGAGATTTATCGAACCGGGAGGAGCTACTTTATACGAAGGAGATAAAGTATTTATGATAAATGGCAAGAAGATGACATACACTGAAAAGAAGACCATAACCTTCGACAACAGCAAGCAAAAGGTTGGTTTTGTATACGCATCCGGAAGCAGATACAAGCCGGGCAAATATACCATTGAATTCTACTGCGAAGACAAAAAAATCGGAACAGGAGATTTTACCTTGGTGAAATAAAAGTTTTAAAGTGTTAAGGTGTTAAAGTGTTCATGTTAGACATATTAACACCTTATTTTATATCATTCAACATTCAACCTTTTTCATTCTTAACTCTTAATTCTTAACTCTTAATTCTCAATAATCTGCTTCACTTCATTCCTGTTCTTCGGCAAGCAACCAGGATAACTTTTCTGAATAAAAGTTATTAGCTTTTCTCTTACAATACATCTGAGGTCCCATGCATTGGAAGAACTATTCGCACTTACCAATACTCTTAACTGCATGCATTTATCAGTAGTATCAGTCACCTGAATAATTCCGACATTTTTATCCCACAAGCCATTGTCATCATTTTCCAGAATCCTTTTCAGCTCATTCCTCAGCTCTTCTATAGGCAATGTGTAATCTGTAAAAAGAAAAACAGAACCAAGAATATCTGAACTGGCCCTTGTCCAGTTTTGGAAGGGTCGTTCAATAAAATAGGAGATAGGAAGAATTAATCTTCTCATGTCCCATATGCGCACCACTACATAAGTCAGCGTAATCTCTTCTATTCGTCCCCATTCATTTTCTACGACAACAACATCATCAATTCTTATCGGTTGGGTAAATGCAATTTGAAAACCTGCCAGTAAATTTGACAGTGATTTTTGAGCAGCAAAACCTATAATAATACCTGCAATACCGGCTGACGCCAGAATACTTGTTCCTAATTCTCTTACCCTGTCAAAACTCATCAAGATAATTGCCAGAGCTATAAAGAAAATGATTACAGAAGTTAATTTTTGAAGAAAATCTATCTGAGTCCTGGCTTTTCTTTCACTTAGGTTGTTTGCAGATGTAATGTCAAATTTTATATAAAGCAATGCTTTTATAAAACCGGTAATTCTCATCATCAGAAATGAAAAAGAAAGTACCAGGGCAATGTAAAGAATTTTATGTATATAAAACTCAAGACGTTCATGCCAGGTGGTGAATGGAAGCGCAAGATTCATGGCAGCCACAACAAAAAGTATCTGGAGTGCGAACCTGAACTGCCTGTTGATTAATGTAAGCGAGGCATCTTTTATTTCTTTAAGAAAAAGCTTCGCTGCATTAAATAGAATTGTACCCGCTATTAACCCTGCTAATGCAGAACCTGAAAAAATAAGCAGATTATACAGCTGTCCTGAAGCAATTTCTGAAATTTCAGTATAGTCATTCATGAGGTTAAAGTTAAAAGTTTAAAGTATAAAGTTCAAAGGTTAGAGTTGAAAGTTGAAAGTTTAATGTTACAAGTTTAGAGTTTAAAGTTTATATTTGCCTCACTAACATTCATCATTTAACATTCAACATTACTACACATGCTTACCGGTATCCTCGCTCCAATGCCTGAAGAAATAGATATGATCCTGGAAAGAATGACAGTCCATTCAACTTATGAATCCGGAAGAAGGAAATTTTTTCGTGGAGAATTTTATGGAAAGGAATGTATAGTAGCACTATCCAGAATAGGTAAAGTAGCTTCTTCGGTAACTGCAGCTGTAATGTTTGAGAAATTTAATGTGGACAGACTGATAGTTGCCGGCGTAGCAGGGGGTATTGCCACAAATTTAAATCTTGGAGATATCGTAGTAGGCACAGAAGCTATGCAGCATGATCTGGATGCAAGACCTTTATGGCCGCAGTTTGAAGCACCTCTACTGGAAAAAGGGTTTTTCTCCTGCGATGATGATTTGGTACAAAAGGCACTTCAAAGTTGCAGGGAGTTCCTGTCTGAAGATTTCTCCCGATATATTCATAAAGAAGACATTGAAGAATTTTCGTTGCATCAACCCAAAGTATATTGCGGGCAAATCTGCTGCGGTGACCAGTTTATAGGTTCTGCTGCACAGCTGGAAAAAATACGAAATGACCTTCCTCAGGTGCTTGCTGTTGAGATGGAAGGGGGAGCAGTTGGACAGATCTGTTATGAATACAATAAGCCATACGTTATTGTCAGAACTATATCAGATTCGGCCAATGATCACGCGTCACACGATTTTAGCCGTTATATAAAAAATGTAGCTAAATATTATACCCTTGGTATAGTAGGCAAACTGGTTAAAAAACTATAGGATTTATTTTTTGTAATTTCTTTTAAACATAAAAACACGGCGAGGGTTATTTTTTCGACTATTGCATAACCTAAAAGTGTATTTTATGAAAAAAACATTTACTTTCTTCAAAAGAATTATCTTTATCTCAGCTCTTTATAGTTTTTCTTTTACTGATGGATTTGCTCAAAATGCAAGATTGCAAATAATTCACAGCTCTGCAGATCCTGCATATGCGACCGTGGATATATATATTGACGGTAATAAAATAGCAGATGATCTTCCATTCAGAGGCGCTACACCTTATGCAGATGTCACCACAGGTACACCTGTAACTGTAGGACTGGCACCGGGAAATAGTACAGGAGCAGGTGATATTGTAAAATCATTTACCCATACCTTCGTGGCAAGCACAAGAAATGTCGCCATGATCGGCGGAGTTTCAGGCTCAGGGTACGCAGCTAATCCTGACGGCCGTGATATTCAGCTAAATTTCCATAATAACTTTGCAGCAAAAGAGATGGCTAACGACCCTGCTACAGTAGAGGTGGACTTCCTTCATGGTTCTACCGACTTACCAATCGTGAAAGTTATGGTTGACAATGGAGGCGGAACGATTGCCAACAATGTCGGTTTCGGACATAACGGTGGATACAAAGTGGTACAACCACAGGCCTATACATTTACTGTAACAGATTATTCAGGAACAACAACAATAGAAACTTACAATGCCGACCTTTCAGAACTTGCAGGTAAAGGTATCGTAATTTTCGCTTCCGGTTTCAGAAATCCGGCGAGTAATAATAACGGGACAGCTATGGATGTGTATTATGCACTACCTAACGGATCTACAGGTCCTCTTAATGATCTGATTATTGCTTCCACAAAAAAAGACCTGGCATTTACGGAATTGAAAGCTTATCCGGTGCCTGCAACTCAAAATCTCTCAGTTGAGATCACTAATAACAATGCTGCTGAAGCAACATTACAGGTCCTAAATCTATATGGACAAGCAATGGATGCTGAAAAAATTATATTCCTTCATGAAGGAGTTAATAATTTCCCTGTGGATATATCAAACCTTAACGCCGGAGAATACATTCTAAAAATCCAATCAACGGAAAAAACCGGTTGTATGAAGATTTCAGTATTAAAATAATTATTTCTGCTATAATTTATTACAGGCTGTCTCTAACCGGAGCAGCCTGTTTTTTTTATTCCTTCCTTTTTACTAATTTGTAAATCTAATTACAATACAATTTCCATTTATTGAAGGGGCTTTGATGCATTTTATCAAACTGGTTGTCGCAATTATTTTTTTTTATTGTGCCTGCATTTATTTTACTCCCAGATTATCGGCGCAATGTACCCCTGTGCCGGTGAAAGAAGCGGTGTTTAACGGTAATTTTGAATTGGGGTACTCACAGACACCTCCGGGATTTACAACAGATTTTACCTGGCTTGGTATGAGACCAAATTATCCCACTGTGTCCTGCATGTACGGAGTAGGTGACAGGGCGGGAATAGTCAGAGCTGAAAATTTTACCTGCTCAGGTAGAAACTTTGTCAATAATACCTATTGGGCCATGACTTATGGGGGGGGAGAAAATTTTAAAGATCACACCACAGGAATTGTAGGCAGAGGATATGCATTATTTGTCGACCTGAATATTCAGACTGAAAGCAATATTAATCCCGGAGGAAAACCAATTGCATGGAAGCAAACAGTAAATATTTATCCTTCACAGATATATTACTTTTCTGCCTGGGTCGCTAACTTTACTGCACAGGGAACACCTCCTGTAATACAAGTAACCATTATTCCATATCTTGCTTCCAATGGTATGATAGATGCTGCAGGCATTCAAACTCTTCCTGCAATAGGATCTCCGGAAGGACTCATGAACTGGACCCAGATTTATGCTGCATGGACTCCATCAGGAATTTACAATAAAGTAGACATTCAGATGGAATTTGTTAATGTTGAAGGGGGAGCCAGTGGACTTGATGTTGTGATTGACGATATTTCTTTCATCAACAGTTGCCAGAATCTAATTGCCAATAAAAAGCCTGACTTTGGGTATGAAACAAAATCAATATGCGAAGGAACGGGCAACATCACATTAAATTCCAATTATCATAATCCTTCTGCAGGTACAAGTTTTAAATGGTATTATGGCGATGATGACCATCAGGTTCAGATAACAGGAGCAAATACATCTACCTACACACTGAATCGCACCGGTACATATCGTGTTTGTGTGGAAGATCCTCAAAATGGATGTGCTGTAAGTGCTCAGGTTGAGATTAACAATGAGTTCGACCTTCAGCTTTCCGATTATGAATTATGTAGTCCGGAAGCAGTAACAATTGATGCTACACCGCAACCTTCAACATCTCCGGCTATTTCTTATTCCTGGACAGTCCCTGCTGGCGAACCTAACCCTGGTAATTCAGCAGCGATTACAGTCAGTACCGGAGGAAACTACAGTGTTACTGTAACAGGCCCAACTTATCTAAACGGTGTTTGTATTACATCAGCTTCTTCAATTGTCAATGTGACAGAAGGGCCTGTTGAGAAAACTGTCGAGGTTCCTGAAATTTGTGAATCAAATAATGGGACAGTTGTGATATTAGATTCCCAACCGGGAATTACCTATCAGGTTTATAAAGATAATATTAGCAATTACATTTCAGCTCCCGCACAAGGTAACGGGAATAATGTCACCCTCAATGTTCCATCAACGGCTTTGCAAACAGGAAATAATATAATCAACATCGAAGCAAGAGGTTGCAGAACAATAATATTTACTGATAATTATAATTTGAGCGTAAGAGCTAAACCTGTTGCAGATGCGGGCAGAAACATACGGGTAGATGAATATCAGGATGTGTTTCTAGACGGACGCGGAAGTTCACAAGGGCCGTTTTCCTATCAATGGAATTCAAGTTTAGGTGCCGGTATTATTCACTCTCCATCCAATATCTCCACTGTAGTTACTCCAACAGTGCCCAGGGAATATTATTCTATAAAAGTTGCTCATGCAGATTTTCCATCCTGCTATGCAATCGACGAAATGATGTTATCTGTTTTTAAAGACGTGATCATTCCTAATGTTTTCAGTCCGAATGGAGACGGCATTCACGACAGGTTTGAAATTCAGAATATAGACTTTTTCAACAACAGCATCCTGACTGTTTATAATCAATGGGGAGAAATGGTTTTTCAAAGCATACCCGGCTATCCGGAGTCTTGGGATGGAACACGTAATGGCAGTCCCTGTACTGTAGGATCTTATTATTATGTACTTCATTTGAACGAACCTGAATTTCCTCAGATGTCCGGCAATGTATCAATTTTAAAATAATTACAGCAGCCTCTGCATATCTTTAAGGTGGCCGAAAATCACCAGAATGTCGCGTTTTTCCAAAACAGTCGATGGACTAACTACACCCAGCACATCACCCTGTTTCTTATCTTCGTTGTCTTTTCTTATGATGGTAACAATATTGACATTATATTTTTCCCTGAACCTGCATTGTTCGATAGTCTTGCCAACATACCTTTCAGGTACTTTAATTTCAAGTATGCTGTATTCTTTCGAAATCGCATAGGAGTCTACAACACCTTTAAGTTCAAGTTTTTTAGCAAGCCTTTCTGCAGAATCTTCTTCAGGACTAACAATTTCGTCTACTCCGATCGCCTCTACAATATTTTTCTGCATAGGATTAATATTTCGGCTCATAAGCTTCTTCACCTTAAACTGCTTAAGGGTTGCAGTGGCCATTAGTGAGGAAGCTACATCTTCACCAATAGCAACAACAACCAGGTCGGTATCTTTTAGTGGGAGACTGCTTATTGCATTGGTGTCGTTAACATCCATGCATATGGTATGAGTAATCTTATCTTTCAATGATTCTACTTTTTGGATACTTGTATCAACACCAATTACTTCATGACCGGCTTCAGTTAGTTTTATACCAAGCGAAGCGCCGAAATTACCGAGACCTATTATAATTACTTTCATATCTAAAGTTTTATTTAATAAAAGAAACTTTTAATGTTTCTCAATACTTGCTAGTTAATAAATATATTTTCTTTTGGATATCTATGGATAAACCCTTTAGCTTTTCTGGCAAAGCCAATGATAAATGTAATAATGCCAACTCTGCCAGTAAGCATTACCACAATAATGATCAATTTACCAGCAGGACTCAATTCAGGTGTAACACCAAGGGTAAGTCCTACGGTACTGAAAGCTGAAAAACATTCAAAAGCAATGTTGATCATACGTTTTTCAGGATCTGTAAATGTTAATAAAAGAATTGCTAAACCAATTACAATCGTAGACATGAAGATAATCGTTAAAGCTCTTTTAACAGATTCCTCTGAAATCTCCCTTCTGAACAATTCTATCTTTTCTTTACCTTGAGCTACCGTTACAGTATTAATAAATGCCAAAGCAAAAGTTGTTGTTTTAATACCGCCTCCGGTTGATGCAGGGGAGGCACCTACCCACATTAAAAATAGATAAATCAGTATAGTGGCAGGCATCAACGTTGTCATATCAATCACATTAAATCCGGCAGTACGGGGCGTAACAGCTGAGAAAAAAGCCGTGACAATTTTTCCGTTCCAAGTATGTTCTTTCAGGGAATTGCCTGATTCCAGGAAATAAATAAATATGGTTCCTCCCACAATCAGACAAATAGTGGTAAATACTACCAGTTTTGTATTAAGATGAATGATCCTAGGTGCATGAATAAAATTTTTATGATATACTTTTTGCTTCCACTTATTGGTAACATAGTGTTTTATATATCTGTAAAAATTAAAGACTATAGGAAATCCTAATCCGCCGATGATTATCAGGAAAGCAATAATCAATTGTAAGTTGTAATTAAACCTGAAATTATTATGGAATAACCCTTCGGAAAAAGTTGAAAAGCCTGCATTACAGAATGCAGATACCGAGTGAAATATGGAGAAAAATATTCTGTCTTTTGTACTTTCAAAAACATGTTCGGGTATGCAAAAATAAATCATTATTGCGCCCAGTATTTCTATAGAAAATGTAATTACAATTATCTTTAAAAGTGTTTTAAAGATTTCATCCATTTTATTTTCATTCACTATAGATTGTAGAAATAACTCATTTTTATAGGAGAATTCACCTTTAAAAAGGAAGCCAAAAAAACTCGTGAATGTCATGATTCCTAATCCGCCTATCTGAAAAAGCCAGAAAATAATTACCTTCCCCATAGCGGTAAACTGAGTTTCGGTGTCCACTACAGTAAGTCCTGTTACACATACTGCACTGGTAGAGGTAAATAATGCATCGATAATGGTAATCCCATTAACGGTGGCTCTTGGAAGAAGTAGAAGTCCTGTCCCGATAAGAATTAAAAGTATAAAGCTATAAATGAAAATACGGGCAGGATTTAGACTTACGGTAAAAAACTTAAGACTTTTACCTGTGACTTCAGCAAGGAATACAATTACTATCGCCAAATAAAGAATAAAATTCATTTCGAATACCCTGAGGAAAGGGATATTCTCTTCAAACCAGTCCGGAAAAATATAGCGATTACCAAGGATAAGAAATAAAGCAACAATCAGAGAAAATTCAGTGGCTAGTTTCTTCTTAATTTCGGAGAGGTTGAAGGTGAGTATAAATCGGATAAAAATCCCTACAAAAAGTGTTGCGGCAATAAATTCAAGAATCCAAATTAATTTAATGTCAACTTCATCTTTCTTAGGAAAACCGAGACGGTATACAATAGTAAGAATTCCGAGTACGGACAAATAGATGAGCAGATAGTCCGTGGTTTTTACTATGGATTTGCTTACATCTCTTGCCTTTTCCTGAATGTCAAGGATGTTTGCAATTAGGCGATCTTTGAAACTGGGCAATTTCCTGAGCTTTTAACTGTGCTAAATTTAGCTTTTATATTAATTGAAAGAAACTTTTTATCATCAATTCTTAACTATTGATTTACCCTTTGCCAAACATTAATATTTCACCCATTAAAACTACCTGTAATATATTTATTCTCAAACAATTATAAATCGATTAGAAATCATTCCCTATCCCTGAGTATTATTGGTTATCTTTAGATAATATTTAATTTTCGCAGGATGAATCATAAGTGCTTGTATTTGATCTGCAGTGTATTGTTGCTATCAGGCTGTTCTGTTTATTACGACAAATTTTATACTGATCCTGAAAAATGTTTTAAAGTCTCATGTAATCATTGTTATGATGCAGTAATCATTCCCGGCTTTCCTCATCAGAAAGGAGGTTGGAGCCGGACAGTTCAGGAGAGAGTTCACTGGGCAGTTTATTTATACAAAAATGGAATTGCGAAGAATCTCATTTTTTCAGGAGCAGCGGTATATACACCTTACGTTGAAGCCAGGATAATGGCTATGTATGCAGAACAACTTGGAGTAAGTAAAGAGCATATTTTAATCGAAGAACAGGCAGAACATAGTACAGAGAATTTATATTTTTCTTATGTCATGGCCCAAAAAAACGGTTTGAATAAAATCGCTTTAGCATCACATCCCGCACAATCCAGTTTTTTAAAATCTTTTCCTAAAAAGTTCAAATTAAAAGACCTGGATTTTATACCTATTGTTAATGATACATTAATTAAACTGGAGTTGAATGAACCAATTATTGAGGAGGAAAAAGCCTTGGTTCCAAATTTCGTTTCACTTGTAGAAAGGGAAAATGTTGTAAAACGCTTATTTGGTACAAGGGGCAATAAAGTCAGGAAAATTATCAGAAAAAATCGAAAGCTCCGTTCATAGAACGATCGTTTAAATGGCTCTGTTTTAAAGGAGAGACCATTTAAACTTATCAAAATGAAAAAGAAAAAAATCTATCATGTAAATTATTCATTGAACGGATGGCGGGCACAGCCTGAAAATTCTGATACAATAGTTTGTGATGGAGAAAGGAAATCTGAAGTGATAAATTGTATCAGAGAAAAAGCCAAAAACGATGGAAATGCGCAGGTAATAATTCATTCGAGGGATGGAAGGATTTTAAAAGAAAAAACATTTGGAACAGATCTGGAAGACAGGGGTAATTAAGCCCTGTCTTTATAACTATATGGTTTGCCCGGCGGTTTTATTTATGTTAAGGTAAAAAATTATGGAAATAAAAAATTCTGTTGTAGTGATCACCGGGGCTTCAGGAGGTATAGGAAGAGCTACCGCATTGGAGCTTGCCAAACAGGGAGCAAATTTAGTCCTGGTGGCAAGAAGGGAAGAAGCCCTCGAAGAGTTGGTAAATGAATGTGAAAATTTTGGAACAGAGGCATTAGCCATACCTACTGATGTTTCAATTGAATCTCACGTTGCAGCAATTGTTCCCAGAGCAATAGACCGTTTTGGGAAAATTGATGTATGGATTAATAACGCAGCAGTATCAGCAGCAGGTCATTTTGAAGAAATCCCAATGGAGGATTTTAAAAGAGTTATAGATATCAACCTCTATGGATATATTTATGGGGCCAAAGCAATTATCCCATATTTTAAGAAGCAGGGGAAAGGTATGCTTATCAATGTCTCTTCCATTGTTGCGATATCAGGTGAACCATATTTCAGTCCCTATGTGATTAGCAAATTTGCTATTCGTGGACTAGGTATCAGCTTAAATCAGGAATTACAGCCATACCATATTCCGGTATGTACTGTTTTACCGGGCGTTATTGATACTCCTCTTTACAATCAGGCAGCCAATTTTATGGGTAAACCAATCATCGCCCCCGGTGAGGCTATCAGTGCAAAAGAAGTTGCATTTGCCATAGGATCTTTATTTGCCAGTCCCCAAAGGGAGATATTCGTAGGAGGTAATGGAAAGCTTGCAGCCGCTGCAAACATCATCGCACCGGATCTGCTTGACAAACTGATTCAGAAACGAATGTTCAGAGATCATTTTGCCCAAGATCAACATGCGGTATCAACTAAAGGTAATTTGTATGATCCTGTTAAAAAATTTGCCAGTATCAGCGGTGGATGGAGTACAGACGGAATAAGCAATAAAGATGTTATGAAGTTTATAGTACCTGCTTCATTATTTGCCGGTGCAGCTATTGGTCTAGGCTTTTTATTAAAAAGGAAAACTGTAGCCAAATAATTTGGCACAATAAAAAATGGCGTCATGGATTTCATGACGGCCATTTTTTTTATATCAGCTTTTCTTTTTAAACAAACTGAACTTTCTCTTTTTAGTCTCCTGCTTAACTTCTGATTCTACCGTTATTGGAGTATCATATTGGTTAACAACCTGTATTTCTGTATCCGAACTGTTTAATTCAGCACTGGCTTCGGCATTATGTTCTGTCTGAAAAATTTCTTTTTCCTGTAAAGATTTTTTACTCTTTTCCTTTTTCTCCTTCAGTCTATCATTCTTGTTCTGTTTCTCTTTCTCTTTCTCTTTCTCTTTACCGTTTAGTTTCTCATTTTCACGGCCTATCTCTTTAGTTTTGTCGCTCTTTTGAATATCAATAACTGCAAGTGATGAAATTTCAACTTGCGCAGGCTGATATTCTTCCTGGTTTACAATTGTTGTTTGAGTTTTGAGACTTGGAATTTCAATTAACGGATCTTCATTTACAAAATAAGCCTTGCCTCTTTCCGGTTTACCATCACACGCTGCAAATGCCAAAAATGATAAAAATAAGTAGTGCTTCTTCATATTCTCCTCCTGCCTTAATATTAAAATCTTAAATCAGGGGAGTTTGTTTGAACCCGATTGTTTGTTATTTATTCTTAAAGTATGAAAGCCATTCCAGAGCCTTGGATTCATCGGTGAAGAATCTAACAGGCACATTTGGCTTGTAAAGCATAACAAAGAAATGAAACAGGATTTTGTGTATGTATGTACTTGCAAGAATTGCAGCGGCTTTCATTGTTTCTTTATTCTCAACTTCTTTCTGGTATTCTCTTGCTTCCTCTGTCCAGTATTTTACTTTTCTTCCATCTGACAGGATTGGAAAAGGTTTACCTTCTGAAAGTTTATAGAAACTTTCCATCATGACTTTCATTACATTCAAATCTACTGTCACAGCCTCTTTGTATCTGATGAAAATAATATCTTGCTTCAGATACATGTCAAACCATTCTGTCTGAATTAAAGGTTCATTTATTGAAAGTTGGGATGTGTTCACAATAATTGGAATATATACTACTTTGAATTATAATAAAATTAATAGAAAAGGTCTGCTAAAAAAATAGTAATAATGGAAAAATGCTTTTTAAATAACGATTATCCGAAAGGATGATGGATTTGCAGCAGTTCCACATAATCCATCATCTGATCAGCTATCTTCTTTTTATAATATTGCTTTCAAGCAACTCGGTTAATACCCTTGTATGTATACCACCTTTATTTTTTATTTCATTGTCTATATACTGAGATGTACCTAATACCATAGCACGTTTAATTTCATCAGAATCTTCTTTTCTATCGTAATACACTGCAACGTAATCAGTATCTCCTACAGGTACACGATCAAGAATTACATTTATTTTGCTTTCAATTTCAGGAAGATTTCTAGCTGTTAAAGCAAAATAGTAAATACCATTCACCACCTGTGCATCATGCAAAGGAAAAGCATCCTTCAACCCTTTTTCAAAATTTTCAGATGCAATTATATCATTGAATCTATAAATAACCACAAAACTTTCCATACCTATTCAGTTTAATAATTTATAAGGGTCAATTACCGGAAAACATGCTTTCCTTCGATAATTTCTTCCATTAACTTTCGGCTGAATGCAGGAATATCATCAGGTTTACGGCTGGTTATTAGTCCATTATCAACCACAACTTCTTTGTCTTCCCATTTAGCCCCGGCATTAATAAGATCTGTTTTTAACGAAGGATAGGAGGTAAGTTTTCGGCCTTTAACCATTCCGGTTTCAATAAGTACCCAAGGAGCATGACAAATTGCCGCAATGGGTTTTCCCGAATTCATAAAGGAACTGATAAACTGTATGGCCCTTTTGTTCATTCTCAGTTTGTCAGGATTCATTACCCCTCCGGGAAGCAGCAAAGCATCAAAATCTTCATGATGAGCTTCATTTAAAAGAACATCAGTTTTAAATTCTTCACCCCAATCATTAAAATCCCAGGCGTTAACCTTTGCTTCAGAAGAAATAATATAAACCTGAGCACCTGCATATTTTAAGGCATTGGCGGGCTTAATAAATTCTACCTGCTCAAAACCATTTGCCATTAAAGCGGCTACCTTTTTTCCTGAAAGCTTATTTTCCATCTCTACCTCCCTTTTAGAATAAACTCCGGAAAAAAGGAAAAAGTTGAAGATCTGTAAAAAGCGGACAGAAATTTCAAAAAAGATTTTTGTTACCTATACTTTGGAACATGCTTGTCCATAAAGCCGGAAGATGATTTGTTCCAGTTTTCAATCACCTTTTTTCTATTAGCATCCAGGCTGGTATTATTGGTATTATATTCATTTACTGCAGTATTGAATTCATTAACAGCCTTATTAAACTGATCTACATCTGACTGAGTTCTTTCAGACTCCTTTTTAGAATCAAATGATTTCTTAATCTTCTGGAAATTTTCCTCTTTCAAAAAATAATTACTTACAGTATTTATTTTGGATACTTCGTTTTTATAAAATTCGAGAACCTGCTTACATGCATTCACCAGTGAACGGTCATTATTATATCCTTTCATAGTATCAAGTTTGGCCAGGCCTTCCTCAGCAAATTTCAGTAAGGTGTTTTTATTTTGTTCTACAGCATTGACGTTCTTCTTTGAAACTGCGTCCCACAAGTATAATTCCTGTTTATAGCTTTTGAAAAATATCAGGTAAACAACTCTGTGGTATGCATTAACCTGACTGGTAATTTTTACTTTCTTAGCCAGTTCATCATTTCCTCCGTCAATAAGTGTGACATTATGGCTTGCGGCAAAAGCCTTTTCAGTTATTTCCAATCTTTTATTAGCTTCTTCTAATTTATCATTAGCCAGATCCTGAGCAAGGAGGTATGCTTCCATCGCATCATAAGATTGTTCTGCAACCTCTTCCATATTAATTATTTTAGCATAATCATCATTCAGGACGTGGTAGGTAATTTTCAAAAATGAAACAGCAGAATCTCTTAATGATTTATCATTGTTGTAAGGAGGCATAGCAGATATTTTCTTGATAGCATCTTTACAGGTAGAAAGCAGCGCTTGTCTTTTATTTTCTACCTTTCTAGCACTCTTGCCATGTGCCACCGCACTGGAATAGCTCATATAATCTTTCATAATTTCACGGTGCTGCTGGCTCATATAAGTCATGTACTCTCCCGCATGGGCAAACTTTTGCGCCTGAACAGATTGAATAGTAATAGCCAGGAATGCAAGTACAAACAGATGTCTAATTTGTAATGTTAAAATCATCGCTTAGTTTTTGGTTATGTTAATTATATCTGAAATTACCTGATAAACTTCTTCAAGATAAAGATCTTTCTGAAGATTTTTTACCGTATCGTTGTTTAATTTCTCCAGATAGGAATTGACTTTTAATATCTCCAGATCAGAAGAATTATTCTCTACTTTAAAATTGGAATGCTCTTTCGATAAAGAGGCTGAAAGCACTTCATATTTACGGTTTATTTCTTTATACAATTTCAAAAATTCCCCTATATCCAAAGGTATTTTATCTCCATATGAATTAAAATAATCTTCATCTACCAGCTTTTTGATGTTCATAAATTTTTCATCCTTTTTAACTCTGTTATTTGATAAAGAAGAAACCTGATTAACCGGTAGTTTTTTCAAGGCAGAATATACAACCTTTTTATTAACCGAATCTCCTGTCAAAGCATAGGGAAGGAGTGATTCAAAAAACTCACTATTCTCAAAAATATCAGGAAGTTTCACATCAGGATTAACACCATTCATTTGTGCGATTTTGCCTGTTACTCTATATATTTTAGTTATGGTAACCTTAAGGTATCCGGAATTGGATATTGTTTTATTTTTCCTTGCAGCTTGTATGGAAACTGTGGTATCCAAAGGAAGAATAATTTGTCCTGTTGCTTTACCAAAAGTATTGCTACCGACAATGACGGCCCTGTTATAATCCTGTAATGTAGCAGCAAGTACCTCAGAGGCTGATGCACTTTGACCATTGACCATCAAAACCAAGGGGCCATCGTAAACAGTACCTCGGTGAAGGTCTTTCAATACATTTATTTTTTCTCTGCCTTTCAGCATTACCAGCGGACCTTCATCTATGAAAATACCTGCGAGACCTATACCTTCCAGCAAAGAACCACCGGAGTTGTACCGAATATCAATGATTAAACCTTCAATATTTTCCTTTTTCAGTTTCAGAATTTCCTTTGCTACATCATTGGCACAACCATTACCGGTATAATCTTCCATGGAGGAATAAAAGCCGGGCAAGGAGATGTATCCGATCTTCTTCTGACCTGACAGAATAAAACTCTTCACAATATTTTCATCATTCTCCAGGCGGGCTTTTTTCAGAAGCACTTTCTTAATAATTCCATCCGCTTTTCTTACGGTAAGCTCAAGTTTATCATTATTTGAAGCGCGGAATAGTGCTTCGATTTCCCTGATTTCATAATCTGATATGTCCACTACAGATTTATTTTCCCACCTGGCTTCCATAAGCATATCACCCTTATGCAATTCACCGGAATTCCATGCAGGCCCCCCGGGCACAAGGGCAGCAATAATTACATTACCGGCTTCATCTTCTACCAGATCAATTCCGAAACTTAGAGATTCCGCGGACAATTCTGCTTCGAAGTTTTCCCAGGTTGTCCGCGACATATAATTAGAGTGAGGATCAAAACAAGTAGAAATAGCATACAGGTAGATATTGCTGATATAATTTTCAAATCCTGATGGATGGTCAAGAATCTTTCTGATTTTTTTCAGTTCACGTATTTTAACTTTCTTCCTTGCCTCTGGCTCCAGTTGCAATAATTTACTTACCTGAACCTGATCAAGATTTTTCTCTCCATGTAACAAAACGATTTGCTTCATCACTCTATACTTGAGCCATTGTTGCCATCGCTTTTCAAGCACTTTATCATTTTTCGCAAGGTTCACAGTATCAGATTCTGAAAGATCAAGTACCTCTTTTCCTTGTAATGTTATAGGGGATTCCAGAAAGCTGGTGATGATTTTTTCCGCTTGTAGTAGTTGCTCTTTGTATACAGGTAAATAAAAGGGAATAAATTTCCATTCATTTTTTTTCAATTCATCATCTAACGAATAGCGAAAGGACAGTAAGCTGCTATATGCAGGCATTGTAAGTAACATTCCATCCGAATCAGTGAGCTCAAGAAACCGGAAGAATATATCCTGAGAAAGACTATCATCAATTATACGTGGCTGATAATGATTTTTCTGAAGAGCTTTAATAAGCAGTGCAGCTTCCTTTTTATAATCTATTACCTGAGCATGATGCGTATAGGATAATATAAACAGCAGGAAAGTACAGGAGAGCAATCTCATGGTTAATCAAAAATCAAATTTACCAGATAATCCTGAAGAGGGAAAGAAAAGTATTAAATAATATTAATAACAGGGGAACTGACCAGGAAGAGATATAGTAGCGAGGGGGGGAGTTGAACCCCCGACCTTTGGGTTATGAATCCAACGCTCTAACCACCTGAGCTACCTCGCCATCAATAGATGCTGTAAAAATTGGAGTGCGAATTTAACAAGATACTCCTCCAAAAAACAAATCTTTTATCAAAAGTTTTTTTATATTGCGCATCTCTTTATTCAAAACTAGCATAAAATCCTGGATATGAACAAAACAAAGTTTACTACCGAATACGAAATCAATGCCTCAACCAAACATCTCTTCCCTTATCTTAACACCGGAAGCGGCTTAGCCGAATGGTTTGCTGATAAAGTACAGGTAGATCAGGATAAACTTTACAGTTTTGTATGGGATGGAAAAATACATAAAGCCAGAAAAGTTGCCCAAAAAACCAATCAATATGTAAAGTTTGAGTTTATCAATATCAACACTGAAGAAAGAAGGTCTCAAAACTATATAGAATTTCACCTCGACAGCAACGAACTAACACAAACTTCATTCTTAAAAATCGTAGATTATACCGACGATTCGGAAGATACACTTCAGGAGCTTTGGGATAATCTGGTAACCACTCTCAAAGAAAAAGTAGGAGCTCTTCCAAAATAGACGAAAAACGTTTTAAGCATTTTTTCATAAACACCTTGCATGTAAAGGTTTAGCTGTTTTATATTCGCAGCTCAACCAAAGCTATGCGAAATGAAGAAATGTACTTTTTTCATCCTGCTATTCTATTGTTTAAACTTAAATCTTTACGCTCAAAATCTGCAACCTGGTGACATTATAGTCATCGGTTTCAATCTGCGTGACCCTGATCAGTTTTCATTTGTGAATACTGTGGACCTGATACCCGGAAAAGAAATCTTCTTTACCGATTGTGGCTGGAAACCCGACCAAACTTTCAGACCAGGAGAAGGGATAGTTAAATATACGGTGCCGGCTGGAGGCAGACCCAAATGGTCAGTAACCACTTTTGGTATTGATCCTGGTTTCACTACTTCAGGTGTAAGCGGCTTTTTCGGTCTTTCACTCGATGGTGACCAGATTATCGTTTACCAGGGAAGCTTTACAGCACCTGAATTCATTTTTGCCTTGCATGCCTACAATGGAAGCTGGCAGGAAGATGCCACCAATAACAACACCAGCATGCTGCCTGATGCTTTGGTAAATGGGGAAACAGCAGTGGCGGTTAACAGAAACTCAGGTGGTTTTTATGAGTGCGTGATGATTCCTTCTACTAAAGAAGATTTGCTCGCTGAGGTGTGTAACAAAACAAACTGGAACATTTCTTCATCAAGAGTATCGTTGCCTCCTCCCTGTAACTTTTCAGTGTTATCCCTTAATTCTATTCACATTGAAGCTAAAGAAATTGGTGAACATGCATTAATCAGCATTAATCACAGCGGCATTTCAAATGATGAGAAATATATATTAGAAAAATCCGAAAACGGATATGTATTTACACCCCTGTTTCAGATAGAAAATAATACAAACGAATTTTTAGATTCGGATTTTAGAAAATCATCTTTCTACCGAATAAGAATAGCAAGGCAAAGTTCAAATGATTATTCAATAATTTACCTCGAAAAATCGGAGCGTTTACAAGTATATCCGAACCCAATAGGTGAAACAGTAAATATAAGTTTAGGACACAAAGAGGGAACCTTTCAAATAATTGATTCAAACGGAATAGTATCTGAATTTTCTCAGGCTACCAAATCTGATATCGAACAATTCATTGTAAAAATCAAACAGGGGATTTACATTCTTCGAAAAACATATCCGGATGGGACCTATATCCAGACTAAACTAGTTAAATAGATTCTAAGTAAATGCTTTATTAAAAGTAATGCACTGATCATCAAGGAATAACAGGAATTAGTTATATTTAGCCATTATATTTTTTATTTGGTTAAGGAACTGTTTTAAGCCTTTATCCACTTAAAAGATAATCATTAACTTCTTTTTTTATCTTTGCACGATTATTGTGCTGCAGGGATAAATATTGTTTGAATGAAGAAACTCGATAAACTTATTTTAACCGCCTTCTTAGGTCCCTTTTCTTTGACCTTTATAGTGGTGGTTTTTATTTTTCTGATGCAGTTTTTGCTCAAGTACCTTGAGGACTTTGTTGGTAAAGACCTGGGTGTGTTTGTATTTGCAGAGCTCATCTTTTACTTCAGCATGAACATGGTGCCGGTCGCACTTCCTCTTGCAATTCTGCTTTCTTCTTTAATGACCTACGGGAATCTTGGAGAGCATTTTGAGTTAACAGCCATAAAAAGCGCCGGAATATCTCTTACACGTACACTTGTACCCATATTTTTCATAGTTATATTATTATCAATAGTCGCTTTTTATTTTAATAATAATGTAGTACCGAAAGCGAATCTGAAAGCATATAGTCTTTTATATGATATAAGACAAAAGAAACCCTCCCTTGACTTTAAAGAAGGAGCTTTTTACAATGGGCTTCCGGGTTACAGCATTAAAGTAAGCCATAAATATCCAGATGGAAAAAGCCTGAAAAATGTGATGATATATAATCACTCCCAGGGCAGAGGCAATACAGATCTGATTGTTGCTGACTCAGGACAAATGTTCATGATCCATGATGATAAATACCTGGTACTGGAACTGTATAACGGAAAGAATTATTCAGAAATGCAGGAAACAGGAAAGCAGGTTTCCAACACTTTCATGAGGAATGAATTTGAAAAAACCAGAATGGTTTTTAGTCTGGCATCTTTTGAACTAAGCAGAACTAAAGAAGAGCTTTTTGCAACCAACAAACTCATGCTGAATGTAGATCAGCTAAAAGTCACTGTTGATTCTCTGCGAAACGAAAAATTGCAGGTGGAAACAAGTTTAAGCACCAATATCCAACCTTATTATGCTTATTATAACTATAGGGATACAACGGGTTATGATATGAGTTCGGAAAATAAAAAGAAAGAGGGTGAGGAGAAAGACAAAGAGAGCGGAGTAAAGGAAGATGTGAAAATAAAAAAGAACCTGAGATTAAACCATAAAAAGCAGGAAGAGACAAAGCAAGATTCTGTTTCGAAAAAAAATCCGGTATCAGCGGAAATTACTCTTAAATCAGAAGCAGCTAAAGATTCTGCAGGTTCAGTAATTGCAGCTAATGAAGAATTTGATAAAGAATTGAAAACCCAGATTCTCAGCAGGGCGGTAAATCAGGCAAGAAGTATTAAGGCTTATACTTCAAGTCACCTGGACAGGGTCAAATTCCTGACCAGGGAAGCAAATATGTATGACATAGAAATGTACAGAAAATTTACCCAGTCCATTGCGTGTTTGATTATGTTCCTGATCGGAGCGCCTTTAGGAGCGATAATTAAAAAGGGCGGACTTGGGGTGCCGGTCATCATTTCTGTAGTGTTTTTTATAACCTTTTATGTGATTTCTCTGACAGGCGAAAAATGGGCCAAAGAAGGTGTAATGCCGGTAGCAATGGGCATGTGGGGGGTGAATTTCCTGCTATTACCTGTCGGTCTGTTTTTCCTCAAACAAGCCCGCAATGACTCCAGGCTCTTAGAATCAGATAGTTATATTCGGATCTTCAAAACATTATTTAGTTTTGTCAGACATTTTAAATAAAAAAGAATTTATTTCTAAATCATTTGTTTATAAGCTGCAAGGTTCATAAATTTGCGGTTTAATAAATAAGAATAAAATAGTTGAAATTTTAAGGCGATGTATCTAACTAAAGAAAAAAAAGCAGAAATCTTTAAAGCAAACAGTTCACAAAAGTCAGCTACAGAATCAGGTTCTGTAGAGTCTCAAATTGCACTTTTTACTTTCAGAATTAATCATCTAACGGATCATCTTAAAACACATCCAAAAGATTTTTCTACAAGACTTGGCCTATTAAAGCTGGTTGGTAAGAGGAGAAGAATTCTTGATTATCTGCAAAATCAGGACATTGAGCGTTACAGAACAGTAATTGCACAGCACAATATCAGAAAATAAAGATATTTGAGGGAATGTAGCCATTCCCTCTTTTTCATTTTAATCAGGTCCATTTTTTTCCGCAAGGACTGATTTTTATTTACATTTTATTTAAAAATACCTGGGGAAGATGGGAATGCAGGTACGGGAATTTTAGGTTATTCCCTAAGGTAGAGCATTTAATTATAAAGAAAAAAAAGATGTTAAACGTCATTACAAAAAGAATTGATTTAGGAGATGGGAGATTCATAACCATCGAAACTGGTAAGCTTGCCAAGCAGGCAGACGGGTCTGCTGTAGTAAGAATGGGAGATACAATGCTTTTGGCTACTGCTGTTGCAGTGAAAGAAGCTAAACCTGGTGTTGACTTCATGCCACTTTCTGTTGATTATCAGGAAAAATTTGCCGCTGCAGGAAGAATCCCCGGAGGATTTCTTAAAAGAGAAGGAAAGTTAAGTGACTACGAAGTATTGATTTCAAGATTAGTAGACAGGGCCATGAGGCCTTTGTTTCCCGACGATTTCCACGCTGACACACAAATAAACATAAGTCTTATTTCTGCAGACAAAGAGGTTTTACCTGATTGTCTCGCAGCACTTGCTGCCTCTGCTGCAGTGGCTGTTTCTGATATTCCTTTCAACGGTCCGATCTCAGAAGTGCGAGTAATAAGACTTGATGGTAAATACCTGATCAATCCTACACCTGCACAAATAGCGCAGGCAGATCTTGACCTGATCGTAGGTGCATCTGCAGATAACATCCTGATGGTGGAGGGAGAAATGAAAGAAGTTCCTGAAGAAGCGATGCTCGAAGCACTTAAAGTTGCTCATGACGCCATTAAAATTCATTGCAAAGCCCTTAAAGAGTTGGAGGCTGAAGCAGGAAAAACTCAGAAAAGAGAATATTCTCATGAAGTTAATAATCCTGAATTGAAGGAAAGAATGCATAGAGAACTTTATTCAAAAGTTCTTGCTGTAGCTAGTCAGGGTAATGCTAAGAAAGAACTTAGGAAAGAAGGATTTAAAGCTGTTATTGAAGAGTTCAAAGCAACACTTGGAGAAGATTTCCCGGAAGAGGATCTTGTATTAGTTGATCGATATTATCACGATATTGAGAAAGAAGCAGTAAGAAATATGGTATTGGATTCCCGTTCACGTCTTGACGGCAGAAAACTGGATGAAATCAGACCGATATGGTGCGAGGTAGACTATCTGCCGTCTGCACATGGTTCTGCCATATTTACCAGAGGAGAAACACAATCACTTACCACCGTTACTTTAGGTACCAAGCTTGATGAGCAAATGATCGACAGCGCAATGGTATCCGGAAGTAACAAATTCATGTTGCATTACAATTTCCCCGGATTCTCAACTGGGGAGGTTAAACCAAACAGAGGTCCGGGAAGAAGAGAAATAGGCCACGGTAACCTGGCTTTGAGAGCTTTGAAAAAAGTGCTTCCTCCTGAAGATCAAAATCCGTACACTGTCAGAGTAGTATCTGATATTCTTGAATCAAATGGTTCATCATCTATGGCAACTGTTTGTGCAGGTACCCTTGCATTAATGGATGCAGGTGTTCAAATTAAAGCACCTGTTTCAGGAATTGCCATGGGATTGATCTCTGACTATAAAACAGGTAGGTGGGCTGTATTGTCGGATATCCTTGGAGACGAAGATCACCTTGGAGATATGGACTTTAAAGTAACAGGAACCGAGTATGGGGTTACTGCCTGTCAGATGGATATGAAAGTAGAAGGATTGTCTTACGATATCCTTGCAAAAGCCCTTGAACAGGCTAAAGCGGGTAGACTTCACATCCTGAATGAAATGAAGAAAACCATCGCTGCACCTAAAGCAGATCTTAAACCACATGCACCTAGATCATTTGCTATCAGGATCCCTAAAGATATGATAGGAGCGGTTATCGGCCCTGGTGGAAAAGTAGTTCAGGAAATACAGAAGGTTACCGGAGCAACTGTAATAATCGAAGAAATCGAAGATGCAGGCTTAGTAAATGTTTTCGCAAAAGACAAGGAAGTGATGGAAAAAGCCGTTAAATGGGTGAAAGGAATAGTAGCGATGCCTGAAGTTGGAGAAACCTATCATGGAAAAGTAAAATCCATCATGCCATTCGGAGCTTTTGTGGAATTTATGCCTGGAAAAGACGGACTACTGCATATTTCCGAAATTAAATGGGAAAGAATCGAAAATATGGAGGGTGTACTTGAAGTTGGAGAAGAAGTGAAGGTAAAATTGATAGAAATCGACAAAAAAACCGGCAAATTCAGGCTTTCAAGAAAGGTTTTATTGCCAAAGCCTGAGAAAAAGGAAGTTCAATAAGTTTTGAGGGTGGGGCGAATTAAAATTACCCGTCCTTAGAACTATTTCAGCTTTTTTTTCGTTCTTCGAAGGAAATTGTTTTATTTTCTTTTTATTAATTTTGTATTTCCAGATTTTAAAAATAAACACAATCCAACTTAATGAGACAGCTTAAAATAAGCAAACAGATTACCAACCGTGAGAGTCAGTCGCTGGATAAATACCTACAGGAAATTGGAAAAGTTGATCTTCTCACACCTGATGAAGAAGTAGAACTTGCAAAGAGGATCAGAGAAGGGGATCAGTTAGCTTTGGAAAAGCTTACAAAAGCAAATCTTCGTTTCGTAGTTTCAGTTGCCAAACAGTATCAGAATCAGGGATTGTCGCTGGGAGATCTTATTAATGAAGGAAATCTTGGTCTTATTAAAGCTGCTCAGCGTTTTGATGAAACAAGAGGATTTAAATTCATTTCCTATGCAGTTTGGTGGATCAGACAATCAATTCTGCAGGCTTTGGCCGAACAATCAAGAATAGTAAGATTGCCTTTGAACCGGGTTGGTTCTTTAAATAAAATTTCAAAGACTTTTTCTGACCTTGAGCAAAAATATGAAAGAGAGCCATCTCCTGACGAACTTGCCGAGGTACTTGATGTAACCACTTCTGAAGTAGTAGATACCCTTAAAATTTCCGGCCGTCACGTTTCCATGGATGCTCCTTTTGTACAAGGAGAAGAAAACAGCCTTCTTGATGTACTTGAAAATGATGGTGAGGTAACTCCTGATGCAGAATTGATGAATGATTCTTTGAGAAAAGAAGTTCAAAGAGCTCTTTCCACTTTAACTCAAAGAGAAGCAGATGTAATCACATTATACTTCGGTTTGAATGGCGAACATTCCATGACGCTAGAAGAAATCGGAGAGAAATTTAACCTTACCAGAGAAAGAGTAAGACAGATTAAAGAAAAGGCAATTAGAAGGTTAAGACACACAAGCAGAAGTAAAGCTTTAAAACCTTACCTTGGTTAATTAAGAAATGGTAATTAAGAATTAAGAATGAAAAAGTCCCGAGACCTGAACAGTTTCGGGACTTTTATTTTAAGTAACTTCTTATTCTAAATTCAATTCTTAATTCTTCACTTTTAATTCCTAATTTTCCCCGGTTCATTCCTTCTTACCATTTTCTCTTTAGTGGTATCCACCACCTTCTTGATTTTGCCATTCTGCATTACCTGTACATAAATCAGGCGGCCGTTGACGTATTTGTGTACACTTTCATCATTTTTGCCTTTGGTGTATTTGTAAAGAATTCTGCCTCTCTCATCAAAGGTGC
The DNA here is from genome assembly GCA_046290815.1 of Cytophagaceae bacterium. Classification (GTDB taxonomy): domain Bacteria; phylum Bacteroidota; class Bacteroidia; order Cytophagales; family Cytophagaceae; genus JBKBUF01. Next base: position 37,422 of record JBKBUF010000002.1, on the reverse strand, counting down.
GGATCATTACTCTTTTCTCTTTTTTCATCCCGTCAACCAGGAAAATCCGGTTAATATCTCTCGTTTTCTCAAAGCGTTTTCTTTTACCATTTTCATGGTATTCTTTATAATTTACTCTTGTGCGTACGATCTCATCATCACCTTTGTACTTCCTTTTAGTAACTTCTTTTTTCTTTATTTTTTTAGCACCACTCGGGTAGGTTTCCTCACTTTCAACAATAGTTTTGGTGCTGCATGAGGCCAAAAACAGGATAGAAGCTGCAATACTCCAAACCCACATGTAAATATACCTTCTCATAACTAATCAGTATTTAGCTTTCCGACTACAGAATTTCAATGTTTATGCAAATTGTTTGAGATTCAAACCTTATTATTTTAACCTCTGCTGAAGTACTGTGTTAAAATCTTTTTTTAATCCGTTGCTTTGCAAGCAATTATAATCTGTTACTCCTATACATTTTTTATCCACAGCACTTTCACAAGCCAGATTCTGTTTTGTTTAAAGCTAATTTTTAACGAAATTTGCATCCTTGAAAAATTAACAAAACAGGAGCGATTTATGTCAGAAGAAAAAGTTGGTTGTCTCATCATCGGTTCAGGTCCTGCAGGATACACAGCAGCAATTTATGCGGCAAGAGCCGGTTTAAAACCGGTATTATATCAGGGAGCACAACCAGGAGGTCAGTTAATGATCACTAATGAGGTTGAAAACTACCCCGGATATCCTGATGGAGTAATGGGACCTCAGATGATGGAAGACTTTCAGAAGCAGGCAGCCAGATTCGGAACTGACATAAGATACGGTTTAGTAACAAGAGTTGATTTTTCCGGACCTCAGCACAAAGTTTTTGTTGATGATTCGCATATGATTGTAGCGGATGCTGTAATCATCTCCACAGGAGCTTCAGCCAAATGGCTGGGAATAGAATCAGAAGCAAGACTCAATGGCAGAGGAGTATCTGCATGTGCAGTTTGTGATGGTTTTTTCTTCAGAGGAAAAGAAGTTGCAGTAGTAGGGGCAGGAGATACTGCATGTGAAGAAGCTACATATCTTTCTAAACTTTGTAAAAAAGTTTACATGATTGTAAGAAGAGATGTAATGCGTGCATCAGTGATCATGCAGAAGAGAGTTGAAAAAACTGCCAATATTGAAGTATTATGGAACTCATTAACAGATGAAATATTAGGTGAAGAAGAAGTAGAGGCTGTAAGAGTAAAAAATACTTTAACAGGAGAAACTACCGTTATACCTGTGCAGGGATTTTTTGTCGCTATAGGACATAAACCCAATACTGAGATTTTTGCTAACTGGTTGAACATGGATGAAAACGGTTATATCAAAACCATACCGGGAAGCTCAAGAACCAATGTAGAAGGAGTTTTTGCTTGTGGTGATGCACAGGATCATATATACAGACAAGCTGTTACAGCAGCCGGTTCAGGATGTATGGCCGCTCTTGATGCCGAAAGATACCTTGCAGCGAAAGAAGCTGAACAAGAAACAGTCAGGTAATGGTATTTGATAAAAGCAGATTATTCTACACATTCATCGTAACTCTTATTGTCTGCTGCTCTGCAGTGGCACAAACTCCTGAGAAAAAGAATAAAGATTTTTCCAAGATAAAGACCCCGGCAATCGATTATTCGGTGCCTGATGCTGATAATATACTTTTTGAAGAAGAATTTTCTGATTCCATAGAGAACAACAACGTCTTCTTTGATCCCAGAAAAGAGTTGGAGCTGGTAAGCGAAGATACCACCTCTGAAGATGAAGGTGAGCTAAGCATTGTGGAAGTTTCTGAACAGTTAAAGGTAGACTCCATCTGGGTCACCATTGCAGAGTATTTTGCAATATGGGATTCCCGCTCGGTTAATCCCTATAAAATAGATGGTGCAAAATTCAAAGACACCCTATTGATTAATCTATATGATACACTTGCCGGTTTAGGTTGGTCTATGCCTCTTACAGGATGTCATGTTACCAGCGAATTTGGTATGAGACATTCCCGCTGGCATTACGGTACAGATCTGAAACTACAGGTGGGAGATCCGGTATTAGCTGCATTTGATGGCATCGTAAGAATAAACAGATTTGACAAACAAGGCTATGGTTACTATATAATGCTTCGTCACTATAACGGACTGGAAACTTTATATGGACACCTGGTTAAACCTTCAGATCTGAAAGTTGGACAACTGGTCAGAGCAGGCGATGTGATCGGGCTGGGGGGCAGCACAGGAAGAAGTACCGGTCCACACTTACATTTTGAAGTTCGCTACGAAGGTAATGCCATCGATCCGCACGATGTTTATGATTTTCCAAACAACACATTGAAGTATGGCAAAGTATTCGAACTTAACCCTTCTCATTTTGAATATTTGAAAGTAGCAAGACAGGTGTTCTATCACAAAGTGAGATCAGGAGAAACGTTAAGTACTATAAGCAAAAAATACAGAGTACCAATTGCGACAATATGCAGGCTAAATGGTATCAGTACCAAAACTACTTTGAAAGTGGGGAGAAGGCTTAGGATTAGATAATTAAGAATTAAGAATAAAGAATTCTTTAATGTTATCGCTTTTCGCTTAAAGCTTATCGCTTTAAACTTTTAACTTTGAACTTTAAACTTATTCCCATGCTCGACCTTCTTGTTATCGCCTCTCATCCTGACGATGCTGAATTAAGCTGCGCAGGCACAATTTTATCCAATGTAGCTAAAGGGCGGAAAGTTGGTATTGCAGATCTTACCAGAGGGGAACTTGGCACTAGAGGGTCTGCAGAGTTAAGGGATTCGGAAGCTAAAGCTTCTGCAGAAATATTAGGTTTGACTGCCCGGGTAAATCTTGGTTTTGAAGATGGTTTCTTTTCCGTTGATGACAAACATCACACACTTGAGCTGATTAAAATAATCCGTAGGTTCAGGCCGGAGGTGGTTTTATGCAATGCAAAAGACGACAGACATCCTGACCATGGCAGAGGTGGTGCACTTGCATCCAGAGCATGTTTTCTTTCCGGATTAATAAAAATCGAAACCCAAAGGGAAGGGAAAAGCCAGGAAGCATGGAGACCAAGGCTTGTATTGAATTACATTCAGGACAGGCTTACAAAGCCCGATGTAGTCGTAGATATTACACCATACTGGGAAAAGAAAATTGAGGCTATAAAGGCTTTTAAAAGCCAATTTTACGACCCGTTCAGTAAAGAACCTGTTACTTACATTTCCACCCCTGAATTTTTCGATTTCATACAGGCCCGGGCCCTTGAATTCGGTCATTCCATAGGAGTAAAGTACGGCGAAGGGTACACCATGGCGAAGCAGGTAGGGGTGGAGGATCTTTTTAATTTAGTTTAAAGTTGAAAGTTTAAAGTATAGAATTTCATTCAACATTCATCATTCTTAATTCTTAATTCTTAATTCTTAATTCTTAATTCTTAATTCCTACGGCATTAACCTCCCCATTTCCCACTTCCCATCTATCAACTCAAAATAAATTCGGTCATGTAATCTGCTGGGACGACCCTGCCAGAATTCAAAATATTCAGGTATAAGTTTGTAACCTCCCCAATAGTTCGGAAGAGGTATGTCTTTTCCTTCGAATTCTTTTGACTTGGCTTTCATTGCGTCCTCGAGTTGCTTTCTGCTTGCAAGCTTTTCACTTTGTCGGCTTACATGAGCACCGATTCTGCTCATTTCAGGCCTTGATTTAAAATAAATTTCAGATTCAACCTTAGAGACTTTTACTATTTTACCTTCTACTCTCACTTGTCTTTCCAGTTCTGCCCAGAAGAAATTGATTGCTGCATGTGGATTTTCTGTAATTTGTTTTCCTTTCCGACTTAAATAATTGGTAAAAAATACCAGTCCGTCTTCAATACCTTTAAGTAATACAACCCTCAAAGATGGTTTACCTTCTCCGGACACTGTCGCAAGGTCCATTGCAGTCGGTTCACATACTTTGCTCTCAATGGCCTCATCAAGCCAGATTTGCAGCTGTTCCAAGGGATTTTTTCTGATGTTTTTTTCATCCAATTCCCGAAGCATGTATTCATTGCGGATATCAGATAGTTTTCTTTGGGGAGCGTCCATATGTAAATACTTGAAATTTTTTGATAAACAAATGTAATATTACTATGTTAATTAATGCTGAATCAGATATTTAGAAAATTTATCCTGACTACAGGGCTTATCTTCATAAAAAGCTTGGATTCTTTATCCTGTACTCGTATAATTGTTTTTTCGCTTACTAACATGATTTCAGAAGCTCCCGCGAAAGAATTTCGAGTATTCATCTGAATTCGGATCTAAAGAAAATAAAATATTTGTATTTTCTGAAAGACAAACATTTTTATAAGAAACTAATTTTAATCATTGGATGGTAAATACCGGCGACATATTGATTTCAGAGCCCTATTTGGGAGATAATAATTTTGAAAGAACAGTGATATTGCTCTGTGAGGTGAATAATACCGGTGTTCTGGGCTATGTTCTGAATAAACCGACGCTGGTAGCTCTGGATTCTGTTATAGAAAGCATCGTATCCAATACAGAAATGTTATTTATCGGTGGACCAGTGTCGCAAGATTCTCTTCATTTTATTTACAAAAATGAATATAACATTGAAGGGTCTGTAAAAATTATGGATAATTTGTATTGGGGAGGTAATTTTGATCAGGTAATTGATCTTATCAATAACAGACAGCTTAATCCGGAAGATTTCCGTTTTTTCCTTGGATATTCAGGTTGGGATGAAGGGCAATTGGAGGAAGAATTAAAAAACAATTCATGGATTGTCAGTTCTATCGATGAAGATGAATTGTTCAAAACCGAACCTGAGGAATTATGGAGAGCAAGTTTAAAAAAGATGGGAGGAAAATATAAAATGTATTCCAACTATCCAGTAGATCCGAGATTGAATTAAATATTAACCTTAAATAAAAAACCGGCATAGTCATGAGTAAGGAAAAAGAACTAATGGAAAAAGTACATGTTCAGAAACCTGAAGGATTGGAAGGAGCGCAGGTACAGGCAAAAAATCTGATGGAGGAAGATGAAGAGCATCATGAGGAGAGCATAGACAGTGATTTGAGCCATTATTCCAAAGAAGACCTGATAAAGCTTGCAGAAAGCCTTAAAGCGGATGAACAACCTTCCAGAATCAATACTATGCTACGGCAGATCAAAATCCATTTTGATCAGATTGTGGATCATGAAAGACAAGAGGCGTTACAGAAATTTGTCGAAAACGGAGGAGAGGAAGGAGACTTTGAATTCCGCAAAGATAAAACAGCTCAGAAGTTTGATAAGCTTTATGAAAATCTAAGAGACAGGATTTCCAACCATTATAATGAACTTGAAAGAGAAAAAGAAAGGAATCTGAGAATAAAAAATGAGCTACTTGACAAATTGAGATTTCTTTTGACTCAGGAGGAAAATAATGCCAGCTTAAATGCCTTTAAAGAAATACAGGAAGAGTGGAAAAAAACCGGGCCTGTACCTAATGCATACAATCAGGATTTATGGGCAAACTACAATGCACTTGTAGAAAGATTTTATAATAACAGAAGTATTTATTTCGAGCTCAAAGAGCTTGACAGGAAGAAAAACCTGGAAGCCAAAAAAGAGATCGTTGACAAGGCAGAACAGCTTGCTGCTTCGGATGTGCCGGTAAGCACAATGATTAGAGAATTGAAGGCGTTGCACGAGGAGTTCAGGAACATAGGTCCTGTACCTAAGGAAGACCAGGAACAACTCTGGAATCGCTTCAAACAGACCTCTGATAAAATCTATGAAAAGCGTAACGAATATCAGAAGAATATTAAAGAAAGGCAGGAGGAGAATCTCTCGAAAAAATCAGCATTAGCAGATAAGATCTCGGCCTATGCTGAATTCAATACAGAAAGAATAGAGGAGTGGAAAACAAAAACTCAGGAAGTGCTGGCTCTTCAGGAAGAGTGGAAAGCTCTTGGAGGACTACCTCCTGAAAAAGGTAAAGACATTTCAAAAAAATTCTGGGGTTCTTGTAAGACTTTCTTCCATCACAAGGAAGTATTCTTTAAAAACCTGGAAGTAGAAAAGCTGGAAAATTTGAAAAAGAAAGAGCAGTTATGCGAGAAAGCAGAGGCTGTTAAGGACAGTGAGGATTTTGCAGGAACAGCTTCATATCTTAAAGTATTACAAAAAGAATGGGAAGCAATCGGACCTGTACCAATTAAGGAGAAAGAAAACATTTTCAGAAGGTTTAAAGCAGCCTGCGACCATTTCTTTAACAAGAAAAGAGAAGTACAGGCAGAAGCGGATAAAGAGTATGTTGAAAATCTGAAAAAAAAGGAAGTTGTGATTGAAAAGATTCAGTCACTGATTAAGGAAAAGAATGCTGATGCATCTGCTATCAAGGAATTGCAGGAGGAATGGAGATCAATAGGTTTTGTACCTAAAAACAAAATCAAAGAGATTAACTCTAAGTACAGTCAGGCGATGGATAGTTTGTTCCAGCAATTGGGAGGAGAGGACAGCAATCTCAAATTGAGTTTACAAATAGAGGCGATGAAAACCGGTCCTGACGGAGGCAAGAAGTTATTTCATAAAGAGAAAGAGATTCAAAGGAAAATTGGTGGTTTGAAAGCAGAAATTGACAGGCTGAAGACCAATATGGAGTTCTTTGCCAAGTCAGCAAAGGCAGATGAATTGAAGAAAGAGATCCAGCAGAAAATAGAAGCTGCTCAGGATGAAGTTAATACCCTGACGCAACAATTGAAGATGGTTAGAGCTGCGGAATAATATTAATTTTTTTGGATTGTCTGCTTGCAAATAATGAAAAGTAGCGTAATTTTGCCACCGCTTTCACAATTAAGCAGGCCTCCATAGCTCAGCTGGTAGAGCAACTGACTTGTAATCAGTAGGTCGTTGGTTCGATTCCGACTGGAGGCTCTTGATAATAAAGGGGTTAAGATATAATGTATCTTAACCCCTTTATTATTTGCACACAATTTGCACACAACTTTTTTTATTCAGCTACATTATTAAATCATTTTACTCTCTGATTTCTCAGGCATTAAATAAATTATTATTTATATATTTGAAAAATTACTTTTGAATCAATCTTTTTTATTATGGAATTTATAGATCAAATCAAAGCTCTAAGCGAAAAGGTTTCCCGACTTAAAGAACAGATCCAAACCGAGGAAGCGACTAAAAATGCGTTCATCATGCCTTTCATTCAAACATTAGGATATGATGTTTTTAATCCCACTGAAGTGATTCCTGAGTACGTTGCTGATATTGGTATAAAAAAAGGTGAAAAAGTTGATTATTGTATTCTGAAGGATGGCCATCCAGTTTTAATCATTGAATGTAAACATTGGAAGGCTGATTTAAATGTACACGATTCACAATTACATAGATATTTCCACGTAACCAAAGCGAGGTTCGGGATATTAACAAATGGAATCACATATAGGTTTTATTCTGATCTTGAACAACCGAATAAAATGGATGATAAACCATTTTTGGAATTTTCTATAACAGAAATTAAAGAGCATGTAATTGAAGAGCTAAAAAAATTCCAAAAGAATTCATTCAATATTGAAGATATTTTAAGCTCCGCCAGTGAGCTAAAGTACAGCAAAGAAGTACGTTCTATTATGGCAAATCAACTAGCGAATCCCAGCGAGGAGTTTGTAAAGTTTTTTGCCAGCAAATTTTATGATGGTAGAATTACTGCTAAGTTGATGGAACAATTCTCCTTCATTGTTAAAAAATCACTTAATCAATTTATTAGTGACACCATTAATGACAGATTAAAAGCTGCATTAGCAAATGAAAAAAATAGTATCGTTGAAGAAAAGGTAATTGTTGTTGCTAATGAACCTATTGTTTCATCAGATGAAAATAAAATTGTAACTACGGAGGAGGAGATTGAAGGATTTTTTATTGTTAAATCAATTTTAAGAAATCACGTAAGAAGTACCAGGATAAATTATAGAGATTATCAGAGTTACTTTAATATTCTTTTAGATGATAATAGAAATAAAATGATTTGTAGATTATACCTAAACGGATCTAAAAAATTTATTGGTGTTTTTGATTCTGGAAAGTCTGAAACTAAGATACAAATCGAATCATTAGAAGATATATATAATTGTGCTGATAAGTTAATAGAAACAGCATTAAGATTTTCAGAAGAGGGAAAGAAAGAAACTGTTTAATACTGTTATAATATGCGAAAGCCTAAAGAAAATTAAAAAGGTTTCTTTAGGCTTTTTATTTTTTATTTAATCAATGCCCCATAATTATTCCAGATTAAATTTCGTAACTCGGTTTTACTTCCATTAAAAATGAGATTATTGTATACTGATGAGAAATTCTCCTTATCCACAATAAAATAAAAACTATACCTTGCTAATTCTATCCTGTCTTTATCAAAGCTGAAAAGCAGCATCAATTCCCCAACTTGCTTTGAAGTGATTTGAGTAAAAAATAATGCATGTTTTGCCATGTTCAATTTTAAAACATCCGAACTCGTTTCCGATACGGCTTTTTTTAATGCATCGAAAGATTCCTCTGTAATTATTCTGTTAGGGAGATATGACAATTCCTGCCCCCAGGGGGATATATGGAAATTGTAGGCTCCACCAACTATCGGAAAGATATTTATAGTCCTGATAATGTTGTATTGGTCAAGCATCAGATAAACCCTGCTGGCCTGCGGAATATAAACCTGACCCTGATAAAATGCCTGATGATGCTGCACCACAACAGGCGCCGGAGAAATATTGATCATATGGTATCCAGGCATCATATTGGCCAGTCTGAATTGATTTACTGTTCCTGGAATTATTTGATTATCAACCATTAGGTTGAAGTTGGAATAATCGTAAGTTCTCACATATACTTCCGAGCAAATGTTCGCAGTAGCTGTCGGGAATCTTACCAGGAAGAAAAGAAAAGGAAGGAAAAGTACAATTCTATTCATAGATAAAGCTATTTCTTTTAATATATACAATTTTCCTGCCGTAATGCTCATTTTACCCGATAAAATCTTTAATTTAGTAATCTGTTTCAAAAAATATTTTTAATCGAAATGAATAAATCAATGCTAACCCACCGGTTGAAAGCCTTCACTCTTACCGAAGTACTTGTGGTACTGGTTATAGTCGGAATACTAGTTCTTCTTGCATTGCCTAACCTGATGCCTTTGATCACCAAAGCGAAAAGTACTGAAGCAAAAATTCAGCTGGAGCATCTATATACTCTTCAGAAAACCCATTTCTACGAAAAATCTAAATATTCATCTGACCTGAATGCCATAGGTTTTATTCAGGAGAAATTGGTGACCGAATCTGAAAACGGACAGGCTAATTATAGAATAGAAGTGGTTGAAGCATCGCCAGCCAGCTTTCTCGCAAGAGCTACTGCAGTGGTAGATTTTGACGGAGACGGAACTTTCAATGTATGGGAAATCGATCATGAAAAAAATCTTCGCGAGGTAATTCAGGATTAATGAACATTGTCTATTCCATATCGGCAATTCTGATTCTTGTTGTAATGTTTATTCAGGATATAAAATTCCGTGCTATAACATGGTATTTGTTTCCTGCATTAATGATAATGTTTTCATTATACTCAATCAACCAGTCAGGCATTAGGGATATGATGTTCAATACCTCTGTCAACCTTGGCTTCCTACTGTTACAACTTGTTTTGTTAACAATATATTTTTCCATAAAAAACAAAAGGTTTATCTGGATTACGAATGATTACCTCGGCATAGGAGACATTCTTTTTTTTGTATGCATTGCCTTTCTTTTCTCTCCAATGAATTTTATTTTCTTTTATCTGATTTCACTGGTGGTAATTGTTCTTGGGTATTTATTCATGGTTCTATTCAGGAAAAGTGTTTCTACAGTTCCTCTTGCAGGCCTACAGGCTATTCTTGTAATCCCATTGCTGCTGCTGAATCACTTTTTTAGTTTAATAATTACCAGTGACCATTTAATTGTAAATTTTTTGCTTGTTCAATGAAGGAATCAGAGTTCATATCATTAAAGACTGACGACCTTCAGGTGCTTACGCCTGAACAGGCATGGCATTACCGGATTATTCCTAAAAACCAGGCTGGTAACAGGCTGGAATTTTTCATAGATGAAAATAACTATGATTCAAGCCTTGCAGATGAGTTGGAAGTGTTGCTCGGGAAAAGTATCGTATTGGAAAAGGCATCAGCTTCTGTTATTCACACCACTTTAAGTAAATATTATCTGAGAGAAAATGCTGAAAGGTCAGCATTGAAGAATACCAAATATGAAGGGACTTCAGAAGATTTTCTTTCCAGTCTTATATCAGAGGCAAAAAGTTTAAAAAGCAGTGATATTCATATTGAAACTTATGAAGAGCGCTGCAGGGTGAGGATAAGGATTGACGGTATGTTGGTGGAGCGGTTTGTGCTTGAGAAAACTGAATATCCTGCCCTGATCAATAAGATTAAAATCATGTCCAATCTGGACATAGCTGAAAAAAGATTGCCTCAGGACGGTAGAATTTTTTTCAATCACGGCGGAAATAAATTTGACATACGTGTTTCCGTATTGCCAACGCTTCATGGAGAAAAAGTTGTATTAAGGCTGTTGAGCAATGATGCTACGAACATTGATATCAATAAACTTGGTTTTTCTGAATTTGACCTTAAGAATTATCTTGATGGGGCCAGGCGACCTCATGGCATGTTGTTGATAAGCGGTCCGACGGGATCAGGAAAAACCACCACGCTCTATGCTACTCTGAAATTGCTTAATAAGGAAACCAGAAATATTCTTACCATTGAAGATCCGATTGAATATACCCTCGAAGGGATCAATCAGGTGCAACTCAAAGAAGCTATAGGATTAAATTTCGGGGCTGCTCTTAGAACCTTCCTTCGTCAGGATCCCGATGTAATAATGGTTGGTGAAATTAGAGATCAGGATACTGCCTCTATGGCCATAAGAGCAAGTTTGACTGGGCACCTTGTACTTTCTACCATACATACCAACTCTGCATGGGGTACTGTGTCCAGGTTGACGGATATGGGTGTACCGCCATTTCTCGTTGCCAATACTCTGAATACTTCAGTGGCTCAAAGGCTGGTAAGACTTCTTTGTCCTCATTGCAAAAAGGAAGAGAAGTTTGATGAAAATCTTTTTCCGAGACAATTTAAGCCTTATAGAAAAGTAAACAGCCATTTCCTGACCAGGGGCTGCGATGCTTGCTATTATACCGGATACAGAGGCCGTAAAGCAGTGTATGAGGTGATTCCAATAGATGCAGAGCTGGCTTTAAAAATTAAGAACGGGGTATTTGATGTAGCTGACCAACTTAAGGAAAGAGGTGTGAGAACATTGTCAGAGAATGCATTTGAATTGTTTGAAAGGGGAGATACCACACTGGAGGAAATATATCCACTGCTGGTAAACTTTTGATTACAGATTAGTCAGATTACAGGATTAATCAGATGATCCTGTAATTAGTTATAAAAGATATTTTAATATTATTTATCGTTTTTTCGTTTTATGAAAAGTGTAGTAAATGCATTTTTAGTTTTATCTTTTTTTGTTGTGGTACCATTATATGGTCAACAACAGGATAGATTTGTACAGTTAGAAAGAAGTCTGAAGGACTTATCTTCTCAGGTGCCGGGTTTAAATGAAAAGGTGGATATTTCGGTTTCCGGTGTATCCATTCAGGAGTTTTTAAGAGGTTTGGCCGAATCCAATAATCTTAATATTAGTGTTGACCCTAATATTAGCGTTCGTATTTACAATAATTTCACCAATGAAAAGGTGTATAACATTATGCTTTTTCTGGCCAAAGAATATGATTTGGATATCAGGTTTATTGGTACAATCATGTCCTTTCACAAATATGTTGCTCCATTGGAAAAAGCTGCTCCGATTCCACCCAAAGAAATAGTTGCAAAATATAATTCTTATACCAACAACCTTACCCTTGATCTTAGAAATGATACTCTGGAAAAGGTAGTAAAAAAGATTACCCAGATAAGTAAGAAAAACGTTATTCATTCTTCCGGATTGGCAAGCAAAATTATTTCTGTTTATATAGAGGAGATGCCTTTTGATAATGCTCTGCAAAAAATGGCCTATGCTAACAACCTGAAAGTAATTAAGACAGATGATGATTTTTATGTAATTAAATCACTCGAAGAAGGTGAAGATATTTTAGCAGGAGCAACTCAAAAGGGAAAACAGAAAAGTAAAAATCCTCAGAACAATAAACAACCATATAAGCAGGGGACAAACCCGCAAAGCGGAAATTTATTTCTGGATATAGAGGAAGATACATTAGGCAGAAAATTTATCAATCTTGAAGCGAATAATATGGCTATTTCAGAAGTGTTGAAAGCAGTAGCTGAAGAGGTTGATGCCAGTTATTTTTTGTTTTCAGAAGTGAAAGGTAATACTACTACCAGTATTAACCATGTTCAGTTTAATGATTTTTTAAGCTATCTTTTGCAAGGGACTGATTATACCTATAAAAAAGATCAAAATCTTTACCTGATCGGAGAAAGAAAACTTGAAGGTTTAAGGGCTCATAAAGTAGTACAGTTTCAGTACAGATCATTGGATGCAATTCAAGAAACCATTCCAGCTGAGTTAAAGAAAGGTGTGGAGATAAAAGAGTTTAAAGAGCTGAACAGCATCCTTCTTTCGGGCTCGCTTCCTCAGATATTAGAAATAGAGTCTTTTGTGAAGCAGCTTGATAAGGTGGTTCCAATGGTAATGATAGAAGTTATCCTGATGGACATCAGGAAAGGGAAAACCGTAAAAACAGGTATTAGTGCAGGCATTGATTCTACCAGACGAGCAGGAGGTACTTTGCTGCCGGGGCTTGATTTTACATTAAGCTCCAGATCCATTAATGAGTTTCTCGCATGGCTTGGAACGAATAATGCATTCAATATAGGAAGAGTGACTCCAAATTTTTATGTAAGTCTCAGTGCTTTGGAAAATAACAATAATGTGGAAGTTCGTTCAACGCCTAAACTCTCAACACTTAATGGACACGATGCGAATTTAAGTATAGGTAGCACAAGATACTACAGCATAAGAACCCAGAATGTACTGGGTAGCTTGACGCCTCAGACAGTTGTTACAGAGCAATTCAATGCAGTCAATGCTAACCTGTCAGTAAACATCAAGCCGGTAGTTTCAGGTGATGATCAAGTGACTTTGAATATTGATGTAAGTATTACCGATTTCATCGGAGATCCTCCTCCGAATGCTCCGCCACCATCTGCCACAAGTCAGTTTAAATCTATTCTTCGTGTGAAAAATGAAGAGATGGTCGTGCTTGGAGGGTTGGAAAGAAATGAAAAGTCAGATCAGGGCTCTGGTGTGCCGATATTGTCAAGGATACCTGTAATTAAATGGCTTTTCAGTAGCAGAACAAGATCCAGAAGCAAACTTATATCAGTAGTATTTATCAAACCTACTATTATTTATTAAAAAAAAATGCTGCAAAGGCTAAAACAAAAGGTGTTTCAGAAAGATAAAGCAGCCGGAGCAGAAGTACTGCTTCTGCCTGAAGGATCTATGGAATACAATTTGTGTCTGTTAAGCATAAAGAAAAATATTATTGTTAAGGAATTTTCTGAATCGAAAATTGGCCTTGATAAATTTTGTCAGTTGGTGAAGGAGGATGTTCCTGTTGCCTTATCGGTATCAGGTAAGGGAATTTTAACACGTGTGATAAAGTCCGACTCAGATGATGAAAAAAATTTGCTTTCGCAGGTTTTTCCAAATGCCAAGATTCAGGAATATTATTTGCAATCTGTCAGATTGAAGGATGGGAAGTTTGTGGTAACTATTGCAAGAAAAGATTTGATTGATAATCTGCTCGATCAGATTTCAAAAACCGGATTAAAGATTATTTCTGTAAATCTGGGACCTTTTTCTGTAGCTAATGTAAATCAGTTGTTGAAATTTGATCCGCTACAAATTGTGGTTTCGAACCATTGCTTAGTGTTTGAAGATTATGAATTTTCGGGATACAGAATAAGCGAAGAGGGATCTGAAGCAAAAACATTGGTTGCCGGGGGAGAAAAGTTATTGCAGGAAGAAATTGTTGCCTATTCAAATGCTTTTTCATTGTTGTTCCAGACAGAAATTTTTTCATCCATTGAAGTGGAAACAGTAAAATATGCAGCGGATGAATTTCAGCAGCAGAAAATATTTAAGGTTGCAGGATGGTCAACATTAATATTTTTTATGTTGATTTTGCTGATAAACGCTGTACTTTTTACAAGTTTAAATTCGAAGAATCAATTGCTGTCGGCTAAGCTTTCTCAATTTCAGGGAATAGGAAAGGATACCGACAAACTTGAAAAAGAATTATCTGAGAAGGAAAGTTTTTTGTCAGAAGCAGGCTGGCTTGATCCAAGCAGATCATCATATTATTCTGACAGAATTGCTGCATCAGTTCCGCCATCAATAAGGCTAACCAGATTAGCTGTGAATCCTTATGATGACAAAACCAGTAAGGCGGAGCGAAAGATAATTTTTCAAAACGGATTAATCATTCTTACAGGCAACTGTTCAAAAACAACGGAATTAAATACCTGGATAAAAACCCTTAAAGGGCTTGAATGGGTGAAAGATGTTAAAGTGCAGGATTATACTTTTGACGACAAGAATAAAACCGGAGAGTTTAAAATAGAACTGCAGCTGGTATGAACTATAAGAGTCTTTCTTACAGGCAAAAAAACAAATACCTGTTGATCGCTGTAATATGCTTTCTTCCTTTGGTTTATTTTCTTGCTGTAAAAAAAACCAAAGACCTGTTTATTGAAAATTCTATGCTTGAATCGAAAGTAGAATTTTTGGAAAAAGCGCCTTCCAGAATGCAGAAACTTGAGGCAAGGAACAAGCTTATGACAGAAAAGCTGTCTTCTTATTTTGCCGGCACGGAAAGAGAAGAAGAACATTTGCTGGAGGTAATCACAAATTTCTGCAATAAAAACAGGCTGTTGTTAAGAACATTTCCAAAGGTAAAGGAAGATGAAGGAAATGAGTTTGTTGTGATAAATAATGAAGTAAAGGTAGAGGGTGATTTTATTAACCTGCTAAAGCTTGTTTACGAACTTGAACAAAAGACACAGGCTGGAAGACTTACATCTATCAGTTTTGATTCTTTTTTTGATAATAAAAGGAAGAAACAGGTGCTGGTATTGAGCCTGTATCTTCAAACATTAAAAATTAAAAGCGATGTACAATAAAATTAAATGGACCCTTTTATGCATAGCAGCTTTGTTGCTTTCTTCATGTGCAGAAGTACTGGAAAAATCGATTGAAAAGGAGTCTATTAATGTGTATACTCCATCTACCGGGGTTTTGAAAGAATATGTCCAGAATTTTTGGTGGGAAAAGCTTGAAAACGCTACTTCCTATCAGGTAATGATTGCAAGTCCGAATTTTACTAATCCCGTAAGACTGGTTCTGGATACTACTTTGGTAGCTAACAGGTTTACTTATTCATTTGAGCCCGGGGATTATGAGTGGAGAATCAGGGGCGTTAATGGAAGTACTCAAACTGCTTTTACAAACAGGACTTTCACAATAGACACAGCCAGCCTTGCTGAAAGTTTTGTGGTACTTACAAAACCTGCTCATGGAAGTTTTATAAATACAAAAACAGCTATTAGTTTTTCATGGGTCAAATTATTTGGTGCAAACAAGTATCAGTTTCAGATGGATACGGTTACCAGTTTTGATAGTCAATTGCTCCATAAGTTCGAAACTTCAAATGCATTTTATTCCAGGTCAGTTACTGAAGGAAAATACTATTGGAGAGTAAGGGCATGTTCAGTTTCAGACACCAGCCAATGGTCACCGGAATTTCTGGTTACTGTAGATTATACAAAACCTAATAAACCGGTTTTATCATCTCCGGGAAATGAAGCCGGTACAGTAACAAATGCTCCTGCTTCAGGTACGCTTACCTGGCAGGCTGTCCCTAATGACAATATTGCAAGGTATTATGTTGGTATTAAAAAGGGGGCGGGAACAGAACAAGTAACTACCACCGCAGGTACATCACTTTCCTATTCAGGAAGTCCTGGAGAGGAAATCCAATGGAGAGTGGAAGCAGAGGACGAAGCAGGCAACCGGAGTGGATATACCAACTCCTTTAAGTTTAAAATACAACAGTAAAGTGAAGGGGAAATCAGTCACATATTTCTTAATTGCAGGGGTGGTAGTAATCTGGGGAATTATATTTTACAGAATTTATATTTCTGTGTCTTCTTCCGACAACAATATTATTTACAAGGCTCCTGTCGTTATGTCAGGAGCGGAGATAAATGTGAAGGACACTTTTGATCTTGTTGCAAATTACAGAGACCCATTTTTAGGGAATCTGGCAAAAGTTGCAGAGGATAAGCCCGTAATACTTAAAGCAGCAGTTCCTGTGGTTAAAAATGTCCCGAAAATAAAGGAACCGGAACCTGAAATGGACTGGTCTTTTATTTCTTATTTCGGAAATATAAAAAACCCCCAGACACAAAAAACTGTCGCCCTAATAAGTATTCACGGAAAGGATTATATGGTTTCTGTGGGGCAGGAAATACAGGGTGTCGTGATTTTGAATAATATGAATGATTCTATTAGAATTTCTTTTGAAAAAAAATCAAAGGTGATTAAAAAGTCCGGATTGAATTAATTTATGAGAATATTTTTAATAATTATGTTTGTGATGGTGCAAACAAGTTTGATTGCACAGTCTATTCCTGATCCGCTTGCTCATCCGAGAGTGGTGGTAAATTTTTCCGATAAGGTTGTATATGCAGAAGTTTTACCTTCTGGTAAGAAGGTTAATACAAATGACCATAGCTATTATTATTGGTTTAATTCCAATGATATAAAGAGAACAAAAGGAGGGTATGACGGCAAATTATTGCATGGTCAGTACACAGAATTTTATCTGAATAAAAATCTTAAAGTAAGAGGAAATTTCAGGTATGGGTTGAAGAATGGAAATTGGAAAGCATGGTACTACAACGGAGAGTTAAGTGAAGTAATTTCCTATAAGAAAGGTAAGCTGAGTGGTAAGTTTTTCCGATACGATGAAGCAGGAAAGCTTAAGCAAAAGGGGAGTTTTTTGAATGATCAGTTGCATGGTAAAGTATATACTTATTCCGGAGACACCTTTAGCGTGTTGACATATAAAAAAGGAGAAGTAGTACAAGAAAAAGAGAAAAAACAGAGGAGAAGAATAATAATATTTAAAAAGAAATCTAAGAATGCAAAAATTGAGGGACAAACGACACCTAAGGATAATTCCAATAATTCATTAAGCCCCGGTGATGAAAGTCTTCCTGATAGTACCATTACCCAACCAAAAAAAATAAAAGGGGGGAAGAAAGAAAAGAAAAAGAAGGGGGAAGAAATTAAGATCAAAAGGATTAAAAAGGTCGTTCCTGCCGAAATAGAAAATAAGCAAACCTAATATGCTGAAAGCAAATGCATTGTTCACCGTGTTGATAATGGCACTGGTAATTGCATTGCTTACCGGAAGTATAATATATATATCTTACCTCAACAGGCTTCAGATTTCTTACCTCCAATTGCAGCAGAAGCTTATGTTGAATGCATCCTCCGCATTCAACATTTTACTCGCAGAAAATTCAGATGAACTTCAGGAAGATACAAGAGTCCTTGACTTGTATGGGCTGGAAGAGGATTCGGTGTTGATTAAAAAAGCCAAATGGGGAATATTTGATATAGGAATTGTCAAGGCATTTTCAGGAAGATCTGAATACATTAAGGCTGGAATGTACGGTTATAAGCCTGATGGAGAAAGTAATGCTGCAGTTTATCTGGCTGACATGAACAGGCCCCTTTCGGTTTCAGGAAATACAAGATTAAAAGGAGTCTGTTATTTGCCTGAAGCTGGTATAAGAAGAGAGTTTATTGAAGGAAAAAGCTTTACTGGAAACAAATTGGTAGATGGAGAAATCAAAAAAAGTAAGAGCCATCTGCCTGCATTAGAAAAAAACATATGTGAAAATGTTCTTAAGTTTCTTGCTAATACTCCTCCTGCCAGCTCTGTTTATCTAAAGGACATAGGTCAGGATAGCATTATTAAATCTTATCTTGATACAACTTTGTTTTTGAATTTGGGGAATAACATCAGGCTGACTGATAAATTTTATTCCGGCAACATATTACTTTGGTCTGATACACTTGTGGAGATTGATGCTAATTCCCGATTAAAAGATGTATTGCTATTTGCACCTGCCGTTGTATTCAAAAAAGGATTCCGAGGATCTGTCCAGGTGTTTGCCAAAGATAGTATTCTGTTAGAGGAAGATGTGGAATTAACCTATCCATCAGCATTGGGAATATTCAAAAAAGACTTTAAAGTTCAACAGCCTTTTGTCAGGATAAAGTCCGGTGCAAAAGTGTCCGGTCTGATATTTACAAAGGTGGAAGTTCAGGATCTGCGACAAACTTTTGTAGATCTGAAGAAAAATTCATTGGTAAAAGGACAGATTTATGCAGACGGATATGCAGATATAAAAGGTAGGGTTGAAGGTTCGGTGATGTGCAATAAGTTTATACTTTATTCCTCATACACCTATGAAAATTATCTTTTGGATGCTGAGATTGACGTTACTTTGCTGTCCGATTATTATGTAGGGTCTTCTTTGCTTCCTTCTCAAAAGAAAAAAAGAATTGTTAAATGGCTCAATTGATCGGATATAAACTAAAGGCTTCCTCTTTACTGGAGGTGCTTATAGCAATGGTAGTATTGCTGATAGTATTTACTATTTCCATCTCCGTTTATATTAATATTTTCAGAAGCGGATTTAATCAGCAAAAGATAACAGCACAGGCATTACTTGAAGAAGTGGCTAGCGATACCAGGCTAAACCGGAAGTACCTCGATGAGGATTTTGAGTCCGATAATATCATTATTGAAAAAAGGGTAAATAAATATCAGCAAACAGAAGGATTAATATTGCTGGAGATTATTGCTAAAAATAAGGAGAATGCAATCCTTGGATTCCGGAAGGAATTATTATTGGTAGAAGAAATGTGAAAATAAAGGGTATAAGTTGTTGTGATGAATAAAATAAAATCATTTACAGTACTTGAAATGCTGATCGTAATGCTCCTGTCAGGAATTACAATAAGCGCGGCCTACGCTATTTTTTCTATTTTTTTCATCAAGTATAACAGCTTTAATCACACCTCAGAAGAAAATTATAAAATAATGCTTTTACAAAAACTCTTGAAGGAAGATATAGATAAAGCAGAGAAAATATTGAAAGCAGATAATGGCTTCAAATGTATATTTCCTCAAAAGACTACTCTTTATACTTTTGAGAAAGAGTATATTTTAAGACAATCAATTGTCTCCGATACATTTTATTGTAAAGTAAATGAGTTTAATTGCTATTTTGGCAAAGAGGAAGTTCTTGAAGGAGGTCTGATTGACAGGGTAAATGCAGGAATTGAATATAATAAAAACAAAATGAATTTATATTATCAGAAGCAGTACGCGGCAGATCAGTTAATAAATTTAAATGACCAATATTAATGCAAGGAATTGATATTAGTAAAATAGACAATCAGAAGAAGCAGAAAGAGGAAAAGTCTTTTATAGAAAACATAGGTAATGCTTTAAATAAAGACATAAGTTTGTTTGGCTCCGGGTTTTCTGACAAGAAAAAAGAAAGCTTTTATCATGAACTTGGAATCCTTTTGCAAGCAGGGGTTGATATTAAAACCACTCTTGAAATAATTACTGATAACCAGGTGAAAGAAAAGGATAAACTACTATTTGAAGAGATTAAAAAGCAGGTGGTTTCGGGAAGTACCCTTTCCAATGCAATAAAGCAGTCCGGACAATTTTCTGCCTACGAATTTTATAGCCTGCAGATAGGTGAAGAAACAGGGAAGCTTCCTTTGGTATTAAAGGAGCTGGCAGGTTATTACCAAAAGAAAATAAAGCAGAAAAGGCAAATTATAGGTGCTCTTACATATCCATCCATAGTACTTGCTACATCAGTTGCCGCTATAGTTTTTATGTTGAATTTTATTGTTCCTATGTTCGCAGATATATTCAAAAGGTTTGGAGGGGAACTACCGGCTATTACCGCTTTCATTATTGAAACCTCTGCGTTTTTTAGTAATTATTTTTACCTGATTATATTATTCATTTTAGGTATTGTCATCTGCATATACTCCCAGAGGAAAACATTATGGTTTAGAAGATTTTCTTCTGTGTTAATATTGAAAATTCCTTTTGTAGGGGAATTGGTAAGGAAGATATATCTGGCTCGCTTTTGCCATTCCATGACTTTGCTTATTTCTGCAAAGATACCTATCCTTCGTGCTATTACATTGGTTAAGCAGATGATAGGGTTTTATCCGATAGAGGTTTCATTAGATAAAATCGAAAAGGATATCCTAAACGGCAAATCATTGCATAATAGTTTATCAACCTTTTCTATTTATCCGAAGAGAATGATTTCGCTTATAAAGGTTGGAGAGGAGGTTAATCAATTAGAAATGTTCTTTGAGAAGGTTTCCTCCCAGTATTCTGATGAAGTGGAACACCAGACGTCCCTCATCAGTAGTATGGTAGAGCCCTTTATGATTATTTTTCTTGGAGTAATTGTAGGTTTTATTTTGATTGCAATGTACTTGCCATTATTCCAGTTGAGTAGTCATTTTTAAAATTTTCTAAAAAATTATTGACTATATTTTTTCTTGCATTTTTATAACTCTCCTTACTTTGTGGATAAGTTTTAATTTTAATCCAATTTTAATGCTTTAGTTAAACAAACAGGTTTTTCACTATTTGTAGTAAATATTTATTGTATATAAATAATATTTTTAAGCATTTTTGGAGTTTGTCATTACAGAAAATATTCAAAACATCAAGATTTCTTACATAAATATTACTTACTGTAAACATGTAATATTTGGACGAAATACGATTAAACCAATAAATTGTACCTTCAATCGCAAAAAACTTAATATCTATGTTCATTTGATGTAGATATTATTTAAATACATATTATCTCAAAACCCTAATTCATATATTTTTTGAAATACAACCAATGAGACTATTAAAATTTTTTTTGACACTCATTATCCTAATTCAAGGAAAATTAGCCTATTCTCAATGCCAGGTTTCATTAACAAAATCTGATGTTACCTGCAATGGAGGAAATAATGGTACAGCTTCAGTGACTGTTTCTGGGTTACCGGCTTCAAATAATTGTATCGCACCGGGAACACCTTCAATCACTTGTAATTCGACATTTTCAAGAACAATTTCTAATAATGTATACGTAAGTGTAGTTTCAGGTGAAACCGTCAAAATTGAGGCATCTTCCTTCACATCATCCATCGATATTGGCGGAGGGACTTTGGTTATCTGTGGCAATATTAACCCATCTAATTTTAATATAAATGGAGGCAATGTAATTATAATAGGAACCCTTTCAGTAAGTAATATCCAGGTAAATAATAATGCTAATTTTAGAAACTATGGGACAATTAACCTCACTAATCTGGACATAAACAGTGGAGAGGTAGAAAACCATGGTACAATGAATCTTAATGGTAATTTGACTAACAATTCACGACCTATTCTTAACAGGGGAACACTTAATATTACTGGGAATTTTCAAAATGGGGGTAACTTTACAAACAACGGTCAATTTACGGCCGGATCTGTAAATGGATTTACTCAAGCAACCTTCGTTAATACATGTACTGTAAATGTTTCTGGCAACTTTTCTTCCGCAGGTTTAAATAATTCCGGTTCATTTAATATTGGAGGCTCGTTAACTGTATCTGGTAATTTTACCACTACCCGATCAATAACTGTTGGTAATACTATGACTTTTGATCATGGGAATAATAGTACAATTGGAGAGGGAGTTAGAATCCAATCACAACATTTAATGGCTCGTGGTAATATTTCCAAAACTGGATCTGCATGTTCTCAGATAAATGTAAATCAATCTGGTAATGCCGTCTTTGATTGGGGCCTTCAAATCTCTGGAAATATTGAGTTTTGCTATAACAGTAATAATGCACAGATTAATGGATCGACCATTATTCCAACTGGCTGTGCCTGCACCAATTTCACTACTACTTCTGTTTCCTGCTCCTATTCATGGTCGAATGGCTCTACAGGTCAATCTGTTTCTAACCTTACAGCTGGAAATCATTCGGTAACAGTCACCTGTGGTTCTTGTGTTGTAACAGAAAATTTTACTATAACACAACCTCAAAATTCTTTGAGTGTTACATTAAATCCCTCTACAAGTTGCCAACCCAACAATGCATCAATTTTAACAAATGTTTCAGGGGGAACTCCACCGTATTCATATTTGTGGAATAATGGAGCTAGTACTTCTACGCTTTCCGGCTTGAGCTCAGGAGTATATTCTGTACAAGTTAAAGATGCCAACAATTGTGTATCCAATACCTCAGTAACCATTCAACAAGCATCTTCGCCACTGACAGTAAATAAAACTGTATCTGAAATATTATGTCATGGTGATAATTCAGGAGCAATTAATTTAACAGTTTCTGGAGGCGTTTCTCCTTACTCGTATGTCTGGAATAATGGATCTCAGTCTCAAAACTTGTCAAATCTCGGACCTGGCACTTATTCAGTAACAATAACAGATGCCAACCAATGTCAAGTTTCTAATTCAACAGTTTTAATTGATGCAGAACCTTTGGATGTGGTTATTAATACAACAGATGTTACTCGGTTTGGATTGGACGATGGAACTGCAACTGTTGTAGTTAATAATTTTCCTGATTTTGATCCCATTCAAGAAAACTGTTCACCAGTTATAATTAGTCCTGAAAATTGTATTTCCGGTTGTACAAATACTGTCAATTCTGATCTTTCCAATTTAAATGTTAATGCCGGAGAGAAGGTTTGTCTTACTTCAACATCCTTTACCGGTAATATAAATATTTCCGGGGGTACATTAGTCATATGTGGAAACATATCACCAGCAAACATTAATACAAATGGAGGAACTATAATTATTAATGGGACTCTGACACTTTCTAATTTAAACCTTAACAATAACCTTCTATTAAAAAATTACGGAACAATCATTTCAGGGTCTATCGGAATAAATAATGGGGAACTACAAAACTATAAGGACATAACCGCTTCTTCCGTAATTAATGTTAACCATCCCTGTTTACTCAATAATAAAGGAAACATTTCAACTAATGAATTAAATAATAGTAACTCAATTGTGAATGATGGTCAAATCACTGTTGGTTCTAATTTTACAAATAATGGTGGAAGTATATTCACTAATAATTGTTCTATTTCAGTAAATGCAACATTCACTAATAATGGTACAACCAATAATAATGGTAGAATCGTAGTAAATACACTTAGCCATCTGAACGGTGGAAGTATATTAAATTTAGGTGCAAAAAGTGAATTAATTAGTAGCAATATCAATCTAATTGGGACTATCAATGGTCATACAGGGCAAGGTTGCTCTTCGGTTAAAGTTTCGGGTACTTTAGTAGTAAATGGAGGTGCATCTATATCTGGTGCTGTTTCTGTTTGCTCTGAAAACACTCAGAATAATGAACCATCCATTGCACAATATTTAAATTGTAACTGTGATAATTCTATTCAATCATGCTCATATCAATGGTCTAATGGAAGTACTGGACAATCCATAACGAATTTAGATGGAGGTGTCTATTCAGTTGTTGTTACCTGTGGTAATTGTTCCCAAACTAAAACTTTTGAAATAATAGAAAGGGCATATTTAATTATAAATACAGTAAATGTATCACCAGGGACATACGATGTATTTGCCCCAGGTATTACAACTTCAGCAAATAGTGGAGGAATCGATAGCGAATTAATCATTGAACCTAACTTACCTGTAGAGGGCTCAGAGTCTATTATTGATCTTAAAGTTCAAGAGGCAGAATCAAGTATGCCCTTGGATATTCAGTTAAAGTACAATTGGAATAATGAAATAACATCTGTTAAGGCAAAGGTTCAGGAAAACTTTTTAGAAATCAATTGTGATTACTACGATATTAAGATCAACGAAATATATTTTTATAATGAAAAACCACAAAATAACTTGCTTGAAGTTTCTACAAACTTGGTGAATGGTAAAAAACTAAATCCTGTCACCAAAACCTTAAATGTTTATCTTCCGAATGACATACTATTTGAAAATTCAACATTAAAAATATCTAAAATTAATTCTACACTTCCTATAAGCGTTTATGGTCCTTCATCATCATTAACTTGGGATGCATCTTCAGCTACTGCGGGAGTTTATCAATTTGAACTTGATTTAGTTTTGTCGGGTCAGGTTAAGGTTTACAAAGCACAGTTTATAATAGAGTAAATAAATCATGAAGGAGCAGAAAAGCTTAATTTGGATAGTATCTGGTTTGATAGTTATTCTTAGCGGTTATATTATCTTTTTGCATGTTAACGCACCTAAAATAGGCTATGTGCGTACAGGAATAATCTTGGAAAATTATGCTGGAATGATTGATACAAAAAATATTCTAGACAGAAAAATTGATGGTTGGCAGGCCAATTTAGATACCTTAGAACTTAACTATCAAAAATCACTGGATAACTTTAATAAAGATTATAAGACACTCAAAGAAAAAGAAAGGGCTGAATTAAAATTAATGCTAGAAAAGCAACTTTCAACAATAGACTCCTATGCACAAAATGTTGAAAAAATGGCATTAGATGAAAATCAAAAGTTAATGCAAGGGACAATTAATCAGATTAATGATTGTATAAAAAGGTTCGGAGAAAAGAAAGGTTATAGCATTATCTATGGAATTACATCTACCGGAAATATTTTATATGGAAACGACAAGTACGACTTAACAAATGAAATTTTAGAGGAGCTTAATAGAGAATACCAGGGAGTAAAATGAAGCATTATCTATTATTTATTTTGATTTTATTTAGCTCATGCAAATCAGATTTTACATCTGAAAAGCAAATGCATGCTTGGATAAACAATCCTGAAAATGGAATTATTAAATCAAAAACAATTGGGGATTTATCGTATACGATAAAATATTTACCTCCGGAATTTCTAGCATTTAATGAGTTAAAAAGAAGCGAAAAAACTTCACAGGCTTATATCGACTCCTTAATTTTATACTATAATGGTTCATTAACATTCCTCTTGACTATAGAAGTTAAAGATGCTCCAAATGGAAATTCTCCATTAACAATGAATATAAATAATTATGCTGAATATAAAGATCGTATTGAAAAATTAAACTTTGAACTGGATGATTTCTTGACTTTGGTTGTGAACGAAAAGAATTTTAAACCATTGGTGTGGACTCTGGAGAATACCTATAATATAGGTAATAAAAGCAATTTATTTATTGTGTTTGGAGACAATGTAAATGGTGAAAACCTACTTAACAATCAAAATTTAGAATTAGTATTTAATGATGAGTTATTTATGACAGGTATCAATAAATTTAATTTTGATACTGAAAAGATGAAGAATATTCCATCAATTAAATTTTGGCAAACATTAAAAAATTAAAGAAAAATTATTAAGTCAATGCAAATACAAAAGAAATTTTTAGTTAAAGCTATTTCACTTTTTTTAGCTATTAACATTCTTACCCAGATTTGTTTCCCTACAGCTGTCTTTGCTTTGACAGCCGGACCATCATCTCCTGAATTTTCAAGTTTTGAACCGGTGGCCACTACTGATATGGTGAATGTTTTTTCAGGGGATTTTACTTACAATTTGCCAGTAATAAATATACCTGGACCTGACGGTGGAGGATATGCTTTATCACTTTCTTACCACAGTGGTGCAAACGTTGAAGAGGAAGCTTCTTGGGTTGGATATGGGTGGAGTTTAAATCCTGGAGCCATAAATCGTGGCGTAAGGGGATTTCCGGATGATTATAATAATACACCCGTTAAACAATATAACAGAAGCCAGGTAAACTGGACTGCAACTGCTCATGATAAATTAGGATTAGAGTTTTTTAGTAAAAGTGATTGGGAACTGGTTAAGGATACGCAGCATGAACCTCAAAGTTCATTTCCTTCAATTGAATTAACACAAACTATCAGATTTAATAACTATCAAGGGTTCAACAGAACCTATTCAATTGGTGGCGGATTTAAAGGTGCTGCTAGTTTAAATATGCAGGTTGCATCATCGGGAATAACATTTTCAGCAAGTTTAAATGTTGCAGGAATATTAAATAGATTAAAACATAGGGCTCAGGTTAAAGCTTTAGAAGCGAAGAAGAAGGAAGAACCTGCAGAAAAAGTAGCAACAGAGACTGCTCCTACCCAACAACAAGAAGCATCCGAAAATAAACCGTCCGCTGCTGTTGAAAATGCGAGAGGAATATTTAAAAAAATTAAAGGTGGCATAATGTCAAATGCAGGTATTTCTACCTATGGTCTAACTGCTTTTGAATCCTCGCAAAGGGCGCAGGTAACACCACAATATAAAGGATTTGGGATGAACTTTAATACATCATTTCAAGCGAACCCAAGTCAGGCCCCAATTGGAGTTGAATTAGGCTGGGGCGGAACATTTAATATGCAGCATAATGTACCAGTATCTGACTATGTAGCAAATGGATATATTCATAGTTTAAATAAAAATGATTATAAAAATGAAAATGTCCCCAAACTATCTGATTACTTTCTTGAAAAACAAAGTGATTTTGATCAAAGAGACATTTTTATTGGAATTCCATTTGCAAACTACGACATGTTTTCACTAACAGGAGAAGGGTTATCAGGTGGATTCAGAATGCATAATTTATCTTCCGGACATTATTACCCCAACTATGTTCAATCAAATATTACCAGTCTAAACACTGGTGTGGAAGTGATGGTAGGTACCAATATTGGTGTTGGTTTAAATTTTGGTGTTGGTAATAGCAAATTCAGAGTGAAGGATTGGGGCAAACCAGGGAATGCAGAATCAATTCAATTTGATAAATCAAAAGAAGCAGTAGCACGGTTTACCAATGATTTAGGAGGAAAAGTTGAGTTCTCAAATAGTAATTCATTAGAAACTGCAAACCTAATTGTTAATCCAAATATTCCTTTTATTAAGGGGGCATCTCCTAATGTGCCTTCTTTTTATAATTATGTAAATAATTCCGCAGCTGATCAGGCGGCAAGAAATTTAGGAAGATCATCTTATATTAAACCCCTAAAAAAAGATAATACTTCAGGAGACAGAATAACCGGTTTTGAGATTGTAAAAGAAGATGGTTCAAAATACGAATATGGAAGACCAGTCTATACAAAAAATGAAATTCAACTATCGGTTGATGTTCATCCTGATAGGGACGAGATTTTAGATAAAAAACTGGCCTTTAAATCTACACCAATATCCAGCAATGGTGTTGAAGAAGGTCAGCTCAATTCTTATAAGACTGTAGTAGGAGAATCAAGAATGGGAGAAGGTGCTAAATACGCCACAAGCTACCTTCTTACTCAAATAACTACTGCTGATTATGTAGATGTGAATAATAATGGTGCTGATAATATGGATTTTGGTGGTTGGACAAAATTTGAATATGACAAAATCCATGATAATTATAGGTGGAAAATTCCTTATGTTGGTTTAAATTATTCTGCAAATCAAATTTCAACCAAGAAGGATGATGTTGGTTCAATTTCTACAGGAGAAAAAGAAGTTCATTTACTAAGAAAAATATCTACAAAAACACATACCGCCTATTTTATTACAAACAAATCAAATGCAGGATATTCCGGTGTTACAATCTCTAACCAGCAAAGATTGGACGGATTAAGTGGAGATTTATCTACCAGCGATAAAACAAGAAAAGGGAATAATGAAATGGAGCGATTGGAAAAAATTATTCTCGTTGCAAATTCAAGACCAAACAAACCAATAAAAATTGTAAACTTTGCTTATTCATATGAACTGGTTAAGAATGTTCCAAATAATTTGCATTCTAATTTTCCTTTAAACTCAACAAATCCAAACTCAGGAAAATTAACTTTAAAGAAAGTATGGTTTGATTATGAAGGGGTGATTAATGCCAGAGTGAGTCCGTATGAGTTCTTTTATAGATATAAAGATAAGCATGAATTTTCAACTGACATACAATCAAAATACGCAGGTTCAATCGGCGACTTTTTTAACCTAAGCAATATATATTCTGATGCAGCTCAAAATCCATCTTATTCCCCCCACTTTATAGATGCATGGGGATTTAATCAGGCTTTGGGTAAAGAACAATCATTAAAAATGAGGGACTGGAAATATCAGGGCAATTTACCGGCAAATGCAAATTATGATCCAGCTGCATACCAATTAAAACAAATTAAACTTCCTTCCGGGGGAGAAATTTTGGTGGAATATGAAGAAAAAGATTATAGGTATGTTCAGGATAGAGATGTAATGGCAATGGTTAGTCTTAAAAGTTTTGTTGATGGAGTTGGCCATTCCTATAATAAATCACCTCAATATACCTTGAATCTGGATGAAATCGGAGTGACAGATTTATCCACCAAACAAAAAATTGCGCAAAAATTAGAGGAGTTATATGCAAATGATAGAGGACGGATTTACT
This sequence comes from Cytophagaceae bacterium, assembly GCA_046290815.1. Classification (GTDB taxonomy): domain Bacteria; phylum Bacteroidota; class Bacteroidia; order Cytophagales; family Cytophagaceae; genus JBKBUF01. Next base: position 8,762 of record JBKBUF010000002.1, on the reverse strand, counting down.
TTAAATTTCTATTTCAATTAGTCGGGGATAATGTACCGCAAATTAATGATTGTAAGTCTGAATACATAGATGGATACGCAAGAGTTAAGGAGGCAAAACTTGTAGGTTCTGATGTTGTAATTACCTTAGATGGAGCAGGTAGTGGATATGATACAGGAGATCGAAATTATTCCTTAACACCAAGACAAGGTTGTTATGATTATTATTCAACCAACCGAATCGGTAAATATTTTGACAATAATTCAGAGTGCGAAAGTAATTTATATGATGGTTACACTTCAATAGTACAAGGTTTAGCAGATGAAGGTGAAAGTAATGATAATCTTGCTCAGGATATGATTACTTTTCTTCAAAAAATGGGATTTGCAATTGGTATTATAAATTTTCTTCATTCCGATATCTTAAATCATCGGGTTCAGCCTCCACCAAAAGGAGATGTATGCCGCAATTTAAATAAAGATCTTTCTTATTTTAAGATACCAATGTGTAAGGCTAAAAAAGGAGGGGGAATCAGAGTAAAAAGATTATTAACCTATGATCCTGGTTTTAGTGATGGAGAAGGGGATGTTGGTGTAATTTATGGAAGTAATTATTATTATCAGGATGAAGACGGATTGAGCAGTGGTGTAGCAACTAATGAGCCTTCTTCTATGCGTGAAGAAAACCCTTTAGTGGAATTTATACCAAAAAGAAAACAAAGTTGGTTTAGCAGACATACCATTGGAAAAGACAAAGAACAAACAGAAGGACCTATAGGAGAATCTTTGCTTCCGGGCGCATCCGTTGGTCATTCCAGGGTAGTGGTAGAAAATATTTTTCAGGGCAAATCAGGAGTTGGCTTTACAATTCACAATTACAATACAGCTAAAGATTATCCATTAGATAAATCATATGATAGACCTGTATCAAGTAATTCAGACGGTCGTGTATTTGAATTAACGGGATCCGGAGTAGAATACAGCAATATATTGGATAACCTGGCCAAAGATAATGCCCCCATAAATGCAGGAGTATTCTCCTACAACTCTAAAAAGTTATGGGCAACGCAAGGTTTTAGATTTATAGTTAATAATATGCATGGGCAACCAAAATCAGTTGCCAGTTATACCGGCAAATATTCCACTTATAAAACAAATCGTGACAAAGTATTTCTGGTTTCAGCTCAGGAGTTTACATACTTTGAACCAGGTGAAAAAGTGAGAGTATTAAAGAAAAATTCTAATGGCGCAATCATTGCAGACTGGGATTCGCCTGGTAAAGAAATGGATGTTGCGATGGACATGAGGTCTTTAAAAGAAAGAATCTTAGATTTTACCTTAGAGGTAGATATCAGTATTGGTTTATCAACTCCACCGCCGCCTTTTTTAACATTTATGCCTGTTTTTGAATATACGGAAAATATTATAAGCTTACATTCAACCAGTAAGGTTATTAGCTATCCTGTTATACAAAAAAGTGTGAAAGTATACCAGGATGGTGTCTGGACGGCAACAGATTATCTTGCATTCGATGAAGCAACTGGTCAGCCACTTGTTACCAGAAATACCGATATATATGACAAAGCTGAACCTAATTGTTTGCCACATAATGGAAGTATTTACAATATATTGGTTCCTGCATATTGGTATTATCCTGAAATGGGCAGGTTATCCGAAGTTGACGGAATCGAAGGAACATCTAGAAGTAATCAAATTTCATTGCCTACAGGTACATATATTACCTATGGTGCAAACGGGAACCCCATAACACAATCTGGTAGTTTCCAAATTCCATTATCTGCAATCATCGATGCTAAAATCCAAACTTTTAATAAAGGTCAAAATATTTCTAGCTGGTTCGACCAATCTATAAAATCAGATTATGGAATTAGTGGCGATTTGACTGCACTAAATAAAATATATCGACCTTATCAACAATATGTATTTAAAACGAATGTAACCTCAATAAATGCCCAGCCGGTTTATAATTCCGGGTTGTATTCATCCTTTGTCCCATTTAATTATAACTCTACATCTCAATCAGGTAACTGGATTAAAACAAGTGAAGTAGTTAAATACTCTCCTCATGGCATGCCACTTGAAGAAACAGATGTACTTAATATTCCTTCTTCTGCCAGATTCGGGTATGGCAATACAATGCCTATTGCGGTTAGTAATAATTGTGAATACAACAGCTTATATTTTCAGGATTTCGAAAATTCTTCAGCTGCATCCGGTAGTGGCCACTCTGGCAAAAAATCAATGGCAGTTTCAAGTTTTCCATTTACTGTTCTTCAAAACATGCCATTGACAAATCATGTGAGAGAAAAAGGAGCTATTTTGATGTTATGGTTAAAAACCGATCAACCTCTGAAAAATTATTTGGCATTAAATATTTCTTCAAGTCCGGCTAAAGCCAAAGGTGTGAAAGTTGCGCAAACTGGCGAATGGTCGTTATATTATTTTGAGATTTCTCATAAGCACCTGGCCTCCATTGAAGAATCCAGTGTCAATTTCACCTTGGAATATGATAAGACCAATGAAAATATTTACATAGATGATGTCCGATATCAGCCATTAGACGCTCAGGTTTCCTGTTACGTTTATGATCCTGCTTCGCTTAGATTAATAGCTCAATTTGATGATCAGCATTTCGGATTATATTACCAATATAATGATGAAGGAAAACTTGTAAGGAAGCTTGTGGAAACTGAAAGAGGATTAAAAACTATTCAGGAAACCCAATACAACACCAAGAAAGTTGATAGAAAAAATATTGACAAATGACAAAAGTACTGATTATTGTTTTTTTTCTAACAAGTTCTTTCGGTTCGTATTCGGACGGAGAAGATTGCATTAACATTTTAAAGGAATACTCCCAACGAATGTTACAATATAAAAATCCGGATCCTGCTAAAACATACAAGTTGGAAATGGGTGTAAAAACAATTTACAAAAAGGGACTTGATATACCAGACACTGATATAAAGACTACTGTTTTGATTAAAGGAGACAAAGTCCAATATGAAAGTTCATATTTAAATATGTATATGGACGAAAAAAATACTTTTACAATAATTCATCCTCAAAAATTAATTGTACGGGCAGATGGTGGATTAAGGAATAAGGTGGATAAAGTAGAAGCTTTTGCTACCATACAGGATACCCTATTTAAAAGAAGTACTGTTCAAAGCTGCATGGAAACTATAACAGAAGGTAAAAAGGTTAAAGAAATTACTCTTATACCGGATAATCTTATGCAAAACGCGACCATGATTAATAAAATTATTTATTCGTATGATTTGAAAGAGAAACGTGTTTACCAAACAAGGATATTTTTCCTTCCTCAATCTCCAAAAAAGGAAGAAATCATTACATACAATTCACTTAATTATAATTCTAAGGAAAAGATTTTTACCAAGGCAGAGAATATGGTATTTACTGACCAGGGTAAACTTCAATCAATATATAAAAATTACGAATTTATCGATAACAGAAAAACATCAAAGAAATGAAGTTTAATAGATTTTTTTCAGCCGCTCTTTTTTTTATTGTAATTTGTAGTAGTTCTTATGGACAAAATAAAGGACTTTATAAAGATGCATCTACAGCTTCAAATGTATCTTCCAATAATCCATCAATCAACGCTTCATTAAATTTACCTGTTATTACAGCATTTGATAAAAAGGTAAAGGCAGGAAAGGTAATTATTTATTCAAACTTTGGTGGAAATTACTCATTTGGCAAAAAAGGATACGGATCAGATTTTAAACTAAAAGTTGATTTTAAATATTCAGCATTTGCGGGTTCTAATGAAATCTTTACTAAAGATTATTCTGTTTTGATTGATAATGATAATCCGGAATTTTCCATTTCCAGAGACCTTAAGGATAGAATTTCTATTATAGCAAGTCAAACAGGTTTTGACATTGACCGTTTACAAATTTCTCACTTTGTTGTTACAGATCAAATGGAAGCTCCGGCTTTGAGTTACAATCCAGCGAAAAGTAATCTTAAAGTATCAATTTCATACGAAATTGAATATGGGATTGACGTAAGAATGAAAGGTTCTGAAATCACATTAATCACTCCTACATCTTCAGGTAAAGCAGCTAACTTCAACTGGGGAACAACTTATCATTATCCAAACTATCAATTCCAGTTGCTAAGGTTGTATAACAATGACCCAGCAAAAAAATTTACTGAAGGAAACATTAGAGCTGAAATTGATTGGTCAAAAGCCGTTACCATTGAAACCGAAAAAGACTTAAAGCAGTTATCACTTACTATTTCTGAGGGAACAGGCTTTTATGTGTGGAGAGTAAGACCAATAGGAAATTATTTTGATGGTGGAGTTGGTAACAATAAAAATTATGGTGACTGGAACTCTTCTTCTCCCTTAACCGGAACAACAGTAAATTTACCTTCTTCAGGGCCTCACTTCTTCTTCTTTCATGATGCTGATGATCCTAAAAATTACATTTATAGCAGAACCTTTACTGAAGAAAATAAGATTAAGGAAAGTATCACTTATGCAAATGGGCTTTTACAGGAAAAACAAACTCAGGTACATATTCCTTCAGATAACACAACTATAACATCTCAAACTATACAGGATAACCTGGGAAGACCTGCGCTTAAAACCCTGCCGACACCTGTATCAGGAAAGCTTCAGGGATATAAAAATAATTTTGTAACTACAGATGGTCATTTATACGGTGAAAATGACTTTGATGGAAATGAAACAGAAAGTAATCCTAAACCTATCGATTCAAATACCTCTGCCGGGTCATATTATTCAGGAAACAACAATGTTCCTTCAGCAGAAGGATATCCATATTCCAGGGTATTATTTTATGAGGATGGTACAGGAAGAGTAAAGGAACAATCTGGGGTAGGTAAAAAACATATGATTGGAAATGAAGATGGTAAAGGAAAGACAGTAAAAACCTTTTATGGGACACCTTCTAAAGATGAGTTACTCGCGCTTTTTGGAAGTGAAGCTCCGAATCATGAAAGTATTCAAAAAATAATAACAGTAGATCAAAATAATATCGCTTCAATTTCTTATCAGGGAAAAGATGGACATGTGATCGCTACCGCACTCACTTTTATTGACGACCCTAATTCAAAATTACTTCCTCTTTCCAATCCATCCGAAATCAACGTTTCTGATAAACTGGTAGGAGGCGTTAAGACAAGTGAAGGCTATGTTTCCTCTAAGAGAATTGTATTTACAGAACCATCAACTATTGCACCTGAATATATGATTGAGTGCAAAAAATTTGAAATGGCTTGTGCAGATGTTAATGCAAATTGTCATTATACTGTAAAAGTTATAATTCATAATATTGACAATCCTGCAGCTGATATAGTTTTATCTTATCAAATCACAAGGGAAGATTTAAACGATTGTAAAATTGTAACTTCATGTGATAGCAAAACTGGCGAGTATTTTTTGGTTACTTCTGGCAAATGGGTTAAGCCGTCTGGAGTAAGCATGCCTATTTCCTTGCCTGCCGGTACATATGTAATAGAAAAGAAACTTATACCTGGTGAAAAAATTGAAATCACCCTTGACAATCAGGAAGCCAAGATTGAAGCTCAAATTGGCCCTCTAAAAAATTGGATAATCGGAAGGATGGAGGCAGTACAATGTCCGGAAGAACTTCATCAATTTTATAATGACCTTCTGGCAAGGGCTATTGCTGGCAACGAGCCTAATGGAGTTACTTTGAAGGTTTATGGAGCTTCAGGAATTTTGAACACACATCCATTTCAGGAAGGTAATCCACCCTTATTTGCTGTAATTTCCTCAGAATGCTGTCCTTTTATTAAAATCAATTTAAATTATACTCCAAGGTTTAAGTGCCCTCCGACTGAAAACATGCTCACTAGTCCGGTAAAAAATAAGTTTCCTACTGACGAAGACCATGAGGGGGATGATAATAAAGCAGATGTAAATTTCAAATATCTGACAAATCCTGAGTATACGGAATATTTTCCTGATTTTGAGGGCTATGCAATTTCTATGTTACTTGAGTGTGATCGTGAAAGATCCGTTCAAGAAGCAAAACACATTTTCTACAGTTACATGATAGGCTGGAAGGAAGGTGAGTTTAACCAGATGGTGCATCACATGCTTACGGATAAATACAGTTGTGATGGATCAGGAGAAAACGCACCGGAAGAAACCTCAAATCCTGAGCCATCTGAGCTGGATCCTTGTACTCCAGCTAACGAAAGCATGATTCCTCAAACTCAATATCGTTGTGCCGATTTAGCCGCTTGCTGGAATGGAATTGTAATGATGCTGGTGGATGCCTATTGCCCTGATCCCAACATGGCAATAGATGATATGCAGGGTGGCGGAAGCGTGTCAAATGGTGTAGATGAACAAAATGGTGGCAGCAGTAAACCACATGATGATCATTTTGATGAAGGAATGAAAAGTATGCCTGGTTTAATGAAGTGGCTTGCCAAACAAAAGCTTTCAAAGAAAATGAGAGACATGCAAACTCCAGGTGTAGGATTACCGGAGCAAGAACAAATCAGGTATGTATTTCATGGTGTAGATATGTTTTTAAAATGTACCGGTTACAAATTTGCTGATATATTACAGCCTGCACCAGAGTGCAATTCTAATAGCCCAGGGGTAGTAGGTGAGTTTAGAATTCCTCAAGATTTTGGTCCTGGAAAATATAATTCATGCAAGTATAAATCTCCTGATTATGGACCGATCAGTTTTGAGGACCTCCCTGTTGAGACCGACGCAGACCTAAATGTAATTCACGACGGAAAGAAGATCAAACACTTATTCCCAAACATAAAGAATCCAATCTATGCCTTCAAGTATTTCGAGTATGCAGATGATACTTATCCAATACTTGAAGCTATGACTTGTTATAAGGATCCTAATGATTGTTATGACTCAAATGGTAAAAAAGTTCCTTGTTGTATGCAAAATAATGCCAATCCGTTTGTGTTTTGCAAAGAAATTCCTGATCAGGAAAAGAAAAATTATGATGCCAACTGCAATGGCTCTTACGAAGACCCAGTTGATAAAAAATATAATGTCAGGAACTTTTGCAGTATAGGTGAAATCAACTGCCCTTATACTAAGGAAGACTGGTCTTGCAGTCAAAGACAATATTTTTTCGAATTACTTAAAGCATATAGAGAATATAATCCATTCGAGCCAGATGAAGACATGACTTGCAGTTGGATGAGCCAACAGAAAAAGTGGTATAAGGTGCCGCCTCAATATGAGAATGAAACAGGACTGGAATATGTTGATGCTGCCCAATTTGAAAATATCACCGGATTACCACCTCAAGTGTTGAATGTTCAACCCTCTAAAATTCCTGGACTGAAAGCAACTTCTGACAATAGTAAAACAGATTATTTGCAGACTCAGGAGAAAGAAGATATCTCATTTGTGGAAATGATGGCAACAAAGAAAAAATCCCAGTGTATTAACCGTTGCGAAGAAAGAAGACCGGAATTCAGGAAAGCAGTAATGGATATGTTTACAAACAGGTGTTATGTATTTGAAGGTTGTAAAAGATCTGAATTTGATAACATAGTTAATAAGGAAGACATAGAGCTTATTGTTGATGAATTAGTAAAACAATGTCAAACTCAATGTCCATTAACGACTTATTCATGTGTTACAACCCAGTGCAGACTTGTAAGTACAAAAAAGAATGAATTGGGGCCTAACAGTAATTTTTCAGATCTGGAATTAGGTGTTGGAGGACGTCCAGGTGATTGTCCTGCCGGTATAGGTGCAATGCAATTGTGTTGTAGTTACGGCACAAACGGAATACCACAACATCCTATTGACGGCGTTGAATGTCAATCCATATATTCTCCGTTTTCATATTATGAATATACTGCTCATAAACAAGCCGAACACTGGTTTATAGAATTAGATATAGTTAGTATGTGTAATGAAAACATGCAATATGTTGATGCGGATAACGATGGCCGTAGAGACGATTATCCATTGTACTATTATAAAATGGTTAATGGCAATAAGGTAAAAACGGCTCAAGTTGTTGATGGCAATGGAAATGTGGTATGTGATCCAAGGCCTCCGGCAACTACACATGTTCCCAGAGATGCCTATGAAGTTAAGACTAACACACCGCCTGACATTACCAGGCCATTGGAAACGGTTGTATCTCCATCCATCGGAATTACTGTAGAAGGTCATTAATAAATTGCTAAAATTTTTAATTATGAAATTTATATCATTTAGAATTTTTGTTGTTGCAACTTTTGTATTTCTGGCTAATTGTTCTTTTGCTCAGACACCAATTTTGTCAGAAGTAAAAGCAACATTAGTTCCGGAATTTGTTAATGGATCTCCTTATTTATCAATTAAGATTAAAGCACCTGATTGGAAAGTTGGAAATATACTTCATATTGAAGTCCTCAAAGAAGAATCAACAGTTTTAATGATGACGCTGGCAACTGTGTCTGAAGACAATGGTGTAAAAGTTGTTTACCTATCTACCAGCGAGAAGAAGTTTAATATAATAAACGGGACTGCTGCTATTGAGGTACCAATTGATGAAACACAACAAAAATTTGCAAAATCTCTTTCGGTTTTTATGTGGGACTTTTCAGGACAAAAATCTTCAAATGTAAATTGTGAAATTAAGTAGTTAATCATTTAAACAATAAATAACATTTATTTTTTAAAATTAATAACCAACGTATAGATGTTAAGGCTTATAAAATTTTTAATACTGGTAACTTTTCTGATGCTTCCGTCGG
>JBKBUF010000030.1:0-51863 GCA_046290815.1 Cytophagaceae bacterium | reverse complement strand
ATCTAAAATAGAATACAGTCGGAAAGGTCAATGTTTTCCTAGAAAGTTTAAGTTAAGGAAAAAATACAATTCAAACTGTAAATCAACTTGAAAAATCCATTAACTTAATGGCATTAATTTAACATTCATCATTCATCATTCAACATTCCTTATTCTTAATTCTTAATTCTTAATTCCCCACCCTACTTCCCTTTCCTCCTGACCTTCTTTTCCACTTCATCCCAAACCTGAGAAGGAACGTCTTCGAGAAAGTTAAATTCACCAGCACCTCGAAGCCATTCTCCTCCATCAATGGTAATTACTTCACCGTTGATATAGGCAGAATAATCAGAAACAAGGTAGGAAGCAAGGTTCGCCAACTCATGGTGCTGTCCTACTCTTTTCACAGGTATCCTTTTTTCTACACTGTAAAGATTTGCTACATCATCTGGGAATAGTCTGGTCCATGCACCTTCAGTCGGGAAAGGTCCCGGGGCAATGGCGTTCATTCTTATATCATATTTTCCCCATTCAGAAGCAAGTGATCTGGTCATGGCAAGGACACCTGCTTTAGCAATAGCAGATGGAACAACATAGCCTGAACCTGTGGAAGCATACGTTGTCACAATATTCAATACAGTTCCGGGATTTTTTCTATTGATCCACTCCTTGCCTAATGCCAAAGTGAAATTATAAGAACCTCTAAGAACTATATCTGTCACCACATCAAAAGCTTTATTGGATAGTCTTTCGGTCGGACTTATAAAATTACCTGCAGCATTATTTACCAACACATCAATTTTACCACATTTTTCAAAGCAGGTTTGCAATATTTTTTCAATTTCAAGGTACTCACGAACGTCGCAGCTAAAATAGTGTACTTTACCTTTTGTTTCGCTCATAAGTTCTTCTGCCGCTGCTTTAAGTACTTCTTCCTTTCTGCTGACAATTATCAAGTCTGCTCCAAGGAAAAGAAATTCCTTTGCCATTGATTTACCCAGACCGGTACCGCCACCGGTTACCAAAATTACCTTGCCTTTTAAAGCATCAGTTTTAAGCATTGATGTGCTGTTCATATAATTATCAGATTTTCTTCGTTGTTCAATTTATTATAAACTTTGCAATTTCTGAGGCCTGAGACCAAAAAAGACATTTTTAAAGGTCCATAGCCAAATAAAAGTTATAAACATCGGCAAAAATACAAGGAATTAATGTTTAATTTTGTTTATCAAAAACCCTTACAATATATGACCAGACAAAGAATTCCACAGTTTTTTTTCATTCTTTTTATAGGGTTTGCAGGTTTCTCCTGTGTTACCAAAAAGAAGTATGATGATCTTAATGTAAGAAAATCGGCTTTGGAGGCTGACAAAGCTGAATGTGAAGAAAATCTTAAAATCTCACAGGCATTAAATGCCAAATACTCCGATCAGATTGATGACCTGACAAGAGATAGAAAAAGACTGGTAGAGGACACCACCTCAACCGGTATCGTTTTGAGAAAAACACAGAAAAACTACAGAGATTTAAATGAAACTTATGAGCAGTTATTAAAAAATCATAGTAAACTGCAATCTCAAAGCGCTTCAGAACTGGAAAAATTAAGTAAAGACCTTACAAGAAGAGAAAACGAACTCCTGCAATCTGAAAGGAAGATCACTGACCTTCAGGCCAACCTTCAGGAACGGGAAAATAAAGTAAAAGAGCTGGAGAAAATACTTGCTGATAAAGAAAAGGCTGTTACCGATCTTAAAAATAAAGTGAGCAAAGCCTTGCTAAGTTTTAAAGAAAGCGACCTTACTGTAAATGTAAAAAACGGTAAAGTTTATGTTTCACTTTCTGAGCAATTGTTGTTCCAGTCAGGCAGCACCAGTGTGGATAAAAAAGGTATTGAAGCATTGAAAAAACTGGCTGAAGCAATCAAAGATCAAAACGACATAAACATAGCAGTGGAAGGACACACCGATGATGTACCTATTTCAAGAGGAACAGCCGGAATGAAAGACAATTGGGATCTAAGCGTGCTCAGGGCTACGGAGATTACAAGAATACTTGCTTCCTCCGGAATCAACCCAAGAAGAATCGTCCCTTCAGGTAGAAGCGAGTACCTGCCTGTTGCTGAAGGTAAAACTGCAGAAGCCAGACAAAAAAACAGGAGAACCGAAATTATTCTGACTCCAAAACTGGATGAGTTGTTTCAGTTGCTGGAGGGAAATTAAGCAAGTTTAAAGTTCAAAGTTAAAAGTTTAAAGTAATGGAGCATTATACCACCACTCTTTAAACTTTTAACTTTAAACTTTAACTTAACTGATTGCCTGCTTCAAATCTTCAATCAAATCCTCTACATCCTCCACTCCTACACTTAACCTGATAAGTGAATCTTTAAGTCCGGCTTTTTCTCTTTCTTCCTTAGGTATGCTTGCATGTGTCATCGTAGCGGGGTGTCCGCATAAAGACTCTACCCCTCCAAGAGATTCAGCAAGGCAAAAGATTTTTACTTTTTCAAGAAAGGCAATAGCATCTTCCATTTTATCACCTTTCAGTGTGAAAGATATCATTCCCCCGAATTGCTTCATTTGCTGTTTTGCAATAGCATGATTTTTATGACCTGACAGGCCAGGATAATAGACTTTATCAACCTTTGGATGACTTGACAGAAAATTTGCAATAGCCTCTGCATTGCTACAATGTCTTTCCATTCTAAGATGCAGGGTTTTTATTCCACGTAATACAAGGAAACAGTCCTGAGGACCAGGCACTGCCCCACAGGAGTTTTGAATAAATGCTAATTTGTCGTGAAGGTCTTTATCATTGACCACTATTGCTCCCATAACGACATCAGAATGTCCTGCAAGGTATTTTGTTACGGAGTGCACCGTAATGTCCGCTCCCAGCTCTAACGGCAACTGTAAATATGGTGTAGCGAAAGTATTATCCACCACTGTAGTAATACCTCTTTTTTTACCTATTGCTGCAATGCTTTTTATATCAATAATATTCAAAAGCGGATTAGTGGGAGTTTCAATCCATATCAGCTTGGTTTTATCATTGATTTTACTTTCCACAAGTGCAAGATCATCCATAGGGACAAAGTGAAATTTGATCCCATACTTTGCGAATACTTTTGTGAAAATCCGGTAAGTACCTCCATATAAGTCATTGGTAGATATCACTTCATCACCGGCAGAAAGCAATTTTATGATAGTATCGGTAGCTGCCATACCAGAAGCAAAACACAACCCGAATTTACCATTTTCAAGAGCAGCAATGCTTTGCTGCAGAGCTGTCCGGGTAGGATTGTGAGTTCTTGAATATTCATAACCTTTATGTATACCTGGTGATTGCTGAACATAGGTAGATGTTTGATATATTGGAGTCATTATAGCTCCGGTTTGAGGATCAGCCTGTACACCGGCATGTATTGCTTTGGTTCCGAACTTCATATTATCATTAAAGTTTTAGTCTCTGAAAACAATTATATTAATTTTACCATTGCAATTAAAATGAATTTTTGAACAGCACAAGCAAATCAGGAAAATAATCGATATGCAATGGATTGATATTATAAAAAGGAACAAGGCAGAATTTGTTTTGCTGATTTATGCTGCTCTAATGCCATTCATCACCGAATCGGTGATATTATATTTAGTTTTCACATATCAGGAAACAATATCTGCGTTTTCCTATGCTGAATGGACCATAATATACATATTGATATCTTTTGGAATGGCTTTGGCATTCATGCACACCACTTTTGTAGCTACCACTTCGGGATATTTCTTTGGTTGGCCCTCTTTGTTTTTCGTAATACCAGGTTATCTGATCGCTTCTGCAATAGGATATTGGCTGGCGAGAAAAGCCGACAATGGAAAATTGAATGAGACCCTTACCGGCATTGAAAAGGCAAGAAAAATCAAGGAAGAATTAAAAGAAAATGAAATGTCTGTGATATTTCTTTCAAGAATTTCACCCGTTTTACCATTTGCATTGATGAATTTTTTACTGTCATTTTTGAGAGCTGATTTTATCAAATTTCTTGTTGCCGGGTTTGCCGGGATGCTTCCCCGGACAATGTTGTTTGTTTACATAGGTATGCAAACAAAAGAACTTATTAATATCTATAAAAACCCAGGTCATTCGGACCTTTCTCAAATTAGCTTTTCAATACTCACAATCATCTCTATAGCAGGGCTTTACTTTTTTGTAAATAAGGCAATTAAAAGAGCTGCTACAAGAAAATAAAGAAAAAAACAGAAAAAGTACCTGCAAAAAGGCTAATTTTATATTAAGTAAACCCAAACTTCCTATGAAAAAACTTTTACTTTCATCGTCCCTATTCTTCATTTCTTTTTTTGCTTACTCCCAACATGAAGGTGCCGCTTTTACTGCAACCGGCCGTGCAGGAGTAGCTACAAGTTTTGTTACGGACTACCAGGCCATAGGTATAAACCCCGCCAATCTTGGATATAAGACAAGATATGAGACCAAACATTTTACTATAGGTCTTGGAGAAGGATCATATTCTGCCTATACCTCTGCAATAAAAAAAGGTGACTTCAAGCAAAGCCTTCTGGACATCAATAGTGTAAATTTTGACTACAATCAAAAGGTACAGGCAGCTAATAACTTTATAAATCAACCTGTAGCGCTCAATTTCGATGTTACATTTCTCGGATTTGCTATCCAAACTGAAAAAATGGGTGGTTTGGCATTTTCTGTCACTGAAAGCTACAGCTGGTTTTCCAGATTTAGCGGACCAATGACAGAGCTTATGTTTCTGGGAAAAACTTCAAGTTATTTTAATGAGTTAGAGCTGAAAGATGGGCGGAGAGTACCCAATGATCCTTCGCAAAGCTACCATCATCCTGATAGTATAGCCAGAGGTATAAGATCTGTCAATCAATTTACTTTAGGACAATTGCTTGCAGGTTCTACCATGAAAAATCATTGGTATAGGACCTACAATGTGGCCTATGGTAGGGAAATAATAACTACTGACCTGCTTACTATCTCGGGTGGAATAGGACTTAAATATGTACAGGGATTCAATTATATAGACGCACACTCCAGAGGCGGAAGGCTTAGTGCTGTCGGAGCATTTAACCCCGCCCTTGATATTGATTTCGGCGTAGCTGCAAACACAAATCCTTCTGCCGTAAACAATACTAATTACCAACCGATTGGTCAGGGTTATGGCTTTGATATCGGTGTGAATGCAGTATTTAATGAGAAAATTAAAGTTGCCATGGCTATTACTAATATAGGTAGCGTAACTTACAGAGGAAACATTTACAGAATGGAAGATAGCACTTTAGTCTCCATTTCCACTGAGGGTATGGCTAGCTATAATCTGTTCGCCGAAGCCCCGAATCTTGTAGCAGGACAAGGATTTTTCAAATGGAAAGGAGAAGAAAAACTAGTGGTATCTCTACCGACAATGTTCAGACTTGGAGGTAGTGTAAAACTAAATGATCTGGCAGAAGTAGGTATAGATTTAGTTGCCCCGATAAACAAAGCTGCAGGAAATATTGAAAAACCAATAATTGCTGTAGGAGGAGATGTCTACCCTGTAAGATGGATTAAGCTTTCAACCGGAATGAACCTTGGTGGTAACTATACAGGAAAAGCTAATATTCCTTTTGGAGTTATGATTATAGCAGGAGAAAACGGAACCTGGGAATTTGGTGTTGCTACAAGAGATATAGTAACATATCTGTCGCAAAACAAACCGAATTATTCACTGGCCATTGGGTTGTTGAGGTTCAGAATATAACTAGGATTTAAGGATGCCCAGGATGAGTAGGATTTAAAATTCGAAACTCGAAGCTCGAAACTCGAAGGAGTCCGATTTCGAATTTCGAGTTTCGAGTTTTGAGTTTATTTATGATACGTTTAGCGTAGGATCTATTTCCTTCTTGTAAGCAAGAATACCACCGGTGAGATTGTATAGGTTGTTAAACCCGTGGTTGGTCTCAAGAAATCTTATGGCGTTTTCGCTTCTTTTGCCGCTTCTGCAATGCACCACTACTTTTTTATTCTTTGAAAATTTATCTACGTTTTGAGGAACTGTTGCAAGAGGGATTAATATACCACCAATATTAGCTGCTTGAAATTCTGAAGGCTCTCGCACATCAATAACCTGGATATCTTCTCCTTTATCCAGTAGTTCTTTTAGTTCTTTTACTGATATTTCTTTCATATTGAAAAGTGTTAAGGTGTTATAGTATTAAGGTGTTAAAGTATCAGGGTTTCTTTTTCATTACTTCGGTGATCTCATTTAGCTTGTTCACTTTGTATTCAAAATCGCCCTTTAATTTTTCTCTGATTTTATTCAGATTTTCCAACACTGAATTAATATTATCCGGCAATACTTCCTCCAGCATTTCACGCATTCTCTTTGCAAAGGTTGGTGATTTTCCATTGGTGGAAATTGCAATTTTCAGGTCTCCTTTTTTAACAATAGATCCGAGATAAAAATCGCATAAATCAGGAGTATCTGCAATATTACAAAGTATTTTTCTGGATTTGGCTTCCTTCCATACCTGCTTATTCAGTTCGGTAATATTAGTAGCAGAAACAACAAGGTCCATACCCTCCAGATCGGAAGCTTCGAATTTCTTTTTGATTAGTTTGACAAGAGGATATTTAGAAGCTAATTCTTCAATCTCATTTCTTATTTCCGGAGCCACTATAGTTATTTCTGCTTCAGGAGAGTTCGAAAGCAAGGCTGTCATTTTTTCCAGTCCAACAGCTCCGGCTCCAACTACCAGAGTTCTTAATTTATCTAACCTAAAAAAAACAGGAAAGAGTGTATTCCCTTTCCCGCTTTCTGACATATTCTCCATTCAGCCTATCTTCGGTTAAAATATTTAAAAAAACTTTTAAGCTTGTTGTTCTCCACTTCTCTGCCCTTTTCTATATTGAGTTTATTCTGGTAAACAAATTCTGTTACATATTCAGGATGCAGACTTACTACTTCTCCTATTACAATGATAGCCGGTGAACTTAATTTCTGATCATTTACCACATCTACTATAGTAGATACAGACCCAAGAGCAAATTTTTCATCAGGCATTGTACCATTCTGAATTATCGCCACCGGCAAATCAGCTTTTCCATGCGCTATAAATATCTCAGTAATTTCTTTCAGCTTAGACATCCCCATCAGTATCACAACGGTTGCATTTGAACTTGCTGCGACTTCTATATCTGCTGAAAGCTGGTGCTCTTTCGTTGTCCCGGTCAAAACCCAGAAGCTATCATTAATCCCTCTTCTGGTTAGTGGGATTCCCTGCAATTCAGGTACAGAAATAGAACTTGAAATACCGGGAATTACAGTGGTTTCAATATTAAAAGAGCGTGCGTAAAGCATTTCTTCATGTCCACGTCCGAATATAAAAGGATCTCCTCCTTTTAGTCTTACTACATGACCTCTTGAAAATGCATAATCCACGATCAGTTTATTGATTTCTTCCTGCGGAGTCTGACATACCCCCTTTTTCTTTCCCACAAAAACCTTTTCAGCATTTGCAGGAGCATATTTCAAAATATCCGGATGAATCAAAGCATCATAAAGTACTACATCAGCATCTGCCAAAGCTTTTAATCCTTTCAGAGTAATTAAATCCGGATCACCAGGACCAGCACCCACCAATGTAACCTTTGCTTTCTTCATGTATTAATTCACAGTAACCTGCTGCTTTCTGTATTCAACAATTTTCTTTACAAAATCAGTTGCCTCAGCTAAAAATTGCTGAGCAAATGCTTCAGTTGGTTCATTTTGATTCATTTTTAACAAATGAGATTCAAAATCTGATCCTGCAACTGTAATAATTCCCTTCGCCACAAAATTGGTGTGGAAATCCTTAATAATTCCGATGTGGGTATTACAGTTGATATTTTCAGAAGTAAGCAACGCTTTTGCACCACTGATAAATGTTGTATAAGACTGGTAAATTGAGTCGGCAAAAGCTTTTCTTTCAAATGCTCTTGTCGCCCATTTCAGCTTATCTTCGGTTTCTGTAATCAATGTAGCGACAAGGTCAAGCATTACACCTGCACACTCACCTACTCCCACTTCAGTTACATATTTTTCTGAATGTCCCCAGTCAATGTAATCTATGTCTTTAAGTGTTGTAAGATCGGCAAGTGGCTTAAGCATTTTATAAAAATACATCTTATCAGCTGCTACCATTCTTCTGTAATAGTCATTGAAATATTCGCCCTCATTTCCTTTATCCTCATAATCTGCAATGATATTAACTACTGCTTCTGGTACTCTTTTAGATGGAAGCTTAATAACTTTATCAGCAAGACTTCCTGAGCCATCAGGTTCAAGTCCACCACCAAGCATCAGCTGCATTGCAGGAAGCACATAATTGCCATTTTTGATAGACATACCATGAAGGCCTATGTTGGCAATGGTATGCTGTCCGCAGGCATTCATACATCCGCTGATCTTTATTTTAATATTTTTATTAAAAATAATATCAGGGAATGTTTCTTTTAAAACTCTTTCCAGTTCACCTGCAATACCTGTACTGCTTGAAATACCAAGGTTACAGGTATCCGTTCCTGGGCAGGCAGTGATATCTACCGTACTGTCAAAGCCAGGTTCTGCAAGTCCAAGTTTGTCAAGATCATTGAACAACGCAGGAAGAGCTTCTTTCTTCACATATTTTAACAACCATCCCTGGTTCACTGTGATTCTTATATCATCGGAAGCATATTTTTTTACAATAGCAGCCAGTTCTCTTGCTCCGTCAGAAGGAAGGTCTCCTAAAAACTGCTTTAGGTTTACACCATAATATCCTTTTTGCTTTTGTTCGAATACATTGGTCTTAACCCAATTTTCAAACTTATTTTGATCAGCAGGTTCAACTGCCTTTATCTCTTTATTTGGAGGAATCACTTCCGGAACTGCATTTCTGTCTACCACATAAAACTTGGATTTTAATGCAGTTCTTTCTCCTTCTACCAACTCCATAAAAGCCTCCATGCCGATACCATTTACAAGGTATTTCAGACGTGCTTTATGTCTTTTACTTCTTTCACCGTAGCGGTCGAATATTCTTATTACAGCTTCAGTGAAAGGTATCATCTGGTCTTCAGGAAGGAATTCGTATGCAACATGTGCAAGGAAAGGCTGAGCTCCCAGTCCACCTCCAATAAATACTTTAAATCCTCTTTCTTCTTTTCCATTAATAGTTTTTACTCTTGGAATAAACCCAAGATCATGCATAAAACCGAATGCAGAATCTTTATCACTTGAAGAAAAAGAAATTTTAAACTTACGTCCCATTTCCTGGCAGATAGGATTTCTCAGGAAGTAACGAAACAGTGCATATGAGTAAGGAGTAACATCAAACAGTTCTTCCGGATCAATACCCGCCATGGAAGAAGCAGTTACATTTCTTACAGTATTACCACAGGCTTCTCTCAAGGTAACTCCTACTTCTTCCAGTTCAGCCCATACTTTAGGAGAATCTTCCAGTTTCACAAAGTGAATCTGTATATCCTGTCTTGTAGTCAGGTGAAGATTATGAGATGCATATTTGTCTGAAATATCAGCAATTCTAATCAATTGATCAGGAGAAAGCTTTCCAAACGGTAGCTTGATACGGATCATTTGAACACCTTCCTGTCTCTGTCCATATACCCCTCTCGCAAGACGGAATGCTCTGAATTTTTCCTGATCCATTTCAAGATTTCTGAAGGCAGAAATTTTACGCTCCAGTTCCTGAATATCTTCCTTTGCTTCCGGACTGATATTTTCGGCTAATTTGATGCCTGTCTTAATGTCTGTACTCATTGGTAAATTATTAGTTATTTTTGCCCCTTTTAGGGTGTTAAACTCAGGTATTGTATCAGAATTAAACGAGCATCTGATTAGTTTCATCTGTCTCCTTTAATTTCGACAAACCCAAAATTAAGAAAATTTTTCAAAAGACGCAATTTTCAAAATATTATTTTGACATTATTTATAGAATCGAATATTTTCAAAATATTATTTTGCAGTTTGTTCAAAAAATAAAATATATATTTATAAATTTACCAATCCTAACCAAACTAAAACACCAAATAGTAATGCTTGTAGAGTTAAAAAGACTAAATGATGCTTTTCATTTTGAAGCAAAAAGTGAAAATGGAAACACGGTTCAGATAGATGCTTCCCCTGCAATCGGTGGCCAGAATCTGGGAGCAAGGCCAATGGAATTATTGCTTATGGGCTTGGGTGGATGCAGCGCTATTGATATAATCAATATATTAAAAAAGCAGAGAGTGGAAGTAAAAGATTTCGCTATTAGGATTAACGGTGAAAGAGAGCCAGAGGCTGTACCTTCTTTATTCAAAGATATACATATAACTTTTATTGTTCAGGGACCAATAGATAAGGTAAAAGTGGAAAAAGCCATTGATCTATCATTAGATAAATATTGTTCCGTGGCAAAAACATTAGAATCGACAGCAAAAATTACCTATTCACTTGAAATTACAAATTAATTTAAAAAGGAAGGAGTATTGAATGAGCAGCGAATATAAGAATTTTGAAACCATTGCGATAAGAACGCAGATGGACAAAAGCGAAAACAGAGAGCATTGCGCTCCTGTATATATGACCTCCAGTTTTGTATTTGAAAACGCCGAGCAGGCAAGGGCATTGTTTGCCGATGAATATCCGGGTAACATTTACACCAGATTCTCAAATCCAAATAACAGTGAATTCATAGAGAAAATGTGCCTATTGGAAGGTACCGAAGATGGTTTTGCTACAGCATCCGGTATGTCAGCCGTATTTACCAGCATGGCTGCGTTTCTGCAATCAGGAGACCATATCCTTGTTTCAAAGTCTGTATTTGGCTCTACCATTCAAATACTGAATCAGATATTTCCTAAATGGGGAATCAGCCATACCTATGCAGAAATTGACAAACCTGAAACATGGGAAGGATTGATTCAGAAAAACACCAAAATGATTATGGTGGAAACTCCGTCAAATCCTGCATTAGATTTAATAGACCTTGAGTGGTTGGGTAAACTTGCCAAAAAGCATAGCCTTATTCTCAATGTTGACAATTGCTTTGCTACTCCTTATCTACAACAGCCTTCCAAATTCGGTGCACACCTGGTAACTCACAGTGCAACGAAATTTATTGATGGACAAGGAAGAGCCATAGGCGGTATAATCCTGGGCAGCAAAGAATTGATTAAAGAAGTAAGATTTTTCAGCAGGCACACAGGTCCGGCATTATCCCCTTTCAATGCATGGATATTTTCAAAGAGTCTGGAAACCCTTGCAGTTCGCATGGATCGTCATAGTGAAAACGCCTTGAAGCTGGCTCAGCATCTGGAAAAGCATCCTGAAATTGAAACAGTAAAATATCCATTCCTCCCAAGCCATCCTCAATTCGAACTGGCTAAAAAACAGATGAAAGCCGGGGGAGGAATTGTTACTTTTATCGTAAAAGGCGGCATAAACAGAGGAAGAAAGTTTTTAGATGCAACTAAATTAGCCTCTCATACAGCTAATCTTGGGGATACAAGAACTATCATCACACATCCTGCTTCTACCACTCACTCTAAGTTGACAGAGGAGGATCGCCTTTCCGTTGGGATATTACCAGGCTTAATCAGAATTTCTGTAGGGCTTGAACATATAGACGACATCATCGGCGAGGTAGAAAATGCTTTAAAAGCCTCAAAATAAATTGTTTTATTTTGCTGTTTTTTCTATTTTGTCGTATAAACCTTAATTAACCATTAATACATTGGTTTATTAAGGTTTTTTACTTTACAATGGAAAATTTACAACTAGAAAAGGAACCGAAGACTGTTATCACTAAAAGGTATCATTCTACCAACCTGAAAAGAAAAGTCTTTACAATCCTGGAATCAAACAATCACCGGGATGGCATGAGCAGATTTCTGAACTCATTCCTTGTAACACTGATCATCGTAAATATACTTGCTGTAATTCTTGAAACAGTTGAATCTATTCATAAAGAGTATGAAAACTTTTTCAATATTTTAGAATTAATCAGTGTTTGCATTTTCACTATTGAGTATCTATTCAGACTTTGGGTTTGCGATTACATTTTCGTATTTAGAAGAAAAAGATTTTCAAGATTGAGCTATATGTTATCACCAATGGCCATTGTTGATTTATTAGCTATACTCCCTTTCTTACTCTCGATTTTTACAGCCATAGATCTTAGATATATTTCAGCCCTTCGATTGGTAAGGTTGCTGAGAATTTTTAAACTTAGCAGATATTCGCTCGCCGTTAAAACGCTCGGAAAAGCCATTGCGGACAAACAAGCAGAACTGGTGATCACATTTCTATCCATCATTGTTTTGCTTGTGATTGCATCCAGTTTAATGTACCTCATCGAAAATCAAGCACAACCTCATGTATTCTCCAGCATACCAGCTACTATGTGGTGGGGTATTGCTACTTTGTCAACGGTAGGTTACGGTGACATCTATCCTATTACTCCATTAGGCAAAATACTTGGAGGTGTCATTGCGGTATTAGGAATAGGAATGTTCGCGCTACCTGCAGGTCTTATCTCCTCCAGCTTTACTGAGCAGCTTCAAAGAGTAAGAAAAAGACCTAAATGTCCGCATTGTGGTAAAACCATAGTTAAGTTTCAAAACGATCCTGAAGACCACGAGCATTAAAAAAATAAAAGGACCCGTGCCGCATCAAACTTAAGAGACGGCACAAAAGTCCTTTTATAACTCGACCTATTTTACACTCTAACGGAATTTTGTTTCCTTTATTTTTCACTTACTGCATTACCTTAAAACAACCCCTGAAATTTTCTAAGAAAAAAGCCGTTAACAGAAAAATAACTGTTAATGAGAAAATTTGTATTGATTTGTACAATTCTGTCTGCTGCAATTTGGGCAGGCTATTATTTTCATTCTGATCAGCAAAATACAACTAAGGCACTACCAACCCCTGTTGCAATTAATGACACTTGCGGGATCAATTACAAATATGGTTATAATGAAGACAGCATTACAACTATCCTGAATAAAGTAAATAAAAATGAAACACTCACCGGAATTTTGTCCAAACTAAATATTAACAAGGAAATAATCGAAGCTATCAAAAATAAATCCACAGGTAATTTTAATCACAGACAACTAAAAGCAGGAACCGAATACACGATAATTGTATCAAAAAATGATCAAAATCCGAAATGTATTATCCTAAACACATCAGCTTCAGAAAGTATATTTTTCCGTTTTGACTCTATTGCTGTATTCAAAGAATTTAAAAAAACTGATACCATAGAAAGAATTGTTCATGCGGCAATAAAAGGCAGCTTATATGAGACATTTGAAAAAGTAAATACTCCGGCATCTTTAGCGGCAGAATTGTCCAGAATATATTCACGTAAAATTGATTTTTTTAAGCTTAAGGAAGGAGACAGCTTTAGTATTATTTATGACGAAATATCCGTCGAAGGCAAAGCTATTAGCGTTGATAAGATTCATTCGATATGTTTCAACCGTAATGATAAAAAATATTATGCGTTTAATTTCAGTAAAAAAGACAAAAGTGAATTTTATGATGAAGAAGGAAACAGCATGGAACAGGGAGGATTTTTAAAAGCTCCTTTAAAATTCTTTCGAATAACTTCCAAGTTCACCAAAAAAAGATTTCATCCGGTGCAGAAAGTTTTTAAAGCTCATTTGGGTACAGATTATGCCGCACCAACCGGAACACCTGTAATTGCAGTTGCGGAGGGAACAATATTGGAGGCGAAATACGGAGTTTACAATGGCAATTATGTCAAAATAAAACATAACCAGACATACTCTACCCAGTACCTTCATCTCTCTAAAATAGAAAAAGGAATGAAACCAGGGTACAAAGTAAACCAGGGGCAAACGATCGGATATGTAGGCAGCACAGGTTTGGCTTCTGGCCCCCATGTATGTTACAGATTCTGGAAAAACGGAAAACAGGTAGATCCCGCCAAAGAAGTTGCTAAAAGTAATGCTGTTACGTTGGACAAAAAAGACATGAAGGAATTTGAACTATTAAAACAAAGAATGCTTCTGAAAATGCAACAGGAGCTGGCAAAACAAACCAAATAAAGAATCATTAAACATGCTGACTAATAAGTTTAGATAATTTTTCTAAATTTACTGCCATGGATATAAGAGTAAAATTCGGGTTATTCACCGGAGCTTTGTCAGCAGTCTGGTATTTGATATATTATGCATTTCTCTTTAAAATTGCCCCATTCCTTAGTGTTATGGTTTGGGTAATATTGCTTGCTGGTATAGTACTTGGCATCAGATATGCTAAGGTAAAAAAGTACACTGGGCAAATGACTTTTAGCCAGGGCATCACTGCTGGTCTTACCATTACAGGTATCACTGCAATTATTACAAGTCTGACCAATACAATATATATCAAAATAATAAATCCTGGCTTTATTAATACCTATATTATTGAAGTAAAAAAACTTATGGAAACCAGCGGACTTCAGCCTGAGGAAATGCAAAAGCAGGTTGAAGCTATCGAAAAAACATTCACAACTACCAGCCTGCTTATGTCAGGTATCTTTGCCACTTTTGTGGTAGGATTATTAATATCAGTAATAACTGCCGTTGTTCTGCGCAACAAAGACCCTCAAACTCCACAAGCCATTGATAATTAACAACAAACACAAGTGGCACAAAAATTGAAATCCAAATAGCGAATTCTTCGTAATAGATTTTGTATTGGAAAATTATTATCAGCTCATTGCTATGAAAAAACTAACTCTTGCGTTCACATTTATAATAAGTGCTAACATGCTTGTCCATGGGCAAATTGACCTTAATAAAATAAAACTGCCTACCAATATCCCTCAGGTTAATCCGAATAATAATCCTGTGAGGACAATTTCCAGTTCACTGTCTGATACTGACATAATTAATGGATTAAAAGAGGCATTAACCATCGGAGCACAAAAATCAGCAGATGCATTAAATATTACAAACGGATTCTGGGGTAACCAAAGAGTCAAAATTCCTTTTCCGGAGGATTGCCAAAGAGTAGCTAAAACTTTGCGCGATCTAGGCTATGGAAAAAAGGTAGATGAATTTGAGTTAACACTTAACAGAGCTGCTGAACAAGCAGCGAGGGAAGCCAAACCTATATTTGTAAATGCCATAAAACAAATGAGCATAAATGATGCAAGAAATATCCTAAAAGGACCTGATACAGCAGCAACTGCTTTTCTACGCCGAACTACTTATAACAATTTATTTAATGCCTTTTCTCCTCACATTAACAATGCCCTTAACGGAACACTGGCAACAGCAAAATGGAGAGAGATTACTACTATTTATAACAGAATTCCGGGTGTAAGAAAAGTAGATACTGACCTTAACAGGTACACTACCAATAAAGCATTAAGAGGGTTGTTTATGCTTGTTGCGGATGAAGAAATTAAAATAAGAAAAGATCCTGCTGCCAGGATTACTGATATATTGAAGAAAGTATTTAGCTAATAATTCAGAGTCGTCAGATTTACCTGACACCCGATTAATCAGACGACTCTGAATTTATTTTATGCAGCCATAAGCGCCATCACCTCTTTTTTAATGGCATCCCTGTTTAGTCCCGAATTAATTCCTATAGAAATTTTCCTCACAAGAATACCTACAATGGCTTTTCTAAAACCAAGCTTCTCTGCCATTTCAATGCAAAAATCCATCTCATTATCTTCAATAACACCGTCGGTTAACATAAGCTGAACAAGCTCAAAAATCTGATCGAACCTTTCTCCGTCATTTACCGGTATTTTAAATTCAAGGTTTGGCGCCTCATGAAGGATCTCATCGATTTCTTCTTCCTTAAATCCTGCTTTAAGCCCCACCTTGAAAATATAATCTCTTTCCGGTTCGGAAACGATACCATCAACCCTCGCCAATGCAATCAGATTCTTGATATGATCTTTGTATTTCCGGCGGTTTTTATTTCCAAAAAAATCAAACATGTGTCAATTATTAAAATTACTTTTTCAACCAGGATACCTTATAAAGATCGCTTCTCCTGTTCTGAATATTTCTAACTGTTCCCTGAGTTCTGAGTTTCTTCAGCAAATCCATATCAAGATCTACTACCAGAGTAGTTTCAGTATTTGGAGTAGCTTCAGCAATTACCGCATCATGAGGGAAAGAAAAATCAGATGGCGAATATACTGCAGATTGCGCATATTGAATATCCATATTTTCCACACCAGGCAAATTACCCACACTACCTGAGATAGCAACATAGCATTCGTTTTCTATTGCTCTGGCCTGAGCGCAGCGAGCCACCCTTAAGAAGGAATTTTTAGTATCCGTCCAGAAAGGTACGAACAAGATATTAATTCCCTCTTCAGCAAGTATTCTTGATAGTTCTGGAAACTCTACGTCGTAGCAAATAAGTATTCCTATTTTCCCTGCATCTGTTTCAAATACTTTCAGATCATCTCCACCCTGCAATCCCCAGTACAATTGTTCGTCAGGAGTTACATGAAGTTTATATTGCGCATCCCATGTACCATCTCTTTTGCAAAGATAGCATACGTTGTACAAGCCATCTTCTTTATAAAGAGGCATACTTCCTGCAACAATATTGATATTATAAGAAAGTGCTAGAGCCACCATTTTATCTCGTATTTCCTCCGTATATTCTGCCAAAGCACGTACTGCATCTGCCGCAGACTCTTTTTTAAAGCTGGCCATCAAAGGCGCATTGAAGAACTCAGGAAAAATAACAAAGTCCGCTTTATAACCTGAAACTGTATCGACAAAAAACTCAATATGCTGTTTCAAATCTTCAAAGCCGGAAAGTGGTCGCATCATCCATTGCACCACACCTACTCTTACAATACTTTTTTGTCCACCAAATAATTTCTCGCCCGGCTCATAATACACATTAATCCACTCCAGAAGCGTAGCGTAAGACTGTGAATCTTTATCATCAGGAAGGTAATTGGTGATTACCTTTCTTACGTGGAAGTCATTGGCAATCTGAAAAGTTAAAATTGGATCGTAAACCTCTTTATTTTTTACCTTTTCGATATATTCTCTCGGGCTAAGCTTTCTTGCAAATTTTTTATAACCTGGTATTCGTCCTCCGGCAATGATAGCTCTAAGATTCAGCTTTTCACAAAGTTCCTTTCTTGCATCATACAGCCTTCGTCCCAATCTCAAACCCTGATAGTCCGGATGCACAAACACATCAATACCATAGAGTGTATCACCATCAGGATCATGAGTGGTAAGCATTCCATTTCCGGTAATTTGTTTGTAATTATGGTTATCGCCATACTTACTGTAATCGACAATAAGACTGAATGCTGCAGCCACAAGTCTTCCGTTATCCTCAATCCCTATCTGACCTTCCGGAAAGTGCTTTAACATAGACTTAAACTCCGTCTTTGTCCAGGAACCGCCAGCGTTGGAGTACACCTGATCCATTATCTCCTTGATCTGGTCATAGTCGTCCAGTGAGATATTTCGTAAATGTATCCTGTGCTGTTCAATATCTTTTTTCTGCCCCTTGTCTTTTGACCTGGATTTGCTTCTTTCTTTTGCCATAAAAAGTTAATAGGAAATGCGTTAACTCATTATAAGGATTTTTATCCGAATATGGTTCCCTGGATTTTTCTCCCCCAATATAAAAAAAAACTGCCGTAATAAAGCAGGCAGTTTTTTGTAATTAAAATAAAAAAGCGGTGAGTATTAATTATTTACTTCCAGAACGGCAGAAATAAGATCTACAGAATTACTACCTGCCATAACTTTAAAGGTACCCGGCTCTACAATAAAATTCATATTAAGGTCATAAAACCCAAGTTCTTCAGGTCCCAGATTAAATTCAACAGTAGTTTTTTGGCCCGGCTCAAGATTGATTCTCCTGAAACCTTTTAATTCTTTTATGGGTCTTGTGATAGAAGACACTTCATCGCGGATATACAACTGTACTACCTCATCACCTCTATATTTTCCTGTATTTACCACATCTACTGATACTTTCACAGATTCGGATTTTTTAATTTTATTCTTAGACAAAACTATATTTTCAATACTGAAACTGGTGTAGCTTAATCCAAAACCAAATGGATAAAGCGGATCGGTAGTATCAAAGATATAACCGCGTCTTGCAGATGGTTTATAATTGTAATATGCCGGAATCTGACCTTCGGAGCGAGGCAATGTAATAGGAAGTTTACCTCCGGGATTATAGTCTCCAAAAAGTACATCAGCAACAGCATAACCTGTCTCTTGTCCGAGATACCAACATTCTAAAATAGCAGGAACAGTATTATTAATTTCATTAAAAATAAGAGGACTGCCATTATTAAGAACAACAACTACAGGTTTTCCTGTCTTAACCATGGCTTTCACAAGATCGTTTTGTGCACCAATCAGGTTTAGATTTACCCGGTCACCCATGTGCGTTTTTGACCATGCCTCTCTTGATGTTTCTTCATTACCACCTATAAAAAGCAGGATCACATCGGCGCCTTGTACCGCCGTCTCTGCTTCCTTAATTCTTTTTTGATCCTCCTCAGGTTTCGGCAGGGTCACTTTATCTGTATACCAGCTGCCCCCTTCTTCAGTGATTTTGCAACCTTCACTGTATATCACCTGCACAGAAGGTCCCAGCTTTTCCTTTATCGCCTGAAAAGGTGTAATCTTAACAAAAGGCTCATCACTGTAACCACCAAGTATACATTTGTCTGCATTCGGACCAACCACTGCCACCTTTTTCAATTTGGATTTATCCAGAGGCAAGGTATTATTTTCATTTTTCAGAAGTATAATGGATTCTTGTGCTGACTTCAATGCCAATGCACGGTTTTGATCATTGCCAACTATCTTCTCTGCTTCCGCAGGATCAGTATATGGATTATCAAATAAGCCAAGCTTGAATTTTGCTCTAAGAACCCTGGCGACTGCAGTGTCAAGTACTGAGGTTTCCAACCTTCCCTCTTTTACCAGATTTAAAAGATTGAAGTAACATTCTAAATCGGGAGTTTCCAGATCGACTCCTGTTTTCATTGCAAGTAAAGCCGCTTCTTTTCTGTCAGTCACCAGATGATGTAATTCTGCAAGTTCTTTGATTGCGTAATAGTCGGAAACTATAAAACCATTAAAGCCCCATTCTTTGCGTAACACCTGATTGAGCAACCATTGGTTTGCATGGGAAGGAATGCCATCTATTTCATTGTAAGAAGCCATTATACTCATCACTTTTCCTTCCTGTACACATTTTTTAAATGGTGGAAAAAATGTCTCTCTGATTAGTCTTTCAGAATAGTTACCCGGAGCGCAATTAATACCGCTTTCAGGTTGGCTATGAACAGCAAAATGTTTCAAAGTTGCAGCAACGTGGTCTTTATCTATAGTATTACCATCTCCCTGAAAACCTTTGACAGCAGCAAGTCCCATAACAGAACATAAATACGGATCTTCTCCATAAGTCTCTTCTACCCTTCCCCATCTGGGATCTCTTGCAACATCCACAACAGGGGTAAGTGCCTGATGACCACCTCTCACTCTGGTCTCCTTTGCTACTACATTAAAAATTGTATGTACAAGGTCATCGTTAAATGTTGAAGCAAGGGCTATAGGCTGAGGAAAACTTGTTCCGCCAGGAGCGGCATGACCATGCAAACATTCTTCATGAAAAATCACCGGTATGCCCAGTCTGGTTTGTTCTACAAAATATTTTTGTATCTCATTGGTAAACCTGGCCATTTCAGCAGGGCCTTTTTTTTCACTTGGTCTTGCGATCTGGCCTATCCCATACGGCAATTCCATTTTAGTCTTTTCTATATCAAACCTTCCACTGTCATCAAGGATCATGGATTTCTGTTGCCAGATACATTGTGTTTGCGCAACCTTTTCTTCCAGGCTCATCCGCGATAAAAGATCCTGAACCCTGTTTTCGATAGGGGCTGAAGCATCTTTATAAACTTCTTTGTTATTCTCCCTTCTACAAGCAGAAGACAGAATCAAAACTAAAAGCAAATACAGGTGGTGATTTCTTATCATATGAAATTTTGGATAATACTTAGTGTAAAATTGACAATAAAATTTTATTTATCCAATAGTACATCAAAATATTTATACGAAAGACAGGGAATTCAGTCGCAAAATTCTATCTGATCACAGAAATAATAATGGGAAGCAATCTTTTTGATGGTACCAAGACTGTCAGTATGAATTCGGAGACATCCATATTCAGCATTGAAAAAATGAATAAAAGGATCAGGGTTATTGATCCTGGTGGTATCAGGAGTACCTAAATATTGCAATGCATCTGAAAGATTCTTTCCCATCAGGTTATCAGAGCATGTTCCTTTAAATCCGGGTTCGATTTCCACATAGTCCCAGAATGTTACATATTTAAATCCGTGAGCTGCGTAATATATTGTTCCGCCACAAGACTGATGACTACCATCAGCTACTACTAAAGTGTAACAGGGAAACCACTCTTTAATATGTTCCTGGGAAAAATCCGGTTTAACACCATTTATATCACCTGTTTTAACGTCAAAATGAAGGACATTACATTCAGTTTTAGGAATGTAAACCGGCTTATTGGAAACACAAGAAATTATGAATACAATTAAAAATATAAATAATGTGGTTTGAATCTTCATTAGTGAAGCCTTAGATGAACATAGGTATATATTAATGCTGTAATGCTATATACGATAACAGGTGCCAGATTAAAAAAAAATGCAGAAAATACTGCAATAAACAGTGTAAAAACCGAATTGACAAGGCTGGCTTTTTTCAACAGGAAAACTGCATTTGATAAAAGGTAATTTGCTACGCCAAAAAAACTGATGAATATACCCATGGCCAGACTGAATCCTGTCATATAGGTAAAGTAGGTTCTTTTGGTACCAAATATAGAAATCGTGAAACCTTTCATTACTGTAACTACAAATGGGTTTTTAAGATTTGCATCAGAGAAAAGGTGAGAGTAAATTTCCATCAGAACGTGGCAAAAGCCCATTATAACAAAAATAATAGATGCCAAACGGAACAAAGACGATGGGTTAAACATATATCAGCATTGATCAGTACTCATGTAACCCTTTATCCCTCGGCTTTGTTGTGCAGCTGCCAGTACTTGTCATTAATTTCCAGCATATCCTCTTCGGAAATTTGACTGAAGTCTTCATCGTAGACTTTAATGTCTTTCGCCTTAAAATATAAGTTTCCTCCTGTATGCCCATTCACACAATTGACAAATAGTTTTATATAATCTCCATCCTTCTCTACATTCAGAATTTCCGGTTTTAAAAAAGCAATTTCTCTTAGTTCGGTTATTTTCACTTCTTCATCATCCCAAAATTGAAAATACAGATCGGAGCACTTTTTCAATACGCAATAAAAATATTCATAGCCTGGAGTGATTGACTCTGCAAGATATTTACATTCCAGTTTGATATTCATATCATTCCCATTCAGCTTAAGTTCTTCTATAACACCTTCAAGGAAATGACTGAAATAATGAATAAGCTTTCGTTGATTCATAGTTGAATGAATTTAACCATTAACTATATTCCCTGGCATTTGGTTATTTATCCTTCAATTTAATTTCATAGACATAACTTCTTCCCTTCGACAGATCTATCACCAGTTTATTATTCCTGTTCATCGCTGTTAACGCTTTTCCAGGTTCTCCATTAGGAGATAACGGTATTACTTTAACTGAACCGGAGCTGTTAAATACCAGTTCTCCCTCCATCACCTGTGCCAGGATAGGGAGTTTGCCAATATCAAGCAATGCTGATCGTGACTCATTGAACTTCTGCCCTGTCATTTTGGAAGGAGTAACGGCTACCAGATAAAAATTTTTGGATTCTGAAAGTGGTTTTCCGTCTTTACTAATAAGAATTACTGAAGCCCAGGAATTTTTGACTTTTACACTAAATACAGGGAAATCGAATTGCCGATCTTTTATTGCACCTGTTACTCCCTGAACATTTGGTGCATTGATTGTCATAATTGCATTTTTGGTATTTAATGTAAGTTCTCCTGTCTCGCTGGTTATTACAGATTCTTTTTCATTAAAGAATTTTTTGTAATCCAATGGATCATTGGCTTTTTCCTGTTCAAGTGATTTGGCAACTTTTGTAATAAAACACAGGTTATTATTTTTGTCAAGAAAATCAGAATAATTGGGCAAGGAAATCAACTGTTCTTCTGTAATATTGTCCAATACCAAACCTGGCGCCTCTTTAATATCTCCCCGAAGATACAGAGGGGCTCCAATCACCCATTGTGCAAGATGTTCGGGCATTCTTGACAAACTGAATGCGCCGATTCTTTCACCTCCCAATGGAGAAAGATCAAAATCAAACTGCATTAATCCGTCAATTCCCTGTAATCTTGAATAGGCAGCTACGAAGGGTATTCCTTCCAGAAGATATTCATTGGGATAGCAGGCATTATATTCTGTTACCATTAATGGTTTACCCTTCCATTTATATTTACTTATATTACTTATAATTGATTTTCCGGAATTTCCCAGCATAGAAATGTTATTCACGGGAGCATATAAGATTCTTCCCCAGTCATTATTGATTTTCCAAAGTTGTGGATGATCCCAGTAATCATTTGTTATAATAACATCGTTCACCAGGTTATCTCTTTGATACATAAGCAATGGCATTGGGAAATTACTACCTGCAAGCGGATATTTAACGCCCATGCTCCGAAGCACGGTTTTCATTTCATTATAATAATTTCTCTCTACAGAAGACAAAAAAAGAATACTTTCTTTTACATCTCCTCTTGTATTGTCTTTTTCTTTGAGTACAGCATTTATCCCATTGCTATAGTCCAAATCAAATATGCAAAGTTTCTTACCCTCATATCCTGAAGACTTGAATAGTTCTTCCAGTTGCCTTCTATAAGGTGGATTTAATATATCTCCGCCGAAATGAAGAAAAGCGCTGGATTCATTGATAAACTCTGAACCGATAATAGCGGGTTCTTCCAGATAAGTAAGTTTAGTGTATTTGTTTTTGTGTGATAACAGTTGCCGCGCATATTCTTTCTGCAATTCAATTATTTTCGGATCAAAATAACCTACCTGTTTGCCTCCAAGATCAGGAGGTCTGTTGGTTACTCCATCTGCAGGAAGGAAGTCACGGTGCACAAGAAGGTCCAGATAAATATAAATTCCTCTTTTCTTCAAAGCAAAAATCAGATAATCCAGATTATCGAGGCTTTGAGGAGAAAGAGTTAAGGTATTTCCTTTATTTCCGAAAATATTTGGGCTGGACCAGGGAGCATCCATATGATGCAGTCGTATGAGATTACATCCCATTTTGGAAAGTCTCAGGGCTACGGAATCTGCTTTTTCTTTTGTTGGAAAACAAGAAGTGGCAACAAGATTTGTTCCCCAGAACCTGGCAGGAGTACCATCTTCAAACTGCAATCTTCCATCAACAACTTTTACAAAACCATGCTTTCCCGCTGGTGCATCAAGCAAGCCTGACCAGTTCACATAATGGGTATTATCTTTTTCCGGATTTAATTTAATTTCATACCATTCACCTTCGTCTGTGGGTCCTGTCATGATTTCTTTTGTAACAGGCTGTCCAGATTCATTGTATAGTACAAGTTGCAGATCATCGAAATATGCAGCACCTGTACAATTACCAAGAACGGCCTGCAGCTTCACCTGCTTTGCGCCATCAGGAACGGCATAAAGATAATTATAGAAAGTCCAGTCTGTAGTACCGGATGCCTGTCCTGTTACAGGAGGATATCCACCCGTAAGACCACCATTAGCATCCAGAAATTCTACTGCTATTCTGGCCATCTCCCAAGGGTTCCCACCTCTTATTACATTTGCTGTTTTCATCCAACCCTGCACTTCCACCTTCTTCACATCAGCAGGCATTTTTATAGTCTGATCCGCTCCACTCCATGATGGCTGAGCCAGAGAAACCAACATTGACTTATTTCCTGTCCGGGCAGTACCTGTAATCTGACCTCCCCAAAAATTCCATCCGACCTCTCCTTCCTCGAATCCGGGATTATTCAATTGATTCTGCCCTGCTGCATTTGCAAAAACAAGAAAAAATAATAGAAACAAAAATTGTATTTTTTTCATTTGCACATGATTTACACTCAATATATATAATTATTCTAATAATTTATAACAGCATTATAAGATTTACTGAAATTTCTTCTCTCACAAGGCAATAGGCTTGAGATATCAGTGTTACAATATAAGTGCAGACAAACTAATTGCTTAAAATAAGGTTATTACTGGGAGGACTTTTGTATAAAATTTTTACCAATGACAAAAACAATAATCATTTCAAACAGACTTCCGGTAAGCATTGAGAAAAAGGGAGATAAGATGATTTATTCATCTAGTGCAGGTGGACTTGCTACAGGATTGGGTTCAATTTATAAAAAAGGGAACAACATCTGGCTAGGCTGGCCAGGCTTGTATGTAACTAAGGATAAAGACAAGGAAGAAATATCTTCAAGGTTACGGGAGGAAAATATGGCTCCGGTATTTCTTACTAAAACTGATATTCAAAAGTTCTATGAGGGTTTCAGTAATACCACGCTATGGCCTTTGTTTCACTACTTTCCTAAGTACACATTATTCGACGATGATCTCTGGGAAAGCTATAAGTATGTAAACCAGATGTTCTGTGATGAAACATTAAAATATGCCAAAAATGGTGATATCATCTGGATCCATGATTATCAGCTTTTACTTCTCCCGCAGATGATTCGTGAAAAATTACCTGATGCCACAATAGGATTCTTTCAACATATTCCATTTCCATCATTTGAAATATTCAGAAACTTACCATGGAGAAAGGAATTGTTACAGGGAATGCTCGGGGCAGATCAGATAGGATTCCATACTTATGATGATGTTAGACATTTTTTAAGTTCAGTAAGCAGACTAGTGGGCATTGATAACAAGATGGGTGAAATGAGGATACAGGGCAGAATATGTGTTGCAGATTGTTTCCCTATGGGAATCGATTATAACAAATTTCATTCTGCAGCCCAATCAGAAGAAACCGGAAAAGAAATTGAAAACTACAAAGAAGTAGTTGGTAAACATAAAATTATTATTTCGATAGACCGCCTTGATTACTCTAAAGGAATCCCTGACCGGTTGAAAGCATACGATTTGTTCCTGGAGAAATATCCTGAATACAAAGGAAAAGTTGTACTACTGCTGATAGTAGTACCGTCAAGAGATCAGGTAGATCTTTATAAAAAACTAAAGATAGAAATAGATGAACTGGTAGGAAGGATCAATGGAAAGTATGGAAAGATCAACTGGACACCAATAAGATATTTCTACCGGAGCTTTCCATTCACTACTTTATCGGCAATGTATAAACTATCCGATGTGGCACTGGTAACACCACTGCGTGACGGAATGAATCTTGTTTGTAAAGAATATATCGCCAGTCGAGTTGATCAAACCGGAGTGCTTATTTTAAGCGAAATGGCAGGAGCTGCGAAGGAATTATCCGATGCCCTTATTATCAATCCGAATAACACCTCTGAAATGGCAGATGCTTTGTATAAAGCGTTTAAAATGCCTGTGGAAGAACAAAAGAGGAGAATGGAGGAGTTACAGGATGTTTTAAAAAGATACGACATCCATAATTGGGTAGACATCTTTATGAAACGACTTAATGTAATCAAGGAAAAACAGCAAGATATGGCTGTAAGGTTGTTAACCAAGGACCTTCAGAACCAAATGATGAAAGATTATAAAAAAGCCAACAAGAGAGTTTTCTTCCTTGATTATGACGGCACTCTTGTACCATTTAAAGGGAATCCTTTAATGGCAAAACCAGACAAAGAGTTATACAGTCTGCTTGAAACACTTTCATCAGATCCCAGGAATAAAGTGGTAATAATAAGCGGAAGGGACAAAGATACCCTGGACAGCTGGTTTGGGCACATGAAGATAGATATGATATCCGAACATGGAGTATGGCTAAAAGAGTCAAGACCATTTTGGAGTCTTATCGATTACATTACAGATGAATGGAAAGCTGAGATCTCTCCGATTCTTGAAATGTTTGTAGACAGAACCCCCGGAAGCTTTATAGAACATAAGGGATATTCACTCGTATGGCATTACAGAAAAGCCGATCCGGAATTAGGAGAACTAAGAGCCAGAGAATTGGTGGGACATTTGCAGTTCATCACTACCAACATGAACATTAAAGTACTAGAAGGTAATAAAGTGATTGAAGTAAAGAATTCAGGTATCAACAAAGGTAAAGCAGCCCTTAAGTGGTTAGAGGAGCCGTATGATTTTATTCTTTCTGCAGGTGATGATTATACCGATGAAGATATGTTTGCAGTAATGCCGGAATCTTCCTACAGCATTAAAATTGGTTTGTCACCATCCAATGCCAGGTTTAACATCAGGGCATGCAATCCGGACACCTGTGAAGAAATGAGAACCATATTAAGAAACTTCGCTGAAGAAAGTGAAAAAGATATGGATGAAGAAGAGGAAGACGAAGTGGTGAATAAGAAGTATCAGTTTACAAATAAGAAATAGTAATCATAAATTCCAAACTCCAAATAACAATATCAAAAGAAATTGTGATTTGGAATTTGGAATTTGTTTTGTTAAAGGAACGTGGGCAAGTCCAGTTTTTTTGATATCCGGAATGCTGCATTAAGCTGACCTACGTGGCTATAAGCCTGAGGGAAGTTACCCCACTGACTACCCGATCCTTCTTCCACATCTTCACTTAGCAGTCCGAGGTGATTTTGGTATTTCAGAAGGTTTTCAAAGTATTTAATCGCCTCATCTACCCTACCTACCATAGCCAGGGCTTCTACATACCAGTAAGCACAGATCAGGAAAGTGGCTTCGGGTTTTCCGAAATCATCCTCATGCTTGTACCGGTAAAACAACCCTTCCGGGGTTCTTAAATTCTCTTCAAGCACTTTCAGATGTTGTCTTGCTCTTTCAGAATTTGGATCAATGTAATTCATAGTGATCAACTGGAGACAAGATGCATCAAGATTTTTGGAACCTATAGCCTGAGTATATACACCTCTTTCCTTGTCATAACAAGCCTCGATCTGTGCAATAGATTGAGATCTTAAATCATTAGCAAAGCGCACAATATCGTCATTGTGAAAATATCTTCCGATTTTAAGTGCAGAACATGCACCTGCCCAGTGGAAGAGGAATGTGTAACAATGTTGCTGAGCAATATGCCTGAACTCCCACAGTCCTGCATCAGGTTCATACATGGTATCCTGAATTTTTTTCAAGGTATGATTGATGAGTCTTTGAGAATAATATCTTCCCCCTTCTGAGAACCTGGTATCCACATATAGAGGTACTAAAGCCACAAGCACTTGTCCATATACATCATTCTGAATATGAGTATATGCCTGATTTCCTATACGTACAGGTTTATTATTCTCGCCATATCCCTGCAGGTCCAGAATTTTCTCTTCAAGTAATTTCTTCCCGGTAATAGAATACAATGGCTGATATCTGTCCTCTTCATTGATCGTGATATTTTCAATGTAGTGGAAATATTTTTCCAGTTCTTCAAAGTGACCTACGTTATGGAAAGCGTTCAAAATATAATAAGTATCCCTTAACCAGCAATATCTGTAATCCCAGTTACGGGTAGAGCCGGGAAATTCAGGAAGACTGGTAGTACCGGAAGCAATAATAGCCCCTGTGTCTTCAAACTGATGGATCTTAAGACAAAGAGCAGAGCGTATTATCTGCTCCTGATAGAAAGTACCGATGCTGGTACTTTTCACCCAGTTCTGCCAGTACTTTACAGTATTATACAAAAAATCTTCAGCGGTTTCTTCCAATGGAGCTTCCAGTGGAATTCCCCAGGTGAGAACGAGATATTTTGTTTCACTTAATACAAATGATGATTCATCAATTATAAAATTCAATGGTATGTTGGTAGTCAACCTTACCTGGTGAGACAATCCCATATATCTTATGTGACTACTTCCCTGATAAACTTCAGGAATAAGTTCACCATACTCTCCTACCGGATGGCAACCTACTTTTACCCTGGGTGAGCCGGTCAATGGCTCAATTTTCCTTACAAGCATTAAAGGCTTGTAATATCTTTCATATTGAAAAAATCTCGGAGCAAAGTCTGTTACCCTGAATCTGCCTTCAGAAGTTTCAAAGTCGGTTACCAAAACATTAGTATTTTCGATATACCTTTGAGTTGTTGAAAATTTTCCCTCTTTAGGCGTTACATTAAAGTATCCACCCTTTTCCTTATCCACCAGACCTCCGAAAATAAAGCTGCTGTCAAATTGCGGCCAACACAGCCAGGCAATATTAGCATTCTTATCAATATGAGCCATATAGGCGCAATTGCCTATTATTCCCAGTTCATACGTGTGCCTTTTCCCCATGTATTATTGTTGTGTAAAAAATTAAACTTTAATTAAAAAACCAGTGTACAAAACTGTTATAGCTTTGCAGTACGGTTTAAAAACCTGCTAAATCTTCAAAAGTTTAGGGAAAAACAAAAAAACAGGAAATTATTTGCAGTAAAAAAAAATTAAGGTATATTTACTTAGTGTATAAATTACAAAAACTTTTCGCCCTATGTATTCATTAGGAATTGACCTCGGCACTTCATCCATTAAGGTCTCGTTACTAGACCTTAACAATGGAAAAATTGCTTCTTCAGCCTTTCATCCCAAAAAGGAAATGGAAATAATTACACGAAATCAGGGTTGGGCAGAACAGGATCCTGAAACATGGTGGAGTAATTTTATCGCTGCAATGGCCGAGCTGAAAAGCAAATCGGGATACAAACCTGATGAAATAAAATCAATTGGCATTTCTTATCAGATGCATGGTCTGGTTTTGGTAGATAAGTCACAACAAGTGCTAAGACCTTCTATCATATGGTGTGACAGTCGAGCAGTCTCTATCGGAGAAAAAGCTTTTGAGAATTTGGGAGGAAAAAAAATATTAAGTGAATGTCTTAACTCACCTGGAAACTTTACTGCTTCCAAATTAAAATGGGTGAAAGATAATGAACCGGAATTATATTCAAAAATATATAAGATAATGCTACCGGGAGATTTTCTTGCTATGAAGTTAACGGGTCTGTTAAACTCTACATCATCCGGTATGTCAGAAGGAATTTTCTGGGATTACAACAATAATAAAATTTCAGATTCTATTCTGAAAGAGTATGGCATTGATAAAAGCCTGATCCCAGATCTTGTGCCGACCTTTTCGGTTCAGGGCTGCATTACAAGAGAAGCAGCAGATCTTATTCATTTAAAAGAAGGTGTACCTGTTTCCTATAGGGCAGGTGATCAACCGAACAATGCTTTTTCACTGAATGTACTTCAGCCCGGAGAAGTTGCAGCCACAGCAGGTACTTCCGGAGTAATATACGGTGTAACAGATAAAAAACAGTATGACCCTATGTCCAGGGTGAATACATTTCTTCATGTAAATCATTCATCACAGACAACCAGATTAGGTGTACTGTTATGTGTCAATGGAACCGGCATACTTAATAGTTGGATCAAGCATAATATATTTAAAAACACACAGGTGAGCTATGATGAAATGAATACCATTGCAGCTAAGGCACCTGTGGGATCAGCAGGACTTAGGTTTTATCCATTTGGAAACGGAGCAGAAAGAGTGTTAGGCAATAAAGATATTGGAGCGCAATTATACGGATTGCGGTTAACTGAGCATAACCAATCTCATTTGGTTCGAGCTGCACAGGAAGGTATAGTTTTCTCTCTGAATTATGGTTTAGAGATAATGAGAAATACAGGAGTAAGTGCTTCTTCCATAAAAGCAGGTCATGCCAATATGTTTTTAAGTCCTGTATTTGCAGAAACATTCGCAGGAATTGCTGAAGCACAGGTGAAACTTTATAACACAGATGGTTCAGCAGGTGCAGCAAGGGCCGCAGGTTATGGTGCCGGAATTTACTCAGACATGCAAGAGGCTTTCAGAGGACTTGATGAAATAAAAACAATTAACCCGGACCCAACAAAGACTGAACGGTATAAGCAGGCCTATGGAGAATGGAAAGCTGGCCTTGAGAAATTAATTAAATAATTTTGTTATGTATCAGGTAAAGAATACTTCAATTGGCAAATACAAAGGAATTTCACTGGAATCAGCAGATGGATCTAAAATTGAAATATTACCTGATTATGGCGCCATTTTGAATGCCTTTTATTGCCGAATAGATGAT
The DNA here is from genome assembly GCA_046290815.1 of Cytophagaceae bacterium. Lineage (GTDB taxonomy): Bacteria > Bacteroidota > Bacteroidia > Cytophagales > Cytophagaceae > JBKBUF01. The sequence continues at coordinate 21,597 of JBKBUF010000030.1, read as the reverse complement.
AATTTAATTAATATTATCGCCGGAAGTAAAGATGAATCAGAGCTATCGACGAAAGGAAAAAGTCAATACAGAAGCTCAAAGCTTTTCCCTTTCCCTAACAGAATAAAGGATGGCAAATATAATTTTAACGGTTGCGATTTTAATTTCCCTATCAACCATCCTGCAGAAAACAATGCATTGCATGGCTTTGTTTTCGACAGGAAATTTGAGATTAAAAAGTTAATTACCGAAAAGGATTTTGCATCTGTCACTCTTAGTTATGCATACGACGGGACCTACCCGGGTTTTCCTTTTCCGTTTGAACTAAACATTACCCACAAATTCAGCAGCAATAATTACGAATGTAAAACAGAGGTTTCTAATACCGGAAACAGTACTTTCCCTATGGGATCAGGTTGGCATCCGTACTTTGGATTAGGTAAATCAATAAATGAATTGGTTGTTGAGTTACCGGAAGCCAGACTTGCTGAAGTAGATCATCGTTTAATACCCACAGGATCTTATAAAGAAATTAAAATGGAAACAGGTGTAATACTCGGTACACGATCTTTCGACTCCTGTTTTGAATTAAAAAACATTAATCAACCCAAACAAATAGTAAAAATTTCAGACCCGGAGCTGAAGCTAAATATATCTTTCTGGCAATCTACGGGGGAAAAGGGCTATAATTTCCTACAGGTATATACTCCTCCGGAAAGAGATATTATTGCAATAGAACCCATGACCTGCCTGCCTGATGCATTCAACAACAAAGTTGGTCTTATAACTCTAAAGCCCGAAAGTAAATGGTCAGGAACCTACGGTATAAAAGCAAAAAGAATATAAACCTCTGATAAACAGGAAAAATTCGTTATTTTTTTTAATTGAAAAGTTATTTTTTATAGTTAAATTCACTGAATATTTTTGGCACTAATTATTTAAAAATTAGACTATTTTTTATAAAACGAACTACCTTTCCTTACGTTATAAGGAATAAAGTCCCAGGAACCCATGAAAAGAAGAATTTCTTTATTTTTTGTTTTACTACTAATAGCAGTTACTTCCTATTCACAAAATCCAAAATCAGGAAAGAAAGATTTTCCGGCAATTAATAAAGAAAAAGGCTACCTGGAAAACACTGTTTTGTTCATGCTGAAACCTCAGGTAGCAAACAATGAAAATGCACGTAAAAATTTAAATAGTGAATTTAAAAAATATTTAAAGAATGCGGATATAACAGAGCTTAAACAAAAGTTTCCCGGATGCAAACCTAAAAAGCAGATGAATGGAAAATTTATCGCGCCTGATGTTTCCCGAATTTACAGTATCACTTTTAAAGGAAATCGTTCTGTCGAGGAAGTCATACAAGACCTTCTCAGATCAGGGTTGGTCGAATATGCCGAACCTCATTATGTACCTTTTGTGGCTTCTTCTTACATCCCAAATGATCCGATGGCACAACCCGGACAAAAGCAAGATCATTTGAGCCGGATAAAAGCATTTGAGGCATGGGATTTATGGAAGGGAGACACCAATATGGTGATTGGTATTATAGATACCGGTTGTAATATTAATCACCTGGATCTGAAAGATAACATTAAATACAATTGGGCGGATCCTATTGATGGTGTAGATAATGACGGGGATGGATTTGTAGATAATTTTGCCGGTTGGGATTTCGGAGATAATGATAATGATGTAGCTGCCAACGGACATGTTCACGGAACATTTGTTTCAGGATATTCCAGTGCAACCACTGACAATGGAACAGGTATTGCAGGCTCCGGTTTTAAATGCAAATTTATGCCTATAAAAGCCTCCCCGGATGCAGCAGGTGGTGCTTTGATATATGGTTATGATGGAGTTATGTATGCAGCATTGAAAGGATGTAAGGTAATAAATTTATCATGGGGTGGTCCATCAAGCTACTCTCAAACCAATCAGAATATTATCAATTTTGCTGCCCTTGAACATGATGCACTAATTGTTGCTGCTGCTGGCAACGACAATATGGAAGTTGATTTTTATCCTGCATCTTATGACAATGTATTAAGTGTTGCTTCCACTGACACTACCACCCTAAATGGTAAACTTGTGGATAGAAAGGCTGCTTTTTCAAACTACAGCACATCAGTTGATATCTGTGTTCACGGCTCACAAATGATGAGTACCGCCAATGACGGTGTTTCTTACAATGCCTATAACGGAACCTCTTTCTCGACTCCTGTTGTGGCAGGTGCTGCAGGTATTGTAAGGAGTAGGTTTCCCGAGTTGTCAGGTTTGCAGGTGGCCGAACTTCTCAGGGTAACAGCAACTAACATTGATACCATCAGCATAAATGCATCCTTCAATGAAAAAATGGGAAAAGGAATGCTCAATATGTATGCCGCACTTACAGAAACCACCAGTCCGGCTGTAAGACAAGTGAGTAACAAATTTTATGGTAAAAGCGGAAAATTTGCCTTTAACAACGACACCATTTCAATTATTGGCAAATATGTAAATTTCCTGTTCCCTGCCAGCAATGTGGTTGCTACCCTAACTTGTAATTCACCTTTCATAACTATTTTAAACAATACTTCTGTTCTCGGGGCAATGGGAATAATGGATACCGTGGAAAATACAGCGGACCGATTCAGGGTATATCTTCACGACAATATACCTCCCGATACAAGACTTAAGTTCAGATTAGGCTTTACAGATAATGCAACCAATTACACCGATTATCAATACTTCTCAATCGTAGTCAACCCTAATTACAGAATAGTTGATACCAATAAGGTTGCCCTTACGGTATGCGGAAACAGCAGGCTTGCATATGTAGACGGCCATTCAGAAATCGGAGAAGGATTTGAATTTGAAAATTCTTCCATGATCTTTGAGTGTGGACTTATGGTCGGTATAAATTCAACCAATGTCAGTGACTGTGTAAGAGGAGCAGTCGGAAATACAGACAATGATTTTACCAATACGAAAAGTATACGATTTACATCAAAGTCCCATTCTGACCTGGAAACATTTGCTGCTTTCCAGGACATGAACAGAGCAACAGTAAATGTAAAGCAAAGGACTTATGCATGGCAAAATGATCAGTATGTGATGGTAGAGTACCAGATCACTAATTTATCTACTGAAACAAGAGACATTTATGCAGGCCTTTTCACAGATTGGGATATAATGGATTACAATCAAAACCGCGCAGATTGGGATGAGGATAGCAAAGTTGGTTATGCATACTCCAGTCAGGCCAATGGATTATATGGTGGAGTGGCATTACTGACAAAAGATGCCCCGGCATGCTTTTCTATGGATCACTTCAATGCCGGTGGCAACAATATAAACCCTAATTCAGGTTTTAGCAGCAGCAGAAAATTCACAACATTATCTAGCGGCATCGGACGTAAACAGGCAGGGGTTCAAGGATCGGGAGCAGATGTTTCACAAGTTGTCGGCACTAGATTAATCGCTGTTGAACCTAATGAAACCAGAACAATTGCTTTTGCTATAATAGGAGCAAAAAACTTCTATGAAATTAAAGTGGCGGCAGACCAGGCGAGAAACAAATTCCAATCTATGAAAACCAGCCCTACTCCTACTGTTAGTCATTTTCAGTTCTGCAAAGGAGACACTGCAGATGTACAGATTACACCGGGTAACGGATCTTTATTTAACTTCTATAACAATACACCTCCTGCTTCTCCTGGCCATACAGGTTCTCAATTGCTTCTTACAGATGTTTCCAGCCAAAGAACAATATATGTAACAGGCATTGATTCTCTTTATGAAAGCAACCATGTGGCTGTTAATATAAATTTTAACACCTCTACAATTGCTGATTTCATGTTGCTACCAGACTCCATTAATCTTTCTGAAACTAACAGAGTTTATTATGTGGATGAAAGCTCCAATATAGCTTCCAGGAAGTGGACCTTGCCGGACGGCAGTCAACCTAGCTCCTCAATAGCTACCAATACCTTTTCAATTCCCGGAGACTATAAAGTATTCCTTGAAGTAACAGGTCCTGATGGCTGCAAAGATACCATCAGTAAAATTGTAAAAGTACGACTAATCACCGGAATGGAACAGCTTTCAGAGGATGATATTCTATTTTACCCGAATCCTGCGGATGACTTTTTAAAAGTACAAATCAAAACATCTTCACCTGAAAAAACAGAGATTGAAATAAGTAATGCTATCGGTACGGTAGTCCATAGGGAAAAACTACAGGACAGCAAAACGGAAATAAATATAGTTGATTTGACAAGAGGAATTTATTTTGTTAAGATTTCAAACGGAGAAAAAACCATCATAAAGAAATTCTTTAAAAACTAAAAATCAACAACTGCTTTAAAAAGACTGCTGCGATTGTATTTTTGCAGCAGTCTTTTTCATTTACTACAGTTAACATTTTGCATTCAATGGAAAAATTTGTTGAAATCATTACCATCGGAGATGAAATTTTGTATGGACAAATTACTGACACCAATTCACAATGGATCAGTCAGCAATTGACTGCATTAGGATTTTCTGTAATCAGGAAAAGTTCTGTAGGAGATTCTCAAACTGAAATATTGAAAATACTGGAGGAATCTTATCTAAGGTCAGATTTAATTATTATCACCGGTGGCTTAGGGCCCACCAAAGATGACATTACCAAACAAACCCTTTGTCGTTTTTTTAATTCCAGGCTTCAGTTGCACAAGCAAGCCTTGCAGGATGTAAAAGCATTTTTTGCAAAGCGAGGTAAAGAATTGTCTGAAACTAATCTGCAACAGGCTTACCTACCTGATAATTGTGAATATATCAGAAATGAATCCGGCACTGCACCGGGAATGCTTTTTGAAAAAGAAGGAAAAATTTTTGTTTCCTTGCCTGGTGTCCCTTTTGAAATGAAAAATATCATCAGTCAGGAGCTGATACCAATATTAAAATCAAAGTTTATTTTACCGGTAATCGAGCACTTTTTTATCAGAACTTCAGGTATTGGTGAATCATATCTTTCCGACATCATAAAAGACTGGGAAGAAAACTTACCTTCACATATTAAACTTGCATATCTTCCTTCACTGGATGGCGTAAAATTGAGGTTAACTGGTAAAGGCAGAGATTTAGAAGAATTAAGGAAACAATTAAATGAACAGGTGAGCAAAGTAAAGCCTTTAATTGAAAAATACATTTATGGATACCAGGATGATGAATTGATATCAGTAATCTCCAATAAATTAAAATCACACCGGTTGACTATTTCCACGGCAGAAAGTTGCACAGGGGGCCTTATTGCTTCTGAAATAACTTCTATTGCGGGTAGCTCTGAATATTTCAAAGGGTCTGTGGTAGCTTATGATAATCAAGTTAAAATCAATACTCTGGGGGTAAACAGCCAGTCTCTTTCAGAAGATGGAGCTGTGAGTGAAAGTACAGTCAGACAAATGGCTGAAAACATCAGAATCATTCTAAAAACTGATATCGGTGTCGCCACCAGTGGTATAGCAGGTCCGGGAGGAGGAACAAAGGATAAGCCTGTAGGCACCGTGTGGATTGCCTATTCAGATGAAGAGAAAACAGTTACCAGGAAATTAAACTTATCAGGAACAAGAGAAAACATAATAAGATTGACCTCAGTTGCTGTAAAAAATCTGATTCTGGAATGTCTGAAAATCAAAAATCAGCCTTAACGGTTGGGTAATTATAATCTTAAAACAATTGAGAAAACTATCAAAAATATTAACTTTGATTTCTTAATTGAGAATACAGATAATAAAATACTGATACACAGTAATTTAAAGCATAAATCATGGCATTAGTTGAAATGGTGATGCCCAAAATGGGCGAAAGTATAATGGAAGGGACCATTTTAAAATGGCTTAAAAATGTTGGTGACAAAATTGAGCAGGATGAGTCTGTACTGGAAGTGGCGACAGATAAAGTAGATACAGAAGTACCTGCCACGCATGCAGGCATTTTAAAGGAAATACTTGCTCAGCCAGGAGAAGTCGTGGCTGTTGGCAAAGCCATTGCTATTATCAGTACTGAATCAGGTGTGGAAGAATCAAAACAGCCCCCTGTGGTGAAAGCACAGTCTGTTGTCCAGGTAGAAACAAAAGTTACTGCACCTTCATATGCTCCAAGAGAAAATACGCCTGTTGCTGAAGGTAGATTTTACTCCCCGCTGGTATTAAATATTGCCAGGGAAGAAAAGATCAGCATGACTGAATTGGAAGCTATTCCAGGTACAGGTAAAGATGGAAGAGTTACTAAAAATGATATCCTTGCTTTTATAGCCAATAAAGGCAAAAACGGAGAAAAGAAACCAGAAGCCTCTGTACAAGCAGCACAAACAAAATCGGAGCCTGCAGAACAGTTAAAACCTGCAAGCTCATTAAACGGCAATGTTGAAATCATCGAAATGGACAGGATGAGAAAAATGATTGCCGAAAGAATGGTTGAATCAAAAAGGATATCACCGCATGTAACTTCCTTTGTGGAGGCTGATGTTACCAATATCGTTTATTGGAGAAACAGAGTAAAGCAGGAATTCATGGAGAAGGAAGAAGCTGCATTAACCTACACTCCGATTTTTATTGAAGCAGTCATAAAAGCCATAAAGGATTACCCTTCCATTAATGCATCTGTAGAGGGCGATAAAATTATATTAAAGAAAGATATTAATATCGGAGTTGCTGTTGCCTTACCAACGAATAACCTTATTGTACCGGTTATAAAAAATGCCGATCAGCTTAACCTTGTTGGTTTGACAAAAAAGGTAAATGAACTGGCAAGAAAAGCCAGAGCAAATAAGTTAAATCCTGACGATTTATCAGGTGGAACATTTACAGTTTCCAATGTTGGCTCATTTGGAAATATGATGGGAACTCCTATCATTATGCAACCGCAGATAGCCATACTTGCTCTTGGTGCTGTGGTGAAGAAACCTGCAGTTATAGAGACACCCCATGGCGACACTATCGGAATAAGACACATGATGTTCTTATCTCATTCTTATGATCACAGAGTGGTTGACGGCTCTCTCGGAGGCATGTTCGTAAGAAGAGTAGCAGATTACCTTGAAAAATTTGACATAAACAGAAGAGTGTTTTAGTTAAATAATTTTTGATTTTGAGTTAAATATTTTTTTCATATTTTAGTGACCCGGTTTGCACAATTTATGTGTCACTAAATTATTTAATAGCTATGGAAACCGTTCAAATAGTAATAGACAAAAAGGATGCTCAAAACCTTTATTGTGCTATCAGCAGCTACATCAACGATCTGCTCATCCCCTGTAAAGAAAAATCTGCGGAAGCTAAAAATCAGGAAATGGAAGCATTGCTGAAAGTCATGCTTGAGCTGAATGAAAAAATAATCTAAGGCTTGAATTTTCAATACCACCTGCAACTTCTTTTGCCTGAACACAGCGAAGCGCTGTTTAATTTAATGGAAAAAGTAAGAGAAGAATTGTGGGATTATTTCCCTGTTCTATGCCAATCTACTTTATCTGAGTCTGACACTTATCGTTTCCTAAAAAATCAGCAATCGCATATTCTTTTTGGTATAAGTATAAATAATTTAATGGAGGGAATAGTTTTTTATAAATTATCTGAAGAAGGCACAAACACAGAAGTCTCTTATTTTATTTCATCCCGATTTCAAAATCAGGGGATAGTTAGTTTAGCATTAAAACAAAGCATAACGCTTATCTCAGAAAAAAATCTGAATAGCATCACCGCCAATATATCCAGAGATAATCCTGCTAGTATCAGAATAATTGAGAAATGCGGATTTAAATACGCGGGTTCATTTACCAGCAACAGAACAGGAGAATCTAAAGAGATTTTAATTTTCATTAGGGATTTAAAATAAAAAAAGGCTGTGTCGTTTTAACCAACACAGCCTTTAAAGCTTTAAAATTTCAGGTTATTGCTTTATTAGTTTTTGAACTGATCTGCCATTAGCAGAAGTTACAACTATAAAATATACCCCTGATTCAATATTTGTCAGATCTACATTAGCAGAAGCTCCATTCATTTCAACATTGATATTACCCATATCCTGCTGCATGTTATTAAGCAATTCAACTTTTTCAATGGAAGCACCGCTTCTGGTTTCTACTGTGAACATTCCTTTAGTAGGATTAGGATACATCAAAACAGATGATTTATCCAGTAAGCTTGTTCCGGTACAAACGCTGATGGTATATGTTACCTGAGAAGTTTGTTCTGTACAACCACTGTTAGTAGATGTAAGTGTTAATGTAACCTGACCGGCCTGAATGTCATTGCTTGATGGAGTATAAGCTGCCTGAAGATCAGTATTGCTGCTGAAAGATCCGTTTCCAGAACTAGTCCATATTCCGGTAGTTGTACCACCGCTTACAGAACCGTTAAGAGCAATATTCTGGCCAGTACATACAGAAGATCCTGTTCCAGCATTTACCACAATCGGAGCTTTGAATGTTACCACAACATTATCTGAAGCTTTTGCACATGCTCCGTTTTCGGTGGACTCAATTGTGAATGTCACCAAACCAGCAGAAAGGTCAGCAGCTGAAGCAGTGTAGTTAGTAGTTGCTGATTGCTGAGCAGTGTATGTACCGTTTGCCCCCCCAGACCATGTTACATTATGGCCAGATGCGGACACACCTGAAAGAGTTACAGAGTATCCACAGATAGTCTGATCCTGACCTGCACTTACAGAAGGAACTTTATTGATAGCAATTTTTACTTCTTTGGTATCATTTGGACAAGCATCTCCTTCTGCAGTTCCATAAATAATCACTTCGCCTGCGGTAATTTCTTCCTGAGAAGGAGTATAAACTGTATTTTCATTATTCGGATCATTGAATTGTCCGTTTCCAGCAGAAGACCAGCCTCCTCCGACCGAATATCCTTTGCTATTACCTGATAAACTAATTGCAGGATTACTCGCACATACTGCAGATGGTGCCGAAACTAAAATGGCCTCTACTGAAGTTTGAACTGTGACAGTCATAGTATGGCTTTCAGCTTCACATGAACCATGTCCTGTGGATGTTAATGTCAATGTGATTGTTCTCTGTGAATCATTTTCAGATCCGTCACCAATATCTCCTGCACCCGGCACATAAGTAGCATTCAGTGTTTCGTCATTTGGCAGGAATGTACCTGTACCACCAGACCATTTACCTCCTGCTGCACCAACTACAGAACCATTTAATGCCGCAGAGCCTGTCTGACAAATTACTGCGTTATTTCCTGCATTAACGGTCGGAGTAGAAGCCACACTTACATTCAATTCAAATTCTTTGCTGTCGCAACCATCGATGTAGGTTTTAGTTACTTTGATAATACCGGGAGCCGAACCGAAATTAACGGTTATATTATTGCTGGTAGCTCCTGAAGCAATTGATGCATCGGATGGTACAGTCCATGAATATGTTGAACCGGGAGTGTGAACGATAGAGTAAGCCATACCTTGAGCATTGGGGCAGAAGGATGCACTTCCTGAAATATTGATATTTTCATCACAATAGTTGAATCTTACATCATCTATAAGGAGAATACTTCCTGCCTCTGCAGGCCATTTGACACTTGCAGAAAAACGGATAAATGCTGAGTCAGGAACTTCGGTATTGAGATAATTAATATGGTTAAAGAAATAGGTGTAATCAGAGGCTGGTTCTAATTTTGCCCATGAGCCTCCAACAGCAATCCTTTTATTATTTACAGCATCCCATTTACTTAGAAAGACATATACGTTACCTGAATCTGTATTTAATCTTGAATATTTATAATGGAATCCTATTGATTTTGGTTTTCCAGAAAGCGCCATTCCCGGAACTATAATGGTTGTATCCTGCTCCTGAATATAATATTCATTTCCTATCGCTATAGTTTGACTTCTGGCTTGAGAACCCGAACCATAAGAAATAAGCTTCAAGGCATATTCTCCGGAATATTTATCGGTGGATTTTAAAGATGCTGTAGAACTTTCATGTAGCAAATTCCAAACAGCTGGCAATTCAACAGGAGGAACCATCTCCCATTCTTCAAAATCCCCTGCAGGAACTACTGTCGTCGCACCTTCAAATTTAATATTATCCACTTCCATGAAGTCACCAGGAAATACCGGTGCATTATCATCAAAAGGATTATTAGAAGCAAAGGCAATTAAACAATGATCCGGTTCCATTGACAAACCAGGAGCTATGTTAAATGTCATTGTAGTAAATATGCTCTGATTGCCTGAAACAGGAAAAACATACATTCCGGGTTCTCCAAAGTTTCCCGGTCCTGCTGCACTACCATTCTTTGAAAAATATACCAATATAAGTCCAGGACTTAAAGGATTAATGCTATACCTTAAATCCATAGTTAATCCCGTTACTCCTTGGTTTGTAAATGGAATACCACCATTAAACTGTCCATTATCGGCATTTCCCCAAACAGCATATGCAAGTTCTGTTTGAGACTCAGTACCTTTAGTATAAGTTTTGGTTTCCAGCCTCATAGCTTTACCTTCCCCCCTGGCCACGGGCATCATTCCAATCTGACCATATCTTAATTTCATTCTGTGATTTATAGATTGAAACTCAGTGGTGGGAGGAACAGCTTTAGGGACCAGGAACATTTCAAAATTTTCCCATTGCTCAAAGGAACCGTTAGGCACAATTTGCGCTCGCCCGGTAAATGTTATTAACGTGACGACAAAAAATAGAAGTAAAATTCTTTTCATAAAATAGGGTTTAATATTAGTTTGATATATTTGAACAAGATATTACTTGGTCTTTTACGTACAGGTCTGCGTTTTTGGTTGTAAGCTAGGCCTATAAATCTCCGAAAATTCGATCAATGTGGATAAAATCAGGTAAAAAATTACATTAATCGCAATACTAGAATGATTCAGACTTCAGAATTTTACCAAAAAGAACTGGAAAAGGTGACCGGAGAATTTGTCCGGGAGAAAAAGAAATCGGACAATATTGCGCTTCTAAGGTTAATTTCAGCTATCTCTGCGATAGCATCCTTTGTTCTTCTATTGAATTATGAGACAGATGTGTTCCTATGGTTTTTAATTTTTTCTCTTATATGCTTTATTGTATTTATTTCACTCTCCAGGAGGATCAATAGAAAAAAACAGTTTCTGCAACAGCTGATCAAAATCAACAAAGACGAAATCGACTGTTTGTCCGGCATTATAAATCAATTCGATTCAGGTGAAAGATACATTGATTCAAATCATCCTTTTTCCTATGATCTGGATGTTTTCGGCAACGGTTCATTTTTTCAGTACATCAACCGAACCTTTACTCAACATGGATCCGAGAAACTTGCTTCTCTATTTAATCATCCTGTCAATAACGTCAATAAGATCCATAACAGACAGTACGCAATTAAGGAGTTAGGGTCATTACCTGAGTTCAGACACCATTATCTTGCCACCGGCAGAATGAAAGAAAATTCATTAGGCGTAGAATCGGATATTCATCAATGGATCAATCTTAAACCTAAAGCTGCGGACAATCAATTTATACTTTACATTTCATATATCTCCCCTGTCGCATTAATGGCTTCTATTCTTATTTCGATTGCAGGCATTAATACCGATCTCTTCACCGGAATTTTTCTGGTCATAAACTGGTTGGTATTAGGCAACAATCTCAAGGAGATCAACCAATATCACATGCTACTTTCGAAAAAACAGGAATTTGCTGACACTTTTCAGAAATTATTATCACTTATTAAGAATCAAAAATTCAACAGCCAATTACTTCAACAACTAAAATCAGGATCTGCAGAAGGCATTATTGAACTGAATAAAATCAAATCATTGCTTAGTTATTTTGATTTCCGATTAAATATCCTCTTTGCAATTTTCGTAAACTCGATTTTCCTCTACGACATTCATCTGATAAGAAAAATTGAAAAATGGAAGAAAAGAAACAAGGATAAAATTTTTGACTGGCTGGACATTACTTATGAGACAGAGGCATTAAACAGCCTTGCAACATATGCCTTCAATAATCCTGCCTATATTTATCCTGAAATAATAAGTACAGAACAACTGATATATGAAGCTGAAAATTCGGGACACCCTTTGATTTTTAATAAGCAGAATGTGCTTAATAACTTCAATGTTTCTGATAAGATGTTCATCATTACCGGAGCGAATATGGCCGGCAAAAGTACCTTCCTTCGAACCCTTGGTTTAAATCTGGTTATTGCTTATACAGGTGCTCCTGTAAATGCAAGTATAATGAGATGCGGTGTTATGAACATCTACTCCAGCATGAGGATATCCGACGTGCTTCAGGAGAGCAAATCCTATTTTTATGCTGAGCTGCAAAGGCTTCAAAAAATTATGACGGCTCTTAAATCCGGAGAGAAAGTGGTGATACTGGTAGATGAGATGCTGAAAGGAACAAATAGCAATGACAAGCTTTCAGGCTCTGAGGGTTTCATAGAGCAATTATTACGATACAACTGTATAGGAGCAGTTGCGACTCATGATCTCGGATTGGGAGAAATGGAAAATAAGTTTCCCGGCAAAATCGAAAACTACTGCTTCGAAAGCCTGATTGAAAACAATGAGCTTTACTTTGATTACAAATTAAAGAGAGGAGTAGCTCAGAATAAAAATGCTACTTTTTTGATGAAGAAAATGGACATTATAAAATGATGAAGGTTAAATGTTAAATGTTAAATGAGTGCTACTCCTATTTTCATTCAACATTCAAAATTTAACATTCAACATTCTAATATTTTACCGTTTTCTTAAACTTCCCATTCTTATAAACCTTCCACTCTCCTGCCATTTCGCCGTTAACAAAATTTCCTTCGGACTCCAGTTGTCCTTTTTCGTCAAATAATTTTCCCGGACCTTCCTTCATACCGTTTTTGTAAGTTGCCTCATGTTCGAGCGATCCGTCGTTACGGTAAAAATGCCACACTCCTTCCGGATTGCCGTTAACATATTGTCCTTTGTTCTTCAACTTCCCGTTATCATAAAAGCTAAGCCATACTCCTTCATACAATCCATTCCTGTATACACCTTTACGTTTTAACTGACCATTGGAATGGTATTCAAATGAACTATCTTCCTGAGCGCCCATGACCCAGTTCTCCATCAGCTTCAGTTTACCATTAAAATCATAGCTTTTCAGTATTCCGTTTTGTAAACCTTCTGTCATCTGTTCTTCTGCCATCAGCTTTCCATCCGGATAGTAGTATTTCCATAAGCCGTCTTTCATTCCATTTAATAACATTCCCTCTGCCTTCAACTTACCGTCAGGATAATATTCTTTCTTTTCCTGTGCATATGAGAAAAAGGAAACAAATACAGCAATAAGAATCAGAATGTTATTCTTCAGTATCTTCATCATAATTTTTAATCTCTTTAATTCTTCCCTGCTCGTAAAATTTCCAGACTCCCGATAATTCATCATCCTTATAATTTCCTTCAGCCTGAAGTTTTCCGGTGTTTACGTAAAACTTCCACAATCCTGTGCGTTTTCCCTGCTTCATTTCACCTTCACCGGATATTATTCCATTTTCATGATAGTACTTCCATTTTCCTTCCGGCAATCCATTTTGAATATTTCCTTCAGCTGCAACTTTTCCGCTGGCATGAAAACTTTTAGTGTATCCGTTACCACCTTTTATAGATGACTTTAACAATACTTTTCCTTCTTTGGAATAAACATCTCCTGCTGACATCATTTTGCCATTTTCCCAGGTTTCTTCCTGCATGAGCTGTTCGTTGTCCCAATAATATTTCCATACACCATCTTCTTTTCCTGCTATATAGTTTCCTTCGGAAGAAAGCTTTCCGTTTTCATGATATTCTTTCCAGTACCCTTGTTCCAGTCCGGAAGAATAACCACCTTCTGAATGCAGGTTTCCGTTTTCAAAATATATTTTCCATGGGCCATCCTCAAGTCCGAAAAGAAAATGTCCATGCATGGAAAGTTTGCCGTTTTCGAAGTAGCTTTTCCATTCCCCTATTTTAAGTCCGTCTTCATACTCGCCTTCTGAAGCAACAGTACCATCACGGTAAAATTCTTTCCAAAGCCCTTCCTGCTTTCCTTTTACATAGATACCTACTGAGGCAATGGTATCTTCCGCTTCCGGATAAAATTCCATCCACTTTCCTTCTCTTAATCCATCGATGTAGTAACCCTGTGAAAGGATATTGCCATTGTCATGAAACTGTGTCCATAAACTATCTTCCTGCCCTGCTTTATAAAAACCAATAATGTAAATCCTGCCTTCTTCATCATATTGTCTGAATATTCCGTTTTCTTTTCCATCTACCCAGAAGGTTTCTGCTGCAAGCTTACCGTTTTTATGGTATTCTTTCATCATACCTTCCTCCTTGCCATTTTTAAAACTGAGTTCTGCCTTCACCTTGCCATCTTCATAATAAGATTTGGAAGGACCGTCCTGAACTCCTTCGGCATAATTAACTTCAGCCATCAGTTTTCCTTTCGGATAATAGTACAATCTTTTACCGCTTCCGTCTTTAAGCGTACCTGCATTCAGACCTATTCCTGTTTCATCATAGTAGCCAGGTACAGATTGAAGTTTACCTTTCACCCAAATCTCTCTTGCTTTCAGCTGTCCGTTTTCATAATAATACTTCCAATCACCATCAGGCAGATCATCTGCATATTGACCCACACAGAGTTTTTGTCCACCGGAAAAAAACTCTTCCCATTGTCCGTGGGCTTTGCCGTTTTTGAAATAACCTCTAGAAGAAATTTTTCCATTTTCATGAAAGGTTTTCCATTCTCCTTCTTCTTTACCGTCAATAAAAGCACCTTCCCTCTCAACTGTACCGGAGATATAAAATTTCCTCATCATCCCGTCTTCATTATCCTGCTTGTAGTTACATTCGAAATAAAGCTTACCGTTTTCGTAATATTCTTTCCAGCTTCCGTTTCTTTTACCTTTATCAAAATTGCCATCAATTTTAATTTGTCCTGAAGGGTAGTATTCCTTCCAGCTACCTTCTTTATTTCCTGCTTCATACCTGCCATCAACAGAGCCTTGTCCGCTCGAATAGTACTCTTTCCAGGTGCCATGTTGTTTTCCTCCTTTAAATCCACCATCCACTTTAAGTCTTCCATCAGCATAAAATTCCTTCCAAGAACCCTCTTCCTTTCCGTTAACAAAATGTGCTTCTATGGATTTGGAGCCGTTTTTATGGTAAAAAACTGCAGGACCGTCCTCTTTAACAGCCTGAGCCAAAGAAAGGTATGAGAAACAGAAAAGAAACCAGGTAAATAAATAAAACCGTGACATAGATGAGGATAAAATCAATATACAATCCCTTAAATTATGGAAAGGCAAGAAATATTCCAATAATTATTTAAACGGTTTGAAGGAGGGGATATTGGATGTTTGGATGATGGATAATCAAGACCCTTTTTATTTTTTTCCGATTTTTCTACATTTGGCCAACCAAAAGCTATGGACAATGAATTCTTCTTTTACCAATCAAACCACAACAATTATTAGCTGAGCATTTCGAAAATAAGTCATGAAAGGTCTTATGCTCAGCATCTGCCTGCTGGTAATGGTATATTCCGGCAGAGCAGGCGGAGACCCAGTGTCTGCAGGTGCAAGAAATAAAAGTCTTGCACAAGCCTCTTCTGCACTTGCAGATGAATGGTCTCTGTACAACAATCCTGCTATGTCTGTACATGCAAAAACAGGTCTGGTATTCGGATTTGATTTTGAAAACAGGTATGGCATATCTGAATTAAACCGAGCAACCCTGGTTTATCTTCATCCATTTAATAATTCATCTCTCTCTGCGGGATTCACCAGATTTGGCAATGCATTGTTTAATGAAACAAGACTTTTGCTGGGTTTTTCCCATCTGGTAGACAATTACTCTTTTGGCGCCAGAGCAGAATATTATCAATTGCTTATCGAAGAGCAACAGTCAGTTAACAAACTCCTGCTTACCATAGGAGGAAGTGCGAAACTTGGGAATCACCTGCTGATAGGAGCTTCACTGTATAATCTCAATCAGGCAAAAATGAATAAAGCGAACAGGGAATACATGCCTACGGTATTAAGATTAGGTATTGCATATGAGCCCGACAAAAAAATAAAGCTGTATGGAGAGACAGAAAAGGATGTCCGTTACAAACCAATGTTTAAAGCAGGAGGCGAATACTTCTTTACAGAAAATTTTCACATCGGAACAGGCTTTTCTTCCGAACCTTCAAGATGGTACCTTGGCACAGGTATTCAATGGAAGGGATTTAAATGGCAATACACCGGAAGTTACCATCTCACCCTAGGATTCACTCATACCATGAGCATTTCCATAGTACCTGATGAAATAATTCACTCAAATAAAAATACAGTGAAGAAAAATGGCAGTCTTTAAAATACAGGTACTCATTTTCTTTCTGATTATTTTCTCCAGGTTTGCCTATTGTCAGCATATTGATAAAGCCTCCAAAGCTGAAGAAATAATTTACAATATGCTCGGACCTGTGGAATCAAGCGAACAAACTGAAGCTATATATGAACAATTGATGATGTTATATCTGCATCCGGCGAATGTAAATACCATAAGCGAAGAAGAGCTAAATGTGTTCTTTTTTCTTTCTCCCAATCAGGTCAGAAATTTCATACAATACAGGCAACAGGCCGGAAAAATTATATCCATGTACGAACTGCAGGTGATACCTGAATTTGATATGCAGACAATTGAAAAATTCATTTTGTTTGTCAGTGTTCAGGTGACAACCGGAAACAGACTCACTGAGATTGCATCCAATATATTTGAGACTGAAAATCTCAACATCATTTTTAAGACTGAAAAAGTAATAGAAAACAAAAAAGGATATATGAATGGAAAGTATGCAGGAGATCCTTTCAAAGTTTATACCAGAATCATAAGTGCAAAAGCAAATCAGTATAGCATAGGAATTACCATGGAGAAAGATCCGGGGGAGAAATTCAGATGGAAACCCGATGAAAGATATTACGGATTTGATTTTGTTTCCTGGCATGCGGCATTGTACAATATAAAAAATATCAATGCACTATGTGTAGGAGATTTTCAGATGCAGACAGGACAGGGACTTGTATTCGGATCAGGATTATTTGCAGGCAAATCTACAGAACCGATCAATACAGTAAGGAGAACAACATTAGGTATGAGAAAATATACATCTGTTATGGAGCAGGGATTTTTCAGAGGAGGTGGTATTACTCTTCAAACCGTAGGATTAAAGTGGACTTTATTTTATTCAGATAAAAATATTGATGGAAACATCAATAGCAGAGATACAATGTATATTAGTCTTCCGGAGAGCGGCTATCACCGGACAGAAACAGAAATTAAAGGAAGAAAGCAAATAAGACAACAGGATGCAGGTTTTAATATTCACTATAATAATTCGAAAAGTAAATTCTGTATTGGTTTAAATTATATATACAGCCAATTCGACAGACATATTGAAAGAAAGCCGACATTGTACAACAAATTTTATTTTAAGGGTAATAATAATCAGACCGGAAGCATTTATACGACATATAATATTTACAATTTCAATTTATTTTCGGAGGCAGCTATTTCTCCAGGAGGAAAAGCAGTATTAGCAGGTATGCTGGCAGGTCTGACATCAAAGATAGATTTCTCTATGCTTTACAGAAATTTTGATCCTGGCTTTCATTCATTCTATTCCAACAGTTTTTCAGAAAATACCAATGCTCAAAATGAAGAAGGGGTTTACTTTGGGATAAAGTATAAACTCAACAAAAAATGGACAGCTGGCGCGTATTATGATTTTTACAGATTCAAATGGATGAGGTACCAGTCCTATTCCATAAATGGCGGCAGAGATTTGATGGTCAATACAACTTACACTCCAGGCCGAAACACCAGACTTTTCATATTATTCAGAAAAGAAAATAAAGAAAAAAATACAGAAACCGGTTCCCTTACATACAACACAAGCGAGTTCGATAAACAGCAATTTTCAGTTTCACTGTTTCATAAGCTGAATTTCAACCTGGATATTCACTCGCAAATGGTTATAACAAATTACAGCATAACCACACAGAGATTTTCAGGTTATTTTCTTATACAGGATGTAAACATTAAAGTAAGGCCATTTACATTCAGTATGAGGGCGG
The DNA here is from genome assembly GCA_046290815.1 of Cytophagaceae bacterium. Taxonomy (GTDB): domain Bacteria; phylum Bacteroidota; class Bacteroidia; order Cytophagales; family Cytophagaceae; genus JBKBUF01. The sequence continues at coordinate 3,481 of JBKBUF010000030.1, read as the reverse complement.
CATTGTTTGATGCAGAAAATTATGACACAAGAACTTATGTATATGAAAGAGATCTTCTGTATTCATTTTCAATGGTGCCATATTATGGAAAAGGATTTCGCAGCTATCTTATGCTGAACTGTAAATTAAATCACTCTACAGAAGCCTGGATCAGATATAGTTTATTCAGTTTTCATGATAGAGAAAAAGTAGGTTCAGGGAATGAGGAGATTGAGGGAAACAAAAGATCAGATATAAAATTTCAACTGAGATTTCACTTCTGAGGTATTTAATCCCGGAAATATTTTGATTAATATAGCATGTAAATGGAGGGATCTTATTACAAATTGCTGGGTGTGCCTCAAAATGCTTCTTCTGATGAAATAAAAAGAGCATTCAGAAGAAAGGCTAAAGAATTGCATCCTGATGTAAATCCCTCACCGGATGCCAAATTAAAATTCCAGCAACTGACCAAGGCCTACGAAACCCTTACTGACCGCAATAAGAGGTATTTGTATGACCAGCAGTTTTACACCTACCACGATCCTATGTCAGCCTACAACAGGTGGGTCAACATGCAGAAAGAAATGGCGGAAAGAGAAGAGCGAAGAAGGTATCAGGAGTTTATGGAAAACAGAGAAAGACTTCGCAATTCATACTATTACTATCCGTACAAAACCTTTATTTACCTTGCACTTTTTTCAGGGTATATTTTCGGTATGGCCATCATTGCTGCCTGCACCTACTTTATTCTTTCCTACCATTTTGTACTGGTGTTTTTTCTGCTTCCATTCATATGCGCCGGAATAGTCCTGATGAAAGTGGCTACCGACTGGTTTAAAGAGTCGAAAAAATATTTCTGATTCGGATTTTGCGAATTACTATTTTTTTTAGCATTTTGCTAAATATATGAACAATCAGGAATTTCGCGGAAGAGGGTCTCAGATGAACTCCCCCAACAAGTTTTTAAAGAACAGCTATGTAACAGAGCATATTGAGGGGCTGGACGAGCCATTGCTTTCTGATTCCAAAACACGATTCTTTAAAGAGCACCCCAAAAAAGTGGTGAATAAAGTGGACAGTCCTGATGTCGGCATGTACTATTCCATCAATCCTTATCAGGGTTGCGAGCATGGTTGTATATACTGCTATGCGCGGAATAGCCATCAGTACTACGGATACAGTGCCGGTCTGGATTTTGAAAGAAACATCATCATAAAAGTAAATGCTCCCGGGTTACTGGAAGAGTTTTTTGACAATCCCAAATATGTTCCGACTCCTATAGGTCTTTCGGGCAATACAGACTGTTATCAACCCATAGAAAAGAAAAAAGAAATTACACGCCGATTACTAGAGGTGATGCTAAAGTTTAAAAATCCTGTAGGCATCATAACCAAAAACAGTTTGATTCTTCGTGATCTTGATATATTACAGGAAATGACGAAGGACAATCTGGTGCATGTAAATATTTCCATTACATCTCTCAACGAAGACCTGAGACAAAAGCTGGAACCAAGAACCTCTACAGCGAAGAACAGAATGCAAACCGTGAAATTACTTTCAGATAAGGGTATACCGGTAAATGTAATGGTAGCACCGGTAATTCCATCTCTTAACAATACAGAAATACCGGAGATCATTAAAATGGCTGCTGACAACGGAGCTTTATCTGCAGCATATACAATGGTAAGGCTGAATGGTGCCATCGGGGAAATCTTTACTGACTGGATAGAGAAAACGTTTCCTGACAGGGCAGAAAAGGTCCTGAATCAGATAAAAGAATGTCATGGTGGAAATTTAAATGACAGCAGGTTTGGCACCCGGATGCGAGGAGAAGGCAAAATCGCAGAATCAGTAGCTGAGCTTTTTCACCTGTCCAGAGAAAAGTACATGTCAGGTCGCACCATGCCGGAACTTAACTGCAATGCGTTTGAGAGGCCGGTGAAGGGGCAGTTGAAGTTGTTTTAAGTTTAGAGTTTAGAGTTGAAAGTGTTAATGTGTTAATGTGTCAGGATGTTAGGGTGTTAGGGTTCTCAACATTTATCATTCAACATATAACATTAAATTCCTATCTTAGGCTTAAACAATAACCGGAATGGATTACCTCCTTATACTACTTTTAATTTTCTTTCCTCCTGATGAGGGATTCTTTACTCAGCAGTTAAAATATCAAAGAGTAAAGACTGCCTTTACGGAAAAAGAAAAGCAGCTAAGTGACCTTTATAAGGCACAACAGCTCGAGCTAAGAAATAGTCATCTGTTTTTACGCGCTTTTAAACAGGAAAGGAAGCTTGAATTGTGGGCAAAGAAGCCGGGGGACAAAGTGTACAAGCTGATAAAAACCTATCCGGTATGTGCAGCATCGGGAGCATTAGGTCCTAAGAGAAAACAGGGAGACTATCAGGTACCTGAAGGATTTTACCATATCGACAGATTCAATCCATCCAGTGCATTTCATCTTTCTTTGGGTATTAATTATCCAAACAGTTCAGATCAGATACTTGGAAATAAGAGCGCATTAGGCGGTGACATCTTCATTCATGGCAGTTGCGCCAGCATAGGTTGCCTGGCTATGACCGATGAGTCCATCAAAGAAATTTACATAGCAGCAGTATGTGCAAAGTCAGCAGGACAAAGTAAAATACCGGTACATATTTTTCCTTTCCGATTTAATGATGAACTAATCCTCCAATCCACAGCAAACAATCCTGAGCTATTATCCTTCTGGCAAAATCTGAAGACTGGCTATGAAAATTTCGAAAAAAGCAAGACTTTACCTAAGGTAAGTACGGATGAGAATGGAAAGTATAAATTTCAATAATTGGAAGTATGAATCAGATGTCTGAATCAGAATTATCAGAAATAAGGAATTTTCAGAATCAATTCCTCATCCAACATCCATTATCAAACATCCAAAATCTATCCTGTAATCCTTGTAATCAAATAAATTCTGACCATCCTGGTCATAAGTCTGCTGAGATACCCCACTCTGCTCTAACTGCATCTTTTTCCATTTCCCAAATCTGCACCATCTTACCCTGTTTATTATCCCAGTACTCTGCTTCTTTGATATGTACTTTGAGTAATGCCAGATTAGGATCTTCAAGTCCTTTAGGAAAATATTCTTTTAATGAAGCTTTCCAAAGCGATTCCATCTTTGGCATATCTCTTACAATTTCAGCGTGACCGGTTAGAGAAACATATGTTTCGGTTCGGTTGTCAGAGTAAGAAACATTGATACAATTACTTCTGTTAATATCCTCCACTTTGTGCGTATCCATATGCGTAAAGAACCAAATGTATCCTTCGCATTCTGTTTGCATAGTAGTCATGGGAACACTTCTCAAACAGCCGGATGCATCTATAGTAGTTAGCATGGCTATTGTATCCCTACGACCAACTACATATTCCATCTGAATTTAAGCAGAATTAATTTTGCTGCAAAAATTTTATATGGAAAAAAAGATGTATAAGCATATCCAAAACTGGAAAAGGAGTGGAT
>JBKBUF010000059.1:0-7617 GCA_046290815.1 Cytophagaceae bacterium | reverse complement strand
TTATCAGTCTCCCCCCAGACCCCCCTCAATGTTGATAACTGTAACAGCTTTATTAGAATATTTATATTTTGTAAATCTAAAGGCCGGTAGGCAGGGAGTCGAAGCCCTGTTAAATCAGCTCGAAAGCTAAAACTAACCGTCAGGAGAGGCTTAACTGAAACCATAAGTAGCAATATTAGATTTCGGTTTAAAATTATTTCACGCAAAGAGGCGCAAAGGAAGGCGCAAAGAACGCAAAGATGCAGGTTGGAATTTTAAGAAGGCAAAGAAAGCCTTCGGCTAAAGAAGGAAAAAATATCTCCCTGTATCCTTTTTAAAAAGCCTATAACAAATACGTCAATGGTAGCCGGGTCGAAGCCCAGATAAATAATAAAGCTCGAAAGCTAAAACTAACCGTAAGGCTGAGGCTTAACTTAAACCATAAGAAGCAATATTTGATTACGGTTTAAAATTATTTCACGCAAAGAGGCGCAAAGGAAGGCGCAAAGCACGCAAAGATGTAGGTTGGAATTTTAAGAAGGCAAAGAAAGCCTTCGGCTAAAGAAGGAAAATACCTGAAAACATCCATATTTAGGTATTACTCTTACAAAAACGTCAATGGTAGCGCCTGCCTGCCGGTAGGCAGGGAGTCGAAGCCCTGTTAACTATTATGCAGTAAGCTAAAATTTTGAAGTAGAACCCATGAACTAAACCACCCTCCGGCTTCGTTGTAAGTCCGGTGACAAGGCGTTAACCCGGTTCAGCTTCTCGTGGACCGATGTCCCACTTAAAGAAAGGAGGTACAATGTCTAGTCCTAAAAACTTTTTATCACATCTAAAATTCGGTGTTATATTTTAATTCGCCTTAGGTCTGATAAATATTAGGATTTAAAACCGGCTCGTATGGGCCGGTTTTTCTGTTTTTACTGCAGGAAAGTCAGGCAATGGTAAATTTTGCTTTAAAGAAACAAAAACTAATGGTTTTATAATTGCGTTTTATAAGTATCCAATTTATATTTGAATATGAGCAGCTTAATTTCAAGAATTACAATAGATCCGAGCGTTTGTAATGGAAAACCTACCATTAGAGGGAAAAGAATTACGGCTCAAACCATTATTGAGTTTTTGGCTGCTGGAGATTCACATGCCGAGATACTTCAACAGTTTCCTAATTTGGAGGAGGATGATATTAAAGCTTGTTTAGAATTTGCCTCAAAACTAATGAACCATAGTTTTTCAGTAAAATCTGTTGCCTGATGGCTGACTTTTTGATTGATGTAAACCTTCCTTATTATTTTTCATTATGGAATAGCCCGGAATATATTCATCAAACCAACATCAATGATTGTTGGACTGACAATCAGATTTGGGATTATGCAAAGGACAATCAATTAACAATTATCACTAAAGATGCCGATTTTCAAAATCGTATCTTACTTTCGGAGCCTCCACCAAAAGTCATTTATATTAGAATAGGAAATTGTCGCTTAAGAGAACTTCATCAATTGCTAAGTAAATATTGGCAAGAAATCCTTGAGATTAGTAAGGAATGCAAGCTAGTTATAGTTTATAAAGATAGAATTGAAGGAATAAAAAGTACTTTTTAGAAAAGATTGGTTAACTAAATTATTAAATACTGTTTCAATTTTTAGGTAATTATCGTAAATGAAAAAAATTGATGAACTAAATAAAAAGAAAGTGCCTATTGTTAGGATAGATGATTCATTAGAAAAGTTTAAGGAAGAACCACTTTTTCAGGAGAAAGTTGATAAGGCAAATGAAGTACTTAATAATATAGGGCTTCGAAAGTGAAGAAGATATATACCTCATGAAGTATTTTAATTAGGATTTAAAACCGGCTCTTATGGGCCGGTTTTTCTGTTTTAATTAAATTTTAATTAAACTATACATCCTCAGTGCCTTAGTTGCCGTATATTTATTTTTTTAACTTAAAATAACCCCCTATGAAAAACCAATACTATTTAAAATTAAGTTTATTTTTTACCCTTGGCAGCTATGCAGCATTTTCCCAATGCGATATCCAGCAAAAAAATGTTACTGCGGCTTCAGGAAATATCCTTTGCACCGGCAGTACGGACATTAAAATTGAATCCTCCCAGGTTGGGGTGGTATATTCCTTGTATAATGAAACAGCTGCACAGCCTGTCAGCGGCAGCACCGCACAGGGCAATGGCAATGATATTAACCTGAATACAGGACAGATTAGCTCAGGCACCGTCTTTAGTGTAAAGGCAACGCAGGTTGAGCAAAACCATGCTTTGTTATTTGACGGTGTCGATGATTATGTAAACCTTGGAACTATGGGTTCATTCGCCACATCGATCAGCAATTGCGCGGTGGAGTTCTGGATTAAAACCACAGACAAATCCAAGATCACCGCACCTTTGAAAGTAATCAACAGAAATAACCCCACTGTTCCGGATAATGATATAGTTTTTGCTATTGAGTGTAACAGAGCATTACAGTCCTCCTCTGATAACTTACTGGTTTTTGAAGCCGGTTCTACCTTATTCTACATCAGAGATAATGTAGGCAAGGTATGTGCAGGAAACATCAATACAGACATCTACGACGGGCAATGGCATCATATCGCCATGAATATTGTCAATGCACCTACCGGCAATATTGAAGCCTATGTTGACGGAGTAAAACGTACCTTTGTCAAATTTTTCAGTGCCAACCCTTCCGGCTGGCAGGCCTGGGGAGATCAGCTTACACTGGGAGCAGGAAATAACAGAGGCAACAGAGGTACATATTTTTCCGGATCGATTACAGATCTGAGGTTCTGGTCACAATCCAGAACAGCACAGCAGATCAATTCCATGAAGAACAGATTGCTTGCAGGTAATGAGACCAACCTGTTTGCATACTACGATTTTAAAGCCGGATCCGGTACAAGCCTTGCTGACAAAAAAGGAAACTTTAACGGAACACTGGTAAATATGAATGCATCGGCAGCCTGGGTTAGCGGTATAGAACAAGTAATATGTGAAGGAGATGTAGGAGAGCATGTGACGGTAACAGTTTCCGGTTTAACGTCAGATGCAGGAGCAGATGTTAACGTTTGCCAGGGAGGGAATGCCAGCCTCAATGCTGTTGCACCTTCGGACGGTACAGGCAAGTGGGAGATCGTGGAAGGGAATAGTGTTGCTGTGAACAACATCAACGATCATCAGAGCAGCATTGCCATTAACAGTACAGGAGTGACCAAACTGGCATGGGTTGTAAGTCATGCAGGATGTACATCGGCATCGGATGAAGTGACAGTAACCGTTGATGTATGTACCGGGATAAATAAAAAGGCAGACAATGCAATGTCCATCTATCCTAATCCGGCACAGGGAGGTAATGTACATTTCTCAAAGGCACTAAATGCAGTTAAGGTTATGAATATGCAGGGAGCTACTGTGGCGCAAGCTGCGGAATTGCAGGAGCTGAATGTGGAAGGATGGAAATCGGGCTTGTACCTGATAGTTGCTGAAGAAGGAATTTTTAAGCTGGAAGTTAAGTAATAGAAAACTGATTGCAGAGAGCTGTTTTAAAGAGATTCAATTTGAAACAGCTCTTTTATTTTTTATCACTAAAAAATAGTTTTTAAAGAAACGATTAAAAGAACCACACTGACAGCAATTGTCACGAACGATTTCAGAAAAGGGAAAATCATAGCACAATAGATAAGCATAAATACTGCTTTAATGATTGCAGGAATCCCGGCATACGGAATTTTTTTCAATAGCAATAGATAAGAAACAAAGGTTATCACCCCTGAAAATAGCAATACATGGCCATCCATCAGGAGCCTTAGCAGGTCGCGATTATAATCACCTTTGTGTTCGAGAAGTACGAAAGTCGTATGGAGTATGCCATTAATAAAATACCACAGAGCAGCTATAAGTACCAAGTGGACGGAGAGAATGGTGTTAATCATATTTCCGGATGTTTGTTTAATGAAATATATAAAGAAAAACTGATAGTGGAAGGTCTTATATTATTTTTCGGGGATCTAACCTCCTGAATGCAGTATAATGGGCATATGAATTATGTTAAATTGATGTGGAAAATTATAATATATTGTGATTTAATAATTTGGAAAGAATAATTAACTTAGGGGGTAAATGTGATGTAATGAGAATAACTCACATTATACTATAGTAAGGTGTAAGCCAGACAGACTGACAATAATTAAATAAAATCAATATGTGGAATCCATTTAAAAAAAAGAAAAGTAAAAAGTTTCTTAAAAAATCATTGCCTGAATTAAAAGACAAAACTAGAGTCTTAATGATTGATGATGAAGAAACCAGTTTGGTAGAATCTTTAAAAGGAGAAGGTTGGCACATAAAATACATGGCAGACTTAGATAAGTACACCAATACTGACCTTAAGGACGCACATATTGTGTGTGTTGACATCAAAGGTGTAGGGAAAAAACTAAATATTAAAGAAGAAGGATTAGGGTTAGTACGAAATATCAAGGAAAAATATCCCGAAAAAAGAATAATTCTATGTTCTTCTGTGAATTCACATGATATATTTGATGATGCAATAGACCTCGTTGACAAAAAGGTATATAAAGACGGACAGACACATCCATTTGACAGTGCTATTGAAGAACTTTCTTATAAAATATTTGATTGGGATTCTTTGATTAAGGAAATTTACTTCAAATACAAATCAGACTTTGGGATAGAGATCTCTTTAGAAGATTTTAATACCAAAATGAAATCAGTTATTGATGGTAATGAAGTTGATGTGGAAAAAATACTTAAAATAACTGCTGCTGGAATGAAAGTAGCTAGTGGAATTAAAACATTACTCTTACACTTCGCTTCATGATATTTCAATGTTTTGACCTAAAAACAAATAACCTATTATTCAAGTATGCTAGCCAGGATGATAAGCATGATTGCATTAGTTCAAGGCTAATAAAGGAAAATGACGCATGCAATTGTGGCAAAGACAGATATTATATAGTGAAGAAGAATGAAAAAACAAATTACTTATTTGCTATATGTTTTGATGGTATACGGGTTAGAAAAGAGGCAAATTTTTTTGCAAAACACACCATTGACATGTACTTAATGGCTAATCCTATAATTGACAGTAGGCATGACATATATGAAGAAGTGGTTAAAGCTTCTGTACACAATACGAAAAACTTAAATTCTCAAATAACATCCAAAATACTAAGCTATTTAAAAGAAGAAGCATTATCGGAATCACAAGACAAAGTGGCTTATATTGATTCTTTAATTAACCGTAATACAAGGGGATTCGCTCGTGAAGTTTTATCAATATTAAAAATTTCCACCCAAATAAGTAATGAGTATAACGTTATTGATTACTTGAAACCAAATTTAACATTGAAAAAAAATGAATTTGGTTATAAGAAGGTTCATTCTCTTCTTGTAATTGCATTTTACCAATTTGAAGCAGATTTTAATGCGAAGGGAGTATATGTTACCATTTCACCAACAGATTTGTCAGTGTATATAAATTACAATACCGTACAAACCTTAATTACACACATTTTCACTAATGCCTTAAGGTATGTAATGCCAAAAACTAACATTACTATTACAGCCTCAGTTATTTCAAATAATTATGTCCAAATAAAATTCTTAATGAGGAGCCTGTATTTAACAGACGAAATAATTAAAAATGGACGCGTAAATGGTGAAAGGACAGAACAGGCAAAAAAAATGTATGAAAAGGGTACTGGAATGGGTCTTGGAATTATTCATGCGCTTTCAGTTTTAAATAGAGGAAGTTTCGATTATAAAAGAGTTAATGACACAAAACATCAACAAGACGGATATACATTTTCTGACAACAGTTTTACCTTGACATTTTTGAAAGAAGAATTCTATTGAAAAGCAATAACAAATGTCCAGCACCTAATCGAGTTGACAGCTCCAATAGCAAATTCTAGTGGAGTGCGCCTCTCACACCTATGAATGATGTTGGGTAATTAAATATATTGTTTTTTAGTAGTTTAAAAAGAATAATTAACTTAGGGGATATGTGATACAGTGAACATTATTCTCATTATATTATAGATATAGGCAATGAAAATCAGCAACCATATGAAGCTTTTCTCCTTTTTAATTATTTTCCTTCTTTTAATAGGTTGTTCTAATGGAGATAATAACCAAATAGAGGATAACAAAAATATTAATGATACCATTTTGGGATACCAGCTATACGAAACAGGTTTTCTAAAATATTCAGATTCACTTAAACGTGACTCCCTAAAATATGGACTTACCACTTCCTTCGATATTTACAATGAAGATAATAATAAGATAGCCCATATTGATGCTGAAGAACTTGCAGAATTTAGCTTTGATTTTTTTCTTCCTGACCTAAATAGATTGTTAGCAAAAAGAAAGTTTGAACTAATAGTTAAGACGGCACATGATGTTGAATCAAGTAATGATATTTTAATAAACGATGTTAAAATAAATCTTTATACAAAAGAAGAATTAAGTAACGGTCATTTATGGGAATCTGCACCAAAAAACTTTTTTAAAGAGGTGAACAGACAATTAAATGCTAAAAACATAGAAGAATCATTTTACTTATTGTATGGAGGAAATGATTTACATGTTTTGCTGTTAACATCAAATGAATTTAAAATTATTAAGAATAAATATAGAGATGACTCTAAAGAAATTCCATACTTACCATAAAAAATGAACACTGCTTACAACAAAATGTAAAAAATAAGCCTGGGTGACAAGCGAAGGTCGAGTTCATCACTCTATTACCGCCAACCTTTGTTTCGTTTCACAAAGGCCCAGGCTACTTTGGCTCTCATGGGATGCCAACCCGATCTAAAATAAGGCTCATTTTTTACATGTTACATTGGGATAAATTAGATAAAATGCATATTAGGATATTAATACTTTTACTTTTAACTTCTTTCAAATCATTTTCACAAACGAAATTAGATTATCGTTTATTAAACAATAATTTGAAAATGAATAAGGATAGATTTGAAAAGTATAAAATTCCTATGTTAACCCGCCTTGATTTTACTTCTGACATTATTAACCCTGAACAGAAAGAATCAAAAGAAATTTTACAAGAATATTTAGATATAATTCATGAATTACTAGTTGATTCTCTATCTAAATATTCTGATAAGATAAGTATTAAAAATATTCAGGATAGTTTCATTAATTGGAACCCTTCTAAAATAAAGTATCCCTGGATCAAAAGTACAGAATGTAAAAAGTTTTATTATATGACTAAGCCTATCTATATAAATAGCAAGCTTCTCATAACTATCGAATTTTATAAGGTTCCTCTTGGTGGTATAAGAGCTTGCTTGTATAATTATAATGATTCTGGGAATTTTCAATTGATAAAAAGTGAATCAATTGTAATGTATGGATCCTTATTTCGGTAATTTAAAATGAAGTATATGGATGTATTAATTATTACACAAAATTACCATCAATGCCAGTAAAATATAGGTTCTTGTAGTCGGTAAGTATCCCTACGACCAACTACATATTGTTTTAAATAAAAAAAAACATCACGGGGTACGTGATGTTAAAAATTCCTTCATAGCTGGATTTTTTTTGCTGGTTGAAAGGATTGGCAATATAA
>JBKBUF010000029.1:0-57468 GCA_046290815.1 Cytophagaceae bacterium | reverse complement strand
GAGCTTGCTCAAACAGGCCCTCAAATTCCTTTAATTTTTCGTCTTTGTTGTTTTTGGTGTTCATAAAAGTATAATTTAACATTTTTTTACTTTTATGACACAGTTTATTTTACAGCCTCGTAGTCCATCTAATAAAAAACTACTTTAATGCATACTGCTTAATGTCTACTGTATTTTAATACTAAATTATGAATTCAGAATTACAGCAACTGATCCATTTTCCGTCTACGACTATTGCCTACTGGATACTGAATACCACTTGCTGCTTACTGTTTACTGCTTTTTGCTTACTGCCTACTTCCTACTGCTTACTGCCTACTGCTTACTGCTTACTGCTTACTGCCTACTGCTACTCCCACCGCCACTGCTTTAGACTTTTTTCAAAATAATTTCACATTCTCCTCAAAAAGTATTATTTTAAAAATTCAGTTAAAACTCAACTACTAACACACACATAATTTATCGTTGTTTTTTAACTAAACATCAAATCGCCAATGTATTATATCAAAGATAATTTGATATGCCTTTTTTTGTTGTTGATAATTTCTGTGCCGTCCGCATACGGACAAAAGCAAAAAAAATATTCCGGAAAATATCAGAATCTGAAACAGGAAGAAGGGATGGCAGATTTTTTTTATCTGCAGGAACCCGGTTCTGACAACATCATTCTTAATGGAAGTTTCTATTTTGAGATCAACAGGATTGATTCCCTGTTACCGATAGGTCTTGACAAAAAGAAATATTCCGGCACTTACGCCAACAATCTTAAAGAAGGCTTATGGAATTATGAGCTTGCCAGTCTGAACTTCCATTTAAAAGAAATTGATGGATACAATCTAAAAATTTCTCAGGAAGGTAATATTAAAAAGCTCAGAGGCAACTACAAAAAAGGCCTGATGGATGGCAGTTGGCAACTGGTGGAGGACCTATATGAAAATGGTCAAATAAGAAAAAATCTCAAAACCGGAAATGCTCATTTCAAAGACGGATTAATGACGGGCATTTTTTCCTTTCACGCTGAAGATACTTCATTCATTAAGATTGCTGCAAATATTGACAACAAGGGATTTCTTCATGGACAAATTATTCTGGAATATGCAGAAAAAGGAATTTCAGTACACGAAACACGTGAATATCAAAATGGATTTTTAAAGCTTCTTCTTAAAAAAAATAAAGCATCAGGAGATACAATTGCAAAAATTATTTATGATGATGTCATCAGCCAGCTTGGTCAGGCAGGAAACCCGGCAAGCTATTCTATAAGCCCCAAACTGTTCACAATCCATTTTAACAACGGATACAGCAAGGAAAACAAAAAATTGACGGAGCAGTACAGAGGCAACAGCATTCTGTCTTCCGCAATGGCGACTTTTCATAGTGAAGTAAGCCTGAACAAAGAACTAAAAGGACAGAAAGAATCAACTCTAGCAGGTACTGCAAGATTTTATTATCCGATAAGCAAGGAAGAAATTAAAAAAGGCAGAGAAGTAAAAGCAAAAGCAGATACCCTGAAAAATCACATTACCACCACCCTATCCGATCCGGTTTTAAAAATATATCATCAAAGGAATGATACTCTGGAAAAAGTATACAAATCATTAAATGAAAATAAAATTCTGATAGATGCCCTTACAAAAAATATGGAAGAATATTTATCAGAAGAGGGCAGGTTTAAAAATCCACTCCTGCTGTATTATGCAGAAATTGAGGAGCTGCAAAAAAAACATCATAAATCAATTGAAGACACAGCCAGATCCTCCTCAGTTGCAGAAATTGCAGGCAACCTGCTTCTGGCTGTCAAATCAGAAATTATTGCACAGTCTTCCTTGCTCACACCATTGGTAAACCAGATTAAAAAAGAAAACTATTCGCAGGAACTTGAATCTCTCATTTTAAGCAGCAACGAAGACCTTCAAAAGCTTTATCTTGGAACTTCGGAAAGAGAATCGGATCTAAACTACCTGCAAAAGCATATTTTCGAGAAGTTTGTAATGGACGAGATAAAAAAACAAACTCAAAAATATTCCAGACTAACTGACCTGGACGAAAAGAAAAAACTTGGCGAGGATATAATCGATCTGCAGAACTCTTTGAAGAATCTTTACGAGCCACTTGGCAAAATACCTGAAATGAGAAAAAAGCTGGATGAAATATATACTTATTATGCCTATAATCCCTACATGGACAGGTATGATATCAAAACCAGAAAAAAGCCCCGACTTTATTCAGGATTACATGAAGTTTGGTCTTGCCTTGAAAACCTGATCACTTCTGAAAACGACATAGAAAAACTGAATGTATGGACAAATAAAATTATGAGTCTTTATGACAAAGCAATCGAACTGGAATCCAAGTCTGACAAGGAAACTAAAAGGCTTGAGCAGAAACTAAAAAAAGAGAAAGATTTTTCATCAAGACTACAATTGCTACAATTATAATTTCCGATTAATGTATTTGCACTTTATCATTTTTTTGTTTATAGTTTTATTATCTAATCCTGTTTCTGCTCAGTTACAAAATCAAAATAAGAACAGAATGGATGAGAGGGTAATTTATACCAAATGGATTATTAACGATTTTTTTAGCCATAAAAAAACATGGAACTGGTATCTGGATATTGTTTACAGGAGACAGAGTGACTACGGAGAAAACACCAATATATTCGCACGACCTTTACGCTTTAGCATCAGGCCCTGGATAGGTTACCAGTTTGGAAGATTTTATAGAATAAATTTATGTCCGATCGGATACGTTGAAAGTTTTGGCAGATTAGGAAAACCTGAAGATGTACAGACAGCAAGACTTGAAAAAGAAATCAGATCCACCATTGAAATCCTGCAAGACAATTATATAAACAGAAAAGGCAAGGAATGGATAAATTATACCCACAGGTACAGATTGGAAAGCAGATGGAGAGACGTGATGAATCCGAATGCTTCATATACGTGGAACTGGCGTTTCAGGTACCGACTGAGAATCCGGATCCCATTAAACGGAAAGCACTTTTATGAGAATAATGTAATTTACACCGTCAATTACCATGAATTTCATTTGGAAAATGGACCGGAATATGGAAGAAATCATTTTTCACAAAACAGAAATTTCGTCGGATTTGGTTACAGGTTCTGGGATTGGGTAAGAATAGATTTCGGGTATCTGCATCAATACAACTGGAGAAATAATGTAAATGATGTAGATTTATCGAGAGGGCCGATGTTCTACTTGTTTGTAGACTATCTGTCAAAAGTAAAGGTACCGGGTAAAGAAAAGAGGCTCAAACAACTTATCAACTAGAAAATGGAATGCAGACTATGTCATGAAGATAAGGGCAAATTATTAAGCTCCGAGGGCGATAAGCGGTCATACTGGTTGTGCTATACATGCTCACTTATTACCTGCCTGCCGGAATTTTTACCAACAGCAGACGACGAAAAAAAACGTTATCTTCATCACAACAATCAAATCACAGACCTAGGTTATGTTGATTTCCTTATGAAGGGAATCAATGCAGTAAGACATCATCTTAAACCCGGACTAAAAGTCCTTGATTATGGCTGCGGCCCCACAGCTGTATTATCACAGTTGCTAAAAAAAGAAAATATCAATTGCGATAATTATGACCCATTCTTTTTTCCATCCTTTCCTGAAGATCGTTATGATTTGATCTTTTCAACAGAAACTTTTGAGCATTTTTTCCATCCTGATAAAGAACTAAAAAGAATCTGCAGCCTGCTAAACAAAGAGGGTTTACTGGTTATAATGACTGAATTTTGGAAAGATATAAATCACTTTAACAACTGGCATTACAAAAGAGACCTGACCCATGTTTCATTCTTCCACCCGGAAACTATGCTATACATCAGCAGGAATTTTCCTTTGAAAATGATTTTCACAGACGAAAACAGAATAGCTGTATTTAAGTCAGAATTCTGAAGTCTTTAGTCAAAACTCATAACTTTTGCCTATTGCCTATTGCCTACTAAAACCATCTGATCCTCCTCATTCAAAATTCAACATTCATAATTCATCATTTCCATTCTTAATTCTTAACTCTTAATTCTTAATTAAAAATTATCCTTTCAGCCTCACCAAAAACTCCGTCCCTTCCCCTACCGTACTTTTCACTTCAATATTCCCACCATTCTGATCTACAATTCTTTTGACAACCACCATACCCATGCCGCTTCCTTCCACATCATAATCAATTCGTTTAAATGGCAGAAATATTTTTGGAATATCTTCCTGTTTTATACCTCTTCCATTGTCTTTAATACTCAGACAAATGGAATCCTCTCCAAGTCTTTCTGTTTTAATATTAATTTTAGGAACCCTTTCTTTGGATCGGTATTTTATGGAATTGGAAATAATATTATACAAAATACTTCTAAGATTTCTTCTTGGTATCTTCATTTCCGATACATCAAAGCTTGCCGAAACAGTCGCCTGATTTTGTTCTATCAGTTCCATCAGGCTCACCGATACATCTGCAACAATTTCGGAAAACTTACAGGTTTCTGCTTCTCCATTTTCCTCTATCCTGGTTACTTCAGACAATTCCTGAATAGTCTTTTTTAGATTGATTACACTTTCAAAAAGCATGTTAAAATAATTGTCTAAAACTTCACTTCGCAGTTCTGCCGGGATGTCGTTCCTTAAAAATCCCAATAAAGACTCAATATTTTTTACGGGAGATTTCAAATCGTGTGAAGCAGCATAGGCAAAGGTATCAAGCTCCTTATTAATCCTGCTCAGCTGCTCATTTTTTAAATTCAGATTCCTGTTAATTTCATCGAGTTTTAACTTTGTCTCCACAAGATCATCCAGCAACTTCTTTTGATCATGGATATCAGTACAAGTACCCAGCCATTTGATAATAACACCATTTTCATCTCGCATAGGTACCGCTCTGCTAAGAAACCATCTGAATTTCCCATAACCATCTTTCATCCTCAATTCCATATGAAAATCCCTGCCGGATTCTATACTTTTGGACCATTTATATTCTACTAGTTTTTTGTCATCTTCATGAAGTACATTAAGGAAAAAACTACTGTCATTGTAATCATACTCCATTCCTGTATACTCAATCCACTGTTTGTTGACATAAACAAATTTTCCTTCCTGATCTGCAATCCAAACAAGCTGAGGCATAGATTCCGCCAGAAATCTATAATTTGATTCGCTTTCCCTTAACCTTTCCTCTATGTGGTATAAATCCGTCACCTCTGTCATTACACCTACCATTCTTGTTGGTCTGCCGGAAGAATCCCTTATAATAAACCCTCTGTCCACAAGCATCACATAATTTCCCATACGGTTCAAAAATCTATACACCTCCTTCCACCCATCAGATTTTTGAGCAATAGCTCTTTCAAGGCTGTCTACAGTCCTTTTCTTATCCTCCGGATGCAACCTGGATTTCCAATACTCATAACCGTTTGTAAAGTCAAAGGGATGGTATCCGAACTTATCCATGAAAATCTGATTAAACCAGATTTTATTTTCATTGAAATCCCAATCCCATACAGCATCCTCGGTAGCTTTAGAAACAAGTAAAAATCTTTCTTCACTCACTGACAATTCTTTTGTCCGTTCTATGACTTTTTGCTCAAGGGTATTATTGAGCTTGATCAATTCCTCAGATTGTTGATTAAGTTTTTCATTTAATTGAATTAAAGCATCTTCCGACTGTCTCCTCTTGGTTATATCAATTATACTACCAAGAAAAATTTTATTTCCGGATAATTCATCTTCAAAAACTCCTCCTTTAAGCCAGAAATATTTGTAGGTATTCTGCATCTGAAATTCAATGGAACATTCTCCTATATCCAGGCTCTCATAGATACATTTTTGAACCATACTTCGATCAACCACATGAACCACATCTAAAAATTTTTCCAGGCTAAACTCTCCTGCAGGCAGGTTCAGTAAACTACAAAACATACCTGTACTCCTAAGTTTATCCCTTTCAAAATCCCATGCGAAGGAACCGATATGGGCAGCTTCATATGCTATATTGAGATAAACCTGATTTTTTTTAAAATCTTCAAGTACAGAAATAAGGTAAGTGAAATCCTGAAACGTGATAACACAGCAATCATCGTATTTGCCGGTTTTGTATTTTATCCAAACCGGTCTGTCTGCAATCTGTATATTTACTTCTCGGGAAACGGAGATACCCTGATCAATTGTCTTTTCTATATCCTGGTCAATTTTCTTATCTTTTAACCATGGGAATTCTTTCAGAATATCTTTCCCTTTAAAACTTTCAAATGACAATCCCAAATGCTGTTCTGCAATGTCATTTAAAAATATCAGTTCAAAATCGCTAATAATTTTTTCAGCATTTCTTTTAGCCCTTAACACAACTATTCCATCAATTGAAGCTTTGATTATTCCGGAAAGGAAATCTTCGGTAATTTTTCTATCAGTAATATCCTGGCAATATCCGATTAATTTTACAACATCGCATTTCTCATTCAATACAGGCTTTACTCTGCCAGCAAGAGTTTTACATTTTTTCTTGTTATTTACTAAAATCCGGTATTCAAAGTCCTGGACACTTTTTTCTGTATGCACCTTATCGATAACCTCAACCACCAATTCAACATCTTCCGGATGAACATACTCAAGAAATGCTCCGTGGGGCAGGTGTTCCTTTTCCGGCAACTCAAAAATTCTAAACATTTCAGCAGACCAGTAAGCCTTACCGGTATCAACATCAACCTCCCATCTTCCAATGTTTGCGAGAGCCTCCACTGTATCAGAAAAAGAGAGAGGTTGTTTGGTCGCCTGGTGAGTTTTAAGTGACTGATTATTTTCCTTTAAAATAATGTATGCCGCTTTATAACCATTATTCTGAAAAGGAACAATCTGACCATTGAAATTGCCATTAGAAATCCTGAAAAATTCAGATGAATTAAAAGAATATGGGTGCATTGCTCTTATCACCTTTTCAGGAACAGACATGCCTGGCGGCTGAAGCAACTGGATTATATTTTTACCATTTAGCTCGGAGATACTATATCCTGAAAATTTTTCAAATGAAGGATTACCATACAGAATTAAGCCTGATTCTGAAAAAATTACAACCGGCTCAAAAATGTTTTTTAAAATTTCCGGTAGTAAATATTGGGTAATAGATGTTTCTTTAATAAAAGTACCAAAACTTTTATCCATAGCTGGCTGATTTCAGATCAAAACCAGCCATTTTTGTATATGTTTAAGAAATTTTACAAAAGAATTACCAGTTTATTCTGGACTTCAAACAGGTAATATGCGCTAAATGATGATTACAATGCCAGGCATAAACACCGATGTTTTCTTCCAGGCTAAATTCCCGGCCATGTTCAGGATGCACAAATGACCGCTTAAGCTGATCTCTTGTAAGGCTTTTTAGCAAATGCGTCCACCGTTCATGCAAACCTTCAAGCATCTTTAATGCAGGCCCAATATTGAGGTTTTTACTATCCTCCAGTTCAGCCCAACGTTCCTCATAATATGGCTTGATGACAGGCTTATCTTCCGTAAGTGCTAGCTTAAATCTTGTCAGACTATTCATATGACTATCCGCACAATGATGCACCACCTGTCTTATAGTCCACCCTCCATCTCTGTATGGAGTATCCAACTGCTGATCAGAAAGCCCTTTTACTGCTTCCGATAATCTCTTTGGAAATGATTCAATATCCCGGATGTATGTATTTAAATGTTCATCTGTAATTTTTACCGGAGGTACAAATTTTCCAATAGGGAATTTTAACTGTTCTGTCTCAGTCTTCATATGTTGGTATTCAAAAAAATTTTCGCAATGTAATAAAAAATTGCTAAATCTTATCCACCCACCTGCATCATGGACACATTACTACCTGTAAAAAAATCTTTCTTTTCTGACAACGCCTGATTAAGTAAATCTACCAAAGCTTCTTTATCATAAAGGTGATGATAAATGTTAAACTTTTTCTCACTGCTGAGACAACCGTAAATATTTCCGCTGCTATCCAATCTTAATCTGTCACAGTCATGACAAAAAGGTCTGGAAATATTCGAAATAATACCAAATGTAGCGTTATCATTGGTAACCCAATATCTGGAAGTGGATGAATGCTTTCTGGGCAATTCCCTCACCTGATATTTTGAAGAAATGTTTTGGAGGATTTCGCGCTCTGATACCAAAAAATCTTTCTGTGCCTTATATAGGTATCCCATGTTCATTAATTCGAGATAACGAATAATTATTCCCCGACTTTTACTGAACTGCAGCAAAGGTATTAACTGATCTTCATTTAAATCTTTTAGAACAACACAGTTTAACTTTACATTAATGCCCGCGGCTATCGCAGCATCAATACCCTTTATTACCTTGTTCGCACCGGAGGTTCTTGTAATGGAAGCAAATATATCTTCATCAATAGCATCAAGAGAAACATTAATACACTTGAGTCCGGCATCAAAAAGTTCACCTGCCTTTTTTTCTAGCAAAAAACCGTTGGTGGTCATTTTTAAATCAATACCCAATGAAGATATACTTTTTATCAGCGGGATTATATCTTTAAAAATAAGTGGTTCACCTCCTGTAAGTCTGATCGTGTTGAAAGACAAAATTTCATTGAGTTTCGAAATGATCTCTACAAACTGATCATGGTTTAATTTACCTGAAGAAGACTTTACATTATTTCCTGAAACACAATATCCACAGCTCAGATTGCAAAGTTCAGTCAGACTCACTCTCAAAGTCTTGAATGTTCTTCCATACTGATCCTTTATTTCTTCTGTCATAATTAAGCGGTTAATTGCTCCAACGTTTTGATTTTAAAATTATCTTTAGACGCGTCACAAACCGGACACCTGAAATCTTCCGGAACATGTACTAACTCCAGTCCCGGACTTAAATTTGCGGTTTCATCACCATATAAAGGATCATACACTGTCATGCAATCTGAACATTGGTATATATTTCTTTCCTCATATGGTTTTTCAGACAACTTATCATTATTCGCTGATGGCTTTTCCTGCAATTCAGACAAAGAATCATAATACAACATAGTCAGATATTCCAATATATCAGGTATATGCCTTGACTTCAACCCGTCCACAAACTGAACTTCTTCCGACTGGTTTGGATTAAAATCTTTTTTATGGCTTACTGAATAGATAGGAAAAAGCTTCAATAGTCCGAAATTTAAAGTATAATTCTTTTTAATAGTGATAGATGAAAAAACATGGCAATCCGAATCTTCAATTCCAAAGATCAAACCTTCGGTCCTTATACCTTTTTGAACGAATTTATTTACTATGTATTTCTTCAACTGAAGTGAATCGTAGTTTAATGCTTCATATTGCCAGTTTAATTCAAGATGAGAATGCCCTGTATTGATTCCGTGCTTCCCTAAAAGGCTTCTCCAAAGGAGTAAATCTTTGGGATTAATATTTTTAATCAACAGTGAATTCCAGGGAGTGAGACATATTGAACCGATATTAGTCTGATGGCATAGAAGACACAAATTTTCAATGAATTTCAATGGAAAAGAATTATTGGAATGATAAATTCCAAGCCAGTACTTATCTCCAGACTTATGAAAACCCTCATATGGAAGTGGATCGTAAACCGGAAAATTTAATGCCTTTTCTATTATCCTGAATTTCCATGATCTGAAATTGTAAACAAAAGTTTCAAGCTGAGGCAGTGAAACTTTATTCATTTTAGTTACAGCATCCTCCAACACCTGTGCAATTGTGCTGACTTCATTAGTATCAATTAATACCGGCCACATTTCCATTTTTTTCATACCGGGTAACTTTAAAAACAGGTACCAGTAATTACTGAACTCAGATGCAATAAAATTTAAATTACCTGTAAAAAGAGGAACGAATGACTGGTTAGGATCTGCAATATTTATTTTTAGCTTTGGCTTATAAGAAAACTCTGAAAGAATCTCCAGATACACTCCCTCCGTGAGCCAGGGAAAAGACTCTACAATATCACTTGTAACAAAAGAACATGTTATATTATTAAGATCAGTACTTCCGACAGCAAAGGCATATTGTCCATGAGTAAATCTTTGAGAAAGTATTTCCTCATATTTTTGCTCCACCGAAATGATAAGTTCCTGTCTGTTTCCTATGTGAATACAAGATGCATGAAGGTGATGCGCCGTATTAACAATTTTCCTCAATTCGCCTGGGGATACTATTCCACCGGGAACGAAAATTTGTGCTCGTACTTTCTGCATATCAGACTTTAATTGATGCTTCTTTTAATTTTTCAAGTAATGCTTTCACTTCAGGCCTGCAACTTCCGCAGCCTGTTCCAGCTCCCGTAGTCTTACACAAATCATTCATGCTACTGCATCCGTTCTCTATTGCTTTTACCAGGTTTCCCTCTCCTACATTATTGCAGGAACAAACCAGTTTACCCATTGCTGGTTGCGAGGAGGAAGAACCTAATATCAGATTCAACCGTTTTTCCGATAACTCCAGCCTGGATTTAATCAACTCTCTGAATTCATTGAACTGGGCTTTATCACCTATTAGTATTGCTCCAACAAGATTATCCTGATACACAATACACTTTTTATAATACCTCTGAGCTTTATCTATGTATATCACTTCTTCATAATCCGGATCGTTCATCGGAGCCTCTACCATACCTAATGAACATACGCTTAGTCCTGACACTTTCAAAATATTCATGGAAAGGCTTCCCTTATAAATACTGAACAAATTACCATTGATAAACTCAGAAGCTTTTTCTGCCTGCTCTTCTGCAGCAGCTGTTATTCCAAATAATTGCTGGTTGTATTCTGCAATTTCCCCGATAGCGAATATGTCCGGATCGGAGGTACGCAGGTAATCATCTACCACCACACCTCTGTTGCATATCAAGCCTGAATCTTTTGCCAGTTGGGTATTAGGTATAGTCCCGATGGCAATTATCATAACATCACAATCAATATTTCTTCCTGATTTCAATCTTACTCCGGTTATCGCTTCTTTCCCCCGCACCTGTAACACTTCATCATTATAATAAATATCAATTCCTCTGCCGTTAAGTTCCTGGGCAAGTAATGTGCTGCCTGTCACATCAAGCTGCCTGTCCATAAGCCTGGATGACCGCTGGACTACCGAAACATTCATCCCAAGAATATTCAACGAATCAGCAAGTTCAAGTCCTAATAATCCTCCTCCTACAATTACAGCTTTTCCTCCTGGTTGTATAAATTTAATCAGGTTATCCGCATCCGGTCTGCTTCTCATTGTAAATATGCCATTCACATCCGTCGGAATATTTCCTGGAACATTCGCTCTGCTTCCCATTGAAAGTAGAAGCTTATCATAAGCGTGAACATTACCATTGGAGTCCGTAACGGTTTTACCTTCCCTGTTGATGCTTACTATTTTTACCCCTTTATGCAAAACCACATCAAGTTTTCTAAGCTCTTCATCCTCCAGTTTCATCAAACTACTCCAGCTTTGCTTCCCACTGATATATTCAGGCAACATAACTCTGTTATAAAATGCATCTGTTTCTGCACTGAAAACTACCAACTCATCTTCCTTATTCAATTCTCTGTACCTTGTCACAAATCTGCATGCCCCTGCTCCTGCACCTACCACAAGTATCTTTTCGTTTTCTTTCGTGTATTTGATTACCTCTATTGCCGAAAATTTCAAATCAGGCTCTTTAGATTTGGCATCAATTAAATCTGAAGTTAGGTTATTTGCTCGGGCAAAATCTGCATTCAGAGTTCTGCCCCAATGCATCGGTAGAAATACTACTCCTGGTTTAATGTCCTCAGTTACCTTGGCCAACACTCTCACACTGCCTCTGCTGTTGATCACTTCCACAACATCTCCGTCTTTTATGTCTCTCGATTCTGCATCTATGTAATGAATTTCAAGAAATGGTTGTGCTATATGCTGGTTAAGTTTTTTAACCTTCCCTGTTCTGGTCATGGTATGCCATTGATCCCTGATCCTTCCGGATGTTAGTATTAAAGGATATTCCTTAGTTGGTTTCTCCGACAGGTTTCCGTCCGGAACATTGTGTAGCCTGGCTTTTCCGGAAATTGTAGGAAATTTATGATCAGTAAATAACCTTGGAGTTCCTTTATGTTCTTTGGTTGGACATGGCCACTGAACACTTCCATATTGCTTTATTTTTTCATAGCTAAGACCGCTGATATCAACATTGGTTCCTTTTGTTAGTCTGCAATGTTCATCAAAAATATCAGAGGCAGAAGAGTAATTGAAATATTTTTGATAACCCATTAAAGCTGCAAAGCGTTGAATAATTTCAATATCAGGTAATGCGTGACCAGGCGCATCTATCACTTTGTTCAGATAAGTAATTCTTCTTTCTGAGTTTGTCATTGTTCCCTCCTTCTCCAGCCAGCCTGCTGCAGGAAGTATAACATCTGCAAATTTTACAGTATCGGAATTATGTGAGATATCCTGCACTACGACGAACTTTGCATTCTTCATCGCCACATCAATGTTTCTTGCATTTGGAAGGCTTACCAACGGATTGGTGCAAATGATCCATATCGCTTTCAGCTTTCCGGATAGTAGGTTGTCAAACATTTCCGTAGCTGAATACCCCGGTTTTTCAGGTATGGATGGTACACCCCAGAATTCTGCTACCTCTGCTCTGTGAGCAGGATTATCAAGATTTCTATGCGCAGGCAACAGGTTGCATAAACCTCCTACTTCCCTTCCTCCCATTGCATTGGGTTGTCCGGTAAGAGAGAAAGGACCCGAACCTGGTTTTCCTATTTGGCCTGTTATAAGTGAAAGATTTATCAGTCCCAGATTTTTGTTTACACCTACAACACTTTGGTTTAATCCCATTGCCCACATGGAAATATACCCCTTGGCTTCACCGATATACTTAGCTGCAAGTTCAATTTCCTCTATAGTAATACCGCAGACTTCTGCCGCTTCTTCAAGAGAAAGCTTCATTACTTCTCTCCTGTATAATTCAAACCCCTCTGTCCTGTCGTTGATAAAATCATAGTCGATTAAACCTGCTTCAATCAGAGATCTGCCTATGGCATGATACAAGGTGATGTCAGTTCCGGGATTGATTTGCAAATGAAGGTCTGCAATCGAACAGGTTTGAGTTTTTCTCGGATCTGCCACTATAATTTTTACATCCGGATTCGCAGCTTTATAAGCTTCAAGTCTCCTGAATAAAATCGGGTGACACCATGCAGGATTGGCTCCGGTAATAAAAAAACAATCGGCAAGCTCTATATCTTCATAAGAGACAGGTACAGAATCTTCTCCCAACGAAAGTTTATACCCCACTACGGCAGAGCTCATACAGAGTCTTGAATTTGTATCTATGTTATTGGTTCCAAGAAAGCCTTTAACCAGTTTGTTGATGATGTAATATTCTTCAGTCAGACATTGACCTGACACATAAAAACCTACCGAATCAGGGCCGTATTTCTCTATAAATGTTTTAAACACTGCAGCAGTTCTTTCCAGTGCTGTATCCCATGAAACCTTTTGTCTTGGAAGATTTCTTGCCCACCTCATTTCCGGATAAAGTATGCGATCAGATTTATCTGATACTACATAATGAAGATTCATTCCTTTAGAACAAAGCATACCTTTGTTTACAGGATGATCCGGATCTCCCTGAACAGTGACTTTACCTGAAGCTTCTTTGTTAACAATAACACCGCATCCTACCCCGCAGTAAGAACATGTTGACCTAAATGATTCCGTTGCTGTCATTGATCAGTAATGTTAAATGGTTGCTTCCGCTAATATTTCTTCTTCTTGTTCTGCTGCTGTAACTATGTTTGTTTGAGTTATTAAAGGAACCCGTTCCGATGCTTTCAGAATGGCCAGGTAAGTAAGCAAACCAACTAAACATACTGTTGCTCCGATGTATAATAATCCAAGGGAATATGAAATGCTTTCAGCTTTAAAAACGAAGCCTGCCAATACGGCACCCACATTTCCTCCGGCACCTACGATACCGGATACCAATCCGATTGCTTTTTTATTTATAAACGGAACGATGGAATATGTAGCACCATTGGACATTTTTACAAACAGCGCCATTACAAGCATAGCCGTCACTGAAAAGAATAATACATCCATAGCAGAAAAAATCATCATGAAGATTCCTTCCAGAATCAGGAATAATCCCAGTATTATTATTCTTCCTTTCAAACCATATTTATTGCCGGCTTTATCACCAAAGATTCCCCCGAGAGCTCTGGCAAAAAGATTCATCATTCCGAAAACTCCGGCAATAAAACCAGCCTGTCCTAAACTCAATTGAAATTTATCCATAAAATAAAGTGCAGCTATATTATCAATGGTAATTTCTATACCGAAGCAAGCTCCGTAAGCAAGAAATAACAACCATACTCTGTAATCTTTGCATACCGATTTAATGGAATATGATTTTTCCTGCTTTACTTTTTTGGTTATAGCTTCCTTAACAGATAAATTTCCTTCAGGACCATCCTGTGTAAAAAAATAGTAAACGAACGCCATAAAGAATAGTCCGGCACCAGGAACCACCATCGCCAATCTCCAAGCCTGTGAGTCTGTATATCCGAAACCGACAAATGCCGCGAATATCAGCGGCATTACCATTTGTGTAACGCCTCCACCCAGATTTCCCCAGCCGGCTGCAATTGCATTGGCAGTTCCCACAATGGTAGGCGCAAACATTACTGAGGTATGATATTGTGTAATAACAAAAGATGCACCTATGACGCCTATAGCAAGTCTGAATAAAAGAAAAGATTCGTAACTATCGGACATACCTATAAGCATCACTGGTATAGAACCGAAAAGCAGAAGAAAGGAATAGGTAATTCTCGGACCTATTTTGTCACAAAGCCATCCGAATAACAAGCGGGCAAATACAGTAATAAATACAGAAGCTATGATAATATTTCCAATCTGAGATTTGGTCAGATGCAGTTCTTCCCTTACTACACCCATTAATGGTGCTATTCCGAACCAGCCGAAAAAACAAAGGAAGAAGGTAAACCAGGTAATATGAAAAACCCTCATATGAGGGAAGCTGAAAGATAAAAGGTTGATTTTTGAGGCTTTAGCTGATTCCATAATTAATTCCGTTTTTATTAAGTACCCAAACGTACGGAATTTTATGTAATTAACTAAGTATTTTTACGTATTTATTTGCGTATTAAAAATTTCAACTGATAAGTATTAAAAAATCAGGAAATAGTGAAAAACTGACCTTAAAGCCAATTTAAAAATAAAGGGCCTTTCGGCCCTTTACATGGGACAACAGCTAGGCCATAGCGATTCGTGGTAAGGGCTGTTTGTGCCCTGAATTGTGACCGTACTTTTCCATGAGCAGATAAAGCAATCTTTCCCTGGCCTCCTTGTACTCTTTCATTTCAACAATAGATTTCTTTTCTCTTGGTCGCGGAATTTTAACCTCTACGATTTCGCCAATGGTCGCTGCCGGACCATTTGTCATTACTACAACCTTGTCTGACAAGAATAGAGCTTCTTCAATATCGTGGGTAACCATCACTATAGTTTTAGCTCCTTCTTCGATATTCCAAAGCGTAAGTAATTCTTCATGCAATGATGTCTTGGTAAGTGCATCCAATGCGCCGAATGGCTCATCCAACAACATCACTTTAGGATTAATAGCAAATGCCCTGGCAATAGCTGTCCGCTGTTTCATTCCTCCGGAAATCTGCCCGGGCAATTTGTCTTTATGTTTCTCGAGGTTCACCATACTGAGGTAATGATTCACAATTTCCTTTTTTTCTGCCTTACTCTTTGAAGCAAGTACCGAATCCACCGCCTGATAAACATTGTTGTAAACACTCATCCATGGCAGGAGTGAATAATTCTGAAACACTACCCCTCTGTCAGGTCCGGGTCCCTTGACTGTTTTATAATTTACTACTACTTCTCCCGTGGTAGGTTTTACCAATCCGCTTATTGTATTAAGAAGCGTAGACTTTCCGCAACCGGAGTGTCCTATTAAAGAAACTATCTCTCCTTTTTTTATTTTCAGATTGATGTTTCTAACCGCCACATAATCCTCTCCTTTACTGGTAGGAAAAACAACGGAAACATTTTTCACCTGAATGCTCAGACTTGAATGAAAGTAATCATCTGTTACTTTCGCAACCGGACTTACAATTTGCTCCATAATGCTTATGCTTTAAATGTGAATTTATTTGCCAATAGATTGAATATTCTGTCAAACAGAAATCCTACTGTGCCTATGATTAGTATAGCAGAAATTACTTTCTCCAGACTCAATGCATTCCAGCTGTCCCAAACAAAAAATCCTATTCCCATCCCACCTGAAAGCATTTCACCTGCGACTATCACCAGCCATGCAACACCGAGACTAAGACGTAGCCCGGTTATGATGTGAGGTAATGTATATGGAAATACCACCTTAGTAACATACCTCGTTGTTGAAAAGCCAAAAACTTTGCCTACGTTCTTATGATCCTGTGGAATGGATGCAACACCGAATGCAGTATTGATTACTGTAGCCCAAAGTGAAGTAATGAATATAATAAATATGCTTGCCTCCTCTGAGTTTTTAAATATTACAAGTCCGATAGGAAACCATGCCAAAGGAGAAACCGGTTTTAAGATCTGGACTATAGGATCGAAAATAGAATATGCAGTCCTGCTGGCACCCATAATGATGCCTAAAGGGATCGCGACTAAAGTTCCCATACCAAAGCCATAAAACACTCTCTTCACAGAAGCCCAAAGTTGAATTAGTATTCCTTTATCATTAGGACCATAATCATACAAAGGATCACTAAGCATCTCCCATAAGACGGCAAACGTATCTACAGGTCCGGGTAATTCCCGCCCACCATACAGACTTACAATTTCCCATAGACCGATTAGTGACAGGATGCCTGTACCGACAAGGATTAAATTCTTAAGGGAAAACACAATCCTTCTGACGAATGGTGATTTAAGAATTGATTTCATAGATGAATACATTGGCAGTCTTACTGCGCTTATTAATATACTTTGTCTGATTGTGGTCATAACTGATTTCATTTTTTACATTGTTTCAGATATTCTTCCGGCTTGTTCGGATCGAAAGGTAATTTTTCAAGCGTAAGTGAAAATGTTTTCATATCATCTGAAGGTACCGGAATTTTCATTGCATCTGCAACCTCCTTATACAAATCCTGCATGATCAGTTTATCAGCTATGGCCTTATAATCCGGCGCTTCTGATAACAGACCAAATCGAACATACTGCGCCATAAACCAAATGCCATATGCTTTTCTCGGATAATTTACCTCACCTTTTTTGTGAAACATCATCTGATTTCCCTGATAAACTTCCTGCCCCTGGTTACATCCAAGGTCATATATTCCGGCAAGCCTGTTGTCAATAACATCGGCAGGAGCATTAACATAACTTGCTCTGCCTATAATAGGTGCTGCTGTTTTACGATTGGCCATTACATCCAGCATCTTACATGCTTCCATAACAGCCATCATTATTTTCTTCAAATCTTCTCTCCTTTTTTCTGCAAAATCTTTATTCACCACCAATGCTTTCTCCGGATGATCTTTCCATATGTCCTGAGTGGCAATCTGCGTAAATCCGATTCCCTGCTTCACTGCCACACCTCCCCATGGCTCTCCTACACAGAAGGCATCCATGTTACCTACTTTCATATTCGCTACCATTTGCGGAGGCGGAATAGTAATCTGCTTAACACTGTTCTGCGGAATCCCTGCAAGCGCCAGCCAGTTTCTCATCCAGATATCATGCGTGCCTCCTGGAAATGTACCTGCAACAGTGACTGTTTTACCAGAAGCAGTCATACCTGTAACTGAAGGTCCCACTTTATTCATTTGTTTAAATCCAACCTTTCCGCAAAAGTCTTTTGACATCGAAATGGCCTGCCCGTTAACATTAAGCATCATTGCAATTTTCATTTCTGACCCCGCCTTGCCTCCAACACCGGTGTAAACTGAAAAGGGCATACCAAACAAACAATGGGCGGCAGAAAGCTCACCAGTAAGTAATTTATCTCTTACATTTGCCCATGATGCCTCTTTAGATACCTCCACATTGACCCCGTATTTTTCATACAACTTCCATTCTTTGGCCATTACCACAGGAGAACAATCGGTGAGAGGAATAAAACCGATTTTAATCACATCTGAATTGTTCTTATGTGCATATAATTTATCATTCGTTGCTGAAGGGAAAACCAGAAGAACAAGGCAGCTTCCCAGCATTATGTAAAGTGATTTCAGATACTTCTTCATAGTTTTAAATTTTATTGTTGATTAATTTTTTTATTGATCTCTTCTATGTCTTTAGTTAATGCTTTCAGTTTATCAGTTATACCTCCGATCAGATCAGTTCTAATGTTTAATTGCAGATATGCCCACTGCCCGACATTGCTTTTATTTCCGGCAGGTGCTTTCAGCCTGTCAAGTGTTTCAGTTCCGAACATCACTGCATATCCTGCTTCTACATTCACTTGTTTAGCCAGAGAATAATTCAGTATCAGATCTATTTCCGTTCCTAATCTGCTTTCCATTTTATCATCCGGATCGGCAGTTCGCAGATCAGGTACTTTATTACCCGCATAGAATTCATGAATATCCAGCATGATCAATAAATTATCTCTCATTTTATATCTTACATTGAGGAAGGCATTGATCAGTCCGGGAGACAAGTTGTTGTTTCCATTTAAGCCATAAGGATCAGCAACGTAGAAGTAATCCATAAGTCCCCAGAATTTATGCGGTGTACCATATAAAGGATCAAACCTGCGGTTTACTTTAGAAGGCTTTGTCAAATCGTTGCCCGATAAGTAATCCACTCCCGGACCAACTGATAATTTTCGTCCTGCAGCAAGCAAGACATTTGCTCCGGCCATATAAGCATCCATTGTATTGCCAGTCACATCATTATTTCCCTGATAGTAGAAATATCCATTCACAACATGTTTCCTTCTGACTTTAGAAAAAACTGCAACACCACCTGTTATTCTGCTATTGACACCTTCTGACCGGGTAAATCTTTTTGCAGGATCACCGGGCTTTTGAAAATCATCCTTAAAAAACAAACCGGAAATTCGGGTAAAACCTATTTCTTTTGCCAGGTATAAATACTGGAATGATTTGTAATGCGTACCTATGAAGTTTGAACTGGCAGGTGCACTTACAGCCAGAGAGTCTGTACCCGGTGTCGGTGGATATGGCACACCTACGTATACAGTTCCCTGATTCTTCTTTTCACGATGCTGATTAAATGCAAATCCTGCATCAGCCCACCATGTCCCTTTCTTAAATCTTATGATTGCAGCATCATGCCTTCTGCCTTGTTGCAACCAGTCAAGATTTCCAAGTAGTCTTGCATCATCATAAACTATTTCCTGACGACCGACTTTTAAAGAGAGATTGTCGATGCCTTTTAAAAATGTGGTGTCGTTAAAAATTATCTCAGCCCACCCTTCATGCATAAAGAATCGTTGTCCGTCTGAATTGCCGATAGATGACGCATCCATGCCCCATACGCGTACATCCTGAACGGCGGTAAAAAGTCTGTAACGATCTGCATTGAAGCCAATATTCAGACGGGTTCTCTGATTAGTAAAAACCGTGGGTGAAGCATTTGGTACAGATAAGGTTCCCTGTCCATCCCGGTACTCCGTCCGGGTTCTTACCTGCGCGGTCATATTGAGCTGTGCAAACAGAGGAGTTGCAGCCAGCACCAATAAAAAGACCGTTAGCTTGGTACAATAGTAAATTTTCATTTTCTTTGGGATTAAGGATTAAATGTTTCATTTAGTCTTTGGGATTTTGTCCCGGATGATTGCCGTCATTCGGGACTTTTTTTTGAGTGATGTATGATTTGTGATTGATCCTCCTTTCTGCTTACTGGATCAAATAAAAAGAATAGAAATGAAAAAAGTAAGTATTTTTACGTATTTATTTACGTATTTACCGAAATTCTTTATTTTGGAAAAAGAAAGCTTAGATAAATACCAAAGAGAGGGAAAATTCGAAATCCGAAAATCGAAACTCGAAAAAGGATGGTTTAGAAAATTTTTGCTAGTTATAAATGATAGCTTGGGGTATCTTATTGGGGAAATTCGAAACTCGTAATTCGAAACTCGAAAAGATATGGTATAGATTATATTGTTGTAATAAAACCAGGGCCTGAGATGGCTTATTGAGGAAGTCTAATTGTAAACTGCGCGGTAATTACTCATTTAACATTCAACATTCATTCTTAATTCTTAACTCTTAATTCTTAATTACCTAAACGAGTTTCTCCTCCATCGCCACCTTCACCAGCTCAATAGCATTTTTCACTTTCAACTTCTTCATCATATTTGCCCGGTGGGTTTCTATAGTGCGGATACTTATATCAAGCTCCTCTGCAATCTCACGGTTATTTTTACCATTGACAATAAGTCTCAATATTCCTTTTTCTCTTTTGGTTAGGACCGAATCGTCTTCCGTTTCTGATCCTCCCTTTACTTTCTGAAGATAGCCCGAAACAAGGATGTTAGAAATGGAAGTACTGAAGTACTTTTCCCCTTTCGCCACTGTTTCTATAGCTTTCACAAATTCATCCTTCCCTGTGTCTTTAAGAATATAACCTAGAGCACCTGCTTCAATGGACCTGAAAATGTATTCCTCTCTGTCATGCATTGACAATACCAGACACTTTACTTCAGGATATTTCTTATGTATCTGAGCTGTAGCTTCAATACCTGTCATCTCCGGCATGGTGATATCCATGACCACCACGTCAGGCATAATCTTCTTCACAACATCGATTGCTTCCAAACCACTTGAAGCCTCACCTACTACCTTGATATGTTTAATGTCAGAAAGGGTGGATTTGATTCCGTTTCTTACTATACCATGATCATCAGCTAATACTACTCTTATGGTTTTCATCTTCTTTTTATTTTAGTTGACTGTCTTCATACTATTTTAAGACAGCTCTTTAATCTTCAAAGGAATTTTAATATACAATTTAGTACCTTTTCCCGGAGACGACTGAATACGAAATTGTCCGTTAATCAAACTTGTCCTCTCCTGGATATTTTGTATCCCGTTCCCGGACAAATCTTTGGTTTTTCCTCCAAGGCTGGATTTTAAAAATCCTTTACCATTATCCGAAATTTCCACTTCAAAATGAGAATCATCACTCAACAACTCCACCTTCACTTCATCTGCATCGGAATATTTTATGGCATTATTCAACGCTTCCTGTACAATCCTGTATAAATTTATTTCCACTTGTTTAGGAAGCCTCTCAATATGTGAGTGATTAACAAATGTCACCTTCCTTTTGGAAACATTTGAAACCTGCTCTGTCAGGTGTTTCAATGCCGGTACAATACCAAAATCATTTAAAACACTTGGCATCAAATTAAAAGAAATTCTTCTAACTTCCACAATTGTATCTAAAATCATTTTTTTCACATCTTCCAAAGTCTGCTTTTCCTTCTTGCCGGGGGCTCCCTTTAATGATTCAATGGTAAATTTAAGCCCGGTAAGCATCTGTCCCAAACCGTCATGTAATTCTCGTGCTATCTTTTTCCTTTCTTTCTCCTGACCTTCGATTATCAGCGAAGATTTAACCTTTTGTTCATTTATACTCTGCCTGAACCTTTCAGTTACATCTGTATATATGGCAATATATTGCGTTGGTGTATTGTCCTTATCCAATACAGGAACGATGGTGGCATCAAGCCAGAAATAACTCCCATCTTTAGCCCTGTTTTTAATCTCATTGTTCCAGATTTGACCTTTGGAAATCGTTTCCCACAGATTATCAAAAAACAATTTCGAGTGGTAATGCCCACTAAGAATATTAAATCTGTTACCTATCAATTCTTCCTTTGTATATTTAGATATTTCGCAAAACTTTTCATTTACATAATTGATCACACCGTATTTGTCTGTCTTTGCCATAATTGTAGCATAGTCAAGTGCAAATCCCAAATCTCTTAAATCCTTGAGCGTTTTTTCAAGCTCATCATTTGCCTTCAGCAACTGCATTGCCAGTGAACTTGCTTCCTGTTGTGATTTAATAAGCTTTGTGATGGTGTCTTTAATTTTATTTGCTGCAGGCCTGAATACAAAAAGTCCTTCCAGTAATAACACAATGAGTGTTATAAACAACAATATTTTTTCAATCTTCTTCAGGAAAATTACTTTGTCTTTAGCTTCATTGTCATATTGGTAAACAATTGTATTCATCTTATCCAGAAAAGCCTTCTCATTATCCAATATGATTTTAACCGGACCTGCAAGTTTTTCCTTTGGGGAAGATGCCTTTTTTAAATTTATCAGATTGTCAACACCATAATAAACCTCATCGAAATAAGGATCCAATTCTTTAAATAAATATTTCACTCTTGCACTGTTGTTTCCGGGCAGGTTCATTTCAACATCCCCATTCTGTAATCCATAATGTCTTTTTCTCCATATTTTCAGTTCAGATTCCAAAAACCGGACCTGATCTTCATATCCCTTATGTTCTGTCTCAGAATACAGCAACAACGCCACCTTGCAAATCTGTTGGCTGGTATACCTTTGACATCCAGCCTCATTAACCACGTGAGCATCGCTTAGCTGGTTATTTATTGCATGCTGAACGAGCAATTGGCCGGTGATGGTTAGCAATGCAACCGCTGTAAGAGCCAAAACATATAATCTGGTCAGCCTTCCGGATGATTTATGGTTGTTTCCGCCCGGATTATCTTCTTGTCGGGATAAGAATTTTACCGATCTGTACATTATACAATAATATATATAGCATATTACGTATTTTTACTGAATCAAAAAAGCAAAAGATCGGAAAACAATCGTTAATGTTCACTCATTTCTAAGTATATTAAATTAAATCCAACCCATTTATAACTATACCAAGTTGATTTAGCCTTATACCAATACGTAAAATAATTTTTAAGTATTTTTACGTAGTTTGAAAAAAATTTACGTACATTTATCATGACAAAACAATTGGTATGAGCAATAAAGAAAACATCATAATCATCGGAAACGGAATGACAGGCTACAAGCTTTGCGAAAAGCTTGCGGCTAAAGGATTGAATAAAAAATTCAATATTATTGTTTTCGGAGAAGAACCACGGCCGGCCTACGACAGGGTACATCTGTCGGAATATTTTTCAGGAAAAACAGCAGAGGACCTTTTGCTTGCTCCTTCCAATTGGTATGAAGAAAAAAAAATTACACTGAATTTAGGAGATGCCATTATAAAAATTGACCGATCCAATAAATCTGTTCATTCTGCCACAGGAAAAATATTCAGTTATTATAAATTGATTTTTGCTACAGGCTCCTCCTGCTTCATTCCTCCTATTCCAGGAATCGACACCCCGGGGGTTATACCATACAGAACTATTGAAGACCTCGAATCAATAAAGTTATGGGCTTCAAAAAGTAAAACAGGGGTAGTGATCGGAGGTGGATTGCTTGGTCTCGAGGCTGCAAAAGCATTAATGGATCTTGGACTAAATACTCATGTTATAGAATTTGCTTCAAGGCTTATGCCAAGGCAATTGGATAATAACGGATCTGAGTTACTTAAAAACAAAATAGAATCACTTGGAATCTCCATTCACCTAAATAAAAACACAAGCATCATTAAGGGAAACGTAAGAGTAGAAAAAATGGTCTTTACTGATGAGACAGAGTTAAAAACGGATATGATCGTTGTTTCTGCGGGAATAAAACCAAGAGATGAACTGGCTAAATCATCAGGACTTGAAATTGGCCCCAGAGGAGGCATATTAGTTAACGACGATCTTTTAACTACTGATAATAACATTTATGCCATAGGAGAAGCAGCGCTTCACAAAAATTTCATTTATGGTCTTGTTGCTCCCGGATATGAAATGGCAGAAGTGGTGGCATCCCAACTTTCGGGTGACCACAAAACCTTTTCAGGCTTTGATATGTCCACCAAGCTAAAATTGATTGGTGTTGAAGTGGCAAGTTTCGGCGATCCCTTCTGCATTGATACACCACATGAAACTATTGCCTTTGAAGACAAGCTAAAAGGCATATACAAAAGAATAAATATATCTAAAGACGGGAAATATCTTCTGGGGGGCATACTCGTAGGCGCTACCGAAGAATACAACATGCTTTTGCAGACTGCTAAAAATAATATCATTCTCCCTCCTTGCCCCGAAGATCTGATACTAGGATCCAGAGGTGGAGAAAGCAGCAATTCAGATGGCATATTAAATCTTCCTAATGAAGCCTTGATATGTTCATGTGAAGGTATCACAAAAGGTGATATTTGTAATGCCATTACCTATCAGGATCTAGCTGATGTTTCAGGAATTAAAAAATGCACTAAGGCAGGAACCGGTTGCGGAGGATGCGTGCCTATGCTTAACGACCTGCTTACAGCTACATTAAAAAGCGCAGGTAAAGAAGTTGGCAAGGTTTTATGCGAACATTTTCCGTATTCAAGACAGGAGTTATTTGACATAGTAAAGTCAATGAATATTCGATCATATGATCATCTACTGGAGGATTATGGTAAAGGCGATGGTTGTGAAGTATGCAAACCTGCAGTTGCCTCAATACTGGCAAGTGTCTGGAATGATATGATTCTTGAACAGGCCACGATTCAGGACACGAACGACAGATTTCTGGCCAATATACAAAGAGGCGGAACTTATTCGGTTGTACCAAGGGTAGCGGGAGGAGAAATTACTCCGGAAAAATTAATTGTTCTGGGTCAGGTTGCTAAAAAATTTGACTTGTACTGTAAAATTACAGGAGGACAAAGAATAGATCTGTTTGGAGCCAAAGTTAATGACTTACCAAAAATCTGGGAAGAACTTATTGAGGCAGGGTTTGAAAGCGGACACGCATACGGTAAAGCGCTGCGTACAGTAAAAAGCTGTGTAGGTTCAACCTGGTGCCGTTTTGGTGTACAGGACTCTGTAACATTTGCAATTGAAATCGAAGAACGATATAAAGGACTCAGAGCACCTCATAAATTAAAAAGTGCCGTATCCGGTTGTGTCCGTGAGTGCGCAGAAGCCCAATCAAAAGACTTTGGCATCATCGCGACTGACAAAGGATGGAACCTTTATGTCTGTGGCAACGGTGGTGCAAAACCTCAACACGCAAAATTGCTTGCATCTGACATCGATTCAGAAACCTGCATAAAATACATAGACAGATTTCTGATGTTCTATATCAAAACAGCAGAACCCCTTACAAGAACTGCCACCTGGCTTAACAAACTGGAAGGCGGAATGGAATACCTGAAAGATGTAATTCTTAATGACTCACTTGGTATTAGTGAACAACTGGAAAAAGACATGCAAAAACTTGTTGATGCATACAAATGTGAATGGAGGGATGTGGTGGAAAATGAAGAAAAGAGAAAATTATTCAAACACTTCAGCAATACAGACGAGGGCGACCCAAGCTTACAATGGAGACCGATGAGAGGACAGAAGATACCGGCCGATTGGAATGAGGTGAAGTTGAAAGTTTAAACTCAAATATTTGTCAAAACATAAACAACCCTATATGACCTTATTAGCAGAAAAAATAAAATGGCAATTTGCTATCTCTGAAACCGAAGTACCGGAAAATGGGGGAATCTGTGTAAAAATTGAAAATCTGCAGATAGCAATTTTTAATTTTAAAAGAAGAAATGAATGGTATGCCACCCAAAACTTATGTCCTCATAAAATGCAGATGGTTCTTGCCAGAGGGATGATAGGCGATACCAATGGTACTCCGAAAGTGGCCTGTCCCTTTCACAAAAAAACTTTCTCCCTTACCACCGGAGAATGCTTGTCGGACAATGAATGTGAAAGTATTAAGACTTACCCCGTAAAAATTGAAAACGGAAAGATTTTCATAGGAATAAACCAATAATAAATTTACGGTATAACAAAACTATACCGTAAATTTTATTTTCTCCCTTGCGTTACAAAAATTATATACCCTTAGGTACCCTACTGAAAACTAAAACATAAAGCCATATCGGAAGTTGATACTCCATAAATTTTCTTTATGAAGTTCCGTTACCAGCTTATCTTGATCATTTTTCTTACCGGATCAGCAATTTCTATTGGTATTAATATTTATAGGTATTACGCCACGAAAAAAGTATTACAAAGTAATTTTAAAAATAATCTAGAAGCCATTGCCGAAACAAAGCAGATAAGGGTTAACGATATGGTAATCCGAAGAACTGAATTAGGAAATTTCCTGACAACAGATTTCACCCGCAAAGTAATAGACCCATCAAACTATGAGACGATTGACAGAGTAGATTCTTTATTGGCCACAAAAACAATCAATACCTATAAAGAAGAAATTGGCAATATCAAAGATGCTTGGGTACTAAACAAAAACGGACAAATTATATTCAGCACAGACACTGCCAGACTAGGAGTCAATCATTATAGGGAACATTATTTTAAGACATCTCTGAAGGGTAAAACCATTTTGGATGGTTTTCATTTTGACAAAGACAGCAACCTGAGAGTTATATTGGCTATGCCCGTGTTTTTAAACCAGGAGGTAGAAGGCATACTATCTTTAAGCTTTATTGCATCTGATTTTTCATCGCTTGCCAATGATTATACAGGATTAGGAAAAACCGGCGAAACGGTTATTGCCAAAAAAACGGATTCTGATTATATCTATATCTCTCCATTAAGATTCAACCCGAATGGCATTCTAAATCCTGTTGTTCATCCTGATGATCCTTCCTATGCAGTTAATAAGGCCATTCTAAATAAATCCGACGGATATTGTTTTGAATGTCATGATTACAGAAGTCAAAAAGTAATGGCGGCGTATAGATATATTCCGGAATTACAATGGG
The DNA here is from genome assembly GCA_046290815.1 of Cytophagaceae bacterium. GTDB lineage: Bacteria > Bacteroidota > Bacteroidia > Cytophagales > Cytophagaceae > JBKBUF01. The sequence goes on along the minus strand of JBKBUF010000029.1, from coordinate 30,579 downwards.
CAATGGTCACCAAAATAGATCTTGAAGAATTCAACGACGAGTTAGCCGTTGTGCAAAGAAACCTTATTTTCCTGTCAGTGCTTACTATTTTATTAATAACATTTGTGGCTTTTCTTTGGGCAGTTTATTTTTCCAGACCCCTTGAATTACTTACTGATTCCATAAATAAATTTAAGCAGGGAAATTTCAATGAAAGATGTACAATCAGAATGAACAATGAGATGGGAATACTTGCGAAAGCTTTCAATGAGATGGCAGAAAACATAAAAAATAATATAGACCAGCTTCATCACTCCAATGAAGCATTAAACAAATTCGGATATGTAATTTCTCATGATCTGAAAGCCCCTGTTCAATCTTGTTATATACTGGCCGAGACAATAAAAAAGGATTATAATGAAAAATCATTAACCGGAGAAGGGATATTAATGCTTGACATGCTTATTTCAAAATGCCATGAAATTGAAAGCATGATTAATGACATATTAACTTCTGCAAGAACAGGAAAACAGAGTCAGGAAAAGGTCTGGATAGATAGTAAATCAGTTATTTTATCCACGGTGGAAACCTTACGAATTCCAGAACATATACAACTTCAATTTGCAGGCAACTTACCTATCATTTACTATAATAAAACCGCTCTTATGCAGGTATTTCAGAACCTTATCAGCAATGCCGTAAAATATAATGACAAGCCAAAAGGATTTATAAAAATAGGTTCTGAAGAACTTACTGATAAATATGTATTTTATATCAGTGATAACGGAAGAGGGATCAAGGAAGAAAACTTCAACAAAATTTTTACTATTTTTAAAGCACAGGATCCAACCAAAATGAATGAAAGTTCAGGAATCGGACTTTCGATAGTAAAAAAGATCATCACTGAAAACAGTGGAGAAGTTTGGGTGGAATCCAAAGTCAATGAAGGATCTTCGTTTTACTTTACAATACCTAAATAATGCCCGGCAATTTTAAAGACAATGATACATTCTTTACTTCAGTATACCAGGTAGTCCGACTTATACCGAAAGGCAGAGTGACTTCTTATGGAGCTATTGCAGCTTACCTCGGAATTAAATCGGGTGCTCGTATGGTAGGATGGGCGATGAATGCATCACATGGAATTTCAAATGTACCTGCTCACAGGGTTGTAAACCGAAATGGCATACTAACCGGAAAGAATCATTTTGAACATCCTGATAAGATGCAGCAGCTTCTTGAAAAAGAAGGTCTTTCAATTATTAATGACAAAATAGAAAATTTTGACAAACACTTCTGGGACCCCCTTAAAGAACTGCTTTAATAATCAGATTTAGTAAAATCTCTGCTCTTCCTTGTTGCTACCGTAAGAAATCAAAAATAATCCCAGGTAACAAATAATCCCGTTTACGATCAATGTCTCGAAACTGAATTTATATCCCCAAAGGAGTTTATGAGAATAACTGGTTAAAAGAAACGTGAGTATCGGAGCTGCCACACAAACATAAGGAGTAAATCTATCCCTTAATTTTCTTTTTGAAAGTATACCAAAACTAAACAAGCCTAACAAAGGACCATAGGTATAGCTCGCAGCTGTCAGGACATTTTTTATAACTGAATCAGTATGAAATTCTCTGAAAAAAAGAATAATCAAAAGAAACAATCCGGAAAAACCAATATGCACATAGGTCTTTTGTTTTTGCCTCATTTCCTCAGGCTTTTGTTTAAAGTTTAAAAAGTCAATACAAAATGAAGTGGTAAGCGCTGCAAGAGCAGAATCTGAACTGGCATAACTGCTGGCAATAATACCCAATAAGAAAAATATTCCTACGAGAAATCCAAAATGTTCGATGGCAAGTGTCGGAAATAATCTATCTGCCTGAGCCGGCACTTCTATCCCTTTCTGTGATGTATATATATATAATAAGGCACCAAGTATAAGGAAAAGAAGATTAACAATCGTCATGATGATAGTAAAAGAAAACATGTTTTTCTGAGCATCACCAAGACTTTTGCATGAAAGATTTTTCTGCATAAGATCCTGATCCAAACCGGTCATTACAATTGCCAGAAAGGCCCCGGAAATAAATTGCTTCCAGAAATAATTATTACTCTTAAAATCATCAAAGAAAAATACTCTGGAGTAATCGCTGTTACTAACCTGTATTAGCATTTCTTTCAGATTCCATCCCAACTCCCGGGAGATTACATAAACACTTACAATTACTGCAGATACAAGAAAAAATGTTTGAAATGTATCTGTCCAGACAATGGTTTTTATACCTCCTTTGAATGTATATATCCAGATAAGGAGAATAGTAACGGTAACAGTAATAAAAAACGGTACATTCAAATGATCGAAAACAAATGTTTGCAATACAAATGCTGCGAGGTACAGTCTTAGAGAAGAACCTACAGTACGGCTTAAGAGGAAAAATGCAGCACCGGTTTTATAAGCCCAAAAGCCGAATCTCTCTTCCAGATAACCATAAATACTGATAAGGTTTAGTCTATAGTATAGCGGCATTAGAACAGTGGCAATCACAAAATATCCAGCAACATAGCCCAGTACTATCTGAAAATAGGAAAAGGCTTGCAACTGTCCGCCTGAAAATATTCCTACCGTTCCGGGAACTGAAATGAAGGTAACTCCGCTTATAGATGTTCCTATCATTCCAAACGCCACCAAATACCAGGGGGCTTGCCTGTTGGCTATAAAAAAGGTGTTGGAATCAGCGCCTCTTGAGGTGAAGTAGGCGATTAAAATAAGCACAACGAAATAGACAGCAATAATACTGATAATCAGACCTGGAGACATATTTTTTAGGATAATCCTATCAAATTTTGAGAATTTTCAGTAAATTTGGTAAATATAGTAACGAACATAAATATGGAAGCAATCTACAATACTTTTCCTTTTCGCGAAGAAGAAGTTGAAGTACTTGAAGCTATTAAATCTTCTGACACTAAAGAACTTATTGTTTTCAACGATGATATAAATACTTTCGATCACGTTATTAACACGCTGATTGAAATTTGCAGTCACACACCTGAGCAGGCAGAGCAGTGCACCTTAATTATCCATTATAAAGGCAAGTGCACCGTCAAAATGGGTGATTTTGAAAACCTTGTACCGATGAGACAAGGAATCTGCGATCGCGGAATTAGTGCGGAAATTTTTTAACCTTAAATTTGCCTGCCTTTTTACAGGCAGGTTTTACATTCTCTTTTGAATTTATTTAAAACCTGATGGTTTTAAAGTAAAAGTAACCAGATGAATTATCCTTCTAAATTGATTGAAGAAGCTGTAATGGAAGTGTCAAAACTTCCTGGAATAGGAAAAAAAACAGCTTTCAGACTCGTATTGCATTTACTTAAAGAAGATGTAGCTTCTGTAGAAAAACTATCTGAATCTTTAATCAACCTCAGAACCAAAATTACCTATTGTAAAGAATGCCATAACATTTCCGATGCAGAAATATGCGCAATATGTTCAGGCTTAAAAAGGGATAAAAACCTCCTTTGTGTAGTAGAGGACACCCGAGATGTTATCGCAATAGAAAATACCAGCCAGTATAATGGTTTATACCATATCCTTGGCGGGGTAATTTCCCCTTTGGAAGGTGTAGGACCTGGCGAACTCAATATCGAAAGTCTCGTAAAAAGGTTACCAGGATCAGAATTTAAAGAAGTAATCCTGGCATTAAGTCCAACAATGGAAGGTGATACCACCGCTTTTTATATCACCAAAAAGATAAAAGGATTCGGACTTAAAATTACCACCATCTCCAGGGGCATACCTGTAGGTGGAGAACTTGAATATACTGACGAGATTACCCTCGGAAGAAGTATATTAAGCAGAACAACTTACGAACACTGATTTCATTGAAGAAGCTTACCGTAATTATTGTCAATTACAATGTCTGCCATTTTTTGGAACAGGCTCTTTATTCCGTTAAAAAAGCAGCAGAACATGTTCCTGTAGAAATAATTGTAGTAGATAATGATTCTGCTGACAACTCGGTAGATATGGTTAGGGAAAAATTCCCGGAGGCAACTCTTATTGAAAACAAAAAAAACCTCGGGTTTTCCAAAGCAAATAACCAGGCTATCAAAATCAGTACCGGTGAATATATCCTATTGCTGAATCCTGATACAGTAGTAGAAGAAGATACTTTTATTAAATGCTGCCAGTTTATGGACGAGCACCCGGATGCAGGTGGACTCGGTGTTAAAATGCTCGACGGAAAAGGAAATTTTCTTCCTGAATCCAAACGCGGCACACCAACTCCTGCAGTAGCATTTTATAAGATTTTCGGGCTGGCCAAATTATTTCCCCAATCCAGGACATTCGGCAAATATCATTTAACTTACCTTGACAGGGAAAAAACACATAAGGTAGATATTCTTTCCGGAGCATTCATGTTTATAAGAAAATCTGCATTGGACAAGATCGGCCTGCTTGATGAAGACTTTTTCATGTATGGAGAAGATATTGATTTAAGCTATCGCCTTCTTCTGGCAGGATATAAAAATTATTACTTTCCTGAAACCAGAATAATTCATTACAAGGGCGAAAGTACCAAAAAGACCAGCATTAATTATGTTTTTATATTTTATAATGCCATGGCAATTTTTGCTCATAAGCATTTTACAAACCAGAATGCATGGTTCTTTTCTTTCCTCATTAACCTTGCCATTTACCTAAGAGCAGGTATGGCTATTGTAAGCAGGATATTCAGATCAACCTGGGTTCCGCTGACAGATGCCACGCTTATCTATACCTTTATGTACTTCCTTACTAATTACTGGGAAGATCATTTCAAAATTGATGGCAGACCATACCCTCCTGTATTTATGGAAGTGGCTGTGCCTATATACATCTTCATCTGGCTTTCCAGTATTTACTTCAGCGGAGGTTATGACCGACCTGCCAGCCTTTGGAGAATATTGCGAGGAGCCGCTCTGGGATCCTTCATTATCTCTGGAATAAGCAACTTTTTCGATCCATTCAGATTCTCAAAAGCACTTATTATTCTCGGAGGTATTGCTAGTACTTTAAGCGTATTTTCCATCAGGACACTTATCCATTTCATCAGATTTAAAAACCTGCATCTTGGCCAGAGCAAAAAGAAACGGGTTGCGGTAATCGGATATAAAGACGAGGGTAAAAGGGTATTACAGTTACTGAAGGATTCTGGTTATAACCTGGAATTACTAGGATATATTACTCCGGGATCATCATCAGACTCCGATCCTCTGGCATTGGGACATACAGACAGAATGAATGACCTTATTCAGTTTTACAATATTGACGAACTGATATTCTGTTCCAAAGATCTTACTGCCAATCAGATCATCGAACAAATGAGTACCATCAGCAAAAAACTGATTGAATTCAAGATCGTACCGGATAAAAGTAATTTCATTATCGGAAGTAATAATAAAAATACCCAAGGTAACTTTTATACACTTAATATCGATCTGAATCTGACGAACAAAATTCAGCAAAGAAATAAAAGGGTACTTGATATTGGAGTAAGTATACTTTTCCTGACTTTCTTCCCTGTGCTTTTCTTTATTTTCAAAAAGCCGGGCAAATTCTTCATGAATCTTTCCAAAGTACTTATAGGCAAATATTCATGGGTAGGAATATCTAAAGAATATTCTGATTCAATTCCTAGTTCAAAGGAAGGAGTTGTAACTCCGGTTACTGCTAAAGGAAAAAAGGAAGCTTTGGACGAAGCAAGTATCAATCATCTGAATTACGTCTACGCCCGTGATTACTCGCCTTATATTGATATAAGACTTATAATTAAATCTTTGAAATACCTGGATAGCTAAGTTTAAAAAATTCTTTGAATTAATTTATATCCAACCCGAAGATACCCACACTAAAGAAAAAAGTATATAAATTACCTTGTCAGATCAATACGGAAATGACCACTCGTAGCAATTCACAACCTTGTTTTTTGAATAATCCTGAATCAGGATATCCGGATTAAATTTTAACAGGTCAAAAACTGAATCATTTTTTGAAAAAAAGTGTAGACGATAATTGTATGATTTTAAATCCTCCGCAATTTTTTTCTGCAGGACTTTGTCATCCTCCTGAATAAATACTTTCAAATTGTTACCTTGCATAAGTTTTTTTCTAAAAATATAGTTTAACGAATGGTTGTCTTGCACCGGGTTGGTATGCTAAAAACGCTTAAATAAAGCGATTTGTTTGGGAAAAATCAAAATATTTAGAAGATAGACGCTAAAGTACAATGTGAGCTCAATTAAAATCAACTTTAAGAGCTTTGGAGGGGCATTATTGGTATTTACAGGAGCCTTTTGCTTCTCATCAAAGGCTGTAATGGTGAAATTAGCCTATCGATATGGTATAGATCCCGTTTCACTTTTAAACCTGCGCATGATCTTTTCCATGCCATTTTTTTTGATCGCGGCCATTTATGCCGGAAAAAATACAGCAACTCAAAAACTTACAGGCCGACAATGGATTTATCTGATTTTTCTAGGCATAGTTGGATATTATCTTGCAAGTTACTTTGACTTCACAGGACTCAAATACATCACTGCTGCACTCGAACGTCTTATTCTGTTTGTCTATCCTACATTGGTGATTGTAATCTCTGCCTTGCTATTCAAACGACCCATCGGACGGAAAGAAATCATTGCACTTTTATTAACCTATTCAGGAATTGCACTGGCATTTGTCAATGATATAAAACTATACTCATCGGATGTGGTGATTGGCGGATTGCTGATTTTCGGAAGCGCCCTAACTTATGCAATGTATCTGATCGGAAGCGGAAAACTTATCCCGGTTATCGGTTCATTAAGGTTCAACGCCTATTGCATGCTTGTGTCAACACTTGCCGTGCTGATCCACTTCCTTCTTATTGACACAGCAAATATTTTTACTTTCCCTCAGGAAGTGTACGCCCTCGGACTGTTAATGGCTGTATTTGCCACTGTAATACCTTCTTTTCTGCTGGCAGAAGGAATTAGGATGATTGGCGCGGGTAAAGCGTCTATTATTGGCTCCATTGGCCCTGTATCCACCATAATCCTTGCATGGCTGATCCTTGACGAACCCATCACCTTGCTACAAATGGCCGGAACCGCCCTGGTGCTTTCAGGAGTACTGTTTGTAAGTAAAAACCATTGAGAATTTACGAATTACAATTATAATTAATTCAACATTCAACTTTCATTATTCCATTCTTATTTCTTAACTCTTAATTCTTAATTATTATCGTTTTCCTTCCTGAATAAACCTCTGAAACTATCAAAGCCTCGTCTATGCTGAATCGATGCTCCGGTTCGGGTCTGCAATTCTTCCAGAAACAAATACTGATAACTTGTCCTGAACAAACGAATCATTAAACTGCCCGATGGATTTAGTCTGTAGGTTAATGTATAATCTCCTACAAACTGCCCAGCATTGGCAACATTACCCACTGCTACCTGCCCTCCTGCAGTTACCGCCAGCCTTTCAGAAATTTCTTTGGTGGCAGAAACCTGTACATTTTGTGCAAGGCCTGCACCTTGAGTTGTCAGCGCATTTACATTGACATTAATTTCAAACCCACCCAAAACCTCCGGAGTCAGCTGGTTTAATGTCCTGTTCAAAACTCTGCTTACGCTCTGTCCTGCCTGAGTCATCACTACATCTCCTCCACCAGGGCCTCCGCCCCAGGTGCCTGTCCCGCCGACTGTCATAAACCTATCCATCACCACTAAGCCAAAAACCTGCTCCTCCAGTTCCTGGGGATCATTTCGAATCTCATTCAACTTTTGCATGACAAGTCCACCTTCTGTCAATTGCTCCCCCTCAGGAATATCTATGTCAAATCCAAGTTCAGGATCTTCTATTTGTCCTCCGATTTTCAGATATACTAATACCGGCAACCTCCTATCCTGCACCCTTACGGTTCCTGGATTACCAACAAAATAATCCTGTACCAAATCTGCGGTGGAAGCTCTCGTCCTGTATATCGCGGTAACATCTAATAATCCATTTTCAATTTCCCCGTTCCAGGTTATCGTACTTCCTTCCTGAATGGTAAATTGCTTTTGAATTAACTCAATAAAACTAAAAGTATATTCCCCTTCAGATATAGTATAGGTCCCGTAAAGCAAAGGTAAGTTTTGTGTATCGAAGTCAAGGCGCAGCAATCCTGATCCCCTGGCAGTAATCATATCACCATTTACAGGATCTACGACAATATTTATCTCTGCATCTTTCGTTACATTTAAATTCCCCAATAAATGTAATCTTGGACCTTCAGTTATTGGCAGCTTCGCCCGATCCTCCTGTTTCTCTAGCTCTACCTCCGGACTTACAAAAATTATATAATCCGGTGTCTCCATAAGCTGATCCGTAAGCAATGGAATAAAGATCCTGGTTCCGGGTAAGGTATTCATGTTTAGATTTAGCCGAACATTCTGTATAGGACCTGTCATGCTTACAGATAAATCAGAAATCAAAGTACCGTAAAAACCGGCTTCATTGACTTCTTCTGAATCCATTACATAAAAATTATTAGCATTCAGATTCAGATCAAAAAAGATATTATCTACATCGTCAATCCTAACATTTCCATATGACATTGCACGGTTACCCTTGTGATCATGAAAGACCAGATTCCGTATTGCTATATTGTTATTATCAATTTCTATCTCCTGATTAGAAATTATATATTCCGTTCCTGTCAGTCTCAATCCTAAAATATTTTTCCCTGCAAAAAGCATTCTTCCATTGATCACAGGCCGGCTAACTGTGCCTTTCAATGTAAGTGTGGATGAAATATTTCCTTTGAGAGAAAAGAAAATCTCATTTAGAAAACTCTGCAAGGGTGCAATGGATAAATAGGCTATATCCGCACGCAGATCAAGAAGAATCTCCCTCTTATCATTTCCGGAAATAATTCCACTAAGATTAGCGCTGTTTCCTTCACCACTTACTTCTGTATTTAAGGCAAATTCAGGCCTACCGGGTTCTTTACGCAAATTGACTTTGATATTTCCTAAACGAACAGTATCTACTGCAACCTCCTGAATTCTAAGATCTGCTGTAAGACCAAACAGATCAAACACATCATTTAATCGCACTGTTCCCGACACTTTTCCGAAAATGCTATGATGGTCCAACCCTGTAAATGACAAAAAGGGATTTATTTCAACATCTCTTAAGGAAAGATCAATCTCATCAGTTACTACTGTAGTGTGTGCATTCACACCTATATATTGGTTTCTTTGTGACAATTCCAAATTGGTTACAGATAGAAAATCATTTGTAAAAACCACATTTGCCCTGTCTTCAACCTTCCACCTCTGACCTTGTAAAATCAGATCAGCATGGTTTATTAAAAGATTAAAGGTATCACTTTCATATGCAAATACAGCATCAAGCCTAAGTGAAGAATTTGTTTCATATTCTGAAACCATAGACTGAAAATTAAATTCACTATCCTCCACATAGCCGTCAATAGTGAAATTTCTCAATATAAGCGAATCATTAAAATGAAAGTTTTCCAATTCACCGGCAAGCGTCAATTGATTTTCGTCACCTTCGGCCTGAACCCTCAATTCGTTAATTTCTCTTTCACCTACTTTAATTCGTGCAGCATATAAATCTACCAGCAATTCATGATTTTCTTTATGAAAGCTTCCTCTGATTTGTGTAGGACCAAGCTGAGTAAATGCCGGGTAAAAAATATTGGCCAGAGGAGACAAGTCTTTGGACTCAATACCGAATTCTGCATACCTGACATGAGAATGTGTATCACGATCTCTGAATGCTTCAAAGTAGTGACTCAAAAGATGGATGGCTGCGTCAGGAAGTTCCTGAAAAGTATAATATCCCCTTAAATACCCTGTAATATCTTCTGAAAAAATACTCAACCTTCTTAATCCTTCCTCTATTGTAGCCTGAACAAGAATAGAGTCATTGGTATACTGCAAACCTGATGTATGAATATCCAGGTCTTTAATAAGCACTCTACTTTCAAGACTATCAGGATGAAAATTGGAAATATTTACAGAGCTAATAAAAGAAAGCTCCGTGGTATCATCCAATGCCATAAATTCATCCAACCGTATTTTCTGAACATAAGCAGATCCGGAGACATGTTGATTGCTTATATTATATTCACCTGCTATATTAGCATGCAAAGCAGGATCATCTATATCCAGTATCCCCTTTACAACTTCATCTGTGATAGTACCACAGGTCCTTATATTACTGAGATTTTTGTTTTCTAAAGTAACCGATTTTACCAGGCCTGCGAAGCAATGGTGCTGCTTCAAATCAGATGTTACCTTAAGATCAACAGTTAGGTCTTTTACATTCATATCCTGCCTCACCAACCTACCTACATTAAACCCTTCTGTTTGTATTGTTCCTGTCACGTAAAAGGGGTTATTATCCTTATCTGTAAGCACCCTCAAATCAGGAGAGGCTTTACCTAATCCAGTATGGTGAGTGGTATTAATTTTAAAATCCCTGAAGGAACCATGCACTCGTCCGGTGGTATGTATTTGCCCAAGTTTTTCAATGATCACAGGAAGAGTATCAGTACCGGCAATAAAACCAGTAAGGAATTTGGAGTGGACCATGAGAGGCTGCATCGATACATCAAGTTGAAGGGAAGTCACATCTGGCAGACCTTTTAATCGTATATTTCCGGAAAAATAATTGGATTTATCCAGCTTAACCAATGCATTCTCAAATCGGAAATCACTAATGATCCCGGACAGTTTTCCGTCAACAGTAAAATTTCTGTTTTTTATCTGAGGAACCTGATTTGCTTCCGGTAAAAAATAAGCAATGTCTGACTGGGCAAAACTGTCCTGTGAAAATTGTGCATTTGCACTTATGCTTTCAACATTATGTTCTATATTCTGAAATCCGGGAATTATCACGTCTATCCTTCCTGTGAAATCTGAAGCGGGAGTTATAATTTGGGTAATATTTACAAGCAGGTTCGTATCCTTTATATCCAGCGCCCCGGAAAGGTTCTGAAGTACAAACCCTGATTGTTCTGTAAGTCCCAGACTATTTACCCGGGCATAAAATCCATTATCATGCACCTTTAAATCAGTAATACCTGCTGATAAGTTTTTAGCCAGAATATCTGAATAATTAATACCTCCTTTGTGGGGTGCTGAGGCCTGCAAATTTTTATAGTGGAATCTTCCGTCCCTGAGATCCATTTGTCTGATTACAACTTCTAAAGGGTCATCACTTTCTGATTGGCCTGTTTTCTCAAATATTTCAAGATAACCAGTAAAATCTTTACCGGTAACTTCCTCAATAGTTAATACTTTATTATACTTTGAGGGAAGATCCTCAAACAGGCCTATACATTCGGAACAAAAAACCGATAGGTAAAGCCCACTCAGCAGATCAGTATATTCTAAGTTTATATTGTTAAGTCTAACAGAATTTATTCGGAATTCCCAGTCACCCGAACCTGCTTCTGCAGCGACAGTATCTGCAGCAAGGTTGGCAAGCAATTTATTCAAATTAAAGTCCTGCTCTCCCTTCTCCCGGATCAATACTAGTTTCCCTTCCTCCAAAGAAATATCCTTCAAAAAAATTTTATTTGACAACAAAGCGGAGTATGAAAAATCTGCATTAAGTCTTCCGAAACGCATTAGCGTATCAGATTTTTCATCCAGCACATATCCTTCATTGAGCGACAATTCGCCAGAAAACGGATTGTAAATCAACGCATCAATACTTACATCCGTTTGCAACTGATTTGATAAAAAACCTGACAATTTCCTACCTGACCATTTTTGGAAAGCGGGAATATGAATCAGAATGAATAATATTACCAGCAACCCTAAAATAAAGGTCAGAGGATATAGCAGGAACTTTAATAATAAATTAAAAATTCTTTTCATTTTTGCTAAAACAGGCACAAACCCTTATTTAAATAAAAAGAATCACTACCCAATTGTTTAAAGCAGCAATGTGAACAACTTTTATCGTAAAACTTCGTAACAACCAGCAAAAAGGTTAAAATTCGGAAAAAATATTACCCCACATAATTATAAAATGCCAAGGATCACTCTTACCCCCTGTTTAATTGCAGTTATTTACGCATTAATAGGCGGCTTCTGGATTTTCGGCTCTGACTTATTGCTTTCCTGGTATTCCACAGATCCTAAGGTATTATTAGGACTACAAACAACCAAAGGCATTGCATATATAGTAATCACCTCGGTTTTACTTTTTCTTTTGGTTAAGTCATATTCCAGGTCAGTGAAATCCAGTGACAAAATAAGAGATGAATCTCAAAACAAGTTTAACAAACTCTTTCAGTCAGATATTATAGGACTTTTTTTATGGAATGTTGATGGCACCATCAGTAATGCAAACAATTCTTTTCTGAAAATGGTGGGATTTACCCAAAACCATATTATTCAAGGTGATTTTACATGGAGCAAGATAATATTTGAAGAAGATATGGATTTTTACCGGAACAAACTGTCCGAATTACAGGTAAAAAAAGTTATTCCCCCTTTTGAAAAAAGGTTTATATCCTCTGATGGCAAAAGTATCCCTGTTCTTATATGTTTTGCATTTCTGGATGATGAAATGACTAAGGGAATTTCTATTGTAATCGATATAACAGAGCAAAAGCAAACTGAGAAGAAACTTCAGCAAATAAATGAACAAATGAAAGCTTTTATATATAGAGCTTCTCATGATATTAAAGGTCCTCTTGCCACAGCAATAGGACTTAACAATGTTGCAATGCTTGAGATAACAGACGAAAAATCACTCAAGTATTTTGAGCTTATCAAAAGCACCATGAAGAAGCTGGATAATAATCTCATGAAACTATTAAGATTCGTAGAGGTCAGGGAGAAATCCCTGGAATTATCCAGAATTGATTTTGAAACTATAATCAATCAGGTACACAAAAAACTTGAAAAAGTACCTGGATACACCAACATTGATTGGACCACAAAAATTCGCACCTTCAAAGATTATTTTGCAGATCCGGGAATCATTTATTCCATATTATATAACCTTCTTGAAAACAGTATAAAATTCCGTAATACGTATCAGGAAAACTCATTTTGCAAAGTTTCAGTGATTGAAGCTGAAGGTGAAATAATAATTAACATTGAAGACAACGGCATGGGAATTCACGAAGAAATAAAAGACAGAGTATTTGAACTGTTTTTCCGTGGGAGTACATGCGGAGCTGAAGGGTCCGGACTTGGCCTTTATATTGCAAAAAACGGAACAGAAAGATTAAACGGTAAGATAAATCTGATTCATAAACAGGAAGGAGGAGTAATATTCCGAATTCAATTGCCTTACACGCTTTCCGGAGAAAATACGGATTCTGCAGTATTTGCAGAACAGTCTTCTGCTTTGATAAATCAATTAAATTAAAAGCTGTCTCAAAAAGTCTAAATTATTTCAGGACCTGAAATGTCCTTCATAAAAACTTTTTGAAACAGCTTTTATATATATCAAATTAACCAGGTATTTCATCGAGAATTTTATCAAGATCTTTTGACAACTCCCTCTGAACCCTTCTCGGTCTGATTTCACGTCCTTCAGTCCATCCCCTCCATACAAGTTTCTTATTTTCCCTGTCAATAATATCCAGAACCAAGGTTCCGTCTATATAGTCATAAGAACTGTATTGATACGCAAACGGATGATGATACATAAAGGGTGAATAAAAACCCGGATAGCCGAAAGTGCCGTACTGGCCATAATATAATCCGCTATAAACCGGAAATCCGGCGACAGCTCTTCTTCTTTCGGTAAATGTTTTCAATGATACCAGGAAATCAGGATTTTCAGTATTTATCCTGTAACCTTTAGCCTGCAATTCCTGATTTACCTGATTCCTCAGGTGTTCCCTCATAATATCATTCACGTAAACATCAGACATACCGTCTTCTGTTTGCTGCTGATTTTCTCCCTGATTGTCCGGCAGCCATGCATAAGTCTTGTACTGCGCCAGATCAAGCCTTGGAGAAGCACTGGTATGAACCCTTCTTCCACATGCTGCAGCTACCATTACAACCATCACAAATATTCCAATCAATCCTCTCATAGTATTCTGCATTCTTTCCTTTTTTATTAACAGGCGAAAAAAGGCATTGTTAGAATCAAAGGATAACAGGGTAAAATTCAAATAATTGACATAAACCAGTAATTTTTATTTTCAATTACAGATGGGGATAAAAATACTTTCCTTCATTAGCAAGACTGAAATAATATGTATAATTTTGAATCCGGAAAAAAAAATAATCATGAGTACAATTACCGAGACTAATCTTCTGTCAGAAAGACTTAGAGCGCTTTCGGAATCAGAAACGTTGGCTATGACGAAAAAAGCACGCGAGCTTGCTTCACAAGGTCATAAAGTTATCAGCCTGAGTGTTGGCGAACCTGATTTTCAAACTCCTCAACATATAAAGGACGCTGCAAAGAAAGCCATTGATGACGGATTTACATTTTATACCCCTGTTCCGGGATATCCAGACCTTAGACAGGCTATCGCTGCAAAATTAAAGAGAGACAATAACCTTGACTGGACCGCAGACAACATCGTGGTTTCTACCGGAGCAAAGCAATCAATTGCCAATGTACTACTTAGCCTGGTTGATCCGGGAGACGAGGTGGTTATCTTCGCTCCTTACTGGGTAAGCTATGTGGAAATGGTAAAGCTTGCTGAAGGAACTCCGGTTATAGTAAATGCTACAATTGAAAATGATTACAAAATAAAACCAGAGGATCTGGAGGCAGCTATCACTTCTAAAACAAAGTGTATTTTGTTTTCTTCTCCTTGCAATCCTTCTGGTGCAGTATTTTCAGAAAAAGAATTAAGAGCTATTGCTGATGTTGTGGCTCGACACGATAGAATATATGTGATTGCAGACGAGATTTACGAGTACATTAATTTCGAAGGCTCTCATTTCTCTATCGGAAGCGTGCCATCCATCAAAGACAGGGTAATCACAGTAAATGGTTTTTCAAAAGGATATGCGATGACAGGTTGGAGAGTAGGATATATTGCTGCACCGAAATGGATTGCTGCTGCCTGCGACAAAATCCAGGGACAAGTAACTTCCGGCACCTGCTCTATTGCTCAGAAAGCAGCAATGGCAGCAATTACAGGTGATCTTACTGCTGCCAGAGAAATGGCTTCAGCTTATCTGAGAAGAAGAGACCTTGTAATCAACCTTTTAAGACAAATCCCCGGATTAAAGGTAAACGTACCACAAGGTGCTTTTTATTCATTTCCCGATGTTAGCGCTTATTTAGGTAAAAGCTTTAATGGTACAAAAATAAATACTGCCGGAGACCTGGCAATGTACATTTTGAACGAAGGACACGTTAGTTCTGTAGGCGGTGATGCTTTCGGAGCACCTAACTGCCTGAGAATATCTTTTGCCGCTTCTGATGATAACCTAAAAGAAGCAATTAGAAGAATCAAAGAATGCCTGTTAAAACTTCAATAAACAATATTAACGACATCTTTACCGGATTTAAGGACCTTAGGGTCCTTATTCTGGGAGATGTAATGATTGACTCCTACCTTTGGGGTAAAGTAGAAAGAATTTCTCCTGAAGCTCCTGTACCAATTCTTAATGTTCAAAAAAGAGATAAGAGACTAGGTGGCGCTGCCAATGTCGCCCTGAACGTTCAAAGTCTTGGTGCTACTCCTATCCTCTGCTCTGTTGTCGGCCATGATATTGAAGCAGATGACTTAATGGGTTTGCTGAAAGAAAGAGGTCTTTCATCAGAAGGAATTATAAAAAGCAAAAGCAGAATCACCACGATCAAACATAGGGTTATGTCCGGATCTCATCACATGCTCCGGGTTGACCAGGAAGTTGACGCACAAATCACCGATGATGAATCCCTTACTCTGCTGAAGAAAGCAAAAGCACTAATTCCAAATTGTGATGTAATCATATTTGAAGATTATGACAAAGGTGTGCTTCATAAAAATTTAATTGAAGAAGTAATCAACTTTGCTAATGAAAAAGGAATACCTACTGTAGTAGATCCTAAAAAGCGAAATTTCCTTCACTATAAAAATGCAACCCTTTTTAAACCCAATAAAAAGGAAATGAAAGAAGGGTTGAAGCTGGATTCAGATTTGAAAACCATTGAAGAAATCGACAAATCCATTGATGTATTACAAAAAGCTTTGAACCCTTGCAGTATTCTGGTTACACTATCTGAGCAAGGTGTATTTTTCAAAAACGGAATCGAGAAAATTCACATCCCTGCACATTTAAGAGAAATTTCTGATGTTTCCGGAGCAGGTGACACTGTTATAAGCACTGCAGCTTTATGCTATGCATTAAAGTTGAACAACAGAATTCTTGCAGAACTTTCTAACCTGGCAGGTGGAATAGTTTGCGAGTCTGTCGGAGTCGTCCCCATCAATAAAGATATCTTAATGAAGGAGGCCATTCGACTCAATCTGCAGGTAAATTAAATTTAGCTAACGCAATTTAACACTATACTCTTTTACTGTCTCAATAAAACATTTCACCTTTTCAGGATCTGTGTCAGGATAAACTCCATGTCCCAGATTAGCGATATGTTTGTATGGACCAAAGGCGTCCAGCATTTTCCTGGTATGTTTTCTTACATCATCAAAAGATCCGTACAACACGCAAGGATCCAGATTTCCCTGAAGAGTTTTAGCTGAACCTATAAGCTCTCTTGACTCTTTAATATCCATGTTCCAATCAAGACCTATGGTATTGCATTTAAGCTGCCCCATTTCTCTTCTGGCAAAAAAGGCACCTTTAGCGAACACAGTTACCGAAACATCGTTAATGGCATTGCAAATTTCAGTAATATATTTCAGGGAGAATTCCTTATAAAGATCCGGCTCCAGTATACCTGCCCAGGAGTCAAATACCTGGATCATATCTGCCCCGGCTACCACCTGCGCCTTCAGATATTCAATTGTTACATCTGTAATTTTTCTTAACAACAGGTGTGCGAGTTCAGGCTCTGAATAAAGCATTCTTTTAGCTTTGCTAAAGGTTTTAGAACCTGAGCCTTCTGTCATATATGCCAGAATGGTAAATGGAGCGCCTGCAAAGCCTATTAGCGGAACTCGGCTCAAAAGTTCTTTCTTAGTAAGCTTTATGGCATCGATGACATATTCAATGTTATGAACAGCACCGTCAACCTGAAGCTTATTTATATCTTCTTTACTCTTGACCACTGAAGGAAAAACAGGACCCTTGGCTTCTATCATTTCATAGGGTAAACCCATTGCTTCCGGGATAACAAGGATGTCAGAAAAAATAATAGCTGCATCCACATCCAATATATCCACAGGTTGAATGGTAACCTCACATGCAAACTCAGCAGAAGAAACCAATTCTTTAAAGTCTGATAATTTTTCTCTTACTGCCCTGTATTCAGGTAATATTCTTCCAGCCTGTCTCATCAGCCAAACAGGAGTTCTCTCAGTTTTTTCGCCTCTGGCAGCTCTGAGAATTAAGTCATTTTTTAAAGCCATGGGGCAAAGATAAGGAATAAATTATATCGGCAGACTGACAATTATCAATCTGAAAAAAATATCAGTCAATCAAAATCTGCTTTACAAAGGATTTTTCTCCGGTAATAATCTCCAGATAGTAATAACCTTTTCTTAGCTCGCGGGTACAAACTTTCACCTTATTTATCCCTCTGTCGCAATATTCTTTCACAAAAAATACCACGCCTCCAAGGACATCCAATAAGGAAAATGTCATATAGCAAGGATTTGTGACATCAATATTAAAATTAATTTTATCGGGCTCTTTGTAAGAACCCTTGGTGATCTCGACATTAATTTCACTGCATTCACATTCTGCAATGAGATCTCTGGAAGATGTTATATATTTAAATCTTTTATCCATCAGAAACTCTTTGGTATTGTACTCTTTGGTATTGTATTCAAACAACAGCAATTGCTCATGAGTTCATTCCTACACACCTATAAGTGCTGCGCCTAGTACACCTGCGGAATCACCGCATTTATTTCTGACAATGGGAGTACGAATTTCTTCTGATATATAATCTTTAACTTTATTAATACCCAGCGTGTAGATTTCATCAATATTTGATAGTCCTCCTCCCAGGATTATAACATCAGGATCAATGATGGTAATTAGATTGGAAATTGCTTTACCGAAATAGATAAAAAATTCTGACATCACAAGTTTTGCCTGCTGATCTCCTATTCTGTACCTATGTACGATCTCTTCCATTTTTACTTTTTCCCCGGTAACATCAAAATATCTTTTTTCCATACCTGCACCTGATATGAAAGTTTCCACACAGCCTACTTTACCGCAATGGCACCTGCTACCTGTTGAGTTGATAATGGAATGTCCCCACTCACCTGCAAGAGATTGTAAGCCGGTGATAAGTTTACCATTATAAATAAATCCTCCGCCTATACCTGTACCCAGAATAGCTCCGAATACACTTTTCTTCCCTTTTCCTGCACCTAAAACAGATTCCGCCAAAGCAAAACAATTGGAATCATTTTGCCTGGCAATTTTACGTTTTATCTTTGTCTCGAGATCTTGTCTGAATTTCTGTCCATTCATTACCAGGATATTGGAATTTTTTAATATTCCGGATCTTTTATTTTCATGACCAGGAGTGCCAATGCCGAAAGTATGTTCGTAATTCCCTATTATCTCCACCATTTCATGATATAGGTCAGAAAGGCTCTTCAACAAAGCCTCGTAACTGTCTTTTTGTGTGGGAATTCTTTTTCGAAAAACGATTTTGTAATTCTGATCCAGAATCACGCACTCTGTCTTAGTTCCTCCAAGGTCTATTCCCAGTTTGAATATTTTTTTCCTAGGACGCATTTGAAATCAATCTTTGCACTTAAAAATAATAGAGGCAAAGGTAATTAGAGATTTTTCATAATCTTATATATGGCAAGTAATTAATTACTAACAACTTAAAAATATTTATTAATTTAAATTTATTCTTACTTTCTTGCAATATTTCCATAACCAGTTGTACAAAAACAAACGATTGTTTTTATGATTAAAAAAATTGTACAATTTCTATAAAAGTTGTATTTTAGTAAATTCAATTATTTAAAAAGGACTATATTTTAAATCTAAGACCCAAATGGCAGGAATTTCACAATCTAATGTTACGTCTTCCGGATATGTGCCGGGAAAAAATTACACAGGACCACTAACAGTAATCACCACATTATTTTTCATGTGGGCGGTGGCGACGAATCTGAATGATATTTTAATTCCTCACTTGAAAAAGGCATGTAACCTTACAGATTTTCAATCATCCTTTGTACAATCAGCGTTTTTTCTGGGATACTTTCTACTTTCTTTACCTGCAGGAATTGTAATTAAAAAAGTAGGTTATAAAAACGGAATATTAATAGGCCTGGTGACATGTGCAGTTGGCTCGTTGCTTTTTATTCCTGCAGCAGAGACCAGAGTATATGGATTCTTCCTTTTTGCATTGTGTATGATTGCGGGTGGTATTGCTTTCTTACAGGTTGCTGCTAACCCTTATGTGACAGTACTAGGTAAACCGGAAACTGCCTCCAGCAGACTAAACCTTGCACAGGCGTTTAATTCTTTGGGTGCATCTTTAGGGCCATATGTGGGTGGTATGCTAATTTTATCTGAGGTTGAGAAAACTGCCGCACAACTGAATGCAATGTCTGCTGCAGAATTAGAGGCCTATAGAATTGCTGAAGCCGGTATGGTTAAGATGCCTTATTTAGGCCTTGCATTAATATTCCTTGCTATAGCAGCATTAATATATTTCTCTAAGCTTCCTGAAATTCAAGAAGAGAAAGAGTCACCTGGGGCTTCAGAAGGAAGCATTTCAGATGTGTTTAAATTTAAACATTGTATTTTAGGTGTAATAGCCATATTTGTTTATGTTGGAGCTGAGGTTGGAATTGGAAGTTTTATTATCAGGTATATACAATATCTTCAAATACCAGATACTGTTGATCCTTCAAAATTATTATCTGAAAAAAGTGCATCTAAATTTATTAGTTTTTATATGGCGGGTGCAATGATAGGAAGATTTATAGGATCTGCATTAATGCAAAAACTTAACCCTGCTAAAATTCTTGCATTTAATGCTATCATGGCTGCAGCACTAGCTTTAGCTTCAATGTTTAGTTCAGGATTAATCGCCCTAATCTTAATTGTAGCAATCGGATTATTTAATTCAATTATGTTCCCAACCATTTTTACCTTAAGTATTCACGGACTCGGCAAATACACAAAATACGGTTCATCCTTACTGATCATGGCAATTGTAGGTGGCGGTATAGTTCCTCCGATTATGGGTTACATATCTGATATCAGAAATATTCAGGTGGCATTTCTTGTACCTGTAATTTGCTATGCATACATCTTCTTCTTCGGAATTAAAGGAAGCACGCCTACCCATACTGTAGCTGTTGACGAAGTAGAAGAACCGAAAGATGTAAAAGTTGCTCTGGACGCAAACGTTTAGATAAAGGATACAAATATCAAATACACAAATCCCAAATTCCAGTTAAAAGTTGGAGTTTGGGATTTTGTTTTTTTATCAAACCAGTAACCTTGATAAAATAAAAAATAAGGTCGCTCCGATGGAGCTCATTAATAATTACTAACCGAATAATACGCAGCTACCATATGATCGTCCCTACGGGACTGTCGCCGGGGTTTTACCAATCTCGCAGGGATGACCCTTATTGTGGAATTATCTCAATGAAATTTATACATTTCATAATCCGTAGGAATGACCTTATAAACTAATTAAGAATATGTTCGCGAGATGAGGCTCATCAATAATGTATAACCAGATAAATTAGTAGCCACTTTATGATCGCCCCTACGGGACTACAATTCACCGGACCAATCAATCGACAAGGCATTTATTAGTAGCTCATCTCAACAATCTTTGCCGCATCATCCGGCAATATGTCTCTTCTTTCCCCTAGCTTCCAACCTCTTTTGGCAAACCTATCCTTTACAATATCCGCTGTCTGTTTAAAATCGCGGGTATAATCTGATAAACGAGTTTTAATTTCCAGCTGATGAAAAAATTGAATTGTTCTATCTATAGCCGCCTTAGCTTTTTCTTCTTTACTACCGCTAGTAATATTCCAGACTCTTTCACCATACTGCGCAAGTTTATCTTTTTTGTTATCAAATTTATACCTGTAAAGATTAGGTGCAATAATTGCTAGTGTCCGGGCATGGTCAATGTCATACAATGCCGTAAGCTCATGACCTATCATGTGTGTAGCCCAGTCTGTCGGTACTCCTTTTTGAATAAGTCCGTTCAATGCCATGGTGCAACACCACATAAAATTAGCCGATGCAAGGTAATCATTCGGATCTTTTAGTACTCTCGGGCCTACTTCTATTAATGTGGACAAGATGGATTCAGCAAACCTGTCCTGAAGATAGGCATCTGCAGGATATGTAATGTATTGTTCCAGCACATGAGTAAACGCATCTACAATACCATTTTGAATTTGTGTGGCAGGTATTGATTTAATCACCTCCGGATCCAGAATAGAGAAAACAGGAAATAAACCCGGTCCACCCATAGTCAGCTTTTCTTTCCTTTCTCTCCTGTTGATTACAGCTCCGGAATTCATTTCCGATCCGGTTGCTGGTAACGTTAATACAGTTCCGAAAGGAATTCCCTTTTCTACCCTTATTTTCTTTTCAAGGATGTCCCATGGGGAATCTCCTTTGAACATTACGGCCGCAGAAATAAATTTGACACCATCAATTACTGAACCACCACCTACCGCTAATAAGAAACCCACCTTCTCCTCTTTAATCAGCTGTACAGCTTTCATCAGTGTGTCATAATCAGGATTTGGTTCTATTCCTGAAAACTCAAGAATATCATGCCCTTCCAGTGCTTTAATCACTTGAGTATATATCCCGTTCTTTTTTATACTACCGCCACCGTATAATATCAGCACCCTTGCGCCGGCAGGAACTTCCGTTTGTAAATCAGCAATACGATTTTTCCCGAAGAGTATTTTAGTTGGATTTTTAAAGTCAAAGTTTTCCATAATCGTCTGAAGGATTTGAACTAATAACAAAAATAAAAGGGGACTGTTTTCCACTCCCCCATTTAACATATCACTCCCTCATTCAAAATTCAACATTCAACATTCATCATCCCTGTTTTACCCACTGCTCCAACCTTCCATATGCCTCCTTCATCTTTTCCGCAGGCACACACAATGAAACTCGAAGAAAATCTTTTCCATTTGATCCGAATATTTCACCGGGAGTGAAGAACACATAACATCCATACAAAACTTTATCAATGTATGCAGCAATGTCAGGAATCTTATTTCTGTCTTTTGGTTTTGCCCAAATAAACATACCAACCTGGTCCTTCCTATATTCGAAGCCCAGTAAATCAAGAATCTTATATACCCAGTCTCTTCTTTCACGATAAATGGCATTCCTTTCTTTGTGCCACGCACCAGAATTATCCAAAGCTTTCATTGCTGCCTGCTGTATCCCATAATACATCCCGGAGTCAATATTGCTCTTCACTGCTAATGCAGCAGTAAGGTAATCCTTCCTTCCCAACATCATACCAACTCTCCAGCCAGCCATATTGTGGGACTTGCTTAATGAGTTAAGTTCTACCGCAACGTCTTTTGCTCCTTCAATAGCAAGAATGCTCCAGGGATCGCTTTCATTTAATACCAGGCTATAAGGATTATCATAACATATCAGTATCTTCTTCTCTCTGGCAAATGCTATAAGTTTAGTAAGCATTTCTTTATTTGCAGCTGTTCCTGTAGGCATATGAGGATAGTTAAGCCACATAAGTTTCACTTTAGATAAGTCCTCTTTGTTTAACTGATCAAAATCAGGATACCAGTTATTCTCCTCTTTAAGATCATAATATCTCACCTTTCCTCCGATGAGTGTGGTAAGGGATGTATAGGTAGGATAACCGGGATTAGGAACAAGTGCTTCATCACCCGGATTTAAAAATGCCATAGACAGATGAAGAATACCTTCTTTAGATCCTATAAGCGGTAACACTTCTTCTTCTGTAAGAGAAACATTATATGTTTCTTTGTACCATTTTGCAATATTTTCTCTGAACTCCGGTATACCTCTGTAAGGTTGATAGCCATGAACATTTGGTTTTACTGATGTGTCAGTAAGAGCCTTGATGGTTTCAGGTGAGGGAGCCAGGTCAGGACTACCTATACCGAAACTAATAACATTTTTACCTTCTTTATTAAGTTTGGCAATTTCTTCAAGCTTCTTTACGAAGTAATACTCTTTAACGGTATTAAGCCTTTCTGCTTTGTTTATAATCATGGATCGTTATTCCCTTTTTATATTCTCCAAGTATTTTTAAATTCTTAACTATTGATTTTATCCTAATACACTTTTTAAAATCCTCGTAGTCATCAAACTCGCAATCCACATAAAAAGTATATTGATTTGGTTTGCCTAGAATCGGCAATGATTGAATTTTTGTCAGGTTAATATTATTCTCAACAATTACATTCATTACATGAGCAAGTGCTCCCACCTTATCCGGTAATTCAAAACACAAAGTAGCCTTATTGACATGGTCCACTTTGAATTTTTTATCTTTTGTAAGTACCAGAAATCTTGTAAAATTTCTTTTTTCTGTTTCTATACTTTCTGCAAGAATATCCAGATTGTATACTTCTGCAGCAAACCTTCCTGCAATAGCTGCAGTTTTTTTGTCATTGCTGGCTTTTATATCTCTTGCACTATCAGCGGTGTCATGATATTCCTGTATCTTAAGTCCGGGATGTTTCAGAAGAAAGTCTTCACATTGCAATATTGCCATATAGTGTGACCTTACCTTTTCCAGTTGATCCAGACTTACCCCCGGCATGGCCATCAAATTTAACTCTATCCTAAGCTGAATTTCTCCAATGATGTAAAAATTATATTCTTTCAGCAAGGCATAGTTTTGTAAAATACTGCCTGCAATAGCATTTTCTATTGCCATCACAGCATAATCTGCTTTACCTTCTTTTAATACATTGCAAAGATCACGAAACGTATCACAACTGATCGTTTTGATTTCTTTCTCACTCTTAAAATAATTTCTGGCTGCTATATCATGAAATGAGGCTACACCACCCTGAATCGCTACTTTTAACATAAAAATCCCGGAGAGACTTCCGCAATTAATTAAATTTTTCCCGTCTAATTTAACCTAAATATTTTTAATCCACATATAAGGATATAATAAAAAAGGCTGTACCAATTTTTGTTGATACAGCCTTTCAAAACTGGATTCGGAAATCTATTTTCTTAAAATCTTTCCGATCAGATAATCTACAAATACTCCCGATGCAAACATTAATGGTACAAATACCAGTAAGAAAATAAAGAAGGGAGTATACGAAACCAACGCGTCCCCTTTACCGTACACGTTGAAAAAATCTGACAAAAACTTTAGTGCAAACATGGGTTTTTTGTTTTTTAGTGTTTCATATATTAATTTTTAAAGAGATTCTATAATTATTTCAAGGAACCCCTGAGAAATATCAATTATTTTCTTCATTTATTTATACTCTCAGGCCTCCAAATGTAACCTTTTTTAAATAAAAAAAAAAGTTAAAACACCTGTCTTATTTCATTTTTCAGAAATTTAAGGGATTTTTCAACAGGATCCTCGTTTCTTTCCATCATTTTATCGAAAATCACTCGGGCCAACTCTACACTTCTGGATTCAGGATTTACAGATTCTCCCGCCTGATTAATTATACTTGTGACATCATCCATAGACGATTTGACCAATTGCCAGGCCTGATCGCTCATATATACCTGCTGAGAAAGATTATGATTATATTCTTCTCTAATTTCATGTAACAATTGCTGGCGAAACCGGGCAGAAGTAAATCCCGGTTC
The DNA here is from genome assembly GCA_046290815.1 of Cytophagaceae bacterium. Lineage (GTDB taxonomy): Bacteria > Bacteroidota > Bacteroidia > Cytophagales > Cytophagaceae > JBKBUF01. The sequence goes on along the minus strand of JBKBUF010000029.1, from coordinate 5,631 downwards.
ATTTACCCTTACAAGCAGGTTATTAGGTGAAATTCTTTCCAGAAAAAGACACATCCTTTCATAAGCCTGCAACCTGACCGGAAGTACAATTTCTGTATTCTTTTGCTTAATCTCGATAAGTTTTTTCTCAAAATCTTTATTCAAAAAAGCTTTTACTGTTAGATACATGGCATATAATACCACAGCAGCAGGTAGAAGAATTTTTATAAGATCATTAACTAACTCCATAAAATTCAAAAATTTAAAAAAATTAATAAGATTTAATCATATCCTCAGGAATACAAATTAGATAATCCGCAATTCCGGTATTTTCATTTTCGGCTTTGCTGATATCTTTTTGCTCCTTACAGGTAATAGTAACAATTTTAAGTTTAGGATTATAGTTCCTCAAATACCAGTAAATACCCTCAAAATTATCTGAATGATAAGCACCATTAATGTGAAATATCATATTCTGAGAAAAAACCTTATTTATATTCCAGGCCATTGTTGCATCTTTCAAGGCCTGAGATTCTGCCATGTATGCCATTGCATGACCTGACATTCCATCCTTTAATTGGGCATAGCCCGGCAGCATGGGATCAAAGTTTATAGGCAGAGGAGGCAAATATGCTTTTGCTGCTAACGGCAAGGTATCCATAGCAGAAAACCCTTTATAGGCCACCACAGAAGCGTATCTTCGAGGCACAGAAGTAGCAATCACGGGAATGGAAGATTTCCCTGCAAACTCCAGCAGTGGTCTGTAATCGGTCTTGTAATTAGACCACAGTTTAATTTCATTTTCCAGTTGACTGAGGCGGATCAGCCCATTGTTAAATTCTGATATAGCCAGTTGATTATCTGTCTCTAAAAATTCCACTGCCAAAACCATTCTCTTATTTTGGACTGCAAGATCTTTCAGCAATTGCAGTTCCAGCCAATGAACAATAGAGTTATTATGCAATTCACCAAAAAGTATAATGTCTGCTCTGGAAATATTTTTTAAAAGTGTTGAATAATCTGAGGTTTTACCCTGCTTATCAAATATTCTGTAGGCAGGCTTATCATTATCTAGACCTGAAGTTGTAAAGACAAGAAAAATAAGGGATACTAAAAGCTTCATCTTTTTCTCTGTATAGTCACCTTTGATTCCTTACATTTGCCTGCTACAGGAGGATTCCTTTTAACCACAGAAACCTCAACTTCTGTAATCCGTGAAATATTCTCTAAAAGAGTTATTGCAATTTTTGCAGCAAGGGTTTCCAGCAACTGAACTCTTACATTCACAATCTCTTCGACTGTGTTATAAACACTTTCATAATCGACAGTTTTATGAATATCATCTGACAATAATTCTTCAATAGCGGCCTTAAAACCTACAGTAACATTCACCTCAAAAAAATTTCCTTTTTCTTTTTCATGATCATATAAACCATGAAAAGCAAAAAACTCCATACCGGTGAGGGAAACTTTAATGATTTCTTCCATCAGATGGCATCAAAAAAAGAACCTGAATCTTTAGAACTTTTATTTTCCGGTTTCACTTCGGGTTGTTCAGCCCTTGCAGCTGGCTTTGGAATTTCAGACTTTGGTGCAACATTTACCGGAGGTGTATGCAGAGCTTTCTTTTCAGAACCAAAACTTCTCAACTCTTTTAGCTTCGCTTGTATTGTCTCTTTAAGATTCCCTTTGGCCTGATACCTGTTTACTCTCTCCAAAGTCTCATTTACAAGACCAGATAACTCCGAAAGAAGATTTTCTTTTTGGTCAGCAATATAATTGAACTCTCGCTCCGCCTGCTTTACATCGTCAAATAATGAATCCACTACAAGTTTAGTTTTTTCTTCTGCCTCTTCCATAATGGATTTAGCACGGAAGTTTGCATCATTCAAAATTGCTTCTGCCTTCATTTGTGCTTCTCTAAGGTGGAGCTCAGCTGTTTTATTGGCATGATCAATCACATGAGCGCCTGTATCTTCAGCATTTCTAATAGTTTTAAACAATGAATTTTCTACTTCTCTAAGTCTTACCACTTCCTTTTCGGAAGTCTCCAATCTTCTTTTCAATTCTTTATTTTCATCAATCATCTTCTCCCATTCCTGAGAAAGTAATAATAAAAAAGCATCTACTTCTTCCTTTTCATATCCTCTGAATGCTTTTTCAAATTCCTTTTTTCTGATGTCTAAAGGTGTAATTTTCATTTTATATTTTTGTTTAGAAAAGGTAGAACGACTTATTCCTGCATTAAATGCCAGACAGACAAAGTTCTGTCATCACTGCATGATACTATGTAATTATTATAATTCAACCACAACAACTTATTGACGGATGTACCATGACCTGCATGCCTTGCTTTGTCAATTACTTTAAGAAGTTTAAAAGCATGAGCATCCCATATTTTTACTGATTTATCCATACTACAGCTTGCAAAATATCTTCCATCGCGACTAAAACTAATATGGTTAACAGCATACATGTGTGCTACTATGGATTGGTTAAGAGAAAAATTATTTTCAGTTTCCCATATATTTATCCTGGCATCTCTGCTTCCACTCAGCAAATATATTCCATCAGGTGAAAATGCCAAGGTAAAAACTGAATTTTGATGAGCCTGTATGGTGTTAACAAGCTTTAATTCATCCAAGGTAAAAACCCGGATCTGAAAGTCACTGTATCCGACTGCCAACAGTCCTTTTTTTTCATTTATAGCTATACAACGAGCACTTTTTTCTGATAACTTAATTCTGGATGTTATAATCAGCTGATCTTTTTCTATTTTTAATAACTCCCCATCCCCCATGGCAATAAAATAATGTCCTTTACTTTCCTGGATATCAAATATGGCAGTAGCAGACAACTTGAGCGACTTTTCTTCTTTACCAGCAATAGGGTCAATGATATGAATACCTTCAAAATTCTGTCCTACAACTAATTTTTTATCTGAATTCAGATGCAGTGCATACACCGGATTAGGAACTTTTGCCACAAGTTTTCCCAAATCCGGATTATCAACATTCCATTGTACTATCATACCATCTGCACCGGAAGAAAAAACCTCCTTTTCAGTCAACCCGGTAGCCAAAGCATACAAAGAATCTTTGTGGCCTGTTAATGATGCAAACTTAGAAACTTGCAGATGTGACATTTTACCCTCCCAGATATAACCGTTTATATTAATTCCCAGGTTTTTTCCTTAAATTTAAGTTGTATTGGGCTTAGAAAATTCAAAAGTCCGATTTTTTTTACAGCTAATGGAAAATAAAACAGTAACTAAAACTCATGCCCTTAATTCTGATTGAATATTACAACGAAGAATACCTATGGGGACTATGGCAAATTTCAGAATCTGCAGATGAACTGATCAATGAAGTGAAAAATTATGAGAAGGTTCCTGAAAAGATCCTTTCCGCTATCGACAAAAGAAAAAGGGAGTGGGCAGCAGCAAGAATTTTGCTAAAACAGATAGTTGATTATCAAGGAAAACAATATACAGGGACCTGTTACAATGAAACCGGATGTCCAGTTCTAGTTAATTCTGAAGACCATATTTCGATAAGCCATTCCAATGAATTCGTTTCAGTCATAGTGAACACCAGGAAGAAAGTTGGTATAGATATTGAATTAATAAATGAGAAGGTATTAAGGGTCAGGGACAAGTTTCTTTCAGAACGTGAAATATCGGAAGCAGGAGATAAAGTGTCCGTTTTGTCCACCTATTGGGCCATAAAAGAAGCAATATTTAAACTTTACTCCGGTTATAGTTTAAATTTCAGGGACCAAATATATGTACATCGGGTTCCTGATGTCAATTTCGGTGAAATTGAAGCTGAGGTGTATATTGAGAATCAGGTAAAATTAAAAATGAAATTTTTAAGATACAGGGATTATATAATCACGTATAATCACTAAATTGTATAAAAAAATCAATAAAAAATGAGACTATTCGCATATGTCCTGATTCTTATTCTTAGCTGCCGGTCTTTGTCAGCGCAGGTGTACAATATCGGGGACAGGATAAAAACATTTTCCCTAATTAATGCCTCCGACAACAATAAAGTCTCTTTAAATGATTTTCTCAGCAACAATAAAGCGGTAGCCATAATTTTCACCAGCCAGGATTGCCCCTATTCCAAATTGTATGAAGAAAGAATCATAAGGTTGGCAAGCGAGTTCGAATCAAGAGGAGTAAAATTTTTACTTATCAATCCCAACAATCCGAATCTAAGCCCTTCAGATGCTGCTGCATCACTTACTAAATATGTTGTTGATAAAAAAATCGGACTACCATACCTTATTGACAATAAACAGGAAGTAGCCAATGCATTCGGAGCGAGTAAAACACCCGAAGTTTTTTTATTGAAGAATATCAACGGAGCATTTGTGTTGCAATACAAAGGAGCAATAGATGACAATCCTCAGGTAGCAAATGATGTTAAAATAAACTATGTCAGAGAAGCCCTGAATGCTATATTAACCAATGCTACTATTAAAATAAATGACAGAAGAGCTACAGGCTGTATGATCAAAAAGTAATATTCGAGCTAGTCATAGGATTCTTTACCGTCTGTTATACTATTCAGAAGCATTTTTATCTCTTCAGTCTTATCTGTATCACCAACCTTCTCGAAAGAAACAATAAGATTCCTTAACACTCTCCTTACAATATCGATATTACTGCATGGCTCATAAAAGATGTCTAGAGGATTCAGATTCAGATGTGCAAGGTAATTATCAATATCTGCCTTGGAAAAAATGAGACCTTTATTGAATGCATTAATGTAAAACTGAATATTTTCAGATTTATAAGTCAGGATAAAAAGATTCGGGAGATTAACACCATATACCGGCATTTTGAGTTTTTGGGCTACCAGCATGTAAATTACACAAAGCGAAATCGGATTTCCTTTTTTAGATTCAAGCACAATATTCAACATGCTATTGCCGGGAGAATGAAAATTTTTTGTATTGGCGCTAAATTTAAACTTTGTAAACAACACACTGTTTAGAATTTTCACCTGGTCATAAGGATGCAGATCACTTTTTAGCTGGGACCATATGTCAAAATAAATCTGGTCAAGCTCCACTTTTAACTTGGCATATTCCAGATCCGGATATTGATAAGTAGCAACAATCCACATACCCTCCAGCAAGTCAGTCGCTCCTTCCTCCTTCCATTTCAGCAATCTCGACTTAAGCAGATCGAAATGCATTATATGAATAAGCTCCTCAATCCTCTTTTGAACTATCGGGTTAAAATTATTTTCCCATTCAGTTTCAAGAAAAGGAATGATATCCTCCCCAAGAGAAAGAATTTCTCTTTCTACCTGCGCCACCACCTCTGTATCTTCATCATCGAGGAGTGATATTAAAGCTTTTATTTTTTTGTCATCCATATGTTAAAATTCGAAAATCGAAAATCGAAATCCGAAGAACAGTAAAGGAAAATTTAATTCTTAATTCTTAATTCTTAATTCTTAATTCTTAATTCTTAATTCTTAATTCTTAATTCTTAATTCTTAATTCTTAATTCTTAATTCTTAATTCTTAATTCTTAATTCTTAATTTAATGCCATTAAGTTAATGGATTTTTCAAGTTGATTTACAGTTTGAATTGTATTTTTTCCTTAACTTAAACTTTCTAGGAAAACATTG
>JBKBUF010000058.1:0-8697 GCA_046290815.1 Cytophagaceae bacterium | reverse complement strand
AGCTTGCTCAAACAAGCCCTCAAATTCCTTTAATTTTTCGTCTTTGTTGTTTTTGGTGTTCATAAAAGTATAATTTAACATTTTTTTACTTTTATGACACAGTTTATTTTACAGCCTCCCTTATTTAATTTGGACTCCTATACTTCCACCATTTTATCTAAATTTGGGACATCCTATCCAATCTCTTTTATATATAATTCGCAGCTTTGTTTTCCTTGTCGCCTTCACCTCAACTATATTTCTATCTTCAAATCTAAACTGAATCCTTTTTACTTTAGTTACTACATTAGTCCATCCTTTTCTTGATACTCTTTTTTTGCCTTCAATGGTTACTAAGTCGGTAGGCTTGACTGTTGAAGGTAATACTATTACAGAAGAATCTTTAACTCTATAGGTATTATAAAGGGTGCCATTTATTAATAATTGGATTTCAAACTCATCTATACAAGTTTTACAATCTTTAGTCATTACTGTAAATGGTTTACTTATAATCCTATTAGATGAGTCAATAGGGTTTAGTTCAATTTTTTCCGGATTGATTTGATTGTCGTTATTGGCTTTGCTTACCATGGTCCAAAAGCCCAGCACAAATCCAAATACAGTTGTTCGAAATGATTTTAAAGTAAAGAGTTTTGAGTTGGGGTGGTCTTTTTTGGAAAATTGGTCATAAGTAAATGCACCACATAAATCTCCATTATGCTTTTTCCATATTTTGTTAAAGTATTCTTCGTCCTTATTTCTGAAATCATAAACAGGTTTACGACATGAGTCGCAAGGCCTTTTTTCAGGATGATAAGGCAAAGAATCATAATGAATCTGACAGGGGCCGGGAATATGTAGCTGATTATATTTAATCATTTAAAGGATTTTTCTATTAATTGCAAGTACTGCAATTAGGTAACCTCAAAATGTAATTTTTCTTCGTCAGTTACAAATAGCTGTTAATCTAGCTCCGGCACCAAAGGACAGGGTTAATACTAATAGCATTGCTTGAAGAGGAACGTTCATAATTTTAAGAGACTGGATAATCTTTATAAATCAGATTAAAATTTATTGACTTCTTTGCAATTATATTGCCGACATTTCTCCCGGTTTCCTCTGAATTAAAATTTATTATATGATGTTCCCTATTGTCCGAATTCAATACGTAAAATTGAGATTCAGAGCCCTCAGAATCGTGAACTGTTTTTATTACAAATGTATTTCCCGGGAGTGCCTCCTCAGAATATTGCCTTATCACCTTGTCGGCTATCATAAAGTACTTTCTGATTTTGTTGGATTCTCCATCGATCTCGATTAATCTATATACCAAAAACTGATATAATCCTAGTCCCATAAATAATAGTAAAAACGGGACGGACAGAAAATGTCTCGTTATTACAGTCAATACAATGAGTACAATACACATAATGATTAAGAAGATTCCAATCACAACAGTCCCGTAAGCATGGCCATGAATTATCTTAATTGAATGTTTTTTAATTTCGAGTCTTGTGTTTTGATCTAAAGAGATATAACTCATACTTTCATTTAGGTAGTATCAAAGTTGTAAGAAATGGCAAAATCAAAGTCGATATGGTAAATAAAGCATCTCCTATATGTAAGCGTCTGTATTCGGCTTGCTCCCAACTTCTCTGCATATAGCCTGTCATCAAAGGTTCTTTTTTAAATATTATCAAAAAAAGCTGTCTGAATATCCAATAATAAATCATAAATAGTAAAGGAAGAAATGCCCATTCTGCTGCGTTGCCATTTGCCATCTTGAGAGATTCCCTGTCAATATTATGATAACCAAAAATCGCTATCAATACTGTCAATACAAGCAATCCAAGATAGATTTTTGGATTTTTAAGAAGCTTATATGATAGCCAGAGGATTATTTGGCTGATTCCGCCGAGTAATATATATGTCATTTGATTGTCCATGGCAAGATTTATGGTTTCATTCTTTGCCTATAATTATAGGTTGATTTTCAATTTTGTTTTCATAAACATATTTTAAACGATAGTCACATTCACTTTGTTGACACACAAGCGTATCTAAATTGTCACTATGTTATGAATTTATGCAGAATTAATTTTCCGTAAAAAGGTATGGGAAAAAAGATTTACAAGCAATTCTGAGTTGAAGCAATCAATAGGTTTTTTTTATTGGTTTAATTCACTAGAATGAGTGTGTTGCTGTGAAATTCCATAATTGAAAACTCCCGTTTTCTTTTAGAATATAAATTCCAAGTAGAATTAAAACAGCCGGTGTTAGTATGTGGCTGTATTTTGAAATTACTCTTGCTAATATAGGATGTGTTGTCAGATACTTTGCTGTAGCCAGCCAAATTAAAACCATTACTAAAAAAATCGTGATCATTATTGACTTGTTATAGGCCGTCAACGTTGCAAAAAGAGGTATGTAAGTCCCTATATTGTCCCCGCCATTTGCAAAAGTTATAGTGGCAACGGTTAAGAATCCTGTCTTTAGTTTTTTCTTCTCTTTTTGTTGTAATTCTTCGGCTTTATTCTCTGCTTTGAAGAAATTAAGAACGCCCCGCAGTCCGAGGTAAATCGGAAATAATCCCAAAAGTCCCACATACTTATTATCGATAAAATTACCTATCAATGAGCCGGCGAGGCTCACTGCAATTAATGTGATTATCCCCAGGTATTGTCCGATGTATATGTCATTTGATTATCTTTTGTCACCAAAGAAAAGCATCAAAATAAAAATGTCATCAATATTAGTGGATGCAAATGCCAGAATGCTTGTCAAAAAAACTTCCATTTTAATACTCTCTATAATTGATCGTTTGGTTGGAAAAAACTTGTTGTCATTCTTATTTTCCGTAGTTAGTATGAGCCGCGCTATAGCGTGGAAGATGCCTGCAATTTAAGAAATTGTCGAAATGACAATAAAGATGGTGATAATGTTAAGAGCTCATTTATGGTTCATTTTTGCATCTTTTCGGCTCTTTGTTTAATTCCTTTCATGGTTTTCCGCATCATAATAATATCTCCAATGTCGAAAAGGATATAATAAATGATCCATATCCCGCTCCATTTATACTTTGTATTCAATCTCGTTAGCAATCGGGTTTTTCCATTGTCAATTGGAATCAATTGCCAAAGCCAGGTAGCTTTGCCATCATTGTCAGTCCATAAGATAAAATTATTTTCTTTGAAATCTTTTACCCACATTCCATTCTTCTGATCAGGAGTGAATGGAATAAATTGTCCTATTTCAATTTTTTGGAACTGAGATATAATTTTATCAGTACTTTTAATCCCTGCATTGTCAATCCAGTCAATACTATACCATCCTGCTCTTTTGCTTCCTATTTGTATAATCCATCTCCAGATGTTTTGTGGAGATGCATCAATTGTGATTCCTCTTGTAGCTTTAAAGTCTGGACTTTTAACAATATTGTCTCCAGGTAATGCCATCTTCACTTCTTCGGCAGTTGCTCCCCAATGTAGTTGGTATGGTCTTAAGACAAATATGTAAATCAGAATTAGTCCTAATGAAAGTCCTGTTAAGAATAATAAAGTTGTCATAATATATTTACCGCTAACGGTGGTTCTATGAGACGGCAATGCACTGGAATCCTCTAATATATCCTCCTGTACCGAAGAGATCCAGGCCTTAATTTACAATTAAAAATTCTGGCGGACAATAAGCTCTGTCCTCCAGCTGGCTCAAAGAGACCGTTTGTGCTTTTTATTTAAATATCATCATCATTTTAAATAACCTCGTAATAGGCGTCCCGCTTAATGCAACTAACTATACACAAAGGACAAAAATCAACTTAAATTAACTGCTTATTTTGTAATATAAGAAAAAAGAAGAAATTTAAATTGTTAACCGTTTATTAACGAGATTTCCAGATCCGAACCTCTGTCAAGCGAGCCTTGATACAGGTGATCCGAAAAGTATAAGGTTAATTTAGGATAAACATAAGCAGACGTTTGCCCTAGCAGGGCTAGCAGGTGAATTTTTCTTCTACGAACTCTTTGTTTACCATCATTCCTGTTGTTGTTCCCATTGACACAGCGTTCACAACTGTTCTCATACGGGTTACGTTATCACCACAAGCAAAAATGCCATTTATTGTAGTTTTGTGGTAAGAATCAATTTTGATATATCCGTCCTCAGTTATTTCACAACCTAAATGTTCAGGTATCCGGCAGTGTTGCTCAAAAGGAATCCGTGTGTAAATCGCCTTAACTGATTTTTTTGAGCCATCTTTAAAAATGATATTTTGAAGTTGTCCATTGATGTGTTCTAGCTCTCCAATTTCTTTTTCTAATATTTTAATGTGATATCTTTCAAGTTTTGCTGCTTGCTCGGAAGTCAATGTAGATTTTCCATTTGTAAACAGTGTCAAATCCTTTGTCCAATTTGAAATGAGCTTGGAAAATTCAAATCCGTATTCACCATTGCCTAAAATTGCTGTTGTTTCATTTCTTACTTCATATCCGTGGCAATAAGGACAATGTAGGAGGGATATTCCCCAGCATTCGGCGAATCCCTTGATATTGGGAATTTTGTCCTTTATTCCGGTTGCGAAAATTAATTTTGCTGCCGTGAATATACCTCCCGATGATGTTTGAATTTCAAAACCATTTTCTGTTTTGCTTCCGTTTGTTGCCAATCCTGTATAAAACTCAACAGTGTCATACATTGACACCTGTTGCTTTGCAAGTGATGCAATTTGCTTTGGTGTTTGTCCGTCTTGGGTTAAAAAGTTATGTGAATATGGGGTTTGCTTGTTACATGGGTTTCCGCTGTCAATAATCAGCACTTTTCTCAATGCCCTGCCTAATGTCATTGCTGCCGCAAGTCCTGAATAACTACCCCCGATAATTAATGTGTCAAAATGTTTGTTACTGTTCATTTGATTGTCTTTTGAGTGATCATTTAAGTATAAAGACAAGGCAAAAAGTGCTATTGTACCTCCGCTTTGCCTTATGAATGTTCGTCTTGATAACATTGTTTTTATTTTTTGTCGTTCGCTGACGAAAGTAAATTAATTACCCAATCAACAAATGGAACACCAAAAAATACTATCCAGGGAACTAATGTAAGTGTCAGGATAAGTGTTCTTATATACAATGGAAAAGCCGATAATGTTTGTCCAAATAAGAAAAGAAAAAGTGTGATAGAAGGATAAATCACTATCCAGATTTTCAGCGATACAATCATTCTTGTTTTTGACTTCATAATGTTCTTAATTTATATTAATGCAGCTCTATTATTTGTCCTGTGTTCGCTCCAAACACACTTTTGCGAAAGCCATATTCCAATTGTTTCATAGTCGTTGGGATTTCTCCTTGAAAGAAAGGAAAGTATTGTGGAGAATTTTCAATGACGGTAGGACTTACTGCGTTGATTCGAATACCATTCTCCAATTCAATGGCTGCTGCTCTTACAAACCCTTCTATCGCACCATTTGCAGCAGAAGCGTTTGCAAAATGCAATTGGGGTTGATGGGTCAATGCTCCTGATATTAAAGTGAAAGAACCATTTGCCTTGATGTAATGCTGACCGATTAATACTAAGTTAATTTGACCCATCATTTTGCCTTCTATTCCTTTCCTAAATTCTTTATCAGTCAAATTTTTCCATGGTCCAACATATGTTGGCCCGGCAGTAGAAATCAATGCGTCAAATTCACCCACTTCTTCGTAGAATTTTTCAATTGAACTGGTAGAAGTAATATCTACTTGATAGTCGCCACTTTTCGTTGCTACTCTTACAACTTCATGTTCCTTTTCAAATGCGGTGGCTAAATACTTGCCCATAGTGCCAGATGCACCTATGATGATAATTCTTTTTTTTGTATTCATTTTTAATTTCTTTAATTGATTATATTACAAAGGTAGTTGGGTTTTACGCTGTGAGATAGGACATATCAGAAGTTTGATAGCACTATTTTAAATATTTATACAGGAAGATTATAAACTCAATTTTAAGAAACGCCATAAATATTTTTTAAGTTTTTATTGGCACCATATCGGTTAATATTGTGAGCCAGTCAAAAACTGAAGTAATTATCAGTCATCTGCTTCTAATATTTTTGGAGTAAAAGCTTGTGTAGTATCTTGGGCTTGCAAATTCTTTGTGCTAAATGCAACTGTGAATAGAACAGGAATTTGAAGTGATTTTTTCATGTAAAACTTTTAGGTGAATAAATAATTACACTACAAAAGTATTTACAAGATATGCCTTTAAGGTAGGACAGTTTTTAATTTCAATGAGACTTATTTAACATTCTTACGAAAGGTTTCTGGAGTAAGCCCGGTTTGCTTTTTGAAAAAACGTATAAAATAAGAAGGGTCATCATAACCCAGTATATCGGCTACTTGATTTACTTGATACATTGTACCTATGAGCATCCGCTTAGCTTCTAAAATAATATGCTCATTGATAAGTTCCGAAACCGTTTTTTGCAACGATACTTTTGTAATGGCGTTCAATTGATAAGGTGTTATGTTCAGCATTTCGGCATATTCACTTACTTGTTTTTTAGCATGAATATTTTTTTCCAATAAGTCTTGTAATTCTTCCAAACGGTCTTGAGCATAAAGTTTGGTTTCATTAGCAATCTTATTTTGGTTGCTGCTTTGACGAAACAATTCAATGAAAATAATGTCTAAACTAGCTTTAACAATATCTTTGTATCTGTCTTGCTTTTGGGTAGTTTCTTGAAAGATATACTGCAAAAGCAAACCAATTTTTTCAAATCGTTCTGTACTTAGTTGACAATGATTTTTGTTACTAACCTTTCGCAATACAACACTGGCAGGGTTTTCACGTGGGGCATAAAAGTCAGAAGTAAATTGTAGCATAAAGCCGGTAGTGCCTTTTTTAAGATTTAGTTGATGTATTTGTCCGGGTCGGATAAAAAAAACTGAGTGACTGTCAACTTTATACTTAATAAAATCTATTTGGTGTTCGCCAGCGCCATTTTTAATGAACAAGACAAAATAAAAGTCGTGCCGATGAAGTTCATGAATCAAATCTTTATTAGCTACCAAAGGGTCAATAGCCCTTATGCTAAAACGGTCTTCATGAAATGAGTCTTTGATATGTCTTACTGGTATTTTTTTCATTTAAAATTTGTCACTATCATTTTTACATTGGCTGTAGGTTATGAGCCCGAATTGCCTTGCTGCCAACGATTCGTGAATGAGCAGGAGGAGGTTGTAGCTATCAATTCTTCAGTATCAGAATAATAAAGCCAAAACCCTATTTCTTTAGGTTTATATTTGGATTTTGTATATCCTTTTGTAATTGGATAATTATCGCAAGAATATTCTTTTCTTAATTCTCTTATTGTGTCTATAATTTCCTCTTCTGATCCTTCAATTTTCCATTCTCCTAATGTTAAGTATTGAGATCCTACTAACCTATAAATTCCTCTTGTGCCCCAAGTGAGTATAAGAAAAATTAAGATATAAGTTATCAATTTATATTTTCGCAATTCTTTTGAAGGTTTTTTGGGTTGCACTTAACGGTTTTGCTATGCTCCGGCCACTGTCGTAAAAGCTCAAATGTATCCTCGTACACCGAAGCGAGCCAGGCCATAATTTACAATAAAAAATCCTGGCGGACAATAACCACTAATGGTCACTCTGGCAGCGAACCAGTGGCTGGAGTATAGCGAGTGTTATACGCCTTTATTTCTTATTCATAATTTTCTTTTCACAGTAAATATAAATCATATCCTGCGTGCTTATTGATTTATCTCCTAATTCACGCGCTTTATAAAAATCTTCGCATGCACTCTTTGTATCTTCCTCGGTTGGATGAAGTTTTACTTTGGTATCTAATAAATTTATTTTTGCAATCCCTCGGTTTGCGTAGGCTTCCATGTACTTGGGATTTAATTCTATTGCTTTATCAAAATCAAAAAGTGCAGATTTGGAGTCAAAATTATTTAGCTTGCATGTTGCACGGTTAAAATACAATTGTGCAATTGTTGGATTTATTTCAATTGCTTTATCATATAGTTCAATTGCTTTATCATTTTCAAATTTTCTAGAATACGACAATGCCTCATTAACAAGATCATCTATTTCCTTTCCAAATGAAGGTTTCCCATTTTTATAAAAATATTTTGTCTTTATTTTACCGTCAGAATGATATTCAATAAAGTCGCCGTCCAAAATCCCTTTTTTATAGTTCAACACAGCTTTTACATTTCCATTTTCAAAATAATAAACCCATGTTCCATCCTCTTTATCATTAATAAATTTACCTTCTTGTTCAATCTTACCATTTGGATAAAACTCTTTAGCATAACCATGGGCAGCTCCTTTTTGATAGCTTCTATAGAACATAGTATCGCCATTTTGATAGAATGTGACTCGAAAACCTTCAGCTAGACCATCTTTAATTGTTCCCTTTCCTTTGAGGTCTCCATTGGGATATTTTTCAATAAAATCACCGCTATACGGAGTCTTCTCGCCATTTTTAGTCCATAGTCCTTTTTTAGAACGAGACAATTCTTTAACATTAACTTGTCCAAAAGAATATGTTGAAAAAATCACTGAAACGAATATCAATGATATTTTAATTGGTCTTTTGTAATCGGAAAATAACAATGCACCATTTTCGGTAAATAGGAATGCACCAATTTCGGCAACAAGAATGCACCAGGTGAGCAAATATATTTGATTAATTTTCCTGATCAAGGAAAGTCTT